>NZ_LYDR01000064.1 GCF_001707835.1 Planctopirus hydrillae
TTTGCCATGCCTCCCACTCTCGAAGTGCTGGTCGCTCCCGATGGCTCGGTCCAGGTGAAAGCCCAGGGCTTTACAGGGACCAGCTGTCGCACAGCCACTCAGGCACTCATTGCGGCCTTAGGGCTCCCGACTCACGAGCAGCTTCAGCCCGAGTTCTACGTGACAGCCAGCACCCACGCCTCGCAGGAGCTTTCGCACAGAGCCTGAGTCTCCGGCTTCCCATTGCATCACTGAGTTGTCGACCCTGCCGGGCCTGTAGGCCTCGTGGGGTCGTGTTGTTTTCATCTACTTTTTTCTGTGGAGCACTCCATGAGTTTTTCGGAACAGTTGATCGAACATATCCAGGCCGCCTTCAGCGGGATCTGGATTCAGTCCCCTGAAGTGGAAGAAGTCGAGCGGACACTCATCCGCCTCGCACCCTCTCAGTCCTGGAATCTGGCCGTCTGGGATCTGGCGCAAGGGTTCTGGCGCATGGGCGGGACTACCAGCCCTGAGGTCGCCGATCCTCTCTCAGCCCTTAAGGCGTTTGCCACCCTGCGAGATCACGAGACGGCTTCAGCGACTCTGCTGGTCCTGCCAAACTTCCACCGCTTCCTCCAAAGCCCCGAGATCATCCAGCAACTGGTATCACTCCTCAAGCTGGGGAAGCGGGAGCGGATGTTTGTGATCATCGTTTCCCCGGTCCTTCAACTCCCCGTGGAACTGACCCGGCAGTTCGTGGTGCTGGAGTTTCCCCTTCCCGCGGCTGTTGAACTGGGTGAGATTGCCCGGGAACTGGTTTCGGATACTCCCGATCTCCTTCCCACAGGCCCGGCCTGGAATCAGCTTCTTGATGCCGCCGCGGGATTAACCCGGATCGAAGCCGAAGGGGCGTTCGCTCTCTCACTCACCCGGCATGGGAACTTCCAGCCCGAAGTGATCTGGGAACTCAAGGCCCAGCTCCTTCGCCAGCAGAATCTCCTGCGGCTTCATCGGGGGAACGAGTCGTTCGCGAATCTCGGAGGGCTGGCGTCGTTAAAGACCTTCTGCCGCCAGGCCCTGCGGCCGGGACGATCAGCATCGACAGTGAAAGCCCGTGGGGTGTTGCTTCTCTCACCGCCGGGTTGTGGAAAGTCGGCTTTCTGCCGGGCACTGGGGAATGAGACGGGGCGACCGGTCCTCACGCTCGATCTGGGAGCGGTGCTGGGCGGGATTGTGGGGGAGACGGAACGCAACATCCGTCAGGCCCTGCAGGTCGTCGATGCCATGGCCCCCTGTGTGCTGTTTGTCGATGAACTCGAGAAGGGACTCGCAGGAGTCGGTGGGACTGGCGATGCCGGGGTCGCCACCCGGCTGTTTGGGACACTCCTCACCTGGCTCTCCGACCATACAAGTGATGTGTTCTTCGTGGGGACTGCCAACCACATCCAGCACCTCCCGCCTGAGTTCACTCGTGCCGAGAGACTTGATGGGATCTTCTTCGTCGATTTGCCCACCAAAGCCCAGCGGCATGAGATCTGGTCGCTCTACCGAAGGCAGTACGACATCAGTGCCAGTGAACCGATTCCTGCTGACGATGGCTGGACGGGTGCCGAGATCAAGTCGTGCTGCCGACTTTCGGCTTTGCTGGGGATTTCCCTCGCAGAAGCGGCCCCGCAGGTCGTCCCCGTTTCGAAGACCTCTGCCGAGGCGATCGAACAGCTGCGACAATGGGCACATGGGCGTTGCCTCTCCGCCGATCAGGCCGGGATTTACACCCACACCCCGGCTGCCACCTCCCGGCGGAAGGTGACGCCTTCCACCAACTGAATGTTTTTCCCGCTGACTATTTTTTCTGAGGAGATCTTCCCATGCGTCATGCCCGCGAACTCTCGTTCCCCGAACTCCAGCAACTCGTCACAGCGATTCAGGAACTCCTTTATCGCGACGAGGATGAGGCAGGAATGCCGTTCTGGAACCCAGAGCGTACCTGGGAGGGAGCGGACATCTGCGAAGAACTGGGCCAGCTCATGACGCACTACGAACTTGTTCCCCTGGATTCTGATACCAACCTTCCGCTCCTGAAAGGAGATATTCCTGATGACACTATTGGCCACCGAACCTGAGACAGACACTTCGACCCCGGCTTCCCGCCCTTTGGCGCGGGAACTCCGTGAACTGACGACGGCGGTACGCGTCAGCTTTCACTGGCTGGGCACCAGCCGGACACTGACTCACAGCCAGAAGGCCCAGGCCGCTGAACCCTTTGGAGCGGCCGAGAAGTTCCTGTCCGCGGGTAAGAAGCTCTTTGACACGAGTGCTCCCGCATACCGGAATGTGACCGCCGTCCGCAGCAAGATTATCCAGTACTGGAAAAGCACTTCACTCCCGTTCCCAGAACCCGGCTTGAGACTGATCCGGAAAGAAAGGATCAATGCCTTCGACGCTCAACTGGAAGCATTCCGTGAAGAACTCGATCGGGCAGTGCGGGAACTGGATGTTGAGTTTGACGATCTCAAGCGGCAGG
The DNA here is from genome assembly GCF_001707835.1 of Planctopirus hydrillae. Taxonomy (GTDB): domain Bacteria; phylum Planctomycetota; class Planctomycetia; order Planctomycetales; family Planctomycetaceae; genus Planctopirus; species Planctopirus hydrillae. Next base: position 2,486 of record NZ_LYDR01000064.1, read on the forward strand.
CCCGCCAGCGGCTGGGCTCGCTGTTTGATCCCAGTGATTATCCCACTGCTTTGAGGCATGAGTTTGGGGTGGAATGGGATTATCCCAGTGTTGCCCCGCCCGAACACCTCCAGTCGATTGCCCCCGAGCTTTATGAGCGGGAATGCGCTCGGGTCTCGGCCCGGTT
>NZ_LYDR01000065.1 GCF_001707835.1 Planctopirus hydrillae
CTTGAGTATGGATAAACCTGGCAGGTTTTATCATCATTAATTGCAATAATTGCCAGAACTTCTTACTTTAGAGACGTGAATCAAACCTATCATAGCCATAGCCATCATCATGCTTCCTTTTTGGGATGAATGCCTGCTATTGTCTGTGAGATAAAATATCAAGCCTAATCCCTCTTAGAATGGATTGGGCTTTTTTTATTTAAACCTACCGGTTTCCCAAGCGTTGAATAAATATGAACATAAACCCATAAGAAGATGACCGCAAAACCAAAAGACTGGGTTTTTAACGATCCCAGGTTAAAGAACATGCAGC
>NZ_LYDR01000066.1 GCF_001707835.1 Planctopirus hydrillae
CGCCTCTACCATCAGCCCGCCCTGATTGGCTGTGTCCTGGCCGTCTCTCGGGAAACCTACTTCGCACTGGGTGGCTTCGATACGGGGATGAAGGTCTGGGGCGTTGAAGATATCGACTTCGGCCTCAAGGCCTCAAGGCCTGGAGTCTGGGGTATGGCCTCAAGCTGGATGTCCTCTCCCGCGTTGCCCACCGCTTCCAGCGGGCCTTCCACCATTATGAAGTTCCTGCTCCCCACGTCCTCCACAACCAACTGCGCCTGGCGGCCAAACACTTCTCCCCCCACCATCTCCAACAGTGGCTCGCCAGAAACACCCCCCTCACACTCGAACAGCTTCTTGCTCCCTCCCCCGACCTGCCGGGAACACCGCTTTCTTCTCCCTCTCCCGGTCTGCCGGGAGAGGGCCGGGGTGAGGGCGAGCCCGCTGCTTCACCAGTTTCCGACATGTCGCTCCCTCCCGTCTGGCGTGCTGCCCTCGATCTCTTCCACGAGCATTTCTCCAGCCTCCAGGCAGAGCGTACGCTGGTTCAAAGCCGCCGCCTGCGGGATGAACTCGACTATGCTCATACCTTCCAGCTTGACTGGCCCGGCCACGTATCACCCCAGTCCTTTGCCCTGGCCATGACCCTGCCCACCAGCGAAGCAACCGGCACAGAACCCAGCCCCTGGCCCAGCCCAGAACCATCACCCGAGCCCAGTCCTGAACCGTCTCCAGCACCCTGCCAGTGTGCCGTCAGCGGCATCTCCGCCCCCGAGACCTGCTTCGTCGGCGATGAAGACGACATCACCATCACCGGCAACTG
>NZ_LYDR01000067.1 GCF_001707835.1 Planctopirus hydrillae
AGCCCACGCGGGTGCGCACATGGCGGCCCACGCGGACGTTGTCGAGCGCGCTCATGTCGGCGAAGAGGCGGATGTTCTGGAAGGTCCGCGCGATGCCTGCCTGCGCCACCTTGTGCACGGCCGTGGGCTTGTAGGTGCGACCAGCCAGGGCGAAGCGCCCGCTGTCGCTGGGCACCAGGCCGGTGATGGTGTTGAAAAAGGTGGTCTTGCCCGCGCCGTTCGGCCCGATCAGGCCATGCACTTGGCCCGCCTGGATGCGCAAGCCCACTTCGCTGAGGGCCTGTACGCCACCGAAACGCTTGCCCACGCCGCTGACGTCGAGCAGGGCCGCGCCGCTGCTTGT
>NZ_LYDR01000068.1 GCF_001707835.1 Planctopirus hydrillae
GAACATCCAGATCGCGCCGTCGGGCAGCCCGGGGATGGGCGACAGCCAGCCGCCGAAGAACAGCAGCGAGATCAGCGCGCACATCAGCCAGATGGCGATGTATTCGCCGGCCATGAACAGAAGATAGGGCGTCGAGGAATATTCGACCATGTGGCCCGGGACCAGTTCCGATTCCGCCTCGGCCAGGTCGAAGGGCGGGCGGTTGGTTTCGGCCAGCGCGCTGATGAAGAACAGCACCAGCATCGGCAGATGCGGCAGCCAGTACCAGCCGAGCATCCCCCAGCCGTTGCGCTGGCTTTCGACGA
>NZ_LYDR01000069.1 GCF_001707835.1 Planctopirus hydrillae
TCCAGCAGAGGCAGAGTTGGACTTCATGGGCCCGGAACTTTACTGAGGACCCGCTCATGTCATCAACCCTTCCAGCAATGGGGAATTCTTGGCATCTCCTTGTTGAAGAGACTGAGACTCAGAGAGGTCTTATTTGTTGCTCCAAATCAAATGGTGATTAAATGACACAGTTGGGACCTGTACTCGTTCACATGTGACTACAGCTCACACTCTTCTCAACCCTCTACCAGGGTCTTCAAAAGGTCAGGAGATGAAATGGTGCCTCCCACCATCAAGGGGCCCTCGAGGACATTCCTCAGGGAGAAGAGCACCCCTGGATATTGTGGCACCCTGTGAGACACTAAATCTTCAAAGACAGTGTTAGGAAATACAACCA
>NZ_LYDR01000070.1 GCF_001707835.1 Planctopirus hydrillae
AGTAAGTTAATGAATGATTACGTGATGAATTATTACTGCTTAGGCACTCGAAATTAACGACTATGAGCTTTTGACTATTAGGTGTATGTATGTGGAAAACCAATTATAGTCAACTACTCACAGTTCAATGTAGCACTTTCGGTGCCTTTGCTGTAATTTTTAATATTTGTAGATAGTGTAAAATTACCTTTAGCTTTCAGCTTCGGGCATTCAGCAAAATATCGGTAATCAAAAATTACACTCCAAACTCATCACTCAAAATTCATCACTCATACTTACCCCTGATAAAACTATGAAAAAAACATTTTTTTGTGTAGACGCCCATACTTG
>NZ_LYDR01000071.1 GCF_001707835.1 Planctopirus hydrillae
CAGCGCTTTGTGTGCCATGCTTGCGGCTCTGGGCAAGCATGCTTTCCCAACCCACAACGCGCTATTATTCCCTGAGAACCGTATAAGACATTCTGGCAGGCGGGAGCCTGCCCTACATTCTGCTAACAACTACGGAAGCTACTATGCCCACATCGCTCAGCAGCACATCCAAGCCACCCATCCAGCGCGTGCTCCTGAAGCTGAGTGGTGAGAGTTTTTGTCAGTCGGGCCAGTCAGGACTCAGTGTTCCCGAAATTGTGCTGATTGCCGAGCAGATTAAGCGAGTTGTCGCTTCCGGAGTGCAACTGGCCGTCGTTTGTGGCGGTGGGAACATTCTGCGCGGCCGCGATCTCGATGGCTTCAAGCAGACGATTTTACCTGCCACAGCACATTACATGGGGATGCTGGCGACAGTGATTAACGGGCTGGCACTGCTGGATACTCTGGAAAGTCTGGGTGTCCCTGCACGGTTGCAATCGGCCATTCGTATGGAAGGCGTGGCTGAGCCATTTATCCGGCGGCGCTGCATTCGCCATCTGGAAAAGGGTCGAGTCGTGATTCTCGCTGCCGGCACAGGGAGCCCTTTTGTGACGACGGATACCGCAGCCGCCCTGCGTTCCCGCGAGATTGATGCCACACTGCTGATCAAGGCCACCCGTGTTGATGGTGTTTATTCGTCCGATCCCCTCAAGAATCCGCATGCCGTCAAATACAGTGAGATTTCCTATCAGGATGTGCTGCGTCAGAATCTGGGGGTGATGGATGCTCAGGCGATTCATCACTGCATGGAGCAGAACATTCCGATTGTGGTTCTCAACTATCAGAAATCGGGCACGATTGAGCGAGCCATTGCCGGTGAACGACTGGGAACTCGCGTTTCGACAGTTTCCGAGTTGAACTCTGGGAATCAGACACTGAGTTGATCAGACACTGAGTTGATCAGACACTGAGTTGATCAGACAGTGAGTTGATCAGCAGGATCAGGTGGTCTGAAGTCATCAATCGCTAGCCAGAGTGAGTTTTGACAGAAGAGAGCCTGTTCCGGGTGGAAATCGTGCGAATGCTCGGAATACTTCGTAGTACGATCAGTCATCAGCGGGTGAAGAAGCAGTTTTAGAGGAAGAGAGCGACGTCAACATGTCGGCAGCCATCACTCATCCGATCTCTCAGGTCCCCGATGCCCAGGGTCGTTTTGGGGAGTTCGGGAGACGATTTGTCCCTGAGACCTTGATGTACGCCCTCGAAGAACTGGCTCAGGCGTACGAGAGTGCGAAAAAAGACCCCGAGTTTGCTGCCACACTCGAAGGCTTACTCAAGCACTTTGTGGGCCGGCCTAACCCGCTCTACTTCGCTGAACGACTCACCCGCATGAGTGGTGGTGCCAGGATTTATTTCAAGCGGGAAGACCTTAACCATACGGGTGCTCATAAGATCAACAATGCTCTCGGGCAGGCTCTCCTGACGATGCGGATGGGCAAGACCCGCATCATTGCCGAAACAGGTGCCGGCCAGCACGGTGTCGCCACGGCCACTGCCTGTGCTCACTTTGGCATTCCCTGCACAGTTTTTATGGGAGAAGAAGATGTGCGCCGACAGAAACTGAATGTCTTCATCATGCGGACGATGGGAGCCGAAGTTCGACCTGTGACATCGGGTTCCCGAACTTTACGCGATGCGATTAACGAAGCCATGCGTGACTGGATGTCTTCAGTCAAGAATACGCATTACATCATTGGATCGGTCGTTGGGCCGCACCCCTTTCCGATGATTGTTCGCGATTTCCAATCGGTGATTGGCCGGGAAGCCCGTGCTCAATGCTTCGAGATGATCGGTGGATTACCGACAGAGATCGTGGCCTGTGTGGGTGGTGGCTCGAATGCGGCCGGCATGTTCTATCCCTTTGTGGACGATGAATCAGTGCGGATTACCGGCGTTGAAGCGGGCGGTCGCAGCCCTAAGCCTGGTGATCATGCCAGTGCCCTCTCGTTTGGAAACAAAGGGATTCTGCATGGCAGCTACAGTTACGTCTTGCAGGATGAAGATGGCCAGACATCGGATGTCCATTCGGTCTCTGCCGGGCTCGATTATCCCGGTGTCGGCCCCGAACATGCCTACTGGAAAGATTCCGGCCGCGTGCAGTACACCAGTTGCAGCGATGACGAGGCTCTGGCAGCCATGCAACTGATGGCACGAACGGAGGGCATTCTTCCTGCACTCGAAACATCGCACGCCATCTCGTACACACTCAAGCGTGCCAGTGAAATGTCGCCGGATGAATCCATCGTCGTCTGCCTTTCGGGCCGGGGCGATAAAGACCTCAATGAAGTCGCACGGCTGACCGGCCAGCAGATTTAACAAAGCCATTGCATAATAGAGAGCGATTCTGGTTGGCCAGCCCTCGCTCTTCTTGCTGGCAAACTCACTGGCGAGAGAACCTCCTTCGAGAAGCTGTTTCATGTCCGAATCACCAATCACTAAAGCTCTTTCCGCCCGGCGTCTTGCGGGAGAGATGTCGTTTATTCCGTTTATTGCCGCTGGGGATCCCGATCTCCCCTCGACCATCCGGCTGATTCAGACACTCTCAACTGCCGGAGCCGATCTCATTGAAATCGGGTTTCCCTATAGCGACCCGATTGCCGACGGCCCGGTGATTCAATCGTCCTATACTCGAGCATTAGGGAAGCATCTCAAGCTGACCGATCTCTTCGCGACCATCGAGCAGGTCTCAAAAACGATCTCGACACCACTCGTGGGGATGGTGTCGTTTGCCATCATCTTCCGCGCAGGAACAGGTTCCTTTCTGGAATCCGCGAAGAAGGCTGGCTTTGCCGGTTTGATTGTCCCCGATCTCCCTGGGGATGAAGCCACAGAGTTTGCGGCACTCACAAAAGAATTTGGCATCGATCTGATTCAACTGGTCGCCCCCACGACACCCGCTGCCCGGATGGACAAGATTCTGGCCACAGCCTCCGGATTCATCTACTGCATTGCTGTGGCAGGAACGACGGGTGTTCGCGATGCCGCTGCCCACGAGATCGAGGCTGGACTGAAGCTCCTGCGTGAAAAGACGCAGCTTCCCTTGTGCGTCGGCTTTGGTGTCAGTCAGGCAGCCCAGATTGAAGCTCTCCGCGGGAAGGCCGACGGCGCGATTGTCGGTTCTGCCATTGTGAGGCATCTCGATGGTGCTGAAACACCCGCCGGGTTTGAAAAATCGCTGACCTCGATCCAACAGTTCGCCGAGCAACTCGCCGCCGCCGCTCATCACTCGTGAAGCGTGTTGATCAATTGCCAGCTACTCTCTCTACCGATTCTAAAGTAGGGCAGGCTCCCGCCTGCCGCTGCACTATTCTTTGAATCACTTTTTGTGAAGGTGTTGGATTCATTACAAGAGTCACCATCGACGGACTGGTTCCGGACGGTCACCACGAAGGACACGAAGAGCACGAAGGTAAGAACTCAGAAGATTCTCAAGACCTGAGTGATACTGATCTCGAGCTGATGACTAGCCACCGAGTTCCAAGGATTGTTCGGCAAATTAACAGGTTTTGAGTATGCGCTGCAGTTGGCCTGACATTTCTTCACAATTCTCCACAAAACCTCAACTACTTTGTCTTGCGGTGCTTTTCTCTAATTTCCTTCGTGCTCTTCGTGTCCTTCGTGGTGGAGACAACTAATATTTGCGAACGACAATTCTATGAATCACCTTTTGTGAAGGTCTTGGATTCACTACAAGAGTCACCATCGATGGATTGGTTCCGGACGGTCACCACGAAGGACACGAAGAGCACGAAGATAGGATTCGATGAAACAAGAGTTATAGAACGAATGCACCAGAGGAAGATTCGTAAACAACCTGCCACCAAGTTGAAACTCCTACACCGTGACCTGATTTTATTTTCGTCCGATCGTCGCTTTGGCCTCTGATTTTCGTCGTGCTCTTTATGGATAAAATCAATCAGCCCCCTCTCGCGCATACAATGAGATGGACAGCATAGGAGCGAAGGTCTACGGACGGAGTTCAGGCCTACACCGCAAAGGGTGCAAATGTGGAATTTGACGAACTTTCTCATCGAGTGATCGGTTGTGCTATTGAAGTTCATCGACATCTCGGGCCAGGCCTGCTTGAGTCGGCTTACGAACAATGTCTGGCCTATGAACTCAGTCGCAGTAGAATTGCCTTTCAGCTTCAGGCACCACAGCCGGTGAGATATAAAGACATGATGCTCGACTGTGGGTATCGCATTGATATACTTGTTGAGAATCGGATTATTGTCGAGTTGAAGAGCGTTGATAAGCTGTTAGGCATTCATGAAGCTCAGTTGTTGACGTATATGAGATTGGCGGAAATCAAGATTGGGCTGCTGATGAACTTCAATGTGGCTGTACTCAAAGAGGGCGTAAGACGGTTTGTCCTCTGAATTTCTTCGTGCTCTTCGTGTCCTTCGTGGTAGAAACAATCGGAAGCTGCGAATGACTTTTGACAAAAACGCTCTTTATGAATGTATTGTGTTCACCATAGGAGTCATTATCGACGGATAGGAATGTGTTAGTCACCACGAAGGACACGAAGAGCACGAAGATAGGTCTTGAAGAAGATTTTCAAGAGCTGAATGGAGCCTTACATTAACATAATGATGAATGGCGGAATTCAGTGGTTTTCTGCCGGTCAACAGGCATTGTGAATGCCCCTGGTTGGACCGGCTTCATTTTCAACCGTCAGTGAAACGTAAACCACCTCGTCCTGCTGCATTTTCCTCCACTCTCCTTCGTGCTCTTCTTGTCCTTCGTGGTAGAAACTCTTGTTACGGATGATCAGGTATGTGTGATTTTTTATGTATAGATAATGAATAGAACATAATCCAGCCGTACCAATCTTTCGGAAATCGCTCTTCAACAATAATAATCCTTGCGACTGCAACTTGATTGATACTGCAGAATCTAAAGGGAAGAGTTGGACGATCAATGAAATACGGAGTTCTGTTTGCGATTGTCGCCACATTGCTCGTCGCGTCTGCCGTGCTTCACGGAGGCTGGCGATGGCTTTTGTTGTGGCCAGCAATCAGCTTCGGTATCGTTGCCGCAGGATATCTCCATGTTGGCCCAGCGGTCTTCGGCAAATCCTCGCGAGGAGTTCTCTCTCCGGCCGCCCATTTGTTACTTCTTCCCTATCTCGTGCCAGTCTGGTTATTATGGTATACACTGCGCCTTGTAAAAAGAGAGCCGGCTTATCACAAACTCACTGAGGGGGTATTGATTGGGCGACGCCTGCTCTCGCACGAGTATCCCAACAATATCAATCATGTCATAGATCTTACATGTGAATTCAATGAGCCGATTGTCTTGCGTTCGGCTGCTTATCACGCATTCCCGATCCTTGACGGTTCTGTTCCAGCAGTTGATCAATTGGGAGATTGGGCGAGGGCGGTGGCCAAGATGTCTGGAAATATTTACATTCATTGCGCCGAGGGGCGTGGCCGAACGGGGCTGTTTTCTGCCGCGCTCCTTCTAGAGAATGGGCATTCAAAGTCGCCAGATGATGCTCTATGATACGTTATGTCCAGACGCCCCATGGTGCGATTGAATCATCAGCAAATCGCAGTTCTGTACGCATTGAAAGATGATAAATAAACAGCACTATATAAGTGAGCAGATTTATCGGATAGGCCAACCCTGGCTCCCGGGAGTCATCGCTCTGAGTGCTGCATCGTCGGAGTTTTCATACTTTGTGAGCGTCGCGACCATGAGCGGGCGGAACATGGGTTTCGGGTTGGATCCCGGCGGTCAAGTCGAGCAGTGCCGGGTCGCGGAGGGGGTGAGGCGGTTGTTATGATGGGGGTATGACGCCACACGAAGCCATGAACCGCTGTCAGCAACTGATGTCGCACGCCTGGATGGTGCGCACATTCATCAAGCACTCGCCCGAGTGCGAAGACTTTCCAGAACTGATGGGGATTGTCCGCAGTGTGTTTGATCTGTCTCGCGCCCTCGAGACTCAAGTTGAGAACCCGGAAAAATATCTGCTGATGCTGCGCCGCAAGCTGTCGAAGCTCAAGGCGAGTGTCCGGCAATTCCGGGAGGACGCCACCCGGATCAGTGACCATACAAACTTCAAGATGGCAGTGCAGTCGATTGAAGTGGTCACGAGTGACCTTGAGTCGATTCTGAAGGCGTGCCCGGTCGGGCCTCAGGCACCGCCCCCGGTGAAATTACCCGTGAGGTTACCCGGGCGTATACCTGGTGTCCTGGGTGAGACATCAATTCGACCAGTGACTGGGCCAGTTCGATCTGAGACTGGAAACGTACCAGATCGTGTAGAAGCAGAGACTGCCAGCCTGACGCCCCAACCTCGACAGGGGCGGCAGATCATCGATGTCGACTGGCTCTTTGAACCTGATGTGAGCACAGGGAGCCGAGATGCGACTGGTCGCTTTCGCATTCGTGATTGGAAGGTGGTCGAAGGGTGCCGGGTGATTGTCGAAGATGGTCTGGTGGTGGAGGTGACCACTCAGCCAAAAGGGGCACCTAAAAATGGTCGAGCTATGTTCCCCCGGTTGGTTAATGCCCATACGCATCTGGAGTTTTCCTCGCTGGAAGAGCCATTTCCTGCCCAGGGAGAGTTTGCGGACTGGATCCGTCGGGTGGTGGCAAGTCGGCAGCAGCAGAGCGTTCTGCCCGCTGAATCGATTCGGCGGGGGATCGAAGAATCGCGACAAGCTGGCGTGGGAGTCATTGGAGAGATTGCGACCGATGGCTGGCTGGAAATTCTGAGGGAGACAAATCGTGCATCGCGGAATGACTTCGGAAATGGTGCGACTTCTCCGCAGCGAGTCACAAATGCCAGGGATCTCCAGTTTGTGCTGTTTGCCGAAGTGTTGGGTTTTTCCCGAGAAAGGCAAGAGCAGACCTTGGATCGTGCACGAATGCTGGCTGCGGGATTAAAGCCAGCCGACGAAAAGACATTCAGATTCGCTTTAAGTCCTCATGCCCCTTACACCGTCCCTTTGGATCTGCTGGAGCGGATAGTCGATTTGAGTCGGTCGATGGGAAATGTCCCTGTGGCAATGCATTTGGCCGAAAGTCTTGAGGAGATTGAACTTCTGGAACATGGGTCTGGCCCCTTGGCCACCATGCTGCAAGACTTCGGACTGTGGCCATCTGGACTCTTTGGTGGCCGCTCGATCGATGATTATCTCGATCGACTGCAGTCAGCCACTTGCGGATTGATCATTCATGGAAACTATCTGACTTCGGCCCAGATGGATCGGCTCCAGAATCAGCCTCAGCTTTCGGTGGTGTGGTGCCCGCGAACCCATGCGGCTTTTGGACATGCCCCGTATCCACTTCAGGAATTAATGAGTCGCGGCATCAATGTGGCTCTCGGAACCGATAGCAGAGCGTCTAATCCTGATTTGAGCCTGTGGAAAGAGATGCAGTTCATCGGCAGGGTTTTCCCGGAGATGTCGAATCTGCAATTGCTGGAAATTGCAACTGTGAATGGATTTACGGCTCTCGGATACGATCTGGAGACCTCTTTGGAATGTCTCAATCCTGCTCCGGTGGGTAGCCGTCCGGCCTGGACTTTGATTCATGGGGAACAATCTTCTCCACTGAGTCAGCAGGCACTGCACAAAACGCAGATCATCTCTGAGGGGCGATAGCTCCTGCCGAACGTACGTGGGTCACAGGCTGAGAGACAGCGATCTCCCGTCAGGCCAAATCGTCACTGAACATTGACATTTTTGCCCTGGCGGCGATAAATTCCTACTACATAGGTGATGATTCCTGTTGGCGGGCATGCCTTCGTTTCGAAGTGCGTGGTAGGAGAAGAGATACGCGATGAAGCTTTCGCGGAAATCTGATTATGCCTTACGGGCACTGGTGACGCTGGCGATCCGTCAGCGGGAAGGCGGGCCACCCACGCCTGTGCGAGAGCTTGCCAAGATTAATGACATTCCGCGGCGGTTTCTCGAAATGATCATGCTCGAGCTGAAAGCGGCTGGTTGGGTGACAAGTGTGGCTGGCCGGATCGGCGGGTTTCATCTGGCGGTTCCGCCAGAGAAATTGTCGATGGGGCAGGTGGTGCGCTTGTTTGATGGCACTCTGGCACCTTTGCCTTGTGTTTCAGTGACACATCACGAGGTTTGTTCACAGGAAACATCCTGTCGATTTCGTCGCGTGCTCCTGGATATTCGCAATTACACCGCCCGGCGGATGGATCAGGCCACACTCCAGGCGGTCGTCGATTCACAACCCGTGATGAGGGAAGAGATCTTCGCAGTCGGGTTTTCCGGTGGCGATGGAATCTGACGTTTTTGTCTGATTTTTCACTGAGAACGAGCTACGAACTGCGATCAACAAGAGGCCATAGAAGAGATGACAATCCACTCGTTCAAGACAGTCTCTGCGAGAAGTCTCCACTGGTTGGCAGCGCTGATGACGTTGACTGCGATTGGTATGAGCCTGGCCACGACCGGGTGCACAGGAAAACCTGCGAACAGTCAGGAACTGCTCCACGTTTCGTACGACGTGACTCGCGAAATCTGCACGGCGGTGAATGAGAAATTCATCAAACGTTACGAAACAGAGACGGGCAAGAAGCTGACAATTAAACAATCGCATGGTGGATCTTCGAGCCAGGCACGTTCCGTGATCGACGGCTTGAAGGCCGATGTCGTTTCGCTGGCATTATGGATCGACATTAACGCTATCGCCAAATCGGGACTTATTGAACCCGGCTGGGAAAATCGATTGCCCAACGAGTCGATTCCTTATTTTTCGACCGTCGTGTTTGTGGTGCGAAAAGGAAACCCGAAGAACATCAAGGATTGGCCCGACCTGGTTCGTGAAGGGGTGGAAGTGATTACTCCCAATCCCAAGTCTTCAGGGAATGGCAAACTGAGTTTCCTGGCGGCGTGGGGAAGTGTCACCACACGTGGTGGGAGCGACGAAGAGGCCATGAAGTATCTGACCGATCTGTATCGGCATGTCCCTGTCCTGGAATCGGGAGGTCGCGGTGCGACGACGACTTTCTTAAATAAGCGCATTGGCGATGTGCAACTGGCCTGGGAAAACGAAGGATATCTGGCAGTCAAAGAGAGCAAAGGCGAGGTTGAAATTGTCTATCCGCCGGTAAGTATTCGAGCTGAACCTGTAACAGCCGTCGTGACATCCAACGCTAAAAGGAAAGGAACTACAGAGACGGCTGAAGCCTATCTGAAGTTCTACTTTGAACCTGAGGTGCAGAAACTGATTGCCGAGAATTTCTTCCGGCCCAGTGATCCCCAGGTAGCCGAAGAGTTCCAGGAGAAGTTCCCACCACTGACCATGTTTCGCGTGACGGATATTTCGAAGGGCTGGGATGACGCACAAACGAGGTTCTTCAGTGAAGGGGCCTTATTTGATCAGATCTCGAAACTGGCAGCGAAACGATAGATCTCGATGGGAGTGCTATGGATCTGTCGAAGACGATCAGCCAACTTGCGAGTTGGAATAGAGAATCATCCGGGGTTTGACAACGAAAAAGCGGTTGAATGCAACCGGTGGACTTGAGGCCAATAAGTTGATGTCTTCTGCCATATCATCTCCTCCGTCAGGGAGTCTCAAGAAACGCCGTGTCCTTCCCGGACTGGGCCTGAGCCTGGGTTATTCCATCACGGTTTTGACTCTGCTGCTCTTCATTCCACTGGCGGCCTGTTTTGCGAAAGCCGCCACACTCACACCATCGCAGTTCTGGGCTGCCGCCTGGAGCGAACGAGCCCAGTCAGCATACTTCGTGACGTTTTTCTGTTCGCTGATTGCCGCGATCATCGATTCGATTATTGGTGTCATTCTGGCCTGGGTGCTGGTGCGGTATCAGTTTTTCGGGAAACGGTTTATTGATTCGCTGATCGACCTGCCGTTTGCCTTACCGACCGCCGTTGCCGGGCTGGTCTATGCGAATATGTATGCCGAGCACGGCTGGTTCGGAAAGTGGCTGGTCCCGTGGGGCATCCATGTGGCGTTTACCAAGCTCGGGATCATTCTCGTGCTGGTCTTCGTGGGCCTGCCTTTCGTCGTGAGAACAGTTCAGCCTTTGCTGGAGACTCTCGATGACGATCTCGAAGACGCTGCCGAGTTATTGGGCGCCACGCGCTGGCAGACACTTTCGATGGTGATCTTCCCGGCGATTCAGCCAGCTTTGCTGACAGGTTTCGCTTTGACGTTTGCCCGGGCCATTGGCGAGTTCGGCTCGGTGATTTTTATCTCTGGTAACCTGCAATACAAAACCGAAATTGCCCCGTATCTGATTGTTTCCCGGTTGGAAGAATATGCCTATGCCGAAGCGACGGCTGTTGCCGTCGTGCTGATTGTGATCTCACTGATCCTGCTGGTGATCATTAACGGACTCGAACGCTGGAACCGCCGCTATGACTGAACCCGCCCGCCGCGGCTTCAGCCGCTCACGAGAACCTGCCTGGTTAAAATGGCTGCTGATCGGGATCGTGTACCTGATTGTTGTGGTGCTGATTATTGTGCCGCTGCTGCAGGTCTTCTCGATTGCCCTTTCTGCCGGGTGGAATGCCTTCGTGCAGAAAGCACTGGTCGATCCCGATTCGCTGCATGCGATGTGGATGACGTTTGTGGTCAGCTCGATTTCGGTAACGATCAACATCTTCTTTGGCGTGGCGTTGGCATGGGCTGTGGCCAGGTTTCAATTCCCTGGCCGGACGCTCCTGATTTCGATGGTCGATCTGCCATTTGCGATTTCACCAGTCGCGGTGGGCCTGATGTTCATGCTTTTGTTTGGCCGGCAAGGTTTTTTTGGCAGCACTCTGGAAGAGTGGGGCATCGAGATTGTGTTTTCGACGCCAGGGCTGATTCTGGCGACGACGTTTGTGACCCTGCCCTTTATCGCGCGGGAATTGATCCCGGTGATGGAAGCCATAGGCCCGGATGAAGAACTGGCAGCGATCACGTTGGGAGCCTCCGGCTGGCAAATGTTCTGGCTGGTGACCATCCCGAATATTCGCTGGGCGTTGCTCTATGGTGTGATTCTCTGCACAGCCCGAGCGATGGGCGAATTCGGTGCTGTCTCGGTTCTTTCCGGGAAGATCGCAGGTTCGACTGAGACGATGCCACTACGCGTTGACAAGCTCTTTCATGAACATGATGAACCCGGTGCCTTTGCGGTCGCCTCGATTCTGACACTGTTTGCTCTGATGACACTCATTGCGAAAGCAGCACTCGAGCACTGGGTGCTGGCCTCGATCAAGAAACCCGATGCCGACGAGTTGTAACTGCGAAGAATCGGATCACTGGAATACAGACAAACGGTCACTGCGAACAGCAGCTTGAATATCTGGAATAGCGTATGTCCATTCGTGTTGAACAGGTCACAAAACGATTCGGTGCTTTTACGGCACTCGACCGCTTGACCGTAGAAGCCAAAGGTGGCGAACTGCTGGCATTGCTGGGTCCCAGTGGCTCCGGGAAAACCACACTGCTGAGAATCATTGCTGGTCTCGAGCATGCTGATGAAGGTGTGGTCCGCTACGAAGAAGAAGATGTGACTGGCACCCATCCCCGTCAGCGCGGAGTGGGCTTTGTCTTTCAGCACTACGCTCTGTTCCGTCACATGACCGTCTTCGACAACATTGGCTTTGGTATGCGGATTCGGAAAGAATCCAGGCAGGTCATTACACAGCGTGTCCGCGAACTGCTGCATCTGGTGAGGCTGGAAGGGCTCGAAAATCGCTTCCCGGCACAGCTTTCGGGCGGACAAAGGCAACGTGTGGCTCTCGCCAGAGCGCTCGCCGTGCAGCCGAAGGTGCTCTTACTCGATGAACCCTTTGGCGCTCTCGATGCCAAGGTTCGTCAGGAATTGCGGCAATGGCTACGCCAATTGCACGATGAAGTCCCGATCACCACGATTTTCGTGACTCACGACCAGGAAGAGGCGTTTGAAGTTGCCGACCGGGTGGTGGTCATGAAATCAGGAAGGATCGAGCAGGTCGGTTCCCCGCAGGAAGTGTTCGACCACCCGGCCAATCCGTTTGTGATGGATTTCCTGGGCCATGTGAACGTGTTCCATGGACGAGTTCACGATGGCAAAATGGTGGCAGGTGGAATTGAGTTTAATGCTCCGGAAAACTCAGCCAACGCTCCCAACGCGACGGCCTATGTCCGACCGCATGATGTCGATCTCACGCGGATTCCTGAAAGTACCGAATCAATCCGTGTGAAAATTCTGCAGATTAACCCTGCGGGAGCCGTTGCCCGTGTCCGCTGCTATTCGGAGGAGTTTGGCATCACTCTGCAGATCGACTTGAGCCGAGATCGCTATCTGGCACTGAAACCCGTGGCTGGCGAGGAATTATTTGCCTCACCACGTCATGCCCGGATCTTCTCGCCTAAGGAAGATTACTCGATCTGAGATGCTGCCCGGGAAAATGACGGCCCGTTGATCGAATGATCGGTGGCAAAGATCGCGTGGCGATGCGATTCAGGTGTGCTATTTGAGTTTGACTCGCTTGAACTCATTGTCACGAGCCCCCTCGTTCGTCGGAGCAAAATCTTCCCAAACCTGGCCGGTGGCGGTGTCGAGCACATACGCATGGCCGGGAATTCCTGCAATCTGATACCGGCCCACGACAGAGGAATGACCAGTCCCGACACGCGGCACAGCCATTGGTTGGGCCCTGGCGGCCACATATGAAGCCAAAACAACAGCCCCGCCCAAAGTCAGCCCAAAACTGATTCCCAGAACTGCCGCACTTTTCGAATCCATGATGTGTTCCTCGAGGGAAGGGAGTTCGCCACTCGCCTGCTCTCAGTAGAAATGTTAAGTTATTTCGGAAAAGAGCTTTACAAAACAGCCCGTTCATTAGACCGATCTTGTGTTGGCACTGAAAAGACACAATATGAAACTTCTAGGCAAAAATGCATTGGTCACTGGTTCGTCTCGCGGGATTGGTCGAGGCTGTGCGATTGAGTTGGCACGGGCTGGAGCCAACGTGGCGATCAATTATTTCAGCAATCGGGACGAAGCCGAATCGCTCGCTCGTGAGATTGAAGCACTGGGACGGAAGGCCGTGATCTTTCAGGGCGATGTCTCACAGCAGGAGGTGATTGAACGCATGATCGACGAGACCGCCCAAACGCTGGGCAGTCTGGATTTGTTTGTCTCGAATGCGGTCTATAGTGATCGTGAGCCAATGCTCAAAGCCAATCTTGATGGGTTCCGCCGCACGATTGATGTCTGCATGTGGGGTGCGTTTTACGGCGTGCGCGCTGCGGCTCTGAAAATGGTCGCTCAAGGTCAAGGCGGAGCGATGGCAGTCATCAGTTCACCACATGCCGTCATCGCCATCCCGACAGCCATGGCCTATAACATGGCAAAGGCGGCGATCGACCACATGGCCCGCACTGCGGCTATCGAACTGGCACCCCATCGCATTCGTATCAATATCATTCACCCCGGTTGGATTGATACGCCTGGCGAACGTAAGTTTTTTACCGAAGAGCAATTAGCCGAAGGCGCCAAAAAACTACCTTTCGGACGGCTGGGACAACCTGAAGAGATTGGAAAGGCCGTGGCATTTGCACTCAGTGATGATGCCGCCTATATGACAGGTAGTACACTTCTGATCGATGGTGGTGTCAGCCTCCCCTGGTGGTCAAATCGGGAGTCTGGCCAGCAATAGTGCTCTCAAACTGCCGCATGGGACAATCACTACGACCGATTGTTGAGTAGATATCGTCTGATTGATAATTCCTGGATCTTGACTTGTGAGTCAATTACTGGCGGGAGACGGCTGTGACGCTGATGCTTTGCCGCCAATGTCTGAACTGGGAGTCACCGCAATATGGACGGTGCCCCTTCTGTGCAGGCGTTTTGAATCTTGCTGAACCTGACCTGACAACCGGTGAGCTTGCTGATCGATTTGGCGCTGTACTACTCGAACAACCATCGATTGCCATCAAGCGCAGGCAGTCGTTGGTCCATGGGTCAATGATCCTGACATCGATTGGTTTGGCCTGGCTACCAGAAATTGAATGGATTGAGACGCACAAAATCAGTTTCAAAACAGCGTCGCATCGAACCTGGTGGAGTCTTGGTTTCTGCTGGAGGCAACAGGGTTCGTTACCACAGCGAATATCAACAGAGAAATCGCTTCATCCTGCAGGTCAAACATCATTCACGAATGATTCGCAGCCACAAACGCTCGACTCATCTCCTACAAAGATGCCATCGACGACTCTTCCAGGAACCATCACACCTCTTGAACTCGCGACCCGCTGGATGGAACGTCCGACAGCCTTGTGGTTACCCCGCACCAGAATCGTGAGTTTAAAAATTCAGGGCCGCAGGATGTCGCTGGTGATCCAACCCAATAGCAAGGTCAGTTTTTATCAAATAGGGCGACCAACAACGATGTGGCCAACACATTTTGAGAACTGGTTCAAAGACAGCCTGAGTAGCTCATATTGAGCAGTACGGTTCGTTAGCTATGTAGGGTGCATGGAGTTCCGACGTAATGCACCAATTAGAATGTTTTTTTCCTCAACTGGTGCCTGGGCCGGCACCCGACGAGAGGTACGCTGTTTAACAACTAGTCGGCCGGTCGCTGGTCGCCGGTGAGTTGGACTGAGCCTTCCGCGTCAACATCCCGGGCAATGGCCAAACCCATAGGCCGTGTTCCACGAAAAGCGACTTGTGAGGGGAGTTGTTGAGCGGTTGTGGCAGGGGGTGTGGCGGTTCGCTCCACTTCCTCTTTGACGGTACCGTAATGATAAGGCCCGACACCGAAAACGAAGATGTTGTTATCATCCGATTGTGCTGATGAAACGCCTCCCTGGCCCAGAAGCTGCTTACTTTTGGGATCGTAAGCCAGTAACCCCAGTTTCGCGGTCGCGGTTTGGCGCGACCGGCTGACAAGTCGCACTTCAGGAAGTGTCAGCATCCCAGGGAGTGTAATCTCGGGTGAACCGATAAATGAGTCTGCCGAATCAGTACCGATAGAACCCGACCGCAGTTCGAGGACAATATCAGCGTCTTCAGCTTTCGCGACGATATTCGCCCCAGCCAGCATGGCGCGATGACGTAGCGAACCCACCAGGTAGGCTTTATCGACCCCTTCGAGATATTTTTCCTCGATATAGAGGTTCGCTCCTTGAATTGTCGACAAATCGACCTTTTCGAGAGCATGATCAATTGCGTTGGAAATCAGTAACTGCTCACGTGCCGTACGGGCGGTATTCGTCGTCTTAGTCGATGTACATGCCAGTGGAGTTACCACCAGACCACAGCAGATAGCCCAGTTCAATATCGTCTGTGTTTTCATCATGTTATTCCTGTTTCACCTTGAATCACAGGTGAACGCCAGACGCACGTGTGCAGAGTCTGTATTGATAAGTAGGGATGTTTTAGGATTTGAAATGAGGGGTTTACTCTTCTTTGCGGCGGCGCACAGGACGTCCGGCAGTCGTCCTGGACTTCGTATACAGTCGATTGCGGGCGTAATGAGGAGCCTGCAGATGCGACTCTCTCTGTGCTATTTCAAGTCGCAGGATCTTTTCGCCAAGTGTCTGAATGCGCGTGGCCACTTCGTCTGTCGTCTGTTCCATCCCAGAGGAAACTAATGTCACAACCCCCAGAAAGAGCAGCATCTGGCCTGCTGTGGTCATGAGCCAGCCAGTCGGTGCATGCTCGACGGGGCCACCAAAATGGCTCCAAAGCACAAGCGACGTTCCACAGGTCAGTAAGGCCACACCCAGATAGGCACAGACCTGACCAGAAACAATTCCCCAGTTAAATGGCCTTTCCGTTTTCGCTTGCTGCAGACTGGTCAATTCTTTCTGGAGATGAGCCTGAGTGGGCGATGCGTGCATAGCGTGGGAAGAGTACTGTTCCTGCTCAAGTTCCCTCAGAAGTCGCACATCAAAATGTGGACCACGTCCGGCCATTCGCGACTGCTGTTGATCAAAGCGACGCTGAACTGACTTCGCGTCGGTGCGCCGCTTGGGGCGATGTTTCGGCTTGGGTGGTGCTCCATCACCATGCGAGAGATCGACCCGGCGAGCAGCCTGCGGATGAACAGGAAGTGTCTCTGCCGCATAAGGAGGAGTTGGAGCATCGTTGATTGGGAAGTTCGATGCCGCGGTTGAAGTTTTTGTTGGCAACTCAGCGGCAGGCTCGCGGGTGCTGGAATGAGGTGCTGGCGTCTTGCTGGTTCGCAAAGGGCTGGCAGACAGATCCGGGAGTAAAGGACGATCGAGGGATTCCAGTGCCTGAGGTGTCGACCAGCGGGCCAGTACGTCGCGCACATTACGCGTTGAGGTTTCGTCGCGAAGAAGATTAAAGCTCGCTGATGCAGGTAAAGTCCCGATCGGATTGGTTTCTTGATCCTGCGGTATCGCGGGTGTTGAGAGCCGGGCGGCCAGTGTCATTCCGCAATGCGTGCATCGTGAATGCCGGTGATCCGGCATCAACACAGCAGCAACATCGGCTTGGCACTGAGGGCACCACATGGAAAGTTATCCGCAGAGCGGGGCGAAAGCGGTAGGAAAAGAGCGGCAAACGTGAAGGGCGGCAGACGGAAAGAGCCGTCGGCAGGGTCGGTGAAAGGCGGGATGACATCGTCAGGGCAGGCAGGTGACGATCACTCACAAGCATTCGCCTGATGAGAAATCTCCTGGGCAGGTTACGAGACAATGCCTTGGAGCAGCAAGGTGAACTCACCCCAGTAGGAGCGGCAGTTTTTGCGGCCTGGCTCACGTTAACGATGGCAGTTCAAAGGTTTTGAAAAGCCGATGTGCGTCTTCGCAAAGTTCGCATGTCCGTTCAGAACTATCGAAAACACCTGAAAAACAAGGGTTTTTGATAGATATTCCCTCGATTTGGCAGACTGTTCTGGGCCGAAGCAGCGAGTTGACGAGATTGCTTGCAAGTCGTCTTTCGAGAACCTGGGAAAACTGCGCAATCCTTCTCAGGGAGTGTTTGTGAAGCGATCTTCACGGCCAGAAATTCTCTCACGGCTGGTAAATCCAAAATCCACCATCACTTGTGGTTGATCGAGCCACTTGACCCACAAGATTGAGTGCGAAGAGAGCTTGACAATCTTTTCTGGCGGGGTATCGTGGGGATCATCACAGCAGTCAACATCTTGTTGCTGCTATCATTGATTCACACAAGTAGTAGTGGTTTTCTGTCGAAAAGATCTCTATGGGCGATCTGCCCTGATGCCGGAGCAAGGACTGCGTTCTGTACCGGTATGGAACTTTCACCCAATTACGCTTCAGTGCCCCAGAACTATGAAAGTCGTGGTGCAAGAGTAGGGCTGTAGCAGTGGTTCTATGACACCTGAAAAGTTGTCACTTCGTGATTTTGCGGCCGAGCAGTGATGCGACGCCGGTTTTGTGAGTTTCCACTGTACTGAAAAGCAGGCACTGGCCGATAGATGTGTCTGTTTGTGCGCAGTGATATAATGTATAGCCTGCTGGTATGGCAGGCTGATTTCCAACCCCTAACCCATGGATATGGAGTGCACGATGCACGAACAAAAAGGACTTGCGACGTCTGAACTTTCCCCCGTCGGCCTCCGTCCGACAAATGCCCCCAGCACCCGGCCTGGTTTTCCGATGGGAACATCGCGACCACTTCCGGAAGCTGCACCCATGCGAATTCGTCCTGAGTTCTGCCCCGAAGGTGTCGATCCTTTTTCGACCAGTGAATGGGAACTCCGTTCCGCCTTCATTAAGGACGAAAACGGCAAGGTGCTGTTCGAGCAGAAGGATTGCGAAATTCCTGCTCACTGGAGTCCATTGGCCACCAACGTCGTCGTCAGCAAGTACTTTTATGGCGAGCACGGCACTCCCGAACGCGAAACCAGCGTTCGGCAGGTAATCAATCGCGTCGCCCGCACGATTGCCGACTGGGGTATCGCCGATGGCTACTTCGCCAGCCGGGAAGATGGCGAGAACTTCTACAACGAGCTCGCCTGGCTCTGCCTCCATCAGTACGGCAGCTTCAACTCGCCCGTGTGGTTTAACGTCGGGCTCTACCATCAGTATGGTGTGGCTGGTTCTAAGGGGAACTACCGCTTCGACCTCAAGACTCAAGAGGTCGTCCGTGCGGAGACTTCCTATGAATATCCTCAGGCCAGCGCCTGCTTTATTCAGTCGGTCGATGACAACATGGAAGACATCATGCGCCTCGCCACCAGCGAAGCGATGCTCTTCAAGTTCGGCTCCGGTACCGGGACAGATCTCTCCTCCATCCGCAGTGCGAAAGAAAAACTTTCGGGCGGTGGTACTCCTTCCGGTCCACTCTCGTTCATGAGAGTTTACGACCAGATTGCGGCTGTTGTGAAATCGGGCGGCAAGACACGCCGGGCAGCCAAGATGCAGTCGCTCAAGGACTGGCATCCAGACATCCTCGAGTTCATCCAGTGCAAGCTCAAAGAAGAGAAGAAGGCTCGCGTTCTGATCGAATCCGGTGAGTACGATTCGAACTTCAACGGCGAAGCCTACGGCTCGATCATGTATCAGAACGCCAATCTCTCAGTGCGACTGAGTGATGAGTTCATGCGGGCCTACGAAGAAAACAAAAAATGGGTCACTCACTGGGTGACGGACGCCACCAAGCCCGGCCCTGCCTACGAAGCTCGCTACGTCATGCGACAAATGGCAGAAGGTGCCTGGCACTGTGGTGACCCTGGTGTTCAGTTCGATACGATCATTAATCGCTGGCACACCTGCCCGAACGATGGTCGCATCAATGCCTCGAACCCCTGCTCGGAATACATGTTCCTCGATGATACCGCCTGTAACCTTGCCAGCCTGAACCTGCGTAAGTTCCAGCGGGAAGATGGTCGCTTCGATGTCGAACGCTACCGTGCCGCGATCAATATCTTCTTGACAGCACAGGAAATTCTGGTTGATCACGCCAGCTATCCAACTCCACAGATCGCTGCCAACAGCCACAAGTACCGTCCTCTTGGTTTGGGCTATGCAAACCTGGGCAGCCTTCTCATGTCGATGGGCATTCCTTACGACAGTGCGGCTGGCCGCGGGATCTGCGGAGCATTGACCTCTTTGCTCACCGGTCAGGCTTACCTCACTTCTTCGCGAATTGCCGCTTTCGCCGGACCATTCGAGGGCTATCGCAACAATGCCGATCCAATGCTTCGCGTGATGCGTATGCATCGCGATGCCGTCGATCGCATCGATTCGTCCTGCCCCGAAGAACTTCGCAAGGCCGCCGAAGAAGTGTGGGATGATGTGGTTGATAGTGGTCGCCGCTTCGGCTTCCGCAACAGCCAGGCCACAGTCCTTGCACCGACCGGAACCATCGCCTTCATGATGGATTGCGATACGACAGGCATTGAGCCCGATATCGCTCTCGTCAAGTACAAGCAATTGGCTGGTGGCGGCTTGATGAAGATCGTCAATCGCACAGTGCCACTCGCTCTGAAGACCCTTGGCTACGATTCCCCCGAAGTCGAGCGGATCGTCAAGGCCATCGAAGAGCACGACACCATCGAAGCGGCGACCGATCTTTCACCAGATCATCTCGCGGTCTTCGACTGTGCTTTCAAGCCTGCCAGTGGAACACGCAGCATTCAGTGGCGTGCTCACATCAAGATGATGGCAGCCGCCCAGCCGTTCCTCTCGGGTGCGATTTCCAAGACGGTCAACATGCCGGCCGATTCGACAGTGGAAGATATCGAAAAGGCTTATGCCGAAGGCTGGCGACTGGGCCTCAAGGCTCTGGCTGTCTATCGCGACGGTTCCAAGCAAAGCCAGCCACTCAACGTGAAAAAGGGTGCCGATGGCAGTAAGGAAGTGGCTCCAGGCCAGCCTGTGCGCCGCCGCTTGCCCACCACCCGCCACTCGCTTACGCATAAGTTCTCGGTGGGCGGGCATGAAGGTTACATTACTGTCGGTCTGTTTGAAGATGCCACACCGGGCGAACTCTTCATCAGTATGGCAAAAGAAGGTTCAACCATTGGCGGCCTGATGGATGTCATCGGGACGGAAACCTCGATGTGCCTCCAGTACGGCGTGCCGCTGGAAGTTCTGGTCGAGAAATTCTCGCACAGCCGATTCGAACCTTCGGGCTGGACACAGAACCCGGATATCCCGAACGCGAAGAGTGTGGTTGACTACATCTTCCGCTGGATGGCAATCCAGTTCATGCCAGGCTTCCGCGAGGCCAACGTCCCGCGGCGAGCCGAAGCGGCCTCTGCTGAAGAAGGCGAGAGTGCCGAAAGTCATCGCGTGGCCGGGGCCGCACCTGCGACTCCGGCCGGCAAAGCAGCACACGGCTTGAACGGCAGCCTGAAGCCGGAGATCAAGGGGAGTGACAAGCTGCCAGCGTCATTGGAAAAGCGAATTCACGCACCTCTGCCAACCTCCGGGACAAACGGCAGTCATACCACCAACGGGCACACGTCTAACGGTCACGCCAGCCATGGCAAAACCAATGGAAGCACGCAGAGTGAACTGAATGTTCTGGATCAATCCCGGAGCCAGCAGTTCAGCCGCTTCCAGACCGACGCCCCCGCCTGTAGCAATTGCGGGTCAATCACCGTAAGAAACGGAGCCTGCTACCTCTGCCACAACTGCGGAACCAGCCTCGGCTGTAGTTAATACGATGCTAACGAGAAGGCCCCGACCAAAAGTCGGGGCCTTTTTTCATAGATACACTCAACTCGATGCGGTTCTGCATTTTGTAGGGTGCATGGAGTCTTCGGAATGCACCAGAATTCAAAACCAAAAGCAACTTAACTTGTTCAGCTGATACTATCCAAGGCTGTAAACGATCTTCGCACAATATTCTTCGCCCAATTAGTGATCCGCTTGCCCAGTCAACACGTATAAGTAATTGAAGAAAAAATACAAGAATCATCAAACCACTTCGGTTCATGCACCTGGATTCAACGTTAACTACGAACTTCACAACACCACCATCGCAAAAGTCGCCTCATGAATCACAGCATCCTGAGCTCACTAAAGACTTTTGCGGTAAGAAACTATCGCGATGCTATCCTGATTACCATCAGCTCCTTAGCAGGATGGTTCGTATCTTTTATCGACCGCGAAACGTCGAGCATCAGCTGTACAACAGCACAAATGGCAACTCTCGATGATTTGTTCGGTGAATCCAGCGGGCTGATAATTGAAAATGTAAAAACAGGCACCAAGACCGTACCACAATCATGTGAGGTAAGGCATGTGCTCTTCAAGAATAGTGGCCGTAAGCATATCACTCCTGCTGATGTAGACCCACGAGACACTCTTGGATTTAAGGTTGTTGACGCTGTAATCATTGGGTCCCCCAAGGTTATCAGTGCTTCCAGCGAAAGCTTACGTCAAAAAATTAACATGACACAGCCTGGAGATATAGACTTTTCCGTCTTTGGAGGAGCCTCAAGTGAATATTCTCCTACTAATACTCTGGGTCGGTTTTCCGAAATCCGATTTGATCCCATGATGCTCGACGGTGGCGAATGGTTCGAGGTTCGCTTTTTGTTAGCCAGAGATCTGAAAAGGTCCCCAACGTTTATTGCTCTCGGAAAAGTCTCTGGAATTGATTGCTTATCAATGACGAATGTCGAGACGACTTTGTCGTCGAAAGACTCGAAGGCTATGGAGTCATGGATTGCCACAACCATTACTCCACTATTGATCGTTGTGGCAATTACACTGGCTGCTGTGATTTGTTATAAGGAATACTATGCAAAAAGGGTGATATCTCGTAAGAATAATGTTGCCGCGTCTGAAAAAGCAGATGCGAATCTACTTTAGTTTATTATAAGTATAGTACAGGAAGCCTTAGGTGCGAATCAGCGTTTATGCTTTACGCCAAATTGGCGCATTGCCAAGCATGTTGCCCGAAATCGATTCTCAAACCCTTACAAATATCGCATATCGACTAATCATCATTGGTGAATGTCCTTAATAGGAAGAGGGAATTCCACAAACTCTGTCAGATCGTGATAGCCCACGAGGTCGATTTCGTCGGCGTGATCGCGGGACAGGCGGCGGAGTTGTTCGAGACTCGCCTGGCGGAGACGATCATCATCAGCCCGCTGGGCAGCCATGGCATCCACAGGGTGATTCTCGACGGTGAGTTCTGCCTTAAGGTAGTAGGCATCGCCGACATGGAGCAGCCAGCGGTCTCCCTGGGAGATGGCAACGCCGCAATGGCCAGGGGTATGGCCGAAAAGTGGAATCAGCAGAACCTGAGCTTCAAGGCCCAGTGCGACTTCGCGGGCTTCGAGGCCGAACCACGTTTGTGGGGATGAACTGTATGTCTCCCACCGAGGGCCATGTGCGAATTGAATGGGGAGATATCGCCAGTGGCCGGTTTCCAAGGCGGCCCGCTCTTCGGCTGCCAGATGGACTTTCGCTTCCGGGAAGTCGGCCAGCCCCCCCGCATGATCGGGGTCGGCATGTGTCAAGACAATGTGCCGGACATCCTGCGGCTTGAGACCCAGCGACTCGATCCGGCGGATGGCGGTATCGTGCTCATGGAACTGAAAGCCTGCCAGATCAATGAGTGGCTGCCCCACACGTTCCAGCGGGTCCCGAACATCGAGGAGGCCGATACCACTCTCGACGAGTGCCAGCCCTTGCGTGTCTTCCAGCAACAGGCAATGGCAAACGACCGTGGGATACCCCGGGACGAGCAAAGTGCCACAGTTGATGTGATGAATACGAGTCATAGGATTATATTGATGTCATGATGTAGGGTGCATGAAGTCTTCGAAATGCACCAGCCTTTGGTGTCCCAAACCAAATTGGTGCATTGGCATGCACCCTACAAAATGCGGCGTATTAAAGACCACGCCCTGCGGAAGACCTCAATTATTTTGACAATGATCGGCAGAAGTCGGCTGGACGTTTTTCAGAGATTTAAGCATCCTGAATAGAATGTGTTTTGCCAACATCACTGTCAACGGAGTCAGCGAGTGTTTCCACCCACCATTGAACAGCCACCAATTCCACGAATTGAAATTGCTGTTTCGCATGCAGAGGAAACCAGGACAGCGCTTCCTGAGAGAGAATCATCCTCCGTGCGTTCATTTGTTGACAGAAGACAGCAAATCCTCGAAAGCTCTCCCTTGGGCCAAGCCTTCGAAGAGGTGAAGAAGGCAGAAAGATTTCGGGTCAGGATGGAACGGCGTTATCGGGAATTGGCAGAAAAAGAGTTGGAAGAGATTTCGAATACGAATCAATTCGAAGGCCAGGAGAAGCCTCATAACGGTTGGCCCTGCAATTTGATCGTCCGTGATGTTGCGGGAGTTGATGATTCTTCGATTAAATTTCCAATGACTTGGGAAGAGCTTGCAAATCGCCGCAAAAAAGGTAGTGCACCAAAAGAAAACAACGCCAAGTAGGGTGCATGGAGTCTTCGGAATGCACCAGCATTGATGTATCCTATTAACTACCACATCGAATTGGTGCATTGGCATGCACCCTACAAGATGCGGCAATTATAACCACGCCCTTCAGAAGACCTCAGGGCGTGGCACTCGTCTGGATTAGCGATGTTATGTCATAGCGATCAACTGCTATTTATTGGCTTTGAGTTCGGTGATCAGCGAATCAGTGATCGACGTGAAGGAAGGGTCGGGTTCGCCGGGTGATGTGACGACGCACTTTACACCCAGTGGATCGAGTTTTTCCTTCAGGAGTTTACCCAGCAGAATCGAGTGAGTCGGGTCCTTTTGCGTATCTCCCTTCTGGGCGGGCTCTTTCTGGCCATAGAACAGGACGATCGTGGGATCATCCTTCGAGGCATGAGAGGCGGGTGAATACTCCTTCAGCCAGGGTAGCACCTTTTCGCGACCAGCGAGAAACTTCTTGAACTCGGCTGGCCGGGCCTGACCCGCTTCCCGGAACCCATAAGCATGGCCACCATATTCCATGTTGGGAATCCAGGCACTGGTTTCCGCCGGATCGAGCGATGTCTGTGCCCCACTCACGACGGCACACCACAGGCGGGTCGATTCGCGTTCAATGGGATCTTTGCTCTCCGGCAGTGCCATATCGTCGTGCATGGCCAGCCAGAGTGACGAGCAGGCACCGGCTGCACCACCGCAGGCTCCAATCCTCGCTTTGTCGAGATTCCACTCACCGGCCTTGGATCGCACAAATTGAAGGGCTCGCGCGGCATCGGTCAGTGGCCATTTCACAGGGGGTTCGATACCGGCCTCATAAGCCTGAGGAACCAGCCGGTAATTGATCGTCACCACGGAGATTCCGCTATCGAGCAACTTGGGAAGGTCAAGAGTGCGGACTGCTGAGGATTTGTCACCATTGTTCCATCCACCGCCATGAATGAAGAACACGACAGGAGTGGGAGTAGTCGACTTGGCCTGCCAGAAATCGAGGACTTGTCGAGGATGCGTACCGTAAGGCAGGTCTTTGGCCGTCGGCACGATTTTATAGGGGACAATCGGATTGTTCGCCGCCTGAGCCGCGGGCTTGGCCTGAGCCGCTTTCGCTGCTGGTTTGGTGGTGGCTGGTTGCTCGGGTTTTCCAGTCGCTGTTGGCTCCTGGGCCAAAGCCGCGGGCCCGGCTGCCAGAGCGAGGGTGAGCAGGGCGGTATACGTCGCGCGTCGCTGAAGTGCTGCTGGTGAAAAGTTCATCGCAAGATTCCTGCCAGTGGGGTACTCGAAGCGGTTCATCACTGCTTGCGCAGACTAACCCTCAGGCAGGAGATGGTTCAAGCAGGAAATTACTTTTCAGGTTTTCCCACTTGAAAAACGGCTAGTAACGGCAGCGATGAAAAAGTAAAAAACTCATCAACGATCTTCCTCGATGGATGCCGTCAGTTCGACACTCTGGATCCCTTCGATACGGCTCAGTTGCGTATGCAATTCGCGCGGCGAGATCGCGCGGTTCAATTGCAGCGAGTAGGTCATTTCCATAGCACTCCCCTGACGAACTGTACTGAGACTTGCGAGGTCGTAGCTGCGGGCGACCCGTTGGAGCAGGGCATGCACCTGCGTTTCCACTTCTTGTGCCAGCCCCATCCGCAGGATTAACCGGTAGCGGATCAGCGAAGTGGAAGGGTTATAGGAACGATCTCGATAAATGGCCGCAACGAGACCAACGAGGATGGTCCCTCCGATCGCCAGCCAGCCGCGTTCCGCACCGGCACACATACCTATCACGACGGCGAAGATGACAAACGCGGTATCCTTCGTATCGCGAACCACTGTGCGAAAGCGCACAATCGATAAGGCACCCACCAGACTGAAGGCCCGTGCGACATTATCGCCGATGACTTGTGTCACCAGCGTAATCAGAATTGTCATCAAGACCAAAGTCGCGTGGAATGAGGCGCTCCCGGAATGAAGTGGACGTGTCCAGCGGTGGATCTGGCCAATCGTCATCCCTAAAAGAACCGATAGCACCATCGCAGCCACAATGTTCTTAAAGTCCTGTGGAGGTACGGATGGCAGCGAGAAAGCGGCTAACCAGTCGGGCATGCTGGATCCCCCATCGATTGATCCATCAATGTGGAAATTGCCCGTCGATATTTGGAATATGAGGCGGGAACTTGAGGAATTAATTCGACGAGCGATCTGAAGAAGAGTGGGAAGTCGCCCTGATACTTTAATTCCAGAATGGCGTTCTCCGCATTGAGAATCCGACAGTTTCCAGCTTCGTGAGGAACCTTCCAGCCATCATGCGGCTGTGAAAATGCCTCGCGATCCAGTGTAAGTCGATAAACTCCTTGCGATGTACGACATACATAAGCCTGACGCCGATAGGTGATCTGACAGGCGGGTTGTAACTGGTAGCGATCAACTCGACTCGAAAACCACTCGTGTTCTTGAGAGGCATTCGTGATGACCAGCGGAAGCTGATTCTGATGAATCAACGTACGACGTTTGCGGACTTTACCATTACGCTTCCACTTCATTTCCAGCCAGAGTTCTTGAGAGCTTCCATATCCTCGAATACGGAATTTACGACTGCGACCCACCCCTCGGCGGTGATAGATATCAGCCCCCGGCGTGTCGAGATACAAGGTACGCACCCAGTAGCCATCTCCTAATGCAGGGTCGGCATGCTGATCGGGCTGCATATAAACTTGTGCCCAGCCGGAAACAAGATCCGCGACCGATCTTGAAATCAGATACTTAGTTTCTGAAACAGGAGACGTTAACAGCTTTTGAGTCAAGTCACGAAACGAAAACGGGAGCTTCGTCTGCAGATCAGACGATGGCAGTGATCTTTCTCCAATGGACGATACGGGGAACGAGACTGCATCGCAGTCTGTATCATGACTTGAGTTTGTCGCAAGATACATTGGGCGTCCTTTGCTATCCATCGGTTTCAATGTGCTACATCAGCAAACGGTTCAAGAAGTGTGAGCGGAAACCAATCACACTCCATTCCCAAAGATTGCCACGAGCTTTTAACGGGCTGACGACAAGGGAGCCGGTTGTCGGCTGGAGGATCGCTGAATCTTGATGGCGGATGTTCGCCCATCGGTGTTCTGCTTGCCAAGGGCGGCCCGGACTTCCGCGTGCTTGAGAAGAAACTCCCGTCGTTTCTGAATCTGATCCCACAGCGTCGAGCGAGCATTTTCTGAGGAGTTCTGAATCTCAATAAACTTCGATTCGCGCACAAAATCGGCTGTCGTGAAGAGCTTCTTCTGATCCTGAGCCACCAGAGGTGAAATCAGTTCAAATTCCTGTTGCATCCGTGGCTTAAGAAATTCGGCCGCCAGGTACTGATCGGCAATCTGCCCGACATACTTCAGATAGCGAGCCTTGAGTTCTGGAACAGCCAGAAGTTTACTGCGCAGTGGCTTTGTCGAATCGTTGAGCCCGACCAGTGGATCGAGTGTCGGCCCACCATGACCGGGTCCACCACCCCCCGGTCCACCGCCACCTGGGCCACGTCTTTGGCCACCCCGAGGATTCTGCCCGCCACCCGGCCCTTGAGGAGGACCATTGGGATCACCTGCCACTCGTCCCTGAGGAGGATTGCTATTCCCATTGGGAGGTGGTCCGAATCCATTGGGTGCACCACCTGGTGGCCCGAATGGCGGCTGGCCTTCTGGCGGTGGTCCGAATGGTGGCTGACCTGCTTGTGGTGGTCCAAATCCACCCGGGCCGCCACGCGGTGGGCCACCAGGACCGCCGGGGCCACCCGATTGAAAAATCTCATTAAAGTCGTGTGGAACGAGTGTAAATTCTCCTTCAGGTGTGCAGTAGAGACTGTAATCACTCGCGCGAGTCCAGTAGCCATCACTATTGCAGAGCGCGACATCCAGCGCCAGAAACTTCAGGGTCTCATCAATATCGAGGACTGGCTCCAGCTTTTCGACCAACTGCTCAGCAGGTGTCTCATTCAAAATGCGGCACAAAGAAATCAATCGCTCCCAGGCCTCAGGGGTGTCTTTACTTTTGATCTCGTAAATTCGCTTATAGGAATTGGCATCGTCCCCTAAAAATTCCAGCCCACCGCGGCCCATAGGACTTCCGGGAACCTTCCACCGATAGCCGTTGCTGTTCTCAAAGTGTCTTTTGATAAAATCTTTGTTGAATTGCTCGACGTTGGCAAAGACACCCCAGTCTTCGTGATTCACAACGACACGAACAAAGTTCACACGAGGGACGGGGATCATCTCCGTAGCGATCTGAGAGTAGACAAAACCTCTCAAGAACGAAGTATCGCCATTACAGTTAAGTAAATTCAACGTTTTGTAGCCGCCGAGCTTCTGCTGGTCGTTAAAGGCATCGATAGAAACATTGAATGACCGCTTAAAGCCGGCTGGTACCATGCCGTAGGATGACATTCCCCGGAAGCTGACGCCGACATCGGGGTAATCTTGACCATCAACCTGCATTAAGGCTGGAACCTCGACATCCGTGTTGTGAAAGTCCGAGAGTTCTGTTTCCCAGTCTTTGCTTTCAAAGTTCAAAAAAATTGTGCGGACGATCGACGGATCGTACAGATCAGTATCACCGGCAGGCGTCACATTCTCGGGCAGGATTTTCTTCCCGGCTTGTGGTGTACGATTGGCTCCCATGCCAGGCATACCGCCGCGAGGCCCTCTGGGGCCGCCGAATCCAGCACCTCCCTGAGCGGATTCTTTTCGAGCCAGTTGTCGCTCTGCGAGATTCAGCTTGCCGTCTTTATCAGCATCGAATTTCGAGAGCAGCTTGCGTTCCTGTCCACCACCGGGCGGGCCGCCGAAGCCCGGTGGTCCGCCAAAGCCAGGGAATCCGCCGGGTGGACCGAAGGGTGAAAAGCCGCCCCCTGGACCATTTTCTCTGGGACCATTTTGTGGCGGGCCATCACCCGTCTGTGGCCAGACCGATTCGAGGGCCACTGCAATGACCAGTAACAGCACGCTTCCCACAAGCATTGTCCGCATCTTATTCCCCGCTATTCATCTTCCCGGAGGACTGGCTCTCGATTCACGCTGGAACCGGCTACTGATCAGGGACCGAGCATCTTTTCTGTGGATGCTCAGGCTCGGCAGGTAACAGGTTTCTCGCCAAGGTGTATCACAAGAACCTGAATGGAAGATGAAGCGATCTCCGCTGCGGGTACTTGGAGTGTAAGGAACGTGGTAGCAGAGCTTCTCGCGTCAGCGCGTTGGGTTTAAACGGAAGATTGCCAGTTCACCTCGGCCAGTGCCGGACTTCAAAACGGAACTAGTTTTGAGCCTTGGTGGCTGGAGTGGGACTCGGTTCATAAACCAGAATCTTGCGGTAGCGGAAGGCGCCACCCACCCCGTCGATTGCCAGAAAACCACGCGGTTCGCTTTTAGAAACAGGGACATCGGTTTCGAGCACTACTTCATCGTTGATCTGCACAGTCGTCTTGGGGCCGACGACCGTCAAGCGGAAGCGATTCCACGCATTCTTTTTGGCGACTTTCTTTTTTGGCGCATCCGATCCAAAGAGGGCACCCGTCGAATATTGATCCATTCCCTGCTGATCCATATCGCCAGCAAGATGGATTTTATAGCCAAATTCAAAGGGGTTTCCTTCACCCGCATAATGGAAGTAAAGGCCGCCCTGTGCACCGGGTTGATCGGCTTTCCATTCAAACTCGCACACGAAGTTCTCGTAATCACTTTCAGAAACGAGATAAGCCCCGTCGATCCGCCTCGCATCCGCACTCCATTCACCCTCAGGGCCGCGAGCCCAGTCACGCTTGCCGACAATCTTCCAGTGGGTGCGATCGTAAAGACGGGCTTTTTCCTGTTCGGCGGCTTGTGCGGCGGGTTTTTCCGGACCAGCGGCAATCGTCTTGCCAAAATGTTCAATGGCACTGCTGAGGCGATTTTCGGCCAGTGCCAGGCGGCCCTCTTCAAGTTCGCGCGTGCTGAAGGCTTCCAGAAAATCCTGTCCGCCAGGGCCGGCACGACCCAGCCACAATTCGATGACTCGTGCTGGCAGAAGAGGATCTGCCTTGACGAAAGCGAGCGTCTTCAGGGCTGATGCCTGATTCGTCCCTCCCGGCAGAGATTCAGCCAGTGCCAGCAGATCGCCCGTCGACATTTCCCACAGGGGTTTTTCAATGGTCTTCAGTCGCGATTTCAAACTCAGGACACCTTCTTTGAGACCAATCAACTCCAGTTTGGCTGAACCAACGCGAACTGTGGCTCCCGGCTCCAACTGGCGAACACCATCGTTCACCATGGCCTGAAACTCATTGAGTTTTTGCAGCCAGGCGAGGTCGAGTTCTGTCAATTGGTTCCATGCCGTCGCGAAGGAAGTTTGTTGCCGCTGCTGGAGGATTTGTGCTGCCTGTTCGTAATCGCGAGCTTCCAAAGCCTTGCGAAACTCAGCCAGCGATTTCTCATAGGTCGTATAGGCCGTTTGAGTTTCCACCGGTTGTGCAGGCTGGTTCATTACGGTCGCTGCGGGATCGGCGTTCGTCTTCGTGGAGGGATCCATTTCCTCACGAACGGCGGTTGGTGGATTCGTCGTGGCTGGTGAAGAAGGGGCTTGTCCATCCATGACTTTCGTTGCTGACTGATCAGCGACTAATGTCGGCGGTGTGGTCTCGGTGGAGGGGGTTGGCTTCAGACTGCGCCCCTGGAATTTCCAACCCCATTGCGGGCCATCCGAGAGGCGAAGCAGCATGAGATCGCCCGGCTGTTGTTGTAGGGTGGCTTCGCTCGCTGCGGATGTGACGGCAGCGACAGCCCACTGCTCATCATCGGTAATAAACAGCGATCGTTCGTTGGCGAGTGGAGGAGGAAATCCATCGGGAAACTCTCCGATCGGAGATGGATTTCCATAGAGCGCCGAGGCGACCGGCCCAAGAGATTGTTCACGAATCCATCTCTGCAGAATCGGGCCATCGAGACTGAATTGACGATCCGTCGAAGCGGTAAACCAGGGTCGGTCTCCGGGTAAAATGACAGCTTTCCCCTGGGCTTTGGACAAACTCCCCAGGCTCGGCCCTTCAGCGACGAAGACCTGCTGTTGACCTGCGGCGTTCCGTTCGATCCATGCTAACTGGAAGTTCGCCGAAGCTTTGAATTGCGGTGTCTGTGAAATGGCCTCAGGGAACATCAGTTGGGCCCCGATCCACTCGAACCCCGGTTGGTCGATGCTTCTTAGAGCCTCACGTTTGATAAAGGGTTCATCGACAGAGTTTCGTTCCAGCAGCCAGATCCGCGTGCGGGCAGGATGCACATAGATCAAACTCAAACCATCCGGTGAGAGGACAGGCGTAGAGACGAATTCACCCGACCGTGTGATTTCAATCAACCTGGCAGGCGAAAATTCATGGTACCTTGTCGGACGTGTCGCCAGATAGACGCCTCGACCCTCCGCTCGATCACCGGCAAAGACCAGTGTGAGTCCATCAGTAGAAAGCCAGGGGTCGTACTCTTTCCCGGCAGTGTTGAGTTCATCCAGTGGGAGAAACTCGCCTTTTGCCAAATCAAAGAGTGGGCCCGAAAGTGACGAGGCTCCTCGTTCCGGCTTTTCGGGTCGTTCGAAACTGAGTTTGCGATCCTGCCGGATCTCCACTTTTTTCGATAGATCAGCCATTCCCGGCTGTGCCAAAGTCACTTCATGAGGACCAGGAGGGACACGCACTTCACAAGGGATCGACAACAGGATCCCGGATTCATCTCGCACGGGCTCACCATCAATCAGCGCATACCAGTCGGCCTGAGACGATTGGCTCACACTGGCATCGTCAGGTTTCTGATCAAGGACGCCCCCAAATGCCTCATCGTTGCCTGCGGTGACCTGTGACGAGCCCGCAGGAAGATTCTCGGCCATCAGGGGATTGTTTGCGTCCGCTGGATCACTTGGGGAAGTCACATCGCGATCTGCCATCGAGTCGTCGTCGTCATCAGCCTCCATGGGATCGCGAGTGGTGTCTTTCCAGACGATCTGCAGTCGTCGCCCATATCGCCCAGACAAGTCGATGGCCTGAGGATTTTCGAGCCAATTGGCGGCGATCTGAGGCTGTGTGGTTGTGGAGGGATTTGCGGCGGGTTCAGTTGCAGCAGTGCTTGCCTTCGATATCACCTGTTGGGAATTCTGGCTGGTGGATGGGCTTTGCCCACATCCCGAAAGGATCGAGAGCGTTAAAGAGCACAGCATCATCCAGTGGATGCCTACGCCTGACTTGCGGCCGACTGGGGGCTTGTGGCCCACGGGGCCTGGATAGTGCGGACCGCGAGGTCTGATCCAGAATCTCATGAAACACCTTTTGCGGTACAAATCGAGAATAATTGATATGACACAGGCCCCGAACCTGAGGCAGGCCAGGACTGGATTGTCCGAATAAACCTGATTCTGCCCCTCTGTCTCAACCACTGATTCCCTAGGGAAGACCATTTCGTGGAAAAAGTTCCTGGAATTCCTCGCGCTGGGCGTATGGTCATCAATTTCGCAAGAAAAACCCAAAAACCAACACAAATGTCCATCAGTGTCGCAAATCCCCAAACGTCTTCGTGATGACTTTCAATGGCACCGCAGAACTTCTCCCTTTGATTTGGTATCAATTTTCGGAGAATTCTCGTAACCCATGATGTCCGATCGGTACTCTGTCTTTGCACAAGCTGAGTGAGGACTTTGCCTGTCATTGGGAGCTTTCTGACAGAGAACGTCGCGAATCAAAGCGTCCTCAAATCATCCGGATATTAAAACAGATTCTGCTGCAGGAACATAAGCGTGGTGGCTTCCCCGACAGATTGTGTCATCGTTGATCATGTCGCCAAATCGTTTCGTCGCGGAAGTGAAGAAGTTCATGTGCTTGATGAACTTTCTTTGCGCGTCCCGGAAGGTGAGTTTCTGGCCTTAATGGGCCCCTCAGGCTCAGGCAAAACGACACTTCTTAACCTGATTGCCGGTCTGGATCGACCGACATCGGGTGAAGTGACTGTACGTGGCGAACCGATCTCCCGGCTCTCTGAAGGCAAGCTCGCCCTGTGGCGTACACGGAACATCGGCTTCGTGTTCCAGTTCTATCACCTGCTCCCTGTTCTCTCCGCGTATCGCAATGTGGAGTTGCCACTTTTGCTGCTCCCGATGACAGCCGCCCAGCGTCGCCAGCAGGTCGAAATGGCGCTGAACATTGTGAATCTGTCAGATCGTATGCATCACCGCCCTGGTCAACTCTCCGGCGGTCAACAACAACGCGTGGGGATTGCCCGGGCCCTCGTTACTGATCCGGCCCTGATTGTGGCGGACGAACCGACGGGCGATCTCGACAGCAAAGCTGCTGAAGAAATTCTTGCCTTACTCGTGGCCTTAAAAAGCTCATTAAACAAAACGATTGTCATGGTGACACACGACCCGAAAGCTGCTGCCCGGGCCGATCGCACTTTACATCTCGAAAAGGGGAAGCTCGTCGATGAAGTCTATGGAGCCCACACCTTTTCTGGTGTTCATTAAGCCCTGTGGATCATTTCAGGCTTCAGGCTTCAGAATAAGATATTTTGGCAACTGCTCGATAGATAACTGGAAAACAAGGATCGTGTTTTCATCGCTGGGGTTTGAAACTTGCTCCCGATGACGCGGATGAAAATGACCGGATCAAGCGAATAACAATATGGGTTTAACACTACGGCTGGCATGGCTGGTGCTGGACAATACGTTCCGGAATCCCTTGCGCACTCTATTAACCGCACTGGGGACCGTCGCCCTCGTACTGGTTGTCACGCTCGTTTACACAGTCCTCGATAATCTTGATCGAATCACGACGGAAAAAAGTGCGAATCTCAAGCTGATTGCGACCGAAAAGTGGCAGATTCCCAGCCAGTTGCCGTACCGATATGTCGCTGGCCTGGCCCAGGGGGCCGCCAAAAGTGAGACAGATACTCGACCGACCGATTATATGTCCTGGGCCTTCTTTCTTGGTTCACTCGAAGCCGATCAATCGAGTCGAGATTTCAACTCTTTCATCTTTGCCTTCGTCATGGAACCAGAAAAGGTTCTTACCATGATGGATGAACTCGATGAGCTTTCGCCTGATTCCAGTGACTATAAGAATCTCGCGGCTGCCGTCGAGAAGCTCAAGCAGAATAAGCAGGGGATCATTCTTGGCCAGAGCCGGATGAAGAAGTTGAATAAAAAGGTCGGTGACCGCTTTAAACTCTATAGCCGTAACTATAAGGACATTTCTCTCGAGTTTGAGATCGTGGGAACATTCCCTCAAGGTCGATACGATGAATCCACCACCTTCCGGCGTGATTACCTGAACTCGGCACTCGATCAGTATCAACGGGATAAGGGTAAGGCTCATCCTCTGGCAGATAAGTCGTTAAATCTCGTCTGGCTGCGTGTCCCGACTCGCGATGCCTTTAATGAGGTCGCTAACCAAATTGCCGAGGCTCCTGAATTTTCTGCACCAGCAGTCAAAGTCGAGACTGCCTCCTCTGGCATCGGCAACTTTCTCGAAGGTTATCGCGATCTGTTATGGGGTGCCCGCTTCCTCCTGGCCCCAGCCTGTATGGCGACCCTGGCGTTAGTGATTGCGAACTCGATCAGCATCAGCGTGCGCGAGCGGCAGCAGGAGTTTGCTGTCATGAAAGTGCTCGGTTTTCAACCTTATCAGATTCTCCTGCTTGTATTAGGTGAAGCGTTGTTTGTCGGTGTCGTGGCAGGCTTCTTCAGTGCCACCGCAACTTACGCCTTTATCAACTTCGGGCTGGGTGGTCTGCCTTTTAAAATCGGGTTCTTACCCACTTTTGATGTCCCTGTCAGTGCCATACTTGTCGGTACGTTCATGGGTGCCGGGACAGCTTTGTTGGGGAGCCTGATTCCGG
This sequence comes from Planctopirus hydrillae, assembly GCF_001707835.1. Lineage (GTDB taxonomy): Bacteria > Planctomycetota > Planctomycetia > Planctomycetales > Planctomycetaceae > Planctopirus > Planctopirus hydrillae. The sequence goes on from NZ_LYDR01000071.1 coordinate 34,265, forward strand.
CCTGGTCGGCCTGTAGTGTCAAAGTTTCAGAGATCTTCAGTCGAGTCACTTGATAAACTCCATGACATGAAACCCTTTGACATGAAACGCTATGACACCAACCCGTGGCTTCTGAAGAACCTGTTCTAGAAAAAAGTGATTGCCTGCAGATCATCATGATCAATACTGGACTGACATTCGCAATCGTCGATTCCTGGAGGCTGCCCGCCTGGCTGGCCTTTACTGTCTGGGGCATGGGTTCATTCCTGGCGATTCTGCTGGTAATCAATCGCGTTCCGGTGATGTACAACGTGCTCAATATGGTCGTCCGCTGGAGAAATACGCTCCTCTCGGCCATGGCCTTTACGATGGTTATTGGCCTGTTAACGGTCATGCAGGCTTTTGTGAATGGCATGTACCGCCTGACAGAGACCAGTGGTCAGCCCGGCAACGTGCTGATTCTGGCTGAAGGTGCCCTGGATGAAGCCTTCAGCAGTCTCGCCATGGCCGATTCCAACGATATTGCCAACCAACCGGGGATCTTGAAGGATGGCGAACAGCCTTTGGTCAGTTGCGAAACGTATCTTCTCGCCGCTCAGAGTGTTCCGCAGCCTGAAGGGAAAACGAAACGCCGCTTTCTACAGATCCGTGGCCTTGTCGATCCTGTCATGGCTGGTCGAGTGCATGGGATGACTCTCGATTCTGGTGAATGGTTTTCGGAAGCCGGGATTCGTCCTGACCCTGATGATGTGAATGCGGCTCCACTCGTCGAGGTGGTGATGGGAGCTGGTATGGCGACGGAAATGGGGCGAGATCGAGGCGCGATTGATGGCCGTTCCCGCAAAGAATTTGTGGTCGGTGACCGTTTCGAACTGAATAACCGTGTGTGGTACGTCACCGGGATTCTAAAGCGGACTGGTTCATCATTCGATTCAGAGATCTGGAGTAAACAGAGTGTCGTCGGCCCGATGTTCGGTAAAGAACGCTACACGACCATGGTCGCGCGGACGGCTGACAACGCCAGTGCTCAGAAGCTCAAGGAATTCTTTAATACCGAATATACCAAAGCACAATTAAGTGCCGAAGTGGAATCCGAGTATTACAAGAAGCTATCGCAGACAAATGAGCAGTTTCTGTATGCCATTATTATTGTGGCGTGCATCATGGCGATTGGTGGCAGCTTTGGCGTGATGAACACCATGTATGCGGCTGTCTCTCAGCGAATCAAAGACATCGGTGTCCTGCAACTCATGGGCTTCAAACGTAGACACATCCTTGTCTCGTTTGTGCTTGAATCTCTGCTCCTGGCACTGTTCGGAGGGCTGCTGGGTTGTTTGATTGGCTTGTTCGCCGATGGCTGGACAGCCAATAGTGTCGTCTCAGGGAGTGGTGGCGGTGGAAAATCGGTCGTTCTGGAACTGACAGTCGATGGTGCCACGTTGATTTCCGGACTGATGCTGGCCATGGTGATGGGCTTTATTGGCGGGTTTCTTCCCGCGATTTCAGCACTGAGGCTGCGGGCACTCGATGCTCTCCGCTAAAGTTTTTTGTAGAGTTCATTTCTCAAAGCGGCATGCATGAGGCTGCCTGACTGAGAGACTCTTGAGCCTGCCCTCAACGCGAGACCACTGTTATGGCTGATGGACCATCTCCCGAAGATCGACTTATGGCTGTCGAAATGGCACTGGCCCATCTGCAACATGATGTCGAACAGATGCATGAAGTCCTCATTGCCATGCAACGCGAACTGAAAGCGGCCCATCGGCAGGTCACTCTGCTCGAAGGCAAAGTTCGTGCGCTGGAATTCCCCGATGCAGACTCGCCTGTCGACGAAAAGCCGCCTCACTATTAGAGATTTCAATCAGTAGATGCATCAACCAGGCAGATCAACACCTGTCTTTGATACACAACTTTGTATCGATGTTTATCTACGGTGTGGCAGGAGGCTGCGTGGCTTAATACGGGGTGGCTGGGGTCAAACGTCCTCGTTTGCCCCCAGGTCATTGGACTTTGATTGTCCGTGGCGAACTTTCTCAACTCTCATGAAGCCTGTTTACAGGTGTATTCGTGCTGGTGAAACCGATTGATCCGGAGGCGGATAAAGACATCCGTCCCCTGCCACATGGTCGATACATACAACACGGCTTGCGATCACGCCCTTTCGCACTGTTTTAGTTTTTAGGGGCTTCAGGGTCGTGCTACCCCCAAGACAAAGTCTAAAGTGGTGGCAGGACATGCGCATGGCGCGGCTTCCTGTTGTCGTGAGAAATCACGACAACCCGGCCACGAGTTGGCCGGGCCACCCTAAGGTGGCAGTTGTTCGTATGGGACGGCACATCAACACCTTGAATGGCGTATTGACTGGCTCGTGGCTGCCCGATCGAAGCGTGTCACCCCAAAAACGACTTGGTGAATGCTACTCTTTGGCGGCCGGGAGCAGCTTGGTTTTCACTTCACTCTCGATCGTAATGTCATTCGTCTGACCACCAGCGGCGACAGTCACTTCCAGCACTTGTTTGATCTGATTCGATTCAACCCGCCCCGCCACTTTGTCGAACAGCACCACTCCCGAAAGCTTCTTCGAGTTCAACGTCACTGCCAAAGGTGACTTTTCTGCCGGTGTCATCTCGATATCGCCACCCACACCAATTCGCTCCAAAGTCTCGGTTTCCGGCCCTTCGTAAGTGAATGTGAGATGACTGACAATCTCGCCAATCGGAAGTTTGACATTGGTTTTGCGATTCCATGTGGCCCCCTTGGTAATGGGCCCCTGGGGAAGGGAGACACTCGTATCTTCAAACATCCGTCGTAGACTCGCTTCCGACAGGCTGTCGCCCATCAACCCCTGCGGTTGAGCCTTGGCAATTTGAGCTAACTCGGGCGGGATGACAAACTCGCTGAATTCTCCCCGAGGTGAGACCGTAAACTGAAACTTGGCGCCATCCAGTAATCCCAGTGTCTTATGTAATGCCGTCAGAAGTGGATCAGAAAACTCTTTCTGATTCGAATCGTAAGCGACGGATTTTCCATTCGGAAGGTCGATGTCCAGGGTGATCTGGTCAATCACCTGAGTCAGCTTGCCAGCTCCGCCTTCCGTAACAGCTTCGACTTTTGTCGTGATCAGCATTTCCTGTTGAAGCGTCGTCTTCACAGGCTTTTCGGCGACGACTCCGCCAGTGATTGTGCTCGTGGTCACCTTCTGCTGATACACATCACCGGCTTTGAACTTCAGGATCAATTCTGTTTGAGCGATGGCCGCACTGCTGGAAACAAGGCTGAGACAGCACGCCAGTAACGAAGTCAGGCACCCTGTCACAAGTCGGGAGTGTCTCAGATCTGTCGAGGTGCACCCGTTAGCTGAGCAGAGAGTTCTCAAAAGCTGGAGCATGATCAAGGTCTTTCTGGTGGGTGAAGGCCTGAGACCGAAGTGGCCCATCCACATCAGTTGAATCCAGAGGGTACAGAAATGGTCGAAGTCCCGTGACGGGACGATTCTCGAAAAAGCTAATACACGCAGGGGAAACCGACAATCGGGAAATTGGAAATTGAGCCTTGATGGATGATTCTTATCGGCGGTGATCCTTCAGGGAAATGCCCTTGAACGAAAGCGAGGTTGGCCTGACAGTCGAGCCAAGTTTCAGACTCTGCTGGTCAGATCGTCAGTGGATGTTTAAACTGCGCTTGGCACAAGCCCGGGCCTCGCCCGTGTTCAAACTGTGCTCATGTTCCGCTGTTCTGCTGGCAGGGAAGAGATGACCGAATCGAAAACAAATGCCACATCGCCCGAATTGGCCATGGAGCCGCATCGCGCGCTCTGGTTAGAGGCCAACCCGTGGATTGCCGGTGTGCTGGCCTTTCTCATCCCCGGAGCTGGTCATTTCTATCAGGGGCGGTGGTTCAAGGGGACGATTTACTTTTTCTGTATTCTGGGCACGTTTCTGGGTGGCATGAAGCTCGGCGACGGTATGGTCGTGTACCACAAAGCCGACACTCGTCTCCCCACAGTCTGGTATGCCACGCAACTGCTGACAGGTGCTGTGGCTCTTCCCGCATACTTTCAGGGGCTGCGTGCTGCACAGCCGGCCAATCGACCACTCGAACTTTCATCGATTTCCGGCACACTTAATCTTCCTTTCGAAGGTGAGTTGAAAGCCATTGGCCCAGGCAGAGAAGGTGTCGGTGGCCCTGCCAAAGGAACTTTAACCATTACGTCCGAGCGAACGGCCTTCAGCTATGAACTGGGTGGCCGCTTTGTGGGAACGGTGGGAGATCGCGAGGTCGATCTGCCTCTGGGTGGCAGCCGGTTTCTATTGGCTCCCCAGATTGGAGGTGGTTCTGGCAGAGCGATTGAAGTCAGCATTGGTCGCAATCCGAACGATCATCCCGACCTGCAGAGGCTACTGATCGGCAGCACTCCCAGATCGTTCATGGATTCGTTCGAAGCACCACCTGATCAGCAAAGTCTGAATGATGTCTATCGGCGTCTGGGTGCGAGATACGATATGGCAGTTGTGTTCACATTGATTGCCGGTTTACTCAATCTCTTCGCAATCTGGGATTGTGTCGAAGGGCCCGCTTATGGATTTGGCGATGAACAGCCACGAACTGCTCCATCGTCAGAGAATGCAGCAGCGACAATTGCGACTGAGGCGACCAGTGCGAACTCAGCAACAAATTCCGAAAGTCGAGCTGCCAAACCAGCTCAAGCAGTTCTCAAGACCTGACTAGCCTGACAACTGGTTCTCAGGACGACCAGACGAGATGTGATCTCGACATAAAGCTCTGGAATGTTTCGATTTTTCGTCTGGTAGGAAATCTTTGAACGCTTTGTCGTGCTGTTGGTTGAACGAGGTAGACTTATGCTGCTCGCCGAAATTGTTCCCACCTGGTATCTGCTCCCTCTGGCGATGGTCATCAGCCTCGTTTATAGCGCGAGCCGTTATGAGCTCCCCGATGTCATTCTCCGCCGGGCTTTTCGTTTGTGCGTGACCATTCTGACAGCCATGCTCCTGGCTTTTGCTGTCCTGTGGATCCTGTCGTATAAGCTGTAGTTTTCGGGCTGTATGATGAAACACTGACTCGGCGAAAATTTGATATCGCCGGGTCTGTTCCGGCCCTTTCACTTGCGGCCTGCCAGAGACCTTGTCACTCTCAATAGCACCTCAGGATTTGTCGCAAACGATCAAATCCACTAATGGTTTGCCCAGAGGTGAAAACCAGCGTATTTGATCCTGCAGGTTCCCTCTGCGATGCAGGGACATCGAGCAGCGTCAATCGGCGGTGGCAACCATTCGCGATGAAAAATTCTGGAAGAAGTTGGAATAGCCTCATGACCAGACCGTATTCGATCCATAATCTTTCCAAGCTGTGCCTGTTGATGCTGCTGATGACGGGAACCTTTCTTTGGGCAGCCGGTGAAGAACCAACCCGAAATGATCATATTCGCGAACTGCAAACCATGGCGATTGGCCGCAATCAGGCCGATTTTGGTCATTGGGGCTACAATCCTGAAGAATACACACAGTGGGGCAGCCACTCGAATCGGTTGATCCCGATCTACACGTTCGGCACGCGTCCACTTCAAACTCAGGCTGGGCAGAAGCCGGCCCCGACAGAACTCGCTGCCTACACAGGGAAGAACAGCCTTTATCGATCAGCCGACGCTTTGCGGAAGATCTATGGTTTTCTTCCTGAAGCGACAGTGAATCCCCAGGCCAGCTATTGCGATCAGACCAATCTTTACGATCTCCAGAAGGCCGCTGCACAAGCCGGGAAAAAGTATATCTTTCTCGTTGTCTTCGATGGCATGGATTGGCAATCGACGTGGAATGCGTCCATCGATCGCAATCAAAAGGTGGCCTACAAAGAGGGTCGCGGAACAGGCTTTCATTTCCAGGATTACACAGCCGGCGGAACAACCGAATTCGGCTACATGGTCACCAGCCCTCATAACGAGGGGACTCAGGTCGATGTCGATCTGCAAACGGTCAAAAACCCCGGCGGAAAAATGCTGGGAGGCTACGACGTCACCCGTGGCGGCGAATTTCCCTGGTCGATTGCTGCAGACCCGAAGTATCCCATTGCCAGTGCTTCTGATAAACGAGTCAAACATGCCTACACGGATTCTTCCAGCTCAGCATCGAGTATGATTGCCGGTAAAAAAACCTATAACAACGCCGTCAACGTCTATCCCGATGGCAGCCAGTTCGAAACGATCGCCCATCAGCAACAGAGGCTCGGCTGGAATGTCGGTGTCGTCACCAGCGTTCCCGTCCCACATGCCACACCTGCCTGTGCTTACGCTCATAACGTTGACCGCGACGACTATCAGGATCTCACACGCGATCTGGTCGGTTTACCTTCGATTGCACATCCTCAGGCACCATTACCCGGGATGGATGTCGTCATTGGTGGTGGAGCCGGGACAGATGCCAAAGAAGCTTCTGCACAGGGGAAGAACTTTGTTCCCGGAAACCTCTATCTGACTGATGCCGACAAACAAACCATCGATGTCACTCATGGTGGAAAGTACCGAGTGGCCGAACGTCTGCCAGGCATCGATGGCGCCAGTCACCTGATGGAAATGGCTCGACTGGCGGCAGAAAAGAACGAACGCCTGTTTGGTTTTTATGGTGTCGGTGCTTACAAAGGGCATCTCCCCTTTGCCACAGCCAATGGAGATTTCAAACCGGCCCCGGGACGTTCCGGCTCGGCCGAAAAGTACACACGGGCCGATCTCTCCGAGAACCCCACGCTCGCACAGATGACTGAAGCCGCTCTCGTGGTGCTCGAAGCGAAGAAGAAACCTTTCTGGTTAATGGTCGAAGCGGGAGATGTCGATTGGGCCAATCACGACAACAATCTCGACAACTCGATTGGAGCCATCGAAAGTGGCGATAACGCAGTCCGCGTGATTACCGACTGGGTGGAAAAACACAGTAACTGGGAAGAGTCGCTGGTCATCGTCACCGCCGACCATGGGCATTACTTCCACCTGCTTCAGCCAGAGGCGCTGATTGCACCCAATAAAGTCGCCAAGCCTTGAGTTTCAAGGCTGTTGCCCATGCCTACCGAACGGCTTTGTGCCTGCGATTTCAGACATTTCTGGCGTCTTCCCATGACGCTCGCCACAAAATTGCGCATGCTATTCATTGGGCAATAGTCATTCGTGAAGGATCACTGCCGGCCACTCAGAAATGAATGGCCAGCGTGCGGGAAAGGTGTGTTGTGGCGACTCCTTTGAATCAGATTTTTCCTGGTGCTCCTCAGGAGTGGCAGGAACGTTTGCGCACGATCGTCGACATGATGCGCGAGATGAGTCTGCAACACGATCCCCAGGCCATGGTTCGCGCCTACGGTCGCCGGATGGTTGAACTCATGCCCAGCATGCGGCGTATTTCTCTTTCGAGACGAGATCTGCCGCCAGGCCAGGTACGTGTCACTCGCTTCAGTGGTTGGCAGCATGAAGTCAATCCGTGGAAGGAGCCTGAAAAGCTGCCACATTTGAAAGGCGGTCTCCTGGCAGAACTCATCTGGGCCGATGAGCCGCAAATTCTCAATGATTGTCATATCTCACCGGATGACCCCTCTTATGAATTCCTGAGTGGCCAGCGCAGCATCATGGCGATTCCCCTGTTCGATAAAGGAACCGCTCAGAATATGGTGGTGCTCTCGAATGGCGAGCCCCATGGCTTCTCGCCCGATGAACTTCCCGAACGTGTCTGGATGGCCAATCTCTTCGGGCAGGCGACACAAAATCTGGTCTTGGCCGAGCAACTTGAGGCGGCCTATCAGCAGGTCGAACGCGAACTTCAGGTTGTCGCCGATATTCAACGATCCATGCTCCCCAAAGAACTTCCACGCAGGGCTGGCCTCGAAGTCTCCGCTCACTACCAGACATCCCGTCAGGCTGGGGGGGATTACTACGATTTCTTCAATTATCCAGATGACTCAATGGGCATCCTTGTGGCCGATGTCAGTGGTCACGGCACTCCCTCGGCTGTGATGATGGCCTTGACCCATTGCATTGCCCATATGCTTGCCGGCCCTCCAACAGAGCCCAGTGAACTTCTGGCTCATCTCAATGACCATCTGACGAGCCGGTACACACTCGAATCCAATCACTTTATTACCGCTTTCTTCGGCATCTATCATCCGCGCACCAGGTGCATTGAGTATTCATCGGCAGGGCATAATCCGCCCCGGCTGTGGCGGGCGCGAACTGGAGAAATCATCTCTCTCGAGAATGCCACCTCGCTACCCTTGGGAATTGCTCCCGATTTAACATGGCCGAACGCCAGTTTAGAACTGCAGGAAGGAGATCGACTCGTCATCTATACCGACGGTATTGTCGAAGCCGCTGATCCGCAATTTGAACTCTTTGGCATGGAGCGGCTGGACGACCTCATCCGTCAGGTGCAGGGGACACCCGAAGAACTTCGCAATGCCATCCTGACTGCGGTCGATGTGTTCACGCATCACGCACCGGCTTCTGATGACCGCACTTTGCTCGTGATAGATCAACTGACGTAGCCTCGATTGGAATCAACGACCCAACCGGCTGGCAATAAGTATGGCTATGATCAGCCCTAACGGGAATATCAGCAGCAACAGAAGTATCGTTTGTGCGAATGGATGTTCGTACCAGCGCAGAGCGGATTCTGAAACAGGAAGTTGCTGTAGATAGTTATTAAGCTCACTAAAGCCGCGTGCTCGAGCAGGCATATGGATTCGGCCTTGTTGTGTGACAATGACCAGAAACGGTTCCTTGTGCCATGTTTGACCCCAATACCCCGCATCCCAGTATGTTCCACGGATATCCTGCACCGGGAGACAGTACTTGGGCTGGCGTTTCCACCTGAGATATGTTTTTAAATAGCAGCATTCGTGGCATGTCATCTGCCCGCGGATCTCATCGATCACAATCTGGCACCAGAATCGACTTCCTGATTCTCCAAATTCTGTTGAAATCAAAAGTGATCCTTTACAGTATTGGTTCACTCATCGTGAGGAGTGGTTGCCGTCTGGGGAATGGCGATTTCAATATTTCCTTCGTGTATCCGCACGGGGAAGCATTCAAGCCGGGTTTTGGACTTGGGATTATCGAGCCAGCAGCCATCGCTCAGGCGGAACTTCCAGGCATGCCAGGGGCAAACCACGCCGCCATCGACATCCACATAGCCGTCCGCAATCGGTGCTCCCATGTGGGGGCAAAAGTCACTAGTGGCGAAGTATTCGCCAGCCCGGCAAAAAATCGCAATCTGCCGGCCAGCCACTACAAACGAACGCCCCTGGCCCTCTGGAACCGTTCCCACTTTGGTAACGGCCACAAAGCCACTTATCGCTTCCGAATCCGTGGAAGATGGTGGAGTTTCTTCAAAAGGCAAACCACTTGCTTCCGTCATTTCCCATCCATCATGCTGGAGAATCGCACTTTCAATCGTGATGATAGCCCAACGGGCGGCTTTGATCATCCCTGTCGGCAATGTATCCTGCAGGCTTACGAATCTCACTGTGACGATCATCATTGATCCCCTGTAACGAAGGTAACCCGATGTGGAAGAACCCTGTCAAACGTGCTTTGGCCAATGGCGAGCCACAAATTGGCACATGGCTTTCTTTAGGGAATGTCTTCGCCGCTCGTTTAATGGCCCGCAGTGGCTTTAACTGGTTGACGGTCGATCTGGAACATTCGCCCATCGGATGGGATAGTGCCGGACTTTTGTTTGGTGCGATCGCCGATGCCGGTGGCGTCTGTCTGGCGCGAGTTCCCCGTGGCGATCACGATTACATCAAACGGGTGCTCGATGCGGGGGCACATGGCATTGTCGTCCCCATGATCAACACGGTGGAAGAAGCCAAAATTGCCATTGCTGCTGCCAAGTATCCGCCTGCCGGAAATCGTTCGGTGGGTGGTTCGATGCATGCTCTGAACTTCGGCACCAGTGCTGGCGAATACTACCAGCATGCCAATGATGAGATTCTCGTCGTCCTGCAGACAGAATCCCCCGAAGGGGTGGCCAATGCTGACGCGATCTATTCGTTGCCGGGAGTCGATGCGATTTTCGTCGGCCCCAACGACCTCGCTGCACAGATGCGTGCTCCCGATGGTACCGAAGCGACTCAAGAAGAGTTTGAAGCCATGCTCGGCCGGATACTGGCCGCTGGTCAAAAACATGGCGTGCCTGTGGGCATTCACACTCAATCAGTCGAGCAGGCTCAAAAGCGGATTGATGCTGGCTGGCAATTCATTGCTGTGGGCAGCGAGCTCAAATTCATGGTGACCGGCGCGCAGGAAGTCGTCGCCAACCTCGGCCTCCAAGCCGCCGGCGACCTCGCCCGGTATTAATACTTTTATGACGGCAAGTGTAGTTGTTTGTCTGCAGACACGGACAAAGGAGATCACGTTTCTAAGCAGCTTGTCCGCTTAGTTTCATGCCCTAAAACCGTACGGTGCGAAACCATTGTTGACTGCGGGATAAACCTTATGCGGGTTCACGGCACCGGATGATATCAGAATCTCGACCGGGGTCATATTGCCAACTCCGCGTTCAGCTCCATCGACAATATGACAAGTATCCACAGACAAATGAATGAATCCCGCTTCAGCTTCATACAGGCCTGAAATGCATACGCCATACGGGAGCTGCCAGCTTCCGAGCAATACGACTCATGGAAGGATACGCATCTAATGAAAAGCACACCCTTGATGAGTCGAAAATCAAAAACCTGCAGCACTATCGACTCCGCATATTTACAGCAATTCGGGCTGAATAGATTTATGTGCGTGTGTTTCAGCCCACGACTTATCGCTGTGACTGTTTGTTTAGTGGCAGCCTTGTCATTACTTGGATGCGGTACGGGTGTTTCGACTGAAAAGCCCAATGTTGAGAAACCGCCGAACAAGGCTGATAAAATCTCTATAACCGCGTCTGATATCGGAAATGAAGAAACTGTTGTTTCTGAATTCCAGATTCAACAAGGTTCTGGTCCCATGACCAGAGATCAGCGTGCTGAAGGTGAGTCCTTGCATCCTCTGGTGGAATACACTTTTGACCCTGATAAAGTGACATTTACTTCATTTGAATTCGAGCCGTCAGATGGTTCCCCAATGGTTTCTATCCCCTTGACGGAAGAGATGTCCAAGAACATTACGTTATTAATTAAATCTAAACCATTTGATTCCGATAGCCAGTTGCTTAGCCGCTCTCTTCCCATTGGAGAAATCAAGGGCAACTCAATGAGTCTAGAAGTGCATATCGGCTTTATCTCTTTTCGTAAGAATAGAGTGAGTTTTGTTCTGTGGACCGGGAAACTCGCAGACTCACTAACTAATGCCTTGCTGAAGGAGCCTTACTTAGAAGAGGAAATATTAAAAGAAATATTGAATGCGCTGAAGATGCCTGTAAGCAACAACGTGCGTGAAGGAGAATCATGAGTGGCCACTTACATGGCCGAGGTGTTCTTTTCGCTTTGCGATATGGTATTAACGCGGATTTGCTTGACTGTCTATCTATTGAATTTTAGCGAGAATGATAAGGAATGTCTTGGCTTTCCATTATTTCGACGTTAACAATGAGTGCTGTTATGCTTCTAGCAATAGCGGTTCTCTTGCCGATATTAAAGTGTGTTTGCTTTAACGGCATCTCTTGGTTCAAGGTGTGTCTTCTCTCGTTGTGTTTAAGTGTTGCCGCGTGTGGTCTCATTTATTTGTCAGCTGACATTGCAAGCAAAGTTTAGTTGTGAACTGGTAAGGTCGAATACAGGTTTCTCTCAATTTGCAGGGTCAAGATACGAATTGGCAACAGGTGCGCCTGTGCCTCTGGCGTTTTCGGCATTCTCAAGAGGCGGCTTTTCCATCGCGGATCTGAACCACCTCTTGATCAATAATCGTGGCCAGCTAGCCATGTCATGTCGCCTTGGATGCGAACGCAGGCGTCGGCCTGTCGCTGGAAACGACTCCTGCCAACACTCGTTGAAATTGGTCCACAGGGCAGGCTGTTGCGGATTTCCCTGATTTCTCGCGTAACCAATCCTGTTGTTGCGTACAATCACAGGTTGTGCTGCCAGTCAGATCGTCAAACTGCGGCATGATCGATTGAATCCCGGCCCCTGTGGGCTTCGTTGAATTGGCAGCCAGAATCGACTTTCCCCACTTATTGAGAAGTCATACGCATGCAAATCCGACTCAATCTCCTCGTACTCACAGTCTTATTTGCAGTGGCTGGCTCGTGCGTGGCTGCCGACCAAAAACACGACTGGAATCTCGGTGCCACGGGCCTGCGTGGCTGGATCCGTTGTGACAAAATGGTCACTTCCGATGCCCGCGAGATCAGGATCACCAGGGTGGCGAAAGGGGCTCCCGCTGAAGGTGTTCTTAAAGTTGGCGACGTGATTCTCGGGGTGGGCGGCAAGCCGTTTTCCTATGACCCACGCACCGAAATGGGCCAGGCACTCACTCTGGCCGAATCAGAGGCAGGTGAGGGCCACCTGTCTCTCACCCGTTCACGCGATGGTCGCAAAGACGAGGTTGTGGTCCAACTCCCCATCCTCGGCACCTACAGCAGCACCGCTCCCTACGATTGCCCGAAATCGAAGCTCATTCTCGAACAAGGGTGTCGAGAACTCGCCCGGCGAATGGCCACTCCCGATTACTCTGAAAACCTCGATCCCATTCCCCGATCCCTCAATGCCCTCGCTCTATTGGCCAGCGGAGACCCGAGCTACCTTCCACTCCTTCAGCGAGAGGCTCAATGGGCCGCCAGCTATCGCAACGAAGGGATGGCGACATGGTATTATGGCTATGTCATCATGTTCCTTGCCGAATACAAGATTGCCACGGGCGATGATTCCGTGATGCCTGACTTAAAGCGACTCGCACTCGAAGCCGCCCAAGGCCAAAGCGCGGTCGGCTCATGGGGTCATGGTTTCGCTAAGCCCGATGGTCGTCTCGGCGGCTATGGAATGATGAATTCTCCAGGTCTGCCGCTGACAATCTCTCTGGTATTGGCTCGCGAGGCAGGTGTCAAAGATCCCGCGCTCGATCTTGCGATTGAGCGCAGTATGAAACTGCTCCGCTTTTATGTTGGCAAAGGGGCGATTCCCTATGGTGACCATCATCCCTGGATTGAGACTCACGAGGATAACGGCAAATGCGGGATGGCCGCAGTCCTGTTTAACGTTCTGGGTGAATCGAAAGGGGCCGAGTTCTTCTCGCACATGAGCATTGCGTCTCATGGATCGGAGCGAGATACCGGACACACCGGAAATTTCTTCAACATTCTCTGGGCCATGCCCGGCGTTGCTCAAGCCGGACCGCAGGCGACGGGTGCCTGGATGAAGGAGTATGGAAGCTGGTACTTCGACCTCGCACGCCGCTGGGATCACAGCTACTTGCATCAAGGCCCACCGGAACCTGCAAGTGACAGCTACGCCGACTGGGATAGCACTGGCAGCTATCTACTGGCCTACGCGATGCCGCTCAAGAAGATTTACCTCACTGGCAAAAAGCCGGGCATTGTGCCCCCACTTGATGCGACAGCCGCTCAATCGTTGATTGTCGATGGGCGGGGCTGGGATAACAAAGATCGCAAAAGTTTCTACGATTCACTGAGCAATGAACAATTGACAGAGCGTCTGGAAAGCTGGTCGCCCGTCGTTCGTGAACGTGCTGCGATGGCTCTGGGACGCCGCAAGAATCCTCCTGTCCAGCGTTTAATCGAGATGCTCGATTCTCAGAATCTTGATAGTCGCTATGGTGCCTGCCAGGCATTGTTTTTCCTCCGCAAACGCGGAGCACCTGCCGTCGATACCCTCCAGCAGACCTTGCAGCATCCAGACCTCTGGCTGCGTATCAAAGCGGCAGAAGCCTTGACTGCGATCGGCACACCGGCCACCAAGGCGATCCCTCAACTGCTGGAACTGCTGGCTCAGGTCGATCTCAAAAATGACCCTCGCGGCATGCAGCAGAGATATCTCTCGTTTGCTCTGTTTGATAATGACGGTTTGTTGGGTCGCTCGCTGGAAGGTGTCGATCGTCCGGCACTCTACAAAGCCGTGCGGGCCGGGTTGAAGAACGAAGATGGTCGTGCTCGCGGCAGCATTGGTTCCGTCTATCGCCATCTCTCGTTTGAGGAAATCAAGCCTCTTCTCCCGGCTATCTACGAGGCCATTATTCAGCCCGCACCCAGCGGCGAAATGTTCGCCGATGGTATTCGAGTCGAAGGTCTGCGTCTCCTCTCACAGCACCACATCGAAGAAGGCATGCACGCTCTTGTCACCTATACTCGCGATCAAAATCCCTGGGCCAGTGAACAACGTACTCCGGAACTCATGGAGATCCTCCTTACCTATGGTTCCCATGCGAAAGCCGTTATTCCCGAACTGACCCAAATCGCAAACTACTTCGAAAAGGACGAAAAAGACTTTCCCAGGCATCTCATGCGCATGAAGGCGAAGTGTGTCCGCGAAACGATCACCGCGATTGAAGCCTCCCAGTCATCCCCGCAACTTGTCCGCATTGTCTCCAACTCCGAAGCAAAGCCTCTCAAGGTCTTCATCCTCGCCGGTCAATCCAACATGGAAGGGCATGGCGTGGTCTCCATGAATGGAAAGAGAGACTACAACGGCGGCAAGGGGAATCTCGTCTGGTCGATGAAACACTCCCAGAGCGCGGAAAAACTCAAACGCCTCAAAGACGAGCAGGGCGAATGGGTCGTCCGCGATGATGTGCAGATCTCCTTCAAGGTCGACGATAAGGTCCGCAAAGGGGGTCTGACAGTCGGCTATACCGGCTATGGCGGCAGCAGTCACATCGGGCCAGAGTTGGGGTTTGGTTTTGTGATGGGTGACTACCTTGACGAACCCGTCCTGCTGATCAAAACGGCGTGGGGAGGCAAAAGTCTCTTTGTTGATTTCAGGCCGCCCAGTTCCGGCGGCGAGGTCGGGCCCTACTACACCAGGATGGTTGAAGAAGTCCGCGCCGCTCTTGCGGAACTCGGCGATCAAAAATATGAAATCGCTGGATTTGTCTGGCAACAGGGATGGAACGATATGTGCGAAAAACCAGCGATTGCCGAGTACGCACAGAATCTCGTCAACCTTGTCAAAGATCTCCGCAAGGAGTTCGATTCCCCCAATCTGCCAGTCGTCGTCGGGGAACTGGGCAATGGTGGACCTGTCACCAGCGGTGATATGTTCGAATTCCGAAAAGCGCAGGAGCAGGGCACCCGACAAATCAAGAATGCCCTCTTCATCAAGACCACGGATTTCGCTCGCCCAGCCGAACTCTCCCCCAACACCACTCACGGACACCACTGGTTCGGCAATGCCGAAAGCTACTTCCTGATTGGCGAAGCACTGGGCGAAGGGATGAAACAACTACTGAAAGAATCCGCTCCGAACCGGTAACTCCGCGTCCTGCCGCGAGTGCCGCGGTCGATGCCGTCGAATGGCCACCAACGGTCAACGACGGAACGAGCCGGAAGCGTCAGCGACGGGCATTCGCAAGCTGGCATTTACATAGATGATTTCGCAGTTCGTTAGCGAAATCGATTGAAGAAAAGTGATCTGGGTTGCAAAGGGGTGAAGGGGAACTGGTGATGACCGAAGGATAAATTTGAATAGGCCCGTCGCTGACGCTTCCGGCTCGTGAATGAACTTCAGGAACGGACGATGACCCATCGAGTTTCGGCCGGAAGTCTGCGATCTTTATCGTATGGAGCAGAGAGTCAAATCAGTTCTCTCGTCACTCAAGCCATGACGACCTCCCGCGGGAAAGAATCTAAATCATTGCGTCCTGTCATCCAATGAGAAGCACCCACAAACAAAATCTCACCCGATCCACCTCACTCACCCACTCTCTCCGCAGAAAACAATCCCAAGCCATAGTGGCAGCCGTAGCCAAGAGCAATGGGCCCGGTTACCGGTTCAGGGAATGTCAGTCGGAATCCGTAGCATGCTCCAGAGGAACGTTGTCCGCCCCCTGACCTTCTGTAAAGCTGAAATTTGAGCCAGGGCGTCCATTGCCCACCGAGGTAGGTACCTGCCTCCTTAAGACCTGATAAAGGTTGATCGATGAGTAAATGGATCATGACTTCGTCTGCGAGGTGGGCCAGATGATCACGCTGTTTGAGTTCCCAGCGAATCAACTTCTGTAGTTCCCGAACAAGGGATCGATGACGAGTCACAGCGTTTTCCCGATCAGCCTGTTTGAATTTCATATGCCTGGTAGGGACGTAGGGTGTGCGGCTGATCCAGTGGCGGGAGGTGGCCAGAGTGCGGGAGCTGGGCAGTTGTAATGAGCCTCGCTGGAAATCTGTTGGCTGGCCAATGCCAACGAGGATCATCTGAATGTCGTGAGGATCTTCATTGGAAATGAGACCTCTTTTGGCGAGTCGTGCGAAGGCAAGTTCGTCTTCGTGGTCGAACCCTTTTGGAGCAAAAATGGTGGCGTGGGTGATGCGGCCAAATTTGTCGTTACTTTCGCATAGGATGTGGGCATGGGCGTGGCTTTCTTTCAGTCGCTTACCGTCCTCGCCTTTTCCTGAGAAGACGATCGACGTGTTATCATCCTGTCGAATCTTCTTGGAACAGCACATGAGAGCTTTACGAATGCGGTTGCCGAGTGTGAGAGTATCTGTCAGACGAGGTCTGACCGGGCTGCTTACGAGAAACTGTGCAACTGTGGGGCGTTTTTTCCTTGATGAATCTGGTTTTCGACGATTCGTGAATGAAGCAAATGCGTGAAATGGTCTGATGTAATTCAACGACTGGCTCCCGGGTGGTTGGTTCCAACCGGCTTTCCGCAATTCCGATGTGTCGGCGTGCAACGCTCCCAGAACCGAAGCTGGAATCGCCTCTTGAATAACAAGCTCGTCTTTCTTCGAGAGTTTGATACCTTCCGTCGGTTTTCCTTTGGCGTAAGCTGCCTGGATCAGGTCGTTCAGTTTTCTTTCCCGTAGCTGATTCAAGGTCGTCGCATGCCACGCAGCGAGTTCTTCGGCAGGTGTAGGAAGCAATGTCTTGATCAGTTCGAAACCTTCTGGTGCAGGTTCACCCAGTTTAAGGTGATAGATATCTGTTTCGATAGAACATTCGTTGAGTAGCTCTGCTTCGACCCAGGATTCTGCTCGTCCGAAGTAGGACATCGCCGATAGAAGATTCTCCAGCAGTTTTTTCTGTTCAGAGGTCAACTCCAACTCAGGCCATGTGACAATCACTGGATCGTCCTCACAGAGTGCCACAAAAGTATCAAAGACTTTTGTACGCTTCTCATTTGAGCCTTCGTTGATGGGCATGTAGTGCCGTGTGTGTCCTTGAGAGGCGGGAGGAAGATGGAAACGCGGCGGCGACGAGGCGAGCAGCGTGACTAAATCTTCCATCTCAGACTCTGGGACATCCGGGAACTTGTGATGCCAGACTGCCACCAGAGCGCGCAGTAATCTCCACGGAGAAGGGGGCCATTCGACCACTCCTTCGTTGACTTGTCGCCCCCAGGGAGTGGCATGGAATTTACGGGTCGGAAACTTCAAGGAAACAACGATCATGATTCTATGCCTTCGAATACTTGACCTCGGTGACCGCTGGAGACACGAAGAGCTTGGCCGCAGACTTGATCAATCCGGGGAGAGCTTTTTCGAGTTCTTCAAGCGAAGGAATCTGGAAGCCTTCTTTTGGCCGGCGGACATGAATGTCGCTGACTGGTTCGAGGTCGCAGGCGGTTCGCAAACGCAGGCCTTCGTGGAGGAACTTGCGAATTTTATAGAGAGAAATGGCAATCAACAGTGATTCGGCTTCGAGAGGCAAACCGTATCCGCGTAGCTGAGCGAGATCGAGATTAAAGTATGCAGTGATGGACTTGGCAACGAATTCCTCACGGTGGAAGGGAACGTGTCCAAAGCCCTTTTTGGTGTCTCCGCTCGGATCCACTTCATCTTTTTTGACACCGCCACTGGTAACGACTCCGGTTTCTTCAGCCTCAATGAATGATGAGAGTAATCGGGGAAGTCGCAATCGTCCTCCGGCAAGTTCGCTCTTGGCTAGAAATACGCCATGAATCAATGCGTTGGCATCATATTTCAACAGGACTTTCGCAAGGAGTTTCAGATCAACCCGACCTTTCTCCATCGCTCCCAGTTCGCTTTTCAGCGAGTTAAAAAAATTCTTGTCAGTCCCTTCAAGAATATATGGGCTGTTGATGCGATGCGATTCAAGGATCGAGTTAGTTGCGATCTGGCCATCTGAAACAACCTTGACGTAAGGCAGACCTTTTAGGGGTTCAACGAGTTCGTCGCTGGCTTCGTCCCAGCAGACGGCTTCGAGGCGATTGGCCATGGATTGAGCCGACTCTACCAGTAGCAAATCGACTCCGTCGTGCTTGTAAGTGGCTGCGCCGAGATCGGGGAAGCCAGTTGGTTGGAAACGTTTGCCTTGCACAGGTTGCAGGGCGACATCGAGCAGAAGTCGAGGCTGGTTCTTGAGTGCAGAAAAATCCAGAGACATAAGAATCGGCTCCAATTAAATCAAAGGGAAGGGGAAGGTTACAGAATCACGATGGTGTCAGATCTTTCTTTGGTCGCTTCAACACACGCTGCGCCAACGTCTGGTTGCTGGAAAGAGAGAGAGGGAACAGAAGGGCAGCCGCCAGTCTGCGGGGGCTTATGGTCGATTCGGTGATTTCATCAACTGCCGGTTCGAGCGAAGAACCGCGCAGGCGGCGAATCGCCAAAGCCGTAGCCGATTCCAATTGGTCCGCTGCCAGTAACCGCGCGATGGTGGGATCTAACCGCACATAAGTTTCGTTGACTTGATAAGGGGTATGGCAAAGCTTTAACAAACCATAAGCAGCGTTGATGGGTGAGGTCACTTCACGGGAGTCGTATTCGTCGCGCCGATTTTGTGAGCGAACGGCCGTCCAATCGACCAGGATCAATCCCGAGACGAGCGAGCTGATTCTGTTGTCATCGAGTTGGTTCGAAAGGAAGGCCATGACATCATCCAGACTGGCATGAAATGTCGTGTCCAGTGGCAGCACGATTGGCAGGTTCGACCCCGGCGTTTCTCCTCTGCGAATCGCCTGGATCATGCGTCGTTGCATAATTGCGACAAGGTTGATCTCAAGAGATCCAGCGTTCCAGACGACATGCCCTTCATCTTCACTCTCACTCATCCAGACTGGCCAACGCTTTCGAATCGAACTACCTTCATTCTCGACTTTCACCGGTTCGAGATACTGACGGAAGTTCCCAATCGACGGGCTGTAGATCCCGGCAAGACTGGCAGCGAGTCGGAACTCCGGTGTGCCATCGTGCGCTTCTTGCAGCCATTGCGGTGAAAGAAGTGGGACTGGTTTCTGGAATGCTTCTTCACGCCATTTGGAAGATTTAGCAAGTACTTCCTCAGCTTCGCCAAGAGCAACAAGGACCGCTTGAAAATTTGTGGTTCGTGAAGTTTTGCAGAGTTCGATAATTGCTGAATCCAAGACGCGGGATGCGCGACCAGCACTTCCCGGGGCTGTATCTGAAGAAGCCCCACGACGAAAACTATCGAGCCATCGATCCAGTTGTGGTTCTGCCAGCAGGTCAACCTGTGGATTCCGTTCAGCAATAAATCGCCCCAAGGGGACGGCGAAATAGGCTAACCCATTTCGAGAATGAAATCCGACACGGCTAAATTCAGTGATTCCACGATCAACACCGAGAGTCGAGACAGCTCGGGCAAAATCAACACCATTTTTTGCTGCTCGGCGACTGACCTGGGCACGCCCCTCAGAAAACAATACCGTCACTTCTCGGCGTGTACATGGCTGTGTCCATAAGGGGAGCCACATTTCAGCCCGACAGGAATCCTCGTCAGAAGTCGTCGCGCTGCCGTAACCAACTCCCGTTGCTCTTACACAAAACGGGTAACTTAGAAGTCCTTTATCGATGGATTCCAGTCTTTTGACGGCAGCCGTCGAGAATGTTAACGCCCCTTCTAACATGAGAACAAAATCCCACGGATTGACTGATCGATCGACAGCACCTGGATCAAATTGCCCGAGGATCGAATCTTTTTGCAGTCCATCTTGAGGTTGAGCAAAAAAGGCTTCTTCCCACCAGCCTCTGGCCTGCCGAGTTGGTCTGCCAGTATCGACATCAATCAAATCGAGCATTCGCTGCATGAAGTTATTCGAGAATTCCAACCGCCCATCGTTAAATCCTGTTCCTAATAATGGAGGATATTTGGGCCCACCATCCGTTAAAACAAAAGCTGCATCGAGGCTCTCGATAGCTTCTTCTGAAAGTCGATTGCGACAGGCCATGAGGACCTTAGCCTTCGCATCACCATCTGGCTTCTCCGAGAGTCCGCAGTCTCTGAGAACAGAAAAAGCAGATTCAATTGTCTCACGATAATTGGCAAGACGATCGGTTTGACTATTCCGAATTGCGGTAATTGCTGTTCGGTTGTCTTTCGGAAAAAAGCCGCTTCCGCCATTCCAGGGAGCAATAATCGGGGTTGGCTGATACTCATTAACAAAAAACTCACAGAGTTCTTCTTTTGTGAGCTTGGTCTTCAGATGAAAAATATCGCCGCTCCACCAGCCTTTGACTTGAGGATCGATTTGTTCACCCACCAGCCGGAGGACGCCGAGAGCCTTGAGATAGCTGGCCAGTGGTGTGGGGCCGCAACCTGTCAGTTGATGCGTTTGCAGGTTAGTTTTCATGGTGCGGTGCTCCGATCTTTGGTTGAGGCAGGGCCGAGCCATGCCAGTCGGCGATGCGAATCAGGCTTTCCAGATAACTCAGGCGGAAGGGGCCGAATTCATCTCGCAGGGCAAGCACTCTTGATAACCAGCTTTCCCCCTGTGACTCGCTTTCTCCGAGTTCCATCAACGAGAGGTCAATCGCGGTTTCTGAGGTTGTCTCGCCGTTACCCAGGTTCACGGGAGGAACCACATCTCCTTCATGCAATCCGCGAGCAAATCGCTTTGTTCGATCAGCCGGAGGCTTTTCGTTGGGCAGGCTGCGAATACTCCCGCGAACTTTGCCATGATGGGCCGCAATCAGAAAGGCGACGAGATTTGTGTCGAGAGCTTCGGGGTGATGCTTAAGCCAAACGAGAGCACTGGCCAGTTCATGCCGGAATCCGGGACGCGGCCCTTCATTGGGGATCTCGTACTGGATCAATCCTTTTCGGCCAGATTTGGCCCATAAACCTGGCTCACTCTCGTCTAGCTTTAGAGCTGATTGAAATGCAGGATGAGCCTTGCCCACATCGTGCCAGCGGGCGGCCGTCTGGAGGGAGTTCCAGGGAACTGAGTCGTCAATGGAGGCGAGTTGCCCGGCCAACGAGACCATCGATTCTTCGACATCCTGGAGGTGCTTGGTCAGCGTCACAGGGCCGCTGCCCAATTCATCTGCGTCGTTGGCATCGAGCGGAATGGGATTTTCGGGAAGTGGGACGACAGTCGGCTGATCTTTCGGGTTACCCGTCCAGCCGAGTTCTTTAGAGTACCCACCCTGTTCAAGCTTCAAGAGCAGAACCTGTCCTGGCCTGATACTGTTCGATTCTATCTGTCCCCATTCACGGTCCAGAGGGTTCCAAAGTAAGGCCTTCGTCTCAGACTTCTTCAAGAACTCCTTGGCACGATCAATTGCTACCGAGCAGAGTTCTTCTCGCAGAGGGGCTGGTTGCGTCGGCTCAGGCAGGTTTCCCTCGAAGGCCCGCCAATAGAATTGGATATCCGTGTCGTCCCCTTCTCGAATGTAGCGGGAAACATCGAGATCGTTCCCCGCCAGATCGGTCGTGGTATCCCAGAGATCCAGCAGATCCTTTCTGCGGAGTGTGTGGGCTACCACCTGGGGCCGCTGATCCTGAATGACTTTCAATGATTCCGGCCCGACATCCTTCAGGCTCTTGAGGTAGCCACGACTTTTCTCGTATTCATTGAACAGGTAGGGCAGAGCGAACTTATCTCCCTCCGATTTTGGCTCAATGCCGATCCAGAAAACCTGAGCATCGGAATATTCCCCTTTGCGATTGCAGCGGCCAAACCGCTGAACCAGAGAAGGCCAGGGTGCGAGCTCCGTAAACAGTGTTTTCGAGGAGACATCGACACCGGCTTCAACCGCCTGCGTGGCGACAACGATGGTGCCGCTCGCTGGGATTTCGGATGCAAATAACTTCTGTTCGTGTTCTTTTCGATCGACCGGACGAAAGCGGGAATGGATCAGAGCCGGTTGGGGAAGATCCTTGTTTTTGCCCGCCAGTTTTGTAATTTCCTCGAAGAGACTTTGAGCGCGTGGCACGCGATTCACGACAACGAGCGTCAAGCTGTTTCGTTGATGGCTTTTTGTGACAACAGCCGCGAGTTCTTTTGCATAGCCTTTCTCAGAAGCTGCGTTTAACGTGAGCGAGACCTTCTTAAGGCTTTTGACAGATTGTAAGCGCTTGCTGACCTCTGGATGAGAGACGTCGTCCTCTTCAAGTTGAATTCTGCTGTAACCTGCGACGGGCTCTGGATGATCTACGGTATTGAGCGGCGAGCTGTCGAGAGTGGCAGACATCCAGACGGAGTGGGTGATGCCAAAAGTCTTGAGTTTGCTCCGCAGACCTTGAAGCTGGGCGGTTGTCGTCAGACCAACTCCCATAAGCTGGGTTTCATCCATGATCCAGAGGCAATCGTTGTTAAGCAGGCCAAAATGGACAGGCCAGCGGTAGCGGGACATGCCATAGCCACGATTGAGCGCCCGAGAGAGCAGCATATCCTGTGTACCAACGATGATTGCCTCTTCGTCGGGCTGGGTATCCCAATCATCACTGTTGGCGCCCCCCATGAGGACATGGATCCCCAGGCTGTCTACCAGACCAAGTTTTTCTCGCCATTCCTTCGCGCATTTGATCGTCTGCTCGACAAGGACTCGCATCGGAAGGCAGTAAATCAGTCGACGCGGGGTGCTTGTCGAGAGTTTTTTGTCTTGCCGACGATAGAGCCATCCCAGAATCGCAGTTGCGGTCTTGCCAACACCCGTAGGAACATTGAGGAGTTCTGGCAACGAATCTGCAGTAGCGAACCGTTCCTGGTAAGGATATGGCTTCTGGCCAGTTGCTATATGAAAGATTGAATCGAACTTCATGAAGTTGCCCATATTACGGAGAGAATCAGTTATTTTGCCCGAGGTTTTGCAGGAGTTCGTTTTTCAGAGAGTTTGTGTGGCGGTGAATCGGGTTTTTCGTAGTGATGGAGTGTCTGTTTGAGGGAGTCGATGATTCGCTTTTTCAGGTGTTCGGGTTCTAATACCTCGACCTGGGGGCCGAAGCTGAGGAGCCAGGAGGTGAATTCTTCCAGGGGGCCGAGTTGATATTCCGCGAGAATGCTCCCATCCCATTGAGTGGTGAGTTTCTGGCTGGGGTGGAAGTTTTTTTCCTCTAAAATGCGGCTGACACCAGGAGCAAATCGGACTTTCACAGTTTCTGGTGCTTTATCGCTCGAAAAAATGCCGAACGAATGTTCGAGGTGGGCTGCCGGGTCGAAATTCTCGGGGCGATTGAACTGCCAGCCGTGGAGTTCGACGTGGCTGATACGATCCACCTTAAAGGTGCGGATAGCCTCGTGATCCCGTGACCAGGCGATGATATATAAAGCATGCTTGTGATGAACCAGGGCATAAGGGTAGATGTCTAAAAGTGTGACTGGTTCTGTCGCTCGCAGTGATTGATAAGTAATCACTGTGAGTCGGCGTTCTTCGATCGCGACCATCAGATCGTCAATCAGTCTGGCCCGCGATTCATAATCGACAACTCTGGCATGCGTGAGATGAATGGCAGTGGCCAGTTTCTGGAGGTGTTTGAGTGCAGGTGCCCCAAGCGCTGTGCGAATTTTCTTGAGTGCTGTCCGTGAGCCTTGCCAGAAATAAGTGCCAGCCAGCCCTTCCAGGAACTGACTTCCCCAGTAAAGGGCGGCGGCTTCTTCGAGCGTAAAGGTGAGAGCTGGGATGCCGGTGGTATCAGTCATTTTCCAGAGTTTGCGTCCGTGCGAAGAGACCTCCTGGTCAATGGGGAAAGCGAGTTGCTGGAGGAGTGCGAGATCGCGCTGAATAGTTTTGGTCGAGGCCTTGAGTTCTTCGGCCAAAGCCTTGAGAGAAACGCCTTGCCGACGGGCAGAGAGGATCCGCAAGAGCATCCATTGACGCAGAATCTGGGTGGTGTCCGACATGCGTATGTGGCCCTTGACGCACCGGTGAGCGGGTGAGAACAACTGTGTAGAAGATCATGCCTGAGTGAACACTCGCGCACAAGTGGTTTGTTATGCGAACGTTTGTCTGAGTGAAGAGTTATTCGTCTGCCAGGATTCGCATGGCGTCGGTGAATTCGATTTCGCTCAGGAGCGGGTTGTCCTCGTCGTCATTGGACATTTTCGCAGCGCGAATCTTTTTCATCTGTGCGTTCATGATGTTAAAAGTAGCGGCTACCTTTTCGGGATCGCTGGCAAAACGGAGTGCCTGGCCGGCGCCGATCCCCAGGTTCGCTGCCGTGGCAATCGCATCCTGATTGGCTGCGAGGAAAACAAACTGCCACTGATAGACCGACCGCTGATGGCTGATCTGCTGATTGATGGTCGCCATGTCGAAGTGCAGACTCGAATTCTCTTCACCATCGGTCAGCGTCACGAAGATGACGGTTCCTGGGCGATCTGCTTCGGGCAGCTTTGAAAGTGCTTCACCCGTCTCAGCAATCGCCCGTCCTATGGCATCAAGTAATGCGGTCGAACCACGGGGGACGAATGTCTCGAGATCGAGTTCAGGGATCGCTTCGAGTGGCTGCATATTGGCCAGGAGTTCGTAGGCGTAGTCGAACTGCACCAGAGTCATGGTGGCGCAGCCGGGTAATGCCTTTTGGGAGTTGAGAAAGGCATTAAAACTTTCGATGGTGGCGGCTTTGATCGATGTCATGGAACCAGATCGATCGAGCACAAACGTAATATGTGTGAGATCGCGACGCGTCATCCTGATGTCTCCATAAACTCCACGAGTTCTACAGAACATCACCGCTGGGGATGTCTGCAGATGTGATCGTGATGATGGCTGAGGAGACCAGTTGCTGAATCTCGAAAGTCCTTCGAGGTCCCCGGCTCACAGAGGCAGGGACAGAACTGGCTTGTTGGAGATGACATTAACCAGCGAGGTGGTCAACCCATGTCTGTCGTGACGAATGTACAGATGGATTAGGCCGCATGTGCCAGATCAGTTCGCTGGTGCGGGGGAATCTTCACGAGGTGGATATGGCTGGCTGACGAGCCAGGTGAGTGCCGCCATGGCGGTCAACGCACAGAGGAGTAGCAGCAGCGGGCGGAAGGTCAGTTCCTTCTCCGAGACCGTGATGAAAACCTGATGCAGACCAGGTTTCGTCAGTTGAGTTTGTATTTGACTCAGGCCCACCTGCATCCCGTTATGCAGGAAGTGATAGAGCATTCCCGGATAAATGCTCCGGCTCTGGACGGCCAGAAGTCCAATGATCAGACCTAGAAGTGCGGCATTGAAAACCTGCTGTGAAACCATGTGAATGACACCAAAGCTGATGGCCGAGATGACAATGGCGAGGCCATGTCGGCCGCCCTGCCTGAGGCCACTCAGGATAAACCCTCGGAAAGCCAGTTCTTCGCAGATCGCAGGTGCGATCGCAAAGGCGACGAACAGTAACCAGAGAGGTTGCTCATTCTTCGAAAGGAGTTCGCTGACCTGCTTCATGCTTTCTGGTAATGGCGGGAAGAACCAGGCCAGTCGATGGGAGAGTTCCAGCGACAGGGGGAAGACACTTAATGCCAGGATGGTCGAGGCAGCCAGATAGCGCAGTTTTGGTAAGCGGAATTGAAAGGTTTGCCGTACGCTCGTGGTGAGGATGATTCCCATCATGAGAGCGGGAGTAGCAATGATCGCCACCTGTTGAACAATCATCAGTTTGAGCATGATGCCGCCTAGTTCATTGGGCTTGGCCTGACTGAGTGGTTGCTGGAACATTTTGAGAGCTGCAAACTGCAGAAGCATGATCAAGACAAAGCAAACTCCAGCCTCTGCAAAGGAAGGTGTCGGCGTTTTGTCACGCAGGAGTTGCTTAAGCCAGAGTTTGAGTTCGAAGCGTTCGGACTCGCGGAAGAGGACTTCTTCTCGACTGAACTGATCAATGGCCCACCAGAGAGCCAGCAGGCTATAGCCTGCAGAAGTCAACAGGACTGGTATCGAGTAGAGCCACAATAAATGTGAATCGGCAGTCCCGAGGAGTCGCTCTTTTAACAGGAGAGCCGGGCCAACGACTGGCAGAATACTATAGAACGGTTGCATCTCGACAGCGGGTGAGAGGCAGAAGACTGTGAGTCCGAGTGTGACCATCAGGAGTGGGGTGAGATAGTATTGACCTTCTTTAGAGCTTCGCGCGAATGTCGCCAGTGCGAGGCAAAGTGCGCTAAAGAGAGCAGCAATGGGGATCAGAAGCACAGCAACCCACACAAGCGATGAAAATGCGGGGAGTGTCAGATCGACATTGCGAGAGAGATTGGATGCTGCCAGTGATGAGACATACTTGCCTGTGAAACTCAGGCTTAAGAGGTTCAGCACTGCCGTGGCCATACTGAAGCCCATGACAGTGAAGAATTTGCCAATGACGATTTCGGTGCGGCTGGCCGGGCAGATGAGGAGTGTTTCCATGGTGCCACGTTCTTTCTCACCCGCAGCCAGATCGATGGCGGGGTAAAACGCGCCCGTGACCGCCATGATAATGAGCATGGCGGGGTAGAGCTTGCTCCAGACGTTATTCGCCACCTGTTGAGAATCGGCCAGTTCGACGACGTGGGCGCGAATGGGTGTGGGCAATTGTTCGGGAAGACCACCGGCTTTCAGTTGATCGCGAAGGATCTGCCTTTCCCACGACTCCATCACTTCGACAACGCGTGTGTAGGCAATCACCGATTTGTCATCGGCACGATTGCGAATGATAAGTGGTCTGGGGTAGTCAAAATTGCTCGCTGGGGTCTGTGGTGCGGTGGCATCTTTTGCGCTGTTTTCTCTTGGCTGGCTGCGTTGACTGGCGAGTTGCTGCTTGACGGCTTCGATACTCTGGTCAAAGTCGGGCGGGATAATAATAAGAACCTGAATGCCGCTTTGCTTAAAGAGCTCACTCATCGTTTTGCGAAGCTGAGCCTGAGTGGTTTCCCGTTCGGGGGAAAGTAAAGTCGCAGGGCGACCTCTTTCGACCGCAGCGGGATTGAGCAGTTTGAGTTGTTCAATAAGAACCTGTAGTTCTTTAGCCTGGTTGAGGATTCTTTGCCGGCGAGCCAGATCGGCAGAAGAGGCGGCTGGTTTTTTTGTGGTATTCGTCGGCTGCTCAGCATCGGCCGATAAAGCTTTGGAGTTTTCTTTGTCTGCATTCTCTGCTGGCAGATCGGTAATGACTTCGAGCTTGTTCTGGCTCTCGGTATTGGTCTCGAACCAGGCTTGAGCAAAGCGATGACCATCGAGCAGTTGAGGCGGAGGAAGATCAGCGGCTCCCAGAATCACGACTGTGCGCGGCTGCTCGCTGAAGAGTACGGTCAATTGCATCATGCCGATCCCCAGTGCGGGATACAGCAGTAATGGTAAAACAGCCACCATAAATAATGTGCGGCGATCGCGCAATTGATCGAGAACTTCGCGGCGGAAAATCAGCCAGACGTTGCGCCAGTTCATGGTCTCACCTCGACGTTCATACTGGTGTCGTCGAGGCCGGTATTGATGGAGTCTTCATTGGCACGCAGACGCTCAGCTTCTTCGGCATCGCAGGCGGAAATCAGTTCAAAAAAGAGTTCTTCGATATCCCGCTGATGATGTTTATCGCGCAGTTCTTCAATCGAGCCCTGGGCCAGGATACGACCGCGATAAATGATCGCAATGCGGTCACACAGTTTCTCGACTTCACGCATGATGTGTGTTGAGAAGATGATGCACTTACCCTGATCTCGGAGTGATTCGACAGCGTGAATCACTCTGCGGGCGACAAGTACATCGAGTCCACTGGTCGGTTCGTCGAAGATCATGACGGGAGGGTCGTGCACAATGGCTCGGGCGATGGAAACCTTCTGTTTCATGCCGGTCGACATTTTGGAGCCGAGCACTTCACGAATTTCGTTCATTTGCAAAGTGCTGAAGATGGTTTCGAGTCGCTGAGTGAGTTGTGCCTGCGGAATGCCATAGAGCCGACCATAGTATTCGACAAGTTCCCAGGCGGTCATGCGGTCGTAGATGCCGGTGTTATTCGACATGAAGCCGATGCGGGCGCGAACTTGAGCGGGATGAGTGGCGACGTCGTAGCCGGCGATGATGGCGGAACCGGAACTTGGTTTAAGGACGGTACTGAGAATTCTCAGGCAGGTGGTTTTTCCTGCGCCATTGGGGCCCAGTAGTCCAAAGATTTCGCCGGGTTTGACATCGAAGCTGACGTGATCAAGTGCCAGACGTTCACCCGTCTTGAAGTCTGAGAACTTTTTCGTCAGTCGATCCAGTTGAATCATAAGTTGCCAATGGTCTTCGCGGCAGAACCTTCTCCCCAGAGAAAAGCCCGGCCCCGCTCGGATAATCATTAACTTCGTGTTGATTGTTAATCACGATACAACGTGACCAGATCATCTGGTCAAGGTTGTGGTTGACAATGGCGTCTGCTGAGAGAATTCCACAATCCATCGTCCTCGTGTGGATAGTCTACCTCGTGAAATTCGCCCGATGTGGCAGGTTTTCAACCAATGTCTCAGTTTCGCGGCAAATCCAACCCTTTGCTCACGGCCAATTCAACCCATGTTGCAGACGTTTCTACAGCAGTGTGAATCTGGTGCCAGCTTTCTTTGATGGCTGAGGTGAGAAAATCGATCCTGAACAAGTGGGATGCCAGATGATTCTTTCGTCATATTCCGATGCGAGACTCTGACGGCTGGGGCATGTGTCCCGAGGAGTCTGGTCAATCAGTCAGAGAGAAACGGGGTGTGGAAGTTCTGCAAGGTTCGCCGATTCTCTTCCTGGTGGGCTCTTTCCTGGCAATTCTTTCTCGCTGATCGGCAGTTCATCTGGCAAATCCTGCTGATGTCATCGACTCGTGCCTCATAACCAGCTTGCTCAATTGCCGATGATGAATTCGGTGACATCTGGGCAAGTCCTGGCTTGGGCCAACCTGGTCGCATCCTGGTTTGGGTCGAAACTGTGAGTGCGCATCCTGTCTCGTGGAATCTGCCCCCGACGCAAATTGCCTTTCGTTTCTGAGTGATCGACTGTGGCTCCCCAACCAGGAAACCCCATGTATGCGTCGAATGATTCGTCTTTACTGGAGTCTGCCGACTGTTCATCGTGCTAATGGAACAGCCGTGGCTCTGGCCCTTGTGACCTTGATCGGGCTGCGCCTCGAATTTGATCCCTCGATTGCCGGTGCTGACTATCGCCAGATCGTGGTCAAAAAATCTCAGCCACTCAAGATGTCGTTTGCTAAAGCAGCGCCTGAGAGTAAAGCGGATGCAACCCTAGAGACATCACCCGTTCCTGCCGTGAATCCGGCGACTGAAGTGGCCATGGCGACAGCGACCACTCCCGATTCCATGGGGCGGAGCGTCATCGAGAAGGTTGAGCCAGTCACTGCAGAGACTCCTGAAGCTGTGAACCTGCGCCGAAAAGTGAGCATGCTGCGTGAAGGGTTGGCTTTTCTGCAGCAGACACCGGATTACACCGCCCAGTTCACGAAGCAGGAACTGGTGGCTGGTGAGTTGACGGAAGAGCAGTCGATTTATGTCAAGATTCGTCATCAGCCATTCAGTATTTATTTGAAATGGCTGACTGGTGATGCAGGTCGAGAAGTTCTGTATGTCGCCGGTGAAAATGCAGACAAGATGATTGTGCACGCCGGTGGCTGGAAGGCACGCTTGCCAGCGATTTCGATTGAACCTGAAAGTTCACTGGCAATGGCTGAATCGCGGTACCCTGTGACAAAAGCAGGGTTACTGGAACTGACGAAACTGATGCTTCACTATCATACCATGGATTTACAAACGGCCAATTTTGCCACTTGCGATGTGCTGGAAGGCGAATCGTTTGGCGATCGACCATGTACCGCATTCCAGGTGGAATATCGTTCAAAAGAGGTTTCTCCGGACTATCGCAAGACGATCACAATCATTGATAACGAGTGGAAAGTGCCTGTTTGTATTCGGAACTTTTCTTGGCCATCGAATGGTACTGCCGATGCGGAGACGGTCGATGAGGAAACCTTACTGGAAGCCTACAGCTACACAGAGATTTCTTTTGGCCAGCAGTTAGCTGAAGCGGATTTCGATTCGAAGAACGAAGAGTATCGATTCCGTCGGCAATAGTTGGATGATTGCTGAAACAGGCTCATTCATGAGTCAGTAATCGCTGCATCACCTGGATGCCGATTTCGTCCAGCGAATGAGGGACATTGGCCAGCAGAATCACACCGACACGCTGTTCGGCATCGAGAGCGACAAAACTTCTTGAGGCGGTCGTCGCCCCTGCGTGGAAAGCAATCCTTTTCATGCGGGGGCGATGTTCATTTTTCTGGTTGTCGGCCGTCGTGTTTTTCGGCAGAGGAATGGTGATCAAGTGCCATCCCAGTCCCATTTGAAGTTTTGTCGACAGTGGGTCGGGTTGTTTAGGGAAATGAGTCTTCAGGCTGTTGGCGAACGCAGCAGAAATCTCTGCGGAAGCGTGTTGTTGTGACTGCGACTTTTGGTCGGTGAGGGGTTTCTCATCATCGTTTGGTGGTGGCCAGTGGGCTTTGACCCAGCGAGTGAGATCATGGATGGAGGAGTGGAGCCCACCACAGGCTTCTAAAGTTGCAAATGACCAGGTGGGGGCAGCGATCCCCTGTTGATTGAAAGTCGGTACTCGTCGCGATTGTATTTCTGGTGTTAAGTGGAACCTTGTCTCGTGAAGCTCGAGAGGGTCCAACAGATGAGTCCGCAAGGCCGATTCAAAGTTCGCGGCTTTGGTCGCATCTGCCAGTGCGTGTCCTAAGAGGCCCATGCCCAGATTCGAATAGAGGTACTTTTCGCCTATCGGATGGCTGAGCTTGACTCCGGAAAGCGACTGTTCGAGAGCCTTGTGATCATACAGAGAATAGGGATTGTTTTCGGTCTGGTGCTGCCTGGCAAAACTCGCAATATCTGGGGGCTGGACGGGGAGGCCCGATGAGTGTGTGGCCAGTTCCACGAGTGAGATTTTTCGCTCGATGCCCGCCTGATGTTCGCTCGGGAGCTTCCAGGCTTGCGGCAGATAATCGCTGGCAGGATCCCCGAGGGAGAGAACCTGCTTTTCGGCAAGAAGTGCCAGAAGCACCCCAGTGAAAGTCTTGGTCACCGAGGCCAGCGCAAAGAGGGAATGTTCATCAGCAGAACGTGCTGGTTTGTCATTCGGTTTTTGCGTGTCCGATCTTTCAGCAGCGGACTTGTCCGGCGGAACGACTCCATCAGGAATGAATTCTCCCGAAGTCACAAAGAGGTCACCGGCTGGCCGGATGATTTTGGCTGCAACAACGGCAGTGGGATGCTTGCGGGTATACGCATCGATCAACCGCTGCACTTCGTCGACTTTCAGTTCGTCAGCAAAAGCTGAAATCGATGTCATAGCCGAGCATATCAAGAGAGTGAAAGTCAGGAATCTGTGTCGGAGTCGACAAAAATTCCAGTCTCTGCAGGTCAGAATTGTCGTGGAAGGCATGCGGAACTCTCTCGATGGCCTGACAGGTATTTGGCTGATGATCATTGAATATATCCTGCCACTTCGCCTGATCCATCGGCCTGATTCGAGATTCCATGATCTCTGCGAGATGGCGAGCACGCTGTCGAACACAGCTTCAACCTCATTGAATGGCAGACTTTGCCGATACAGGAAAGGCATGTTTCGCCGTTAGATTCGCTATAGACGGCATTGCCGGAGTTTTTTAACAGCCCGGCACAGGAAAGCGGCAAGTCGATTGGCTCTTACAACCGATACATACGACACATTCGGAATTGTCGTGTGCTTTGGGACCAGGGGATCTCTGGTGAGACCAGTCGAGCACACATAGTCTTGTCGCCAGCAGGATGCCCCTACTGTGGACACTCGACCTGGGAAGGTGAACATGCCGGTGCGGTACCTTTTCACCACATTATGCCTGCTACCACTCGCGCTGAGCTCGAATGCTTTTGCGCAGAATGGATCGTTTCCTCAGGCTGACAGCGTTTACGGCTCTGGGGGGTATGCCCAGCCATCGTTTGGTCCCGGCCCACAAGGACAGGGTCAATATGGGCAGGGGATGATGCCTCAAGGCCCGCATGGCGGATATCAGGGCGGATATGGTCCGCAAGGGTACTCTGCACCATTCCCTCCGGCTTATGGCTATCCGGGAAATGGCTTTATCGATGGAAACATGCCGAATACGACTTACACGCAGTATCCGGATGACGGTGGCTGGCTGTATGCCGATTCGCCGATCGAGAAGGCCTTGAAGAACACTTTCCGGCACGGATTCTTCCGTCTCGAATATCTGCTCTGGGATGTGGAAGACCCCGGCAATACGGTGGTGGGTACCGATCTTTCGGGCTTCCGGAACAATCCTGGGGCATTGGTTCCGGTGACTGATCCTGTCACAGGGGCTTTGATCGGCCAGGGAGTCGTGCAAAACCTCGATACGATTTCGCTGAAGGACAACAACGGTATTCGCGGAACCTGGGGTTTGCCGATTTTTGAAGGGACATTGGAAACCAGTGTCTTCAGCTTGCAGACGAATACATCGAGCATTGTGGGTGGCGTGCAATTACCTTCCTCCACGGGGGCTCTAGATGGAATCTTTCCGGTAATTCCATTCAATGTGGATGGAACTAATTTGCTCTTAAGCTTTGACCGATCCTACCAAGCAACTTTGCGAACTGGCATCTGGGGGACCGAAGCGAATTATGTGGTCGATGCTCCCGATCCGAACGCTTTCTTTCAAGTGCGCCCGATGATCGGCTTTCGCTACATGAACTTCCGGGAAACATTCTCTCAGGTTGGTGTGAATACATCGGCAGGGGAAGACCCGTTGGATCCTGCAGCGACGACCTACACAACGACGATTGATTCCAGCGTCAATAACAACTACTACGGGCCGCAGATTGGTTTGCGGGCTGAATTGGTTGGCAAGCGATTCTCACTGGCTGCAGAACCTAAAGCCTTGATTGGTTTGAACTCCTACAAGGCGACATTGTCTGATCAGAATGTGCGTGAAGGTGAAGGACTTACCAGTCAGTCCGTTACTGACACAACCTTCGGGCCGATTCTCGATCTGCAAGTCTCGGGTAAGGTTCATCTCACCGAAAACTTCTCAATTTTTGTCAGTTGGGAAGGGATGTGGACAGGTATGGTCAGTCGGCCCTACATGAACATAGACTATGATGGCACAAACCAGACCAATCCCCCTGAGTCAAACTTAAGGCTGAATCCTCGATTTACAGATGCCTTCCTGCAGGGACTGACGGTTGGTGGTGAAGTTCGCTATTAAAGAATGATCGACAGCTTCCTACGAAGCCCAGCATCACTCACATTAAACACAGACAGGCCATGAGGTATATTCCTCATGGCCTGTCTGTGTTTTCAAGCTGATAGCGAGTCTCAATTGTCAATCGATGGTTGAAGGATCGCTATTAAAACTGAGGTAACGCTTGTGGTGATGGGCCGAAAGGGATGAACGGCTTACCATCGGGCCCATACTGAGGGAATTGTGGAGCCACAGGGCCGTGAACGTTCCCTTCAGGAGGACAACTGTCGCAAGGCGTTGTGACTGCGGGCGGTGGGCAGTCTTCGGGCTGAGGTGTCAAAGGCGTGGGTGTTACTGTCTTACTATCGCCAGGAGCACTGTTGATGACAGGTGGTGCGACGGGAACAAAATCGCTTGTTCCCCAGCCACCCTGGATCTCGGTCGCTAGAGGATACGACGCAAAATAGCGCCCATCACTATAGAACGAACCGGCAGTGAAGCTGGTCCTTCCCCACCACTTGCGGCAGCCAAAAAATGCCGGTGTGTAGTAGGTCTGGTTCATGCCACGGAATGCCGCTCCCAGCGAAGCGAGTTCATCGACGACAGCCGAACGAAGACAGACAAGGCCTGTGATCATTCCCAGAACAACCAACGTGCCAATCAGGACCAGTTCGGCACTGACAATAAAACCGCTTTCATCTCGAAATAATGACCTCAACATAACCATTCCTCTCGTGGCAAATAGGGGAAAACGCAATCCTTCAGTTCGTTCATGGGCAGGGCACGGCCCTCAGGTCGTGAGTGATGTATGGTGCAAGTCAGGCAGGCCTGACTTGCAAAGAGTCGTTTTGGGCTGACTGGTCGTCGGTGATCGAAGTTGTGGCGGCGATCGGTGTGGGGTGTGATGACGCGATCTCGGGCTGGCGGCTGGTTCCAGCACGCCGCAGGGTCTGGGGCACGTGCTCTCTTCACTACAGTTCACGAAAGTGATGAAAGCGCGTTGTGCCGCCCCAGACTCCTGGCGGCCGGAAGCCTTCCACGCTTGCCACAGACGCGGAAGGCATGCATCTCAAGGCGTGATTCAGGAGGTCTCAGGTCTCCATCACACGCTCGTCACACAGACAGGGCGTTTTCAGCCCCGATGCCACTACAAACAGCACAGGACGTGCCATTGTTACAATCGCTACTATCGATACAAGCGGACTTCGTGATGTAACATCCGTCTTACATTGTGGTTACGAGGAATCCGTGAGAGAGGCAAAGGTCTGGTTGTGAGGGTTGTAGTGATAAAAGCGATTCTGCTGCTTATCGCGATTCTTTACATTTTGTATCGATTGTTGAACGAACGGCTGTGCCGGGTGGTTTTCCCGCCCTGTTGAAATCAAGAAATTCTTCAACGGCGGATCTGATGGCCACGCTCACCCAGCATGTGGCGAAATGGCCACATGCTGGTACAACCGCGCCAGGTGGCCAAAGAACCACGACCAGCCTCTGGAGATCGGCAAGGAGATGGCCTCCTGAAGCGATCATGCGACGTAAGCTCGATACGAAAACACAGGCTCTGCCAGAGAGCTTTGGCCCATTCGCACTGGATTCGAATGGCTGATCATCCCTTGTTTCAGCAGGTGCCTTGATGAGAAATCAAGGCCAGGTGCCGATGCCATGAGCGCGACAATTCTCGAGAAGCCACACTCCACCATTGCGACTCCTCAAGATCAGATCTCGACCACTCTGCCGAATCCGTCGGCAAGAGAGCGGCATGATCTTGGGGGAAGCGAATTCGCCGATTTGTACGATCAGTACGTGGCGGATGATTCGACAATTCCTCCTCAATGGTTGACACAACTGAAGCTGGAAAAGACCCGGCGGAGTACCAGGTGTCTCAGCGAAGGGACGCGCCTGGCCAAGCGGGTGATGGACATTGTGGGAGCGCTGGTATTAATCGCTGCGACCGCTCCGCTGATGGTGCTGGCTGCCATCCTTGTTCGAGTCTCTTCTCCTGGGCCGATTATTTTCTGCCAGACACGAGTGGGTCTCAATCAGCGGAAGTCGGGGCGTCGTGATCGCCGCAATCAAAGGCAAGCGGCTCTTCCTCCGGGTGTTGAACGACGTCATCCTGAGAATAACCGCCGGAAAGAAGATGGCTATGGCAAGCCGTTTACGCTCTATAAATTTCGCACGATGCGCACAGATGCCGAGAAAAATGGAGCCCAGTTTGCAGTGCAGGGTGATCCTCGAGTGACGCCTGCGGGACGGTTCATGCGGAAGACCCGCCTCGATGAACTGCCCCAGTTATGGAATGTCCTCAAGGGGGAAATGTCGCTGGTCGGGCCACGTCCTGAGCGGCCGGAGTTCATCGAAAAACTGTCGGCAGAGATTCCCAATTACATCAATCGACTGGGGCTGAAACCCGGACTGACTGGTCTGGCACAGGTGATCAACGGTTACGACAACGACATCGAAAGCTTTCGACGCAAGGTGAATCTCGATCTGTTGTATCTGCAGAACTGCTCGATCTGGAATGACTTAAAGATTCTCCTGCGAACTGTTCGTGTCGTGCTGACGGGGAGCGGCGCGCTGTAAAGCTGATGTAAAGGAATACTCAGGCAGATCTCGATGACTCTGTTCTCGATCTGTGGTGCTGCTACAATTGAGCAACCACGCTGATCTGGTGAAGGACAGAGGATGCGCCGCTTTTCTCAACTTTTCAAAGAACTGGATGCGACGACCCGCACCAGCGAGAAGTTAGCGGCACTGGAGAGATATTTTGCCCAGGCAGAGCCTGTCGATGCCGCCTGGGCTGTCTGGTTTTTGAGTGGCCATCGCCCGGCGCAGCCTGTTCCGGTGAAGCGTCTGAGGCTCTGGGCAGCTGAACTCGCAGAACTTCCTGAGTGGTTGTTTGCTGAATGTTATGAAGCGGTAGGTGATCTGGCCGAGACGATTGCGCTGCTGCTTCCGCCACCTCAGGAAAGTGAAGAACGACCATTTTCGTGGTGGATTACTCAAGTACTTCTCAAGCTGCGCAATGCCGGTGAAGCTGAGCAGAAATTAATGCTCAAGCACGCCTGGAGATCGCTGGGCACGACCGAACGGTTTGTCTGGAACAAGCTGATGACGGGCGGTTTTCGAGTGGGCGTTTCGCAGCAGTTGATTGTGCGGGCGATCTCTCAAGTGACAGGGATTGCCGTCCCCATTTTATCTCATCGCTTGATGGGAAACTGGCAGCCGACCTCAGAGAGCTATCGAGCCTTGATCGAGCCGGGAGGGCAGGAACTGAATATCAGTCAGCCCTATCCGTTCTGTCTGGCTTACCCTTTGGAGGACGAAATTCAAACGCTGGGAGCAACCTCGGAGTGGCAAGCCGAATGGAAGTGGGATGGAATTCGAGCACAGGTGATTCATCGACAGGTTATCGGCTTAAACGGTAGTGAGGTCTTCATCTGGTCGCGCGGTGAGGAGTTGATCACCGAGGCTTTCCCGGAGTTGATTCCTGAGATTGAGCAGTTGCCACTGGGGACAGTGCTGGATGGAGAGATTCTGATCATCAAAGAAGGACAGCTTCAACCATTCTCACAACTGCAGAGGCGGATTGGCAGGAAAACGGTCGGTAAGAAACTGCAGCAGGATGTCCCAGCGGGAATGATGATTTTCGACTTGTTAGAGCACGAAGGGCAAGACCTGAGAAATGAGCCTTTAGTGCGCCGCAGGGAGTTGCTGGAGAAACTGTTTGAGGGATTGCCGCTCGCTCGCTTGCAGTTGGCACCACTCATTCACGAATTGACCTGGGAAGCGATGTCGAACGTGCGGGCTACGAGCCGGGAGCGAGGTGTCGAAGGTTTGATGCTTAAGCGAAAGAGTTCGACTTATCAGGCTGGTCGAGTGCGTGGTGACTGGTGGAAGTGGAAGATCGAACCGATGACGATTGATGCCGTGCTGGTCTATGCCCAGCGGGGTCATGGGCGAAGGGCCAGTCTCTATAGCGATTATACATTTGCTGTCTGGGAAGGGGATGTGCTGGTACCGTTTGCCAAGGCGTATTCGGGTTTGACCGATGATGAAATGCGGGAAGTGGACAAGTTTGTTCGCGAGCATGCCATCGAGAAGTTCGGCCCGGTTTGCAGTGTGAAGGCTGAACTGGTGTTTGAAATTGGCTTTGAAAGCCTTCAGGAGTCGCCCCGGCATAAATCCGGGATTGCCGTGCGATTTCCTCGCATGCTCCGCTGGCGAAGAGATAAGACACCACTGCAGGCCGATCGGATGGAAGAGATCCGCCAGATGTTGAGAACGATGAAGCGGCGTGACGATCCTCAGGGAGAAGAGTCAGCACCTCTGGTGGCGCGGCGAAAACTCAAAGCTCCCCAATCGACCAGGGCCGAGTCTCAACTGCTGTTGTTTGGTGATGATTTCGACCTGACGGATGACGATCAGCCTGAGGCATGACGACATGCCTCGCAAGAACTTCCATTCGGCAAACAGACGCTCTTTCGATCGACAGCGAGCGACAGATTATTTCTCAGCGGATGAAGATTTGGGTCTGAAGGGCTGTGCGAAGAGATCAATTCCACCGGCAGGTTGAGCGGTCGAATCGGACACATTAAACCACGGCTGATCGTTCGAGGCAGAGGGCGTTTTCTCCGCGTCTGGCCATGGTGACAGCGTATTGTTCGATTCCGTGGATGAGGTTGTTTCTTGTGGTGTTCTTGTGAACTGATTCTCGGTCGTTGATGGAGTTGACGCTGTGGGAACCTCGGTCTGCTCCACGAGACGGGGCTGAACTGTCTCGCTGGTCTTGGTGATGATCGCGGCCAGGGACGGATGACTCTGGCGGTACTGACGTATCCCGAATGCGATGGCAAGGCCGACAGCCGTAAGCAGACCACCTGCCCATAGAATCAGTTCTCGTGGTTGAGGCCAGGTGGGAGAATTTGTCGCTGTGGGTTGGAGCAGGCGAAGCTGCCCAATCAGTAAAGGAGCCCCGCGGCGCGTTTCATAGGCGTCGTAGGCCATGACCTTCAGGAAATAGCCAGCGAACTCGACCTCGGCGTTGACATCCGCACCTAAGGGGAGGCCGGCTGGCAGTTCGGGGAAGACCACGACGTAAGGAAACGATTTCGAGTCTGTTGTCCAACCCCAGGCCTCATAGAGTTGAGTAATCCCCAGGTTGTTCTCACCCGCCTGATAGGAAAGGACGCGGCGGACATTGAGCCGGAGCCGGACAGGCTGGCCACGGTGAACCTGCGGTTCTTCCCAGAGATTCACGAAGAGGACATGCGGGTTGGCACGCTGGAGCAGTTCGAGAAATGATTCACTTTTGGCCCAGCTCATTAATCGCCAGTAAGCGGGAATATCGACTTGTTGAAGTGCCTGCCGATCTTCGATGGGTTGAGTCTCGGCTGTGAAACTCGACCATTCATCGGGAAGGGTGTTGTTGATGACCTGAGTCGCTGCACCGGTTTCCGCAGATGCTTTGTGGGCTTTGACCATTGTGTGAAGCTGGTTTTGCGGAAGATCCTGGGCAGAGAGAACTAACTGGCGGGAATCATCGATAGCGATCCATGTCCAGAACCCGGGCTGCCTGGCGCGTAGTACGCAGAGACCGACAATGAACAAGAGGAGCACCAGCGAAAGGGTTCGCCCCGCTGGTATGCCGGCCCCAAAGGGTCTGACTCTTGTTCGGCGTGCCATGTTCCACCCACTCAAGCGCTGAATCGATCTGCTGGTCAACCAAGGAACCAGAACATCATCTGGTGTTTCGTTCGCTAAATCCAATTTCCCGCAGAGGTTTGCCATTGGCCAGTTTCTGTCGGGAAACGACCTCCACGACTTTCATCATGTCGCCGTAGTGCAGAGTTTTGTCCGAGATGATCTGAATCTGGTGAAAGGGAGAGTCTGGTGTTTGAAAGATCTCTTTGAGCTGATTGTTCAGGAGTGTCGCATGCTGGGGTGTCCAGTCGCCCTCGAACAGCGGTTGATCTTCCAGCAGAACCGCGCTCAATCGGCCTTCGGGATTGGCCAGTAACGTGAGATGAATCGCCTGCAGATCGAGCATCGCCTCGGCATCATTGCTGGCGGGAGTCAAAGTCTCAGGCTGCGTTTGCGCCACTGGGGGTGGCAGTTTGAGTGCGAACTGCCCCTCGATGGGCGAGGGTGTGAATGTGAGAATGAAGAATGCCAGAAGTTGAAACGCCATATCGAGCATGGCGGCCATGTTGAGTTCCACATTTCCGTGAGAGAATCGATTCCGATGCCTCATGGTGAACCTCCTGGCTCTCTGGCAGCGGGAATCGTTCGATCGGAAGTGGCACGATTTCGAGGCGCAGTCTGAGTGGAAGGTGCCATGGCACTGAGTGCGAAATTCTCGAATCCATGCTCACGGCTGAGAGTCATCAGTTCGTTGATCCGTGAGAATGGAACCCGTTCATCCGCACGCAGAATGACAGGTCGGCTTTCGGCCTCTTGATCGGGATTTTTCGCAGTGGAGACTTGTCGAGCCATGGCTGCGAAAAACTCGGCAGGATCGATGGGTTCGCCGTAAACCTGGGCCGTCCCGTCGCTGCGAAGATTGATCACGATGGGCTCTGTCCCTTTTTTCCATTCAATGGGCCTGGCTGAGCCCAGAACGGGGAGCTTCAGGCTTAAATCGAGAGATGCTCCTTTGAAGTTAATCACGAGCATGAAAAACGTGATGAGTTGAAACACGAGATCAAGCAGTGGTGTGAGATTGGGCTCAAGATTCATTTCCGAGCCGTGAGCATGGCGCTGAATGGGCATTGTGGATCTGTTCCTGAAGAATCTGGGTGCGAAGGATGCTCAGGGACTGAATCAGTTGTTTTTGGCAGCGAGATAAACTCGTTTGACGATTTCATCGGCCGTGTTCTGGACAGCGACTGTCAGGTTGGCGACTCGATTGCGAAAAAACGCGAAGAAGTAAATCGCGGGGACTGAGAGGGCGACTCCTTCGAAGGTGAGAATCAATGCTTCCGAAATTCCGCCGGCGACAGCACTGGCTTTCATCTGTTGATCGGAGAGAGCAATGACCGAAAAGCTGGAGATCATCCCCTTGAGAGTGCCCAACAGACCAATCATCGGCCCTAAGGAACCGATCACGGCCAGCATGCTGATTTTAGTTTCGAGGTTGACGGCCAGTGTGTCGGCACCGCGATCCACCGCTTCGCGAGCTTCGGCAATGCCAATCGATAAACCCGAGAAGGCGGTGGTCAGTACGCGGCCAATCTCAGAATTTTCTGCCTTGGCCGTGGCCAGCAGCGTGGTGAATTCCCGCTCTGCAATCAGTTGATGGCATCTGGCCACAAATTTGGGCGGCATGAGGACGGATTCGCGCAGTTCGAGAAAGCACTGTGTGACTTTGGCGACGAAATAGAGGGAAATAATCAAGAGGGCCAGACCAATCCAGCCGGAAGTTTCAATCAACCACCAGAACGTCGAGCGCCCTTCTGAGAGGCCATTTTCCTGCGGGTCGAGGGAGCCGGGATCGTTGGCCGCCTGATTTTCGCTGGCAGCAGTTCCACCTGATTGTGCGAGCGCCGCTGGTAAAGGTTGGAACCAGCCTTCACCCGTCAGGATGAAGACAACAAGCCACAAGCGCAGGTGAGACGTGATCGACGAAGACATACCGGTCTGCCTCTTGAAGTTCGATGGCTGCGATTCGATGGGTGAATAGACCATGATTGCCGGGCCAGTGGGAATTGCCAATTCTGCCTGCGAGAAACGAATGCCGTTGTCCTGAGACTATGAATCCAAAGGGATTTCGACACAACCCGAGTTCTGTTACTGTTCTGGCGAATTGATTCTCGATGGTTACACAGCATGTTTTCCACTTGAGATTGATGACCAGCCCAGTTGATCTGCCAGAATTGATGAAGAAAGATGTGAGCGTGGACAATACCGGTCTTCCCTCGACCACTCCTGACGATGTGGTCAATCATGAGCCAGCCACCTCTGTAGCAGCGGGGACGAACGTATCGGCGGCTGTTTCCGCGTCATTCCAGCAAGCTGAGGAATCACAACCTGTTCCATCTCCCGGGTTGCCACTGGGAGTTCAGCGGAATCGGGTCTGGTTTTATTGCCAGATGGTCTTCCGGATGGTGTTCTACCCCTGGATGGGTTATCGGGTGAGTGGATCGGAACAGTTCAATAACCCGGAGGGTGGGCTGATTCTGAGCAATCATCAGAGCATGCTCGATCCTTTACTGTTACCACTGGCGTTTCGTCGACCAGTCACTTATCTGGCGCGAAGCACCTTGTTTGAAAAGCGGTTTCTGGGAGCTTTCTTAAGGAAGGTTTATGTGGTGCCGATTGATCGGGATGCGGCGCGTGCGGGAAGCCTGAGGGAAATGCAGCGCCGTCTCGAACAGGGGTATCTTGTGGGAATTTTTCCTGAGGGGACGCGTTCAGTCGATGGAGAAATGGGGCCACTGAAACCAGGCTTTCTGGCCCTGATGCGACGTGGGAAAGTCCCCGTTTATCCTGCAGGGATTGCGGGAGCCCATCTGGCTCTGCCACGAGGCAAACTGATGCTGCGTCCCCGGCGGGTGCGTGTCGTCTTTGGGAAGCCGATCCTGCCTGAGGAGATTGCCGCTTACAGCAAGCAACAGGATGCTGAACTGATTGAACTCGTCCGGCAAAGAATCGCAGCCTGTGCTCAAGCCGCCGAAGCCTGGCGGCGGGGTGGGCCTGCTCCTGAAGGGCCCCTCTGAAATTGTTGACGAAGTGAAATTGTGGACGGGGTGAATTTGTTGACAGGGTGAAATGGTTCATTGAGTGAGTTTGTTGCCAAGATTGCGCGATGGTTTTTTCTCAGATTGAGATCACGGTCTGGAAAAGACAGGGTCAACGGAATCAGGTTCTTTCGAGAAATATCCGGGCGGAGAGATGATCTCGTTGGCTATGAACATCACAGAACAAGTCGAGCTCTTCTGGCCTGTCGTCGTCGGGTTGGCGTGGGGCGCTGCCAGTTGGTCACGTCGGCTGTTGGTGAATTCTCTGGGATGTGTCGTCGTCGTCATGGGACTTATGGCCATACTTGGGGAGCTG
This sequence comes from Planctopirus hydrillae, assembly GCF_001707835.1. Lineage (GTDB taxonomy): Bacteria > Planctomycetota > Planctomycetia > Planctomycetales > Planctomycetaceae > Planctopirus > Planctopirus hydrillae. The sequence goes on from NZ_LYDR01000071.1 coordinate 76,796, forward strand.
GCGAAAGGTCAAAGCTCAACATTCGAGATTTCCCGCCCGGCGGATCTGTGCTGGTTCGCCACTGTGGCACTGGTGGGTGCCTGGGCGACGTATCGCTGTGCTTCCCCTCGATCGAGAATTATCAGTTTATTGTTTCTGGCGGGGGGAATGACCTGTGCTCTCTTCGGGACACTTCTGGAAGGAAAACTTTGGGAAAGTGGAGTGATGGCTTTGGCAGGTACGATGGTGCTGTACATTGTCGCTACCAATACTCCGCAGTTCTTTCCGGTTGCATCGCACGCTCCACCGGCAGTTGTCCAAGGCTTAATGAATCTTGTGAATTCGCCGGCGATTCTGGTGCGATTTCGTATGACGATCAGTGCTCTGGCAGCAGCGATCCTGTTGTTTTCGGCCCTCATGATTTCGGCCGATGGTCGTATGCACGAAAATTCGCCCGCTATCGAGCAGAGCGTGTTTCGCATGGATGAAGAATGGCCAGCCGGGCTGCTCCTCCTGATGATTGGAGTGGGAATTGTCTGGAAATCCCGGCGATCTTCGGCAGGGATGGCCAAGGTGGAGGAGTTGCCATGCTGATGGGCAGTGCTGGTCTGGTCATGATCTGTGTGGGGCTTTCCCGTGGTTTGGCTGGAAGATTTCCAGAGCAGGTCAGCAGTCTTGCGGTGGCATTTCTGGGAATGACAATCCTGATGCTCAGCCGGCCTGCGGCCCATCCGGATGGGAGTGGTTTGCTGTGGGGTGTGTTGCTGTGTGTCGGTGGACTGTTGGTGCTGGCGACATGGAGTGTTTCGAAAGTATGGACTGGGGATCAGCTCGCAGGAACCTCCGCAGAACCCGAAGAAACTGATCGCGGCCTATACCAGCAGCAGGCTTTACAGTACGAAGAGTCAATGGCTCAGGAAGGAGCCGCTCGACTGGCTGATCGAGCTTCGTTCCAGTAGGCCCGGTATCCGGACAGGAGGGGATTGTCAGTGGTCGTGCCGTCGATTTCAGGGATGATCTGCCTCACACTTCTGGCGATTCCCCTTTGCTGGTTGGTGGTGCTGGCGTTGCTGCCAGAGCCGCGGACGCTCCGTGCAAATCGACGTTTGCAGCGGCGTGATGAAACGACTCTTTGCGTGGAAAGCGGTGGGGAAATGCTGGCTCCTGGCTTCCAGCAGGTGACTCAGCACGCGATTTCTGAGGGGGACGGGTCTTACAGCGTGAGCTGGGCCTGGAGAGGAAGTCTGCTGGTCTGGTTTATCACCGGAACGTTGGCTCTGGCAAGTGCCGTCTGGTGGGGAGGATTGGGCAAAAATCCAGCTCAATTCACAGCTTCTCAAGAGACATCTCTGGAAGTCTCGAACGAAGTCTGGCGGGTGGTTTCTCGCGCCTTGCCGATGGTCGAATCGGGAGAAGAGAGGATTGAAAACGGCAACTCCAGTCACGCAGTCAGATGTCTGGAAATCAGCCCTCTTCGAATGGCGATTCTGGCCATGCTTTGTGGAGTGGGCCTGGCGTTAATGCTGGCGGAGAGTCGGGCCCGATTCCGGAGCGGTGAGCGTTCTGAAATTGTGCACATGGCTCACAGGGCCCCGGTTCCGACGGTCATCGATGAGGCGGTTCCTCGCAAGATGGCCGCTCTGGGTGTTTCCGTCGGTCTGCTGGGGCTGGTGCTGCTGGCGATGGCCAGCCCGCTGGTGTTGCTGATTGTGGGAGCTCATCTGATCACTTTGGCTGTGTTGCTCTGCCAGTTCGGATGGGGAGATCGAACATCATCGATTCCGCGAGTGTTGATTTCGCTGCAGAGATGGCTGTTGCATCAATTGCCGGGAGATTTGCTGCTGCTGGTCGCTGCCATGCTGCTGATGCAGGGATTTCGAATTGATGGATTTGAAGATCTGGAGAGGGTGAAGGTTGCGCTGCCGGGGAGTTATGAGTTTGGGCTGCTGGAGATGGGAATTCTCTGCTGGTTTTTGGGGTGTTTGCCCAAACTGTTTTTGTTTCCGTCGATGTTGTCTGCCGGGGCGATCGCGGAATTGTCGGCAGGAGAACGTGCGACAAAGGTTGTTGGACTGTCCTCTTCCGGATTGGTGTTGGCGGTATTGAGTGCTGGTGCGGGTGTGTTGTTGCTGGAAAGCAGCTGGCCTTTGATGGCTCAGGCTTCGCTGGCGGGAGGTTCAGCGGGGCGAGAGTTGGCATCACAGCTCAGTTCGATATCGGTTGTTCTGTGCGGCTGGATGTTTCTTTCTGGACGAGTGCTGGCTGTGCCTGCGGATGAAACCGGAATGGATGGTGTACCGATTCGGGCTGGAGTGATCGAACAGAATCTCGGTGGAATTCAGGGACCCCAGAAAAGTGATGGCTGGAAAAGTGATGACTGGAACGAGCAGTGGTCTGATCCTGGTCGGAGCACTTTGTTGCTGGCCACGTTGTTGAGCCTGGCTGCTTTTCAGTTTTTTCAACGGGCTGGTCAGGCGGGTGATTTATCATTCACGGAGATCGACTGGAGTGCAGCGTGGTCTCGATGTTCGTGGATGTCGGGCTGGGTGCTGGGAGCATGGTGGCTGATCAGTCCCGTGGGACAGCATCGATGGTGGATCGGCGTGGGGTGGTTGAGTCTCGCCTGGCTGCCCATTGATCTGGAAGGAGTCAAGCTCTGGCAGCAAATGGCGATACTGCTGGGCATTCTGTGGCTGACCATGGGGATCATGTGGCCTGCCACCCGAGAGGTTGAGCATCCGCCAAGACCCGGAGGAGAGGCTCTGTTCGTGGCGAGCTGTTTCCTGATGGGGGTTTACGTTTTGCTTGCAGTCCCTGGAGAGTTTTTCCTCTCTTTCATCGAAAAGGGCCAGGTTCTGTGGCGAGCGGGACAATTACTGATTGCGAGCACGGTACTGACAGGGGGGCTATTGGCCATCCTTTTAGGAAGAGGAACAGTCCGTAAGCTCGCGTGGCGAACCTGCGGAGAGATGATGAAGCCATTTCTGGAACTGGGGCGAGACCATCTGCTGGTGGAGAAGGTATTCTTCTGGGGAATCCATCTTCCTGTGCGAGGGATCGCCCAACTGGTGCGACTGGGCGACTGGTTGGTTATTGACGGATGCTGGCAACGGGTCGGCTCACTGGGAGTACAGGCTGGAATGTGGCTCAGAGGGTTGCACACTGGCAAACTGTCGCTTTACATGACCATGCTGGTGCTGACTGCCAGTTTATGGCTGTTATTGTTTGTGAGACGTTGAGTTTAACGACTGCTGGCTGCCACCTGCTGTGACAAAGGAATGATCGTGCCGGAATGGCTATTGCGGATAGCACTTCTGGCCAGCCTGCTGCCACTTGTGGGGATACTTTTCCTGCTGGTAACGAAGGTCTGGCCGGCCTCAGCAGGGGGTGTGCGGCGTGTGCTGCCACTACTCCCCTGGTTCAACGTGAGTCTCTGGTTTGTGACAAATCTCTTGACGACGAGATGGCACAGATCTGGTTTAAATGACTCGGGCGAGTTGAGCCGTGTGATTGCGAGCGATGATTTCTCCTGGCTGAAGGTCTCGTGGGTGAAGGACTCCTGGCTGATGGTCTTCGCGCTGTCGTTGCTGGTGGCTTTGATCAGTTCAATGGAGAAGACTCGTCGCACGACTTTTTCAGAGCCGTCTTCTTCAACGATCGGGGGGAGGAGCGATGAGGGGATTGAACACCGCTGGCTGGTGATTTTTTTTGTCCAGCTATGCTGGACCTGGAGCTGGCTGGCCACGGACTGGAGATGGAGTTTGTTCTCTTTCGATGTGGGCTGGCTGATGGGACTGTGGGGGTTGTTGATCGAACGTAAGGTGGCTAGTGTCCATCCCGCCGGTCTCGCTGTGGCTGTTTCGAGAAGAGAGTCAAAAAGTGACCTGACATCGACACTGATCTGGCAGGGAGTGGCGAGTTTATGCCTGATGCTCGCGATGCTGCTGTTGTCGGCGATTTTTTCCCCGCTGAAGGCTGATCTTGTGCCAGTGGCACCACCGGCAGAGTACCGGTTGAGTGAATTGATCCACCAGATCGCACTGTGGAGTCAACAGAATGAAATGTCGTCGCGCGTGTGGTCGACAACTTCGGGAATGGTTCTGTTTCTCTTGGGCCTGGGCATCTGGATTCGTGCTGGATTATTCCCGATGCATGGCTGGTGGGGATCGCTGGTCACAGGTCAATCTTTGCCACTGACCATCTTATTGATCAGCGGGTTGGCGATGAGCAGCCTCTGGTATGTATCGACGGTGCTGATTCCTTTGTTCGCCAGCCCTGGGCAGGGATTGCCGGGTTGGTGGGGAGGTGTGGCTTTATGTGGTGCTCTGTGGATGGCGTGTCTGGCGATTTCTCAAAGTGATCTGCGGAAGATCGTGGGCTATACAGTGCTGGCAGTGCAGCAATTGGGAATGGTTGCCCGATGTCTCGGGGTGGGTGGTGATACTGTCGGTGATGTGGCAGTTCTCCTGGTGCTGGGTTCGCTGTTGAGCGGGGCTGTCATGCTCTTGCTCCTGCACCATCTGGAGAGGCAGTATGTGGGCCGAGAACTGGATGCCTGGGGTGGGTTATCGCAAAAAATTCCGCGCTGGTCGCAGATGCTGGGGGTCGCCGGTTGGTTGTTGGCTGGGGGGCTTCCAGGAGCGATCGGCCTGGGGATTTGGCGACTGTCTGGCTTACTGATGAGTGAGTCCCCATGGTGGGTGGCTGGTGTGTTGGTGAGCTGGATGATTCTGATTTCGACGCTGCTGAATCTGGTGTTGAAGCTGCTCTGGGGAAGGGAAAGAATTCCGGCTTTACCAGAGCTGGAAGCGAAGGGTATCAACCCGGGGCAACCACAAGGCATCCGTGTCGATCGAGTGGATGATTTGTCGCTGGGGACTTTCCTGGCAATGACGATGGTGGCATTAGCCAGCGTGGGATTGATCTGGCTCATCGAGTGTTGATGGATGAACCGGCATTAAGTGATGGTGGGCTTTGTTGAGAGAAGAGGGCGAATGACATTTCCTGTCACGATGAACTGGAATCTGGCGGGAGGGATGTGGATTGTCCTGGCGATGGTCGGAATGATGGTCTTGCCAGAGGCCAGGCGTTGGCCATTCTCTTTGCTGGCGTGGCTGGCAGGGCTCGTCAGCCTGGCGGCTGTTGGCTGGCCCGGTGTGTGGAGCCAGGCAGCAATGTCCCACCCGCTCTCAAAAGGGATCTTGATTTGCCTGACAGTCGGGGTCGGTATGGCACTGGGTGCCAGTGCTCGTGGCTCCTGGTTGGCACGGTGCGGTGGCGCCTTACAACCTGTGACGGCTGGCCAAGTCACAGATTTGGATGAGATGGATGCCTGGGATTGGTGGCTCCTGCTGACGCTGGGGCTGGGAGTCGTGATGCTGAGCGCGCCGCATCTGGCCGGGGCTTTGCTGGCGTGGGAGTTGATTCAGCTTACTTCGTTGAAATTCGTTCGCTGCGAGGCTGCTGGAGATCAATCCCGTCGTGTGGGGATTCAAAGTCGGCTCAAAGGCCTGATGCTGTTGTGGCAGGGCACGACGGCGATCTTTGTCTGGACGGGTTGGTTGCTGCTCATGAATCAGCAGGAGAGCCGATTGACGTCGATGTCAAACCCCGTCGCAGGCTGGCAGGGAGATTCGTGGCAGCAGGTGGGCTGGGTACTGATGGTGGCCGGTTGTGCTGGAAGGCTCTGCCTGATCCCTGGTCATTTTCTGTGGCTGGATCTGGCAGCGATGTTGAGCCCATGCAGACTCTCACCGAATGTTGGCGAGACTACCAGGAGATCTCTCCATGGAGTGCTTAGCGGCCATCAACTCGTTTGCTGGCTGTGCGGACTCTGGGTGCTGAGCTGGTTGGCACCCAGAAATATGCCCGGAATCGCAGCAGATGCGTTGCCAGTCTCGATGGAGGCGCTGGCCTGGTCGCTGATCGGTGGTTGGACAGCCTTGGCAGCGGGTTTGATCATTTTGAAGCAGGAGGAGTGGAGCCGATGGGTGGCTACGATTTTGATGGCCGGGACGGGATGGTGGGTCTGGTCTTTATGTTTGCTGGAGCCTGTTCCGGTTGAGGCTCAAGGGGAACGCTGGGAGGGGATGTCCCGGCAACTGACTGTGATGGTGGTGGGCTTTGGACTGATCAAATGGGGAATCAGTGAGGCATTCCGGACTGGTCGTCGGCTGCAGTATTTTGAAGAGTGGGAAGGTTTATTTTCCGTTTGCCCCAGTGGGGTGCTGGCAGTCATCGGCGGCGTGTCTTTGTTCCTGTTGAGCAGTCCCTGGCCCGGCTGGTTGATGGATACACAGCCATTGTTGTCGCTTTGGCAGGTAAGGTCTGGGCCTGAGGATCGTGTGGAACTCGGTTCGCTGTCGCTTTTGCCCGGAGCCTGTTTGGTGCTGATTTCGAGTTTGTTGGTCTGGGTCGGTTTTTTTCGGTGGTTGGCACTGGTTTTTGCCGGGTTGCCGATTGGGGCCAGATCCGTTCCATGGGGCAGTTTCGGTGTGGTGATTCTCGTGAGTGCGGCACTGTTGTGGTTGGCGGTGGGGTCGGGGTTTATGGCTTGAAAGCGAAGAATTTTGTTCCGCGTCACGCTGCTTTCGGGCTATTTGGTGATCATCTGTCAGGTCATGACAGCCCAGAGTCTCAAGCCTCGGGCATCAAAGGTTGAAAGTTCGCAGATCTTGCCCGTATGTGAACTTTAGTACATTTTTTGTGGCGAGAAGGGTTGAGGCAGAGTTGCTCAGACCCTATCATGCCGGTTTCGCTGGCTTTTCAACTCGGGTGATCTCCAGGAAATCCGTGGAGCTCCTGAGGTCGAATCTGCGAGTCGAATCTGCGAGTCAACAGTGCAGGGTCGAGGGCTTGCGAAGTTGCTCAGTCATCAACCATCCCCGGATAATGAAACACTATGCGTTTTCAGTTGATTGATCGCATCACGAGTCTCGTGCCCAACGAGTCGATTACAGCGGTCAAGAACGTGAGTATTGCCGAGGAATACCTGGCCGATCATTTTCCGGGTTTTCCAGTGCTGCCCGGGGTTTTCATGCTGGAGGCATTGACTCAGACCGGTGCGTGGCTGATGCGTGCCAGCACCGATTTTTCTTACAGCACGATTCTGCTGAAGGAAACCAGGGCTCTGAAATACAATGCGTTTGTGGCACCGGGCGACCAACTCCAGCTTTCGATGAAGGTGAAAAAGATCGGTCCACAGCATTGGGAGTTTGCCGGGTCTGGCGTGCTGGCCAGTACTCAGGAATCGGCAGTCAGTGCCCGAATTGTGCTGACACAGTTTAATGTGGCAGATCGTGATCCTTCGGCTCGAGCCAGTGATGAGGCTCGAATCGCCTGGTTAAGGCAATTGTTTCCCACGTTATGGTCTGCAGCTCCTGCCGGGCAGGAGTTGGTGTCGTGAGTTGAAGTTGCAGGTTTGAAATGCCGTGCAGTGGTGACTGGAAAAACTGACTCAGTGAATCTGCTGCAACCCAGAGGCTTGAGCCCGCTGAAAATCCAATGATCGATCGGCTGAGCATTGAATTGCAATCGATTGAAGAACTAAAGACGAGGAATGAAGTATGGATCTGACTGGACGCGTCGCACTGGTGACAGGTGGCAGCCGTGGGATTGGTAAAGCGATTGTGCTGAAGCTGGCCCGCGCGGGAGCCAAGGTGGCCTTTGTGTATCAGTCGAGTGAAGCTCCAGCCCTGGCGATTGTCGAGGAGCTGAAGGCATCCGGGCACGAAAGCTGGGCTTTGAAGTGTGATGTTGCCAATAAAGCGGCTTGCGATCAGGTGGTCGAACAGGTTGTCGAGAAGTGGGGTAAAGTTGACATTCTCGTCAACAATGCCGGCATTATTCGAGATGGACTGCTGGCCACAATGACAATTGAACAGTGGCAGGCGGTGATTGATACGAATCTGACCAGTGTCTTCAATTTCTGTCAGGCAGTGACGCGACCGATGATGTCGGCCCGGTATGGTCGGATTGTGAACATGTCGAGTGTTTCGGCAGATTTTTCGAATCCAGGTCAGGCCAATTATGCGGCGAGCAAGGCTGGCATTGAGGGATTCAGCCGGTGTATGGCTGTCGAGCTGGCGAAGCGGAATGTGACTGTGAACTGCGTGGCGCCTGGGTTTATTGAGACTGATATGACGGTGGCTGTGGTGAACGCAGCCGGTGAAACGATTAAAAAAGCGATTCCCTGCAAGAGGTTGGGTCAACCAGACGATATTGCCTTCGCTGTTCATTTTCTGGTTTCGAATGAAGCCAGTTATATCACAGGTCAAACTTTGAAGGTGGATGGTGGGTTGACTCTGGGTGGTATGGGTTAATTGCGGTGTTGGTGTTGCTCCTCGACGATTCTTTCGAGGGGTGTTGAAGATAAGTTTTCAGCAGCGCTGACGTGGGTTCGATCTGGCAGAAGTCCGTCCGAAATGCCAAGATCTGTGAGCGACTGTAAGATACGGACGCGACAAGCGGTACTGTTTTGAGAGACGTCAACTCGGAACGGGCTGCTCAAGGAGTGAGTGGATGCCATCGCGCGATGAGATTTTCGAAAAGGTCCGGGAAACGCTGTGCGACGCCCTGGGAGTTGATGACGACGAAGTGAAAGAGTCTTCGACGCTGTTTGGCGATCTGGGTGCTGAGTCGATTGATATTCTCGACATTCTGTTCCGGCTGGAGAAGGCTTTCGGGATCAAGATTCCCCGATCGGAACTTTTGCCTGAGAACGTGACAGCGGCTGATCCGAATTTCGTGTCCAATGGTGTCTTGACTCCCGCCGGTGTGGCGGAGTTGAAAGCCAAAATGCCACACGCAGATATTGACTCATTTGCCAAGGATCCTAAGGTTGAGAAGCTGACCGATCTTCTGACAGTGAAGATGATCGTGAATTTTCTTGAGAGTAAATTGTCCTGATTTTCGGAGTTGATCTCTCGTAATCGATCGGATGTCGTCTGATCGATTCGGGTGAGATTTCCGAGGGTCAAGGGAACGAACAGCAACACCTTCCGCATGCATGGCTGGGGAGCTTCTCGCATGCGGAAGGGGCTTTGCCTTGTCGTAGCTTCCCCTATTCGTTTCTCGAGATTGCCATGCGTTGGATGTGGGTTGATCGCTTTGTCGAGTTTGAAAGCGGCAAGCGAGCTGTTTCAATCAAGAATGTGAGTCTGGCGGAGGAGCATCTCCACGATCACTTTCCGGGATTCCCGGTCATGCCCCATTCGCTGATCCTCGAGGGTCTGGCGCAGACGGGTGGCATTCTGCTGGGAGAATCTCATCAGTTTTCGAAGGTGGTTGTTCTGGCCAAAGTGCCGCGAATGACCTTCCACAGCTACGTCACGCCTGGTGAGACGCTCACTTATCGGACGACTCTTGAAGAAGCCAATGCCGAAGGTGGCATGGTTTCCGCGACTGCCAAAGTCGGTGATCGACTGGTGGCCGAAGGGGAGATTCTGTTTGCGCATGTCAATTCCGAGCAGAGCGGCAGTGTACGCGTTGATCAGAAAAGTTTTGTTTTTGAGCTGTTGCGCGGAATACTGGATGTGGGAAAGACGGGTGACCCCACTTTGCCTGTCGCTTAAGGTTCTGGGACTGTGGCGCGAGGTTCGATTTAACCCGGCGTTGTGAATCCAGCTTTGCATTCCAACAGTTTTTTATTTTACCAGTGACCAGATATTGCCAGTCACCCGAAATGACAAGCGGCCGTTAGCAGCAGACTCGACGATTGCGTATGACACTTAAGAGTCTCCATAAAGTTTGAATGGATCGTTTTGTCAGCTTGCTGACAGATAAGTTCACCTGAGGTTTTCGATATGCGACGTCGAGTAGTCATTACCGGTATTGGTGCTATTACTCCCATTGGTAACTCAATTGAGGAGATGTGGAAGGCCCAGCAGGAGGCGAAATGCGGCATCAGCACGATTACGCATTTCGATGCCAGTCGATTTCCGACGACTTTTGCTGGTGAAGTGAAGGGGTTTCAGCTCGACAAGTATGTCGCTGACACGACGCCATTCCAGTTCAGCGGTAAGAACATTCATTACGCACTGGGTGCTGCCCGGCAGGCTTACGATGATTCGGGTTTATCGGACAGCGATCTCGATCCGGGTCGCCTGGGAGTTTACCTGGGTGCAGGGGAAGGGCAGCAGGATTTTCTGATGATCATGAGCATTATTGCTCAGGCCCAGAACACAGCGACAGGAGAAGTCGATCTGGAAGTTTTCACGCGGGAAGGACTGGCCCGCATGCATCCCCAGAAAGAAATGGAGCAGGAGCCGAACATGACAGCCGGACATCTGGCTGCGGTGTTCAATGCTCAGGGGCCGAATCTGAATTGCCTGACGGCATGTGCGGCATCCAGCCAGGCGATTGGGGAAGCGACAGAAATCATCCGCCGGGGTGATGCCGATGCAATGATTTCGGGTGGTGCTCACAGCATGATCCATCCCTTTGGAGTGACTGGCTTTAACCTGCTGACTGCTCTTTCGACTCGCAACAGCAGCCCGCAGACGGCTTCGCGGCCGTTTGATAAGGATCGTGATGGATTCGTACTGGGCGAAGGTGCCGGCATTCTGATTCTGGAAGAGCTCGAACATGCCAAAAAGCGTGGAGCCCACATCTACGGTGAAGTGGTGGGTTATGGTTCAACGGCCGATGCCTACCGGATTACAGATATTCATCCCGAAGGGCGGGGTGCCATTGCCTGCATGAAGATGGCATTGCAGGATGCCAGGCTGAATACGGATGAGATTGATTACATCAATGCTCACGGCACCAGCACCGAAGTGAATGACAAAGTTGAGACTCTGGCCATTAAGCAGACCTTTGGTGAGGGGGCCTACAAGATCCCGGTTTCGAGTATCAAGAGCATGATGGGCCATCTGATTGCTGCCGCCGGCAGTGTCGAAGCCATTACCTGCCTTCTGTCGATTCGCGATGGTGTGACGCCACCCACGATTAACTACACCACTCCTGATCCGGACTGTGATCTGGATTACATTCCGAATGCTGCTCGTGATCGCAAAGTTCGCCGGGCGTTGTCGAACAGCTTTGGATTTGGTGGTCAGAACGTTTCGCTGATTTTCTCGGAGTATAAGGCGTAAAAACTGATTTGTACGCCGTTGATACTTGATAGATGTTGTTGCAGCGTGAGTGACGATTCATGGACGGCAGATCGCCAGGGAGTGGTGATTTCCTTAGATCAAGAGATGTATCGCCATGCTTCGAATGACTCGCAATCACCCGGTTTTGATGCGTCAAGCCGTTTGGACAATTCTCAGTTTTGTACTGCTGGGTTCTGGACTGGCCTGTGACTCTTCACCGGTGATGAAAGATGCGAAGGCTCCCGTCGCACCGGCTTTGGAAGGTGCGAGTGCCGAGCCGTTAACACCGGATGATGAGCGGGCACCTGATCTGTTTGAAGTGCTTTTGACGACAACGAACGGTGATGTCGTTGTGGAAGTTCATCGCGACTGGGCTCCACGGGGGGCTGATCGGTTTTACACACTCGTGAAGAGTGGTTTCTACGACAATGCCAAATCCTTCCGCGTGGTCCCTGGATTCGTGGCTCAGTTTGGGATTGCGGCTGATCCTCAGGTGCATGCCAAGTGGAATGGTGCACCCTTGCGGGATGACCCCGTCAAGCAAACAAATGGCCGAGGAACTGTCACGTTTGCGACATCAGGGCCCAATACACGCACATCTCAGTTGTTTATCAATTTTGCTGATAACAGTCGGCTGGACTCGATGGGATTCAGTCCGTTTGGAATTGTGACCAAAGGGATGGAATTCGTTGATCAGATCAACCCGGAGTATGGCGAATTTCCACAGCAGCCACTGATTGAGAAGCTGGGCGATGCATATCTTTCGAAGGAGTTTCCCAAGCTTGATGGGATTGTTTCTGCCAAGGTTCTGACGCCGGAATCGGCGAAAGCTTCCGCGGATCCACAACCGGCGGCGACCGAGGCTACTGAGCCATCTAAGCCATAAATCTCTATCTGGATTGTAGATACGAGGGTTTCTGGCGTCAGAAAGTCGGTGGCTGGTTGCGAAAAATGTGGTTTTCCGTACACCCATAGCTTGTGGTCAATGCGGTCGTTATACTGTTGTTGTTCATTGGAACCAACGACGCTTTTGCCCACTCCAGCTGTGGCTGCACGCATGAAATTGAAGTGCCTCCCCGAAGATTTCCAGGTTGAAGAACTGAGTGAGTTTGAGATTCAGGGCGGTAATTATGCCGTCTATAAACTTACGAAGACATCTCTGGGAACTCCCGAAGCTATCGAAGCGATTTTGCGGCGATGGAAAATCAAGCGAGAGCACATCAGTTATGGTGGTCTCAAAGATCGTCATGCGATTACCCAGCAGTATGTGACGATCAGTCGTGGTCCGCGGCGGGATTTGAATCAGCAGAACTTTACGCTGGTTTATCAGGGGCAGACGAAGCAGCATTTTGGCCCGACCGATATTTCCGGCAATCGCTTCCATATTGTCATTCGCGATCTGCCCCGGAATGTGGCTCAGAAGTATGTGAATCTGCGGGAATCGCTGCTGGTCGATCGGCTGCCGAATTACTTTGACGATCAGCGATTTGGCTCGCTCGGGGCATCGCGGGAGTTTATTGCACAGCCCTGGTGTGCAGGGAATTACGAGCGAGCGTTATGGCTGGCACTGGCGGAACCCAATCCGCATGATCGGCCAGACGATCGTGAAGAAAAGCGTATTCTTCGTGACAACTGGGGTAACTGGGTCGATTGCAAAGCCAAGCTGGCTCAGTCTTCGCGTCGCAGTATTGTGACTTATCTGTGTGATCATCCCACCAACTTCAAGAATGCTTTTGCACTCATTCGTGTCGATTTGCGGGGGTTGTTTCTGTCGGCTTATCAGAGCTACTTGTGGAATCATATTCTCGCAGAATTGATTCGCAGTAAGGTCTGGCATGAACGGGTTTACGAAGTGGGTCTTTCGGCCCAGCAGGTCGCTTTCTGCACGTCGTTGACGATGGAAGAGCAGGACGAGCTGTCACGAGTCAAACTCCCTTTGCCTTCCGCACGCATCGATCTGGAGGGATCGGCTCTCGAAGCGCATTACGAGAATGTTCTGCGGGAACTGGGGATTGAACTACGCGAACTGCGGGTGAAGTATCCGCGGGACAGCTTCTTCTCCAAGGGCGAAAGGCCGGCACTGATTGTGCCACACAATCTGCAGATGGCGATGGCCAGTGATGAGCAGTATGCGGGTCGATACAAAGTGACGTGTGACTTTGAACTGCCGCGTGGTTCGTATGCGACGATTGTGCTCAAGCGATTGACGCTTGATCCGACGGCAGTGAGTGAGCGAACACACGAGGGTGCCGGAAGTTCGGTGGCTCTGGCTGAAGAAGAGTGATTGCCTGCGTGTGTCCTGTTTGACAGGACGGAGATTGCTAAATCTTCAGCGATGGTTGGTTGAGGTACTCTTCCTGGTACCACGCGAGAATCGTGCGAAATGGCTGGGAATAAACAGATGGCCGGGCAGCGACGTCGGCCATGATTTCCGGGAGATTGCGATAGCAGCCCTGTGCGATTTCACCGGGATCGAAGACGGGTGGCTGGTCGGTGACTGTGCGATAAACTCGTGTGTGTTCGTAAGCGAGTTGGGGCGAGGCGGGGAGCTGCCCAATCATTTCGATGGGTGTGGTGAGCCCTAACTCTTCCTGAAGTTCACGTCTGGCGGCCAGGTCGTAATCTTCGCCTGCCGAGACATGGCCTGAACAGGAGGAGTTCCAGGTCAGTGGCTCCTCGTCTTTTTGTGCTGACCGCTGGTGAATCAGCAGTTCGCCCGCTGAGTTAAAGACCAGAACATGCACGGCGCGATGCCAGAGCTTGCGGGCATGGACGACGGATCTGGGCAAGACGTCGATCACTTCGTCGGCCTCGTTGACCACATCAAAGAGTTCTTCTGTGGATTGAGCGGGTTCCATAAACGGCTTTCTGTAGATCGAGCTTTGTGCGAGTTACTGCAGAGGATTGTAGCGGTTCTGTCGCGACAGGAAGTGACGGCGTTGCTCTTAGAACAAAAGTTCCTTGGATTCCGTAAGTGTTTATTAAAAATGGAGTTGCGGAAGATTGTGGCAGTTTTGGCTGATGTGGGAATCAGTCATGAAAAAGTTTCCTCTTGCCGATTGGGGGAGTTGCCGACAAAATACTTGTTGAAACAATTGTTAATTGTCAGTGACTTTGGCTGGCAAGGTTTGTGATAGAGTTTTGATCTACTGTTTGATGGTGGTCTGCAATGATCCAAAGCCTAGATCCTGAAGTGATTGTGATTGGTGGCGGCCCGGCGGGTGCAACAGCGGCGACACTTCTGGCGCAGGCTGGTCATCGCGTGCAGTTGTTCGAGCGGGAAGTTTTTCCTCGATTCCATATTGGCGAATCGCTGATTCCCTGCACTTATGGAGTTTTTGCACGCACGGGGCTGCTCGAGCGGCTGAAGGACAGCCATTTTGTGAAGAAGTACAGCGTGCAGTTTGTGAGTGATACGGGGAAAGTCTCGGCTCCATTTTTCTTTACGCAGTACAAGCCGGTCGAGTCGTCGCAGACATGGCAGGTTCGCAGAGCCGACTTTGACCTGATGCTGCTGGATCATGCTCGCGAGGCGGGTGTGCAGGTTTATGAGAATCATCGTGTGCTCGAAGCGATCTTTGAAGAAGATCGTTGCGTCGGAGTACGCGTCAAAAATGAGACGACTGGCGAAGAGCGTCAGGTGCGGGCTCAGGTGGTCATCGATGGGAGTGGCCAAAGCTCAGTGCTGCTCGATCGCCTGCAATTGAGGACATGGGATAGCGAACTGAAAAAAGCCGCCGTCTGGACATACTTTAAGAATGCCTGGCGGGACGAGGGTGAAAATGCGGGAGCCACTTCGGTCATTCAGACTGAAGGTAAGAAGGGTTGGTTCTGGTACATCCCACTGCATGACAACATTACCAGTGTGGGTGTTGTTGCCGATTTCTCGCATCTGTTTAATAAGCAGCGGACAAAAGACCTGGGTGAGCTCTTTCAGGAAGAGGTGGATCATTGCCCGGGTGTTAAAGTACGGTTGGAAGGTGCTGAGCGCTGCGATCAGTATCGGGCAGCTAAAGAATACTCCTATCGTGCCAAGCAGGCCGCAGGGCAGGGTTGGGTGCTGATTGGTGATGCCTATGGATTTCTCGATCCACTCTATTCTTCTGGTGTGTTGCTGGCTGTGAAATCGGGTGAGCTGGCGGCTGATGCCGTCCATCAGGGATTGATGACTAATGATCTCACTCGAACGACGCTCGGTGCCTGGGAGCCTGAGTATGTGCTGGGTATGGAGCGAATGAGAAAGCTGGTGTTGGCTTATTACAAAGGTATGAACTTCAGCAAGTTGATCATGAAGTATCCTGAGACCAAAGATGATATCACGGATCTGCTGATGGGAGACCTCTTCCGCGCTGAACTCGATCTGACACTCGATAAAGTCGACTCGATGCTCGAAGAAATGGCGGCTCAACCAGTGGTCGCCTGATTCTCCCACGTTCGGCTTTCTCGGACCTTCCTTTTTTTTTGAACTCAGGGCAGACGGCGCCAGTCGTTCTGCCCTGAGTTTTTTATTTTTGGAAGATTTTCTTAGACAATTTTTTCGTCGTCACTCATCCTGTATGGGGAGAAGTCAGCAGCGGCAACCAAAGTCCGCTCTGTTCGCTCCTGTCTGTCTGAAGTCTTCACTTCCTATCGATGCTTTCGCATCCCTCGTGACCATCTGATAAGGGCTTAGTATGGCACAGCAACTCGCACGTCGTAAGGCTCGTCGTTCGCAGGGACAGGTGGTCTCCAGCCGGCCAGAGTGGGTCACAGCCGATTGGCTGGATGATGTTTCCTCCTTTGGTTTGCAGGCATTTTTGCGGCAACCACTGACCATTCTGAAGGCAGACGCCATTCAGACACTGGCTGTAGCACTGGCGTTACGCGGCAATCGAAAGCAGATTCGTGATCCTCAGTTTGTGAATCATGTCCTCTCTCGAAATCCCCAACTTGTCGAAGAGTATCGGATCGTACATCTGATTGAAAAATCGTTGTGGATCCAGGGGCATTCCGATCTGGTGATGACGATGGTGCGCAATCCTTCGCAGATTCCGGATAATCCCCCGGCTCTGGTGATGGATGCTGTCACACGGGCTTACCGGCAGCACCCAGATTCTACAGTCTGGTTTGGAGTGCCACTTTTCAGCGATCGAGTCAATCAGGACGGGCTTCCCATTCCTGTCACTGCGGAAGAGGTTCAGCTTGAGGCGCAGAAGCGAATCCAGTCAGCTCAGAAGCAGGCTTTAAGGTATGGCTGGCTGTTCAAGCTGGTAGCGGGTGTGCTCGCAATTCCATTGATGTCGTGGGCCGCTGTCCAGGCGATTGCCACCATTGTCGAGAATATGCTGAAGGGGATCAAAAAGTCGTGGCAGACCGCTCGTCGAGATGCGAGGCAACGTTTGCGGGCCATGGCCAAGGCCGAGATCGAGCAGTGCCGGTATGGCTGTACGTTTACAAAAATTCCTGAGCATACCACCCGGCTGGGGCAATCGATGGAAACCGGGGCCGAAGCACTGCTAACGCTCGAAAGTTTTGCCAAGGCTTATACGCCGACATTTCTGGCAGGATTAGCGCCGGGTGGACTGGTCATGCCTGTCATGATTCTCGCAAAGCTTCTGCCATTGCTCACAACTCCAGCGGTGATCATCACGGCTGATCCATTTCTGTTCATTGAATTGCCAGAAGAACCAGGCAAGTTGCGACATCTGGCTCACTGGTACTGGCAGGGAGAAACCTATGGTCAGCAGAGGTTGCATTTGCACGTGTAGATCTTACCTGACTATTTAGTTCACCTCTTCGAGCAGTACCCACGTTCTACTGCGTGGGGGAATGATCAATTCCAGAGGCAACTGGTGGCCAGCCTGAATTGGCAGGATTCGTGGTGTCTCTTTTTCCACAGTGACACGGGCGTTTGTGGCCAGCCCGGTGTAGTAAACGGGAAGTTGGATGGTCTGGCGGACTTCGGTTTCGAGTGGGTTGTAGAAGAAGGCCAGGCCGCGTTCTCGACCTGTGGGATTCACTGTCATCCAGCCGTCCCAGTCGCGGCCATTGGCTCGACGGAGATGAATGAGATCGCCGCCTAAGACTTCACGATGGTCTTTAAAGAAGCGTGTCCATTTGCAGACAACCTCACGCGTGGCCTGCGTGTCGTAAAGTCTGGGGCCGCGATAGCAGGCTTGAGTTCCTGAGCCGATCAGATTGGCGAGTCTGGCTTCGTAATGGTCGAGATGTTCGGCGAGTGGTTCAATTGTGGCGGCGGCACCACCGCCGTGATACTGGCTGAGTGGTACGAACATCCAGCCCATCGACTGCGTCTTCGTCCAGGTACCATCGTAAATATTTTGTCGTTCGATAATTTCCTGTTCGGCTCGGGGAAGGGACCAGTTGGTTTCGCGATAGCCCATGCCTGTTTTGTTACCACCATTCAGAAAGTACCAGTCGGGCTGATTGACATAGATGCCCTGTTTTCTGCACCAGCGGTACAGATCTGACTGTGCTTCCCACTGCACCCATTGTGAATCGGCCAGACCATGATGATGTGGATGTGTGGTGGCATGACAAAGATCGCCCGGATAAGGCCCGTCGTTTTCGAGAACGCTCAAGCCGGCATCAAACAGAAAATCTTTGACCCGCTGGAGGTAATCACGTCCCCAGGCTGAACCAAGGCAAGGCATGACTCCGAAGGCAGCCGGAGCACCTTGAGTGTTATCGGCAGGTGTCCCGGCACTTCGCGAACCGGTGAGTGTATAGCCACCCAGGGCAATGCCTTTCTGGCGGGCTTCATCAGCGAGTTGACGATACTTCTGGCGGTAGGCGGCATTCGAGTTTTCGAGATTCACGCCAGAGCCAAACGACATGATGATCATTTCAAAGCCTGTATCGGCACATTGGGTAATGGCTTCGCGGATTGATGCAGGATCGCTTTGAACTTTGTGGAACATGAGAGGGTTTTCGGTGACCCATGGTGCCAGGGTGCGATACATCCGGCGTTGAGCCAGCCCGCGTCGTTCGCGATCGGTCGAATCGAGCAGCAATTCATAAACGCGGTAAGTGGTGAAGCGTTGGCCGGGTGGTAAGTGTATCCCCGGGCCTTGCAGAGGAGAGGCATCGAGCAGGCAGCGAGTCTGTTTACGATAGTTGACCTGCGTTGGATAATCGGGATCGGTTTGAATGCGGACACCCGCTTCGCAGGCATGGGCAGCATCCATCGCATGGAAGGCATACTCGCTTTCGACATGCAGATTGTAACGCTCAGTGAGTGTGGCATCTTCAACACTCGATTCGACTTCAACCAGACGCAACTCTTCAGAAACAAAACGATCGATCACGACCGGGCGAGAGGTGGTGTTGTGGACGACCATCCACTTCGAAAAGAGGGGCAGTCCGTCGTAGATCTCATAATGCATTTCCACCCGGGGAAGATCGGCAAGAACTGGTTGAGCGGAAGGCGCCGGTTTGGCACGGAGCGTCACTTCGTGCAAATGGTTGCGACATGGTTCACCCTGGGCTGTCGGGTAATCTTTGCCGTCGCCATGTTTGCCGATCTTTCCAATTCGCAATGTCTGTGGATGAGAAGTGACAGGGATACGAGCCAGTGATTGAAACGAGGCCCCCTTTTGAGCTGCTTCGCAGACAACCTCGTTTTGCTGGAGAGAGAGTCGTAAGGAAATGGGCTGTGTGCGATCGAACTCTCCCAGAAGCTGCTCGCCCCCTTGGAAGCCATAGATTTCCAACTGCTGGCTGTGCGGTCTGGCGACGAGGCTGATGGTTCCTTCCGGGAACTTCCAGGCGAGGCCTGGGCCCCAGGAGTTGGCATTGGTGTCGTCGCCACAGTCGATGGTCAGCTCGACGCTGGCACCTTCAGCTGGCCATTCGCGTTCGAGATAGACGCAGGTATCGGGTAAAGCCATTAACTCACCCGCTTTGCCTTCGTTGTGAAACGACGTGCGAGGATGTCTGGTGCTGACCGTCGGTTTCCAACCGGCATCGATTTTCGCAGCCGGAGAGTTTTCGCCAAAACGTTCCTGAAAGAGGACTTTGCCAGTTTCGATCTGCGGTGGTATGGCTGGTGGTGCAAATTGCAGTACAAGGTGTTGACCCGGAGGAGGCCAGGGAAGGTCGCGAGGCATCCATTCGGGGCGTTTCTTCCAGGCAAATCGCTCCTCGATCGGGCCTGTCTGATAAGAGACGAATGAGTAGCTGCCAGGAAGCGGCTTCAGTTGGGACAGCCATTCTCGTTTGAGGTAATTTTTGACGGGCTGGCCCGTTAATCCGCCGATGGGAAAGCTCTGGCCATCGATGGTGAGGCGAGCTTCTGGCCCCACAGCCCGTACATATTCTTCGCCCGTTGATAAGAGCTTCAGGCTGGTGGTGGCCACTTGTGGTGAGATCTGCCAGACACGTTCTGCCAGTCCATTGGTAAGGCGAATTTCGGTGGGTCGATGCGCCTCAGATTGAAGGGGATCGACAGGCGGAACTGTCTGGATCTGGCTGCGATACGGAGCCGGATTCAGCAGCCAGTCGGGATTGGCTTTGGTTGTAGGAGCCAGGGGAGGATCACCGGCGTCAAGCTCAGGGCTCAAGTTGAAGTTCGCGAAGCAAATGGCCAGGAGGCAAATCGCCGACGTGCGGAGTGCGAGCGAAAGAGTTCTCATCAGTATTTCCGGGTGGGCAGATGTTGAGCGTCAATGCGGAGGGATGATTGCGTGGCAGGGAATTGCAAACAGAAAAACAGACACTCGTGTCAGAGTCTCTGGCTGAAGATTCTCCGAGGACAATACTGCATCGGTAATTCCCGGTGGACAATTCCCGATGGACAATACTGTGAAAAAGGTCAGTTCGCCAGATGATAAGTTCACAGTTTTGTTGGCAAGGGACGACGATGAGTGGCTGTTGATCAACGACGGGAGTGAGTAGGATCAGTCGGCAAAGTGAACAATGTCCCGCAGATGATGTCGGGCGAGGCGTGTGCTGGTGAAGGTGCGTGATCATGCAGGTCGATATCCAGAGGCAACTAAGTATTGCCATTGAAAATCAACCCGGAAGACTGGGACAGGTGGGCCGTTTACTGGCGGGCAGGAACATTCATATTCGAGCCTTCAGTGTGATTGATAACGTCGAACAGGGGATGGTGCGACTGGTGACTGACAACCCGACCGCCACGAGAGAAGCGCTCACTGGTGCGGGCCTCCCCGTGGTCGAAGCGGAAGTCGTAGTGCTGGAAATGACCGATGGCGTCGGCAATCTGGCGACTGTGGGTGAAGCCCTGGCGAAGGCCGATATCAATATTGAGTACGCCTATGCTTCGACAGCCGAACGCGGCCGACCAGCGATGCTGATTCTCAAGACGGCTTATCCTGCCGCCACACGCGATGCGCTGGCTCAAACGCAGGAGCTGTCATGACGGGCTCGAGCCGGGCGAACATTGGCATTCTCCCTGTGGGTGCTTTGGGAGCGGCTTACTTTTATCATCTCACACGCGGGCTTTGCCGGCTGGATGGAAGCGTGCAGTTCATCCAGAGAAAGGGGGCGACGCGAAGTGCATCGTGGGGAGCCGGAGGGATTCTCACATTCGCTGCGGATGGGACGACCTATCCGTTGACGGTCGATGAGGTCTGTCGGCCCGAACTGCAAAAGTGTGTTGACCAGCAGTGGATTCCTGAAGTTCTTCTGGTCTGCACCCAGACCGATCAACTGCTGGTGGTGATGCAGGAGTATGTCCAACTTCTCGAGCGACTGGCGGAAACATCGCGATTGGATGTCGCTGTGAGCCGCCTGCCCATTCTGGTGTTGTGCAGCAACGGGATTTACCACGAGCGCGTGCGGCGCTTTCTCGTAGAGCTGCTGGAAGAGTCGATGCTCTACGGTCGTTTGCCCGATCTGTGGAGTGGTGCGATGGGCCAGATTGTGGGCAAACTTTTGCGTGGTGTGACGATGCAGACGGGGCATCGGGAAGGGACAGGTGCCGACGCGGTTTATCATTGCGGGCCGGCTGGTCGCACAATTCTCGCCGGTGGAGATCTGGCACATCGCCGCTGGTGCGCTGATGTTCTGACGAATCTGGGAGGGTGGTTCGAAGTTGCCGAATCAGCACCGGCTGTCCGGGCAGAGTTCGATAAGGCTCTGGTGAATCTGTGGGGGAATCTGCTGGGGCAGATTAAAGCCATTGATGCGGATGGGACGTTCCATTTGCTGAAGATTCGCGAGATCTATCCCGAAGAGGAGTGGGTGGAAGTTCGTGAACTGGCCCGGCATGTCGTGGCTGTGGGGAGAGCACTCAGGGCCTACAGGCCAGACGAATCTTTCGAAGAGATCTACGAAGCGGCTTTAAAGATCGCTCAAGGGCCCCGCGAGCATGTCCCGTCGAGCTTGAAATGGATCCAGTCGCAACTGGAAGCCGGAACATTAAAGCCGGAGCTGTCGCCGACCGAGCTGTGGCTGCTCGATCCGCTGATTCGGTTTGCCAGCACAGCAGGCCTCACAGAAGATGCCCACTACTTTGTGGCACTGAAGGAGCGGGTCGAACAGAAATTGAAGCTGGCGATCGAGAAGTGGATGGACCGTTGAGAGTCACTCCAGCAGGCTGGGCCGGTGCTGCAAGCATGGCGCAGGTGGCACTCTTCAACTCTTGAAGTCAAAAATATCTCCGGGGTGAGAACTTTCTGGAGGCAAGAAAATTTTGATGTTGGGGAGTTTCTGGCAGGAGTAAGGCGATCACGAATTTTCGCGGAACTGCTGGGGAGTAACGCCGACATGCTCAAAAAATGAGCGAGTCAGATGCGTGCCATCCCAGAATCCACAGGCTAAAGCCACCTGGTCGAGGGTCATATTCCGGCCATATTGGATCAGGAGCTGTTTGGCTCGCTCAATGCGAAGTTCAATCAGGCGGGCATGCACACTTTTACCTGTTGCTTGAGCGAAGACGCGAATGAGGTACGAGCGGCTGACCCCGGCAGCCTTGGCAATCTCTTCCAGCGTCAGTTTTTCGCTGAGACGATCCTGCATGTAGTTCAGAGCTTTGCTGGTGATGAGCGAAGCACTGCTTTCATATTTGGGAATGGCCAGTCGTTTCTGCTGTCCGGAGAGTAACAGGCGACCCACAAGAGAAATAAATGTCCCCTCGATCAACACAGATTCGGCCGGTGCCGAACTGCAGGAAGACTCCCACAGTTGCCTCATCAACGTTGAGATCGATGTATCGTGGAGTTCTTTCGAAGGTGGTTGCCATAGGTGTTTACCCTCGGCGTCAAGGAGCTCCCCGGCGACTTGCCGAAGTTCTGTTTCGGGGAAGACCAGAATGAGACTGGTGAAATGGTTCTGGAGGTTGCCGCGAACTCGGGAATCGACATGGGGTGGTGCGAGGACATAGGAATCGGGCATGCGTTTGAGCCAGCCACCACCATAGTTGACCTCATGCTGAGCGGGGAACTTATTGAGATGCAGCCTGAGCATGAAATCGGGCTTGGGAGTCGAAGGTGTGGCGAAATCCCGGGAGCAGCGATAGAGCGCGACCGATCTGCGGTTATGGAGGCGGTATTCGACATTTCTGAAGTCGCGATCCGTGACAGCCGGCTGCACATATTTTGACATGAAATGTGAGGAGAACGGCTGCTGATTCAGACCGCTGGTGGCAGGTGCTGGCGAGGGAGACGGATTCATCTTCGAACTCTGGAGTGCATTGGGAGGGCATGCCGGGGGCTGGAGTGCATGGGAGAAGTCGATTTTATGACTCGCCCCATAAGGCAAGAGCTGATTTCAACTTGATGAAGCAATGCTGCGGTTCAGGCAGTGGTTGTTCTCGAAAGATGAATATATAACCCATCAGGTCGTGATTTCAATTCCCGATTCGGTGGAAATCCGACAGATGACGGTTTTTGGCGTGTTTCGAAGGGGGTTGTCAGAAGTTTTCTCAAGCGGGACATGTTGGTGTCTTTCTGAGAATTGGTCTGCCGAGCAATCGGTATTCGTTTCAGATCAGGGGTTTGGCACAGTCCCGCAGGAACACAATCAGCGGGCTTTTTCAAAGTATGAAACTGCTGGTTTGCATAAGAAAGATTGTGAGAAACGGCCTTCCGGAGAGTCCTGGAGTTTTTTTTACCGGGCGAACCATAACGGAGACTACAGTTCTCGGGATTTTGACAGCAAATAGCAGACCACCCGATTGTTGGAATCTTCAAGTGGCTGTATCACACCTTTGCGCTCCCCGTCGAATTCATCTGGTTATTCGTTTGTCAAATTCGCAAAGGCTCTGCCGGGTCGTCTCGTGCCACCAGGTGAGCAGAGTTTGCAAGGGTTTCAAAATTTCAAGGGGATCAAGATGCATCGAGTTTGCCATCAGGCTCGCGTTATTCGCCGAGGTTTTACGCTTGTCGAATTGCTCGTGGTGGTCGCCATCATTGCCATGCTGATTTCTTTGCTGTTACCCGCTGTGCAGCAGGCCCGCGAAGCAGCCCGCAGGGCACAGTGCCAGAACAATCTCAAACAGATTGCCCTGGCGGCATTCAACTTCGAAGAAACTTTTGGCTATCTGCCCCCCGGGTACAATGCCGCTGGTACGGAACCTTCGGGGAATATTATCTCAGCCACGGGGATTACCGGTTCACGGACAGGGCCGTTTCCTCACATGCTCCCCTTCTTTGATCAGGGCGCAGTTTATAACACGATTAACCGCAATCAGATCGATCCCGATGTCAGCACGACCACGCAGACATTCTGGACTAACGAGGCCACGACCCGCACAGCGGCGTTCACCCGGTTGCCAATTCTCATCTGTCCCTCGAGCACTCCTAATCCTTACGATTCGACGTTACAGGTGAATACCGCCCTCATTACCTTTCGCAGCACCAGCGGAACTGCCGCGACCTTTGTGGCCAATGGTACGCCCGTGGCATCGACGCTGGGCGGGCAACCCGCTCGAAATCTGGGTCGTACCAGTTATGCGGGCGTCGCTGGCTGGGCAGGCTTTATCGAAGCCCCCACACTCGATAAGTACAAAGGTGTCTTTTTTCGACGTAGCAAGACCAAGCTGCGTGACATCACTGATGGCACCACCAACACGCTACTATTTGGAGAGGTGCGCGGAGATTGGCGGAACGAAATCCTGTACCAGTCCTCTGCCTGGATGGGCACCAACTCGATGCCAATGTGCTTCGGCACTGTGGCCAATAATTATTACGCAGGATCGGGCCAGACTTTGCTCTACCGCTTCGCCAGCGCACATCCCGGAATGGCGATGTTCGCTCTGGCTGATGGCTCAGTCAGGCCGTTCAGTATCAATATGGATCAGGTGATACTCAGGCAGTCGTTGGCCGGGATTGGCGATGCCGATGTGGTGGGTGAATACTAGGTTCAGCTATTAAGTTGTCGTGTCGATGGCCTCAGGATTTGGTGCGGAGCCACATGGGACTATGCGGATTTCTATAAAGCCTCTCTACATTGTGTTTGGAGTGATTTTTGTCCTTTGGCTGGGGAGTTTCTGGTTCTTGGCACCACCTGAGGATGGGCCGCACCCCCAGGATCAGCAGGCCCGGACATCCGAAGATGGCCAGCCTCTTTCGGACGAACTGATGCCGGTTAACTAGATTTTGATAACAAATAGATCTTGGTGAAATTCGTCATATGACGTTTTATTATAATTGATTTAAAGAATTGTCATTGCTGTTCTTGTAAGACAATCTGGCTCTTGAAATCGATTCCCGGTGCCAATGTGTCTGCTCTATCATATGAAATGGACTAAGTAGTTATGTTATCAAGAATGTGGCGGCTGTTGAGTGTTGTGGCATTATTTTCTTATGTCGCTTGTCCCGTGATGTATGGACAGGAAGTGGCTCCTGGCCAACAGAGCACAGATCAGAAGACCGTGGTGGAATCGATTGCCGAGTTGCAGAAGCAGTTGCAGTCTCTGGGGAGTCGGGCGAAGGTGGCGACGCTGAAGCCGAGTGAGCGTGTTGAGCAACTGACAGGTTTGCTGGTTCAGGCGGAAGAACTTTCTAATAAGGCTGTGACTGAAGTGGATCAACGAGCCCTGGTACTGGCCAGAGTTCAGATTCTTCTGAGTCTGGTCAGCCTGAAAAGTGCGGGATCGGAGGAGAAACTGGAAGAGTTGATCAGCGGGCTGCAGGCTCGGGAAGACAAATCATTCTACCGAATCGCCAGACTGAAGTGTTTAGAGGTGGATTTGTTGAAGCCCGGGACGCCGCTGGACCAGACGATTGCGAAGTTAAAGGATCATCAGAAGTTGCTGGATGAGGCCTCGTTCAGTGAGAAGATGAGCGTGATGGCGACGATTGTGCAACTGGCGAATTCGGCCTTGCCGGCTCAACAAGAGGCTGCGGCCGACCTGCTGGAAGGGTATGTCGCCGACTTGAAAACGGTGACTGATCCTCGAGCCGAAAGACTCCTGGCGTCGGCTGAAGGGGTATTGCGTCGTTTACAGTTGCCAGGTCATGAAATGGTGCTGACTGCCGAAAAAACGATCACGGGCGACTCCTTCGACTGGGCTGCTTACAAAGGGAAAGTTGTGCTGGTTGACTTCTGGGCGACATGGTGCGGCCCTTGTGTGGCTGAGTTTCCCCGCATGACAAAATTCTATGAGACTTATCATCCCCATGGGTTTGAAATTGTGGGGATCAGTGTCGATTCCAACCGTAAAGCCCTCGATCAGTTCCTGGAGAAAAAGCCGCTTCGTTGGACGATTGTCCATGATTATCAGGAAGGGGCAGGTTCACCGAATGCGCGTTACTATTCGATCAACTCGATTCCTCGCATGATTCTGATCGGGCGGAATTTCGAAGTGATTTCGATTAACGCACGGGGTCAGGCACTCGAAGAGCTATTGAAGAAGGAGTTTCCAGGAGTCGAACCACCAGTCGAGAAGGAACCGGAGTCTGAAGCGGTTACAGATAAATCGTCTGATAAACCTTAACGAGTCGTGGCTCGGTATCTGACATGTGGGTCGATCTCTCTCCCTTTCCTTGACGAGATGGACGAGCACTTTCTGAAATGCGCGCGCTCGAGATGCTTTTTTCTGTACTGACCCGTTGGTCTTGATCACAATTTGAAGATGAGTTCATCAGGTCTTCATGATTCGGGGGCTCGCCCGGTCATCGGACAGATCTTGTCTGGATGGGAATGACATGCTTCGAATCTCTTTGACTATAGCTGTTGTGTGTTCCCTGTCGATGCTGGCCCGGGGGACACTCTGGGCGAGCGATCATCTGCTGACGATTGGCGGCGGCCCGCGGCCTGAGAGCAATCAGATCTCTCTCGAAAATAACGTTCGCTATCTTCAGCGCGTGCTTGAGCGGCTGAATATCTCAGATATCCACCAGAAGATTCTTTTCTCGGATGGTGGTGATGTACAGACGGATTTACAGTTCGATGCTCAGCGAGACCCTGAAGATCTCCGGATGCTGCTGGCAGATCTCATTGGCCCGGCCAACGGAGTGAACTTCGATTATCGCACCAGCCTGCTTCCCGTCGTGGATGGAGCGGCTGATCCGACGACAATCGAGAACACCTTAAAGGACTTTCGTGCACAACTGGCCGGTGGCGACCGCCTGATTGTCTATTTCACTGGCCATGGCGGGAAAGCTCGCGGCGAATCGTCATCTTCACGAGGCCCATTCCCACGCTCGGGCAATGAACCAGTAATGAATACTCCCGCATCGGCACGACCGACCCGGATGGAGCCATCTAACAGTTCCGAATCCAAATCGGATGAGTCGAGCAAACCCGAAGATTCAGCCAAACCAGAGGCTGTTGTCGAGGCAGAGACCAGCAATAAGGAATCTGTTTCCGACAGTTCCAAAACCGGGGCCGATGCAGAACGCGAACCACGTCCGGCAGATCGGCAGCGTCCCGAGGGAGGAAATCGCAAACCGGCGTTTGCTAATAACATCATGCATCTGTGGAAGAGTACGGATATGTCCGTCACAGAGTGGACTGAGAAACTGGATGAGCTTTCGCCCGATGTGCCGGTGGTGGCCGTCATGGTGCAGTGCTACAGCGGTGGCTTTGGGAACTTTATCTTTAAAAAGGGGAATCCTGCCAATGGTCTGGCAGAGCATCCCCGGTGCGGGTTCTTCTCGACAGTTCCTGATCGTGTGGCGGCTGGCTGTACGCCGAACATCAACGAGGCCGATTATCGAGAGTATTCGTCTTACTTCTTTGAAGCTCTCTGTGGGGAATCGAGAACGGGTCAATCGGTAACGAGCCCTGATTATGATCAGGACGGTCGTACTTCGTTTCTGGAAGCTCATGCCTATACCGTGCTGACAGCGCGTACTATCGACATTCCCGTGCGGACGACCGACATCTTTCTGCGACACGCTTCTAAAACTAAAGGGCAGGATGGCTTACTGACACCAAATTCACCAGTTGATGAGCTGGTTAAGCATGCGACGATAGTTGAGAAGTCGGTAATTGAAGGGCTGAGCCGGGAGTTCTTACTGACGGGGACTGATCGTGCGGACGATGTCGAGAAAGCGATTCGTCAGAAGCGTGATGAGAAAGCACGGACAGACTCAGAAGTCCGTCGCCGACGGACGACCGTATCGAGTATCAAGCGGGAGATTGGTGCGGCTGTGAAGAAGCGTTGGCCAGTGATGGCGAGCCCCTGGCATCCTGAGACAGCCCGTTTGATTTCCGAAGAAGCCGATGCTGTGCGGCAAGTGATTGTCGAGCATCCGCGCTATGCCGAAATGAAAAAGGAACTCGCGACAATTAAGCAGCTTTCGAAAGAGAGCGAGCAGAAAGAGCTGGATGTTGTCAAACTCGAACGACTGAAATACTGGCTCGAAACTGTGGTACTCTCAGCCAATTTGAAGTTGATGGAGGACACTGCAAATCTGGCGGCATTGAGCCGGATTGCCGAACTGGAATCGACCTTCCTGACGAAAACCGAGCCTGTGGCCAAGCCCGCCACTTGAAGATCGGGCTCAGGCGATGCTGGAAGAAGGTTTGTCAGAGTGTGGATCATGCCTGAGGTGGAATGAAAGCCAGTAAGCGGCAAAACTTCCCACCCAGTGGGTTGTCATGTAGCTGTCACTGGTCAGGGAATTCAGTCCGCGTCTTCCCTGCCGATGACTGGCCTCGATAAATGCCGATTTGAGGTGGTGGTCATGGGGAAGTCGCCGGGCGATCCTCAGCAGCATCCAGGCCCGGCTGAATGCCAGACCATCCCAATGGGCGTTCTTCCCATCCATGCGATCCAGGGATTCGACCGTGGGCCATGCGAGCAATGTGGCTGAATTGTCATGCCACTGAGGGAAGGCGTTTCGCAGCCATTGGCGGAACTCCTCGGGATCATCGATCGTGCGGCTCAGGAGATCCGCGACTGCCAGTGAAGGCGAAAGAAAATCGTGAGCCGACGGTTCTAATGACCAGGAAAGGTGGGTATCGCGAGCATGCCAGGATAAGGACTTTTGAGTGATGAGCGTGCAGAGTGCATCATCACCCATGCCCTTTGAGTAGTCGTAAATCATTCCAAGGCTGAAGGCTGTTTGATTGTGTTCCCCAGTCCGTATCGGGCGATCAAGCGATTCCAGCCAATCCCGGAAGCGATCTCTCAAGATCTGTTCCAGTGGTTGTAAGTTCGGGTAGAGGTTCCGCAAAACCGGCTCGGGATGAGTGGCCAGTTCGTGGCAAAGTTCCAGATACCAGGCCCAGCCATACGGCCTTTCGAAGCTGGGCCAGTTGGATCGAGTAAAGAAGGCCAATTCACCTGCCATCCCGGATGGTGTGATCTGATGTTGCAGCGTTTCGATCCAGGATACGGCTTGCGGGTGAGAAGGAAGCCAGCGCACATAGCGAGCGAGAGCCCAGTGGCTATGCACAGCCGAATGCCAGTCAAAGCAGCCATAGAAGACAGGCCAGAGCTCACGCGGGGAACTGATCTTCGAGGGTTGCTGCAGAACCTGCGGCAAAAACGAGGGGAACTCGCGGACAAGTCCTCCCTGCGCCCACCGACTGATGATCGTGGTGATCTCTTCGATATCTAGACCGGGTGGAGAGGTTGCGGGCATGCGGAATTCGCCGTGGAAGTGCGGAATCATCGTGAGCGAAACGTGAGGTCGTGTGCACTTATGTTGCCGGAGCAGGTTCATTGACGCCAGCTTTCGTTTCATCAAGTGGCCCGATCATCGAGCGGACCTGAACGAAGAGCAACAAAGCCGTGAGAGCTGCACCAATCACAAATACAGGAATTCCCACGACCTTCACCTGGCGTTGAAAACCGAGCTGAACTGGAGGAGACGAGATGGGAGCCGCGGGAGGATTCCACTCGTCTCCTGAGGCACTCACATACCGGGTTCGATTTTTATGGAGCAGCCATAGAGCGATCAAAGTTCCCGATAATGCAATTCCCGACTGTACCACCAAGTGCATGGTATTGGTGTTGTCGAGCACCTCTTCGAGACTTCCCTGCCAGCGCATCACCAGGATCGAGCAGAGGTTATTGAGCAGATGCAGCCACATGGGCAACCAGAAGTTACGCGTGGTGTAGTAGATCCAGAAAAGTGCCATGCCAATCGGAAAGACTGCCATGACATGCAGGGGATGAAAATGGATCAAGGCGAACAGGATGGACGAGATCAGCATTGTCCACCAAACACCCCAGCGGGCCAGCAAGCCACGGACCAGCAGGCCCCGGAAGACCAGTTCTTCACTGATGGCAGGTGAAACCGAAATCGCCAGAATCAATAGTGGCAAAGGGATCGCTGCCGTCATACTCTGCATTTGCTCGACCATGTTCACCTGATCGAGTTGGGCAAATAAGTCGCTTTGATTCGTGAGAAAATCCCACGGGATCGAAGCGAGTCGATAGCTGAGATCGGCGATGCCACCTAGAGGGAGCACGAGGCAGGTGACGATCAATAGCTGGTAGGGGTGCGGCATATCGAGATTGAGTTGCCGGGTGGCTTGTTTTCCCATGCGCAGCCAGACAGCCACGATGGTCAGACCGACCATCAACCACTGCTCGCCACAGACGAGAATGGTGTTTCCCAAGGAGCCCATGGAGTCGATGGTGAGTCGTCGTTCGAGCTCTTTGGGGTCTTTAATGCCTTCTGTCGAAACCAGATAGACAGCGGAAACGATCGAGATGATGAATAGCAGCCCCACGCTCAAGAGGAGGTGACTGCCAAAGACACCCGCTGTCCAGCCAATGGCTTCGCCCAGGCCGGGGCCAAGTGACTGTCGTGAACGGACAAACTTCGGCAGACTCTCGTCATTGCTGACTAAGGAAGTATTGATCACAGGCGGAGCAGATTCCTCATCCAGAAAATCGGTCAACGAAAGTGGCGGCTGTACCGGATGAATGGCAGGAGTTCCCGTATCACCTGGAACTGGCTGGGCGAACTGAGGACTGGCTGGTTCAAGGTCATCGGACATGGAGATTCCATGATGAATTGTCGAGTTGGAAGACGGCTCTCTGAGGCAGAGGTACTACGAAGACACAATGCAATTGGATCAAAGGGGAATGATTCTATGCGGTCGCAACTCCTGAAAAGTACCGTTTGAACATAAACAACATGGTTCGTCTTCGCGATGAAATGCGAGCCAAATTCAAAGGATTATGGTCTTTTCCTGCTGGCTTTGATTACCATAACTTCCATGTCGTGTTGAAGCAGGTTTGATCGCACAACGCAAATTCGACAGAAAGACCCCGGAGTTAACCAAAGGGCTTCTAAAGTTTCTTACATAGCCATTCGCTGATGCGTGGTGGGAATAAGCTGCATGGATTCAACGCCTCAACCCTCTGTCGGAATTACGCCTTCGGAAAATGCGAGGCTCCTGGCTGCGGTCTTTTGTCCGGATTGTCAGTTTTCTTTTCACA
Source organism: Planctopirus hydrillae (assembly GCF_001707835.1). Classification (GTDB taxonomy): domain Bacteria; phylum Planctomycetota; class Planctomycetia; order Planctomycetales; family Planctomycetaceae; genus Planctopirus; species Planctopirus hydrillae. Next base: position 107,681 of record NZ_LYDR01000071.1, read on the forward strand.
TGGATCTGGAAGAGGCTGAACCAACTCGTGTGGATCGAACCAAAGCCACCATGGGTGAGAAGCAGCATGTCGTTTGCCCGCGTTGTGGCGCAACGGTGGATCAGCATCACTCACCCGAATGCAGTACGCACCTGCATATTGATCCTCTGGTACAGGTTGATCCTCTCTCACAAGGGGAATCTCGGCACAAGACTGCGCCAGAGGGAGGCCAACCCGAAGGAGAACCCAAGCCGGCGGCTTTTCGTTCCAGAAATTTTGTGAAGGCATCGACCGAAGCAGGGCTTGATCAAAAATTGATTGGGGCATGTTTTGGCCCCTATGAGTGCGAAGCATTGCTCGGTGCAGGTGCCATGGGACGGGTCTATCTGGCTCGGCATCGAGTCCTCAAACGCTTCTGTGCCCTCAAGATTCTGCCACCCGCACTGGTCCAGCAGGATCGTGAATTTGTCGATCGCTTTCATAACGAAGGGCAGGCAGCAGCAGCTTTGAATCATCCGAATATTGTCTCGATCTATGCCCTGGGAGAAATCGACGGTCTGCATTATCTCGAGATGGAATTTGTCCCCGGTATGTCTATACGTCAGCGAGTGGAGGATGAAGGGATCCTGGCGGCTACTCGCGCAACCTCGATGGCCTTACGCATTGCCGAAGGCCTGGGAGTGGCCCATCGACATGAGATTCTGCATCGCGATCTCAAGCCCGATAACGTGTTGTTGACACATCAGGGGGTTCCCAAGATCGGCGACTTTGGATTGGCCCGCCGGACATCCGTCGAGGGAGCACTTCATGGTCGCAGGGAAATTGTTGGCACACCTCAATATATGGCTCCCGAGTTGTTTCGAGGAGACCCAGCCACACCTGCCAGCGATGTCTATTCCCTCGGAGTGATGTACTATCAGTTATTGACCAGTCAGTTGCCATTTCCGGCTCACGAAGTTCCTGAACTGATTCAACAGGTTTCGCGCGGAGAGTATCGACCGGCCCGGGAAATCAACCCGCGAGTCACACTCGAAATGGCAGAAGCCATGCATCAGTTAATGGATTCTGCTCCGGGGAACAGGCCTCAATCAGGAATTGAAGCAGCGCGACTGCTGGAGGCCATTCTGGGGCATGAGGTCGATCTGGAAGCGCTGGTGGAGGAAGCGTTCCGCCATCACGCAAATGTGCGGTGGTCAAGGCATGGCGAAGAAGGCTTTCGTATCGATATCGATTTGCCGGGTGGTCGTAAGCAGGCGGCCTTTATCGAACCGAGCCAGCATGCGGCTGTCGATCGACTGGTGACGATCTCGAGCATCTGCTGTGAAGCGACGCCCTCTTATTTTGAAACAGCACTCCGACTGAATGCGGTCATTCTGCATGGAGGACTGGCCATTCGTGAGATCGACGGAGTCAGCGTGTTTGTGATGCTCGACACTTACCCGCGCTCGACCATCGATCCTGAAGAAATTCGCCGCAGTGTCCTCGAGGTTGGTCACCAGGCTGATGCGATTGAGAAACTGCTGACGGGTATTGATAAGAATTGAGACAGATTTCGCCCGTGTCGGTCCCCTCTCCAGGAACTTCTCGCTTCCCCCAAATGGAATGTATGCATGTCCCCTTCGGGCCCGAACCAGCCTGTACGCTGCCCCAGTTCACTCGATCTAGCCCCAACCGTCACAGCCAACCTTTGCTCAATCATGAATCAAGACGGTCCGGCAAAGTTGCGAAACAACCAGCAATCTGCCAGAATCTCTACACATGCAATGTTCTCATCGATTCATTGAACGAGACACAACGGTCGATTAACTCAGTGGCTAGAGTGCCATCTTCACACGGTGGAAGTCACAGGTTCGAATCCTGTATCGACCAATCCTGTAAGTCCTTGCTGAGTCAATACTTGCGACTACCCGCCACACTCGGCGGTGCAGCAGAAAAGTGGGTGACTACCACTTTTCTACCACTTTTTTTGAGGTGGCTGCTGCCATGTCGCTCAGTAAACGAAAACCGGCATACCTTCTGCATCGTCCCACAGGACAAGCCCGGGTCCGCATTTCGGGAAAAGACACGTACCTCGGCAAGTTCGGCACGCCCGAGAGCCGCGAGCGGTACGAGGAACTGGTCACCGCGTGGTTGATGGGGCAGGACCCTTCCCAAGTGGCCCTGACGATCGATGATCTGGCCCTCCTGTTTCTGGATTTTGCCAAAACCTATTACCGTCATCGGGATGGCACGGAAACCCGCTCGACAAACCACTTCCGCCAGGCCCTGCGTCCCGTCATTCAGCTTTACGGCCAAACCCTCGTTCGCGACTTCGGCCCCCGGTCTCTCAAAAGAGTCCGGGAGACGATGATCGAAGCTGGTCACTGCCGGAACTACATCAACTGCCTGGTTGGCAAGATCAAACGGGTTTTCCGATGGGGAGTGGAGGAAGAACTGGTGCCTCCCGGCGTCTATCAGGCTCTGGTGGCTGTGTCGGGGCTCCGGGAAGGCCGGACGGCTGCTCGCGAATCGGATCCGGTTCGTCCTGTTCCAGAGTCGATTGTCGAACGCACACTCCCGGCCTTCACATCTGTCGTGGCCGATATGGTGCGGCTCCAGTTGCTCACGGGGATGCGGCCGGGAGAAGTCTGCCAGTTGCGCCCTGGCGACGTGACCCGACGGGATAACGAGGCATGGAGCTATATCCCCCGTCATCACAAGACCGAACATCATGGACGCCAGCGGAAGATCTTCATTGGTCCCGAAGGCCAGAAGATTCTCGCCCCCTATCTGTTGAGAGCCGCCGACGCCTATTGTTTCTCCCCCCGTGAGTCCGAACAGGAGCGAAGTCGTACACGGAGGGAATCCCGTCAATCGCCTATGACCCCCTCACAGGCCCGGCGGGCCGATCAGCGGACGCTGTGCGAGTTCTACACCAAGGACACCTACAATCGGGCCATTCAACGGGGTTGTGAAACGGCGTTCGAAATGCCGGACGAACTGCGTTACATCGATCGATTCCTGAAAAGAGACAAATCGCTCACTCCAGCACAGCTCGCCAAACTCAAGAAGGAACGGCAATTGGAAGCGGCCGCCTGGCGCAAGGAGCACTGCTGGTCGCCGAATCAGTTGCGACATACACGGGCCACTACCATCCGGGAACGTTTTGGTCTGGAGGCCGCCCAGATCGTGTTGGGGCATGCTGACCCCAAAGTCACCGAAATCTATGCGGAACGCGATTTCACCAAGGCGGCCGAGATTATGCGGCTCATCGGCTAGATCTCTCAGCTCCACCGGATCGTGTCCCCATCAGATGGATGGGACAGCGAGTCGAAGATGACTCTCTGTCTGGCCGTTTAGGCGTGGGGAATCCAGGAGAGAGTCTGTCCGGAAGTCGATAATCGCCAAGGAAAATCCTCTTGTTGGAATTGCTTGTTGAGCCGTTTGACCAAACTGCGGATGGCGTCTTCGGACAAGACTTTTTGAGGCCCCCAAACATGGTCCCACAGAGCATGGAAACTGATCGAGCAGCGTCCACTCATGGCGAGGAGAAGCTTCTTCCCAGAAGGGGAGAGGGACGAGAAGGAGGTTCCATTTTCCACACACCGAAACGAGGGGTCCATGCGAAAAGTCGGATAGGCACTTTGACGCACTAAGGACGTCCGTGAGATGGGCAAGCGATCCAGGAGAAATCGAAGCCGTGGCAGGTGTTCCCAGCGGGCGACCTGATCCCACGAGATGGTCGAAGAGTTGTCGCTTTTGGCGATGGCCGCATCGAGTGCGGATGTTGTCGTAAAGTCGAGGAGGAGATTTCGGGTGTGAAAGAAGACTTCTGCCAGTGAACTGGGAGTCTCAGAGGAATCAAAGTATGGTTCGGAGTCCAAGTAACCGCAGAAACGATTCTGGAGGGACGAAAACTGGGTTCGGGCCTGATTGAGCAGAACTCTGCAGGAGGCCATGGATCGCTTCTGATCAGGGAACCAAGGGGTTGTCGTTGCTGTGGGAAGTGGAGCTGATCCAGAATTCTCCCTGGCACAGATGAGGTTCTTGATGAAGCCAGCGACCGCCAGTCGAAATTCGGCGGCCCGATCGGGATCCGTAGCATCGAAGGGTTCATTGGACGAGGCAGGCATCTCGTGACTCTGGGCTTGATTCGGATGGATCCATAAAGCCATCTGAAGGTTTGCATGCTGTTCAGGCTAGCGAACCTCCTTTGGCTTGTGAAACCGAATCCCGTGCCTTACCAGTTCACGACAGCTTTTCAGAGAGCATTGTACCCGAGGAGAGGTCAACATGATGGCACGCAGTGCACACAGTCAATCCAGCCCCGTTGTAGATCGCTATCCGCTGAAAGCTTGCCCAATCGTCCGTCGCTTCAGAGCAACCCCGCAGCTTTCAGACGGTCATGTGTCTTGTCACTTCTGATACTGAGTTCTTGAGATTTTGGGGCGGGAGATGGGACAGGAAGGCTACTTTGAGCATCAAGAAAACGATTCAGGGCTTCGTAGGTGGTATACCACTTGCGGCCAGCGCGGACGCATTCCAACTTAACTCCATTCACACCTCGGGTACGCCAGCGCCACAATGTCGGGGGACTGGCGACAACCGAAAGCCTGCGACACGCTTCTCCCAGAAGAATGAGCTGTTCCGCTCGAAGATCAATCGCCATGCTCAACTCCGTTTGCAATGAAAGTGAATGCCACAGTTCGAAACGAAGAAGAACATAAGCACGCTCTGTGTCAGCCCACTGTCATCCACTGGCAACCTGTGTCACGGAGATAATTTTGTGGAAATTTAGGCCCCGAATCACAATTGGCTTGAGAATGGATCATTCAAAGAAAAGATTGGCCGATGCCGTTAGAACGAACCGACAAACAGCCGATTCTGTTGACTCACTGGCGAGCACCCGGTGACACGATTTGTGCGACATCCGTAGTGCGGGATCTGGCCCTGTCATATCCCGACCGCTTCGAGATTCATATCGCTGGCGCCTGCGGTGCGATCTGGGAGAACAATCCTCACATCGCTCACTTTTGGGGAGCGGAGTTTCCAGCGGGTATGCCTCGTATGGAACTGACGTTGGAGAATCCACAAGCGGAAGCAACTCGCATTCAGTTCCACTATCTCACTTCATTTCATCGACGGCTCAGCGCACAGCTCGGTCTGAATTTAGAACTCCTTAAGCCCTATGGAGACCTGCATCTTACCGAAATCGAAAAATCACATGTACCCGTAGACGACCCATACTGGGTTGTTGTGGCGGGCGGAAAAACAAGCAATCGAGCAAAGCTATGGCCCACTCGTTACTGGCAGAATCTCGTTGACCAAATGGCAACTCAGGGAATCCAAGTTGTTCAGATCGGAGCCCAGCTTCCAGGACACACACATCCTCGCCTCAGCGGAGTAGTGGACCTCGTCGGACAGACAACTCTTCGAGAAGCACTAGTCGTAATCTCAAACGCGTCTGGTGTCATTTGCCCGGTGACCTTCGCAATGCATGCCGCAGCCGCATTCCAGAAACCTTGCATTGTGATCGCCGGAGGCCGCGAACCCTGGTGGTGGGAAGCCTACACCAATTCACCCGGTGGGCATTTTGGCAAGAAGTGTGAACCAGTGAGAGTTCCGCACCATTTCCTCCACACGATTGGGCGGTTGAACTGCTGTGAGAAGGATGGCTGCTGGAAAACCAACGTTTCACCAGATAACGATCATGACACTAGAAAATGCACCAATCTCTCTCCTGAATGTCTAACAGAAAGAGTACCCCAATGCATGGCGCTGCTTTCACCCCACTTTGTCTCTAAAGTCGTAAGTGAGGTGAAAAGCACCTTATAGATTGGATTTTTGGAGTGCTGAGATGGTGTAAATCTAATGTCGATTCATTCTTCGATGTTTGCCAGCTGTTAGGCGTGAGTGGTTTCGTAGAGAACTCTTGAATCATAGTTCTTCAGCACAATGCAAAAAGTTCTGGCTTCGTACTGGTATTCGGCGACGGTTTCTAAGGATTTGGAGACTTCTTCCTCCAACTTCGCGAGGCGGTTTCAAGCGTCGCAGGTGGCCGTATAGGCTTCGTTCATCTGTTTGAATTTGGGGATGGTGCTCAAAACGGGGGCATCCCCCAGCGTGCAGATGGGCTTTGCCAACGGCAGTGCCAATACCGTGCGGCAGCAGACGCTCACCTCTCCCAATGGCCGGGAACTGACCTTCGACGACGGAATTTCCAGTCACATGAATGATGTCCTCAGCCGCATTAGCTTAATCATCGATGATGACTCGACACATCTTTTGGATTACGATCAATTGGGTTTGGTGAGTTCGTCTAGCAGACCAGCCTCCAACCGAACCAACGGTACACACTGGTCTATTCCAGCAACGATCGCGATAGGGGCGATATTTACACTTGCGTCGATCGATTTGGCCGGGAAAAAGACTCCTGGCTGTAAAACATATCGACCATTGACGATCTCTCCCGCATCCAGTGCGGCTACGACAGAGCCAGCAGTCGCATCTGGCGGAAGACCCAGTCGCCACCGCCAAGCGGGTGATGGATCCGCTGCTGCTTCTCGATAGCGTGAAAGACTTGCTTGAGTCGTGACATCCGCCGCAATAGCGATTGCTGTTCGTCGTGAAGTCGCGACGGCTTCCTATGGGTCAAAAGTTGTTGGGAGGAATCTCCCGGCCATTTCTTGGTTGGCCGAAGCAGCCGATGTCGCGTAGTCGTCGCTTTTTCCATGGAGTATCCTTGCAGGAACCGGTCGAGAGGCCGTTGCTTGCCCCATCGCTCGCCAAGAATGGCAAAAGTGATCGTCGCAGTGGCGATACCTAAAAGTGTCATTACGGTAACCGCACTGTCCGCCCGACCGCCGAGCTGGTGAACAGCTTCGTCTCGCCAAAAACAGATACCGGTAACTTAAGCCAATTTCACGCCACCTGAATGGCAGCCGGGTCCCGCACCTCAGTCTGAATCTGCACAATTTGCGAAACATTTCAGTTCCTCCGTTTTCGTGGAATACCGCGCGGAACCGACCATCGCTTCCGCCTGCCTGACAGCCACTCCAGAAAACAGAACAGCTTCGCGAAGACCAGTCAGAAACCGATGTTCAAGAGGGTGCTGTTCGCTCGCGGCGAGCTGTTGAGAGCTACGCCAGGGGCATCACCCTATATGGCGCGTTTTCCGCTTCGCTTTATCAAGGCTGTTCGGGCTGCCCCCGGGTGCCCCAACATTCAAATGGCCAGACGGCACAAGACTCTTTGCGAAACACAAGATTTCTTGTAAACTGTGGCGATGAAACGGAACGCACTCATCTCCTGGATCGGTTTGGCTGACCTGCGAGCAGCGCGAGGTGAACTTCGGGATGGTATCGGACCGATTGCAAACGCCGCGTTGGCTCGCAAGTTTGACGAAATCCATCTGCTCTCAGACCACCCTTCTTCAGACACCAAAGCGTTTGTAAAGTGGCTTTCGCAGCAAACCGGAATCGACGCCGAGATTTGGCCGGTGAGCCTGAGCGGTCCCACTCGCTTCAGCGAGATTTACGAAGCTGCTGTCAGCGTCCTACGGTCCCTCGAATCAGAAAGTGTTGTCCGCAATCGTACCTTTCATGTAAGTCCTGGTACTCCAGCAATGGCCGCGGTCTGGGTCTTACTGGCAAAGACGTCATTCCCTGCTGAATTGATCGAGTCCTCGGCGGAAGAGGGTGTTCGAACCATTTCTCTGCCGTTCGAAATTGCCGTTGATTACATCCCCAGGCGTGACATTGAAGGCGATGACGAGATTCTTCGCCTGACCCAGGGCCTTCCCCCTGAAGCGCCCGAGTTCTCGGTGATAATTCATCGCTGTCAGGCGATGAAGACCGTCATTGCACAGGCACGTCGAGTCGCAATTGAGAATGTGCCACTGCTGATCCAAGGTGAATCTGGAACAGGAAAGGAGTTGTTTGCACGCGCAATCCATGCGTCTAGTCCTCGGTCAAGGGGGCCTTTTATCGAGGTCAACTGCGGGGCAATTCCAACCGAACTTGTCGAGTCAGAGTTATTCGGCCACAAGAAGGGAGCATTTACGGGAGCGACGGAAAACAAGGTTGGTTATCTCGAATCTGCAAACAGTGGGACACTGTTTTTGGACGAAATCGGAGAGCTGCCGTTGACGGCCCAGGTAAAACTGCTTCGCGCTCTTCAAGAGAGGCAGGTGACTCGTGTTGGCGAAACGAAGCCCAAAGAGGTCGATTTCCGCGTGATCGCCGCCACCAATCGAATTCTACTAGATGAAGTCACCGAAGATCGATTTCGGGAAGACCTTTTCCACCGTCTGGCTGTTGGAGTTCTGAATTTGCCGCCACTCCGTGAGCGGCCCAACGACTTGAACCTTCTGATTGATCATTTCCTCGATCGAATCAATGCGGACCGCAAGTCAGCCGCAGGTTGGCAACACAAGAATCTTTCTCCTGGTGCAAGAAACCTTCTGAATCAACATCCCTGGCCAGGCAACATTCGCGAGTTGGCGAACACGCTTTGCCGTGCCGCGATCTGGTCCGGCGGAAACACCATTGGGGTCGACCAGATTCGCCAGGCTTTGTTCCCCGTCAAAAGGACGCTGCCTGGATACGATGCAATCCTCAATCGCAGTCTGGGAAACGACTTAGATATACAAGAGATTCTGGCTGCAGTTGCTCGACACTACCTCGCCAGGGCGTACGAAGAAGCCGAGGGAAATAAGTCGGCGGCATGCAAACTCGTGGGGCTACCGAACTATCAAACCTTCACAAACTGGATGAAGAAATATGGAGTGAAATCCTAATGGCACAGTCGTTGCGTTAGGGGCGTTTGTCCCAGACGACCTGTTCACATAATCGCAACGACGCCTGAAAGCACACCATGCATGAAGCCACCCTCAACAGCTCGAATGTACGCAACGGTCAACACGCCAATGAGGAGGGCGAGGAATCGCGATTGCACAGTCGGATGAGCCTGCAACTCGTCGTTACCGACCCTGAGGTGTGTTCAGAACTTCGCGCCCGGGTTTCGGACGAGGAGAGAAACCTCTACGCACTGGCGGCGCTAAGGATCGGTGTGCATGCGATGCGTCAGGCGAGCGGTGTCATCGACGCAAACACAGTTCGCGACGAAGGCAATCGCATCGTGCAGTCGCTTCGCGACATTCTAGTAGACCACTCGACGCGATTCACGGGCGACATTACCAATTCACTCAAGGGCTACTTCGATCCCGATTCGGGACAACTCACGCAACGGCTTAACCGCTTGGTCAAACGAGATGGCGAGTTGGACGAACTTCTGCACCGGCACCTTGGAGAAGACAGCTCAACCGTCGCGCAGACATTGGCCTCACATGTCGGTGAAGAGAGCCCCCTGCTCAAATTGCTCTCTCCCGAGCAGGCTGATGGACTGATCGCAACATTGCGAGACGTGATCCATGCAGCGATGCGTTCGCAACGTGAACAGATCGTGCAAAACTTCTCGCTCGACGATAAGTCCTCTGCTCTTTCCCGGCTGCTTTCCGAGGTGACCGATGCAAACGGGGCGCTCCGCAAGGGGCTTGCCGAGGACGTTGCCGAGGTGCGGAATGAGTTCTCGTTGGACAATCAGGATGGCGCGCTGACCCGTCTCGTGAAACGTGTGGAAGCGGCACAGGCACAAATTGCAGACCAGTTCTCCCAGGACAACGAAGATTCGGCGATGTCGCGTATGGCTCGCCTACTGGAGACCGTCAATGGAACCGTGAAAGGCAGCCTGACACTTGACGATGAAAACTCGCCGCTGTCGCTGTTGCGACGTCAGCTGCTGGATGTCATCACACAGATCGAGAAGTCGAATGGTCAGTTCCATACGGAGATTCGTGAAACCGTTGCAGCTTTGAAGGCTCGTAAGCAGGAGAAGGCTCGCTCAACTCGTCACGGCGACGATTTTCAGGAAGCAATCGGGGAGTTTGTTGAGGCCGACGCCAGAATCCGAGGCGATGTTTTTGAGAACACAACCAGCAAAGTAGGCCGGATTCCCCGAGCAAAGACGGGCGATTTCGTCGTGACGATGGGGCCTGACTCGTCGGCAGCAGGCGGTGCCTTTGTGATCGAGGCCAAGCAAGAACAGGGATACGATCTCAAGTCGATCCTTACTGAAATTGGGCAGGCTCGAACTAACCGTGACGCTGCGGTGGGAATCTTTGTGCTGTCATCATTAGCCGCCCCTGAGGGAATGGAGCCGCTGGCACGATATGGCAACGACATTGTGGTCGTCTGGGACGCCGAAGACACCATGACAGATGTCGTTCTGAATGCGGCACTTTCACTTGCTCGTGGTCTTGTCACCGGTCAGTCAGCGGCCATCAAGGAGCGTGCTGCGGACCTCAGTGAGCTTGATAAGGCGATGCAGCAGATCGCCAAGGATGCGAGCAGCCTTGGCGAGATTATCACGTGGTCGACAACCGTTGAAAGCAACGGCAACAAGATTAGGACCAAAGCAGAGCGTCTGAAGCTGGACCTTGAGAATCAAGTTGAGCGATTGGACGAAAACCTGGGGCGACTTCGCGCCGAACCTGCGATGAGCGTCTAAAGGGGAAGACACCGAATGCCAATGAACGAAAAGGAAACCTGCAAGCAACTGATCGAACCCAAGCTCGAATCATTGGGCTGGGAGTTCGAGGGGCAGTTACGCATCGGTCCTGGCCGCGTGAATTTCAGCGGCGACAGTGCAGATTCGATGTATGATCCCACGCAGGCGATCATCGCAGATTACCTCTTGCGTTACCGTGGCGTTCCTCTCGCGATCCTGGAAGCCAAGTCCGAATCGGAAGATGCCGAAGATGGCGTGCAACAGGCGTCACGGTATGCCGATCGGCTGATGATACGGCACTCAATCGCGACCAATGGTCACGATTGGATTCTGACGGATAACGAATCCGGTGAATTCGAGACTCTCCCTTCGCCGCCATCCCCAGGTGACATCGTCAGTCGAATGGGGGTGACGATCGATTGGGATCGTTGGGCAGGTGCCTTCGCTGCAAATTTCCATGTCGATCAGGTCACGCGAAAAAGGACGCGGCCGTATCAGGAAATGGCGATTGCGCAGACCCTTTGGGAGTTTGCCCAGGGCAAGGATCGCGTGCTGCTTCTGATGGCCACCGGAACTGGCAAGACGTTTACCGTCTTTCAGCTCATTTGGAAGCTCATGAATGGCGGTGCTCTCGCCCGCCAGCACGTTCTCTTTCTGACGGACCGCAACAGCCTGAAAGATCAGGCGTATCGCGCATTCAATGCGTTTGATGGCAATGAACGCGTGACGATCGATAAAGCGACTGTCAGCGAAGGCAAGCACCAGGTCGGCAAGCTGTTCTTCGCCAACTATCAGAATCTCGATGAGGATCTGAACGGCAAGAAGGTCTACCAGCACTACGATCCCGACTTTTTCGACTTGGTGATTGTCGATGAATGCCATCGAAGTGGGTTCGGTGACTGGTTTGGTGTGTTGGAGCACTTCGGTGGCGCATTGCAACTCGGCCTCACAGCGACACCGCGTGACCTGGAAGAGTCGAAACGCCCGCTGACGCCCGAGGAGCAGCGTCGCGACACGTATCACTACTTCGGCGACCCGATTTTTACCTACAGCCTGAAGCGGGCAATCGATGACGGGTATCTGGTTCCGTACCTGCTCGAAGAGCGCGTCACCAACATCGACGAAGATGGGTACACGGCGGAGGACGGCAAACGATACGAGACCAAGAACTTTGAGCGTGACATTGTCATCCCCGATCGCACCAAGGCCATTGCCGCCGACTTGTGGGATGTCTTCGGCAAATACGACTTGCGTAGCGAGAAGACAATCATCTTTTGTGTCAACGATACGCATGCCTCATTGATGGCGGCGGAGTTGCGGCGACTTTCCGGCGATGCCAACTACGCGGCCCGAATCACTCGATCGGAGCGCAATAGCCACCAGTTGGAGCGTAACTTTGCGGTCGTAGGCAATGGGAAACCGCGAGTCGCCTGCACCGTGGATCTGTTGACGACCGGGTTTGATGCTCCAGACGTGAAGAATGTTGTATTCGTACGTCCGCTCAAAAGTGCCATCCTTTATAAGCAGATGAAGGGGCGAGGAACGAGACTTTGCGAGGACGTCAACAAGCGCTATTTCACGATCTTTGACTACTCCTGTGCAAGCGCTCTGGAAGATGCCGAGTTCGACGGTCATCCAGCTAATAAGCAGAAGGGAACGCTGGCCAAGTCGAAACCCCAGAAGAAAAAGGGCATAGGCGACGACGGACCAGAAACCCCGAAGCCCGTTGCCGAGAATGTGCATGTCGTCATGTCCACGACGAACCGCAGCATCTCGTTTGGCGATGGACAGTGGATGCCGTTCGACGAGTATGCTGCGAAATCAAAAGAGTTCATCCAGACGGTGTCGAGCAAGGACATCAGTCAGTTGCTGGCGATCTGGATCGACAAGAAAAGCCGCAAGGAACTGCGAGAGGAACTCGGCGATCAGGACATCTACACCTCGGCGTTCCGTCACTATCTGGATCTGCCCGACACGGACGATGTCGACATCCTGGCCAAAATTGGATTTGACCTGTTTCAGGTTCCCACGCGTAGCGATCGCGTGGCTCGGTTCTGGGACGAGGAGAATCCGTGGTACGAGTCACAGTTCGGCCTGACGTTGCCACGTGAACCTGGTGGCATTCACACTGCCAGCGGGAACATCAGCCTGGCCGGGGAGGCCAAGGCACCCACAGCGTCGGGTGATAACTGGAAGGTCGATTTCTGGCGGACGGCTCTCGATCACTACTCGCTGTTCGGAATCGACGACCTGGAACAGGCGCGGACCTACGCGGCTCCCCAGTTCGTCGACCAGTTCGGCAGCTTTCAGTCACTGACCACCCGCTACGGCGGCGCACAACTTCTGAAATCGGATCTGGAAGGGGTCAAGGCACATCTGTATGTGCCGATGGCCAACTAGAAGGACATCAATGAGCAAGGCCAAATCCAACAACGGCAACGTCGATCACCGTCGACAAGAGGTGCAGCAGATCGTCAAGAATGCTTGCGATCAGTTGAACTCCGAAGGTGTCGATGCCCGCAACTACGTCGAGCAGCTGGCATGGCTGTTCTTTCTCAAGGCTTTCGACGAAGCCGAAACGCGGCGCGAGCAAGAAGCCTCCTTCGACGATGCTCCCTACGAGCGTCGCCTGTCGGGGCCGTACGCGTGGTCGTCATGGGCCACCAAGACGGACCAGCCCGACGAGATGCTGGAATTTGTTGACGGAAAGCTGTGGATCAAACTGACCAGCCCCGATCCCAAGAAAGGCATGGGAGACGATCCGCTGGCGGAGCGTTTCCGCCGTGTCTTCGACAACGTCCGCAATTACTGCCGTCGCGGTGCGTCGTTCGCACGAGTGGTGGCTCAGGTCAATAAGCTGCATTTCAGCAGCGACACCGACGTGCATGTGCTGTCGGAGATTTACGAAGACCTGCTGAAACGCGTTGCCGCTGACAGTGCGGGCTATGCCGGTGAGTTCTACACCCAGCGTCACATCATTCGGGCGATGGTCGAAGTCGTGAATCCTCAGGTCGGCGACAAGGTCTACGACCCCTGCTTTGGCACATGCGGCTTTCTGGGAGAAGCTGCCGATTACATGCGAGATCAGCAGCGGAACTCGAAAGCGAAGCAGCTCAGCGGTCGCGATTTGGAGAAGTTGCAGTCGAAGACGTTCTATGGTCTCGAAATCAAACCGCTCACGTACCTGCTGGGTACGATGAACATGATCCTGCACGGGATCGAGTCGGCCAATTTGGAACTCGGAAACACCCTGGAAGTCCACAGCGACAACATTTCCGAGAAGGACCGGTTCGATGTCATCCTGTCCAATCCGCCCTACGGTGGAAAGATGGCGTCCGAGTTGCAAACCAACTTCCGCGTGCGCTCCAGCGCCACCGAGTGCCTGTTCCTGCAACATATCATGCGGAACCTTGCCAAGGGGGGACGTGCGGCTGTGATTGTTCCCGAGGGCGTCCTGTTTCGAGGCGGCCCGGATCAGAAGGTCCGCCAGGAGCTGCTCGAACACTTCAAAGTCCACACCATCTTATCGCTCCCGGCCGGGTGCTTTCTGCCTTACACCGGCGTGAAGACGAACGTGCTGTTTTTCGAGCGTCCCGAGGCCGAGCCCAAACCCGGTACAGTCGCGACAAAGGATGTCTGGTACTACGAGTTGACGAACGACGGATTCGAGTTGAAACAGACTCGTCGTCCCATCGACGGCGATCAGCTCCCCGACTTCCTAAAAAAGTGGCAGAAGCGAACCAAGGGCGACAACTCATGGATCGTGCCCGTCGATGAAATCATCGAACGCGGCCACGACCTGTCTGCCAGAAATCCTAATCGAAAAGACGATTACGAACATCGGCCAGCTCTCGAGCTTGTTCAGTCGATCCAAACGAAGGAAGAGCGAATCATGGATTTGCTTAGAGAGTTGGAAGGAATCCTCGGGTCATGATCACCATAAACGGATGGACGAATTACTCGCTAGGAGATGTTGCACCCGCATCATCGATTAACCTGCCCGCTGCGTCGGCAATCGTTTGGAATCTTTCACTCGAAGACATCGAGCCCTCAACCGGGAGAATCTTGAATCGCCAGACTTGCCGAGTCGATGAATTGGGTTCATCAAAGTGTGCGTTTGATTCGAGACACGTTTTGTACTCAAAGCTGCGACCTTATCTAAACAAGGTGGTTCTTCCCGACGAACCTGGAGTCGGAACGAGCGAACTAATTCCCTTGCTACCAGATAAAGATCGGATATGTCGGGAGTATCTTGCATACTATCTGCGCTCACCGTTGTTTGTAAACTTCGCGAATGCGCATACGCGAGGCGCAAATTTGCCTCGAATCGCGATGTCGGAACTATGGGAACATGAAATTCCTGCCCCAACATCGCTCGACGAACAGCGGCGGATCGTCAAACGGATAAACGAGTGTTTAAGTCGCGTCGATGAGATTTCCATACTACGTGCCGCGAGCCTCCGTGATCGTGAGCACCTACTCGAATCTTTAATTGAAGCCGAATTGCGCGCAGCTGACGGTGAGGATGTAGCGTTAGCAGACGTCTGTTCAATCGAATCACCGTTGGTGGATCCTCGCGAATCTCGCTTTCAGCAACGGTTGCACATTGGAGGTGCAAATATCGAGTCATCAACAGGACGATTTGTCGATCTCAAGACAGCACGCGAGGAGAAGCTCAAATCATCAAAGTTTACTTTCGATAGTCGAATGGTTCTCTACAACAAGATTCGTCCATATTTGAAGAAAGTAGCTAGACCAGATTTTGAGGGACTTTGCAGTGCGGACATGTATCCTTTGCTTCCCGATGGACATAAATTGTCGCGGGACTACTTGTTCTACTTACTGCTATCGAGGTCTTTTACGCGTTACGCGATCGATGGTTCGATTAGAGCAGGCATGCCAAAGGTGAATCGAGACCATCTCTTTTCGTTTACCTTTAAGCTACCCTCATTCGAGAAACAACAGAGTACGACTCGGATTCTGGACGGGGCATTTATCGTCGTTGAACAACTGCGAAGAGACATGCTGAGCACATCGATTGAAGTGGGTGCCCTGCGAGAGTCCATCCTTCGCAAAGCCTTTGCAGGGGAGCTGTAACCAACGTGGCTGATGTGTCGTCCCACAATGCGATCTGGCAGATGCTCGACCGAGTGCGCGCCACATCCCCGATCTCCGGAAGCGAGTTCGGCGTGGCACTCGCTGCGCTGATCTTCCTCCGCTGGGCCGACTTCGAAGAAGCCGAACGCGAAGCTATCGCCGCCTTCGACGATGTCACCTACGAACCCGTGCTCCCCGCCAGGTTCCACTGGCGGACCTGGTGCAACATCCGAGATCCGCGCGAACTGGAGCACCTCTTTCAGGAACTCCCGTCGGCACTCCACAGATTTGCAAACTCCCGCCACGACGCGATGGCCACGCAACTCCACCGCGTCGCCCCCGCCGTCGAGAAGCTCACCCGCTTCCCTGCCGATGCGCTTACCCACCTCGTCTACTGGTTGTCCGAGCAACCCTTCGAGACACCCAAAGACCGGCGGGCATTGCGCGATGTTCTCGATTTCGTGTTGCAGAACACCTACGACCGGTTCGCCGGGCAATTCTTTACGCCGGTACAAATCGCGGCGCTGATGGTGGAATTGGCCAAGCCAAAATCAGGCGAATCGGTCTACGACCCATGTTTTGGCTCCGCCGGATTGCTCACCGCAGCTTTGGAGATTGTGGAGCATCGCGACCATGCCCGAGTCCATCTGGGCGGTGCGACGTTTGCATCCGGTAAACAGCCTCTGCACCTTGCTGGTGTCGAAATCAATCCCGATGCGTATGTCATCGGCATGACACGACTCGTGCTCTCGGGCGTCAATGATCCGCAGATCGAGTTGGGCAACAGCCTGGAGCGTGTGCCATCGAACAATCCCAGTTCCGAAGGTTTCGACGTCGTCCTGGCGAATCCTCCCTGGGGAATGAAAGTTGAATTGTTTGGCCTGAATCATTACCCGATACCCGCCAAGGACTCATCGTCGCTGTTTTTGCAACATGCAATTTTGCAACTGCGTCCGGGTGGCCGAGGCGTCGTCGTTGTTCCGCCAAGCCTGCTGTTTCGATCCGGTCGCGAACAACAGCTTCGTGAATGGCTGATTCGCGAGAATACCGTTGAGGCTGTCGTTTCAATTCCACGGGGCGCATTCTCGCCCCATACGTCGATCGAAACTTGCCTGCTCCTCTTTCGTCGCGGGGGAACGACACGATCGGTCCGGATGGTCAACGCCGAGTCGATTTTCGAGAAGGCCAACAAGAGCCAGATTGCGGCGGCTCCGTTTATCATGGCCACACAGCTAGGTCAGCTTGTTCGCTCGCCCGAGACGGGCCGTGAATGGTGGGACGTAACCGTAGAGGACTTGGCTGAAATCGACTACGACCTCACCCCCACGCGTCGGGATCGGAGTGGCCTGGAACTCATCCTGGATTCGCTTCCCAAAGAAGCCGAAATACGACTTCTGAAGGATTGCTGCACGGTTATGACCGGTCGCAACATCCGGTCAAGTGACCTGACTCAATCTCCGCCAAAGTCGAACTACGAACCGTCGGGACAGACGCTGTTCCCAGATATCGAACGAGCCGAGATCAATCCCCAGCGGCCTTTCGAATTTGCGGATGCTCCCATTCCCTACATTCGCATTCGAGATGTCGAAAAAGGACATGCGACGCGGGGTTCGACCTGGTTGATGCCTGCGATCGCCTCAACGATTGAGGCACGATGGAAACTTCGCGCTGGCGATATTCTGCTTTCCAAGTCGGGAACGATTGGCAAGGCTGGTATTGTTCGCAACGGCGCTGTGGGGGCCATTGCCGCCAACGGATTCTTCGTGATTCGTTCCCAAGAGGGGATTGTTGATCCGCATTACCTTCTCGCTTATCTGCAAAGCTCTGAAACGAATGCCTGGTTGGAAGATCGCGCCCGTGGTGCAGCGGCTAAGCATCTGTCAGTCGCGGCAGTCAGCGAACTTCCTGTTGCTTTGCCACCACTTCAAGTCCAACAGCGAATCGCCGAGAAGCACCGTAAGTATGATGTCGACGCACTGACCTATCTGGCGGAGTTGTTGACGGAGGATGGGACAGACTCTCTGGCCTCTGAACTGAATGACTGGGTATCGCGAAACCTCAAACGGGTCGAGGGCTACGAAGGAGATCAATCGAGTCAGGCTGTGTTGGAGCTGCTCGAAGAAGTCGCCGACTCAAGGTGTCCGATCAACACCTGCAAATTCTGCAAGCAGCCATACTACCTGGACTATTCATCGACCTACCTCGCTCCGCCTACGGATTACACAAAGGGGATTGAATCGCATTGCCTCGAATGCTGGTTGGGGCTTGAACCCAGGGGATCGCATGTTGACTGCTTTGAGGACGAGACACCGATCGGCCCTTGGGCAATCGAATTCAGAGAATTAACGAAGCCTCTCGCTGGCGTTTCGAGCATTCCAGATCCGACGGCCCTTGTGAGTGTGCTCCAGCGAGTCGCGTCGAACGTGCGTGACACTGAGGCACTCATCGACGGAAACCTGCCAAATCAGGAGCGGGCGAGGCTACTGACTGGTCGTGTCGTCAGCCTCATCAACCGATATATCCAGACCCTTCTTGAAGATGCCAAGCTGGTGGTCGATGTCGTTTCCGCGACTGAAGACTATTTCGGCGAGATCTCAATTCGGTTGGAAATCGAGAACCGAGGGCGAGTCCCCATTCGCGATGTCCGGTTCTCAATGCACCCGACAATGGACGAAGTTGAACCACGCTCTATCTCGTTTATGCAGCCAGGGCACCGGTATGAGATTCACTTCGAGGGACAGAATCAGCGACTTTCTGATGAAATCAGAATCGCCGAAATGTGGTCCGATCCAGCATGGTCAGTTAGCTGGACCGCCCGCGACTTGGCCGGACATTCCGTCGAAGGTAAGCGCGACCTGAGTATCGACGTTCGACACGATGGTCGAGATTCGGTAGCCGAGCGAGAACCAGTTGAACAATTGGACGGTAGCCCTTACGTGTGTGGCGATCCGGTCACCCGAGAACGGCACGACGTGTTTTTTGGGCGAGACGAGCTCCTCGATCAGATCAAACGGCAGGTTTCACAAACTGGCAACGTCGTCCTGCTGGAGGGAAATCGTCGAGCAGGTAAGTCGTCGGTACTTTGGCACCTTGAAGGCCCGAATGCAGTGCCTGGTTGGCTCGGCGTGTATTGCAGCTTGCAGGGCACCGAAGGTGACCGTTCGGGTGGTATACCGACCGCTGAAGTGTTTCGAGGTATTGCCTATGAGATCGTACAAAGCGTTCGCAAGTTGAACGGCTCCGCGATTCTCCCCGATGGCTCGTTGCTTGATGGAGATCGCAGGCTGGGAATCGCAAGATCCCTGCGTCAGGGAATCAGTGAAGAAAGTCCGTTTCAGGACTTCCGCGAGTACCTTGAGCTGGTCCTTGAGACGCTCGCCAAAAAACAGCTCGGTCTTCTCTTGATGCTGGATGAGTTCGACAAGCTCCAAGAGGGCATCGACAAGGGTGTCACGTCGCCGCAAGTTCCTGAGAACATTCGGTTCCTCGTACAGTCGTACCCGAAGTTCTCAGCGATTCTTACCGGATCACGACGCCTGAAGCGAATGCGGGAGGAGTACTGGTCCGCTCTTTTCGGTCTTGGGACACGCCTTGGCGTTTCTGCATTGCCGCTAGAAGCCGCGACGAGACTGGTTACCGAACCCGTAGCCGGAAGACTGTCGTTCTCGAAATCGGCCGTCAACCGAGCCTACGAACTGACTGCCGGCCAGCCTTACTTGTTGCAGTGCCTCTGCAACCGCGTCTTCGACATCGCTGCTCGCACCGGCGTCCGTTCGATCAGTCTGGACCATGTCAACGATGCCGCTGCTGCTCTGGTGGAGGACAACGAACATTTTGCCAGCCTGTGGGATTACACCGAGTTCGATCGACGTCGTTTCCTGCTCTACCTGTTGCACCGCGAGGCAAACGGCCCCGATCCAATGCGCCTCGGAGTAATCGAAGCAAAACTGGAAGAGGCCGGGGTCGAACTCCGCGAGGAAATCGTGATCTCCGACCTTGAGTACCTCAGAGAGTTGGAGTTGGTCAATCTGCACGGCGAGTCGTCGGGTGCGCACTACACCTTGACGATTCCGATGATGGGCCAGTGGCTGGACTCGCAGCAGGACTACGAAGTTCTCCGCAGCCGCGCCCGAGCCGAAGCAGAGGACATCAGCGGAAAACTCAACGAGATTGTACGCCTTCAAGGTGAAATCGCAGAACTCGAAGACTCAATGGACACCGACGATGAGTAACGCATTCTTCCCTATACGTGGGACCGGCGACATTCCGCTGATTGGGCGAAAGGTCCTATTGGATCGCATCTGGAGCGATCTGACAAAGGCAACGCCGACCAATCTTTCGATCGTCGGACCAAAGGACATCGGAAAGACAGTCCTGCTGAAGGCACTTGTCGATCGAGCAAGTCAGCCAGGCTCTCCGTATGCGCTGGTTGTGTACTGGGAGCTGGGGTACGCCCCCCCACAGTCCGATGAGGAGTTTATCAGCCAGTTGTGCGACCTGATGTATTCCGCAATGGCGACCGACACCATTGCATACAAGGAACATCGGGCCGAACTGGCGAACGATAAGTCACTTCCAGTTCTTAAAGAGGTCATGGATCTGTTGCAGCTTGAAGATCGATCGGTATTGATGATCTGGGACGGATTCGACAAGCCCCTCAGTCAGGGCCTTCTTTCTGGACAGCTGTTCGGAAATCTTCGTGACCTGTTCTACGGAAAGAAACATCGGGTTGTTACGGCAACGCGGGCCACTCAAACCGAACTCGCCCGCAATAAGCAGATCGAGGACAGCCCATTTTGGAACATGTTTGACGTCAATCCGGTTCGGGTTGGGACTTTTGATGACACCGACCTGGAACAGGCACTGACGAATGCCTCGCTCTCGATGAGCCAGGGCGGAAAGAAAGAACTGCGCAACTGGAGTGGCGGTCACCCTGTGCTGGCACTTTCGATACTAAATTCGCTGATAAGGTCGGGAAGTAGCGAACTTACGAACGACCACGTCAATGGCGCAGCGGAAACGGTCGCATCCGAACTGTCGGTCTTCCTTGAAATGCTTTGGAACGAATGCAGTGCGACGACGAAGAGTGCGTTTTACTTGATCTTAGAAAACGATGGCATCGACCAGGTTCGTATCGGCGGAGAAGAAGCTCGGTATCTGCTTGCACGAGGCTTAGCTGTCCGCGACGGCTCAAAGATCAGACCTTCATGCCGACTGTTCACGCAGCACGCACGCAGTTCCAAGCCAGACAGTACCACGCTGGATCGCATGTTCGGTAATTGGGACGCTTACCGAAGGGAGATTCGTTCCATTCTTGAACTGAGAATCAAGCAGGTTAGGACGGTAAACGCTCGGCTGCATCGGCTGGTGACTCGGTGCCTCGATGACATTCCCGACTATCCCAATGACTGCCTTAACAATCTCACGAGTATCGAGGAGATTGCACTCGACACTATCTGGCAGCATGAGTTTGGTTCTGACGCAATGGTACCCAGGTCTGTGATCTCACATTGGACGCAGCCGCCACGGGATACGGACAACATCATTAAGCCAATGATGGACACTGACGAGTGGCGCCTTCCACGAGACCGATTTAAGCAACTGGCACTGCTGCAACGACTGACCGGCAGCAAAGTGAACTTCGATGCTCAAGCCAAATCCGTATCGAAGGACACTTACGTGCTCCTTAACGCAATTCATCAGTTTCGCAACCGGACGGAACACGCTGACGGACAGCCAATTCACGAAGGAGTCGCGGTCTCGGCTGTGCTGCTGTGCATCGAACTCTTGAGCTGCCTGGAGAGGGAGTTGGGGTAGTCCATGAACGGGAAAACAATTCGACTCTATCTGGTGAATGGCTCGCCGAAGGACATACTTGCAGTGGGCTTGTTTGCATACACAAGGGCAGTTCATAGGCGGCTTTTCCTTCACACAGCTTTCCCAACTGCTCCCATCGTGAAAGGGGGCTTGAATGGCGGCTGATCCCATTATTTACTCTCTGGAGCAGCTAACGGACTACGACCAGTTCGAGCGGCTTTGCCACGACATGATGGCGCTTGACGGTTTCCGCAACATCGAACCCATCGGCGGAAGCAAGGACAAAGGAAGAGACGCGTTACACGTCGATTCGTCAACCGGGACCGTGACGATCTTCGCCTACAGCGTTCGTGAAGACTGGCGAACAAAGTTGAGCCAAGACAGCAAGAAAATTCCAAAGCATGGCCATGCCTGCAACCGCCTCGTATTCCTTTGTACCGCGACGTTCACACCCTCAGAACGCGACGAAGCCATTCGATTCATCAAAGACTCCTATGGCTGGCCTCTTGAGCTTTACGGGCTAGAACGACTATCGAGCATGTTGCGGTCTTCGCACCGCGAACTGGTGGGACAACACCCGCAGATTTTCACTCCGCTCTTTTTCCCTTTCGCTGGCGGACTGTCTCTTTCCTTTTCGCCCGACCACCTGGTCATCGACCATGTTGACATTGACGCAGGATTGGCCCACTGGCTCTCCCGCCGATTAACTCTCGCAGGGTTTCACGTTTGGTGCCGGGGACTCGCGCCATTAGCGGGCACTTCGATCAATGAGACGGTACGCGGACTCCTTACACAGCGAGCGTTCCGATACATCCCAATCCTCAGCCCCGACGCGTTGAACGATCCGGAGTTTACCGCACGTCGAAACATGGCCCTTGCCGTCGGAGGAACACGGGGTTCGCAGATAATCATCCCCGCCATCGCTAAACCAATCGATACCACCCGACTGGATCACGAAACTCGCATCCTTTCGGCCGTACCGTTCCATGCAGGGTGGGCACACGGTCTAAAAGCCATCGAAGAATCACTCTCTTCCAACGCATGTCCCCGAAAGCCAGAAGGAGCGATAGAGCTTGCCATCCGGTCTTACTTTCCCGGTGAAATCGTCATCAGCGAGCCAGAAGATCTGGCCTCGAATCTGTTCAAGGTCACGAAAATACCGGAAGTCATCCATCGCTTTCACTCGACGATGCCGCTCGTTGACGAAGATGGACCTCTGGCGGGACAGTGGGGCTTCCGAAAGGTAAGCCCAACCCACTTTCTGAGCTTTCATTATCCGCCAGCAGAACTTGCGGTTGACTATGGCATCACTCAGAAGGGCGGTTCCGTATGGGCGAGCATAACCGAGATGGATGGAATAAGGGTGGATAACCTCCTTATCGAACTCATCAAGAAGTCGCTCTTCGCCGAATGCCGTCGCCGTGGGCTTGCCCATTGCGCGGACAGGCGGCTCGTCTATTTCCCGCCAGGGTTACTCAGAAACGACAACTTGTCTTTTCAAAGGCTGGATGGATCGCAGACGCATTTCTCCGTAGTCGGAGAGCGAACACATGGATGGGGAGAACGAGCATCAAAATACCGCTACCATGTGGCTCCTGTCTTCGCGGCAAGTGGCGATTCAGCGAAGGGATTCGAGATCATAGTTCGTATCCGTGCTCACATCACCGACCTCTCAGGAAAGCAATTCCCTGGGCGCGGTGGATTGATCCGAAGGAAGAAACTCTGCAAGAGCTGGTGGAACGAAGAGTGGTTGAATCGGGTGATGGGAGTGATGCAGTTCCTCGCTGAAGGAAAGGAACGCATCGAGATTGGTACGACCACGGATGAGAGTCTCTGGGTGGAACGAACTCCCCGAGTCTGGAGTGCTCCGGTCAAGCTAAACGAGGAGGCATTACGTGACGCGAAAGCCATCGCCGAAGAGGAGTTCATCTCCGCAAGCGACATCGAAGAAAACGAAGACGCCGATGCCGAGGAGTAGCATATCCCACGATATGGAAGAGGTTTTTAGCCTCGACGAACCGCTTCTTCAGTTCGCCGAAGGCCAATTCGCCGTCGATCCACACGATGGCCTCGCTCTGTACGGTCCTTACTCCCAGGGTATGCCATCGCATCCGGTTTCGCCGCCCTACATGGTGATTGGCACTCCAGAAGGTATTTCCGCCATGCGGGCTTGGTCCGAGGCGATGAACCACGCACATTCTGCCGCCGAGACCAAGACCGCCTCGCTGATGAAACTTCACAGACTGTGGCCGCCCTATCCCGGATTCGAGGTCGCCTTCGGCAGTCGATGGTCAACCACTCCAATTACAACTGTGGAGCTTAACCGTGAGGAATTGCTGAACGCCTCACGCAAGAAGGACTCGCACGAGCGATGCTTTGCCGTGATTGAGCAAATTATGCCAGCGTTCGAGCGAGCAAGAAAACATGATGCGAAGATAGCGGTTGCCATCTGCATCGTGCCGGATGATGTTTGGGCCAACTGTCGCACCGAATCCCGCGTTGCGAATCCAACCGACCTTGGGATCACGTCCGCGACTAAGAAATCGAGAATGCGGGGGCAGGGTGAACTCTTCGAGGAGTTCAATGCTGAGCAGTATCACTTTTCTCCAGACTTTCGGCGACAGCTCAAAGCCAGGACCATGCGTTACGACATTCCCATTCAGATTATTCGGGAATCGACACTCAAGCTATCCGATGAAACGGCATTTGGAGAACGAGGACTGACCAGGCTTTCCGACAGAATGTGGAATCTAGGCACAGCACTCTATTACAAGGCTGGGGGCAGGCCCTGGAAACTTCACTCGGCACGTGAGGGAGTCTGCTACATCGGCATTGCGTTTCGTCGCGCGAGCGAAGGCAACCGAACTGCTTGCTGCGCGGCGCAGATGTTTCTGGACACGGGCGATGGCATCGTGTTTCTCGGTGAATACGGTCCCTGGTACTCACCCGATAAGAACCAGTTTCACATTGAGCGCAGTGCGGCTAAACGGCTTCTGGAAGGGATTCTCAAAACTTATTCCGAGTTGGGAGGAAAGCCCCTCACTGAGATCTTTCTGCACTGCCGTTCCAGTATCAGCCGTGACGAATTCCAGGGATTCAGCGAGGCATGTCCTCACAACTGCAAACTTGTAGGTGTCCGTGTTAGATCAGATTCCTACGGTCCGCGTCTGTATCGAACAGGCACTATGCCGGTCATTCGCGGCACATTCCTCAAAATGAGCAACCGCTCAGGTTTTCTCTACGCATCTGGGTTCAAGCCCAGGCTTGGAACCTACGACGGATGGGAAACGCCAGTGCCGCTTCGGATTGATATCCAGCATGGCGACGCGACGATTGAGCAAGTGGCCCGCGATGTACTTGGGCTAACCAAACTGAACTACAATGCTTGCAAACTGGGAGAGAGTCAGCCCGTGACCGTGGGATTTTCGGATGCCGTTGGAGAGATATTGATCTCAAACCCCACGGTCGAGGACCGAAGACCGAACTTCAAGTTCTTCATCTGATCGTTGCTGACAGCCTTTGCGATCGTTCGGGATTTTGGCCTTTCTGTAACCGATCTACAATGAAAAAGTGACGTAAGCTCACACCGGATTTTGTCTTCCATCTTTTAGTCGCATTGTGACCGTAGGTGCGCGTTCGATGGAACTTTCAATTACCAGTAAGTCCTCGCCTTTCAGTGGATTTCGGTCTAGGTTAACCTTATCGTGCGTAATGGGATGAGGAAATGCATCGGATGACAAGGATGTTACCAATATGGACGACCGGGTGGTGCAACAACTGCAAGGATGTTGCTTCCCCGATCAACGACTCGAATTTTGAAAGGGAAAATTTCTTGGGAAGTTGAGTGATTAGATTGGCGAATCTATACCGATGGCCCGCCGGGACTATGCTGCGAGCAAGGCCGCTTATCGCTTTCTCGACAATGACCGGGTGAATGAGCAAAAGATTCTGGCCGAGCATTTACTCGCCATGCGTCAACACTTCGCCTCAGTTGATGGCCTGATCCTTGTGCTGCATGATGCAACCGAGTTCTTGTGCACTCTAACCGTCACTCAGTCTATCGGACAGACTCGCAAAATGGCCAGCGGGCACTCGGACAAATCCGGTCGCCAGCGATGCATACGTTGTGCAGCATACTCATGCATTAGAGCTTGATGGTCACTCGCGATGGCCTGCCGCTGGGCTTGGCGGCGGTCAAGCGATTGACTTGCAAGAAGTTCGAAGGCCTCAACGCTCGGGGGCTCAACGGTGGCAAGCACTTGGTCAACACGGCTCGGATGCCGATCAAAGAAAATAAGAGTTTCCACTGGCTGGAGAAAGTCCGGCAGTTGGCACGGACTCTCGGCAAAGCGGCCCGCTGCGTGCATATCGGCGACCGAGAGAGCGATATTTATGAGTTGTTCAGCGAGTGCGAATGGCAGGAGGCAAAATTTGTGCTTCGAAACTGTGTGAATCGCCAATGCCTCGATGGTCAGTAAACCGTGCCGAGTTGATGAAGAACCAGCTTCTCAAAGCCGTCCATCGCGGCGAAGTTCGAGATCGCGAAGGCCAGCCGACAAATGCCGTGCTGGACATAGGGAAGCTTTTTCTCGCAAGCTTGACTTCGATTTTTTGCAGAGAGAGATGATAGCGTTCCAGACGCCGGAAGGTCAGCGGCATCTCCGGCTGTGGGTGACCAAACGCACCTATATGTTACGGCAGTTTTATAATAGCATCTGAGGCTTCCCGATCATCGTCAGCACAATGACTATGGTCACTTCCGCCGTGACGCTATCCCTAAGTGGATACCTTCCGCGAGGTAAATGCGGTAGCTCGGGGTTGTCGCTGGAACCGCTTTGGGAACTCCTCGCGGAAAAGATCGACCTGACCGGGATCGACCGGGTCATCGTCGATGGAGATACCAGTGCGTAGGCAAACATGGGGTTGTTCCCTTGGGATTGGGCCATCGTACTGCGGGGTTGCTGTCAAAAGGAAGGAGTGGCTTTACTCCTGTCGCAACTCGGCCGTCGTCCCAGTTACCAGGGAAAAAGTTCAAGCTGCGGTATCTGCATAGCGGCGATTGGTCCAAGTGGACACGCGACTTGCGGGTCCGGGAGATGCCCGAATACTTCTAGAGCTACGCGAAGTAGATCGTGCCGGCGTAGAGCCGCAACCAATTGACTCTGACCGTTTAGCAGTTCACCACAAGGGAGTGCCCAACTTCTCGACCGGCGGACTCATGACAACGCCGACGGTCATTTAGGTGCTTGAGGGGACGAGTCTGGAACTCGCCTAAGGAAAATAATACCCGCGCCGAAAGAGGTTGACGTACAATACGTCAGCCTCGACGGCGACGGGCTTACTTGATCACTATCCGTTTCCGTGCATCTTGGATGCTGAATTATGATCAGAACCCGCGAATACATCGCATGGCACGTTGCCGGACACGTTTACGCGGCGAAAGTGTGGGGCTTTCCGGTTCACAAGCTGCACTGGACGGTTTCACTCAAGCCGACCTTGCAGATTGCGGCAACGCCAAACGCCTTGATCCTTGCAAGATGTTCTGCACTCCAGAATGGACTGTGATGACAGGCCTACACGCCTTCGCGAGAGTGCCTGAAGCCCTGCTGTCGTCGGCAATTGCTGTTCCCGAACGTCGAACAGTTCACCGACGGCTAGGCTCAGGCGTTGAAGGCAGCATAGAATCTGTGGTTGGATGAGTACCTGGGACGATTCAACACCGACCGTTAGGTCACCAGCACCATGGCTGTCGTGTATTCCGATTAGCCGTGTGCGTTCTCTAAGAGAGATCTATTTCCGAAAGATTACTTTCTCGAAAAAGTAATCTCGTTTCATCCGATTGTCGTGAGTTTTTGGAACTTCTGATGCCTGTCACAGCGTAATCTCGCCGACGAATTCAAATTTTTTACACGTGAAAATTTTGAAATTTCAGCATATTCAAACATGTGTTTCTGCAAGAAAAAGCTACTGGTGTGGGCGATCCAACTTCCTGGATGGCTCAAAGCGGTGCTTCGGAGTCCAAAAGCGATGTGTCGATTCGGCAGTACGGAATTGCACCGAGGGCGAGGTGTAGGAGCACTGGTGGCTAGCTCGACTTTCCTCTTCGAAAAGACATTCCTTGAAGAATGCCTCTTGGAGTGAAACGCGAGTCGATCATGACAGTTCGCGAATAACATCATCGTCTTTCAGCTCTTTGAGAGAATTGCGACGGTAAACGTCGCCACTTGCCAAGATGGGCTGACCTCTCATTGCAAAGTCATTTCTTTTTGCCTTTTTTCTTTTTGTTCCCATACGCGGATCTCATGCTCCCGAAACGAGTGAAGGATCGCCGCGTCCGTTGTTGCAGATGCTGCCGCAGCAGCACCAACCGGCTGTAATCTTCCGGATGCTCCGGATAGAGCAGCCGAGAATCGAATGCGGCAAAGTCAATGAAGATGCTCTGAAACTTCAGTGGCGTGTATTGCTTCAGAATGTACTGGTTCGGTGGTACTGGAAAATGAGGCCACCCCACGTTTTCAAGAAACAACAGTGTCCGATGCTCGACTCGCCAGGCCTTACCCAGCAGCGGCGTCACGATGCTCATCGTCAAACCGCCCTGGACCCATCGACCGTATTGATGGCGGCGGAAACGAACTTTCTTGAGAAAGTCCTCCGTGTCAGCCAGTGTCTTCACGACTTTGATGTGGAACGTCAACAGCATTCGTTCTTCATCATTGCCGAAGCCTGCACGTTTGAGCCGCATCCTTGCCGCAGCATATCGTTTGCGGGCCAGTGTCGCCCAGCAGAAGGGACACAGTGAATCGTAACAGCGATTGGTGTGGATCAGACTCTGGGTATTCGGTGGCGGACAGTTGAAGTGAGACCGCATGGTCCGGCAACCAGGTTTCCACTTCGCTCGTTTCAGCTCGTAAAGATTATGGATTTTCACAGCAGCCAGGGCCAGATATCGCTTAATCGGATCCGATCTCGATGGCAGCACAGAATCCAGAATGCGGGTGTAGAAACCATTCTTTCTCCGATCAACCAGTTCCAGCTCGTAGTTGAATTCCAGCACATCAAACAGTCGACTCGCATCACCTGGTTTTCGTGGTCCGTACCTCTTCATAAACAGTCTCGTTCCGTTAAGAAAAAACGCAAGTTCTTACAATTACAATCTTACCTTTAATAGTCCATCTATCGATGGACTACTAATGGCGGGGTTCTCACGAACAGCCGACCCGCCTAAGAAGGCGGGTCGGGGTAGAGTTTTATATCTCAGACAGTGTCTCTGTTGAGAAAAAGTCAGTTTCGAATTTTCTTCTTTTTCTTTTTCACAACAGGTAGGTCCTCAGCAGGTTTTGGTTCAGGAATCTTCAAGAGATCTGATGGGTGTTCTGCTGACTGTGCTTCAAGCGCTTCGTCAACATGCGCATCAATCAATGACCGTCTGACAGAATTGGCAACATCGTGCGCCAAACAGTTCAGAGCCAACTGATCTCGACCAACATGATGCCAGCGGACTGTTATGCCTGAGAATTCTGCTCGTTGAACCATGTGGTCAAACAACGTGGTGGACATCAGTTTGCGCAAAATTGTGACCTCTGTGTTGTCGAACTGAGTGTAATCGCACAGACCAGGCCTGTTCCAGACTGTAAATGCGCCTTGGCAGGTCGTCTGGCGTCTGAAAAGGGGTGTTTTCCGACCCGCACCCTAAATTTTGGCTGTTGGGGTGGCATAGAGCATGTAGTGGTCGAACTTAGCATGGGAACACCCCTGAAATGCGCAGGAAATCGATCCACGTCGAACCGTCGCCTCACACACCCGATTTGTCATTCATTTTGGAGATTTCTTATGGTTGTTCTGATTGGGCTGCTCAGCTTTGTGATTTTGTTGATAGCGACACTGCTGTTGCGTGAACGCCAACTCCGTTTGGGCTGGCAGAGGATTGCTTCCATGACTTTGGCGCAAAGGAACCGAGATGAATCAACTCAAGCTGGTGATGTTGGCCGTTCTGCTGATCATTGTGATCGGTAGTTGCAGTTCTCGATCTCGCGATGATCCGTCAGCAAGTTTTGTGAATGTTCAGGTCGATCAGAACCGGCGATTGGCCGAACTCCAACATCAATGGCAACAAGAGAGAAAATCTCTCTACGACCAGCGAGATGCACTGGAGCAGGAGCGGGCCCGGCTGGCTTCCCAGCGGCAACGGGAACCGATTATCGCGGCCCTTATCCTTCGCCTAGGTGAACTGGCTCTGTGTTTGGCACCGCTGGTACTCTGCTGGGTGCTGCTTAGATCTTCGCCGCCCGTCTGCGACTCCGAACTCATCGCTGAGACGCTGCTCCTGTCAGACATCCTGCCGGAGTCCCGCCGCGGTGATCCCCGGCTCTCCCCACCTGTGACGCCAACACAACCTTTAGTCCCTCATCTCTTACCCGATTCTCCTCCTAATGCAGAAAGTTCCCCATGAGTCATCTCGTGACCATAAAAACCCAAGTCAAAGACATTGCGGCCATTCGCCAGGCGTGCGTGCGGCTTCAGCTACCGGCTCCGCAGGCAGGGACAGCCCGCATTTACAACCAGGAGTGTTCCGGATGGCTGGTGGAACTGCCGGGATGGCGGTTTCCCGTGGTCTGCCAGACCGAAACTGGCGACCTTCAATACGACAACTTTCAGGGTCATTGGGGCGATCCCCAGAGACTCGACGCCTTCCTGCAGCATTACGCCGTCGCGAAGGCCACGCTGGAAGCTCATCGTCAGGGCCACACCGTTCAGGAGCGGCTGGAACAGAATGGGACCATCCGCCTGACAATCGGTCTCCCTGCCTGACAGCACCTGTTCGTCATCGACCGTCGTTACTTCGCAGCTCATTCCCCATTCTCAAAGGTTTTGCCATGCCTCCCACTCTCGAAGTGCTGGTCGCTCCCGATGGCTCGGTCCAGGTGAAAGCCCAGGGCT
Source organism: Planctopirus hydrillae (assembly GCF_001707835.1). Lineage (GTDB taxonomy): Bacteria > Planctomycetota > Planctomycetia > Planctomycetales > Planctomycetaceae > Planctopirus > Planctopirus hydrillae. The sequence continues at coordinate 138,056 of NZ_LYDR01000071.1, forward strand.
TTACAGG
>NZ_LYDR01000072.1 GCF_001707835.1 Planctopirus hydrillae
CTACCCGAGACTCGATCTTCTTGAGAACACGAAACTTACGTCACGTCATCAGACTTGTAAAATCGTGGACGGCGTTGCATGGCACTTTAGCGAAGAGCATTGCACATCAGGTGATCGTCATCCTGAGATCGTTAAGCGTTGCCGAGTGGTGCGCTTTTGACCAACGAAACAGCCCTGTGGAGATCGGGGGGATTTCCACAGGGCTGCCAGGTGCGACAGGAACGTTATCAAGCTTGTTCAACAGGGATCGGAGGCCAGGTCGAACAAAGCCAGGTGATATCCCGCCTTATGGGAAGATTTGAACTCCGTTGACACGGAGTGAGCCAGTCGATGTTCCCGAGAGGAACTGGAAGGCGGTCCCAGCACCGGTGGTTCCGGTGAAGTTGACCAGGTTATTGGTTGTGATATCGTCACCGCCCACAAAGTTGACAGTTCCGGTGACTGTTTCGAAGACAATCCCCTCTTCAAAGAAGAAGAGAAGGTTGTTGGTAAAGGTCAAGTCGTTGCGGGCAATGAAGAAGGTGCTGCCACTGCCCACAGATTCAAACAGGAAGCCTTGCGATCCATCATCGGCATCGAGGGTTACGTTGTCAGTGAGATCAACCACCGAGTTGTTACCAATGTTGAAACGCATCGCCCGGTTGAAATCGACAAAGACATCCGGCGTATTAAAGTTCACGTTATTACGGGCGATGATCGCGTTGAGAACACCGGCTTGAGAGAATTCAAAACCCGTGGAGTTCTCACGTGTCGAATTGATGGTGTTGTCGAGAACATTGATCACGTGTGGCTGAAGGGTGTTGGTGGTGGCAAACCGCATCCCGATGCGTTCCGCACCGTTATTGGCACCTGTGATCGTGATCAGGTTCCACTGAGCCGCAGCCGAGAGAGCGTTGTTCCACTGGACGTTGACACCAGCTGCACCCGGGGTGATGGAATTGAGTGTGATTGTATTGCCATCGCTCGTGGCTGCTCCGGGCAGGAAAGTCACCAGATCGGTATTGTTCGGGCCACCCACTGTCAGGAACAGAGTGCCGACGTTGGTGTTTTCCGACTGAATGCGGACTGCGTCAACACCGTTCTCGGTAATCACGTTGCGTTGAATCAGCCATTGGTAACCAGTGCTGGTCTGTCCGGTGGGAGTGGTTTGTGAGAGTGCATTCGCACGGAGCAGAATTTCCGGATTGTTCGTATTGACGGCACCATTGTTGGTGAAGGTCATGTCGGCAATCTGGACAACATCCACATTGAGAGTTTCGACGCCGGATAAGCCGTTTGCAAAAATGTCCCCCGCTGTGGTGCTGCCAAAGACATTGAGCTGTCGCAGATTGCTGGCGAACACACCACGGCCGAGGTTGTCGTTGATGGTCATCCCGGTGAGGCTGACTCCACCAGAGTTTGTAGCGAGGACACCATCGGAATCACCATTCTGAATGGTACCACCGTCGCGGGCGACATCGGTGCCGGTGATCACGAACTGAGCATTGCCAGTCCCGCTGATCCCTGTGTTGTTAACCAGCCGGATACCGGCCCCGGTGGGTGTATCAGCCGAAGCTCCATCGAGAGTGATGACGTAACCAGAGTCTTCAATATCGATGGCCGAACGACCTGTTGTGACGAAAGTCGAGTCAATAAAGCCGTCGGCAATCGTCAGGCTCTGTGAGTCGCGAACGAAGAGGCCGATACCGTCGATGGTGGTAACATCGAGAGAGTTGAAGGAGATGTTCGAAGCGTTACCAATGATGTTGACACCGGCACCCTGGCCAGCCGGCCCGGTTGCATCAGTGACGATCACACTGCCGAAGACGACATTCGCGTTGTCGTTATCCTGCAGATCGATAGCCGGGCTGGTGCTGCCACCAGGGTTACCAATGCTGGTTGTTCCCAGGAAATTGACATTCGCGTTGTTGTCAATGACGCTGATGCCTGCCAGCCCGCGACCATTGATCCCGGTCGTTGTGGCGGCATTACCGAACGTGACAACAGCACTGTCATCGGTAATGGCAATACCGTTTTGTGCGATGTTCCCAGTGATACTGGTGATCCCACTGACAGTGAAGGCTCCTGTGTTGTTACTTCCCAGTGCGGTTTCACCGATGCGGATACCGTCGCCCGCACTGTCTTGAATCGTAATGTTCTGGAACAATGCACTCCCGGAGTTATTCTGGAAGTCGATGGCGGCATCACCCACTCCACCGAGGCCGGCAATGCTCAGTGGGCTGAAGAAGTTGACGTTGCCCGCATTGTTGTTGATGTTCACACCCTGTCCGCCGCGACCGCTGATCGTGACGCCGGTTGTACCTGACAGATCAGAGAAGGAAACCGTTGAGCCTGCGGCTGTATTCTGAATAAGAATCGAGTCGTCGCCGGCATTCGAAATATTGAGCGGGCCACGGAACGTCACGTTCCGGGAGGTATTGTTAACTAGGACGGCATTGCCAGTGGCATTGGAAATTGTGGCCGAATCGACGGTCACAATACTGGCGTTATTCTGAATCTGGACACCCAGGCCAGCATCGTTCGAGATCTGTGAGCCAGTCAGGTTGACAGATCCGCCCGTCATGCCTTGAACGAGCAGAGCGGCGCCACCTGTACTGGTAATGTCGAAAGCGGTTGAGCTGGAGTTCCCGGTGAAGGTGATGGTCGAGTTTCCGCCGATCACTTCCAGGGCGTTGGCATTACCATCCGGATCGGAAATGGTTGAGTTCTGGATACTCAATGCACCTTGAGTATTGTTAAGAGAAATTCCGGCTGAACCACTGCTGGAAACCGAGGTGTTGCGGATAAAGGACTGGCCGAGGTCGCCTGTCCCTACGATGCCGAAAGCACTTGGGTTATCGACGACAAAGCCGCTGAATTCTGTATTCGCAGCCAGTACGACACCATCACCAACCGTGTTCTGGATGAGTGGGCGATTGGTACCGGCGGTGGCCCGTGGCAAAAGGATGTTCCCCAACCCCTGAACATTCACGAGGTGGTTAACGCCATTTCCTTCACCCAGAACGCGAACACCCGATTCGAGATTAATCGTCCCTGGGTTGTTAAACACACTGTCGGCATGGACGAAGATGATATCTTCACCCACAATTCCTTGAGCTTCCTGGATGGTGTTCCAGGGATTCTCGACAGTCCCGTCTTCGAGGCCTGTGGCGTAGCTCGCCACATGTTGTACGTTGTAAGGGTTACCAGTGGCGGGGTTGATCGCGACGACATCTTCATCGACTACGCGATTTTGCGCGACAACCACGTTGTAGCTGCGACGGACGGGTGTGGTCATGCGATTGATCTGAGTGATCCGTTCGCTTTCACCCTGGCGGAAGCCACCAAATGTCCATTGCACGTTAAATGCCACGTTGGTCTTGAAGACCTGGTCATGCGCGACTTCAAGGCCGACGTTAATGCTGGGGATGACATCGGCAGAGAGTCGTCCCTTCCAACCCCAGAGAGTGGGCAGATTTTCTGACTGATAATGGTAGAAACCGCCAAAAGCGCGGAGATCGTGCCGCTCGAAGAAGCTGTTGAAGAATAGCGGCATGCCGACTTCGGCATCGAAACCTTTGGGAGCGAGACCGACAATGCGCTCGCGGTCGAAGAGAATTCGAGTATCCTGGAATCGCTGACTGCCAGTGACGACGCTCTGGCTGAGGAGCTGTTCAGTCGGCCCTACGGGGAAGTAGGCATTGACTCGTGCATCCCAATAGCGGCCTAAAGTTTCAAAACCAAAGCCGACATCACGGAAGGGAGCACCACTGGTTTCGTCGTAATCAAAATAGGCGTTCGCACCGATGATTCGGTCGTAGTTTTCCAGGTAGTAGCGGGCACCGCCACCGACGTTGGCTCCATAGCGATCCGAATTCGAGCGGAAGCCACGAAGATCACCGAAGAGCATGAAGTTTTCGATAAAGCCGTAGGGCATCAATTCGACAGGAGTGATGGAATCTTCACGTCCGATCCACGGACCAGTGAAGTGCCCGACGCGGAAGGCTGTCCCTAAGGCCTGGCCCTGCTGCGTTGAGGTTCCGCCTTCATACAGTGACGATCCGACATTCATGGTCGAATCGGCCAGCCAGTCCTGCGCCTGCACTGTGTTTTCGTATTCCACAGGGAGTGAGGAAACGGCCGTCAGGCATAATCCAGCCGAAAGCCAGCGAGTACGATGCTGGATCGCATGGGCGAACAATCGGCGCGCAAAATGAGACATCGAGACACCTCAGATGGTGGCGAAGGGCAGGCGCGAACAGGTGAGATCGGAAAGACTCATCCAGTTGAAGAAGAGGAACTCGACTATCCACTGGAAGGGTCGTGATCAGGACGGGAGTGAAAACTGAAAGATCGGAAAAGCATTCGAAAGGCAGGAACCTGAAGGCCGGGTTCCATGGATCAGAGATCCAGGCGGGCAAGAGATGGCAGAAGGCAAGTTGTCGAGAGTCGCTGCCATCGGTTCATCGCTGGGGGCGAATCGCCATGGCAAGAACAATCAACATTTGCGTTTTAGCGAGATCGAAAAGAAACGGGCAACGGCAATCAGGCCGGATCAAGCCCAAAATTCAGGAATCTTTGAATCCGAAATTTCAGGACTGAATCGTTTTCGGCGTTTTCAGCCGATGACCTGCCCAGAGAAGTACTTAAGGGCTGTTTTGAGGCAGAAATGACCACTCGGGAAAAGACGGCAGCATGCGGTCAAAGAAGATCTTGCTCAAGTCAACCAAAGCCCGGCATAAACTCTGGTTGTTGTGCCGGGCTCTGTGTTGAAGCGATATAAAGATTTAATGCAATTGGATTTGCGTCTACTTCCAATCGCTTTCCAGGACAATCCGGTAGCGGGCCTGCCCCGATTTCAGATGATCAAACGCTTTGTTGATCTCGCTGAGAGGGAATGCTTCCGTGACGGGAGCGATCTGGTGCCGCTCGCAGAAACTCAACATTTTGGCCATGGAAACCGGGCTGCCAGTGGGGGAGCCTGAGAAGGATTTCTGGCCCATAATCATCGGAAATGCAATCAGGCCAACAGGTTCCGCTATTGCACCCACAGTGTGCAACCGGCCGCGAGGGGCGAGCAAATTGATATAGAGTGGCCAGTTCAAAGAAACGTTGACCGTCGAAATGATCAGATCAAATGTTCCGAAATGCGGAGCCAGAGCCGCATCGTCGCGAGAATTCAGTACGCGGTGAGCACCCAGTTCGATAGCCTCATCACGCTTGGAATCGCTGGAGGTGAACGCGACCACTTCGCAGCCCCAGGCACGGGCAAATTTGAGTGCCATGTGCCCCAGGCCACCAATTCCCACCACTCCCACGCGGGCTGTGGGTTGAATGCCAAACTGCATCAGAGGATTGAAAACGGTGATCCCCCCGCAAAAGAGCGGCCCGGAGGTCAGCGGATCCAGCGCGTCTGGCAGCGGAAGAGCCCATTGGGCCTGGCAGCGCATTCTTTCGGCAAATCCGCCGTGTCGGCCCACAATGGTCCCTTCGGCTGCGGCACACATATTGTGATCGCCACTCATGCAGGTGGAGCAGGTCATACAACTTTGAGATGTCCAGCCCACCCCGACACGCTGCCCGATTCTCGTGGTATCGACACCTTCACCGACAGAGACGATTTTTCCAATGGCTTCGTGGCCGCCGACAAACGGAAACTGTGTCATCCCCCAGTCATTGTGGAGCATTGAAAGATCCGAGTGGCAGATTCCACAAGACTCGACCTGAACTTCAACTTGTCCACGGGGTAATTCTCCCCATTGGAATTCCATGACTTCAAGAGGAGCATTCAGACTTTTGGCAGCATAGGCTCGTACAGATTTTGTCATGAGGATTCCCAGCAATCACAACCATTCGACCGGGGCAACTTACCCACGCTTATTGTTTTGCACTTGAATAATCATTCAAGTGAAAATCTGGTGAGTTGATTCCTGAATGTCTTTCAATATGGCGTCATGACAAGGCCATAAGCTTTCAAAGGAACCATGCCGTCGGGAGAGAATTGAACCTGTGATCTGCAAACCTTATTTCTTCGAGGCTGGCAGGTCTTTGGTGAGTTCGAAGGTGTCGAACAATCGTCCTTCGGTGTCGTAGGCTTTGAATTGAATGGTGTTCTCAAACGCCGTGACATAGCAGTAATGGTAAGCCCGTTTGAAGTGGAGGCTGAACCAGGCACGCTGTGCAGCCGCTTGTTCGAGGTGTCCACCACCGCCACCACTGGTGATGTAGCGAACCCCTTTTTTCTGATTGATGGTCATCTGGTAGATGGGCCAGGTGCGTTCGTAAACGTGAATGTGGCCATTCCACGCGATATCCACGCCATACTTCTCATAGAGCGGAATGAGTTTCTGGGCATTGCGGTCGCCGTAAGTGGGCTGCCTTTCGCCTGCACCAGTTGTCAGGTTTCCATAATCGTCTGAATCGCTGGTGAAGCAGGGGTGATGGTGGCAGGTGAACTTCCAGGTGGCTGTGGATTTCGCCAGTTCTTTTTCCAGCCAGAGATACTGTTCCGACCCAGGATCGAGAGGCTTGTTGGAATCGATCATGAAGAACTGGGCATTCCCGTAGGTGAAGGTGTAATAGTATTCGGGCTTGGGAAGGCTGAAGTAGTCGTAGTACCAGTGGGCATTCTGTTCGTGATTGCCAATCGTAGGGAAGACGACCGTGTGTGCCATCAGATTGTGGGCAGGTTCGAACAGATCTTTGATCCACTGGTTTTTGGCAAAGCCATTATCGACGACATCGCCGCAGTGAATGACGAAGTTGGGCCGGAGTGCATAGAGTCCGTCGGCACAGGCTGCTGTAATGACCGGGTTGCGCTGGGTATCACCCACAATCCCGAAGGCCCACGGGCGGTCAACTCCAAAGGCCGTTTGAAAACTGTAGATTTCACTTTTGATCGATTGACCATCGGGAGATTCGCACTGCACCTGATAGTAGTAGATCGACCCGGGTGATAGATCTTTGAGAGGGACTTCCTGAATCAGCGATAACGTTTCGCTGGCGGCCTTCAAAGTGAATGGCTGGCGTAAGGCAAAGTTGACCTTGGTGACGGCCGGCCGTGATGTTTCGCACATGACGACAATCGATGTCGAAGTCACATGCTGCAGGTAAGGCTTCACGAGGAATTCGAGCTTGGTGTTATTGGGAGGGTTCCAGTTGATCAGGTTCTCGTTCTTTTTGGCGACGGCTGCAAAGTCGCTGGCAGGTAGCACCCGGCTGTAGACTTTCACTTCCTGAAAAGCGCCCTCCCAGCCGTGAAACTCATTGGAATCTTTGTAAGCCCCGATCACATAAGGTGACTTGGGTTCATAAAGAATCTCGCCCGATTGTGCCCTGGATTCATTCGCCAGCTTGCCATTGACGTAGAGCTTCATGGTCTGGCCGTCGTAGGTGCCGGCAATGTGATACCAGCGGCCCAGTTCGATGGGTTCTTTGGCTGTCAGATAGGTCATCAGGCCATTGCCGTCATCACTCCCTTTGCTGGCAAGGGCGAAGGAGAATTTTCCATTTTCATAGCCCAGAAGCCAGCCTTTCTCGTAATTGCCGGTATCTTCGAGGCAGCCGGCAATGGCTCCCCACTGGCCTGTCGATTTGAGATTCACCCACGCCGAGACAGTCATTTCTTTTTTGGGGAGCAGTTGACCAGCCGCCGCCACATTCTCGGCGATCAGCAGGTACTCATCTTTTCCATTGAAGACTAACCCCTCGGCTGGCCCGATGGTGACCGGCTGGGGTTTACCGACAAGCGTGGCTTTGGCCGAATGAGTTTGGTCTTCGACGCGGCCATTTTCAATACGATGACCACCGACAACAAAATGTGTCAGCAGGCCATCTTCTTCGAGATCCGGATGGGCCAGTAAAGAGTTGCCCATCACGACAACCGATAGACAAAGTGTGAAGCTCAGCAGTGTGGCCAGTTGCCGTTGGAACCAGGAAAATTGTGTGGAAGCCATCATCATTCTCTCGGGCATGGGTTCGTGCAAATAATCATTTTGCATGATCTTTAACGAAGATGTTCATTTCTGATGCTGCTGTCAATTGGTGGATCCAGCCATCGCGAAAATTTCACAGAAATGGCAAATGGCAGTTCTGCTCTGGCGATCAGCTTTCTGAATGGCTAAGACGGAAGGGAATGACGTTTGCCATGGTGCAAGGGATTGAAGTGCAGGGGATCGAGGTGCAGAGGATCGATTCGAAGAGGAGTCAGCAGACGAGATGACGATATTCAAAAAGATTATTGATAAAGAGATCCCGGCTGACATTGTTTATGAAGATGATCAATGCCTCGCCTTTCGGGATATCAATCCCCAGGCTCCCGTGCATGTGCTGATTATCCCGAAGCGGGAAATCCGTTCGCTCGCTGATATTGTGGAAACGGATCGGGAACTTTTGGGGCATTTACTGGTCGTTGCCAGCCGGATTGCCGCGAAGCTGCATCTGCATGATGGATATCGCACGGTGATCAATTGTGGTGCCCACGGGGGACAGACAGTGCATCATCTGCACATTCACCTGCTGGGGGGCAGAAATCTCGACTGGCCGCCGGGCTGATGAGCACTCTGTTGGAACAGGCCAGATGATTGCTGCAGGTTCAGAAGATCGTCTCGATGATCGCGACCCGGCCGGAGCGGAAGTGATCTCGCAGGTATTCATCTATCGAAAGGCACTCAGGAATACTCTCTGGATCGGCCCCATTGCAGGAGTGATTCACCTGTTACCATCGTTATATATACTGACGTTTGTCGCTTTGCATTTGATCAATTGGGGCGTGGCAAGATTCTCAATGACTCTCCTCAGGAGACCCGAAGACGGAATTCTCCTCGGGTATGTCTCCATCATGTTTACCTGTGGTGCTGCTCTCGTCGTTTGCCGACTCAGCTTTAAAGGCCAACCGTGGAACTCACTGCAGGTCAGTTACTGGAGTATGGCTATTCTGCTGAGCATTATGGTTCTATCGCCCTGTTGTATCATGGCTCCATTCTTTCTGTTTATGTTTCTGGAAGTGCGTGAATGCTACCTGGCTGGACGATTTTTAGTTAACAAAGGTTTTGATCTGAGGAATCTACCTGATTACTAAAGGGCCTGATCAGCAACGTAGAAGGACTGCAGGAGTGGGTCAGGACGATGTCGAAAAATTTCTTGATTATCAAGACCCCGAGGATGCGCAGATCGTTTCGGAGTTGTATGTTTACCGTAAAGCACTCTGGGGAAAACAGGCGATTTGTGTTTTCGTGGGGTTATCTCACATCGGATTGTTTTCGCTCCTTTTTCTGTGTGTGCTGAGTTTGAGTGGCCTCAGCATATCCTCTCTGCTGATGAACGTCTGGTTTCATACCGAAACGGTGGGGATATTGGCCTGTCTATTCGGGCAGATTATGCTGGGGGTAGGGCTGCTGATCAGTCGAATGGGTTTTGAAGTCAACCCTTGGGCTTCCATACAAGGCGGGTATTGGATCATGCTGCTGGTGTTGATTTCTTTGTTTCTCTCACCTTGCTGCCTCGTTGCACCGGTATATCTGTTTATGTTTCTGGAAGTGCGTGAATGCTACGTTGCTGCACGATTCCTGAAGAATAAAGGCTTCGATCTGATAAATCTGCCTGATTACTGACCGGGTCTCTCTTTACGAGGTCTTTATCTCTCTTGAATTTCGTCATGAAGTGCTGCGTCGGGTTTCGCAAAACATGGCTGCCCAGAACTGCTGGTTGAATGGCACACAGCAGAAGCGGAAGAGATGTTTAAGATATTGTTCTATCAGGAAGCACTCAGGAATACACTCTGGATCGGCCCTGTCGTCGGTACGATTCACCTATTGCCATCCTCTGGGTTTCTGCTGTTCACCGCGTGGCAGGTGAAAGATATGGGGGCGTCACAGTTTTTAACGTTTCTTCGCACGAGTCCGAGCTTTGGGCTTACTCTAGGATATATGTCCCTGGTATTTGCCTGTGCCGCCGCTCTTGTGATCTGTCGATTTTGTTTCAAAAATCATCCGTGGAGCTCATTGCTGGTTACTTACTGGAGTATGGCGATTCTGATGGTTTTGATGATCCAGGCACCGTGTTGTATTATTTTTCCATTGGATGTGTTTTTGTTTCTTCGAGTGCGGGAGTGCTATCTGGCAGCCCGGGAGTTAATTGACCTGGGTTTTGATTTGAGGAATCTGCCTGATTACTAACCAGTGTGATGATGCAAGGTCAAAGCCTATTCGGCTTTGATGCGATCCAGATCGACTCGATACATGAGCTGGTTGTATTCGTAGAGTGGTACGCTTTGGGTCAATCCGGAAAATGATCTGGTAAATGTCCCTTCAAAATAGATCATGCGGCCTTCCTGCTCGGAAAACTCCGGGTGTTGCAAGGGGTTATAGAAGGAATAATGGCCGTGAGTGGCCAGAAGGGTGGCTTTGCTCCAGGGGCCGGTGAGTGAAGGGGCTGCGGTCAACCAGACATTCCCCAGCATGGAGGCGGTTCGATCTTTTGATTTCTCACCATGAAGCTGTGAAAAAATTGTGATGTACTGTTTGCAATAGGGGTTCCAAGTGGTGGAGCCGTAATGAACTTCGATGGGCTTGCCAGTGGAGCGATCTGTCAGTGCGATGAGGCTTTCCTGTTCTTTGAGCAAACCCAGTTTGATCCATTGTTGAAGTCGAGCCGATGTGAGTGGTTTGAAACCGCGTTTCCACTCGTACTTCAAATGCCCCTTGGCATCGCGATCCAGAGCGGGCGCTTCTTCTGTCGAGTGGGCCGCTTCGCAGCTATAGCTTTCGTAGCGATCAATGGCTTGAATGGCTTCCCAGCTTTTCAGAACCCTTACCAGTGGGAAGGGTTGGCAGAAGTAAAGATAGCGATCGTTTCCGGGTTCGGTCGTCGTTTGCAGCACATGATTCTGTGAGATCGGGTAGAACGATTTTCCTGCGGGGAATTCGCAGAGTGGTTCAAACTGATTCTGCGTATCGTTCCAGACGGCTAACCCCCAGCGGTACGATTCGAGGCCGTTTTTAATCTTGGAGTAGCCGGCCACCATGCGCTCCTGGCTGGTCGTATCGCGGATGGTCAATAAGCCTCCCATCCAGGTGGGGCCATCTCCGGGCATGGGCATCATGGGTTTGACGGCACCATCCGGTTTGACGAAGTAGTGATAAAATGGCGGCTGTTGATCGAGAGGCGGGATTTCCGCAGGTAAAGGTGTGGTGGCACCTGTCATATGAAAGTTGCCGAGCGGATATTCGAGAGAAGGGGTATCTCCCCAGAACCAGTGAAGCTGATTCCGATATCTGGTAACGAGCACACTGTCGCAACCGGCAATGCTGGCTGCTGCGGCTGGTTCTTGAGGAAGATCAGGGATTTCCAGCCTGCGAGCGGCTCGAAAAATGCCGTGGCCCGTGGTGCGATAGAGTCTTTCGGCCAATTGCTGGCGCTCGAGTGATATCGTCACTTGTTTGCCAGATTCAACTTTGACTCGCTGGCCCGTGATGCCAAATCCATCTTTGGGAGCGAGATAACCAGGTGACTCGATGGTGAGATGAAGTTCCCGCCCCATGAGATCGGGTTGATCGATCACCACCCAGCCAGCACTGTCGGTGAACCACTTCTCGTGAGTGGTGGAAGTCAGTTCCACCAGAGGAATTCCGCGACCTGTCGCACGGTCGGTCATGCGAATACCGAAGGGTGCGTGGGCCGCTTGACAAGGATCGGCGAGGGACATGCCTGCCATCAGACAGAAGATCAGGCTCCAGGCGAAGTGTGCCAGTGGCCGCTCCATAATCAGAACCTTTGAAGTGCCGTGAAACCCGTTCGATAGTGAGTGGCTCACGGGCATGTTAAATTCAATGTGTGGTTGCGAAGTTTCTCAGGGTCGTCAGTTTCCGTTTGAGTTGTTGGTTGGCATGTCAGTTTACACGAATATTTCGACTTATCGTTTTGCCCCGCTGGCGGATTTGAAGCCCATGCGGGAAAAGCTGCTTTCGTTTTGCCATGCCCGGGAGCTGAAAGGGACAATTCTCCTCAGTACTGAGGGGATCAATATGTTCATTGCCGGCTTCCCGGAAAAGGTGGAAGAACTCCTTGAAGAGGTGAGGAAGATCCCGGGGTTGGAAGGTTTGCCAGCCAAGTACAGCCCGAGTGATCATCAGCCCTTCACGCGGATGCTCGTGCGGATCAAGCGGGAGATTATCGCCTTTGGGCTTCCGGAAATTGACCCCAGTCGGCAACCCGCACCAAAGCTTTCACCCAAAGAACTTAAGGCCTGGCTGGATGAAGGCCGCCCGGTCACGTTGCTCGATACTCGCAATGATTACGAAGTGAAACTCGGGACCTTCGAAAACGCGATTGATCTCAATCTGGCGACGTTCCGCGATTTTCCTGAGGTATCGCGCCAGAAGCTGCCACCGGAACTGAAGAAGCAGCCAGTCGTCATGTTCTGCACGGGAGGGATTCGCTGCGAAAAGGCTGGCCCGTTCTTTGTCAAAGAAGGTTACGAGCAGGTCTATCAGCTCGATGGCGGCATTCTGAAATACTTTGAAGAGTGTGGCAGTGCTCACTATCAGGGGGAGTGTTTTGTTTTTGATCAGCGGGTGGGAGTGGATCCCAATCTGGAGGAATCATCGACGACACAGTGTCTCAGGTGTCAGACGCCACTGGTGCCGGAGGAACAGGCCGATCCACGTTATGTGATCGGTCAGTCGTGCCCCTACTGTTTCAAAACGTCAGCCGAGGAAATGGAAGACCGGCTGCGGGAACGTGAACGAAAGCTGCAGGGATTGATCCATCCGTTGCCCGGGTGTGTGCCTTATGTGAATGATCGACCTTTGCAGGTGTCTCTCAAGCATGCCGGGCTGACTGTGCGGGAATTCCTGCAGCAGGTGTTGCCTCATCTGGAAGCGGGCGTGTGGGAAAGTGCCGAGTTGGAAGGTCGGCTGCTGAGCGAGACATTCGCGCCCATGCGGCTCGATGAGACAGTGCAACCTGGCCAGCGGATCATTCATCGTTTGCCGGGCACGCTAGAGCCTGCGGTGAATGCCGATATTCGCTGGCTGTATGAAGACGAGTCGATCGTGGTGATCCACAAGCCGGCACCACTCCCTGTGCATGCCAGTGGCCGGTTTCATCGCAACACGCTGCAATATCTGCTGGCACAGATCTACGATCCGCAAAGTCCCCGGGCAGCCCATCGGCTGGATGCAATGACGACGGGAGTGCTGGTGTTATCGCGAACGCGGCACATGGCGGGGCGATTGCAGCCACAGTTCTCTCGGCGGGAAGTCGAAAAGGTCTATCTGGCCCGAGTTCAGGGCGAGCCTGCCGAGGAGAGCTTCGAATGCCATGCACCCATGACAGATGTGGCCGGGGTGATGGGTTCACGCGAGATTGACGAATCGGGAGGAGTCGAAGCGAGTACTCTCTTCCGGCTGGTCCAGCGACTGGGGGATGGAACGAGCCTGTTGGAAGTGCGGCCCATTACTGGCCGGACCAATCAGATCCGAGTCCATTTGTGGCATTTGGGACTGCCGATTCTGGGAGATCCTCTCTATCTGCCCGGCGGTGAACTGGCGACAGAACCTAAGGATTCTGAGCAGGTCATGTGTCTGCATGCCTCGCGAATTCGTTTCCAGCATCCGGTGGATCGATCAACACGGGAGTTTACGGCTCCACCGCCGGCATGGGCCGGTGAGGTTTTGTCAGTGTTGTGATTGACCTCTCTCCAGGTGAGTTCGCTGGGAGATATCGTACTCAGGTGGAGTACCATGCATCGCCATGAAGTGCCATGCTTCGCGGCTTTGAGCGAGCATGCCTTAATGGCTTTCAACACCTCTTGTAGGAATCGCAATCTGAAATCGCGTGTTGAGGTTCTCAATCACATGCTTGCCCCAAGCTGCAAGCATCGCACTATTTCCAATTGGAATCCCCGTTGCATGACATGACCGCTCGTCAATGACATCATGCTGATGTATGACGATTGATCGTTACTTGGCGGGCCATTCGTTGTCGCAGGCATCGCAGCGGAAGCCAATGAGTGTGGCTGTGCCGGGGATGGGCTGGCCATTGCGATTGACCATGGCGTCGTCGAGTTCCACGGGCTCGACAATGGGATGGGAGCAATCGGGGCAGCAACGGTTCAGGTAGAGCGTGCGGGCACGGTCGAGCACCGAGCTGTTGACGGCATCGTGCGTTGGGTACGAATCGCTCGCAGCGAGAAAATGAGGGGCGCGGATCGTGGTCTGAGGAAATCGACTGGAACGGGATGGCAACTGAGGACGCCGCATGGTTCGCTCGGGGGCGATATCCATCTGCAGCGGAGTGAAGGGGACAATCAACTCTTCTGCATCGCTGACAGCATCAGGCCAGTAAACACGCAATCGGCTCATGGTCGGGCATCCTTGCCAAAAGTGACTTTGAAAGCACCGGGATCATCTTGACCTTGGTACACGCCGCTAATGCGACGAGTCTTTCTTCACTTATGAAGGAAATATCGCCCAGCGAGCGTGCCCGCAAGAGCGTCAATGGCAGTTTTTTTGGTAAAAGTTGCAAAAATCGCCGAGTCATATTTATCCAGTTGCGCTAAATCACCTGGGTTTACAAAAAATGCGTTTTCTTGACTGCTGGTGGGGAGAGTTTGCTGCCGTATGGCGTGACGCTCATGGATCGTGAACCGACGACTTTGAGGAAGGCTCGCATTGGAGGAATGGCCGAAATCGTTCGATCATTTTTTCGCCCAGACCACGGACTCGAACAAGATCGTCGACGCTCTGGAAGGGGCCTCGTTCGTCGCGGTCGGCCACAATCCGGCGAGCCAGTGTTTCACCGATTCCATCTAACTGCAAAAACTCGATCCAGTTTGCCGAGTTAATGTCGATCTTCAGCGGGATTGGTTCTCCCTGAAGGGTTTCGACATGCACCAGTGGATTTCCCACGACGTAATGCCAGACAAAACGTCCGCCCGCGAGGCCAACCAGCAGGAGAGCCAATCCCAAAACCACCAGCGCATCGCCATGCGTCATACCGCAGAAGCGAACGGGAGTTTCGCTATCGCCTGGTTGCGGTGCCAGATTCGTGCTGTTTTGTTGATGGGGTGGAGTTTCAGAACCCATGACAGTTTTCCTGTTACAGGATTGCCAATGGGTTGCGACGTTCTTCGAGCGTGCCGCGAGTGACACCGACACGATTCATCGCGCTCAGCGATTGCCAGACTTCGCGGCCTTTTCTTTGACCATCGAGCAGTGCCTGATATTCACAGATCGTTCTGCGGATGGTCTGACGATCCTGATTGAGAAACTCCAGGCGGAAGTTTCTCACCCCATGCTCCAGCAAATCTGGAACGACCTCGGCAGCACTTTGAGGCTGGGCATTGAACAGCGTATTCCGGCAACCGACATCGGCTGTGAGGGGATGCTGCATACCCACACGGTCACGCAGCTCGACAAAGTGGTTGTCACAAGGGCGGCCGCAGTTTGTTTTATTGGTTCCCGGCGAAAGGACTGCACAGAAAACACAATGCTCCATATGGAACATGGGCATCTGCTGGTGAATGACGACTTCGAGTCGTTGCGGACGGGCGGCACGCACGAGATCGAGGAGTTGTTCACGGTTCAGATCGTAGGAAAGGGTCAGCCGTTCAGGACCAAAGCCTTCGAGGTACTCGGCTGTCAGTTCATTCGCGCAATTGAGCGAGAAATCGATCACGAAGGGGATGTTTTTACGAGTACAGAAATCAATCCCTGCGAGATTTCGTACCAGAAAACCAGCGGGGGCATGCTTGGCCATCGCGGTAAAAATGGGGTATTCGCCCGGCTTCTGAATGCGTGGCGTGGCCAGCCAGACTTTCACTCCCTGCGAGCGTCCCCAGTCGGCGGCGTGGCGGTATTCGCGAATATCAGCGAAGTCGACATACACGCCACCAAGTTGTGCCTGGCCGGGCAGCTCAAGCTCAGCGGGGACAAGATGCTCCAGTTGTGCAGGCTGCCGCACCATGACGAAAAGTTGCGGGAGAAGAGCCTGAACTGCTGCGGTCGAATTCTCTTCGGGAAGTAGGCTTTCGAGGCGCGATTGCTGCAGACGCCGGCGCCAGGTGTTGAGAATAGGCTGCGTGGCTGTGGGATGACTCTCCGGAATCGCCAGAGCTTCGAGAAGTTGGCGGATGAGTTCCTGCCTGACTTTGGAAAGGAGGCTCATGGGAACCATCGGGCCACCCACAATCTCGGCGGAGAGAGTGCGTATCGCAAAAGGGGTATGACCCAGACGCCCTAACTGCTCGAGCAGATAGGATTCAGTGACTGCATGTTTTGTGGCTACAGGAAGTGGTTCGGTCGAGGTGACGACGATCGTCGGCAGACTCGTGCCATCCTGACGATAGAGACAAGCAGAGACTTGCAGGACTTCACCCGCTCGAGCTACCACCTGCAGATCGAGTGGCATGCGGGCCATCGCTTCCGGCCCGGTGAATGTGCGGCGAAGCTTTTGAATCAGTTGCGGGTCATCGGTTTTCCAAAGTTTCTGCTCGGGCAGGATCTTTGAGAAATCAATGGCACCAGTGGCGAACTCCACTTCGACCAGTCCAGCTTCGGCAGTCCCTTCAAATCGTAATGACTGGCCATTCTGCCGAGGTGTCAAGAGTTCGTAGACGCGGCCACCTTGCTCTTCACCCGTGGTGCGGTCGCCATCGAAGACGACGCCATCGCCACGACTGAGCGGGCTTTCGAGTCTGAGCAGAATGCGCGGTGGGGTCACGCGCAACACTTTTCCCAGCAGCACACCTCGCTTACTCGAAGAAAGGCCCGGGACAAGTTCTTTGTGATCACACCCTTTCAACCAGCCTGTCGAAAAGCCTCGTGAGAAGCTCAATTCCATTTCGCGGCGAACTTCAGGTGTCCATTGAGGAAGCTCGCCCATCGTGCTGCGATCAATCGCATCACGATAATGCCTGGTGATGTTCGCCACATATTCAGGAGTTTTTAAGCGGCCTTCGATCTTGAAGGAGATCACTCCCGCTTCGATGAGTTCGGGAGTCAGTTCGTAAGCAGCCAGATCCTGCGGACTGAGCAGATAGCGGACACTGCCGAGATCAACATCCTGCCCATCGCAGATCAGTTCGTAGGGTAAGCGGCAAGCCTGAGCGCATTGGCCCCGATTGGCACTGCGGCCACCCAACGACTCGCTTGTCAGGCACTGTCCGGAATAGGCGACGCATAACGCTCCATGCACAAACGCTTCCAGTGGCATACTGGTCGCGGAATGCAGTTTGCGGATCTCATCGATAGAGAGTTCCCGGGGGAGTACAACCCGGCTGATCCCCAACTCCTTTGCAACTTCGATGCACTCTGCGCTGGTGAGCGTCATCTGGGTCGAAGCGTGGATGGGGAGAGCAGGGCAGATGGCCTGGCATAAGCGGGCTGCACCTAAATCCTGCAGAAGAACAGCGTCGACTCCTGATTCGGCACATAGCCTGACAATGGACTCAAACTCTTCAAGCTCTTCGGAAAAGATCAGCGTGTTGAGTGTGACATAGCCGCGAACACCGCGACTGTGCAGTTCCTGCATGACTTCGGGGAGATCGGTCGTGGCAATGTTGGTGGCTCTGGCCCGGGCGTTGAAGCCGCACTGCAGGCCGAAGTAGACAGCCGTAGCGCCATTTTCGATGGCGGCTCGAATGGCTTCGCGGCTGCCTGCCGGTGCGAGCAACTCGGGACGTAAGCCGAGACTTTTGCCAGTTTCATGTCCTGGGGCGGAGAGCAGAGTCACTATCGGAAAACTTTCTTGTCACAGAACGTCGAATTCGCACGGGAGGATAGTTGCGGCTGGAAAATCGATGTTTCCGTCAATTCCACATGGAAATGCCAGAGGATTGTCAAAGTCTCCGGCATCTGGCGAAAAGAGAACCCAGCCAGGAACCAGACTGCTCCGGCAATATGCATTGTAACGAATTCCCGACCATGCGGGTGGTGATTCTGACGTACTCCGGGAGTGTCAATTGTGGAATTCAATCGGTCGAGTCGTCAAACTCCCCACTTGTGGCCAGAGGGCCTGTCGTGGAATGGATTGTGGGAGAATTGGATTATGCATAAGTATGTCATCATGGGTGTTCAGGGTTGCGGGAAAGGTACGCAGGCCAAACTCCTCAAGGATGATCTCGATCTTGTGCATATCAGCGTGGGAGATATTTTTCGCTGGCATATTCAGACCCACACCAAGCTGGGTGCTCGAATCAAGCGGCAGATTGCGGAAGGCCAACTGGTTCCTGACGACACGGTCGAAGACATCATCCGGGCGCGACTGGGCGAACACGACTGGAACTACGGCTTTATTCTCGATGGTTTCCCGAGAAATCTCGTGCAGGCGAGGTTCTTTCTTGAGAGCTACGACATTGACGCCGTCATTCATATTGATGTGCCGGATCAGGTGGTGTTTGAGCGAGTGCTGGCCCGGAGGCTCTGCAGCAACTGCGGGCTGGACTACAATCTGATCTTCCATCGGCCCGCAGAGGACGATGTGTGCGATGTCTGCAATGGCAAGCTTGTTCAGCGGGATGATGACAATCACGATGCGATTCGATCGAGGCTGAACGACTATCGCACGAAAACTGAGCCGGCGCTGGAGCTCTTCCGCAAAAAGGAACTCGTCATTGATGTCGATGGGCGTCTGACACGCGATGAAATCCAGGCCAACATCCGCGCAGGCCTGGGAATTGCGCCAAAGAATGACTGAGGAAAAATGGCTGAGTCAGACAAGCGAGCGCGATAGGCCGCTGTCCCGTTCCCAAGAAACAATTGCGCGTTGTTAGTCGCGAAGACGGCTTGCCCAGAGCTGCAAGCATGGCACACAGATCGCTATTTCTTTACGGAAAGCGTATTAGTGCGAGGTGGCCTGCACGAGTTGAGAGAAGAGCAGACGCAATTCGGGTTGATGTCTGAGTGCGCCGATCAAGGTGTGCTGATCAATACGCGTCTGCCGGAGTTGGCGGGCCAGCGATTCATGATGAATCTTGCGGAAAAGCTTCCACTGGCGGTACTGGATCCACGAACTGATGGCGACACCAATCAGTAACGCGAAGCCCACATCCAAAAACCAACCCGAGACGCCGACATCCATCCCTTGATGGTGGGCGACACACAGCCAGAACCAGGCCAGGACACCAATGACAATGGGTCGCACGGAAAGACGTTGCAGACGCTCGTTGATCTGCACGAGTCGACCGTAGAGAGCCGGGTCGTCGAGAGGATCGGATTTCTGCGGATGCTTGACCGCTTCACAGACAAGTTCGCCATCGCGGCGGGAAACCACAATGGATTCTCCGTTTGAAGGGAGAAAATCCGCCAGATACTCAAGTTCTTCGAATGGTGATTGAGGCATGGCTGACATGTCCGGGGGAGGGACGAAGTCTCATGCAACTGGCTCTGCCATTTGCCTCTGCCAGTCCAACATATGAAGTCGCGTCCTCTGGCTGATCCTCACCAGAATCCTGGAAGCTAATTTCATCAAAAAGGCAGGTGACGAAAGTCTAATCGAGCCGGGCGAGGAGTTCCAGAATCTTCCCCAGATCATTCTCGACACCCTGTGGCATATTGCGGAAGGGTGTTTCGGTCACACCGCGGCGTGCCAGCTTCGATTCAAACATGTCGCGATTCCCGGAGTGATACGCGACGGTGGCATCGGGATCTTTGAGTTGATGGCCAGTGAGAATGCACACCACCCGGTCGGAAGGAGCGATCACACCCTGTGCCCGCAGGAGACGGGCACCGGCCACACTGGCAGCACTGGCCGGCTCGCAGCCAAAACCGCCGGCTCCCACCTGCGCCTTGGCGTCGAGAATTTCCTGATCATGAACATCGCGAACGACGCCGTCACAGGTTTCGAGAGCTCGCAGGCACTTCATCAGATTGACGGGGCGGTTGATCTCAATCGCACTGGCAATGGTATCCGCACGGCGAGAATTGAGATCCATTTCGGCATAAAACCGGTTGATGGTCTCCAAAGGAACATTCCCATTATTCCAGCGGACATGATGGTCATTGTAGAGCTGCTGCAGCGTATTCGCTCCATGGGCATTGATGACAGCCAGGCGTGGGATGCGATCGATCAGGCCCAGTTGTTTCAGTTCTGCCAAGGCCTTGCCAAACGAACTGCTGTTTCCGAGATTTCCGCCGGGAACCACAATCCAGTCAGGAACTTCCCAGCCGAGACCTTCGAGAACTCGATACATGATCGACTTCTGACCTTCAAGGCGGAACGGGTTGACACTGTTGCACAAGTAGATGCCCCGTTCAGAAGAAACTTCGCGAACGCGAGCCAGAGCGTCGTCGAAGTCACCCATGATCTGGACTGTGCAGGCATCGTAATCAAGAGCCTGTGAGAGCTTGCCGAAGGCAATCTTGCCACTCCCGATGAAGACGACCGTTCGAAAGGCTTTGGTCGAGCTGGCATAGATGGCCAATGATGCGCTCGTATTGCCTGTCGAGGCGCAGGCCGCCACATGGGCACCCACCATGCGGGCATGTGTGGCGGCGGCAGTCATACCGTTATCTTTGAAGCTGCCGGAGGGGTTGAGCCCTTCGTACTGCAAAAACAGATTTCCCTGCTGTACACCGACGTAACTCGCCACTGCCGCTGAGTTCTGGAGGATCGTCTGACCTTCTCCAATGGTGACAATCGACTCTTCGGGAGCAAAGGGGAACAACTCGCGAAAACGCCAGACGCCGCTGAAATCGAGAGGCTGATTGCGGCGGCTCCAGCGCTGTTCGAACCAGCGCATCGAGCCCGGCACACGAATTCGATTCCAGTCGTAGCCAATATCGAGCAGACTTCCGCACGCTGTGCATGAAGTCAGTGTCTGATCGACTGCATAGGTTGCCCGGCAAGTCGGTTCAATACAGACCTGGAAAGCCGCATCGGTCGGTGAAGAGCGGAAAAGTTTGGCGACGGGGGGAGTGATGGCGGCAGTGGGTGGGGTCATACAATCAACCTTTGCAGAGCGGGGATGATCAATGGCCTGCGGGACAATGATCTGCTCCGAATGTGGGCTTTCTTCGTGGAGACTCTTGGAAGGAAATCGTGACGTAATGGTTGTGAAGGCTGGGGAGTTCGTTTTCGTATTCAATCGAGCGATGAAGGAACCATTCCATTACTCTTTAGGAGCATGAAATCGGGGAAAATCTTTTCTGAAAATTTGTGTTCCCATCATCTGGCTCTACTGTTGTCAGGCACTGTGGTGATTAGTTACGGCGGTGATCAATTACTGCGGTCATCAACGGGGAGGAACTGCAAGTCGGTCGGCCCGATGTAGGCTCCCAGGGGTCTCAGCTTCCAGGTGGTGCGGATCTGTTCCATATAATGAGCCATCCAACCGGCGACGCGTCCGGTGGAAATCACGACGGGAGCAGCATCCACTGGTAATCCAAGATACTTCATCATTCTGACGACGGCCCAAAGAAGTGTGGGCCCTTGTTCGGCAACTTCCCAGGCGGCGGCTTCGATCCAGTCGGCATGTTCCTCCCAGACCTCAAAATCGGGCTGATCGGAGAGTTGATCGGCCCAATCGCTGAGAACACAGACACGGGCATCGCCTCCGCGGGGAATGCGGGGCCCGAAGCCGGGAAGAATGGCTCGTTCTTCCCAGAGCCTGTGAATCAGATCGCGGCTCATTTCCGGGCTATGAACTGCATCCAGCAGATCGGCAATCGCGCGGGCTTCATCGAGTGGGCATTCACCGGAGAAGATGCTCAAGGCGGCCACCATGGCTCCCAGAACATCGACGCGACTGCCAGCCGCCAGGCGTGCTGCCAGAGTGCTGGGTTCGTATTCGAAATCGGCGGAAGTGATCAGCAGTGCATCCATCGCCATGGAATGTTCATCGCGTGGCTCAATGCCTGAGGCGAGGCGAAGGAAATTTCCACCATACGAGAGTTCTGAGTGGTATTCGGCGTCGTCTGGTAACGTACCGCCAGCCACAGCGGCAGCCATAATCGGGTAGCGTGCGAGGAGCCGATAGGCTTTTTCGCGTTGAGCAGCCAGTGAATTATCCTGAGCCTGAGGGTCGAGCGTCGCCGTGAGGCTGACGGCTGTTCTTAAGGCATCAAGACCGGGAACATGCATGGGAAGATTGACCAGCCAGGTGGTGACTTCGTCATCCAGGCGGCCATCTTCCGAAAGTGCGGCTTCGAGATCGGCCAGTTCTTCAGGACTGGGTAATGAGCCTTCGATGAGCAGCCAGGCGACCTCAGGAAATTGAGCATCGCGCGACAGATCTTCGACACGGTAACCACGATATTGCAATGACGGTTGCTTCACCGTGATCGAGGTATCGCCCACGACGAATTCGCCTGGAGAAAGCTGTAGTGGTCGCGATGCCATGAATTCCCAATCCGAAACGGAAGAGCACAAATTTGAGCGGCGACCCGAATGGTCAGCCCTGACTTAACCGGCAGTATCTCCCAAACTCAGTTTCAGGCGTAGATAGAAATCGATGATTTCGCAGCCACCATTGATTTCTCGGAAAATCGATCTCTCTCGACAAAACAGTCTGTGGGCAGAGACTCTCTGTTACCACTGTCCGAAATTGATCATATCCACACGAAAGGGGGCTGACCAGACTTCCTGATCATGCACTTTTGCAAGTATCAAGAGGGTTGACTTTCTTTCCCCGTCGACTGGAGAGATTTACTCATTGGGTGCAGTGTCAAATTTTCAGGGGGTTGGTAGAGGCAGAAATGGAGATTTGGGCAATGGATTCCGGTCGATAAAGTCTTGAACGGCTTGGCGGGATTGGGGATCACCCCAGTTCTGGTCTTTGAGCATGGTCTGGGCGAACTGGATGATTTTCTGTTTTCCTGTCGTGTTCGAGAACGCGTTCTGCCCCCATTGAGCTTGAATCATGGGCCAGGCTCCCCAGTCTTTCCAGCGGGCCAGGTCGACGAGGGCAACTTCTCCTAATTCTCTGTGAGTTAATAATTTGCGTAGCTGGTTGCGGAGGATCTCGGGTGGCAGATGGAGGGGATTCTCTTCCCAGAGGAAACGGAGTAGATTCACGGTGGCGTAGAGTTCGGCAGGTGAAGTCTGAGGGTTGTCGAGTTTGGCGTGGCAGATCTTTTCGAGGCCCGTCTGACCTTCGAGCAGGACAAAGCCTGCCATCATGCCGTCAATTCCAAGGCGTGTTTCCTGAGGTTCGACAGGACGCAGGATTTCTTCAAGCATCCAGGTGGCGTCCTGGCGATTGCCAACAAGCCCCAACATCATGGCATAAAGACCTTTACGAACAGGTAGGACTTGTTCGGATTGCAGCCATTGCCGGAGTTTCTCGGGTTGATAAACGGTTTTGATGGAGGCGACATCGGCATAGGTGGCCCGACTGAATTCGGCAAAAGCATCGTTTCCGATTTCCGGATCGAGAGATTCAAGCCCCTGCCAATAAAACTCCAGCCGCCTGGCATTCTTCTCCTCGAGTGGGGGGGCTTTGCGAATGTATCCATAAAGCACTTCATTGACTTCTTGCACGAGAAGCCAATTCGTGATTTTTTCTTTCGGACTGGCATCGGCCTGTCCCATGAGGAGGAGGAGATCGCCTGGTTGTCCATCTCGCGCATAAGGGACGGAGACTTCCCCCCCCTTTTTCCACTCCTTCGGGTCCCCTTTGAGGAGATCGACAATCTCGAAAGTTGTCGTGGCTTCCTGTTCAGAATGCACCTTCTGGCCTTTCCATTGCACCAGTATGGCCACATCGCTATTGGCCAGATGTTCGGCATAGGTGGGTTGAGATGGGGGGCAAAACGGGCAATGGGCAGCCAATACGCTATGGGAATTCGTGCCGAGGATCAGAATGGCTACCCAGAAAACGATTCCGGCCAGCCATGTTTGAATCAACGTAAGCGGAGTCACAGAATCTCTTTGCGGTCTGGAGAGTGGGTGGAAGTTCATGGCAGAGATAATCCTGTTTCCGGTGGATGACAGCCATTAGAGTTCGTTGCGTTTTTGTGATGCACAGGCTGAACATCTGCTCGATCGGCCTGTATGTGATTAAAGTCTTATTCAGTAGTGAGTTACGGTGTTTCTCGTGAGCGCCTGGCTGCCAGGTCAATGAAGAAGGTGACTTCTGAGAGCGAAAAAGACTGCCCGGGGCGACATGCCACCTTTTCTGATTCAGGGAAATCCTCGTTTGAGATTTTGCGCAACGTCAGATGAGATTATGTCTTCAGTCGAGTTCACAGCCGCCAGATTCGCCCGAATTGACGATATAAAACTTCTTGGCTTTGGGAAACATGGCAATTGCCAGTCACAATCAGTTGTCACTGATTTTTCGACAGGCCACAATCCAACAATTCGACTGACGTTGATCTATCGACAGGGGAGTGTTCTGCATGCTGCATGATGACCATTGGGCTGCCAGTCATTCTCGCTGGTTTCGATCTCAGGTGAACTTCCTCGTACTTCTGGGCATGATGTTCAGCTGCACGATGGGTTGTGGAGGTGGTGCTACTCAAGTCCCCACAGTGAGAAGAATTGCGGAAGATGTCATTCCGCCACCCGCCGAGGTGGCTGCACCAGTGATCGCGACCACACCCCAGCCTGCCAATGCGGCATCTGCCAATGATCAATCGACTTCGACGAAAGCTGCTGATTCCTCAGAATGACTGACGTCGATTGAGTTTATGAAACGCAATCGATTGATCAAGAATATGCACCATTCATTCTCCTGAAATTGATTGCTGACAACGCCCACCTGCTCACCCCTTAAGTTTTACAGACTCCGCCATGCCTGACAGCCTGTTGAAATCGATGCCTTTCGCCTCTCTTGCGAAAACTGCTGACCAGCCAGTTGGCTGTGGCACACTGCAGGATTCGTGGCATCTGGCAGGTTTGCTGCGTTCCCTGGCTTGTGGTGCGATGTTATTGCTCGCAGCCGCAGGGTGTAGCCCGAATCCCGCTGTCGAATTTACCCCTCGGACCTCAACCACTCTCTTGGCGCCAAATGCCCGGCAAGCCGTCGAGCACACTCTGCTGACTCACTTTGGAACTCCTGACAATCTCGTCGTGTGGGATCGCCTGAATGTGATTGATTTCGGCGGGGCAAAAGCCACTGTCGAATCTCTGGATGCGAAGGCCAGTTCGTCTGCCAAGGCGGTCATGGTGGTGACCTTCGGTAATCAGTCTGACGTGGTCAAGAATCTGCGAGTGGGAGCCCCTGTTCGCTGGATCAGCGGTGCTCGTGAGGGTTTTCAGGGGGACCGAGTTACAGCGTTCGATGCAGCCACCCGGCAGGTTTCAATTGCTCTCGAGGGAAAAGCAGGATCAGCACCTGCTGAAGAATCACAGGAAGAATCGTCCTCTTCCAGCAAGCCTGCCGGCGAGATTGCCGCCGGTGACGCGCTGGTTATCGATGATGGTGGCCTGCTGGCTCAAGGCCGGGTTGTTTATCAAAGAAACTGTATGCACTGTCATGGATCGACAGGCGATGGAAAAGGGCCGACGGCTAAATATATGCAACCACCGCCGCGAGACTATCGCGACGGGATTTTCAAGTTCACTTCGACACAGGCTTCGGAGCGTGTCACGCGCGATGATCTGATGCGTATCCTTGACGATGGCATTCCAGGGACATACATGCCTTCGTTTTTATTGATGGATCCTACCGAGAAGAAGGCTGTCATCGAGTATGTTCGCTGGCTCTCAATTCGAGGAGAGATGGAAAAGCGAATTACAGACGACCTGGGTGATTTTTCCACCAAGGATTTAAAAGCCGAATATGCTCAAGGTGAAGCTGCCTATCAGGCAGCACTCAACAAGGGTGAGAAGGCTGAACCTCCAGCACCAATCACGCCTGCAGTGGATGCACTGCAAAAGGACTTTGCTGAGTTTTTCGAAACCGATTATCAGGGGGTTGTCGAAGATACGGCTGACTTTCTGGTCTCTGCCTGGGAACGGGCTGAAACCCCCGAGAGTGTGATTACCCCTGCCAAAGCGCGCGTTCCCGATGATGCGGCATCTCGTGAGCGAGGGCGTTTGCTCTATCTCTCTGATAAGACCAAGTGCTACACCTGCCATGGTGCACAGGGCCGAGGGGATGGTCCAGCCAACTTTGAGTATTGGAAAATGCCTTCTGGCGATGGAAATTATCCACGGCCAGGCCTGCATGATCTCTGGGGGAATCTCCTGCCAGCCCGTGATCTGACACGAGGGATTTATCGAGGAGGACGGCGTCCTGTCGATTTGTATCGCAGGCTGTATGCGGGGATTAAGGGCACACCTATGCCCGCCTTTGGTGGCGTGACTTTAACAGATGATGAGATCTGGGATCTGGTGAATTTTGTCCTGAGTGTCGAATTCACTGCGAATGGAACGAGTCTGTCTGATGCGGAATCCTCGATAAAGAAACTACCGGCAACAGACAAAGCGCAAGTTCAGGAAACGAAGATTGAGAAGACGAGCAGTGCCGACCCGGCAACTCCTGCCAGCTAGTTGAATTGAGAGTGGGAATAAGTCGAAGTGATTAGAAGTCGTTAAGTTTTCAATTTGAGTTGTAAAATAATAGTTCGATTTTTTGCCAATTAAAGGCTGATGTTCTGTGGCAAGATTCTGGTCAATCTACTTTATGAGCTGGGCAGCACTGGCAGTGGCGCTGTGCCTTGCTGCGCCGTCACTGGGCTGGTGGTTTCCGGATACTGGCGAAGCGATGTCGAGCATTGGCCGCCGGATTGACGGGCTGTTTTACATCATTTTGTGGATTACCAGTATTGTCTTCGTCGGGACTCAGATTGCACTGGGTTATGTACTCTGGAAGGGGGCTGTTAAACCTGCCCACGAGAAAGCGACGTACTCCCATGGTAATCACACCCTGGAAGTGATCTGGACGGTGATTCCCGGGATCGTGCTGCTGTTTATCGCCATCTATCAGATGGATGTCTGGGCGGCGTTCCGCATGCGTAACTATGCCCCGGGGGAAATTGAAGCGATTGCCGAAGTGACTGCCCGTCAATTCGAATGGCGTATTCGTTATCCCGCTCCCGGGAAGCCGCTGATGCCCATGCCTCAGCCCGATGATGTTTATACAGTCAACGACCTGAGGATCCCGGTGGGCAGGCCGGTTTCCATCAGTTTGAGGTCCGGCGATGTTCAGCATTCGTTCTTTGTCCCTGTGCTGCGCATCAAACAGGATGCCTTGCCGGGAACTGTGATTCCTGTCTGGTTCGATGCCCTTCAGCCGGGAAGTTATGACCTGGTTTGTGCTGAGTTGTGCGGTTGGGGCCACTACAAAATGAAGGCCCGAGTTTTAGCGACTTCAGAAGAGTTATTTCAAAAGTGGAAGCAGGAAGCGGTGCTGCTCCAGGCAGATGACGGACTCCAATCGGCCAGCCCAGCGGAAAGTACAGCCGCTGATCAAGCCCAGACTTCGACTCCTTAAGTTCTGCTGGACGATTTACCTCTGATATTGAGTGACTGAGATTGTTTTCAACGTTCCCGTAATGGCTGGCAAAAGTTCGTTTGTCAGTTGACATAGAAAAAGGACGTACCATTGAGTGCGACCATTACACCACCGGCTGTATCGATCCCTCCTGGAGATGAAATGCACGCTGTGCATCATCAGCCGGGCTGGATTCGTCGCTATATATTCTCAACCGATCATAAAGTGATCGGTATTCAGTTCTTATTCACCACTCTGCTGATGCTGATGGTTGGCGGAGCATTGGCTCTGGGTGTGCGCTGGCAACTGGCGTGGCCGTGGGAGCGGATGCCAATTCTGGGGGATATGCTCTTTCGCACAGATGGCGGGCAGATCACTCCCGAAGCCTACACCATGCTGTTTACGATGCATGCGACCGTCATGATCTTCCTGGTGGTCATCCCCATTCTGGCGGGCGCTTTTGGCAACTTTCTGATCCCACTGCAGATTGGTGCCGAAGATATGGCCTTTCCGACACTCAACATGCTGAGCTACTGGTTCATGTGGCCAGCCATTGGCTGTTTCATGCTGTCGTTTGCTTATGATGGCGGCCCGGCGGCCGGCTGGACGATTTATCCAGTGCTGGCGGTTCTTCCACAAGCGGCTCCAGGTTCAGGCTTTGCACAAACACTCTGGCTGTTCGGGCTGACATTTGTCGGTTTCAGCTCAATGTTCGGGTCGATCAACTATATGACGACCATTATCAATATGCGGGCCCCGGGCATGACATTATTCCGCATGCCGATGACGATCTGGGGGATGTTTATTACCGCAATTCTTCAGGCTTTTGCTCTGCCTGTCCTGACTGCAGCCGGTTTTATGATGCTGGCTGACCGCATGCTCGGAACCACGTTCTTTATCCCGGGCGGGCTGGTTGTCAATAACGCTCCTGCAACTGTGGGTGGTGGGCAACCACTGATGTGGCAGCATTTGTTCTGGTTCTACTCGCACCCGGCTGTTTACATCATGTTACTGCCAGCCATGGGGATGGTGAGTGATATGCTGGCATGTATGAGTCGCAAGCCGCTGTTTGGCTATAAGCCGATGATTTTTTCCATGGCGACAATTGCCGGCCTGGGATTCATTGTCTGGGGTCACCACATGTTTACCAGTGGAATGAACCCGATTGTCGGCATGACGTTCATGGTTTCGACGATCCTGATTGCGCTGCCATCAGCCATCAAGACGTTCAACTGGATTGGTACAATGTGGGGTGGAAAGCTCCAGTTTAATACAGTGCTGTTAAACTGCGCGGCTTTTGTTTCGATGTTCATTACGGGCGGACTTTCGGGCATTTTTATGGCCGCTGTTCCTGTCGATGTCTATATCCATGATACTTACTTTATTGTCGCTCACTTTCATTACATCCTCTTCGGATCGACATTGTTCGGGATTTTTGCGGCGATCCATTTCTGGTTTCCGAAAATGTTCGGTCGCATGATGAGTGATCGCGTGGGGCAGATTCACTTTTTTATTACCTTTGCGGCTTTCAACTGCACGTTCTTCCCCATGCATCTGTTAGGGATTGGTGGCATGCCCAGAAGGTATGCCGATCCTTATCACTTCCCTTATCTGGAGCATCTGCTGCCGCTGAATCAGTTCATGACGTATGCGGCAATTGTGATGGGGTTTGCCCAGTTCATTCTGCTGTTTAACTTCGGCTGGAGCATTTTCTTCGGCAAGAAGTGTGGAAGAAACCCGTGGAATTCGAACGGGTTGGAGTGGCAGGCACCTTCGCCACCGCCACACGGGAATTTTGATGTGCAGCCTGTGGTCTATCATGGACCTTACGAATACAGCTCGCCTGTCTCTGGCGAGAATGATTATTTACCACAGACAGAGTATATGCCTCGACGGCCCGATCAGTCTCAGGGACATTAACTCAATTGATTTCTGCGTTTGAAGAGATTTCTGCGTTTAAAGAATTATGCAAGCCTTTCAATAGAGATTTTTAGAGAGCATCATCCGTCGATACATTTATGTTCCATTTTAGGCGAGTGCCATTATGAAAAATCTACCCTCCATATTTGCGTGGCTGACGCTGATTTCGGCGTTACCTCTCATTTCGATGGGGGCTGTCGTGACGACTGTCGATGCTGGTATGGCATTTCCGGACTGGCCGACTTCGGATGGCTACAGCATGTTGGCTTACCCCTGGCTGCAATCGATTGGGGAGCCAGATAAGTTTCTGGAGCACGGGCATCGTCTGGCAGGAATGCTGACAGGTTTCTTCGCACTTCTACTATGCGGTTCAGCTTTTCTGACACCACAACGACCTGCTGTCCGCATTCTGGCAACTTTGGTTTTAGTACTGGTGATTGCCCAGGGGTTGCTGGGGGGGATGCGTGTCAGTCAGGTAAGTAAAGTTCTGGCCATGATCCATGGGAATTTTGCCTGCTGGGTCTTTACCGTGATGGCGATCGCTGTGGCAGTCATGAGTCCTCGCTGGGCGAATGTTGAGCGATTGCCGACAGGCACTCGAACCCGGGCGGCGTTTTCAGCCACCATTGTGCTTTGTCTGGTCTTCTTTCTGCAGTCGGTTCTGGGAGGGATGCTCCGACATCTGGGAGCAGCTCATGCCTGGCGAGATCATCCCTACTTTGCCTTTGTCGTTCTGGGCGTGGCTGCGATCACCTGGGTATTGATCCGCCGGCTTCATCATCCGTGGCTCAGCAGTTGGGCCAATCTGATGCTGCTCCTCGTTAATGGTCAATTTCTGATTGGATTAGGGACCTGGCTGTTTCGATATGGCTGGCCAGATGCCGGGATCGTTGCCATTCAACAGACGTCAGCATTGAGTGCTCTGAGATCGCTCCACACTTTGGGAGCTGTACTGGGTTTTATGGGATTGGGTGTGATGATCGCACGCTTGATTCGGACAGCCCCAGTCCACGCTCCAGTGACAGAAGCGACCGTGGAAACAAAAACTCGCAATAGCTCGCTGACAACCCCACTCGATGGTTCCAGCCGACTTGCTGGAGGTGCCGTTTAACGATGTCGCAGAACTCCCCGCTGTTACCGAACTCTTCGATTCCACAGCATTCATCACAGGGTATTGTGCTCGATGAAACCCGCATCGATGCTTTGGGAAGCCGGCTGACCGACTGGCTGTCAATCTCCAAGCCGCGAATTGCGGTGATGGTGCTGATTACGGTCACTGTCGGCTACACGCTGGCGCCTCGCGAGAATTGGGACTGGGCCGTTTTGCTCTGGACCTGGGCCGGTGTGGCCCTGGTTTCTACGGCCTCCTCGGCTTTGAACCAGTGGTTGGAGCAGGAAACCGATAGTCGCATGCGGCGGACGCGAAATCGTCCGTTGCCGGCAGGCCGAATGTCCCCGTGGGAAGCCTTGGGGGTTGGTCTGCTCATGGGATCTGCCGGCTGTACAATACTCGTGGCGATGGTCAACATCCAGACGGCCATTCTGACAGCCGCTACCTGGGCACTTTATGTCGGTGTTTATACACCATTAAAAAGAGTTTCGCCGATCTGTACAGCAGTCGGTGCGATTCCTGGAGCGTTACCTCCGGTGATTGGTTGGGCAGCGGCCGGTGCGAATCTGGATCTGGCTTCGTTCTCGCTCTTTGCCATTCTCTTTTTATGGCAATTCCCGCACTTTATGGCCATTGCGTGGAAGTACCGCGATGAATATCTGCTCGCTGGTCTGAAGATGCTTCCGATGGGATTGCCAAAGCCTCATGTGACAGGGTTGATTGCGACCGCGTATGCCACAATTCTGATTCCGATCAGCCTGTTACCCGTTGTGGCGGGAGTGGGTGGCATGACCTACTTTGTGCTGGCGATTGTGCTGGGGATGGGCTATCTCGTGGCTTCGATAGCGTTTGCCTGGCATGAACGACCAGCGACTGCCCGTCGCCTGATCCTGGTATCGATTGTCTATTTACCTCTGGTGCTATTGGCCTTGGTGGGAGATCACCTGGGCCTGCTTTCGATGTCGTTTTCTGCCATGAATTGATACAGAACTGATTTGGGTTCTCCTGTTTCCCGGCCACTGAAGAAAATTGCACTCTATGCACTCCTCAGCACCAGCGACTGTTTCCCAAGCCGGAACTCTTCCGCGTATGGGTCTTCCCATTCCGAATTCCAAATTGGGAATGTGGCTGTTTCTGGGGACCGAGATCATGTTTTTCTCGGCCTTTATCGGTAGCTATATCATCAGTCGAAATGGTTCTCCGGGCTGGCCGACAGATCCGCACATTACGCATATCAACGTCTGGCTGGGTGGACTGAACACCTTCGTACTGATTGTCTCCAGCTACTTTGTGGTCGTCGCTCATGAGAAAATGCTGGTATCGAATTTCAAAGAGGCTCGTAAGTTCATCGCCTTTACACTCCTGCTGGGACTGGTTTTTTTAGGGATTAAATCCGTCGAATACGCTGGTAAGTTCGAGCATGAGATCATTCCGGGCAAAATTCCGGAGACGCCGACGGAAGCCATGTTCGCCACAGCGAGTCGGCTGCAACGTGTCGTCGATCGTGAGCTCGCAGCGATCTTTCCAGGTACACCGGCTGCTGACCGCCGGACCGAAATGGGTAATCGTATTGCCAGTGCCGGAAGTGAAACCGCGACAACCGATCCTAAGGATGCTCCACCAGCAGGAAAAGCTGCGACTGTTACACAACTCAAGGCGCTTTCGCGCCTGAATGAAGCAGCGAGCAGTCTGGAAAATCATGTGCGATTTGGTCTGGCCATGTCGGTGACTCCCGAGCAACTGATTGAGTATCGGAGCTCACCGACTCCCGGGCAATTTCCTGCGATCACACTTGCTGACGTGAATTCGTTTGTGGAGTCGCTGAAGAAGGATGTCGAGTTATCGCCGCTGCTGGGAAACTTTCATCCCGCGGTGCCGATACTCTATGGGAACCTGTTTGCTTCGAACTATTTCCTGATGACCGGTTTTCACGCACTGCATGTGATCATTGGACTGATCATGTTTCTGGTCCTTCTGGCGATGGGTAGTAAACTGGCATTTCGGCATGCCGTAGTGGTCGAGAATGTAGGGTTGTACTGGCACTTTGTGGATCTGGTGTGGATCTTCCTGTTTCCATTAATCTACATTATCTAAATCATTGCTATTTGATCTTGATGCCTGGCTTTTTCAAGCGAGGTCATTCCAACTGGTGAAACATGGCTGATATGGCACATCTGCACGGAAATACTTACTTTCGTGTTTTTCTCGCTCTTTGCGGACTGACAGTACTCTCTGTTGTCGCTGATCTGCTTTCACTGGCAGACCGCCGGATCATTGTGGCGATTGTGCTGGCGGTCGCGACGGCTAAGGCGCTCTGTGTGATGCTCTACTTTATGCATCTGAAGTTTGAGAGCGGCTGGAAGTATATTTTGCTCGCACCGACGATTGTGCTGGCACTGGCATTGCCGCTGTCGTTACTGCCAGATGTCGGGATGCACTATTACCCGCAGGATACCCGGCAAAGCCGGGAGTATGCCCGCATGCAGGCAGATGGCCATACGGATCACCATTCCAGCGAGCCTACGAACGCACATTGACGCTCCTCTCCATTTCTTTCAGATGATATGTGAGCATGGCTGAAAGATTGGTGCATACGACTGCGCCAAGTGACGCACTACTCGAAAGAAGATGCGATTTGACCACGAAGGTCACGAAGACCACGAAGGATGGGGGAAGAGTCAGCCACCGAAGTTCTGGAGGCTGGTGGCGTATCAGTAAGGGAGGTCTGGTCAGTCGTTGTTTCCGACAACATGTTTGGTGATCAGAAAGAGTCCGGCGACGAAAAAAACATTCCTCGATCGGGTGAACTCTGAAAGAGGACTTTCAGCCGATCGAGGAATATTGAGTAATTCTCTTCGAGTGCAACAGAGCGTGTGGCAAATCGCGAGGTTGACTCGTTGAGAATGTCGATGGTTCAAGAGAAATCAGGCATCGCGTGGGCTGATGCGGATTTCATTTTGAGGCAAAGCGGTGCCCTGACCCATTTCCGGTGTCATTTCTTCGGGAGGAGCAGGTTCTTCAGCAGGGACAGGTTCTCCACGCTGGCTGCGAATCTGCTCTTCCAGGACATCGCGGTCAATCTCACCGTTGGCACAGATCGAGGCGACCGACTCTTCCACATGCGTTTGCCGATAGTATGAGCCTGCGGTCCAGGCTCCGCAGGACTGGTGACCCCGCACCACGTAACTCTGATCGAGACTGCGGAAAGCTTCGGCCAATTCGACCATCTCAGCGTTGATGGCATTTGTGGCGGCGTTTAAGCCAACGACTGTCCCCAGAACTCCGACTGTGCCCAGAAGCACGAGTTCGGCAGAGAGAACTGCTCCCTGACAATCATCCCAAAGTGCTTTGAAAATCTGCATTTGCGTCTCCTCGATGGGTTGCCACCCGGTTGATCCGACCACATCGGCGACGAGCCGGTGCGATAATGCGGTTTACGCCGCTTGTACGGATTGTAACGAATATAGACGCTTTGTAAAGATTGCGCAGTCTGGGGTGTTTAGAAAGATTGACAGTTTGTTTCAGGGGTGAGTCGGCCTGAAGAGTTATGACCATGGCGAGGCGGGGGTGATTTGTTAGGGCGGTTGATCTTGTGCGAAGAGTCGAGTCAGGGAAAACCGTCAGGAATCGGAGTTGCCCACTTGCGAACAGCAGAGCTCGCGCGGATGATCCTGGGAGACTTCATGGATTTCTAAGGAACTTCGCTCTATGGCTGCCATCACAACAGATTCTGCTCCTTCGACGACCGTGCCACCGCTTTCCATGTCTCTGAGAGCCAAGCTCTCGATCATGATGTTTCTGCAATTTGCGGTTTGGGGGAGTTGGTTCACAATTCTTGGGAATTATCTCAAGCATCTGGGGTTTACCGATCCGCAGGTCGGAGCCATGTATGCACTGATGCCCTTGGGAGCGATCTTCGCCACGCTGTTTGCAGGGCAGATAGCAGATCGTCTTCTGGCGAGCGAAAAAGTTATGGCGATCTGCCACCTGGCAGGTGCTGGTCTGCTTTTCTGGATGGCACAGGTCAAGAGCCCGGAGCAATACTGGCTGCTGTGGGGAATTTCGCTGGCCTATGCACTGCTTTACAACCCGACTCTGGCTCTTTCCAACACGATTGCCTTTACCCATGTCCCCAGCGGAGAGCGTGATTTCCCGAGCGTGCGTGTGTTTGGCACGATTGGCTGGATTGTCGCTGGTCTTCTTGTTGGAAATGTCCTCTCGACGGAAGCTGTACCAGCCTTTCAGACCAGTAAACCTTTCTATTTAGCCGCTGGTTTTTCAGCTGTTCTAGGGGTCATCAGTCTCGTCATGCCCCATACACCTCCTCAGGGGAAGGCTGGTGAAGGGATTCCATTTCTGAAGGCGCTGGCCCTGTTCAAGGATCCTTCGTTTGCGGTCTTCTTTCTAGTGTCATTTCTCATCACAATTGTCCTCGCCTTTTACTACTCGTTTACTGGCACATTTCTGGAACTTGGTGCAGGTGTGACCGACGTGGCCGGCACGATGACGATTGGTCAGTTTGCGGAATTGGCATTGCTCCCCTTTCTGCCATGGTTTCTGAAGACCATGAAGATGCGCTGGGTGTTGGCTCTGGGAATGTTTTGCTGGGGTCTGCGTTATCTACTCTTTGCTTTTGGTGGGCCTGGCCCGGAACTGATGGCTAATGCCACACTGGCTCAGAAGGTCAGCTATGCCTTCGCGGTGATTCCTTCTCCATTCATGCTGGTTCTGATTGGAGTGGCACTTCACGGGATTTGCTTTGACTTTTTCTTCGCAGCGGGATTTATCCATGTGGACAACACGGCCCCCAAGGAAATCCGTGGCAGCGGTCAGGCTCTCTTCAGTTTCTTGACATATGGCGTCGGGATGTGGATGGGAAGCATCCTTTCGGGCTATGTGGCAGAGTTCAGTAAAGTTCCCGGGCCTGACGGTAAAATGGTCATTAACTGGACCACCTTCTGGCTGATTCCCGCAAGTGGCGTCATTCTGGCTCTCATTGCGTTTTTGATTTTCTTCCGCCCAAAGGCTAAGGCTGAAGTTGCAGGTGTGATTCCCATGACTGAGGTTTAAGTTCATTTTCCGGGATCGTTGTGTTGTTGATTGAACAACTCAAAGAGTTGTCCCGAGTTTTTTGCCATTACCTATGGATGGTTCGAGGGTTACCCCCCTCGAGCCATCCATTCTCTTTTTGACAGGGACACTCAGAGTTTTGCCGAGGTTTTTCACTGCTGGAAATTGCCTGGGGAAGATCGATCGCTGGTCGAGGCAATCTCGCGAATTTTGTGGACAATTCCACAATCGTATGCTGCAATATGGATTGGTCCGCTGTTCGGATGATCTCGCTGATCGATCATCTCCCGCCTGCTGAAACATCAAGCTGACAGGTGCATTTACGGGATTTCACGACTTGAAGTCTGTTTTCCCCGAGTGCCTCATCCCTGAAAGAGCATCCCCTATGATTTTTGACCTGCGCGGCATCAGTCTTTCTGGCAGATTATTGGCGGCTGTGTGTCTGGCAACAGCTCTGGAAACAACCATTCCGCAGGTTGCCAGTGCCAGTGACAGTGAAAAGCTGCAGTTCAATCGGGATATTCGTCCGATCCTGTCGAACAGTTGTTTTCAATGTCATGGCCCGGACAGTGCGAAGCGGGAAGCCGGGCTGAGGCTGGATCAGCGGGAAGCGGCTGTCGCGCAAACTGCTTCTGGAGTGAAGCCGATTGTCCCGGGCGATCACGCTGCCAGCGAGATCATCTCGCGGATCCTCTCAGATGATCCTGATCTCAAGATGCCACCGCCTGAGAGTGGCAAAACCGTGACTCCCGAGCAACTGGCAACACTCAAGCGGTGGGTCAGTGAAGGTGCGGAATATGAGGCGCACTGGTCGTTCCTGCCGATTCAAAGGCCTGCTGTTCCCGCTGTCAAAAATGACAGTCGAGTTCGTACTCCGATTGATCAGTTTTTACAAGCCCGCCTCGAAAAAGAAGGTTTGAGCTTAGCCGATGACGCCGATCGGGTGACGCTGATCCGGCGGGTTACTTTTGACCTGACAGGGTTGCCACCGACACCGGCAGAGGTTGAGGCTTTTGTGACAGATCCAGCGCCGGATGCGTATAGCAAAGTGGTCGATCGGCTGCTGGCTTCGCCGCGTTTTGGAGAGCACATGGCCCGCTACTGGCTGGATGCGGCCCGCTATGGTGATACACATGGTCTGCACCTGGATAACGAACGCTCGCTCTGGCCTTACCGCGAGTGGGTCATCAACGCGTACAACAATAATCTTCCGTTTGACCAGTTTACGATTGATCAACTGGCGGGAGATCTGTTGCCCGCACCGACGCTCGATCAGCGGGTGGCGACTGGGTTCAATCGCTGCAATGTGACGACGAGTGAAGGGGGTGCCATCGATGCCGAATGGTATGTCCGCTACGCCATTGATCGGACAGATGCCGTCGGGACGGTCTGGATGGGTCTGACGCTGACATGTGCTTCGTGCCATGACCATAAATTCGACCCGATCTCCCAGAAGGAGTTTTACTCACTCTATGCCTTCTTCAACAGCTTGAGTGATCGAGCCATGGATGGAAATGCTTTGTTGCCACCACCTGTCCTCAAATTGCCGACGGCCGATCAAGAGGCTCGAATGGCGGAGCTCAACAAAGAAATCGCGACCTTAAAACAGCAACTGGTGCAGATGCGCAAGGAGACTCCCTATGTCGAGCCATCGCTCGATGCCCCGGCTGATGCATTAACTGTGACCCGCAGGGACTACATCTGGATCGATGATGTTCTCCCGCCAGGTGCCCAGCCCCAGTCGAACACGGGGTCATGGAAGTTTATTACGGCTGCTGAGGGCCCGGTTCTCGCTGGAAATCTGGCATCCACGCGTACCTCCGAGGGGCTGGATCAACATTTCTTTACCGGCGCGAGTTCCCCACTCGCGATTGGTGAAGGAGACGAGCTCTTCGCGTATGTCTATCTCGATCCTGCCAATCCGCCAAAGACGATCATGCTCCAGTTTAATGACGGTGCGTGGGAGCATCGCGTTTACTTTGGCGAAGATGCGATCCCTTATGGCAAGGCAGGGACCGTGGGGCATCGACACGGTGGACCGTTACCACCCGTCGGACAATGGACACGAGTTTCTGTCAATGCCCAGCATGTGGGGTTGGCTTCGGGCTCGAAGCTGAATGGCTGGGCCTTTACACAGTTCGGTGGAACTGTGTACTGGGATAAAGCCGGGATTCGCACGTTGACACTTCAGAACGGTGAATCGTTCACTTCTTTACTCGCATGGGAAAACTATCAGAAACAACAGAAGAAGCCGGCACTTCCGGACAATATCGCCAAGCTGATCAAGATCGAATCTGACAAGCGGAATGCTAACCAGCAGAAACAGATCGTCGAGTACTTTGTCGAGTATGTGCATCCGGAAACTCGCCAGCTCTTTGAACCGCTGAATGGGCAGATTGCCAAGCTGCAAAGCGAAATTGATAGTGTCGAAAAACAGATTCCAGCCACGCTCGTGAGTGAAGATATGGCACAGCCACGTGAGGCTTTTGTGCTGATTCGAGGGGCTTACGATAAGCCGGGTGAGAAGGTGACGCGGGCGACACCAGCGGCCTTACCACCCATGCCTGACGACTTGCCACGCAACCGGCTGGGCCTGGCCAGGTGGCTGGTTTCGCGAGAACACCCACTCACTTCTCGAGTGACGGTGAATCGGATCTGGCAGCAGGTTTTCGGTATTGGAATTGTGAAATCGAGCAACGATTTCGGATCACAGGCTGAATGGCCGACTCATCCGGAGCTGCTCGACTGGCTGGCCTCCGAGTTCATGGAATCTGGCTGGGATCAGAAGAAATTCTTGAAGCTGATCGTGATGTCTCAGGCTTATCGGCAGTCATCTAAAGTCACTCCGGCGCTCTATGCAAAAGATCCTGAGAATCTGTGGCTGGGCCGTGGTCCACGCTTCCGGCTGGATGCCGAAACCATCCGCGACAGCGTGCTCTTTACCTCGGGACTGCTCGTGGAACGAAAAGGTGGAAAAAGCGTGCGGCCTTATCAGCCCTCGGGAATCTGGGAGCCAGTGGCATTTCAAAGTAGTAATACGCGGACATATACCCCTGATCAAGGAGAGTCGCTCTTTCGTCGCAGCCTCTATACCTTCTGGAAGCGGACAGCTCCACCACCCTCGATGACGACATTTGATGCTCCATCCCGCGAGACGTGCACAGTCCGCAGGGCGAGGACGAATACACCGCTCCAGGCGTTGGCGCTGATGAATGATGACCAGTATGTCGAAGCCGCCCGGCATCTGGCAGGGCAGATGATCAGTCAAGGGGGAGAGACTGCCGCTGAAAGGCTGAATTTTGCCTGCCTTCGCGTCTTGAGCCGGAATGCGAAAGCGGATGAATTGGCAGTCCTGGAGCGAGTCCTCGAAAAACAACTGGAGATTTATCGTGCGGATAGTAAGGCCGCTGAAGAACTGCTGAATGTCGGCACGCTTCCCAAACCCGGACAGATGGAAGCCCCGGAGCTGGCGGCCTATACCATGGTGGCCAATCTGATGCTGAATCTCGATGCGGCGATTACGAAAGAGTAGTTAGTTTTTTGAACTAAAAAAGAGGCTTTGCTGGTGCGTTATGATGCATAAGGCATGTTGGTAAAGTTATCGTTCTGTGCAGGGTTAGTTGATTCAAAGAGTATGACATAAACAGGATAAGGTGATTTCCCTTAATGAATTGTGTTTGATGTTTCCCAGCCACAGGCGGCGGGAAACATAGGATGATCAATGCAACCAAGGCCATCTCCATGAATTTAGCACTTAAGCCGTTTAATTTTGGAGGTGTCATGGATGCGATTGATGGAATTCAGCGTCGGCTGGAGCGATTCACATCGGCCCTGGAAAATGCAGGTGTACCCTATGCAATCGTTGGGGGAAATGCAGTCGCTCACTTGGTTTCGCGTATTCAGCCAGCCGCAGTCCGGTTTACGAAAAATGTCGATGTCCTGTTAAGAAAAGAAGATCTGGTGGCGGCTGGCGAGGCGGTCAAGTCAGCCGGATTTATTTATCGGCATGCCGCGACCATTGATTTTTTCCTTGATGGGTCAGACTCAAGTTTTGAAGAAGCTGTTCATGTGGTTCGAGCCAATGAGAAGGTGCGAAAAGAATACCTTTTACCGGCTCCTGATGTGACGCTAAGTGTCTCGACGGGAGCCTACAAAGTGCTGGATCTGGATGGCTTGATTCAGATGAAACTGACTTCGTTTCGCAAGCGAGACCAGGTTCATGTTGAAGACATGATTCAGATTGGATTGATTGATACTTCGTGGATCGAACGAGTCGCTCCTGAATTGAAATCCCGACTTGCGCAGATCTTTGATGAATTGGAACCTGAGTTTCGCCCCTGATTTGGAAATACAAACTAATCGTCTGTGTCTATTCAGATCCCTGAGAAAATCTACCTTTGGATGACCAATATGTCGCTTCAGAATATGGTTTACGAACAGCTTCGGCAGCAGATGGTTCGCCGGTACTTTTTCCAGCGATCTGCCGCAGGGCTCGGTGGGGCGGCTTTGGCTTCGCTGCTGAATCCGCAGTTATTTTCCGGGATGCCGGCACTGGCAGCGAATCCTGAAGTCAGTAGTGCCG
Organism: Planctopirus hydrillae; assembly: GCF_001707835.1. Lineage (GTDB taxonomy): Bacteria > Planctomycetota > Planctomycetia > Planctomycetales > Planctomycetaceae > Planctopirus > Planctopirus hydrillae. The sequence continues at coordinate 40,042 of NZ_LYDR01000072.1, forward strand.
TTCCGCCAGATCTTTCATCGCTGGGGGCATTACCCGGCCTGCATCATGCGCCAAAGGCCAAGCGGGTGATCTGGCTCTTTATGGCGGATGGGCCTTCTCAACTCGATCTGTTCGACTATAAGCCGAAGATGGTCGACTGGTTTGATAAAGACCTGCCCGATTCGATTCGGAATGGCCAGCGAATTACGACAATGACCTCGGGACAATCGCGGTTTCCCATTGCGCCCTCGGTTTTCAAGTTCAATCAGCATGGGCAGAACGGAACCTATATCAGCGAGTTGCTACCACATCTGGCTGGCGTTGTTGACGATTTAACGATTGTCAAAACGATGTATACCGAGGCGATCAATCATGATCCTGCGATTACATTTATTCAGACCGGGAGCGAACTTCCCGGGCGACCGAGTCTGGGGGCCTGGCTTTCGTATGGTATTGGTAGTCCCAACCAGGATTTACCGGCATTCGTGGTTCTGCACTCGAAGATTGCTGCCGGTGCACAGACGCAGGCCCTCTTCTCGCGATTGTGGGGTTCCGGATTCTTGCCCACAAAACATCAGGGAGTCGCCTTGCGTTCCAATGGTGACCCGGTCCTCTATTTATCCAATCCGAAAGGTGTCAGTTCGCAGTCTCGACGGACCATGCTCGATGGACTGGCGGAACTCAATCAGCAGCATCTGCAGGAAATGGGTGATCCCGAAATTGCAGCCCGCATTGCCCAGTACGAGATGGCTTTCCGGATGCAGACCTCTGTGCCGGATCTTGTCGATTTGAAGGATGAGTCGAAAGAAACGCTTGAGATGTACGGGCCCGAGGTGCATGAACCCGGCACCTTTGCCTATAACTGCCTGCTCGCACGTCGGCTGGCCGAACGTGGTGTGCGATTTACACAGATCTTTCTGCGGGGCTGGGATCACCATGGGGGATTGCCGGGGCAGATCCGTCAATTGGTGAAATCGGCGGATCAACCTTGTGCAGCTCTCATTAAAGATCTGAAGCAGCGGGGGATGCTGGATGATACGCTGGTGGTCTGGGGTGGCGAGTTTGGCCGCACGATCTACAGCCAGGGGACGTTGACGAAAGAAAACTATGGTCGCGATCATCATCCGCGCTGCTTTACGATGTGGTTCGCCGGTGGCGGTATGAAGCCCGGCACCGTCTATGGCGAGACCGATGACTTCAGCTATAACATCGTGAGTGAGAATCAGAAGATGCATATCCATGATCTCAACGCCACGATTCTGCATCTTCTGGGTATCAACCACGAGCGACTCACCTACCGCTCACAGGGCCGCGACTTCCGGCTGACAGACGTGGAAGGGAATGTGATCCGCGAGATTCTGGCGTGATGGTGGTTGCGGACGAGACGCAAATGGAATTAATCAATCAGAAGAATGCTCGGAGTCATCAGGAAATCCCATGTTGCGGGATAACTTCAATGCGTATTTCCGAACGATCAACCCCGCAGATGCCAGTTGAGTTAATGGTAAGCGATCACAGGGACCACTGATCCAGATTGCTGCGATTACCTGCTTGCTGGAATCGAAAATGGGAGCCGCCACACAAGCATACGCCTCGCTTTGTTCACAACGGTCAACAGCAAATCCTTGTTGACGAACCGTTGCCAGTTCTGCCTTGTAAGCTTTGATAGTGGTCAGAGTGTTTGGTGTATAACGAGTCCATGTGATACTGGAGATCAAGGGGGCTTGTAACGATTCCGGAAGGAAAGCCAGAATCGCCTTCGCGGGAGCAGCGGAATGCAGTGGAAAGGCATGTCCGATTTCCACGACCACTTTCACCGGGTGGGATGAGGGGAACTGATCGAGTACGACCCCCTGGCGTCCTGAGACAGTCCCTAGGAGCGCCGTCTCGCCAGTGGCATCGCGCAGGGCACGCAGGATGGGTGAAGCCACCTCCAGCAACCGTTGCCCACCGATGGCTCCGTAGCTGATGGAAAGCAGCTTCCGGTTCAGCCGATAAACCTTGGCCTCCTCGTCTCGGTCGACGTAGCCGCGCAGAGTTAGCGTGGAGAGGATGCGGAATACGGAGTTCTTCGGCATTCCCAGAGACGCCGTCAAAGATGTGAGGGTCACCCCCTCGGGATGTTTCGACAAGGTCTCCAAAAGATCGAGTGCTCGATCCAGAATAGGAACTTTGTACCGGAATAAAGGGTTTGTGGAGTCGTTGTCGTTTTTCGACATTATGTTTGTCCCATAAAATCCTGTTTCATATTGCAAACAAATCGTGATCGGGTTTCAATAGAGAGTCAAGAAACTCCCTAGTGATATTGGTTGCGACCCATGAAAGTGAAATCTGTTATCGTCACCGGCGGCTCCAGAGGCTATGGCTCCGGCATTGCGGAGGCCTTTGTAAATGCAGGCCATCATGTCTGGATCACGGGTCGGGATTTGACCTCTCTGGAATCGGCCGCTCATCGAATCGGAGCAGAAGCGTTTGTGGCCGATGCCACCGACAGCGTGGGGTGGGATCGACTCATTGACAGCGTGCTGTCGACGACCGGTCGGCTGGATGTTCTTGTTAATAATGCCGGAGAGGGTGTGCGGATCGCTCCGGTCAGCGAACAGTCGGACGATGACATGCATCGGAGTGTTTCGAGCAACCTGATCGGTGCCATGCTCGGCAGTCGTCGGGCCGCAGCCATCATGCAAGAGCAGGGTGACGGACTGATTGTGAATATCGGGAGTGTCTGCTCGAAGCATGCGTGGGGCGGTTGGAGCGTCTATTCCGCAGCCAAAGCAGGGTTGTTGATGTTCACCCGCTGCCTGTTGACTGAAATGCGACCGCATGGCGTGCGTGTCACATCGATTCTGCCGTCATGGGGACAGACGGAATTCACCGATTCGGCGAACCTTCCTTCGCGTGGTGCCGACGTCGAAGCTCTTTGTATTTCGCCCGACGATCTGGGGCGGCTTGTGGTGCACATTTCGGAACTTCCTCCACATCTGGTTGCCGAAGAAATCACACTCTGGCCAATGGTACAGCCGATTTCACAACTCTAGTGAAGGTTCTCCCCCTATGATTCGCCTGCTGATGCTGTGCTTGTGTCTTTTCAATCCGCTCATGGCGGCGGAACTGCTGGTGCAACCCGGCGACCAACCTCAAAACATCGCAGATCGTGCGTCTCCAGGTGACCGAATCGTATTCCTTCCCGGGCTGCACCAGCATGGCTTAGCGAGGCATCGCGCGATGCTCTATATCGATAAACCCCTGGAAATCGAATTGCGGGAAGGTGCGATTCTCAAGTTGGCGGACGGCGAAACCCGTCTGGAAGCACGACCCGAGATCACTACCGACCAGGATGCGGGGAAAAAACTGGACGACCTCGAAGTGGGTGGGGAATTTGACCTCGTTCAACCCTGTATATTCACCATCGATATTGATGGCGAAGGTTCAGATGGTTCGGTGGATACCTTTGCCTGGGGTGTTTTCGACAGCGTCGACAACCCGGACGGTCATTTTGAGAAAGCCAAAACGACGACCGCGTTCCGGGAGACTCCCCATCAGCGAATCCCAATTACCGGCGATTGGCAGGAGCTTGCAAAAGGGGTCACGATCCGTTTTGGCAGCACCACAGGTCATAACAAAGGAAGCCGGTGGTTCATCACGTACGACGGACCGGAGGCCTATGGGATTCGGATCGGACACGGCCAACAGCAGGAGACTATCCAAAATGTTCGTCTCTTCGGCAAAGGGACAATCGACATGAATTCTTCACGAAATGTGCAGCCTGGTTTTCTCGTGAAGAACATCAACTCCTGCGTTCTGGTACACGGGCGAGTTCAACATGTTGTGGTGGAAGGGATTACGATGACAAATTCCAATCGTTCTGTGATGTGCTACGGCCACCATACGGGGGAGTTTCTTCCGGGAGGAAAGACCGGACCCGGCGAGTCATTCGACGCGGAGGACATCGAGATCGTTCGCACACGCACGATCAATCCCCGAGGTGCGGGCCATCTGCTTGGTCATCCATCCTTTCGCGGATCGTTGCGAAATGTGAGGTGCCACCAGAATCACATTGAAACAGCCGTGACAGCGATCGAACCAAACTTCAATCTCGATGGCTATGAGGTTATAGGAAATGTGATCAAGAGTGGAGGATTGGCGATCCACTGCTGGAGACATTCACGCGGCGGAACGATCGCCGATAATCTGCTGATCGACGACAATTCGGGAAAGCCGGTGGTTGTTGTCAATGCGCCGAGAGGCTGGCAGCCTCCTGAGCCGCCAATCCTGCGGAATAATCGCAATCATTTAAGTGAAGTCAAAGCCGCGAAGGCAGAATAGGAACCGTTAAGCCCACCGGCTTGTGCCAAGGAATGATGCAAGTTTTCGCTCCCAAGGCCGCGACTTCCGGCTGACAGACGTGGAAGGGAATGTGATCCGCGAGATTCTGGCGTGATGTGCAGAGAATGCTTTCTATTTGTCAAACATGCGTTTTACCATCCCGAAATAGAAGTATTATTCGATTGATTCTCACATGTGGTGAAGGTGAAACTCTTTCGTATATTGTCCTAACCACTTTTAATTGGGAAAACTGCGTATGAATCAGGCGACAGATAGGAGGTTGACTACCAGAGTTGCATGTCGCTTGATCTTCTTGTTCACGATTGGTTACTGGATCGCGGAATCGCAAGCGGCCGAACTTCCAGTTCCAGCAAAATCAGACATACTGAGATTTGACAGTGTCAGGCTGGTCTACTGTTCTGATAAACCTGAGTTCTTACCTTGGCACCCATCGGCAAAAGGGTCGCTTTTTACAGTCGATTTTTTATGCGTGGATACCAACTGCGATTTGAAGGGGGAACTTCCTGATGACATGGTCGGCCAAATTGATACCTTGCGCGGTTCGTCAAGTATACTGCTTTATAGGCATTCCAGATTAGTAACCAGCAAAGGAGTTCATTGCCACGAGAGTAGTGGGCATTTTGCGAGGGTGGACAATGAGGGGACGATCCATCGACGTCGACTCGACGAGGAGGAAGATAGTCACATCTGGCAATTTGTAGGCGAGACTTACAGGGTCAAGTTGACGGCGATGGAGATGGGAAAAGTTAGAGCGGATCTTCTTGTCAGTACATCCCATCTTCAAGGTGAGCCGTTTCGTCTACACCCTGAGGATGACCATAACGAACCGCTATGGAGTCTGCTTCTGGGTACAGATAAAACCACGGCAGAGCTAGTGCTTCCAGACGATAAGTATGTGCTGATTAGCCGCTCGACATCCAGCCAAAAGACAAACGATATCGAGACAGTCATATATCGGTATAAGTTTGTTAGAGTCTCGGCATTCGAGCAGGCAGCACCTTGAGTTGTCTCATAGCCGCCGTTTGAGAAGTGGGGTGGGAGATCAACATCGAGATACTAGCTAGTTTGCTTCAAATGAAACGAGACTGGAAATGCTCGGCGCGACCATACAACTGAATCGATTGTCCGTTCTTCGATTGGTGATCTATTTATTTTCTTTGCAAACTTCGCGCCTCGCGTGAGTGCTGTATGAAGTTCCTGTTCGGGAGAGGTTTTTCTTTCGCGAACGTGCGGAGTTGTCCAAGAGAAAGTAGCGGCGACTTCGTGAGCTCAGTTGGCCGATAGGCAGGAGCACTGCTGGCGAGCCAGCAGTGGCACACGATTTTACATTACAATTTTTAAAATGACTTATGCCTGGGTGGGGTCGAAGCCGTGGATGAGCTCTTCTTCCCATTCCTGGAGGAGTGGCCAGCCTGTGGCGCAGGTGCCGAAGTCGGCGAGGTTGAGGTAAGATTTCAGGCGGTCAATCGTCTTCTGAATGTGGGCTGGCTGCTTGCGGAAGACCGGGCCGTGGCTGGGGAGGAGCCATTCGATCTTCGAATCGCGAATGCGTTCGAGCGATTTGATGAATTCGACAAGGTCGGACCCATGGTGGGCATCGATATTGCCGACACCACCATCGCGATAGATATTGTCGCCTGAGAAGAGATAGGGGCCCATTTCAAAGGCGAGCTGGCCATTGGCGTGGCCCGGAGTGCTCCAGACTTTGAGTTTCAAGTTCCCCACCGTGAGGACATCCCCTTCATCGATCGATTCATCCACAGGGATGGGGCTCAAATCGATGGAAATTCCCTGAGCGCTGATTTCCGCGTAGGTTTCGATTCGATCGGCTTTTTCCATGAGTAGCCTGGCATGGGGATGAGCCACCAGTCGGGCTTGAGGCATGAGTTCTTTCGCCCGCTTCATTCCCTGGATGTGATCAACATCCGCATGGGTGCAGATCAGGTAGCGGCACTGAGACAGGGCAAAATCCATCTGTCGGATGGCATCGATGATTTCGTCGGTGCTGTCTTCGAAACCAATATCAATCAAGGCCCATTCGCCGGCATCGTGAACGACATAGACCGAGCAGCCCATTCGCTGTCGGAACTGGTAGTTCATTTCGAGGATATTCGGAAAAAGTTCTCGTCGAGCCAGCATGCCACACCTGTTTTCAGAATCGGAAAGCCCGTTCACTTTCAGAGCATCTGTCAGATTCTAGGCAGGCTGCTCACCAAGTCGAAGTGAGTGAAGGATGAAGTTTTGATTCCCCTCAAAAAATTTGCATATTTCTGAATGATTGTCAGAAAGTCTTCCACGTACTGCACAGAAGTCGTCTGGAGAGTCGCGGTCTGGAACTTTCGTGATGGTTTCATGAGCGACCAAAAGATTTGAGAGTAAGACTGCAGGATCGCACCACCTATCCCGGAAACTCTCTGCAGTTTGCCTGAAGGTGTGAAAAGAGCCCCGGTTCTTGCCTGTCGAGTCTGCGCGACCGGATCAGATTACCAATCGCAGGGATTGTGCGGCAAATTCTGCAGGTGGTCTCCGCGATTTGTCTGAGACGGGCATGGAGTCGGGTGCGATGGCGAACCGATTTTCTGAATGGCTGAGGAGTTGTCACTTTACACTGGCCGATTGATTGCCAGTGCCATCAGCCATTCCCGCCAACAGGACGTTGGAGTTATCTCGATGAATTCCATGCTCACCAGCCTGCTGGCCCAGCCCCAGGTTGAACCGATTCGGGTGTCTCGCATTCTCCTGAATTTTGGCACTCGTGAAGTTGCCATTGACGAGGATGAGTTCGTCATTGGCAGAGCCGAGTTCTGCGATCTGGTGATCCCTGATCCCGCAGTGGCTGATTTTGCTGCCAGGATTCGTCTGGATGGTGGAGCTGCCTGGATCGAAGCGACGGAGTTTTCTTCCGTCGTGATGATTGATGGTCGCCCCTATCGTCGACGAGCCTTGAGAGACGGCGATCGGTTGCAGTTCGGTGGCGAGGTCTGGTCCGTCACGTTGCAGACCAATCGCGAACCAGCGACGCAAGTTGAAAATGCGGCTGTTTCTCGAGATTTGCTTGAACAGGAAATCCGCGAGCTGTTTGAACTGATGAACTGGAAAACCAGCGGCGAGACTTCATCAAACGAGCGTCTGGAAGATTCTCCAGGATCCTTGCCTCCGCAAGGTGTGCAGGCCCTCTTGCGTGCGGCGCTTTCTTCACAGCGTGAGCCAGCGGCCAATGCGCTCGAAATGGCTGACGAGTTGCCAGTGGAGACTCATCGGGCAGCGGGGATCGATGAAGTTGGACATCCGGAATCTGACCTCCATGATCTTCGAGTTGACCTCGATGAGCGAACTCGCGCTGCCCAGCGAGAACTGGAAGCCAGGATTGAAAGTCTGCTCAATCATCTGGGGGAAAGTGCTGCAGCACTCAGGGCTTCGGCCTAGCAATCAGTTTGCGATCGAAGAGGTTTTGCAGCCGAGACCTGGAAAAAGGTCTCGGCTGTTTTCGTTATGTGCGGGCGCTGGCTGGCGAGTGCTCGCCGGACGCACAGAGCCTGGTTGCCTGTCTCAATTCGGCGCTTGCCTGAGCGTAGGCTTTGCAGTATGGTCGATTAGTTGTGAAAACAAGTGTTTATGATTCGCTGCAGTGTTGGGAACGCCGCCTCATTAAGATGAATTGTCGTGAACCGGCAAGCTCCGGCCGTCGGCCATGATGTTGCAGATCAATTGTTTCGACATGTTTTCCCAATTGTTTGGCTGTTTTCTTCGTAGACAGGGAGGTCAAGTTCCAGACTTGCCTGGGATTCGAGTCAGAGATGCTTAGGCTTGGCGCTGGTTTCGATGGGAAACAGGAATATGTTCGGGGACTCGACATGTTTCCCGATGGATGCTTTCCAAGTGATGCTTCTCCAGGGGAAAACAAGGCTCTGTTTTTGAAAATTGCCGTGACAGAGAGCACTGAAGACTCTCATGGTTGTGGGAGTCTTCGGGCCACATCATGATAGACAAACAAGTGTTAACCTGATGAGCAGCATTGATATGTATCGTGAAAGGTTGAGGCGACTGGTGGAGTATGTCATGCACGACCAGTGGCGAAATCAGCTCAATGAATCACCGTCAGAAGGGGCAACCGGATTGATCGCACGACACACCCACAAGCTCAATACAGCCGTCCATCGACCGCGATTCGCATGGTTGACCCACTCGACGTGGGCTTTGCTGTTTACGGTGGCGCCAGTTCTGGGGATGGCCCCGGCTGTCTCTTTCGGACAGGCGGATACACCGGCGGCGGCTCAGGAGAAATCCGAAAAGGAAGCAGCCCCTGTCAGTGAGCCGAAGGTCAATCCCAATCGGCAGGTTGCCATCAGCCCGTTGGGAGTGATTCATGCGGGGGACTGGCCTCATTGGCGCGGGCCGGAGATGAACGGGATTTCCCGGGCGAAGAATCTGCCAGCGACATGGTCTCCTGATGGGGAAAATGTGCTCTGGAAGAACGACGAACTGGCTGGACGATCAACTCCGATCGTGATGAACGGCAAGCTCTACTCGCTGGTCAGGCATCAGCCGGCCACTCCTGAGGAAGCGGAAAAAGTCATTTGTGTCGATGCAGCGACCGGTAAAAAAATCTGGGAAAACGTTTTCAACGTCTTTGAATCGGACGTTCCCGATACACGCGTGGGCTGGTCGAGTGTGGTGGGTGATCCACACACCGGGAAAGTCTTTGCGCTGGGTGTTTGCGGGCTGCTACAGGCCATTGATGCGGAGACCGGAAAGACTCACTGGCAGCGTTCGATGAGCGAAGAGTATGGCATGCTGACCACTTACGGTGGCCGTACTAATTTTCCCATTGTGTTTGAGCACCTGGTCATTATCGGTGGTGTGCTGATCAACTGGGGCGAAAACGCTCAACCCGCCCATCGTCTGATGGCGTTTGATCAACGCAATGGTGAACTGGTCTGGCTGGTTTCGACCAAGCTCCGTCCGGAAGACACGACTTACAGCACTCCCACATTTGCTGTGATTGATGGCGAAGTGCAACTCGTGCTGGGGGCTGGTGATGGAAGCATGTACGGCTTCCAGCCACGTACGGGGAAGCAACTCTGGAACTATGATGTTTCGCCACGAGGCATTAACACGTCGCCCATCGTGATTGGCAGCACCGTAATCTGCGGGCATAGTGACGAAAATCTCGACGACACAAAGATGGGTGCCTTGTTTGCCATCGATGCGACCAAGCGTGGCAATCTGACCAAAGCCGGAGAACTCTGGAGAAATAAAGAGCAGTATATTGGCAAGTGTGCTCCGGTCGTTGTCGGTGATCGGATCTACGCGATTGACGATGGCGGGATCTTCTTCGTGGTCGATCTGAAGAGTGGCAAACTGATTGGCAAACAGAAAATTGGCACGATGGCCCGGGCGAGTGCTGTCTATGGTGACGGCAAGATTTACGCAGTGGATGCCACCGGCCGCTGGTTCACATTTGAACCCGATGAAGCCAAGGGGCTGAAGAAAGTTCATTCGATGCGGCTGGATGCCGAAGTGAATGCGTCGCCCATCATTGCTGATGGCCGGTTGTATGTCACGACCGATACGACGATGTACTGCATTGGCAGTGCCAACCCTGAAGTGACTTACGACGCTATTCCGCCAGTGGCTCAGGAAGCACTGGTGGGTGCCGAGGATCAACCCGCTGCGGCGACGATCGTCCCAGCCGAAGCTGTGATGAAGCCCGGGCAGAAACTCGCGTTTCAAGTCTTGCTTTACAACAGCAAAGGTCAGTACCTGCGCCCCGCGACTGAGAAGGAGATTGCCTACACGATCACCGGGACTGGCAAGATTGATCCTGATGGTGAATTCAGCCTGGCGACTGATACCGCCAATACGGCATCGATGGTGACGGCCAAAATCGGGGAGATCTCGACCACGGCCCGGATCCGGGTGATTCCCGATCTTCCACTGGAGTTTGCTTTCTCCGATGGTGTGGTCCCCATCACCGGGATCGGGATGCGTTATCGGCATATCGGACTGGATTACGATCTCTGGAAAAAGCTCTACAGCGAGAATCTCCTGGCTGCTAAATGCTACGTGTATCTCACAACTCAGTTCAGCAATCTGGGGCGAGATCAGCTCAAGATTGATGACAGCACTCCCGTTCAGCCACGGACGACTTTCTTCCGTTATCTGGGTCTGCTGGAAGAGCTGACGACGCAGGAGTTGGCTCAGGCCAAGCTGAATCCCGCTCTGGAATTGCTGCAGAAGGAAGGGGTTCTTGCCAGCTTCAAGTGGGTCGGGACTCCCGAGACCGGGGCCACACTGGTGGTTGCCAAGGGCCCGAGGAAGGTCGAAGGGAATGGCGTGCTGTGCAAGATCACGACCATTCCTAAGGGAACACGCAGCCAGGGGTGGATTGGTCGGCCCGATATGGCCAACTACACGATTCAGGCCGATGTCGCTTCGGCTCCGCTCGAAGTTTCGGCAAATGCTGACCCGAATGCCCGCATGCCGGATATCGGGGTGATGAATCAGCGCTATCGCATCGAACTGATGGGAGCGAGTCAGCAGGTGAAGGCCTATTCGTGGTATCCGCACGATCAGAAGGTGCATACGGTTCCCTATGCATGGAAACCGGATACGTGGTACACGATGAAAATGGTGGTCGATACGATTGAACACAATGGTCAGCCCGCATCGAAAGTCCGTGGAAAGGTGTGGTTGAAAGATCAGCCTGAGCCTGAAGCGTGGACGATTGAATGGATTGATCAACCCGCCAATTTCCATGGCAGCCCCGGGCTGTTCGGGAATGCCAAAGATACGGAAATCTTCTTTGATAATGTGAAGGTCACGCCGCGGAGTTAAGTCGCGTTGACAGCCTGGCAGGTCTGGGCGGCGGGTGGTCGATCGGTCGTTTTGTTGAAATAAAATTGTGATGCCTGCGGGCTCGTTGATAGGAACGTCTCATGTCTCAATTTGCGTGGCTGAATCATCTTCTCGGGCAAAGGCTGCCAACGGCAGATCTGAAATCATCGAGCTTTTCCAGATCTGGCCTGCAGAATCTGGGCCGGGTGGCGCTGGCTGGATCCTTGATGATTTCTGCTGCGGTGGCATCGGAACCTTCGGGAACCAAGTTTGATCCTACGGCTGCGGCACTGAAGGAAATTGCCACTTTGAAGGTGCAGCCCAAAGACTGGCCTCAATGGGGTGGCAGTACGTATCGCAACAACACACCTGAAGGAAAGAATATTCCTACTCAGTGGGATCTGGAGTCGGGCGAAAATATTCTCTGGGCAGCTCCGCTGGGTTCACAGACATACGGCAACCCGGTGGTCGCCAACGGGAAAGTTTACGTCGGCACAAACAACGGATATGGCTACATCAAGCGATATCCCAAGAATGTCGATCTGGGAGCACTTGTCTGTTTTGATGAGAAGACCGGGAAGTTTCTGTGGCAGCACAGTAATCCCAAATTGCCCACTGGTCGCGTGCACGACTGGCCTCTGCAGGGAGTGTGTGCTGCGGTTTACGCTGAGGGAGACAAGCTGTGGTATGTCTCCAATCGTGGAGAGGTTGTCTGCCTCGATGCCGAAGGTTTCCACGATGGTGAAAACGATGGGCCTTATGTTTCTGAGCCCAACTCGAACAAAGACGAGGCGGACATCATCTGGCGCGTCGATATGATGGGCCAGTTGGGGGTGTCTCAGCACAATATGTGCAACTGCTCCATCACCGCTGTCGATGGTGTGATCTTTGTGAATACCTCGAATGGTGTGGATGAATCGCACATCAATCTGCCGGCTCCCAATGCACCGAGCTTTATTGCTTTGGATCAGGCGACTGGTAAAGTCCTGTGGACGGATGACAGTCCGGGGGCCAACATTCTGCATGGACAGTGGTCAAGCCCCTGTCACTTCGTACTGGATGGCCAGGCCCAGGTGGTCTTTGGCGGTGGTGATGGCTGGGTCTACAGCTTTGATCCTAAAGGTGATGGATCTGGCAAAGCCAAACTCCTCTGGAAGTTTGACGGCAACCCGAAAGATTCGCTCTATCTGCTGGGTGGACGGGCCACACGCAATCACATCATTGCAACTCCCGTCTACTACGACGGCTACGTGTATGTCGGCGTCGGGGAAGATCCTGAACATGGGGAAGGGCAGGGACACCTGTACTGTATTGACCCGAAGAAGCGGGGAGATGTCAGCCCAACTCTCGCTTTCGATAAAGACGGCAAGCCACTTGAAGCACGTCGACTCCAGAACCTCGATCCGAAGAAAGGTGAGGTGGAAAAGCCGAATCCCAATTCGGCAGTGGTCTGGCACTATGACCAGATCGACAAGAATGGCAACAAAAAATTCGACTTCGAAGAGACGATGCACCGCACTTGCGGCACTGTCGCAATCAAGGATGATCTGCTCTTTGTGGCCGACTTCAGCGGTCTGTTCCATTGCCTCGATGCCAAGAAGGTCGACGCCAATGGCAAGCCCGTGGTGTACTGGGTTCACGACATGTTTGCCGCTTCGTGGGGTTCGCCACTGATTGTGGAAGGCCGCGTCTACATTGGCGACGAAGATGGTGACATTTCGATTTTTGAACTTTCCAAAGAGATGAATCTCATTGGGGAAATCAATATGTCGAACGCGGTCTACTCGACCCCAGTGGTGGCCGGTGATGTACTGTACATTGCCAACAAGTCGACATTGTTTGCCATCAAGGAAGGTGCCAAGCTCGAGGGGGGCTTCAAAGACACCCCTCGTAACGACGAAGTCGCTGATTAACTTCTGGATTCATCGCTGGCTGGAGCAAATCGTGTCCGATTTGCGATTTCACTGCTTCAACCAGCGATGCTTTCGAGTAGTCTAGGTGTTGAACAAAACGTTTTGGTGCTGAACAAGGCTCTCGTTTCCCCATGAAGAGCCTGCAAGAAACTCCGGGGCCACAAAGTTGTTCTGCGCTTGAACTCCCAATGTCACCTGCGAGTGCCAACATTGCTCTTACAGCCAGATGATGGAACTGTTCCTGTATGACAACGCGCGCTCTCGGCAGCGAACTTCTTGAACCGTTTGACTGTAACCCACTGACTCGTGTGGTTTATGGGCCGGGTTCAATCCTGCAGCTCGGGAAGCTTGCCAGGGATTATGGTGCTTCGCGTGTGGTCCTGTTTACCGATTCGGGCATTCTCGCCACGGGTCACATTGACCGCTGTCTGCAAAGCCTGCAGGCAGCCGGTGTCGCTACGACACTTTTCAGCGGTGTGCATCCGAATCCCTCCTCGGACGATGTCGATCAGGGGGTGCAGGTGGCCCGTGAAGCTCAAGCCGATTTTCTGATTGCTGTGGGTGGTGGCAGCAGTATCGACTGTGCCAAAGGGGTCAACTTTGTACTGACTGGCGGGGGCACAATTCACGACTATTGGGGTGTGGGTAAAGCCAGAGGGCCGATGCTCCCTTTGATTGTGGCTCCTACAACCGCCGGGACAGGGAGTGAAGCTCAATCCTACGCACTGATTTCCGATGCAAAAACGCATGTCAAGATGGCATGTGGCGATCAGCGGGCCTCATGCAAAGTGGCCATTCTCGATCCTGAGTTGACTGTCAGCATGCCTCGCAGTGTGACGGCTGCCACTGGGATTGACGCTCTCAGTCATGCGATTGAATCGCATGTCACAACGCGCCGAAACAGTGTCTCGCAATCCTTCAGTCGTCGCGCCTTTCGACTGTTGTCACAGGCCTTACCGATCGTGCTGGATGAACCGGCTCACCTTCCTGCACGGGGGGCAGCACTTCTGGGGGCTCACTGGGCGGGAGCTGCGATTGAGAATTCAATGCTGGGTGCGACCCATGCACTTGCCAATCCTTTAACAGCGACTTATGGCATTACGCATGGAGTGGCGATCGGGATCATGTTGCCTCATGTGATTCGGTACAACGAGCCAGCAGTCTCTGGCCTGTATGCGGAACTCGCAGCCACATTGCCGTGTGATGCGAAATCTGATCGAGCACAGGGTCGTGAAAAACAGGGTGGTGAAAAATTGAAGGCTGGAGAAATTCTGGCAGGCTTTGTGGAGCAGGTTGTCCGACAGGCTGGCCAACCGACGAACCTGCTGGAATTGGGCGTTGAAGAGAGCCGATTGAATGAATTGGCTCAGGCGGCTGCAGTTCAATGGACGGGCACCTTCAACCCGCGACCGGTCGATGTCAACAGTCTTGAGGAGCTTTACCGATGCGCTCTCTCCCACTGATGCTGGCTTTTCTGGTGAGTTTGCCAGGAATCCTGGCGACAGGTACGGCAACTCTTTTTGCTCAAGAACTGTCGGCCACAGATCGGCCTACCGCAGAAAAGTCTGCCACAGATCAGGTCATCACAGATCGGCCTTTTGATTCGAATCCAGCCAGTCCTCAGGCCCATTGGCCAAGTTTCCGTCAAAATCTGCTGCAGACAGGTGTCGCTACCAGCAGCCTGCCCGAGAAACTGGAACTGGTCTGGGAGGTTTCACTGGGTGATCAGATTGAGGCCAGTTGTGCGATTTCCGGTGGCAAGGTCTATGCACCCTGTTTATCGGGTCATATTGTCTGTCTCGACCTGAAGACCGGTCAGAAAGAGTGGTCGTATCAGTCGATTGATGAGATTCCTGCGAACAGCTTTGCCCCCGGTTTTAAAGCCCCCGTCACGATTTCGAGGGGCGTGGTCTATGCGGGCGATGAAGACGGGGTGATGCATGCGATTGATGCCGCGACTGGCAAAAGAAAATGGATCTACAAGACGGAAGGTGAGATCTATAGCGGAGCTGTTGTTGTCGATGACCGCCTGCTGTTCGGTTCTTATGATAACGCTTTGCATTGTGTCAAAGTGGAGGATGGGACGGCTTTCTGGAAGTTTGCCACTGATGGTTATGTCCATTGCACGCCGGGTATTGTTGAAAACTCAGCCTTCATTGCCGGTTGCGACGAACACCTTCGCCGAATTGATCTGCAAACTGGTAAGGAACTCTCTGTCCTGCCCCTCTCGACATACCTGATTGCCTCGCCCGCCATTCGTGGTGATCTGCTTTACGTGGGGACTTATGCGAATGAAGTCGTCGCGGTCAACTGGCGGGAGATGAAGATTGCGTGGCGTTACCGCCCCAGTGACAAAGAGTTTCCTTTCCACTCGTCGGCTGCGCTGGGGGAAAAAGTTCTGGTGATTGGCAGCCGGGATAAGCAGATTCACGGGATTGAAATTGCGACAGGCAAAGGTTTGTGGACGACTCCGACGCGGGCGCGGGTTGACAGCAGTCCGGCAATTGTCGGCCAGCGGGTCTTTGTAGGATCCGATGATGGCAATCTCTATCAACTGGCTATCGAAAGTGGTGAAGTGCAGTGGAAGTTTAATCTCGGCAAGTCAATTCATGCCGGGCCGGTGGTTGGCGAAGGATACCTCGTGGTGGGCTCGACATCTTCGGATGGGCGACTCTGCTGCTTTGGCAAGAAGTAGTTCTTACAACGAAACCAGCCAAAAGAAGTGAGGATCTCAACTCGCTGCTGGTGAGAGAGTCTGTTAGAGATTAGACTGCAATGCATCAATAGGTTCTGATCTGCTCAGCAGACAGAATAGCCGCCATTTTCTGATTTAGGAGCAGTTTCACACCATGATTCGCATGACTAAAGCTCTGGGCACTCTGGCCATTCTGACAGTGATGACATTTGTCGGCACAGCGTTTTCCAATGCCGCCGAGACCGAAGAAGGCTTTAAGCAGCTTTTTGATGGCAAGTCTTTTGAAGGCTGGAAGATCAATGAGAATCCCGATAGCTGGAAGATCGAAGATGGTGCGTTTGTCTGCAAAGGCAATCGTAGCCACCTGTTTTATGTGGGTGATGATAAGCCCTTCAAGAACTTCGAATTGAAGGTCGATGTCTGGACAGAACCGAACAGCAATGGCGGGATCTACTTTCATACCAAGTATCAGGATACTGGCTGGCCTAAGCATGGCTTCGAATGCCAGGTCAACAACAGCTATAAAAGCGATCCACGCAAGACGGGCAGTCTCTATGCCGTCAAGGATGTGCTCGAAGCTCCCGCGAAAGATGGTGAATGGTTTACCGAGCATGTCACTGTGAAAGACAAGCATGTGGTGATCAAGGTCAATGACAAAGTCGTCGTCGATTACACAGAACCTGCTGATGCCAAGCCGGGCAAAGATTTCACACGCGTTGTCGATGAAGGAACATTCGCACTTCAGGCACATGATCCTGGCAGTGTGGTGCGATTTAAGAACATTCGCGTGAAGCGGCTCGACTGATCGACGACTTTTAAAGCTTCATCGCTTTTGAGAGCGAGCAGAAATTTCTCATAAGAGAAAGGTCTGCTCGCTGTTTTTTTGGTAGCGAAAATAGTCTCTATGTCCTTGTTGATCCCAAAGTCCCATGACCTGGGGGCAAACGAAGACGTTTGACCCCAGCCACCCCGTTTTAAGCCCCGTGTTTCCAGTCACACTTGAATGCAGAGATGTGTGTAATAGTCAGCCCAGAGCTGCAAGCATGGCACACAGCACAATGAGATACGGAAAAGACCCTCGCCCGGCCCTCTCCCACGATGACGCGGGCGAGGGTTCCAGAGGGGCATGTGCATGGCGCGGCTTCTTGTTGTCGTACCTTGTACGACAACCCGGGTATTGCGAGTTGGGCACGAGTTGGCCGGGCTACCCGTCGCTGATTTTTTTGGTCGAGAAAACAGCCTCTAAGTCCTGGAAGCTTGCCGCTTTTCGACTTCTGCAACAAGAGCTTTCAGCCCGGCTTCGTCACCCCGACGGGCAATCAGAGTGGCCTGAGGCGTATGGACAATGACGAGATCTTCCACACCACAAGTGGCAATCAGATGTTGATCCGTTGAATGGATGATACAGTTGGCCGTCTCTCGACCGACATGCTGACCACGGATGACGTTGGCATGCGTATCGTGAGGGAGATGCCGGGATGTGGCTTCCCACGAACCGAGATCGTCCCAGCCAAAACTGGCCCGGACAGCACCCAGCCTTGGGGCATGCTCCAGGACGGCGTAATCGACAGAGATCGCGCGGAATTTCAGGAAGACTTCGTTCCATGCGGCGGGTGATTGGAGTCTGTCAATTGCCATCAATTCATCGAGCACTGCCGAGAGATCCGGCGCACTCTTTGAAAGCACATCCAGAAAGGTTTTCGCCTTCCAGACAAAGATCCCGCAACTCCAGAGGAACGAACCGGTGCTCAAGTATTCCTTGGCTGTCGCGAGATCGGGCTTTTCGCGGAAAGAACGAACTTGATGAACGCTGGGAGAGGCCGTGGAATCATCGACTGCTGCGGAGTTCAGGTGAGGGCCCATTTCGACATAGCCGTAACCTGTGGCTGGCGAGGCAGGGACAGCTCCAATCAGCACCATGCAGTCGGGGTGTTCATGGACTGTGTTCGAGGCCAGTTGCAGCGCCCGCTGAAAGGCTGGCACATCTTCGATCATGTGATCGCTGGGGAGGATGACCAGCGTGGCCTCTGGATCGCGCTGGGCGATTAATGCCGCAGCGACGGCCAGGCACGGTGCTGTATCGCGTGGAGCAGGTTCCAGCAATAACTGGCTTGAGGAAAGTTCGGGAAGTTGCGACAGAACCAGCGGTTGAAATGCCTCGCGGGTGGAGATCAGCACACGTTCGGGAGGAACCAATCCGCCCAGCCGCTGGATGGTTTGCTGGAGCAGTGTCTGTTCGCCAGCCAGGGCCAGAAACTGCTTGGGGTGATTTCTCTGGCTGACGGGCCAGAATCTGACACCGCTACCTCCCGCCAGAATGACAGCATGGAGCATTTTGCGAGGCCTTTTGCTTCCGATGTTTGAAAAAACAGTGAGTGTTCTTTTCGAGCGGACTCTTCGACGAAGGCTCAATAAAAACTTCCCGTCGCCAATACGCGACACATCCCGCTCGTATGGGTTAGTATGATGATCTGTTGTGAGCACGAACCACGCGAAAATGCACGTCACCTGATCCTGGTGAGTCCGGCAGCCACAATTCTCAGGGTCGTAGGAATTGCAACGGCAAATGATGGCCGTGCCTGGCGTTCGTTCGCACCAGCCTGACAAGATCGACTCGGCGAGATTGGTCAGGCAAAGCGTGATCGAAAAGACAGCGAGGCTACGCTTCGGCTATTATCGAAAGCTGCGGGAAAAGGATTGGCGAAGAACTGTCTCGACAACTGTCGTCGAGCATCGTTCTGCCGATCCTTCGAGGAGAGCTGCCAAATGAGTCATGTTCTGATTGTCGACGATGAACCGGCAATATGCTGGGGGCTAGCGCGGCTTTGCCGTCAACTGGGTTGTACTTCGACGATTGCTGCCACAGCCGAAGAGGCCCTGGAATGCAGCCGGCGTGAAAGTTTTGACGTGGTCTTTCTGGATGTTCGCCTGCCGGGAAAATCGGGGCTGGAGATCCTCGAAACGATCCGGCAGCAGAGCGCTTTTCCAAGAATCATTGTGATGACCGCTTATGGGCAGCTTTCGACAGCCGTTGATGCTGTGAGAAAAGGGGCGTTTGAATATCTGGTGAAGCCATTTTCGCTCAGCCATGTGGAACGACTGCTCGAACGGATCATTCCTGCGACGAATGCTGCAGCGACAGGAAGTGAGCAGGCGGCTGATTCAACGCCCTCGTTGAACAGCGTACAAAAGCTCGAAGAGAACCGGTTTGAGCTGAAACCCCATGAAGCCAAAGCGAATCAACTGGTGGGTTCTTCGCCGGTCATGCAGGAGGTCTTTCGACAGATTGCCCTCGTGTCGGCTTCTGAAGCCTGTGTCCATATTCATGGGGAAAGTGGGACAGGCAAGGAACTCGCTGCCCGGGCGATTCATTATTACAGCGGGCGAGAGAAGGGGCCTTTTGTGCCAGTCAATCTGGCGGCACTGAATCCTGCATTGGCAGAAAGCGAATTGTTCGGTCATGTGAAAGGTGCGTATACCGGAGCCGATCTTTCCCGGCGGGGAGTCTTTGATCAGGCGGCTGGCGGTACGGTCTTCCTGGATGAAGTGGCTGATATTCCGCCAGCGCTGCAGGTGAAACTTTTACGAGCACTGGAAGAGCGTGAGATCTGGCCTGTGGGGGCGGATCAGCCTCATCGCGTCGATTTTCGTTTGATCTCGGCGACCAATCAGAATCTGCTGGATGCAGTGCGGAGTGGTCAGTTCCGTCACGATCTGTATTACCGGCTGGTCACATTCCAGTTGGAACTTCCTCCATTGCGCGACCGCGTGGCCGATATTCCGGATCTCGCAAGGCATTTTCTCAGGCAGGTCGCGCCCAAAAGATCCCATCTGGAATTCACCACGGAGTTTCTGTCGGCGTTGCAAGAGCGGCCATGGCATGGGAATGTGCGGGAACTTCGCAATGCGATTGAACATGCTCTGATCATGTCGCCAGTGGCCTCACCCGCACCCTGGCATTTACCGGCAGCGATGGCACCCCTTGAAGTGCCGCCAGGTGTCACGTCCCAAGTGAATTCGGCAGCCTTGCCTATTCACCAGGCGATTCCCACAGCCGAAACAAAGGGAGAGCAGGATCCGCTGACAGTTGCTGTTCGGCAATGGGCGAAAACGAGGCTGCAGGAAGCGAAACTGCAAGCCAATCTTGCCATTGAAGCTGCACCTCAACAAGAAGATGCAGGATTGCATGCCCGCTTTCTGGCTCAGGCAGAAGCCGAACTGTTTCAAACAATTCTGCATCAATGTCGGCAGAATATGTCGGAAGCCGCGAGACTTCTGGGGATTCACCGCACGACGCTCAAGCGAAAACTCGAAGAGTTCGGGCTGATGGCTGATGATTGAAATGTCACTGAATTTTGCGGGAGCTGCTTAAGAAGCTGCTTTGCCAGTCACTTCTTCGGGCAATCGTTGAATGCGACCTTCGCGATCGAGGCAAGCCAGTGTGCTGGTGCCTGTGGCGATTTTGACGTCGCCTCGCAGGAGCTGATACTCGTGCTCGATCTTGCACATGGAAACCTGGGTCACGATCGTCCTTAAGGTGAGGACATCATCGTAAAAGGCGGGCGAATGGTATTGGCACCCGATGCGGGCCACCACCAGAAAAATGCCAGCGGCTTCCATCTCCTTGTAAGAGCCGCCTTGTGCTCGGAGCAGTTCGATGCGGCCCATTTCAAAGTATTTGAAAAAGTTGGCATGGTGCAGAAAGCCCATCGCATCGGTCTCTGAATACCGTACGCGAATCTCAATGGTGTGTTCCTGAAGCATGCCCACAATTTCTCCTTCCGCGATTTTCAGTTGGCCTGAGGCGATGGATGTCACTTCGGCACTGATCATCAGGCGATCATAGAAAGTTCGTCGCTGGCTGTCTCGGAACGGGGGTGAACAAGCCCTTTTTCAAACAAACGGAGTAGCGGTTTGATTCCTGGCAGCACTGCCCAAATAAATTGCTTTTGCGTGCACCTGGATGCTGTCTTTCGTGGCAAGAGCCCTGCTCAGGAAACCTTAGTCGATGGATTTTATGAGAACGGGTGTTCCGTTACTCGATATAAGGAAGATTTTTTGAATCGTTGTAAGATCAAATGAAATAATGTGTTGTGGAACTTGTGAAACTCGGATGTTGGGGGTGTTCAACTTGTTCAATAATTTGATTATGGATACAAAGTGCATGTCGGCATGTTCTTTGCAGCCAAAATCAATTTGTTGTTTTTTCCCATTTTCCCGAAGCTGGAGTTTGAGAATGAGGTCTGAAGCTGGTCTTCGCCGTGGTTTTACGTTGATTGAATTGCTGGTGGTGATTGCGATTATCGCGATCTTGATCGCGCTTCTTCTGCCCGCTGTTCAGCAGGCTCGCGAGGCGGCTCGCAGGACGCAGTGCCGCAATAACCTGAAGCAACTGGGCCTGGCGGTTCACAACTATGCCGACGTTTTTGGTTGTCTGCCGTCGAACCTTCGTCGCGACTCGCAGTCGTGGACATCCCGCTCTTGGCTCTGTGCCATTCTTCCGCAGATCGATCAGGCGGCAGCCTTCAACTCGCTCACTTTTTCGGGGACTGATTTTGACAATCGATCCGCTGGTGGGCCGAATCTCAACTGGCGCATTGTCTCGTCGTTGCGAGTTCCAGGTGTGAATTGCCCCAGCAGTCCTTTGCCGACAACTTACACCGCGACTGCCAGTTCTGGATCGACCACGGCTGGTGCGCCGGCGACGTACCCCTTTCAGATTGCCGACTATGTAGGCATTTCGGGGGCTTACTTTGTGCCGGGAACATCGACGATTACTTCGCCTTCGTTCTGGGCCAATGGTTACAAAAATGATTCAGGCATGATCACTCAGGTGGTGGGGACGACTGGCACAACCTGGAGTGGACGTGGCCCTGTGCGTTTTGCAGATGTGATCGACGGGACATCGAATACTGTGATGGCGGGTGAAGTTTCCGATTTCTTCCGGGCTTCGAATGGCAGTCAATGGGATGTTCGTCCCGGTTTTGAAGCCTCTGGCTATGCCTATAACTCATCGTGTGGTTATGGAGCGACGACAGGTGTTTTCTCCGGCGGGATGCTGTCATCAGGCCGCTTTGTCGGCGCTGGAA
Source organism: Planctopirus hydrillae (assembly GCF_001707835.1). Lineage (GTDB taxonomy): Bacteria > Planctomycetota > Planctomycetia > Planctomycetales > Planctomycetaceae > Planctopirus > Planctopirus hydrillae. Next base: position 61,902 of record NZ_LYDR01000072.1, read on the forward strand.
ACTTTACGAACGAAGTGACCTTCAACATTGCGATCCCGATGGCTCCTATCAATGACACCACGAACTCGGGCTGGCAGCGTTGCCTTTCCATTTCCAATAACGGAGCACTCCGTTCGGCCCATACAGGTGGAGCTCATGTCCTGTTAGGTGACGGTGGCGTTCGCTTCCTGTCTCAGAACATTGACTTTAATGGCACCTTCATGGCTCTGATGGGCAAAAGTGATTCCGCCATTGTCGGTGAGTTCTAGATCACGTTTGAATCCCTTTCGATGCTCCTGGCGGTGCCCATCAGTGGGCACCTTGCCGGAGCTGTTTTTTATTTTGGATATGTTCTCAAGCACTTTTTATGTCGGAAACTGTCAATGTTCAGTGCCTCCCTGCGGTGCCAATTTCTGGTCGTGATGATCGGTGCGATGTTCCTTGGGGGGTGTGGTGGCGCACCAACTCCCACGCTGGCACCAGTATCTGGTCGCGTTTCGAAAAATGGGGCTCCGATGGAGAACGCGAATGTGACGTTCTCTCCGGTGGCCAAAGGTCGACCCTCTGCGGCAACAACAGCGAGTGATGGATCATTTACTCTGCTCTATGTAGCCAATCAACCCGGTGCCACTTTGGGGAAGCATCGAGTCACCATTGAGTTTCCTGCAATCGCATCGAGCAGCAATCCCGATGCAGCGCCACTCCCTCCACCGGCGCCGTATCTGGTTCCTGAAGAGGTCGAAGTGGTCACGGGTGAGAACTCTTTTCAGTTCACGATCCCTTAAACAGTTTCTGAGAACTGCCATTTCCACACGTCAGGTTGACATCGTTTCCAGCGAGGAAGGTCTGGAGAATTGCTGCCATCGGGATTAGCCTGATAAGCAGATTCTCGGTGGACACGATCTGGCAGGTCATGAAATCAATTCGTCGATCCGCGTGGCCAGGTTCCAACTGGCGGAAGCAATCTGATGTGGACGATGGAACCTCTCGCAAAGACAGCTCCTTCACGAAGAACGTGGTGGCAACTTGTTCCACAGACCCTGCGTCATGCCCGTTTCAATCGGCATGAGATTGCGGGTTCGCTGGGGGATCTGGGGACATTTCTGCCGCTGCTGGTCGGGATGTCGGCACAGAATGGTTTGAACTTCGCCTCGGCACTCTTCTTTGCCGGCTTGTTCAACATTGTGACGGGGCTGACGTTCTCGATCCCCATGGCGGTTCAGCCCATGAAAGCCATTGCGGCTGTCGCTCTGACAGAAGGGCTCACGACGCCCCAGATTCTCGCGGCGGGAGCGACAGTCAGTCTGATGATTCTCGTGCTGGGCTTATCCGGCGGGATCAACTGGCTCAATCGGATCGTGCCCCGCTCTGTGGTGCGTGGTCTGCAACTGGCACTGGGTCTGACTCTTCTGATGAAGGGGATGCAGATGGTTTCTGCCACCCGGCAATGGTGGGGACTGGATAGCTATCTCACGGGCCTGTGCTGTGCCGTGATTGTGCTGCTGCTGTTCTTCTCGCGACGAATTCCTGCTGCATTATTGCTGTTTGGAATCGGGATGCTGATTACGGTGATCCATCAACCAGCGATCTGGCAGAGTCTTGGATGGGGCCTGACATTTCCTGCCTGGTCGCCCATTGCGTTTCATGATTTTGTCACGGCATTCCCGAAAGCCGCTCTGCCACAGATTCCACTGACGACGCTGAATTCGGTGATTGCGGTCTGTGCTCTTTCGGTCGATCTTTTTCCCACGCGTGCTGCCGATCCGCGCAAAGTTTCCATCAGTGTCGGCATGATGAATCTGGTGGCCTGCTGGTTTGGTGGCATGCCGATGTGTCATGGAGCCGGAGGGTTGGCAGGCCAGTACCGCTTTGGTGCCAGGACCAATGGTTCCATACTGTTTCTGGGGGCTGTCAAAATCGTGCTGGCGATCACCCTGGGGGCGTCGCTGATGGCGATTTGCCAGTCCTTTCCCCAGAGTGTCCTGGGAGTGATGCTGGCCTTCAGTGGCATGGAGCTGGCTCTGGTCTGTCGTGATCAAACCAGCCGCAGTGATGCCTTTACGATGCTGCTGACGACGGGAGCCTGTCTGGGCCTCAACAACATTGCCATTGGTTTTGTGCTGGGCCTGGCGATGGCCTATTGCCTGAAGCTCGGCTGGTTTCGGCTGGAAGATCGTGGTGAAGATGTTCACTCGACAGTGACACCTCTTCCGACAACTGATACCAGCGGATCAACTCCAGACTCCTCTGATTCTGCCACTGTGAACCATGCTGCAGGGATTCAACGATGAACTGTATCAAGATGAACCGTATCAAGATGAACCGCTTCAATTCGTTTCGCTATCGCTCGATGGGATTACTGACGTTGTGCTGCTGTGGATTGTTGGCCACGGCCGCCAGCGGGCAAACGAACCCGGCGGCGACTTCGAATGCTCCGGCAGCAGCGGCTCCCTTGAGTGAGCAGAAGCCGGTCTACTTCGAGCAGGATGTCGCAGCTTCGAATCCACTGAGAAATGCCCAGGCAGCCGAGCTTGAGCGCTATATCGCACATTTGAAATCTGACGCATCGCGGCTGCAGCAGATTCTCACGCCTGACTATACCTCGATTGAGAAGTATCAGGCTTCAGTCGAGCCTTATCGCCGCGCCTTTGCTCAATCGATCGGATATCCCCCTCCGGGAGCAGTGCCTGCAGAGCCAGCTCAATTTGAGAAGATTGGGGAAGATGCAATCGGCATCTACTACCGCGCTATCATCCCCGTCCTGCCCGAGGTGCATGCGGAAGGTCTTTACATTACGCCCAAGAATGTGACCAAACCGGCACCACTGGTGATCGCCATGCACGGTGGCGGTGGCTCGCCCGAAGTGGCACTTTTCAAGGGGGGAGCCAACTACCACGATATGGTGCGTGGTGGTGTTAAGCGCGGTTATGCGGTCTTTGCACCGCAGCATCTTTTTAAGGCGGATGCTTATCCGGCCGATATCCGCCGCCAGATCGACAATCGGCTCAGGCATCAGGGGACGAGCATTACGGCTGTCGAGATCGCGAAAATCACACGCAGTCTCGATGTTCTGCTCCAGCGTCCTGAAGTTGATCCCACGCGAGTGGCGATGGTCGGGCTGTCGTACGGAGGTTTCTATACACTCGTTACGACGGCACTTGAGCCTCGAATTCACGTCGCAGCTTCGAGTTGCTACTACGGCGTGCAGGAAAGCCGGTATCGAGAAAACGAGCTGTCTGTTCCGAGTGATTTCTGCTTCATGGATCGCTTTTCGCTGTTTCGAGATGACGATCTCGTCGCTTTGATTGCACCTCGCCCGCTCCATATTCAGGCCGGGAAAAAGGATGGAGTTCACCACCGGGAGGCTGGAATCGAGATGGCGCCACGCTCGGCGAGCTACTACGAAAAACTGGGGAAGAAGACAAACTTCGAGCATCTCGTGTTTGAAGGGGGTCACGAGTTTCACGACGCCAGCGCCTGGAGGTTTGTGGATCAACATCTCCAGGGACTTTCGCGCTAACGGACGCATCGGAGTCTTTAAAGGCGTCTGTATCAGTGATTCTGTTATAAATCCTGGTTCTGCCAGAGGGCGTATTCTGCTCAATGAGCAGGCTTAAGTTGAGGTCTTTCAAGAAATGAGTTCAGGATGTGTTTTCGTCTAATAGCCTTGATGATTCTGCTATGTGGTCTTGGGCTTCCCTCAGGAGCGGCAGAGATCCTCCCGACCTATGCAAATGTGCGATATGGGCCGCACGAGCGGCAGGTTCTGGATTTCTATCAGGCTCATTCACCGCTGGCAGGTGAACAGCCAGTGGAACTGACTGAGACCTTTCCCGTCTTGTTTTTTATACATAGTGGTGGCTGGAATGTCGGTGACAAGGCCCGGCCCGATTTTCTCGAACTGGCCTTGAAATCCGGTGTCTCTGTCGTCTCGATCAATTACCGGTATATAAAGGATGGAGTTGCCGGTGGGATCAAGCCACCCGTTAAGGCTCCTTTGGAAGATGCGGCTCGAGCGCTGCAATTCACCCGGAGTCAGGCACAGGCCTGGAAGATTGATAAACAGCGTATCGCGTTATGTGGTGCCTCGGCTGGTGGTTTCAGTGCGTTGTGGCTGGCCTATCACGATGACATGGCTGATCCAAAAAGTGAGAACCCGGTGCAACGGGAATCGACGCGGGTCACCTGTGTTATGGCGTTTGTGCCACAGACGACACTCGATCTGAGCCTGGCACGCGAATGGATCCCGAACAATAACTATGGATATCACGCCTTTGGGATCTATAACCAGGAGCAATTTCTCAAGCAGCGGGAGGAGCTCTTGCCCTTTATTCAGAAGAACTCGCCTTACTCGCTGGCGACTCGTGATGACCCTCCCACTTACCTGTTTTATGGTGCTCCACCCGAGATGGGTCAAGCTCAGAACGATCCGCCGCATTCCGCCAACTGGAGTGTCAAGCTGACAGAGAAATTGCGTGCGGAGGGAGTGGAGTGCGAGTTCAGCTATCCAGGGGCTCCGGATGTGGTGCGGCCCAATATCTTTGATTTCTTCAAGCATCACTTGAAGGTGAAAACACCATAGTTGAGTTGTTCTCGCCAAAATGACGGGCGCTATCGCGGCGATATGAAAAACCTCTGACAGAGAGAACTGCCAGTATTCAAGCTGGAAATCAACGATTCCACTGCGATGGATGGCCCCGGTTCCCGTTGGCTGGGTGCAGGTGGTCAACCCGAATGAAAGAAGTTTGTCCGGGCGTGGTTATCCATGCATGACGAATGACAGGTCATGATTCAGGTTCCTTTTGATCACCTGAGACCAGTCGTTCCTGGAGAATGGATAAATCATGTCTGTTATGCTTGTCTTTCATGTCGGGATCAGTCTGGTGGGAGTTGTCGCAGGGTTTGTCGTTGCTCAAGGATTTCTGAGCAATCGTTTGCAGAAGGGGTGGAACGCCCTCTTTCTGGCCACGACGATTGCGACCAGTGTGTCCGGCTTTCTGCTGCCTGCCGACCGCTTCTTGCCGTCGCATGCGTTCGGCATCATTTCGCTGGTGGTGTTAGGCCTGGCGCTGTTGGCTCGTTATGTGAAGCATGAAGCTGGTCGCTGGCGTGCGACTTATCGAGTGAATGCACTCATCGCCTTCTATCTCAATCTGTTCGTACTGATCGTGCAGATGTTTTTGAAGATCCCGTTCTTAAAGGCTCTTGCTCCGACACAAACAGAGCTTCCCTTTGCCCTGGCTCAACTGGCATTACTGGTTGCTTTTCTGGTCGTCACTGTGCTGGCACTCAAAAGCTCACGCAATCAGAGTGTGCCGAACGTTGTGACGCAAGTTGTCGCTTAGATGCTTATGCGATTCACGCTACGGTAATGATTCCCGCTTTTTCGAAGGCGGGTCTTAAGGCGGTCCAGGTGTTGGTGATGGCTTCTTTGCTGCTGAAGCCTGGTTTTGAGAAGACCTGGCTGGAGACTTCGACGCAGATTGGTCCGCGATAGCCGGCTTCTTTGAGTGAGGTGAACAACATCGCGTAATCGGTTACTCCCTGGCCGGGGAGGGCGAATTGCCAGCCGGTTCCTGCCGGGACATTATCTTTCACATGGACAAAGACCGAATAACGGGCCAGGGTTCTGACAGCGACATCGATGGGAATGCGCTGTCGTTCGAGGTGACTGTAGTCAAAGGCCAATCGTAAACAGGGGTTGCGAATTTCGTCGAAGACTGCGGCAATGTCGTCGGGTCGCTGGAGTGCGTTCGAAATATGGGGTTTGATTGCGATCACGGCGTCTTCCGATTTCGCAAGTTCTGCCCAGCGGCCCAACTGATCGATCGCGAAGTTCTTAAGTCGCGGCCAATCTCCCGGCTTGCCGCCGAGAATCGTTTCCAGCAATGGCTGTGTCTCAGGAGAAACTTTGCGTGAGACATGGAAGGCTCGCTTCAGACGCTGCTCGTCATCTGCGGCGGAGAGGTTCTGGTTCAAGAGGGGCAGGTTCTCCATGACAGCCTGCAGGTCGAGAGATTCGGCTTCGATCTGTGAGCGGATCACCTGGCAGTCGACAGCCGACAGCTTGAGGGGATCGAACAAGCCACCCGGCAAGAGCGGAAGTTCAATGCCCCCGTATCCGGTTTCGGCAATCTGCTGGAGAGCGGCGGTCAAAGGCTGGTCGGTGACTCCATACAGGCTGAAGCCGGTTTGCAGCTTTGCGGGTAATGCCAGTTCGCTCCCTGCGGCAGGCTTCGAGGAAAGGTGGCCGAAGTTCGGCGTGGGCGATGTGTTCAGATTCAGCAGGCAGGCGACTCCTCCGGTCAGCAGAGATTTCAGGTAGTGGCGTCGGTGAATCATGGAGCATCTCTTCCGGGGCAAAGGTGTCTTGGGGAGTCTGCAGTTTCCTATTGTGCTGTCAAGTTTGGCAGAAGTCACCGCTTTTCTGACAGTCTGAAACTCGCTGGACGCCTCGATTCTGCCAGTTTGGCAGATATCTCAAATTTCCTGACTCCAGCGGCATGGGTCGCAAAGCTATTTGTGAAAACATGTTGCGTCGAAATATCTGTTATGGGCACGCGAAATGCTTTGCGTAGAGGGCGTACGACGGTGGGAGGTTTGCCTGCCTGCCGCAAGTTTGTTTGGGAGTTGCGCGATGGTGAGCTGGGAAGTGACAATCGCCAGAAGGGCGGCTCCCAGTGACCTGAATCGACATAAGACGCACTTGCTGATTGAGGAGTAACTGTGGCCAAGCTAATTAGTTTCGACGAGGAAGCGCGGCAAAGTCTCTTGGAGGGTGTCTCCAAGTTGGCTCGCGCGGTCAAGAGCACGCTCGGGCCTCGTGGCCGCAATGCGGTTCTGGATAAGGGGTGGGGTTCACCCAAGGTCACGAAGGACGGTGTGACCGTCGCTCAGGACATTGATCTCGAAGACAAGTTCGAGAACATGGGGGCACAGCTCGTTAAGGAAGCTGCCTCGAAGACTGGCGACAGTGCGGGCGATGGCACGACGACAGCCACAGTGCTGGCCGAAGCCGTTTACCGCAATGGTCTGCGTTACCTGGCTTCAGGTGCTGATCCTGTGGCGATGAGCCGCGGGATTCAGAAGGCTGTGGAAGCTGTGGGTGCTGAACTCAAGCGGATTGCCAAGCCCGTCAAGGCTGATGACCGCAAGGGGATCGAGACTGTCGCAGCTATTGCTGGCAATAATGACAAAGAGGTCGGCAAGATTCTGGCGGATGCACTGCTCAAGGTTGGTAAAGACGGTGTGATCACTGTCGAAGAAGGCCGCGGCGTCGAGACGGAAGTCGATCTGGTCGAAGGGATGCAATTCGATCGCGGCTACCTTTCGCCACACTTCGTGACCAACGCCGATGACCAGGTGGTTGAGCTGGATAACTGCCGCATTCTGATTTTCGAAGAGAAGATCAGCAGTGCCAAGACGATGGTTCCGCTGCTCGAGAAGATCTCGAAGGCCAATCTGCAACTGCTCATCATTGCCGAAGATGTTGAAGGTGAAGCACTGGCCACACTGGTCGTGAACAAGCTTCGCGGCATTCTCCGTGTTTGTGCAGTGAAGGCGCCTGGTTATGGCGACCGCCGCAAGGCGATGCTGGAAGACATTGCGATCCTTACGGGTGGCAAAGCAATCTTCAAGGATCTGGGTCTGAAGCTCGAGAACGTCGAGTTGAGTGATCTGGGTGTAGCTAAGAAGGTTCGCATCGACAGCGAAAACACGACAATCGTGCAGGGTGCTGGCAGCAAGACGGCGATTGAAGGTCGTGCTGAACTGATCCGCCGTGAAATCGAAAAGACGGACAGCGATTACGATCGTGAAAAGCTGCAGGAGCGATTGGCCAAGATCGCCGGTGGCGTGGCTCAGATTCGCGTGGGTGCCCACACCGAAACCGAGATGAAAGAGCGTAAGGACCTCATCGACGATGCCCTGGCTGCCACCCGTGCAGCAATTGAAGAAGGGATCGTTCCTGGTGGTGGAGTTGCTCTTGTCCGCTGCAACGGCGTTCTCGAAAAGCTCGACGTTAAGGGCGATGAAAAGCTGGGCGTCGATCTGATTCGCAGTGTTCTTGAAATGCCTTTGCGAACGATTGCTGAGAATGCCGGCCTCGATGGTTCGGTCGTGGCCAATCACGTTCGCAAGTCGAAGGATAAGTCGCACGGTTACGATGCTCTCAACGAGCGTTATGGCGACATGTTCGAATTCGGGGTTGTGGATCCTGCCAAGGTTGTCCGCAGTGCACTGCAGAATGGTGCCAGCGTCGCCTCGCTCCTTCTGACCACTGACTCAATTATCGTCGAAGAGCCCAAGGCCCCTGAAAAGGGTGGCGGGCACGATCATGACCACGACATGGGTGGCATGGGCGGAATGGGTGGCATGGGAATGGGTGGTATGGGCGGCATGGGCATGGGCGGCTTCTAAACGAAGTCTGGCCTCCCTGCGGTGTTATCGCTGCCTGTTGCTGAATGTCTTTCGGGTTCTCGGAGATCCGCTGACTGCTGGTGAGCCGAGACAATTTTCAAACAAACAAGCTGGATTCAAAGCTTTTCAATAAGAGGAGAATATCGATGGCCCTGAAGCCTCTGGATGATCGTGTTGTGGTGCAGCCTTTGAGTGCTGAAGAGAAGACTGCTGGCGGGATTGTTCTGCCCGATGCTGCCAAGGAAAAGCCACAGCGTGGCAAGGTTGTCGCAGTGGGCCCAGGCCGCCTGCTCGACAACGGTGAGCGTCATCCGATTTCGCTGGTGGTGGGGGACGAAGTTCTGTTCGCCAAGTACGGCGGTACAGAAATCGAAGTTGATGGTGAAGATGTCAAGATCCTCCGCGAAGCCGACATCCTCGCCAAGATCACTGCCTAGTGCGACATCAGCATTCGAAGCCTGGCAGGTTTCTCGGCTCGATTGACCTGCCAGCGCTTCGATGAAACTGGCTGATCTTTTTCTGTGTTTTCTCTTCAAATTGAATTGATAGTTCGCCGCCTGAATCACTGCTGCGGCTTCTCAATAAGGAATTTCTTCTGTGGCTAAACAACTGCTGTTTGAAGATCTCGCCCGGGTTAAGCTGCAGCGCGGCGTGGACACCCTTGCCCAGGCTGTTGCGGTTACCATGGGGCCGACAGGTCGCAATGTCATCATCGACAAGAGCTTTGGTAACCCTGTGGTGACCAAGGACGGTGTGACTGTCAGTAAGGAAGTTGAACTGGAAGACCCGTTCGAGCACATGGGTGCCAAGCTGGTCAACGAAGTGGCTTCCAAGACGAGTGATATCGCTGGCGATGGAACCACCACGGCGACCGTGCTGGCTCGTGCGATTTATTCGCAGGGTCTGCGCAGTCTTTCGCTGGGTGCGAACCCGACAGTCGTGCGTAAGGGGATCGAAAAGGCTGTCGATGCTGCCATTAAGGCAATCGAAGAGCTGGCCAAGCCTGTCGCTACCAAGCAGGAAATTTCCCAGGTGGGAGCGATTTCTGCCAATAACGACAAGGCGATTGGCGATCTCATTGCCGACGCCATGGAGAAGGTGGGTCGCGATGGTGTGATTACTGTTGAAGAAGGCAAGGGGAACAACATCACTCTCGATCTTGCCGAGGGGATGCAGTTCGATAAGGGTTACATTTCGCCTTACTTCGTCACCAGTGCCGAAGAGATGAAGGTGATTCTTGAGAACGCCTATGTTCTCTTCTACGAAAAGAAGATTTCCAGCCTGCGGGAATTCGTGCCTCTGCTGGAGAAGGTGGCCCAGACCGGACGGCCACTGCTGGTGGTTGCCGAAGATGTGGATGGCGAAGCGTTGACTGCACTGGTGGTCAACAAGCTCCGCGGGATTCTGCAGATTGCTGCTGTGAAGGCCCCTGGCTTTGGCGATCGTCGCAAGGCGATGCTCGGTGATATGGCTGTCCTCACGGGTGGCACGCTCATTTCCGAAGACCTCGGGATCAAGCTCGAAACTGTCGAACTCGGTCATCTGGGTCAGGTCAAGCGGGTCGAAGTCGACAAGGACAAGACCACGCTGATCGATGGTGCCGGCGATGCCGAAGCGATCAAGACTCGTGTCGATCAGATCCGCAAGCAGATCGAACAGACCGATAGCGAATACGATCGTGAGAAGTTCCAGGAGCGACTGGCGAAGCTCACCGGCGGTGTGGCGATCATCTCGGTCGGTGCAACCACTGAAGCTGAGATGAAGCAGACCAAGGCTCGTCTGGAAGACGCCCTGCATGCGACTCGCGCTGCTGTTGAAGAAGGGATTCTCCCCGGCGGTGGTGTGGCTTTGCTGCGAGCGATTGAAGCTGTCAGTGAAGTGAAGGCCAAAGGCGACGAAAAGATTGGTGTTGAGATTGTCACCAAGGCACTCGAAGCCCCGATCCGCCAGATTGTCGCCAACTGTGGTCTGGATGGAGCCGTCGTGGCTGACGAAGTTCGCAGCCTCGGCAAGAACCATGGTTTCAATGCCCAGACTGGCGAGTATGTCGACATGTTCAAGGCCGGGATTGTTGATCCTGCCAAGGTGGTGAAGAGCGCTTTGCGATTTGCTTCTTCGATTGCCGGTCTGATGCTCACCACTCAGGTCCTTGTGACCAAGGGGAACGAGCCTGGTGAAAAGAAGAATGCCATCGAAGGGGCTGTTCGCTAATCGAGGCTCAAGGCTCGACTGCGAATGAACCATTCCTGAAATGGATTGATCAATGATACTGAGGTAAGCCCGACTTCGTTAGAGGTCGGGCTTACCGTATCAAATGGCGAATGACCTGAGGCTTGCCAGGATCCGAGTTGTTCAAATCTTCGGTCATGCTCCAAAGCTTTTGTAGCGGACCGAAGCCTCGATTCATCTGACCGATAAGACATGATGACTTCGAAACGTGACTATTACGAAATTCTGGGTGTCGAAAAAACAGCGACAGCCGAAGAGCTGAAAAAAGCTTATCGCAAGCTGGCGGCGAAGCATCACCCGGATCGCAATCCGGGGAGTGAAGAGGCGATCTACGCCTTTAAAGAATGCTCCGAAGCTTTCGAGGTGCTGTACGATTCGGATAAGCGCGCCCGCTACGACCGCTATGGTCATGCCGGTGTGCAAGGCGGTAGTGGTGGCTTCCAGGATGTCGATGACATCTTCGGGGCCTTTGGCGACTTGTTTGGTGATATGTTTGGCGGCGGTGGTCGGCGCAGGCCTGGTGGAAGCCGTGGCCGCCGAGGATCGGACCTCCGGTCAAAACTGGTCATCGATCTTGTCGAAGCGGCTGTCGGTTGTGCCCGCGAACTCGAGATCGAGAAGCACGAACGCTGCAAAACCTGCAGTGGTTCTGGTGCAGCACCTGGCAGTTCACCCGAGAAATGTGAGTATTGCGGCGGGCGTGGGCAGGTTGTGCAGTCGCAGGGGTTCTTCCGCGTTCAGACGACGTGTCCTGTCTGCCGTGGGGAAGGGACTGTCGTCCGGCAGAAGTGCGAGACGTGCCGGGGTTCGCGATTCACACCGACAAAGGTGCGGCTGGAAGTCAAGGTTCCCGCTGGTGTCGATAACGACATGCAGCTCTGCATTCGTGGCGAAGGGGAGCCGGGCGAAGGAGGCGGGCCTCCGGGCGATCTCTATGTCGATATCGTCGTGCGTAAACATAAGCTCTTTGAACGGATGGGGCGGGATCTGGGATTTCGTCTGCCGGTCACATACGCACAAGCCTGCCTGGGGACCGAACTGGAAATCCCGATCCTCACCGGGAAGCACAATCTGGTGGTTCCGGCAGGAACGCAGCCTGGAGACGTGATTCGAATTCGTGGCCACGGCATGCCCGATCCGCATTCCGGTCAGCGAGGCGATCTGCTGGTCGAAGTGCAGGTGGAAGTCCCCAAAAAGCTCTCCAAGAAGCATGAAGAGTTGCTGAGACAAATGGCCGAACTCGATAGCAAGCAGGTCTCGCCTCATCGAAAAACCTTCTTTGAGACGATCAAAGATCTGTTTGCGGGTGGCGACAGCAATTCGTAGCGGCAGATTGGTTATCGTATTCCTTCAGATTGAGATGTGGCTTGCCTGGAGATGGAACTGGGCTTAAAGAATTGATCATCGAGTGAACCCCCTGGATTTGCCAGAACATGGATATGGCAGAACAAGGGGTTTGCCAGAACATAAGGTGCGGGAACCGTGAATACCGAGAACCCTGAGAACACCGCCGAGACGACTGAAAGTTCGACTTCTGTGAACATGGTGCAGGCTCTGACGGAAGAGCGGGATCAGTTCAAGGAGAAGTGGGCGCGTTCGGTCGCAGATCTCGAGAACTACCGCCGGCGTGTGCAGAAGGAAGCGGAAGAAGAGCGGAAGTATGGCGCTGCTACCTTCCTGCGAACCGTGCTGCCGGGATTTGATAATCTGCAGCGGGCAATTCAGGCGGGCAAATCTCCTGCGGCGAAGCTGGAAGATCTCGTCAAAGGGGTCGAGATGGTCAGCCAGCAGTTTGAGACGCTCTTTGCGGGCATGGGCGCTGTGGTCATTCCGACTGTGGGTGAACCCTTTGACCCGAATCGACATGAAGCGATTACCCAGGCTCCCAGTGCGGACTATCCACCGATGACTGTCATCCAGGAAGTCGAGCGCGGCTTTACGCTCCACGATCGGGTCATTCGACCTGCCAAGGTGATTGTCTCTTCAGCTCCTGCTGCTGGTTAAAGGCCAAAAAATTAGAAATGGTGACTGGGGTCGGATGTCTTCATCCGCCCTCAGGCCTCACGACATCGTGAATGATTTGCACGGATGATGTTTTAGTTAGCGACTTCAAGAAGCGATTGATATCCGGTGACCTAGGGGCAAACGAGGACGTTTGACCCCAGCCACCCGCCGCCAAGCACCATATAGACGATAGTAGTGCCGGTTCCACTTGACCGGCGTTTTCTTATATTTCGCGTCAGACAGTGATCGGGAATCATCATGCCCACCTACGAATACGCTTGTGATGCTTGCGATCATCGCTGGGAAGAGTTCCAGTCGATCAAGGCCGAACCGACGAAGAAGTGCCCTTCGTGCAATAAAAAGAAAGCCCGCCGACTGATCAGTGCAGGTGGCGGCCTGCTGTTTAAGGGCTCTGGTTTTTACCTGACGGACTATCGTAGTGAAGGCTATAAAAAAGCCGCTTCAGCGGACAAACCGGCGTCGTCGGCCAAGCCCGCTGGCGAGAATAAGCCAGCGCCTTCGGGCAACGATGGCGGTTAGTCCTTCGGTAATCCAGCTCAAGGTGATTCGTCTCTCGAAGGTCCTTTTGGCAACTTTGGAGGCAGCGATGCAAGCCCCCTAAGGAGGATCTCACATGTCAAGATTTTTTTGATCGCGCTTCAGATGATCGCCAAGCAAACTAGAACCACATTGTATTCTTAGTGATTTTTACATTCTTAACGGAGTGGACTCGTATCAAATTGGCCTAACTCAAGCGGACTGTTGAACCACAGCGACTCTACTTCTTAGGAAAAATTCACGACGCACCTGGTATTGAACAGTTGCGCACAGTTTATAACTTCGTAAGCATCAAGCGGATTCACTGGTTTGCTTCGGCGTAGACAGAACGCTTAACGCGTGTTGACATTTATTAATATATACACTAATCGTTAATCTAGGCAATTAGAATCCTTCCAACTCTCCCGCTTTCTAATCTTTAATAGGCGTTGGGTGTTTTAATGGTTCCAAAAAGCGCGTTGCAAAGTACCTACCGGATTGCTTGTGAAGACCGGTCAGGTACGTGTTTCACCATTGATGTCGATGGGCGACAGTACATCGTGACAGCAAAGCACGTTGTTGGCCGAACGGAAGGTAAAATAGATTTGCGGGTGCACTACTGTCAAGATTTGCAAGAATTGTCGTGCCGGATTGTAGGGGTAACCAATGATGACGTCGATATAGCAGTTCTTGCGACCTCCATGTTGCTCTCGCCACCCTTAGAACTGACACCCACAACGTCGGATCTATTGCTTAGCCAAGATGTTTACTTCCTCGGGTTTCCGTATGGATGGCACGCTGAAGTTGGACCGTTGAATCGCGAGTTTCCCCTCCCACTTGTTAAAAAAGCTTGCGTATCCATGCTGGATCTTCGCACCGGGGGCCCGCGGTTGATGCTGCTAGATGGGCACAATAATCCAGGATTTTCAGGAGGCCCAGTAGTGTTCGCACCAATCAATACTTTAGGGGCGACGCGCGTAGCAGGCGTTGTTTCGGGGTACCGATATGACTGGCAGAACGTTTACAAAGGTGAAGAGGAGACAGAGTTCCGCTACAAATACAATACTGGGGTGATTGTTGCTTATTCGATTGAGTATGCCATTGAGTTGATTCGAGCCAACCCTATCGGCGCTGTTGTGTCTGAACAAAATGCATCATGAGTCACACCTGCTTGTCAATAACCTCGCAACATGTAAGCTTCCTAGGCGTTGGTGATGCGATATCGGACTGTCTTGCCGACATCAATACGCACTGCTAAGTCGGAAACCGCAGACGAAGCGTTCCAAGATTGCACGGAGGGAGTTGGGAAAGAGGTCAGTTTCAATTGACAAGTCGCACAGACATGAATTTCTCGCAGTCACCTGATTTGCAAGTAGTCTGCGTTTTTTCAATTCCTTTACTCTCTTTGCACTTTTGCATGTCTACTTTGCTCCATCGCCAGTCCGCCGAGAGAGCGAGGGTTAGAGTGAGTTCCTAGGTGTGAGATGATCCGCGCTGTTTTCCTAAACGTCGGGGGTCGTGATTTATCCAGCACCGCTTGGCATGCCGAGGAGCATAGAGGCGCTTGCGATATCGCTTGGGGTGACCCTCACTCTGGGCTCCGTATCACCCTCTTTCACGCAACTTCGGGCGAGGTTTTTCTCCGTCACCTGTTCCGACGGTAGAAAACCGGGATTAACGCGAGTTCGCATCCGTTTGAGGATCCATCTACCAGCGGTTACTTGGCTGGGGCCAAACGCCTTCGTGCGCCCTCAGGTTCTGGGAATCTGATCGTTGATGGCGAAGAGGCTTTCAAGGCAGGAAAACATCTCGCGGATGGATTTGTGCTGGTCAACTCAATTGACCACGGGACGGATGAAGGCATCCGACTCCTGCGACCCGGCCTGAAATCAAGTGTGAAGTTGAAATGCGAAGACCACGCCTTTCCGCACTGTTTTAGTTTTCAGGGGCTCCAGGGGCGTGCCACCCAAAAAATGATCGCGGGTCTGTAGGGCCTATTGCCAGTGATTGATACTTACTGGCTACCGGGAGCGGCCTTTGGGGGTTGTGGGATTGCTGCGGCCTGGATTGGTGGGATTGTTGGCAGGCCCGCGGGTGGTGATGATCGGGCGGGGTTTGGGGAGTTTCCATTGGGGATTCTCTTTCACCCGTTGGGTTGCCGCTGCCAGTTGAGTGCTCTCCTGGGCAGCCGGCTTGACGCGGACTGTACGCCACGGCTCGCGGACTGTGAAGCGCGGAGTATCAAAGCTCTCGCGGTATTCGAATTTTCCGTCGAAGCCTCCGGCTTTCGTCAACGAAAGCATGAAGCTGGTCGCATCGGGGGAAAAGGGATCGGCCTGTAGCCCATTGCGGGCGCTGGCTGTTGGTTCTGTCGCCTTATCGAGCGGCACCAAATACAGGAACTCGCTGTTGTTTCGTGGGTCATGCGAAATAAATCCGCCCCAGGGACGTGTTTGAGAGGGTTTTTCGGGATCAAAGAGCTCCACGCGAATCGCCTGACCAGCGGGATCACAGTCAACGAAGAGCAGGCCCATTTCGATTTCGTGGTCACGGTCGCTGTAATTGCCCAGATATCGTTGGCCGGCCCTGCAAGCTGCCAGCAGATCGGTCTTGCGCTTCTTGATAATCTCTTCGCGCACATCGCGAGGATTGGCGAGAATCTTGCGAATTCTCTGGGCCGATGGCGAGCCCTCGGGGAGTTCGGTCAGCAGAGGTTCGAGGTAGAGCGACAACGTTTCGCGGGCCCGCTCCTCCATGGAAGTGGGGGGCTTGGGAGTTCCCTTTTTGTCGGAGTCTTTGCCATTTGTGGAAGATTTGGGCTTGGTGGTGGAACTTTTGGATGTGGCGCTCGCGGCCTCAAAGGGATACATCGAACTGGCCAGCGTGATCTCAGCACCTTCGATGAGAACGGGGACGATTTTCAGCAGCCGTTCGGGAATGCTGATTGAAGTCGCGTTCTGTTTCCCTTCGTTGGCCCAGACAGTGAAGGTGAGCTTTACGACGCCGCACATATCGGGAAGTTCGAGATTGGGGGCGGCGTTCATTCCCCGGCCGTCAGGAAACTTGGGGACGTAGTAGCGTTTGCCAGTCCCCACGAGATCGGGGAAGAGGATGGTTGAGAGTTCGACTTCTTCGCCCTGCTTCCAGCGGGGAATGTAGTAAACGTGCCGGGTCGTGGGCTGGGGGAGTGTGGAGAAGTGATGGAAATCGACAGCGAAAGTCACATGCTGCAGCTCTTTGCCAGAGACATTGCGAGCGAGATATTTGCCCTGGAAGAATTCGGAGAGACCTGTTGGCCAGTAGTTGTCGAGCAACGACCGATCATAGGGTTTTTCCTCGGCGACAAACCGCACGTTGACTAAAGGCCGCGATGAAACCTGGCCACTGAAGCGGTCGGCCATCGCGGGGAGGAGTTCTTTCCAACTGGCGGCTTTGGCCTTCTGGAGCATGATGAACTTCTGCCGCTCGATGCGATTGCGAATCATGTCATCCGACGTGCCCTGAGCGATGAGCATCTGGCTCATCGAGAGATAGGCCACAGTCGGGTTGTCGTCGACTTGAACGTTCTTTTGCACCCAGCGGCCGGCTCCTTCGTCGTAGTACTCGTAAGTTTCTGTGTGGGTGTAATCGCCACGTTCGGCCCGGGAGAGTTGGGCTTTGGCGCTGGCCAATGACTGATCGCGGCCCTGAATGGCTTTGTCGAGGAGGCTGCTCGTTTTCTGGTCGTAGGTGACGAGATGGTGAGCTGCTTTCTGAAGGGCTGGCTCGCTGCTGTTCTTTTCGATGGCACTCATCATTTCGGGGAGAACTTTGGAGACGACATCGTTGCCAGCGAGGGAATAATCGTTCGAGAGGACTTTGGCCAGTTCGGCATAGGCCGATTGTGCTTTGTTTTTCGTGGCGGGGTCGGGCTGGGGAGGTTTGGGCATCAGTTTGGGATCGGGAGGCACATAAGCACCCGGTGCGACACCGCCGCCGCCCATGAGATGCGGAGCCGGGCCTTGAGCCACCACGACACCGGCTGCCCGCCGCTTATTGTGTTGGGTACAGAGGTCTTCGAGGTATTTGCGGGCCTTGGCCTGGGGTAAGGCTCCAAACCGGTTCAAGTCGATGTCCGGGATGACAATGGGTGGTTTCTCGGGGAATTTACCGCCGGGATTTTGAGTGGCGTTTTTGAGTGGGCGGACAATCTCACGTCCGTTCTGATCTTTGCAGAGGTAGAAGTACAGTTCGGGATGGGAGTGCATGGCGGAAGCGACGGCGAAGACCAACTGTTGATCACTTGGCGTGAAATCGGTGGGAATGACATTTCCGGGAGGTTTGGACTGTCCCCAGGCCATGGGGCCGGGAGACCAGATTCCCGCCAGACACAAGCTCCAGAGCAGAGAGGCGACAAAACTGTTGAATTGAAAAACCTCGAAGCAGCCCGTGAGTCGGGAAAGGAGCGACTGGTGGCGGGAAACTGCTCTTGGTGAGGGAAATGGGGCAGTGATCATGGGTTGTCGATCCGTCATTTCAGATTTTCACCCTTCAAATGGCCAAACCGGGCGTATCACTTTGAGTGCATCAACTCTGGAGGGAGCCTCACTTCGTATAGTGCGAAAACCACTTGCGCATGATGCCAGAAATTTTCCGGATATGTGTGTGAGAACTTTTTAGGGCAGGTGACGATCGAGCACTTTTCATCCATAATTCATGATTGGCCAGCACTTATGGCAAGTGGATCATGTGCGAAGAAGCGGGGTTCCGGTTATCATTCTGGTGTTCTCAATGACAAGCAACCATGACAGAGAGCCTGTGAGCTGCGGGTGATCTGTATGGAAATTTTCGCAGGACTTTCAGCATGTCGTTTCCGATTGATCGATCATCGTCGAGCTTCCCGTGGGCATGTCTGCTGCTGCTCGGGCTGGTGGTGTGCAGTTTCGTTGGCTGTGGCAAGAAAGCCGAAGTGACGGATGCTGATAAGGAGGCTGCCAAGGCGGAGGAAGCTCCCAAGCCAGCCGTGCAGATGCGGGAAAAAGTGACGGTTCTTGATGGTCGCTGGATGGTGATCTTTACCGAGCAGCGCAAAGACTTCATTGTGGGGTTGTGGGATCTTGATCCCAAAGCCGATCCTCAGGTGAAGGTGTTCGAAGATCTCAAGATACTGCAGAACGCATCGATTCTGTCGTCGAAAATCGACGGTGATCAGATGACGGTCGAACTCCAACTGGCGGGCAATCAAAAAGCGCTACTGGAAGGCAAGCTTCAGCAGGGTGTGTTCTTTGGGACATTGACCACTGAACCTGCCGGGATCGCCTTTGTGCGGATGTTCCCTGTGACTCCGGAGATGGAAACTGCCAAAGAGTTGAAGAATTCCCTCCCCACGATTGGAACTGAGCAGTTTAAGCAGGCTTCTGAAAGCAAAGCTCCGGTGACCAATATGTGGTCATTGGCGACTCAGGCCCCGCAACTTCCGGTCAGTTTTGAAGCGATGACAGCGATTCTGGCCCAGATGTCGCAGATGAGCGATATGAAGTGGACTGCCGAAAAGTTCGCCGATTTTGAGAAGGATTATCTGGCCATGGCGGCCATCTGGGGGCCGCGTATGGAACTGACAGCCCGCGTGAATCTGGCCATGCAGCTCACGATTCAGCGGCTCTTCCCGGATCGGGCGATTGAGCAGTTTGCGGCGGCAGAGAAACTGAACCCCAATGAACTGATGGCCGAGCAATTGAAGATTGGCCGCCGGGCACTGGATATGGTGCTGGCGCTGGAGGCGATTGATAAAGAAGGCCCGGAAGCGGAAAAAGCTGCTCAGGATCTGAAGACCTTCCTGGCGATTGAGCCATACAACCCGGAACTGCTTGATGCACTGGCTGAGTACAGCCTTAAGACCAACCAGAACGAAGAGGCGATCAAGTATCTGTCGAGTATTGTGGCGTTGCCGCAGTTGGAAGCGATGATTCTCAGTGCTCGATCACGCCAGGGTATGCCTGCTGGCCAGCCGGGCCCGCGTGAGAGTCTGATCAAGCTGTGGAAAAGCAGCCATAACGATGCGATCGATGGCCTCGATGATATGCTGCAAAAGCTCTACGACTCGACGTTGGAGTCTCTCCGCAAAGATTCGATGAAGCTGATTCCGCCAGTGACACTCAGTGCCGGGCATCATGTGCCACTGATTGAATCGTTTACAGGCGTGGGTTGCCCACCCTGCTTAGCAGCATCGCTGGCACTGGAATCGCTGGTCGAGACTTATCCCATCCCGGCAATCGCTGTGCTGCATTATCACCTGAATATTCCCACGCCCGATCCATTAACGACGCAGGATGGAGAGGATCGATTTTCCTACTATAAGGGCGAGGCGGCTCCTTCACTGTTTGTGGATGGTCGATTTGTCCCGGGGGTGGGTGGCATTCTGCAGCATGCAGCGATGTCTTACGCCCGGCTGCGTGGAGAAGTCGATGCCGCCCTTCAGGAAAAAGCCCAGGTTGTGGTTACCGCTCAGGCCAAGGTTGAGAATGGGGAATTGACAGTTTCTGCCAGTGCAGATTCGCAGACACTCCCTGAGGAGCGTGATCCATTGCGATTGCGAGTGGCACTGGTCGAAAACACTGTTGCACTTCGCGCTCCGAACGGTCTTGTGGAACATCATTTTGTTGTCCGCAGACTGTTAGGTGGTGCCAAAGGGACGGGCCTTAAGGGAGACGAGCTCAAGTATTCCACCTCGATGACGATGGCAGATCTGAAGCAGGGACTGGAAGACGGGATTGCCGAAATCGAACAGAACCGCAGTGTGAAGTTTGAAATCAAGCCTTTGCTATTGGAAGGGCTTTCGGTGGTGGCATGGGTGCAGGATGATTCGAACAAGCGCGTCTTGGGTTCTGTGATTGTGCCTGTCGAGGGGAGTGGGGAATCGAAACGTCGATCGTCGCCAGCGGCTGTGCAAAAGGTCGAAGCCTCTGCTCCGGCGGCTGCGCCAGCCACTCCCGTGGAACCAGCGGCTGCTGACCTGCCCAAGAGTGAGACACCGAAGGTCGAAACACCCAAGGCCGAGGCACCAAAACTCGATTCACCGAAAACAGAGACGCCCCAATCGGAAACTCCCGAGGCATCGCCACCTGCTAACTCAAATCCTCCCGCCTCCAGTGAATCGAGTCGAGAATGATCGGGAGGTTGGGCTGGTTGGCAAAACATCCCCCTGAAACTCGTTCGACAAATTCGAAACAATTTAATTCTCTTTATGGCCCGAGAGTTGCTCATGTGATCTTTTGAGCCGGTTGTCGTGTCCTGAAACAAGAATTCATGCGGAACTCCCCTCGGCAGATGAGTGGGATCAGGAGTATGATTGTTAAAGAGGCGAGACCGTTTTGCTGGTGAATTTCGTCAGGAAGACCATTCACTTGAGGTTGGCGATGCTCGGACAAATTTCCCGCTCATCTCGACAGAATTTGCAGGGCGAAACCTGGATGTGCCGCTCTGGCTGGAGCTTTACAAATCGTGGCGGTTCTGAGCGATTGGCAGTGCAGAGCTCGAGCAGCACTGCATTCTGGGCAAGCTGCACAGCTTGCTGGATGCTGCTGTTGGCTCTGTGCAGTGCGAATCTGAGTGATTTGTGTGCTGCCGAGAAGATTCCGGAGACTGTGGGTTCGCTGATGATCATTGGCGGATCGGAGCGGTTCGATCAGCGGGAATACTGGGAAGAAATCGTGCGGCTTTCCGGTGGTCCGGGAAGTCGGATCGCGATTTTGCCTCTCGCGACTTATGACCCGATCCGAAAGTCGAAATGGGTGGCTGAGGCGATTGAGGCCGCTGGAGGAGAGACGGTGACCCTGCCGGTGGCGTGGCGGCAGATGTCTCGTTCGCCGCGCGAAGCAGCAGCCGATCCTGATGTTTTGGCACTCGTGCGGGAAAGTAGTGGAATTTACATTCTGGGTGGTTCGCAGGATCGAATTATCCGCGGGCTCCACGGTGAAGATGGAGAACCATTGCCTCTGCTGGGGGCGATTCATGACCTTTACCGCCGGGGAGGTGTGGTCGCAGGAACGAGCGCTGGTGCGGCTGTGATGAGCAAAGTGATGTACCGCTCGGCCAATTCGGTGCTGGATACATTGCTCACTGGTGTCACTATGGGGCGGGAACTGGGAAATGGCCTGGGGCTCCTGGATGAGCGGTGGTTTGTTGAGCAGCATTGTCTAGTTCGCGGACGATTTGCCCGCTCACTGGTCGCCATGCATTCCGAAGGGATTCGTTACGGGATTGGCGTGGATGAGAACTCGGCCATTGTCGTGCGGAATGGGAAGGATGTCCGTGTGCTGGGCTATAAAGGAGCACTGGTGATGGATCTCTCCCAGGCCACGACAGAAAAAGCCTTGGGACGATTCAATCTTTCCAATGTGAGGCTGACATATCTGGATCGAGGTGACCGGTTTGACTTGTTGACGATGGAAGTGACCCCTTCGCAGCAGAAGCTGGATGATGAGTTTCTCGATCCGAACTCACCTGAATTTCGACCGGCTCACCGCAGGCGCCTCTTCTTTAATGACATTCTCGCGAATATGGCGGTCGCTGATCTGATGGGCGAACTCATTGACAGCACGCAGCAGGAGGCGATTGGGCTGGCTTTCGATGGTGGTCGAGCGAGGTTCGAAGCGGTCGATGGCTTTGAGTTCCGATTTTCGCGGGATGAACGGAGTCGCGGCTGGTATACCGAAGCGTTTGGTGGTGATGACTACACAGTCGAGAATATCCGCCTGGATATTCAGCCGATCCGGCTGACAGGCCCGTTGTATCAGAATTTCCAGCAGGCACCGGTGACGGAAGCCTCATTCACTGCCGACTGATGCGGTGAGATCGGAAGCCGATTTTTCATCCAGCACGCAGATCTCGGGCAGGTGGCGATATTGGCCATTGAAGTCGAGTCCATAGCCCACCACAAATTCATCGGGGATCTGAAACCCGAAGTAATCTGGCTTGAGATCGACATCGCGGCGGGCTGTTTTCCAAAGCAGAACCAGGGTGCGCAGCGAGGTGGGCGAAAGCAATTGGACTTCTTTGGAGATTCGCTCCAGGGTGCGGCCCGTGTCGAAAATGTCATCCACAAGCAGCACGTGTCGATGGCTGAGATCGGGGAGCCCCATGAGATCTGTTACCAGTGCCTGAGCCGAAGTGGTCGCACCGCGATAACTGCTGGCTCGGACAAACGCCACTTCGTGAGGGATGGAAAGTTCCCGCATGAGATCTGCCACAAGAATGACACTTCCTGTCAGGATGGCGACGACAGTGAGTGGTTCGCCGGCGTAAGTTTGAGAAATCTCTGCACCCAGTTCGCGAACTCGCTGTTGAATCTCGGCTTTGGAGAGAAGAACTTGCATGGACAAAGACTTTCTCGAAGGACGATGGCCTGAGTTTTGGAAGCAACCCGGGTCTCGTATCAATCCTGCTATGGGCCCGCACGTTTTGGTGGTTGAACTGATGTTAAGCTGTGCTGGGTTTGTACTGTAGCGGTGGGTGCGATTTCACGGGAAAATCCTTTTCTCGAAAGTCGTTCGATCGCTCGAAGTGAAGAGAGCATGCCGGGAATCAAGAGGCGGTGAGCAATGTCCGAAGGTGAAGATCCGCGTGTTTACTTTGCAGCCGAGCGTACACTCCTGGCGTGGATTCGCACGGGACTGGCGATTGTGGGGATGGGTTTCGTGCTGGCGAGGTTTGGAGTTTTTCTGCAGTTGATGCACCGGCAGGAGGCTGTCAGGCCTGGGGCCGGTTCGTGGTTAGGGTTGGGAATGGTGGCTTTAGGGGCCTGGACGTTTGCCATTGCGGGATGGCAGCATTTTCGATTCGTGAAGAGTTTATCACCTCAGGAAAAGCCGAGAACCTGGGGCCTCCATTACGGTCTCGTTCTGGCCGGTGCGCTGTCGCTCATTTCGCTTTTGCTGGCGGCTTATCTGCTCCTCTCGCAGGGTGAAGCTTCGCCTGAGCAGGTCGAGCCACCCAAGAAGGCCCAGTCACCTGCGGTCTCCGCTTTATCAGAGGAAGGGATGAGCACACCAATCCTCGGGTGACTCATGTCGCTTTGAAGCTACAATGCCTGGGCAGAGTGTTCATTGCGTATTTGAACTGTCTGTGTACGTACAATTTTGCTGGTGTGCTGATTTGAAGTGTGGATGGGGTCAAACGTCCTCGTTTGCCCCCAGGTTATGTGCGATGGTTGTTCATGGCAATGATCATGGGAAGGGTTGTTACAGGTGCAATCGTGCTTGCGAACTCTGTTGACCAGGGGGCGAATGAAGACATTCGACCCCTGCCACCCATTAATGTGACCTGATTGCAATTGTGCCCGGGCGACCCTGTCCAAAAAAATGTTGAACCCCACGTTTCGAGTTGTGATTGATCGATTGAAAGCATGGCTCCAACACCCCTGCTGACTGTGAATGATCGAGGTCTGTATTGTGAGGTGGGTGATTTCTATATCGATCCCTGGCGGGCTGTCCCCAAGGCGATCATTACCCATGCTCATGGAGATCATGCGCGGCGGGGGATGGGCTCTTATCTGACGGCGAATGAAGGGCTGCATGTCCTGCGTACTCGGATGGGAGAGGATGCACTCATCGAAACGGTGGGCTATGGAACCGAGTTCTCGATGGGGCCAGTCAAAGTTTCTTTGCACCCTGCCGGTCATATCCTCGGTTCGTCGCAGGTTCGAGTGGAACACAATGGAGAAGTGTGGGTGGTCTCGGGTGATTACAAAGTTTTCCCGGATCGAACCTGCACGCCGTTTGAACCGGTGCGTTGCCATACCTTTGTCACGGAATCGACCTTCGGCATGCCCATTTATCGCTGGCCCGATCCTGCCGTTGTCGCCAGTGAGATCAATACCTGGTGGCGCGAGAATCAGGCGGCAGGTCGTACCAGCGTGCTTCTGGGTTATGCCCTCGGGAAGGCTCAGCGGTTGATCTCATTATTGGATCCATCCATCGGCCCCATTTATACCCATGGAGCCGTTGAGAAGCTCACTGCCGATTATCGGCAAAGCGGAATTGAGTTATCGGCCACAGAGCAGGTGGTGGGTAACCCAAAGGGATTTGACTGGTCGCGTGGGGTTGTCATTGCCCCACCCTCTGTGCAGGGAACGGTCTGGTTGAGAAAGTTTGGCGATGTCTCGATGGCTTTTGCTTCGGGCTGGATGACGATTCGAGGGACACGTCGGCGGCAGGCGATGGATCGTGGTTTCGTCGTGTCGGATCATGTCGACTGGCCCGAATTGCTGTGGGCCATTCAAGAAACACAGTGTGAACGGGTTCTGGCGACACATGGATCGGTGGCCATTCTTGTCCGCTGGCTGCGAGAGCAAGGTCTTCAGGCAGATGCTCTGCAGACACAGTTTGCCGGTGAAGAAGACCCTGTTGCCGGTGAAGAAGACGCTGTTGTGCAGGAGGCTGCCCAAGACGCTGAGTCAAAAATTGATCGGCCGGATGAACAGGGGGCGGATTGAGTCGGTTTCCTGGAAGCGACGGTACGTTGTTAGTTGCGAAGGCATGCTTGCCCAGAGCTGCAAGCATGGCACAGAGCAAGCATGGCACACAGGTGCCACCCAAGGGTGGCCCGGCCAACTCGTGGCCGGGTTGTCGTGCAGTTGCACGACAACAAGAAGCCGCGCCATGCGTGTGACTCTGGAACCCTCGCCCGCGTCTGCTTGGGAGAGGGCAGGGTGAGGGTCTTTTCAGAATAATGTGCAACAATCATCGAGGCATCCACGGGAGTGCCAATTGTCAGCACGTCGCCAGAAATCAAGAGCACGCTGCGATGAAGTCGTGGCTTGATCGCTCGGTCAATACGTGCGAGTTCCCCTCATCCCGGCCTTCTCCCGTCAGAACGGGAGAAGGAGCAAAGTCCTCACCAGGGACGATCAAAGCCTCATGAACTGGGGGCAAACGAAGATGTTGCTGTTGGGTCGGTTATAGCCATTGGTGGTGACGTAAGTGCTGAGTGAACGAACCCCCCCGCTTC
>NZ_LYDR01000073.1 GCF_001707835.1 Planctopirus hydrillae
CCCTTGAGAAAAGACTCGCTGAATTTGTGGGCAAGGAAGACGCCATTATATTCTCTACAGGCTTTCAGGTAAACTTGGGGGTCGTGGCATGCATCACCGGGCGTGAAGATTATATTCTCTGGGACGAGTTGGATCATGCTTCTATTATTGAAGGTATGCGTCTTTCGTTTAGCAATAAGCTTAAATTTAAGCATAATGATATGTCTTCTCTTGAAAAGAGATTGCAGCAATGTGATCCTGATAAGGTGAAGCTTATTGTTGTGGATGGTGTTTTCAGTATGGAAGGCGATGTATGTAATCTGCCTGA
>NZ_LYDR01000074.1 GCF_001707835.1 Planctopirus hydrillae
TGCGCCACGGCCCCGGCAATCGTGGCCAGCGCATCGATGCGGCCGAAATGCGCCGCTGTGCGCGCAACCGCCGCTGCCGGCGCGTCGGCCTGTCGCAAGTCGCTGGCGATGATCAGCGGCTCGGCCCCGGCATCGCGGATCGTCGCCGCTGTTTCACGCAGCGTGGCCTCGTCGCGCGCGACAATCGCCACACCGGCAAAATCGCGCGCCAGTCGCTCGGCGACGCCTCTGCCGATGCCGCGACTGGCGCCCGAGACCAGGGCGACGCGGGTCGGATAGTCGGGTATTTCGAGCATTGTCAGGAGTGCCGG
>NZ_LYDR01000075.1 GCF_001707835.1 Planctopirus hydrillae
GATGTCAGATACCCAGGTCTTTTGAAGGAGTTTCTGCTTTTCGTAAAGACGAATCGCCTTAACTTGGTGCGTATGGGTCGGATGTCTTCATCCGCCCCCTGGTCAACAAACTTCCCCAGCGCAAATGCATCCAAAACATAGATTAATGACTTCTCATGCTGTTCGTCAAAAGCGATCAGAGTCCAAAGAACTGGGGGCAAACGAGGACGTTTGACCCCAGCCACACAGTCTCATGCCATACCGCAGATCCATTTGCATGCGAAGATGCGTGAAATAGACAGCAGCTCTGGGCAAGCATGCCTTCTCAAACATCACTGCGCTGTCGCTTCCTGAGAATGATCTCATGAGAACGATCACAACGGATCATTCTTATGCCGAATCAAACTCTGTTCTGGAACAAAAAGAGAGGCAGCCCATCACAGGCTGCCTCTCGATAGAACACGCGATGATCCCGGCAACCAGCCAGGCTCAACGCTTATCTTTACTGCACATCGACGATCACCCAGCCATCGACCACGGCCAGCTTGGTGACATTCGCGAAGACCGTTTTCTTGGGCCCATCAATCTTGAACTTGCTCTCGACCGTGCGATCTGGCAAAGCGTCCTGAATCTTCTTGCGAATCACACCCTTCGTAGCAATCCCCAGATCGCCTTCAACATCGGCCACGGCAATAGTCCCGCGTGTGACGGTGATCTCCGGGCCAGCCACTGTGAAATTGAGTGGCACCGTGATCTCCGAAACAGGAATGTCTTCCCGGTCATCCGACTTAAAGCCAGTTCTTAAGGTGAGAGTTAAACCACCGGAAGCAGCCTTAAAGCGAATGGGATCTTCCTTGGCGAAGACAAACGAATTCTTGCTGGGCATTTCGCCTTCGGCTCGTGGGCGATCCTTCAAGACAATTTCGCGGCCCAGAGCTGTGCTCAAAAATGTCTGGATTTCCTTGCGGAACTCTTCTTCGGTGAAGGTCTTTCCAGCAAAGCCCATACGGTCAATGGAGTTATTCAACAGCGATTCATGCAGCAGAATCGTGGCACCAGTCGTCGCTGTGAGGAAGTTCGCAGGAGGAACATTCCCGCCAATCTCTTCGGCAGTCATCAGACGGCTCGAAAGCTTCAGATCGGTTTCGCTGGTCTGATAGACTTTGGCGTCCGGGAAGAGATTCACTTTCTTGAGGCCGGCGAACAGTTCCTTCTCCAGCTTTGCACCAGCGTCCTTCATGGCAACGTCGGCTTCCTCGTTGAAGCGAGGCAGCACACGTTCACGCACACGCTGGGCTGCAATCGCTTCAGCCTGTGGACGACGGGAAGCAACTTCACCCGCAGCCACTCGGTCGGCATAGTTACCAAACAGCAGCGAACCACTGTAGCGAGTGGAGATCCCTGTCGTCGTATTGTTCGGACGAACGCTAATAAGCGCTGGTGCTGTGGTGAACTTTTCACCATCAAAGTTGACGTCTTTTGTGGCGTAGAATGTGTGGTAACCATAGGTGTTCACTGTGGCTTCACTGGTGACACCTGTGGTGTTCGACTGCACCGTTCCGTTGAGTGTCAGATCGAATCGCACAGAGTTGGGCGATGGCTTCAGGTTGACACCCACCACGGTCGATGTCGTCTGGTAACCACCGACGTTCGCTCCGAGAATGAAGTCTCGAACACCACCCGATTCGGTCCGTGCATCGGACATCAGCTTCGAGAGGAACGTTTCGCTCGCCACCAGCCTCAGGTTGTAGTTCAAAAAGTTTTTCTGAACGACCGCCAGCAAGGCGGCACCGCCGCCAGGCACAGTTTCTTTGACTGTCTTGATGGCTGCTCGCAAAGCAGCGGCATTCGCCGAGGTCGGGTCATCCTCGGCGTTTCTGGCTGCTGTAGCGAGTTGCGCAATCACGGTACGAATTTTTTCTTTCGAAGCTTCATCAACCGGAGCATTGATCGCAGCCACATAGCCTTCGAGGGCCGATTTCAGCGCGACAAACTCGGGCCGCGACAAAAATGCCTTCTGGGCTTCGTTTTCAATCTTGGCAACACCGTCAAGACGTTCGATTGTGGCCTTGGCAGCCGCTGTCGCAGCCGCTTCGTCACTTCCAGCCATGGCCTTGGCGAGTTCTTCACCACGGACAAATGGGAGCCACGCCTTACCGCCTGGAATCTTGTCCAGAGCCGCCTGAAGAGCCTCCAGAGCCTTAACAGATTCAGCCTTCCTGGAAGCAATCGTTTCAAGGCGAACCTTGACGGGATCGAGTGTTAACGATTCGAGGATAGCATCCGAGAATTCGATCGTTCGGCTCAACGAGCCTTTGAGTGTCGAAAGTGGGCCAAAAATCGTGCGATAGCGGGGATCCGCCAGCGACTTATCGACAATCGCGAGTCTGGCTTTCAGTTCGTCCAGCGCGGCCTTCTGGGCGGCGATATCGCCTTCAAGCTGGAAGAATTTTTCCACAGCCGCCGTCGTGTTCTCGCTCCACTTGGCCCAGTTGGTTCCCAGTTCATCGAGAACGTCGCTGCTCAAACGGGAAGGCACAGTGTTCGGCAGAATGCCTCGCAAACCTTCTGGAGCAGGATCCTGATTGCCAAACGCCCAGCTTCCCATCGCCAGGCCAGTCATGGCGCCGACAGAAAGAACACCTCTCCAGGCACGGTTTTCTCGCCTCGATAGGCGGGTCAAAACTTGGGACATTGTTCGCAAGGCCTCCGTGTGTAAAGTCATCAGAAAGTCCGGCAAGGTGTATCTGTGGCAGAGTTGGCAGGTCGGTTGTCCATCGACGCTTCGCACTGGGAAATTTCATCGACCGGCAGTTTTTTGCGACCGTAGCCGACGCTATTCCTTTTCGATCCTCTGCAACACGAACATCACGCTCGACTGGTACAATCCACAACATCCTTAATTCTTTACTAACCGACAAACTTTGCCAGTCCTCAATATGCTACCCTTCGCACCCCGCTCCGGCAATGACTGCCGCCGGATTGACGCCCGGCCGCATTCCCGAATCAACGGCCTCATCCCCACGAGTGAAAATGGAATTAGTGAGTTTCACAGCCGATTCGCAGGGCCCAATCCAGCGAACTCACTTCTCGTTTGCCGCTGATTTGGGCATAGTATTTCTTGGGATTCTGCCTGCAGAGAGATGAGAAGTTTGTTCAGCAACGGAGTGCTCAACCGCTGTGACTCAACTTTTAGATGATTTGACACCATCGCAGGCAGCGGCCGTAGAACACTTCGAAGGGCCCATGCTGGTTCTCGCTGGCCCGGGCTCGGGAAAAACCCGTATCGTCACCCGGCGGATTGCCAGACTCATCGAACGGCGGGTCCATCCCGCAGAAATTCTGGCCATCACATTCACCAACAAAGCCGCCCGGGAGATGGCCGAACGTGTCGAGCATCTCATTCCCGGAAGACGTGTGGCTGTCAGCACGTTTCATAAGTTCTGTGCCCGCATCTTGAGGCAGTATGGCGGTGCCGTTGGCCTCAAACCCAATTTCTCAATTCTCGATGTGAAAGATCAGGATGCGGCTTTGAAAGAAGCGGTCAAAGAAGAAGGCTTCGACCCCACGCATTACAGCCCCAGTCGCATTGGCTGGCGGATTGGTCAGCTAAAAAACGAGTGCATCACGCCGGCCCTGTTCGCGCAGCAGGCCGGCGAACGCGTCGGTACACATCTCGATTCAGTCGTCGCGAAAGCTTATGGCCGATATCAACAGATACTCCTCGATGCCAATGCCGTCGATTTCGACGACCTGTTGCTGCATGTGGTGACCATCCTCAAAGAGAACCCGAATCTGCGACAATCGCTCGATGAACGGTATCGCTTTATCCTCGTCGATGAATACCAGGATACGAATCAGGCGCAATATCAGATTGTCTCTGCCCTCTCACAAAACGAGCCCAATCTGTGTGCCACAGGCGACCCTGATCAGTCGATTTATGGCTGGCGGGGAGCACAAATCGAGAACATCCTGCGATTTGAACGCGACTTCCCCCGGGTCAAAATTGTGCGACTCGAAGACAATTTCCGCAGCACCCCGGAAATCCTGGCAGCCGCCGACGACCTGATTCGCCATAACACTCAGCGCAAAGCCAAAAGTCTCAGAACGTCAAACCCTTCGGGTTTACCTGTCGAGATCCGACAGTATGCCGATGGCTTCCAGGAGGCGGATTCGCTGGCGGCAGAAATCCGCGAGCGCGTGGCCAGTGGCGAACGTCAATACTCAGACTTTGCCATATTTTACCGCGTGAACTCGCTTTCCCGCTCCATTGAAACGGCTCTGGGACGAGCCCGCGTTCCGTTTGCCATCACTGGTGGTGTCGCGTTCTATGAACGGACGGAAGTCAAAGACCTGATTGCCTATCTGCGAGTCATTGAGAATCCGGATGATCGCCCCGCTTTTCGGCGGATTGTGAACACGCCCGTCCGTGGAATTGGCAAGAATTCGCAGGAAAAGCTGGATCGCTGGGCCAGTGCTCGAAATCTCAATCTGTGGGATGCAGTGCATCAGATCGACGCTTCCATCGGTCTACCGAAAAAAGCCGAGTACTCTCTGAAACTGTTTGCCAATCTGCTCGATGAACTGGCCCGTCGATCTCATGGGCCGATTGCAGACCTGCTGGAGGTCATTGTCGAGAGAACTGGCTACCTGCAGAACCTGAGTGGACTCGAACCCGAAGAGTACGCCAACCGCAAAGCCAACGTGGAAGAACTGGTCGCCAGCGCCCGCCAATTCGATCAGGATCATGTCGAAGGGGGTTCACTCAGTGAATTCCTCGAAACCTGCTCGCTGGTGCAGGATGCAGACACGATTGACGAGTCGGCTGGTCAGGTGCAATTGATGACTTTGCATTCTGCCAAAGGCCTGGAGTTCCCTTGCGTCTACCTGGTGGGTGTTGAGCATGGATTATTGCCTCACGAGCGATCATTGCGTGATGGCGATCCACTCCAGATCGAAGAAGAGCGGCGTTTGCTGTTCGTCGGCATGACTCGGGCCCGCGAAGAGTTGTATCTCACCTGGACGCGCTTGCGATCCACCCATGGCCGGTTACTCAGTACGATTGCCAGCCAGTTCTTGACTGAGTTGAATGTCGCCCGACACGATTACTCCACCGATGATGACACCTCTTTTGGCGACTGGTCTCCTCAGGAGATGCGACGGGGGACATCCGGAGATTCAATTCTCGCTCAAATGGCTGGCTGGGGAGAACAGGCCAGAAAGGAATCCTCCAATTCCCCTGACGAAACCACCTCGACAGAAGATGATCATGTGGATCTGGCCGAGCCCGGCGTTGACGCACAACTCTTCGCTTATGCTGAAGAAGACACTCAACCGAAGGCGACCTTTATTGATCGTGTTCTGGAATCTGCAGTGACTCCCGAAGATCCGAGTGGCCACGAGACTGCGGCCACACAGCCGGTGACACCACGAAACTCTCGATCTTTCTCCAAGAAAAAAACTCCTCGCGTGCCGGAAGCCGAACGTATCGATCAGCTCAAGTCGCGGCTGATGACGGGAGCTGATCTGATGGCTCGCGATCAATCGCTCAACAGGTTTCAATTAGGCATGCAGGTCAGGCACCCCGAATATGGC
This sequence comes from Planctopirus hydrillae, assembly GCF_001707835.1. Classification (GTDB taxonomy): domain Bacteria; phylum Planctomycetota; class Planctomycetia; order Planctomycetales; family Planctomycetaceae; genus Planctopirus; species Planctopirus hydrillae. Next base: position 5,575 of record NZ_LYDR01000075.1, read on the forward strand.
CGGGGGCTCGTAGTGGGATTATCGCTGGCCAACAACCGGCCCACAGTCCGCGTGGAGTTTGAATCCAGCCAGGAAGAAAAAGACTTCATCATTTCCCATGCCCCGCTGCAACCTCTTCGCTGATTGAGTGTTACGCTCATTTGCCTGTCATCGTCCTGGGCACGGCTTCAGGATGCCTCCCATGCGAATTGTTTTTGCGTGAAGTATTGCAGACATCCACGTTCTCAGCATTCTGTAACGCAGGCTTCAGAATCTACGTAACGTGATCCAGCGTCTCAGCCAATCAGAACATTGAAATCAAGACGGGAAATCCTGGTTGTGTCTATGCCATTCCACATTTCAAGGCTGACGGGAAATCGAGCGGTTTGACGGAACTTTTCCTCAGGCAGGCGGGTTCCAATGGTAGGTTTTGCCAGCCACCATCCATGCTTTCTTTTGAGATATCGAGTCCATTATGCGATCTCCCCATCGGTATTTAAGCAGCCACGATGTTGGCCCTGTTCCGATGAAAGCCTGCAAATCCCCGCTATGGGTGATCGCTTCAAGATCCCGCTGGCTGGTTTTATGGCGATCGATCTGCCTGGTGATTCTCGCGCTGGGAATGTCAGCCACCAATCCGCTTGTGCATGCGGCCCCACAATTCGGCACTCCTCAGGATCTCAGACCCGATGATCCCGACGATACAGCCCCTCAAACAGCAGTTCAGCCCACGATTTCTCTCGAATGGACACCACCCGTCAATGTGGTCATTCGCCGGACAACCGGGGGAATTCTCCAGGGACGGATTCGACTCCTGACCAATTTAGGTGTCCAGATCGAAAATCCTTCTGGCCAGTCCATTGATCTGCCCAAGTCAGCCATCAAGACCTTGCGGCTTCCCGATTTCAGCCTCCAGTTCACCACCAAAGATGACCCACTTGAAGAGACGATTCGCAAATGGGCCAATCTGTTCAACGAAGGGCGTTCCACGCTCCATTTGGCCAATGAATCGGCGGCGGGAACTCCCGGGGCAGCCCATGCCATGCCCGCACTTACAGAGCCAGCACGTACAGAACCAGGAAGCACTCAGATTGCCGAGCCTGTAGCACCCGTGGAAAATTCGGCTGCCGTGGCATCGGTTTCTCAACAACCCATGACGCCACCTGCAGCCCAAGGCATCACCACAACCCAAGGCATTTCCACAACACAGGCACCCCTGGTTCCTGCTTCAACTTCTCCAACCACAACCACCATCTCGGCCAACCCTCCACCTGTTTACCAGTCAGCTCCCGTCCAGGGAACAGCCACCCCAGTGACCGCCTGGTATCCGGCTGCAGGAAACTCACCCGCTCCCATCGCTACTTCCGGTTCGTGGTCGCTGGGAAGCTATCTCGCAATTGCCCTGGCTGCTGCTCTTGTGGGGTTTGTCGTGTTTCAATCTCGCAAAGCCTGAAGTGGTTCTCTTCAACAAACTGTGTCGTTGAATACGATCATGATCGCTCAGCGTGGTTGAGAGTTTTGTGTCGGTTGTGCATGCTGAGATCCGTGAAGAAATGATTCTTTACCGATCGCAATCGATCGAGCACACGCCAGCCTCGAAAGTGAGTTCATGACGGTCTTCCACGCTCCCGGCTTCCTCAATCGTTTGGTTTCTGGGGAATCGCTCACACAGGAAGAAACAGATCAGTTTGTCTGCGAGATTATGCAGGGGAAACTGACCGATGTGACCATCGCCGGGTTTCTCACAGCGTTGGCCTGCAAAGGCCCCGCCGCCAGTGAATTGGCCGGGGCAGCCCGCGCCATGCGTAAGCATGTCGTGCCTTTGAAGCCGCAATCGACTCCACTCCTCGATACTTGCGGCACCGGTGGTGATGGCCAGGCCACCTTTAACATCAGTACCGCAGCAGCCATTGTTGTGGCGGCTGCCGGATGTCCAGTCGCCAAGCATGGTAACCGCAGTGTGACCAGCTTGAGTGGTTCGGCGGATGTGTTGGAAGCGATGGGGGTGAGACTCGACTTGCCTCCCTCTGAGGTGGCTCGGTGTATTGATGAAGTGGGGATTGGATTCTGCTTTGCCCCTTTGTTTCATAACGCGATGAAACATGTCGCGACTGTGCGTAAACAGCTTGGTATCCGCACGATCTTCAATCTGTTGGGCCCCTTGACCAATCCCGCGGGTGCTCAGCATCAGGTTCTTGGTGTCAGCAAACCTCATGAAGCGGCTCTTGTGGCCGAGGCTCTGGCACTTCTGGGAACTGGAAAATCGGCTGTCATCTGTGGTGATCGAATTGATGAAGTAAGCCTTTGGGGCCAGACACAGGTCTGGATTGTGGAAGGTTCTACGATTCATCAGGAAACTTGGACCGCTGCTCAACTGGGATTGCCCGAGTGCCAGGTGGAAGATTTGAAAGTGGCGAATCCACAGGAGAGTGCCGCCCTGATCTGGAAAATCCTGGCAGGGGAAGCCGGTGCACCGGCCCATATGGTCACTGCAAATGCTGCCGTGGGATTATGGCTGGCAGGCAAAGCTCCCGATCTGATCTCCGCGACTCAACTGGCCCGCGAGACGATTCAAAGTGGCCGTGCACTCTCGCAATTAAAATCGCTCGTGACATGGACGAACTCCCACACCAGTCACTAACCCCTTCTCCCATTTCGACCGGAGCAGGCCGGGATGAGGGTGAGTTCGAACGCATTGGGCGAACAGTCCACAAGCGGCCGGGTGGCTGGGGTCAAACGTCCTCGTTTGCCCCCAGTTCGATTGACGCTCGATATTCATCGTAATGTTCGTAGGGAGGAACTCAACAGTTGCATCTGTGTTTGTGAACTCAGTTAACAAGGGGCGAGTTCGCACGTTTTGAGTGTGTAGTCAATGAGCGACATCATCGCAGCCTGCACAAAAAACACTGGCGTCCCTCCAGTCACACTCATCGAGAGACGATGACGAGCGTCACAAAAAAGAAAGTGATCCGTGTGATGAAGAATCACACGGATCACTTTGAAGATCATCGTTGAAGTTCGACAGAACGAAAGCTCTGCCAGACTCGATTAGAACTCGCCAATGACGTTGCCGTCGTTAACGCGAGCCAGGTTGCGGTAGATGGTGATGTCAATGTTCTCGCTGATGAACTTGACAGTCCCGTCGCCCAGCAGGAAGTGAGCACCACCGGTGTGGAGGCTGCTAAATGCTGAGTTCTGGCCGCGAGGACCGTTGAAGGTGATGGCAGTCGTGGCACCGGTGGTGTTCACCACAGTACCACTGGCCACGTTAACGTTGATACGCTGTGCGGCATCGCCATAAGCTGAAGCACGACCAGCATGAGTCCCTTGATCAAAACAGCTCACCCAACTTGCCATACCAATGGTACCAGCAGTTTCGGTGGCTGGGCTGCAACGCTCGCCAACGACGATACAGTTACTGGTTCCGTCGGTCATGTCGCGGATGCCAACGCGGCTGTTCGGGGCGAAAATGCCGCGGAAGTTAGCAGCGGTGAACAGCCCAGTCGTCGTTACGTCTTCCAGACCTGTCCATGTGTTTGGAGTTGCAGTTGTCACGAGGAACACACCAGCCACGCCAGGATAGTTCGAACGACCTACGGAGTTCGCGTAAGTGGCGGAAGCCGCTGTACCAGAAACGGCCGTAGCGTTGACCAGGTTGGAACCCACGTCCGAAGGACAACGAAAAGCCGGGAAGGTTGTGGCCACTGCAGCGACTTCAGCAGCCGTTGGGGTGACAGGAGTCACGGCTGTGGAGTAAGGCACTGAAGAGCTGAAGCGGTTTGCCAGCACGTTGTAGAGAGGAGCCTGATCCACAAACGGCAGGATCATGGTCGACCAGGCAAAACCCTGGAACGATGGAGTGGCAGCGTTGTTGAAGCCAATGTTACCTGGTGGGAAGACCAGTGCATTGTCGTGGTAGTTGTGCAGTGCCAGACCCAACTGCTTCAGGTTGTTACGGCACTGTGTACGGCGTGCAGCTTCACGGGCCTGCTGGACAGCAGGGAGAAGCAATGCAATCAGGATGGCGATAATTGCAATCACCACCAGCAACTCAATCAGTGTGAAGCCAGACTTCCGCGAACCCATCTTCATAAATCGTCCACCTCGAAAGGACATCAAAGATTCAGGCTGACATCGCGTCCAACACAGACGCACCGCAGCCATGACAACATCGACCTGAATCAGCATATTCTGCGCCAATCTGCAAAATGCGTTGGCCGCATATCGACTAATCCATTGACGGTATCCTACATGCTAAACCCACCTGATGCTCTCGGGATTCGCTCACTTTTTCATCGGTTTAACAATTCTCTCTGTTTCTTCAGAATCACCTTTTTGATGATCTGTCGCTTTTGTGAACAAACTCCTTTTTTCTGCATCAAACTGGTACAACCCTACAACACTTCTGATATCGCTGAAGCAAAAATACACACCTCCTCCAACCCAATCATTCGCCTCGCAAAGGATCGATTTTCATGATGTCATCCACACTTACTGATGAGTTGAAAAACCGTCGTCCAGAAAATGTCAAAATTCTTTGTCAACTCCTGTCAATCCCCTCAGTCAGTGCTGATCCTCAGTGCGCTGATTCACTCCACCAGGCTGCTGCAACTTTGAGCGAGTTGTTTCAAATTGCAGGCACTGGCTGGTCCTGTGAAGTTGTCCCAACGGCTGGTTATCCCATCGTCTGGGCCCGCTATCGCGCACTGGGTAATCGTAGACGCGCTATTGTTTATGGGCACTACGATGTTCAACCGGCAGACCCTCTCGATCTTTGGACAACGCCTCCCTTTGAGCCCACCCTGCGTGATGGCAAAATCTATGCACGGGGTGCCACCGACGACAAAGGCCAGATGCTCACCCACATCCTCTCAGCCCTCGCCTGGATGAAGACCGCGGGCCAACTCCCCATTGATCTCGATTACATTATTGAAGGCGAAGAAGAGGTCGGTTCCGAGAACCTCGAACGCTTTCTCGCGGAGCACCGCGACGAACTCAAAGCCGATGTGGCAGTCATCAGCGATACCAGCCAGTACGCGCCAGGCTGGCCAGCAATAACAACAGGCTTAAGAGGCATCTTCGCCTGCGAAGTCCGTGTGCATGGTCCACGAAAAGATCTGCATAGTGGTGTCTTCGGCGGAGCCATCCCTAATCCCATTCGCGAATTGACTCGCCTCTTAAGCCTCTTGCACAACGAACACAATGAAGTCCAGGTCCCTGGCTTCTATGCCGATGTCGTCCCCCTGACTGACGCTGACCGCGCCGGGTTTGCCGAACTCCCTTTTGATCAGGACGCGTTTCTGGCAGAAACGGGTGCCATTGGTTTGCGCGGCGAAGCCGGATTTACTCCTCTCGAACAGCGTTGGGCCAGACCCACACTCGAATTCAACGGTATCTATGGTGGCTACACGGGTCCTGGCCCGAAAACGATCGTTCCCGCGAGTGCCACAGCCAAAATCACTTGCCGCCTCGTCGCCAACCAGAATCCAGATGTCCTGATGAAATCGCTCGAAGTTTTTCTTCGCAGTCAACTGCACCCCTCCTGCCGACTGGAATTCACAGCCGATCACGGTTGCCCTGCTTTTCTGATGGATCGACAAAGCCCATTTCTGCAGGCTGCCAGCAAAGCCATTGAAGCCGGTTTTGGAAAAGCTCCGGTTTTCATTCGAGAAGGTGGTTCGATTCCAGTCGTGGCGACCTTCAAGCGTTTGCTGGAAATCGATACACTTCTCCTGGGATGGGGCCAGAACACTGACAATCTGCACAGTCCTGATGAACATTTCTCAATCGAGGATTTTCATCGGGGAACTCTGGCCAGTGCCATCCTCTGGGAAGAACTGGCCAAAGTTTGATCTGGCCACGATCCGAACCAAATCCGTTGAAAGGTCTCTCTGAAGAATCGGGCGTTCCCGGCAACTTTAGATCCTTTCAAACTCCTGAAGCCCAAAAAGACCATACGCGCGAAAGCTAACATGCTGGATCTTCAGTTTATCTGCGACAACCTCGAACTGATCACGAAGAACTGTGCCGACCGCAACGTGACCATTGATCTGTCGCGATTATTGGAATTGCGGGACAAGCGGATTGAATTGATCCAGCAGGCCGACCAGACCCGCCATGCTCAGAAGGAACTTTCGGCGGCCATCCCTAAAGTCGCCGACCCTGCCGAGAAGCAGAAACTCGTCGCCGAAGGCCGGACTCTGCGAGAGAAAATCGCGACATTCGAAACGCAGCAGCAGGAGGTCGAAGCCGCCCTGCGCGAAATTCAGGCTCAGGTCCCCAATCTGACGCATCCTGACGCACCTGTCGGCCCGGATGAAACCTTCAGCAAAGTCATTCGCACCTGGGGGACACCCAGGGCGTTCGATTTCAAAGTGCGGGATCATGTCGAGCTGGCCGAGATCTGCGACCTGATTGATTTTCAGGCCGGTACGAAAGTCGCTGGCCATGGCTTTTACTTTTTGAAGAACGAAGCCGTGCTGCTCGAACTGGCACTGGTGCAATTTGCCATGCAGAAGCTGGTGGCCAAAGGTTTTACACCTTACGTCACCCCCGATCTGGCACGCCACGAAGTCCTCGAAGGGACAGGCTATAACCCGCGCGGCAACGAAACACAGATCTACTCGATCAATGGAACCGATTTGAGTCTCGTCGCCACAGCCGAGATCCCGCTGGGTGGTTCCTTGAAGGATGAGATTCTCGACATCGAACAGTTACCCATTCGCATGGCCGGATTGTCGCATTGCTTCCGCACAGAAGCCGGTGCTCATGGCCGGGCCAGCCGGGGGATTTATCGCGTTCATCAGTTTACAAAGGTCGAGATATGAAAATTGCGTCCATGATGGTCGCTCTGGGAGGCCTGCTGGCCTTCGGACTGGCAGATGTCGACAGTG
>NZ_LYDR01000076.1 GCF_001707835.1 Planctopirus hydrillae
GAACATAAGACGATTGAAAAATCGGGCTAGCTGGCAGTCATGACGGGCGAAGGTGACTTCGTTGGTCGTGGCTATCCAGGATGGGCTGTGATTGAGGCTGGAATACGGATGACCCCTGACGACTTGTGAGAGTCGTTGGGGGTTGTTTTTTTTGGAGGGGGGTTGGGGGGGGCATGCTTGCCCAGAGCTGCAAGCATGGCACGAAGCTCTGAGCCGCAAGTATGGCACGCAACGCGAGGCAAGCTGCGGCTGAGGAGATGCGGGGGTACCACGAAGGGCACGAAGATGGGAGGAAGAGTCCGGAAGGCGGGCGGGAGCCTGCTCTGCCTGGGCTGATCCTCTTGGTAAACTTCGCGGCTTCGCGTGAGGATCATATTTCGTTCGGAGGTCTCTCGCGAAGGCGCGAAGGCGCGAGGGGGGAAGCGAAAGAGTTTGGGCGTTGTTTGGGACAGGAGAGACGCATGGCGCGGCGTCTTGTTGTCGTGACTTTGCACGACAACCTGTGTAGGCAAGTTGGGCACAAGTTGGCCGGGCCACCCGCAGATGAATCAGAGATCGAGAGAAATGCAAAAGACCCTCACCCTGCCCTCTCCCACGAAGACGTGGGCGAGGGTTCCAGAGGGGCTTTGGACGGATGGGTTTCCTGGGAAATCACATCGTTGTATTGGTTTACGAAGACATGCTTGCCCAGAGCTGCAAGCATGGCACGATGCTCAGAGCTGCAAGCAGGCACTCAATGCGCCGTCGAATCGTGGAATCTGTACGAGCGGCAAAATGATGTCAGCCAGCCCGGCGTGCCTGCGTTTCCAATCGCGAGAGCCAGACGGGTTCAACCCCGCGAGACTGGAACTGCTCGGCAAAACTCATGTGGCTGGTAAAGACCAAGACCTGCTGCCCTGTCGATGCAAAATCAATGAGCGTATCGACAGCAGCACCTGAGCGATGTTCGTCAAAGTTGACGGTGACATCGTCGAGAATCATGGGCAACTCGACATTCCGGGCCGTAAACCTGCGGACCATGGCCAGTCGAATGGCGAGGAAGAGTTGTTCACGGGTGCCACCAGAAAGCATCTGGACGGGCCACGGCTGTTGACGATCATCATCGACGCACAGCGCATGCTGTCCGAGTGGTGTCCAGATATTCGGGTATTGGCCACAGGTGAGCTTCGAGAGGAATGGCGAAGCTTCGGCCAGCAACTGAGGCTGATTGGTACGCTCGAAGCGCTGCCTTAACTCTTCCATACTCTGACCGGCAAGAGCCGCTGCATACCAGTCCTCCAGACCAGTGCGCATCTGCTGCTCAAGTGTGGCCAGTTCGAGCCGACGCGTCATGCCGGAAGTATCGGCTTCGAGAGTCCGAGTCTCCTGTTTGACACTCCCCAGCTCTTCATACAGCTTCTTAAGATCCTGCTCGACAATTGCCAGATCTTTGTTGAGTTCACCAATCCTTTGATCGTTCTGCGTGCGATTGAATTTCTGCAGAACATCTTCAGTGATGGCCAGTGTGGGTTGTGACTGCACAGCCTGTTCGAGATCGTGCTGAGCCTGCTTGAGGCGCAGTTCCCACTCTTTACGCTTTTCCCAGGTCTTGATTCGATCAATCAAGCCTTCGCGGTCGCGGACACCGGCAGCACTGAGCATCGCCGTACGATCCAGATGCTGCTGCTCGAGTTTGCGATCGAGCTGGAAGCGAAGTTCCTGTCGAGCTTCGAGCATGCGGTCGAGCTTGCGTTTGGCCTTCCGTTTTTCCAAAGCGGTCGTGAGATCTTTACGCCAGTTTTCCAGTGGCAGCCACGGATTGGCAGTGGCCGGCAGACTCTGGCCGATGCGCTTAGCAAGTGTTTCGACTTTCTGCCGAAAGGCCTGCTGCTCAGCACGAATCCCGTTCAGGCGATGACTCAGCTCTCGCGAACGTGCCAGTTGCTCGAAGGCACCATGGACTTTTTCCCAACTGGAGTAGGCATTGGAGACCGACGTGGTTTCATCCAGACCAATACCAGCCAGTTTGCGACTCCAGTCGTGCCGGGCCTGAGCGAGTTCGCGCTGGCCTTCCTGCAGTTTCTTTCGAGCGGCACTTAACGACTTGCGGACACGGCGAATTTCCTGGAATTGCCGCTGCAGTTTTTCGAGATCGGCCAGACGGGCAGCGGCTTGAGCAATGAGGCCACCATCATTGGCCCCCTGCATCCACTGCTCGAGTTCAGCAGCATCCATCAGGTCATGGGTCTGGGCGAGATCGCGCATCTGTTCGCGGGCTTCGTGCAGACGCACCTGATAATCCCGACGACTTTCACGAATGGCACGCAGTTGATCTTCCGCATCACGCTCGAATTGAACCTTGAGTCCATACGAGAGGCTGATGGCCATGACCCCCACGAGGGCATAGATCGTCCCCACCAGCACACCTGTGGTGATCGACGTTAATGCTCCCCAGAAGAGAAGCCCGACGCCAGCCGCCAGAAACAGGAAGAGCAGTGTAAAAATCCAGGGGGGCATGCTGGAATGAACGCGAATTCGTTCGAGCTGCTTTTCAATTTCGCGAATTCGTTCGAGATGTTCGCCAGCAGCAATCCGCAAGCGGCCCAGTTCGACGACATGAGCCAGTCTCTGGCGAGCAAAGTGCAAAGGCTCTTCGATGGTCTCGCTTTGAATGCCCAGTTCAAGAAGAGTCGTACGCAGCGCCAATTCGCGGTCGTGGCAGACACTCGATTTTTTGCGATAGCGACGCTGCCTGGCCAATTGCCGGGCCCTCATATCCTGATATCCACGTGCCGAGCTGAGAAGCTCGGCATGAGTCGCGGGAGTATCGACAATTTCACTGAGCCGTTGTCTGGTCCATTTAGAGCCCAGTTCTTTGAGCCGCCGAGTGAGATCCTGCTCGACAGTACTGAGTTCCTGTTCCGCCGCCAGACGATGGGCATCCTGATTCTGCCAGGCTGGCTGATGTTCCCAGAGCGCATGGAGACTCGGACCAAAACGTCCAAAATCAGCCAGTTTACGGGCCGATTTGAGTTTCTCTTCGATGGCAAGCACACGCGATCTGGCGGTATCACGATCCTGCCCGAGCGAAACGATGGCCGCTTCGATCCGATCGAGCTTCGAGATCGTATCGGGAGCAATGGCTTGCAGTTCTGGCAAACCACTGAGCTCACGCTGACACTGGCCGACAAGTCGCCACGGTTCCCAGACACGTTGCAGATGGCGGGCTTCGAGCAACGCGGCCTGCAGATTGGTCTGCCGGGAAGTGAGATTCTCCTGCCGGGTTTCGAGTTGCTCCCGCTTGCGGAGAAGTTCGCGGTGCCGCTTGAGCCGAGTCGATTCGGCTTCGTTGAGAGCGCGCAGGCGTGTTCTCTGCTGAGCCAGTTCGAGGAGTTTCCCCGACATGGCCTGTGGATTACGAATGGCTCGCTGGTAGCTTTCGAGCTTGGGGACAGCATCCTGCAACTGGCGTCCCTGGGGGCCCAACGTCATGGCGTAGATGTGCCGGGCGACCGCTTCGTCTTCGAGAGTGCCGAGTTGTTGAAGTTCTGGCAGACCCAGTGCAAAAACCGATTGAAACAAGCGGGCATCGAGATGGCCGATGAGTTCTTCGTAAAGTGGCTTGGCTGCATGAGCGGCATCGAGGCCATCAATCGTTAAACGACCGGCATCACCCTCGAGCGTCGCCATACGATGCAAGCGATGTGTCCGCCCTTGATGCTGGACTTCCAGTGAACCTTCCCGGCTGAAGCGGTCTCGCCAGCGGTCGGCAATTTGCCGGTCATCCATGGTGAAACCGTAAAGCATGGCACGGAGGAACCTGAGCAGCGTGGTTTTACCAGTGCCGTTGGTTCCGTAGAACACCGTCAGGCCATTGGGCTTGATGGTCTGGTCGAAATCTTCCCAGACACCGAACCGATCAATATGGATATTCGAAATCTTCACGGGGTTACATCTCCCGACGTTTTTCCATCCGTAGAAGAGCTTCCAGCAGCAGTCAGATCGGCAAGGTCACTGAGCCATTCGTGACAGAGTTGTCGAGCCTGACCGGCAATTCGTTCTTCATCGAGGGGGCCAACACTGGCCAGAAGGCCAGCGAAAAAGTCATCCTGCTCCGGGAGATGATCGAGCATCCAGGTCTGCCAGGTGTCGTCATCTTTAGGTTCAATTCGATCGAGCACTTCCCGGGCATTGGCTTCGAGCGAGTTCTCCTGATTCAGCCAGTACCAGTGACTGCCGTAGCGTGGGAGACAGGTGTGTCGCCACTTGCCAGTCTCGAGTTGATCAGTCCAGTCAGTGAGATGTCGCAATAAATTGGCAATGGCGGCATCACTGGCAAGATCCTGCAGAACATCGCTGGTTCCCACGAATGACCAGTGAGCCAGCCTCAGAGATTCGTGCGGTAAAGGTTGCTGCTCCTGCACGATAGCGAACATTTTTTCGACAAGCTGTGACCGCGACTTCAGCGGGCTGATATCCATCGTGAACTGGAATCGACGGACTGGGGAAAGTGGTTGATTTGTCAGCTGAATGCGACCTGTCGAATCGACATCGACGAGAGTGGCACCCGTCGTGACGTCGCGCCGACGAAACGGAACCGGTAATGGCGGGGAGTGCACGAGCCCTTCGGTAATCGGCAATAACTCGGGGGACTGGCGGCCACCATGCGCGAGATAATGAACCGATACATATCGACGAGCCGCATGTGTGGCCCCGGCTTCCGCCATACTCTGGCTGGGGAGACGATGACAGACAACCCCGACGACAAAAGGATTGACCTGACCTTTTTTCGGCACGCGGGCACGCAAGCGTTCAAGTTCAGGCGGATCGACACTGGTGGAATCTGTAATGGGAACGATGGCACAGTAAGTCTGTCCGCCCACTGTCAGATCAATAGCCGGGTCTTCGGCATGCTCGAAAAGGGTGACGTTTTCCGGAAGTGCAGGGATCGCGGCCCAACCACTGGCCGAATCGAGCTGGCCGGGAGCGATAATGAGAGGGATCTCTTTGGCGTCCAGGCGTTGGGCTCCCTGACGAAAGGCCACTTCGGCAGCGAGTGAGGCCTCACGGAAGTCGAAGGTCTCGCCAGTGAGGAGGACGAAATCGACATCTTTGGCAATGGCCAGATCGACCAGACGCTCCCAGGCAAAGAGCGTGGCATGGGCGGCCGTCTTCGCCAGGTCTCCGGCCAGTTCGCCCGTTTCGAGAAGTGGCCGCTCCAGCATCAAGCCGGCGGCATGCAGAAACCGCATGGGCCTGAACTGTGTCATCGGAATCCTTTCCGTCCAAGGGAAGTTCGGCAGTTTCTGCCAGTTGTTCGCAGTTTACCGCTTTTGCTGGCTTTAGCGAAAGTGAAGTTTCCGAAATGGTGTGGACTGGTGAACAGTTTTCTAGGGCTTTCAAGCCGAACAAGATGCCAAAGACTGTGAGCGCGAGTTTGGAAAGTGAGTCACGAGACCCACTTTCCCGTCGTTCAGTCATTCAAAGAACGTTAAGAGATGGCTTGATCATGCTTTCCCAGAGCTGCTGTCCATTACACACAACTTTGCAGGAGTTCTGATGTGAAGTGTGCCTTGAGGCTGAGTGGATGAAGACTGGGTGGATGGGGTCAAACGTCCTCGTTGGCCCCCAGTTCTTTGGACTCTGATCGTTCTTGACGAACAGCGTGAAAAGTCATGAATCTATGTGCCGGATGCATTTGCGCTGGGGAAGTTTGTTGACCAGGGGGCGGATGAAGTGATCCGATCTCAACCACTTGTCCTGGCATCAAAATTGAAATTTCATGGGATTAATACCACGCCCTTCCGCAAGGCCTTCAGGGCGTGCCACCCAGGACAAGGTCAAGAGTTGTGGCTGGGCACGCGGATGGCGCGGCTTCTTGTCATCGTACAAGGTACGATGACCCGGCCACGAGTTGGCCGGGCCACCCGCCAACCGTCATCGCCTTCGTCGGGGTGGAATAGAATTCAGCTTGTGTGTCATGCTTGCCGAGGCCTGCAAGCATGGCACGAAATCTGGCGTGGTTTTTGTGAAGCGTGCGATTGAAACGAGCTAGGACCACGGGAAGAAAATGGCGACAGGTCGACTCGCACCATCACCCACCGGGGCACAGCATCCGGGGAATGCCCGCACCTTTCTGGTGGCTTGGCTGGCAGCACGATCGACAGGTTCGCGGTTGATCCTCCGGATTGAGGATCTCGATTCACCGAGAGTCAAGCCGTGGGCCATGACACAGGCGGTCGAGGATCTGGCGTGGCTGGGGCTGGATTGGGACGACGGGCCAAAGCTCCAACCTTCTGCGAGCGATCCGAAGATCGGCAAGAGACCGAACTGGTGGGATGATGCCGCTGCGAATGGCTTTGTGCAGTCACAGCGAATGGCTCGATATGCAGAGATTTTCCGCACCTTGCGTGATGGCGAATGGATTTATCCCTGTACTTGCAGCAGGACCGACGTGAGTCAGGCAGCCAGTGCGCCTCATCAGGGGCATGAGCCTGCGATTTATCCGGGAACATGCAGCCATCGCCATGTCGCTGATGCCGATCAACTGGCTGAGGGTTCGTACTGCTGGAGATTTCGCACAACAGGCTTTACTACGCCACTGGGTTGGCAGGATCGAATTGCCGGTGAGCAGAGTGCCATTCTTCCGCACGCTCTGGGGGACTTTGTCATCGCTAAAGCGGATGGAACACCTTCGTATCAACTGGCCGTCGTGGTCGATGATCACGACATGGAGGTGGGAGAAGTGGTGCGGGGTGATGACCTGATCCCGAGCACTTATCGGCAACTCGCTTTGTATCAGGTGCTGGGATGGTCGGCGCCAGCGTTCGCCCATGTGCCGCTGGTGAAAGGGCCAGATGGTTTCAGACTGGCGAAGCGGCACGGCGATTCCCGCCTGTCCATCTTACGCGAAGCGGGTGTGGACTCTCGCGACGTCATCGGCTGGCTGGCCTCTTCACTGGGCTTGAGAAGTAACCAGGCCCCCGTTTCCCCGGCCGAGCTGATTACTGATTTCGCCTGGGACAAGATTCCCAGACAGCCAGTCACTTTCCCCAGACAAATCTGGGATCGATGGCTGGAAAGATGATGTCCATTATTTTTCCAGAGGAGGGGTGATTGCTGAAATCACTCCTCAATGGATGGAATAGTCCATGAAAAAAAATCGCCGGGCTTATCTCGTATTTGAGACAAGCCCGGCTGCTGATCACTCATGGAAGCTGCCGGACAGACTAAAGTTTCTCGATCATGCCGGAAGCCACTTTCTTGATCACATCCGCGTTGGATGTCTTTTCCATTTTGCCGAGCTCTGTCAGGAGTTGATTGGCCAGTTCAGGCTCGGTCTTTTTGAGTTCAAGAATGGACTCACGCATACCCGAAAGACCACTTCCCCCGGAGCCAGTTTCAGCGATGGCCTGGAGACGTTTTTTAAGGTTTTCCTTGCCACTGGTTTCGGCAGGTTGAGACTGGCTTTCGACCTTAACGGCAGTACCGCCGCAACCTGGGAGGGCAACTCCGCAGAAGGCGAGTCCTAAGCCTAAGCCAAAAATCTGATGTCGAAGATTCATTGCGGGAACTTCCTGATGTTATGTTTCTCGGTAGATAACAGCGCGGGGTTGACTGCGAAGACATGCTTGCCCAGAGCTGCAAGCATGGCACAACGATCGCTGTTATCTCATAGAAAGCGTATGAAGTATTGAGACAGAACTGGTTGGTTCAAAGAGAGAGAGTTAGAACTCACCCAGTTGCTGGCCATCGTTACGTGAGCCCAGGCGTTGCCAGGTGGTCAGATCGATGTTGTCGCTGACAAATCGAACAGTGCCATCAGCCAGCAGCACATGCACGCCACCGGTATGGTAGCTGCGGGCCGGGACTGAAGCGGGACCATCGGGAGCGCAGCCCGCACAGTGTGCCGTCACGTTAGGGTACTTGGAGTTGGGCGGAAAGAGCGTGTTAAATGTCCCTTGCTCATGCACTCCCACGTTCCAGAAGTCGCCCGTTTCTGTGCGGATGTTCCCAGTCGCAGCCGCTGCTCGACTGCCCCAGTCATCGACCTGAGCCTGTGTCAGGAATGTGCCATCCCATCCCGAAGGAATGGCAATGGCCTGGCGCAGGTTTGCCAGCGTTCCAATTGTGCCGCTACCTCCAGAAAGAGCCTGTTCACCAGCCATGATGGTATTCGACGTGCCATCGGTGACACTGGCCATGGTGACGGGCACACGCATGTTGAACATCCCGTTGGTTTTCGAAGCGTTGTAGCCACCAGCGACACCGTCGTTGAACATCCCTGCGTTGGCCCCTTCGCAAACGGGATAGTTGTTTCCTGGGCGGCGACCTGTGCCATCGGATTTAACAGCCGGATCCGATGGGCAGCGATAGCCAGCTATGGCCTGGCGACCGGGGCTGGTGCCTGCGGAAACATTGTGGGCCAGGCCGGAAGGTGAGGTATTCCACCAGGCATTGGCATTGAAGTTGTAGGTGTTGTAGAGCGGTGTCTGATCGATGAAGGGCAGGATGCCAACATGGGGGCCGTTCCCGCGCCAGTCTTCGTTACCAGTGGTCGTGGGCCCCAGTTGCGACAAGGCAAATTGGTTGTGGACATCGTGATAGTTGTGGAAGGCAAGTCCGAGCTGCTTGAGGTTGTTGCGGCACTGTGTCCGCCGTGCTGCTTCCCGGGCTTGTTGAACGGCTGGGAGAAGCAGTGCGATCAGGATGGCGATGATGGCGATGACCACCAGCAACTCAATGAGCGTGAAACCTCGACGACAAGTGGATACGGGTAAACGCATTGCATTCCTTTCCGAAGATGTGAAGACATAAAGAAAGACTGATGGGAAACTTATCACCGATTTCGACCAAGAGTGTCGATGAGATTTGGAAAGGAGATCATTTTTCAAGAACGTCTGTGGAAATGCTCAATCGAAATATCCACAGGTGATTCTATTCATATGAGGATGCTTCAGTTGAAGGATTATTTCCTGAATTCAAACTGAACTTGTTGAAAGCTCTGAGTCGAAGTGGAAAGTAAGCTCTTGCGGCCTGATTTTCGAACTTTCGCAATCATATTGACCGATATCATTTGATAGTGAATGATATGCCCAGGGCAAAATCAAACTCACTTTGCAAGTTCAACGGCGGACCTGAGTCAGGGAGCCGCCGGTGGCGAGGCGTTGGATTTCTGGCACATTGACTAGAGCAAAATCCCCCTCGATCGAATGCTTCAGAAGAGCAGCCGCAAAGGCGAAATCGAGCACTTCTCGCGGAGCATGCCCCAGCAACAGGCCGCGGATCAACCCGGCGGCCAGTGCATCGCCAGTGCCGATCCGGTCAATCGGCATCAGCTCCTGATTCGCCGTATGAACCACCGTGGCTGATACCTGGGAATTCGAGCGTGCGAGTAACGAAGCACAGTATCGATGGACGCCCAGGTCGTTCACCGTGCGATGGGAGTAAAGAATCGCCTTCAGCGAAGTGCGATCTGCCAGAGCACGCAGGCTCTGTTCCCGGCTCTCTGGTGTCGAATGACCGGCTGTCGATGCGGGAACTTCAAAGAACTGAGTCGCATCCTGTTCACTACCAATGAGAACATCGACCCACGGAATGAGTTCTCGAAAGACTTTCCCCGCCTCATCCACCGACCACAGCGCACTGCGATAACCCACATCAAAACTGACAACAATGCCCCGCTGGCGGCACAGCGTGAGTGCTTCCAGAAGTGCGGCTTTGGTCTCAGGGCCAACTGCGGGGACTGTCCCAGTGAAGTGAAACCAGCAGGCCCCCTCCAGAAGATCTGGCCAGTGGTACTCCTCGGGTTTGGATTCGGCAAAGCTGCTGCCCGCACGGTCGTAAAGAACTTGCGGCCCACGCAAGGAAGTACTGTTTTCGACGAAAAAGATGCCCAGCCGCTTCCCGCCGCGAATGACGTGACTGGTATCGACTCCATAAGCCTGATAGGCCTTGAGGCAGGCGGCACCAAGTTCGTGTGCCGGAACTTTACTGACCAACCGGGCAGGTAACCCCCAATAGGAAAGAGCCACAGCCACGTTGGCTTCACCACCCGCATACGAAGCGAGAAACTGATCAGCCTGGAGAAAACGTTTGTTGCCGGGTGTATCGAGGCGGAGCAGTGCTTCGCCAAAACAGACGACGGGGCCGGTCAGTGGCACTTCAAATGGCGAGAGCATGGAGCAAGGCTTTGCGAGGATGTGCGAGGATGTGCGAAGAAGGGCGTGTGCTTAAAACTCAATTTCAATCGTCTGTTTTTCCTTGAGAACCCGCGAGTTCACACGGATTTCATCGCGTACCAGCCGCTCGGCACCAGGCACAAAGATTTTGAGTTGAACGCCATTGTTTTTGACTTTGATGCGAGCCGGGGTGTCGGCTTCCTTGATGGCTCTTTGAATGATCAGACGATAGCCATCGGTCCCAATGACTTCGCCCGTCAGGTCAGAACTCGGATAGACAGTCTGATTCGGCGGGAGCTTGATATGCACGATGATGTAGTAATTCTGCCGCGGTTTAGGGTCTTTCGGTTCTGTCCAGACACTGAAACTCCCTTTGGTAATGGCGAAGCTGGGGACACCAACGCTGGGCATGGCGACGCCTTCACCGTCAGGGTTATCGCCTGTCCCTTCTTTGGCACTGGCTGCAGCATCGAGGGGATCAAATCCGACGGCTGATTGTGTGAGGGCATCAATCGGGGCCATATCAATGCGGGCAGCCGGTGTGTTATCGATGGTTGAAAGGGCTGTATCGAGGATCAATTGATCTTCGGGAGCATTTGCCAATCCCCCAAAAAGCTGCAGCCCTTGAGGCAGATTGGTGCTGAAAAACCAGAACGAAAGGACCACCAGTGCGGCCAGATGAATCAGCAGTGAGAGTCCGTAAGAGGTGAGCGAATAGTTGAGCAGCCGGCGGGCCCAGGTTTGATCGTTATCCGGAGCCCCGGCCCCGGAAAGATCGATGCCAGGAGAGGTCTCCGGCTTATTCGACAATTTTTGCTGTCGCGATTTCAGCCACGCCGGGGCCTGACTCCCTGCAGGCTGAGCATCCGCACTCGCTGCTGCAGGGAGTGGCGGAACTTGCGCAGGAGTTGTCGCGGGGCCTTGAGACATCTGCAGATTTTGCCGTTCGAAATGCGATTGCGGGGATCAGTTCATACTAAGCCACTGGACGTTCCGGAACCAAGCCATTTATCGAAACATTGCTGGCAATACGGTTTATGGTTGCCATTCGCAGGAAAATCTTGGGCTCTAATGACGAAAATCGCTCCAGAATCTGCAAAATATATTACCAAATGCAAAGGCTGCCACGGACCTTACAAAACACCCACATTGACAGAAGTGGTGATGACAGGGAACGTCACATTCTTCTAGGATAAACCTGAGTCAGCTCCTGAATGTTCTGATCCCTTTCGGCTTTTCTGGTCATCCAGAAGTTCCACCCAAGTCTCCCTGGCCAGTGGCCGCAAGATCCAGTGAAGACATGATCATCATCACCAGACACCTTCAGAGGCACCGGATCGCCTGATGAAGAGTGATGTTCCACCAGCAGATCCATCACGACCTTTGGGATCCAACCCCAACGGTGTGATGCCCATGCGCACCGATCCGTCTGTTCAGCCCGAGCACTCACGACTGAGTCATTTCCTTTCCAAAGTGACCGGGTCATGTGTCAAAAGACCCTGGGCCACAATTGGCATTGCTGCCGTTTCCGTCGTGATTTCTGCACTGATCAGCGTCGCCTTTCTCCAGTTCAAAACCGATCGATCTGATCTGATCAATCCTTCGGCAGATTTTCATCAGCGATGGATGAAGTACACGCAGAGTTTCGGCGAAGCCAACGACCTGGTGGTCGTCGTCGAAGGGAAGTCTCCCGAACGGATCAAGCAGTCGCTCGATGAACTGGCGGCTCTGCTCCACCAGGAACCAGAATTCTTCAGCAACATTTTGTACAAGGTCGAGCCTGGAGAGCTTCGCAGCAAAGGACTGCAATACCTCGCACCTGCCCAACTGGCCATGGGCCTCGAAAGACTGGACGAGTATCGTCCCATTCTGGCTGGCAACTGGGATCTGGTGCGGCTGGAAACTGTCGCCTTGATTCTCAAGACTCAACTGGAAAGTGCGACGACGAAAGAACAGATCCAGGGATTGCTCCACCATGTGGATCGACTCGTCAGCAGTCTGGCCCATGGTGTGGAGAAAGATGGCGAGTTCACCAACCCCTGGCCCGACTTGCTGACTCTCGACCCGCGAATGAAGGCCCAGGGAAACCAGACGGTTTACCTCATTAACGACGCGGGAACGATGGGGTTTTTGAAAACCTCGCCCGTTCAGAAAGATGCCGGTTCGTTTGAAGGACACACGCGATCGATTGATCGGCTGCGGGAACTGATGTCCGATGTGACATCGAACCTTCCGGAAGTCCAGATGAGCCTGACGGGCATCCCGGTTCTTGAGAATGACGAAATGCGAAGGTCACAAGCCGATATGGGCTGGGCCTCGATGATCTCGGAAGCCGGTGTGCTGATTCTGATGCTGATTTGTTTCCGAGGTGTGAGACATCCCATCATCGGGATGATCATGCTGGCTGCCGGAACCGCCTGGACGTTTGCCTTTACGACATTAACGATTGGTCATCTGAATATTCTCTCGATCTCGTTTGTGACAATTCTCATTGGGCTGGGTGTCGATTTTGGGATCCATTTTCTCGCCAGGTACATTCAACATCGCCAACAGGGGATGGAGATTCGCTCGGCTCTGGTCAATACCTCCGGTCGAGTCGGTGTCAGCATCCTGACGGGGGCGATCACTTCAGCTTTGGCGTTTTTCTGTGCAGCATTCACCGATTTTTTAGGTGTTGCTGAACTGGGGCTGATTGCTGGAGCCGGAATTCTGCTCTGTGTCGTGGCGACGTTTACACTCTTGCCGGCCATGCTGGTGATCTCTGATCGTCATCGATCGGCTGCACAGTTACCAACGCCGTTTCAAGGTGAACTTCTTCGCAAGGCGATTCTCCATGCGCCCGGAACCGTAGCGAGTTTTTCAGCCGTCGTGATTCTGCTGCTCGTCGTGCAGGTGGTGGGCTGGAAAGATGGCCAACTGACGAGCCTCGTGACATACGATCACAATCTGCTCAATCTGCAGGCGCGAGGCTTGGAATCTGTCGAGACACAGAATCGCATTTTTGCCTCGTCTGACCATTCATTACTCTTTGCGATCTCGCTGGCAGATTCACCCGCTCAGGTTCGAGAACTCAAGGCAAAGTTCGAGGCACTACCAGAAGTTCGCAAAGTCGAAGAAATCGCGACCCGACTTCCCGATCACTCGGCCGATGAAACCCGACTCCTTGTTCAAGGGTTCCATGCCCATCTGAAACATCTCCCCGACAAACTCCCTCCACCGAAGACATCGAATCCTGGTCGTGTCGGGCATGCCCTCGATGATCTCTTTGCCCATTTGAAGAGTCGGTCGGAAGCGAAATCTCTGGCACTTTCACAGAAACTCGATCAAACGCTCAATCAACTGGCCGAGAAAGAGTTGCCAGAACAGATGCAGATTTTGAGCGAGTTCCAGTATCGCATGTCCTACGCCTTGCTGGCTCAGTTTCAGGCCTTGCGGGCCGCAGCCAATCCGGCACCCGTTTCTTTGAACGATCTGCCTGTGGAATTGACCTCCCGTTTTGTGGCTCAGCCCAAAAGTGGGAAAGATCAGTGGCTCTTGCAGGTCTATCCCGCCCAGCAGATCTGGGATATGGAACCTTTGACGCAGTTTGTGACCGCCGTGCGAAAGGTCGATCCGAACATCACCGGGACACCACTGCAGAACTTTGAAGCGGCTTTGCAGATCAAGCACAGTTACGAGATTGCCGCCATGTATGCACTGGCCGTCATTGTGCTGGTGCTGCTGATCGATTTTTTGCCAGGAAAGTTGATCTGGCGTTGCCTGATCCCCGGGATGCTGGTCGCGCTGGGTGTGGGTGTCCTGGCCATCGGTTGTCAGTCAGTTCCTGAGCTCTCTGCAAAGTTGCCACTCTGGAGCCAGCGCTGGCTCTTCGAGAATACACCACTGATGATGGTCGGAACCGCAAGTATTGTCACTATGCTGGCCGCCATGTGGCGATCACCGGGAAGCGTGGGATTGACGCTTCTGGCATTGATGCCACCTGTCGTGAGCCTCGCCATGACCTTCGGGATTCTCGTCCTCATCAACATGCCTCTCAACCCGGCGAATCTCATTGTGCTGCCTCTGATTATTGGGCTGGGTGTCGATAGTGGTGTGCATCTGCTTCACGATTTTCGCCATCGCGCACCAGGGCCCTATACAGTCACTCCCAGCCTGGTCAATGCGATTGTGCTGACAGTCACGACGACTATGGTGGGCTTTGGCGCGATGATGATTGCTGCGCATCGGGGATTGTTCAGCCTCGGGGCTGTGCTGACCATCGGAGTAACGTGTTGTCTGTTCATTTCGCTGGTGCCATTACCCGCGATTCTGGCACTCCTGGCCCGTTTGAGCCCGTCGATTCTGCACGATGCTGAGCCCGAGATGACAATCGATATCGATGACGCCGATTTTGGCAATCATCCAGTACCAGCACTCGCGGACGAAACATCGAGCGACGATGATGAGCCGAGGATCTTGAAACATCCGGCTCACGTTGCCTGATACGCTGATCATGCCCATGGCGATAGACAGTAGACGGGGATGCACAAGACAAAGTTCCAAAAGCAACTTCTCACCTGGTATGCCAGGCATGGCCGCCCGTTACCGTGGCGAGCCTCACATGATCCTTATTCAATCTGGATCAGTGAGATCATGCTGCAACAGACCACAGTGACCGCTGTGATCCCTTACTTCGAACGATTCATGGCGAAATTCCCCAGTGTGCAGGCGCTGGCCAATGCTCCGGAAGAAGAGGTTCTCAAACTGTGGGAGGGTTTAGGTTACTACTCGAGAGCTCGCAATCTGCATAAGTCTGCCCGAGAGTTGATGGAAAGATATCATGGGGTTTTTCCGCAAAGTGTCGAACAATTGCTCGATTTGCCCGGGATTGGTCGATACACGGCCGGTGCAATTTCGAGCTTTGCTTTTCGCCAGCCGGCTCCCATTGTCGAAGCCAATACCCAGCGGTTGTATGCCCGCATTCTCGGATATGATGGAGACTTGAAAAATGCGGCTGGACAAAAGGCCTTGTGGGGGTTCGCTGAATCAATTGTCGCAGGGAAAGAACCCGATCTGATCAATCAGGCACTCATG
Organism: Planctopirus hydrillae; assembly: GCF_001707835.1. Classification (GTDB taxonomy): domain Bacteria; phylum Planctomycetota; class Planctomycetia; order Planctomycetales; family Planctomycetaceae; genus Planctopirus; species Planctopirus hydrillae. Next base: position 15,234 of record NZ_LYDR01000076.1, read on the forward strand.
GAACTGGGCTCTCTTGTTTGTAAGCCCATCGACCCATTGTGCGATCAATGCCCGGTTCAGCAGCATTGCCGGGCATTTCAGGAAGGAAGGCAAGCCGAGATTCCCCGAGCACAGGCCAGACCAGTCATTACACCGCTGGTTGATGCCACTTTGCTGATCGAGTATAAAAGGGAGCTGTTTCTCCGGCAACGCGAGCAGCCTGAGCGATGGGCTGGATTATGGGATTTTCCACGCTACACACTTTTTGATCCCGAGAACACCAGCGATGAGTTTAAGGGGGAGCAGGCCACTTCAATCAATGCACTGGCTTTGGCACTCAAGGCTCGTGTGCAGGAACAATTGGCGGTACTTCCAGGCGAAGTCACAGAATTTTCACGGCTGACTCATGGAGTGACCAGATATCGCATCACTCTGCATGCCTTTAGCTGCGATCTCTCGAATGGAGTGACCAGCAGACAAAGTCATGCACTCTATGAACAACTCAAGTCGCATGGTGGGTGGTTTGAGTGTGAATCGCTCGATTCACTGGCCATGCCTGTGACCACTCGTAAGCTCGTGAAGCAGTGGCAGAAGATCATGAAAATGACGCGATGAGCATTTTATAGATATGGCTTTGAGAATCTACTTACATTCTGTGTGCCATGCTTGCGGCCCTGAGCAAGCATGCCTGGAAAGACTCTCCAAGCGCCATAGATTCCCAGAATAGTTACACTTTTCTCGATGGAGTGGCTGGGGTCACACGTCCTCGTTTGCCCCCAGATCACAGAGTATCGATCGTTCTGCTGATGTGCCATGCTTGCGGCCCTGAGCAAGCATGCTTGGAAAGATTCACTATATAACATTGATTCGGTGGTAAGCGAAAAGGCTCACAGAACGGCTGGTGCATTCCGTCCGAACTTCATGCACCCTACGCCACGTAGAGACGTCATTTCGCACGATCATTGTGGGTTGAAATAGCCAAGCCGCATTCAATGAACCATTGAATGCGGCTTGATTGATTCTTGATTCAGGCAGGCAGCAGGACGTCGCTATTACATCTTATCGAGAGCTTTACCGTCAGCACTGTTACCTGTGGCGTTGGCCTTGATCTCGCCCGTCGCAGGATTATAAATCCAGCCTACTTTTTCGTCGCCAATGGTTTCGGCCATATCAGGAGTCGCAGCAGCCACGTCGGTCACGATTTTCACGGCCCGTCCACCGGAATAAGGATTGACTGGCAACTGGCCAATCACATACGGGCCAAATGGATAACCGGCTGTGCCTGGTGCAGCAGTGGTCAGATCCGCCTTGGAGGCCAGTGTGAGTTGCTCGACAATCTTTGTGGGATCTGTCGAACCATTGCCAGGGAACTTGCCATCATGCTGGAAACGGAACATCTGAATCTGGCTGCGCAACAGCGAAAGATTCTGGCGGAGAGAAGCCTCCTTGGCGTCATCAGTGGCTGCAGTAAACTGAGGCAACACGGTGGCAGCCAGAATTCCGAGAATCACAACCACAATCAGCACTTCAACGAGTGTGAACCCCTTACGGCGTGATGAGGCAGGTGGATTCGACTTCTTGATTCGAGTTCCGACAAACATTGAGCAGCTCCCTATATGGTTCCGAGTCGAGTTTCAGAGAATGAGTGATGGGTTGCAGAAGATGATGCTGCTAACTCCATGTGGACATTACGAAACCTATGTCTCACTTTTGAACTGTCAAGTCTACCAGTGTAAAAATCTTTGAATCATTCGATCGCTATTGTTGCTGTCGGGTCTCATTCCATTTCCACGAAATGCATTTGATTACCAGAGGTTCATCAACCCGATATCGTGTAGACGTTATTAATAGTCGAACCAGAGAAATCGTATCGATGTTTTACGCTGTTTCTACATGACCGAAAAATAGTTGGCGACGGCAAAGTCAAATGCCTCGGCTGTCATCTGTTTAGGAATATTCTTGTAGGTGCAGTAGTTTTTGACTTGTAGCAACAGATCGCGCGGCTGACACGAACGGAAGGGACGTTTGACCTCGAAGTAGTGTTTCTGAATCAGATAGGAGACGGCCTGTTCGTTGTACTGAAAACCCAGATGAGGAGCTAACCGCTGGAGAATGCCGCGAAATTCGGCTTCAGTTGGGTCAGGAACCTGAATTTTATAGGGAATTCGTCGCAGAAAGGCCCCATCGACGAGATCACGCGGCTCGAGATTGGTCGAGAAGATGATGAGCTGATCAAAGGGGACTTGAATCTTCTTGCCACTGGGAAGATTCAGAAAGTCGTATCGTTTTTCGAGAGGGACAATCCAGCGATTGAGCAGTTCTGTGACTGGCATGCGCTGGCGTCCGAAATCGTCGATCACAAATGTGCCGCAATTGCTTTTGAGCTGCAGTGGGGCTTCGCAGATTTTGGTTGTCTGGTTTTGTGTGACTTCCAGTTGATCCATGGTGAGCTCACCACCAGCGACAATGGTCGGGCGGACAATGCGCACCCAGCGCTGATCAATCCCTGTCAGATTGAAAAGCCCCTGTTCCTGAGGCGGTGTTTCAACTTCATCATGCATCCCAGGGTCAAACAGGCGGATGACATCACCATCGATCCCTAAGGCTCGAGGGATCCAGATCGTGCTGCCGAAGCAGCGCGTAATGCGTTCCGCAATGCTGGTTTTTCCATTGCCAGGCTCGCCAAAGAGGAACATCCCACGGCCTGAGTTAATGGCTGGCCCCAGTCGTTCGAGCAGCGAAGGATTGATCAGCAGGTCTTTAAAGGCGGTCTTAAGGCTCTCTTCGGTGGCATAATGACGAGTGATTGACTGAGCCTCCATCGCGTGGAGGTAATCTCGCAAAGAGACGGGAGCCGCCCCGAAGTAAGTGCATTCTTCCATGAAGCGGCGGGCGCGCTCGCGTCCGACATCGGTAATGCAGTACTCGTAATCGCCCATCTCGGCGGTATTGCGGTAAGCCAGCAGCGTGTCCTGCTTCAGACCTTTGACAATCGGTTCGATGAGCGCAAAAGGAAGTTTGAGCTGACCGGCCACCTGCCGGCCTGTCGAAGAGCCCTTCGCCAGGAGGAATTTGAGAATCAACCGTTCCACTTCGTCTTCGGTCAGTCGAGTTTCGTAAAGCGTGGTGGGTTCGGGAGGAAAGTATTCGTTCTCGCCCGCTGTTTTGCGTGGCCCGAGCAAATTCTCAACTCTCTCAAACAGGGAGTTGAGCTTTCGATCACCAGAACCAGACGCTAATGGCGGAGCTTCCGTCTCGCGTGAACTGATGGGATCGAGCGGGATGTTGGGCCGAACCGATTGAGCATTCGATTTCAGCAACTGGCGAATATCAGCCTGCAGAGCATTGATCGAAGTTTCTGGTGTCTCAGCCGATGCTGGTGATGATACGCGTGGCCCTTGAGCGGAGGCTTGGCCAGCAGACCGCTCCGGGGAAAATCGCGGTAAATTGTCAGTCGGTGCGGAAGATTTGTTGGCTGGAGGAGTTGCGGGAGGCTGACGGTGCCCTTCACCAGATGTGACGGAATCTTTCCGAGGTCCGGCTGGAGTTTGCCCCAGGGCATTGGCGACACCCATGCCGACACGACGCAAATACTCAGCCGGTGAGAGTTTACCTTCAGCCGACATCCGCTGCTCCAATCCAGGTCGAAAAGAGGGTGTCGAAACTCGTGGCCCGCGATTCTCGAGAACGCCCTTCTGCACAAGCATAGGTCAGAAATGCAGCTCTGCTGGCAAATCTTGAAGTTCCCTCAAGGAAGTCATGCCTCAAAAAATGCACCCGGTAGACAACTTTCGCGTGCCTGAATGTTCAGTACGCCCGTCGCGATCAGGCGTGGCCATGGCATGAATCCGGCGATTCTGGTGGCAAGTTTGCCGTAGCGAGGTGAGAATCTTTACTGGCGAAGGCCATGCCCGGAACAGGTGGTCACGGTCAAGAAGGATCACACGGAACCTTGAGGAACCGACAGGTTCATCAAGGCTTGATTCCCTGAGAACGATCGTTTTCTGAACAGAAGTTTTTTACAGCGAGATGACTCGAACATGTGTCACCATCCTCGGTATGTGCTGTTACTGACTGTTCGCAGGCTCGTCGTGCTGCTGCCTGTCTTACTGACGTTGATTTGCGAACGTCAGGAAGTGCATGCCGCTGGTGATGTGGTGCCTGCAAAACGTCCCGCACGCGCTGTCGCTGGGAACGTGATTCTGGTTCAGAATGAATCACCGCAGCGCAGCAGCAGTAAGACGACCCCCAGCCAACCAGCCGCACCGGCCAGTGAGATCAAGACGATCAACACTGAAGAAGAGATCCACAAACTGCTGGAGAGCTGGGCACAGCGCGAGGCCTGGGATCGCCCAACGTTTTTCGATCCACCACGACCAGTGGCAGAGGCGAACTCCTTTCAGAAACAGATTATTCCCCTCGTTGAGATGGCCAATTATGGCTGGTGGAACGATGGAACCGGCCTGATGCGCTATCTGGCAGTCAATGTTTCCATCTACAACGGTAGTGCCGAGCCGATTGTCATTCGAAAAGACGATGTCAGTGCCAATATTGGAGGAAAGGATTACCCGTTTGGCAATCTCCCGCAGCGATTGAAGCTCATGCAGTTCCAGTATGAAGAGAAATCGATTTCTCTCAAAGGGGCTGAGCCATTTGCGGAATTGAGTATTGCTCCCGGAACAGCCAGTAATGTCTGGCTGGTCTTCGCCAAGCTGGAGACCGACAACAATGTTCCTCCCAGCGTCATCACGATGAAGTCGTCGGCTGGCCCCCTGGTGATTGATGTCAATCGGCAGATGAAGTCGGCGATGAAGCTCAGGATCGAACTGGTGGGCCCGCGTGCTCTCCTGGGGCTGATGACGATTTCGGGAATCCTGAATACCGTGAATGCTCAGGATCTGTGCCGGGGGTATGAAGAGCTGTCGCTGAAGAAGGTCGAGCGGGCCGTTACCTGCTGGGATCTGAGTGTGAAACAGGTTAACTCACAACTTCTGAGCTGGTTGATGACCACAGCGCAGCAACCGCCAGGGAACAGACCACAGATCAATTATCTGCCGGAAGTTCCTGCCGCCATTCAGGAACTTCAACTGGCCAGCATCCCCAACCAGCGTGATCAGTCGAAGCGTGGGAATAGTTCCAAAGTCGTGCATCCCACGGCAGCCGATGCGATCTCTGCAGCGCTGGCCGATGCTTATCGACTGTTACCTGCCGATGAAATTCTGCGTGAGATCGAGAGTGGACATCCACTGGCGAAACCAGCCGCCCTGTTGCATGGGGCCGCTCGATTGCCCTCTTCGGAAGTACCGCGGGTCATTGCGTTGACGCGCAGCGAGGATCAGCCATTGGCCAAGTCAGCAGTGCTGGCATTGGGAGAATTCAGCGAGCAGCCGGCGATTGATGAACTGAAGGCAATCATCACCAGTGGAAAGATGGAACTCGTGCCCGATGCAGCCGAAGCGTTGGCCACATCTCGATATCGCCAGCATCAGGATGTCCTGCTGCAGTTATTAAAGGATGTGCAACCAGAACGCCGAGACCCCATTTTGACCGTCCTTTCGGCAACACCCAAGGCGGCCTGGGCGAATGTTCTGGCAAACTATACGCATCAGCCTCAAGGAGGAATCAGGACCGAAGTTCTTTCTGCGTTAGTGGTGCTGGGGCATCCAGCGGCACAAGGACTTCTGGAAGAATCCATTCGCAGCGACAATGCGACCACACGCAAGTTCGCCTTCGATGTCCTCTCTCGCCGATCCGATCGCAAAAGCCGGGAACTGGCGATGGATTACGCACTCGCTTCGCTCGATCGAGGAGAGTTCGATCCCCTGCTCGAACAGTTTTTGAGGCAGGTACGCGATCCGCGCGTGCTGCCGAAACTGATGGCCCGGCTCGATAACTCCAGTACAAACTCAACGGCCGATCGCTCCGGAGCCATTCGACTCATTGGTGCGATTGCTGATGCCTCAGCAGGTAAGGAACTGGCCGATCGATTTGATTCGTTTAAGCCACAAGAGCGCAATCAGCTCATGCTGGCTCTCAGGGAACTCAAGGCGCCGGAGTTCTTGCCCCTGGCGATTCGCTGTATTGAATCGGGCGATCTATCGCAGGCTTCGAGTGCGCTGCAGGGATTGATGCAGGAATCTCCGCCAGATCTGCTGTCCATTCTCGAAAAAGCCGTTCGCAAGCAGGACAGCAATAACATGCAGCAGCAGCTCATGCAGATGATTGGTCAGCTGGGAACACCGGCTGCACGAGAACTGCTCCTCAAGCTGCGTGATGAAGCCAAAGACGATACAAGGCGGGACTATGCCAATGCCGCACTATTAAATCTCCGGCAAAGGTCGCCCGGCTACCAGTTCATTTATCAGGCCCAGCATTATCTCCAGCAGAAACAGAAGAAATCAGCCCTGGAGTGCTTTGAGATCGCTTTGGAAGTCGATGAGTATCTGCCAGAGGCCTGGGCAGGTCGCGGAAACCTGCGGTTGCAGGAAGGCAAGTTTCCCGAAGCGCGGGGCGATTTTGAGAAGTCGGTAGCACTCGACCCGACCAACTCGCTGGCAGTCACGGGGTATGCCATCTGCCTGGTGATCGCGGGTGAGACAGAAAAGGGAATCAGCACACTTGAGAAGATTCGCACGAAGCATCAGCAGGATGATCAATACCTCTACAATGCCGCCTGCGTCTACAGCCGGGCCCTGGAGCATGCGATGAAGAATATGGCGGGAGAAGAGGTGATCAACCGCTACAAGGGGCTGGCACTCAAAGACCTGAAGGCCAGTATTGAACGCGGGTTTGACGATTTCGACTGGGTGAAAAAAGACCCGGATTTAAAGCCACTCGAAAACGACCCGGAGTTCAAAGCCCTCCTGGAGAAAGCGCCGAAGAAAGAGTGAATTTTGGTTGTTGGTTGTTGGTTGTAAAGAGGCTTTGGTGGGAGAAACGGTTCTTGGCTCTTGGGAGGAGCACTGCTGGCCAGCCAGCAGTGGCACACTTGTAACCAACTCCCAACCATCAACCATCAACCCCCCGCTTCCTGAGAGTGCGTTGAGCGTGATGGACGATCCATTGAGTTTCTCTCGTTGGAGATTCTTTGAGCCAGCGGTGGCACAGGCTGGTGACGAATCAGCCGATCTGCAAGCTAATGCCAAGCTGGCCCAGATTGGTTTGATTCCCGCCAAAGAATTCGTGACCT
>NZ_LYDR01000077.1 GCF_001707835.1 Planctopirus hydrillae
AAGGTCTATTTTAAAACTAACTTCCTACTTCATTGTATATCCAAGGAATAAAATCTGATACCTACTTATTTAATTGCCCTAAAATGCAGGGTTTTTCTGAAGTAATAGTCCTCCTCTGAGTTGAGTGAATAAGTACTGCTCACTCCAGTGAGCTCTGGGTCCTGAAACAAACCTGCGGGAGCCTGAAGGACGGCTGATGGTGAGCTGGAAACACCCATTCACAGGAGGCTTGCACACTGGTGCGTCCCAGGAAGCCAAGACAGGTCAGGGGAAGACGCTTCACTTCTCTGCGCCCGGCCGGGCGTCGGAGCCTCAGCATCGGTGCCGTTTGCCCAGGAGGGCGAAGCTGG
>NZ_LYDR01000078.1 GCF_001707835.1 Planctopirus hydrillae
CAACGCCGTCCACGATTTTACAAGTCTGATGACGTGACGTAAGTTTCGTGTTCTCAAGAAGATCGAGTCTCGGGTAGAGATTGGGTTACCACACTCAATCCGCTTTCCGGAGACTCGATCATGGCACGGAGGCCACGTTCAGTAACCTATGCTCTCGAACTCAAAAATGCCATCGCGGATCTTGTCGGTGGCTCGTTTGATCCACTGCTGGCTCAGGTTCATGGCAATGCCTGGTGGACGCCCATGCGTTTGTTGCACGCCGCCGCTTTGATGAGCTGGCACGAAGGACAGACTCTCTCTGACCGCTTCGAGCATGTCCGCAGCATCCTGGCAGGCATGGCTTTTGAGGAAGTCATTCCCACCTCATACACCGGCTATACTCAGGCGTTGTGTCGATGGATCGAGCCCATCGTCCAGGCCCTGCGGCCCCGGCTGTGGCAGTTGATCAAAGAGCTGGCCGGTCCCCGGTGGAAGCAGCACGGATGGGTCGTCTTCGCCGCGGATGGCTCGAAGTTCGAGTCGCCACGCACCCTCAGCAATGAACAGGTTCTCAAGTGTGCGGGCAAAAGACGCTCCGCTCCCCAGGTCTTTCAGACGACGCTTTTACATTTGGGAACCAACGCCCTGTGGGACTTCCGCTGTGGCCCTGGAACCGCCAGCGAACGACGCCATCTGGAAGACATGCTGGGAGACTTGCCGCCACGCAGTCTGATCACCGCCGATGCTGGCTTTTCCGGATTCGAGTTTTACCGGCGTCTGAATGAGGCCGGCGTGAAGTTCCTGCTGCGTGTCGGTGGCAACGTCACACTCAGGACGTTGTGGAAGCTGACCGACCTGGAAATTCGTGGCGATGAGGTCTGGGTCTGGCCAGGCAAGCAAATCTCTCTCCCACCAGTACGCTTGCGATTATTGCGACTTTCTCAAAACGGCTCGATCATTTCTCTGGTAACCAATATTCTTGATCCAGCGGAACTGAGCGTGACGGCTGCCAGCGAGATTTATCGTCAGCGATGGGGGATCGAAGTGACCTACCGCAGCATCAAGCAGACCCTCAACCGTCCTACCTGGCTGAGCCGGTCGGCAGCGAATGTCCTGGCCGAACATCAGGCGACGATGCTGGGCTTCTGGCTGCTGCAACTTAAAACTCTGCAGGAACTCCGACGTGCCAGGATCAATCCTGATCGCTGGTCACCGGCCGCGTCGCGCACGGCGACACGCCGCATCATGAGATGTGCCCTGCAGTCCCCATGTTCGAGCGATTCGACGTCAAATCCGTTGACATGGGCGGATCAGTTGCAGCGAGCCATCAAAGACCAATACCAACGAAGACGCCCCAAAACCGCACGCCTCTGGCCACATAAAAAGCGGGATCCCCCCGCCCAGCCACCCCGCTTCCAACGCCTGACTCAAACCCAACGCCGCCAAGGAGAAAGACTGCTCAACTCCTGCTGAGAAAATCGTGGACGGCGTTG
>NZ_LYDR01000079.1 GCF_001707835.1 Planctopirus hydrillae
AAGCCACCCAGTGCGAAGTAGGTTTCCCGAGAGACGGCCAGGACACAGCCAATCAGGGCGGGCTGATGGTAGAGGCGGGTTGTGACACAAATGTCAAATCATTCGGCAACAATAGAAAGGCGACTTAATTCAAGACATAACTGAGAATGCCTATCTCTTGTGCACTTTTCAATCAAGTGATGTGTACCCCCTAGTTCAATTATTTCTCGAATTAACGGGGTAGCCTTGCCGAAGGAATCGCGACACAATCTCAGCGGAAACGCTGTCCTCTGGGTGGAAATCATACTAAGTCTTGGCCAGTTGAATAAATCTAGGATGATAGCCAATACATCCGCGTCGTTGCTGTGGGCACCGCGTATTGTAACTTTACAGATCTCATCCTTAAAAGGATATCTACTTAACAACTCCTTTAGGTGGACACAATCAATTGGTAGTCCGTCGCTACGGAAAAAAATGAGAGACATTGGTCGTCCATCAGTCCATTTTCTTCCGACAACCGGCATCATGCCAGCGATCCGAAACGGAAGCAATGGAGATCGGGTCACTTCACATTTAATACCCCAAGTAGAGCACTCATCTTGAAATTGCAGAACCCGATATGCATCATAAATCATCGCAGCAAACCGAATGTTCACATACGAAAATGGTACCACGAGAAAAAACAGGCTTACATGCAGCGTGAATCTGAGAACATTGGCAGACGCACCCAAGGTGAACATAAGCTGATCCCTGAGATATACATACTTATTCTTACGGATGTCTGTGGAAATAATCTATATCTTGTATTCGTTGAGTCCATGTTGGCAACTGTTCGCTATCACCGGTAGGAGAAGTCTCCACGCTTGGTGGTGTCTTTACAAGCCAATTCCATTGTAAAGCGCCACCATTTTCCCGGTTGGCCCGAGCGGCCCATTTCCATCTTGCCTTTCGAAGCGTGACCCAAATTCCTCCAGTGGGTCGATACATTAGAAAGTCTTCGAAATACTCCCTGACGTCGATTAAGGTGTCAACTCCGATAAATTCCACAGAAGGGCTGTCAAGGGTGTAAATACAAACTGCCTGATTACTCGATGCCGAGATGATTAGACTCATAAACTGTGGAATTGCAACTGCTGATGCCGCTGGTGCGCGATCAAGCACATATTGTCCGTTCGTCGTCATTGGAGTGCCGTATGGCTCCTTGACGCCATTAATGATCCGTTCGGCGGTCGTCAATCGGCTCGTGTTAATCCTCTGAATGATTGCGATTTCTCCGGCGCCGCCTTCCGGTACTGTTACCTCGGCTGTCAGTCTTACTGCGGAGCGACTTTCCGGTTCGCTCGTGTTTGTACGTCCACAGCACATTTTGTTTCCCACAATTCTAATGATATCTGCAGGCGGTTCGATCGTCGACATTTCGATACCAAGTGATGCCGACGGGCGGGAAATTACCAGAGCAGTTTCTGCTGATTTGTGTCGCCCATTGATTTGTGCAGTCACCATAGCCGCAGCATTTACTGGAATCCCCTTGGCAAAGAAACTTACGGAAGGCAACTTTAGGTCAACAAGCTCAAGCGGTTCTTCTGTGGCTCTTGTGCGGCAGTTTCCATCCAGTCTTCCTATGGAAGCGTCAATCTTCTCCAGCGTGGGGAGCATCTCATAATTTTTGATGCACTTGTCGGGAACTGACCATCGGTAAGTGGTTTCGGCAGGTGGTGCGGGTTCGATTTTGGCTTTCAGGACGATGGGTTGGCCGACGATGCGGGGGACAGTACCGTCGGTGACGATCTGGTCATTCCATTCGATATCGACTTTATAGACTTTGACCGTGGTGCTGGCGGAGGATTCGCCGCAGGTGGCGGAGAGGGTGTGTTCGCCGGGGGTGGTCCATTGGACGCGGCGGGTGATCTTCACGATGTGGCCTTCGGCGTTCTTTTCCTCGGTCGAGGAAACAGTTGTGGAGCCGGGGATGTCGGGGAAACCGACGCCATCCAGACAGTTGCCGGTGATGGTGATGTCGTCTTCATCGCCGACGAAGCAGGTCTCGGGGGCGGAGATGCCGCTGACGGCACA
>NZ_LYDR01000080.1 GCF_001707835.1 Planctopirus hydrillae
AATGATTTAAAAGAAACCCAGGACAAACTGATTGACCGTAAAGATATCGATAAAGCCAAAGCGTTGCTCATCCAGCTGCATGCATTAACGGAAGAACAAGCTTTTGCTTTATTGCGTAAAAATGCCATGAGTCACCGGATTACCATTGGTGAAATGGCCAGACGCTTACTGGATGCACAGAAGCTGTTATTGGGCCAATAAGGAAAAGCATATGTCCACATTAGAAAAAACTGAACTCAATATTGGCTATATTCCTTTACTTGATTGTGTTGCCATTCTCTGGGCCGAAAAACAGGGGTATTTTGCTGAGCAAGGATTAACCATCAATTTAATCCATGAGGCCT
>NZ_LYDR01000081.1 GCF_001707835.1 Planctopirus hydrillae
TGACCGCTGCGACCTTGGGCTCGGCCGGGCGGTTCGGCCGGGCCGAGGGCGGAGCGATGGGGGCGGGCGCCGCGTCCTCCCACGGCGGGGTGTAGGCGTCGGCCTCGTCGGCATAGGCGTCTGCGTCATCATGGGCCTCAGACGGAGGCGCGAAGGCAGCTTGAGCGGGAGATTGGGCAGGTGCGGCGAGGGGGCCGTCCGCTTCCATGTCGTCGGCTTCGGGCAGGCGATGGCGCGGCTTGCGGGCCGGGACGGCGGCCTCGGCGACGGCGCGCGGAGCCTTGCCCGGTTTGGCGGTCTTGGCCGGTCGGGCGGCGCGGGCTTCGG
>NZ_LYDR01000082.1 GCF_001707835.1 Planctopirus hydrillae
AGCTCAGCATCACCAGCGGCATCATGGTGCGCATGCCAGCCACCAATCCGATTGCAAACGCCTGCAGCACAAGCATCGTTCGTTGTTCTCCCTATGTGACGTGTGGAACCACCATACCCCAGCTTTCGGTTCCGGCTTTTATTAATTTGCCCGGTCCGGACGCAAACCACCCTCATGCAGACGCAGCACGCGATCGCACCGCCCGGCAAAGTCGAGATTGTGGGTGACCAGCACCGAGGTCAGCCCGTGTGCCCAATGCAGCTTATGGATCAGCCCGAAGACCACTTCGCCGGTGCGGTTATCCAGGTCGCCGGTCGGCTCGTCGGCAAACAACAGCTTCGGCTCCGTAACCAGCGCCCGCGCCAGGG
>NZ_LYDR01000083.1 GCF_001707835.1 Planctopirus hydrillae
ACCAGATGCGGTACCACCAGCCCCACAAAGCCAATCATGCCCGCGGCGGCTACAGCAGCCCCAACGCCAAGCGCGGTACAGAACACGAGCTCGCGCTTGAGCCCTTCAACATTAATGCCAAGGTGATTGGCCTCCGACTCACCGAGCAACAAGGCATTCAGCGCCTTGGCACGGTGCGGCAACCAGAGCGCCACCCCCGCACTCACCAGTAACAAGGGCCACAACCGCGAATAGCTGGCGCCATTGAGGCTGCCCAGGTTCCAGAACGCAAGGGTGCGCAGTGTGGCGTCGTCGGCCAGGTAAGTGAA
>NZ_LYDR01000084.1 GCF_001707835.1 Planctopirus hydrillae
CGCTGGGCTTAACACCTTGCGCAAATAGCAAGGCTGTCAGATCATTGTGCCGCACGGAAAAATTCGCGGCTTGCGCCAATTGCGGACGCGGATGATAGCCCACACCAAGGCCCCCGCCCGACACCGCTGCGGCAATCATGGGCAAGTCATTCGCGCCATCACCAACAGCTAGCGTAGTAGCCAAATCAATCCCACGCATTTCAGCGGCTGATTGCAGGACTGCCTGCTTAGTAGACGCATCCACGATATCGGCAGCCAGCGCGCCGGTCAGCCGCCCATCTTTAATCTCCAGAACATTGGCATGCACCTCATGAAAGCCC
>NZ_LYDR01000085.1 GCF_001707835.1 Planctopirus hydrillae
CCTTCAAGCTTGCGTCCTTAATAACTTGGTTCTGCCGGATATTTATTGCGCCGAAGAACCAGCGAAACGTTTCTTCCGTTTCTGTTTTTGAGAGGTGAATTTAGCGATGGAAAGTGACAAACCGTGGTTTGATTCTGACGACGATGTCGACGAATTGGACTGGACGGTTGTGGAGAAACCGCTGCCGCCGATAGTTCCCAGAAAACGAAAGATTGAGAACGAGTTGCAGACATCCTGGGGTCGATACGGGTTTAGAAATCCATATCCTGCCAGTTATCTTCAAAAGGAATTGGCCACTGTGGCTTATGGCGTACTCGACGAGATCTGGCGATTGTGCGATGCCTATCTGCAGTATGACTTCAAGCGCTTGCGTGTCCGCCATAAGTTGGCATCTGCCGGGATGTATCAGGCTCGGCGACTCTACGACATTCAGAAAATCGATCCGGAATTTACCGGTCAGGTGTTTCTCGACCGCTATCATTGTTCTCCGCCGGGACGCCGTCGGGCCTTGCAGCAGTTCAGTTGCCATCAGAAATGGTTTTGCCCGTACTGCTGTCTTGCGTCTGCTCTTCGCAGTTATGGGCTGTGGGCAGCAAGACTGCCGAATCGCAAAAAGGGTGTGCTAGCTTATTATCAGGAAGATTTCCGTTATGACGGTGTCACCGCGAAGAAAGCGGCAGAAACTTTTGATTTCGAACTGCTGCAGCGCCCTTATCGCTTGCGCATGCGTCCAGGACACCCTACAGCCGCAATGACCTGGTGTACGTTATACCCTGTGGAATCCAGCAATACGCGCCATAAAGAATGCCCGGATCGTTTAACCGGCAGTTGGGTGGGCGAGCGTCGTTACCTGTTGTTTTATCCTTCTGACGTTGAGATGAAGCTGCCGAATAATGACCGCATGTATTTGAAGAATTACGACTTTTTTTCTAAGAAAGTTCTGGCGCGTTATGTCGGCAAGGTCTGTCAGTTTCGACGTAACTTGTTGGCAAAACGCTTCGCACCCAACCTGGCAGCCCTTTATCGGCTGAAGAGAGATCCGCGACATTTGTGTGTTGGTTCTCGTTATCCGTTCAACGTGCATTCGCACTACGGCGAGCTTCGATCCAAATTTGACAATCCAGAATGGACCTTCTGAAAAACAACACAGCATCAGGGCAAATGCCACGCAACGCCGTTCATGATTTTTAGCAGGGATTGAGCGGGTTTACGTTGGGCTTTTGCCAGGGGTTTCAGGGAGGAGCGGGAAATGGCTGCCGTTGATGTGGCCATGGCCGCGACTTCTTACTCCCTTTCCGGCGGTATTCAGTTTTCGAAGCCTTGTTCGACACTGTTTTCAGCAGTGGGCCAGACTCTCTGGGATCTCTTGGTTGTCCTTGAGACTTCTCAGAAGTACCCGCTGTGAGGCTGCAGGAGACCAACGGTAGAGTTTCTGACGTGCTTCGCGCAGTTCCAGCAGACTTTTCAGTCGCGACAGCCAGTATCCCGAGTGGTGCTTGAGTCTTGTAACTCAGGCTCTCCCGATGGGTCACTTCTCTTACGCAGCCTGCATCTGCATCGCATCACCCGCCGTTATAAGTCATCAACGGCGTTGGGTGCCGCCAGATTCTGCACAGAAGACGGATGGATTTCCGAAGTGACTTCTCAGAGACAAAATTCTGCGGGGAACCAGACCTGCGGAATGAGTCTTCGAACGTCGCGAACCAAAAAGTGTAGTCTTGTTGCGGACCATTTATTGCGATCGGTGACTGAGTCGCCAATGGGTCACCATAGGCAGATGTTCTGTCCAGTTCAAAACGTTTCGACCTGAAAACCAAGGGCCAATATCTTTCACTTCCCAGGAAAGCACTCGTGTGATGAATCTCGTTTCTGATGGAGGAGAAAAAGCTCAAACTCATTAACTGAGAGAAAACACTGGCCCCACCTGACCTTTCCGGAAAAAGCTCGCGTGGAACGACGTACGATCAGGAGTCTCAGAGATTGATAAACGGATCTGTTCTCTGTGTGTCAGAATGCTGATAAATCGAGGAATAACACTCCTTTAATATTAAAGGAGTGTTATTCGTGTTTTAGAGGTCGTTATCAAAGCCACTGAGAGGCAAGAAAAACAGCCTCTTACCGAGACGACAAAGTGGTTCGAAACGTCATTCCGAGAAGTGTCTGATAAATAGAGAGATTATCATCTGGAGTATCGGGTGAGATTCTCCGTACAGTATGGGCCAGAAGTGGAGTTCAATCTCCCGGGGAACGAGTCGCGTGAAGGGTCGGGAATTCGAAGAAGACCTCTTTCTGGGAGCATTTGCGGATCAGAGAGAATAGAGTTCAAGAAAACTTCCCGAGCCGAGTCACTCCGCAGTCGAGAGACGTGTTGTGGTGGGGAGACTCTGGCAAAGGCATCATTAGGAGCGACAGGAATTCGCGAGTCAGTCCCTTTGACGGAAAGCTCTGCGATTGAAGAGTGCAGGTTCGCATTCAATGGTGCGATTGGGATCGAGCAGGGGAAGCCTGTGAGCGTAAGTCCGATAACATGTTTGGTGACGGGCCGGGATGCCGAAAGGAAATCACTCATCCGGAGTCGATTTCCCAGATGCTGCCCGTGTTGAAGATCAAAGCATCAAAGGCGGGTGAGGTTGTCAGGTAATACTCGTAACTTCTCGGCAGGTTGACACCGCTTTTCCAGTATATGATTCAAAGAACGCTCAAAGCCCAAACACCTGAGGCTGGAAAATTCTCATTAAGCACCCATTCCTCAACGGTTCTTCTCCGGAGATCTTT
Source organism: Planctopirus hydrillae (assembly GCF_001707835.1). GTDB lineage: Bacteria > Planctomycetota > Planctomycetia > Planctomycetales > Planctomycetaceae > Planctopirus > Planctopirus hydrillae. The sequence continues at coordinate 2,776 of NZ_LYDR01000085.1, forward strand.
CCTGGGGTTTAGGGGTATCAGGGAGCCACGAGCGACACCGTGGTGAGAAAATGATCGCTCTGGCTGTATCGCTTTGCTCACGTGCAGACATTGTTTTCGAGAAACAAAGCATGAGCAGTCTGTGCTAGAGAGCATCAGGACGCGATTTCATTGCCGGGCTTGTAAGGGACGCAATCAGAGAAGTCGTTGAGAACCGATCGGAGCATTACCGTAGAGAATAGAATCAGGCTCTGTAATTGTAAGCTGTCGAATGCAGGGTGGCAGTGTGGAGTCCGAGAACATCAGAAATAGTGATGGAACTTGCGTGCGTCTACGTTAGATCCCACATCTCTTGAGTTGAAATTCTATTGTCGAGATACGCTGATCTGCGGCTGATTCTCTTTCTCGAAAACGCATGGTTTTGAGTTGAAATGCAGTAAATGATGCACTTTTGAAGTGTTCACAGCTCAATGAAAAGATGCGAAAAGTAGGACAAAGTGAACAGGAAAACAAAAAAGCTATTGCGCATGGAGTGCTTCTCGTAAAATAGATAGATCTGCCTCAAAAGGAGATAGTGTGACGGTTCAATAGATGGTCCGTCAGCTTGCGAAAACGGATTCCATGTCAGATTAGTGATGAGCCAGGAGGGAACGATGGAAGACAGTTTGGGATGCCCACTGACATTCTCTGAATTAAAAAAGGAGATTGAGAGAGTTTATGGAGTGAATTTGCATTTAGGGACACTTCATCGCTGGCGGACAAGAGGAGTTCGCGGAAGATTTTTAAATGCCTGGAGATGTGGGGGACGCTGGATGTCGTCTCTCGTCGATGTACGGATGATGATGGAACCTTGTGTTCCCGAATCTCCAAACAATCTCATGCCTCATTTGGATATGTCGCGCGTCGACATAGAGTTTGACCGTCAGAAACGATGGCGGGTTCTCTATGTCCAGAGTGAGCTTGTCAATCGATTTCAGTTTCCACCCGAAAAGACAATCTAAAGGCATCGGTCTAATGTTTCCTGCCATGAAGTGGCAGAGAGCCCCTTAGGCCGAATCGGCCTGTTAATCTTTAGGTTCTTGGTTCGAATCCAAGTCGGGGAGCTTTTTGACCAAATTGGCGAACCAAGCCTTTTTCGGTTAACACGGAGCCGGTTTTCCCTCGTGGAAGACCGGCCTCCTTGGTCTTTTCTGACTCATCGGCACGTCCCGCTGAGGCGTGTCCCTCTTGGACCAGCCGTCCGACCTCCGGAAACAGCTTGAGGACGTACGTTCCTCGCTTCCGCTCGTGGTCAACCATCTTCAGTTCGAGCACTTCGACCAGATGCTGAAGAATGATTCGCTGTTCTTCGAGCGTAGCGTCATCCAGCAACTGGCCGATGTCCGACCATTGCTCGACGAACCGTTTTGCACGCTCTTCCACCACGTCACGCGGAGCCTTCTCCCGCTCCAGTTCAGCGGCCTGTCCCCGTAACTGATCTCGCTCCTGCTTCCTCTGGACGAGTTCCTCCTCAACCAATTCGGCCGCGTCGGCACCCATCCGGGCGATGGCCTTGGTCAGATTGTTGATTTCCGCCTGAACCGTGCCGAGGCGTTGACGAACCAGCCCCAGATCACGTTCGATTCGCTGGGCGTCGTCACCCAAATGGCGAAGGGCTTCCTGGGCGATCCTCTGCCGGGCTTCGGGCGTGGTTGAGATTCTCTTCAGCCGGTTGATGACGGCTGTCTCCAGGGCATCCGCCCGAAAGGCCGGACTGTTGCAACTGTCCTTGCCCTCGTGATTGCGGCGGGTGCAGCCGTAGTAGTGGTGGGTTTCGTTCCGCCCCGTGCCCCCTTTGGCGACCATGTGACAGCCACAGGCACACCGGATCAATCCCTTGAGCGGAGACTGACGCCCTCGGGCGTAGCGTGTATTCGTCCGCTTTTTGCGGTTTTGATTCAACTGACGCTGGACGCGGACGAACTGTTCTTTCGCGATGATCGGCTCATGAACATTCTCTGTTCGCACCACCTTGGCCGACTTTCGCCCTTTGGGTTTCGAGTTGCCCCAGATGATATGGCCGAGATAGACCTCGTTTTCGAGGATGCGACGAATTCTCTGTTTCTGAAAGGAAACGAATTCGTCTGGCTCGCCGCCACTCGATGACCGTTTATTCGGGTACAGGATGCCGTGGTTCTGGAGGTGTTCCAGAACCTTTCCAACCGATCCTTGGCGTTCAAACGTATCGTAGATATCCTTTCGAATGATCTCCGCTTCCTCGGGATGGATAACGAGGCGTTCGGTTTTCTCATCCTTGCGATAGCCGAAAAGAAACCCGCCATTCCACATGCCTTGCTTGGCACGATATTCCATCGCCAGGCGGGTCCGCTCTCCGATGACGCGACGTTCATACTCCGCCTGACCGATGGTCATGTGGCTCATGAACCAGCCTTGGGCATTGGAAGGATCGTACATGTCGTTGATCGGCAGAAGCTCGACCCCATGCTCCTCCAACAGGCGTTCAATTCCCCGAAAGTCGTCGGTATTCCTGCTCAGCCGGTCGATCTTGAACGCCAGCACGACATCAACGGCCCCCTTACGAATCCTCTGCTCCATTCGCAGGAACTCAGGCCGCTTGAGGTTCTTGCCGGATTTCCCCATCTCCTCGTAGAAGTCCACAGATTCGATTGGAACACCGGCTTCACGCCACTGATCCACGATCCGCTGCATATAGTTTCTCTGGGCCGGAATTGAGTCGCCTTCGACCGCACTATCCGGATCAGAGACTCGCAGATAGCAGACAATGCGAAGTGCTTGCCTGGCTGCCTTCTCAAGCAGCGATGCCTTTAACTGCATGCCGTCACCTCCTGCCACATGCGGCCTTCTGATTCGGACACCGATCGGATCAGGGGATTAGAAGTCTCCTCATCGGACACGGATCTGCGTTTGGCAATCTCCGCCAGAACTTGGCCGATTGCTCGCCAGCGTGCCTCGATTCGTTCAGTTGCCCCCATTCCTGCCAGTGGATGAGGGGACGATGCGACATCACCGCTCTCGAGGAACATCTCAACCTCCCAGGCCAGCCGACGGCGACGAACGGGTTTCGTGCCTGAACCGCTTTCCTTTCTACCCGAAGCAGCTGAATCTGGCCGACCAGCTTTCGTCGTCGGCGATTTCTTTCGAGACATGCATCAGCCTTTGGTGCCATATGCACCGGAAAGGCTGATGGTCAAGGGGCGAAGAGGGATCCTTCGCTACGAGTCCCTGAACAGTCAGCGGCCCCGTATCTTTGCCAACACCGGTTCGATCCCAGCCACCTCTTTTTAGGGATCTAGCTCCGACTGCGAAGCACTCGGCGTGGTCGTAGATAGGGGCGGTTTACGAAATGGACTTGTTAGACAGCTCACGTACAAAGGTTGGTCGCAGCTCTTGTCGAGCCTCTCACGGACGTGATCACTTCCGAGGAAACTTTCTGGCGTCGTATTCCGGTAGCGATTCCAGCCATCCTAACGGCATGTGGTGAGGCAACCCGCCCCAGCCGCAATTGCATGGTCCGTACTCGTCGGATTTAGCCTCATCATCAAGCCAAACACGGAAGCCATTGATGCCGGGTGGCTGGATGGGTGTCTCAGGCATCGCTCCGTTATGGCACAGAATCTTACCGGCTGGGATCGCTTTGGGGATGTAACGGATGTAGCGGGTCGTGCTTTTCCCGGCTGCCGGCTTGACTACCTTTGGAGCTTCTTTGGCCGCTTGTTTCGTGGACCGTTTCACCGCTACGGTGGTAGCCTTTTTCACTTTCTTTTGCACGGACTTGTTCGCAGACTTTTTGACGGCTTTGGGGGCGGCTGATGTCTTTGTCATGGAATCATCCCTTTCATGCGTACTGAGGTTATGGCAGTCGAGCCACACCAACGAAACACTGATCGCCTTGCCGCCCACTTCTGTTGGAAATGCTGCGGCGAAGAAAGTAAACCACCCTTCCTCCGGGATGATTTCGTCCAATGTGGCTTCTGCATCGGAGTCGTTCGACAGAGCTACACTGCTCTAGTTCTTCGATGCCGTCAGCCATGTGCGGGAGTGGCTAAGTGGGCTTAACAACGACGCCGATGACGCGATTATACGGCTAGTTTCACAATTCGGCCCCAAATGCCTGCCTTGAGCGGGTCATTGCGGCGACCCCAAAATCCCTACAACTCCGGCCGGTCGGATCTGTAGCGATTTTCGCCCCCCCCCGACAAAAAATGGGGCAGAACGCTTGACAGCGTTTTCAGGCGGGTGCGGAAGTCAGAGTGAATCAGAGATCGCCGGACCGCTTTTGCAAGGCTTCCAGCAGCCCGTGCAGTGACGCGGCGAATGCGTCCAGGTCAGACATCAGCTTTCTGACCGCGGGTTCCAACTCTGCTGCGGCGACCGGAACTTCCGGTGTGGTGTGAGCGGCTTGCTCCAACCCCGGAAACTTGAACCCAGGTCGGATGCGGTAACACCGGGCAGTCTCATCAAAGTACCACGGGACACCAGCGAGCGAGAGGGTTTGAAGCAGCCGGTAGACAGTGCGGCGGGAGCATTCGAGTTCTTCGGCCAGCGTACCAGCATCCCACCGGCCTTTGCCCATGATCAGATGCAATAGACGAAGGAGCCGTCCCAGTCTTTCGCACTGGCGGACCCTGCGGTCTGCATCGGATCGTTCTTTCTTGGCCATCTGCGTCCACGCCACCCCTCGACGAGTTGTTGTTGGCGTAGAGAGTCGCAGTTAGCGGTGACCGCTGTGGGACAACCCATCCTTTTGTTGGCTCGCAGCCCGGTGTCGTCGCTATTTCTTGATGACACTGTGACCCACTGGTGGCACAGCCATTCCGGAAGATCGCCGCTTTCCTCGACAGAGCAAGGAAGGAAAGCCATGCCGGACCCGCTTCGCGGACACCAGCCTGTAGACGGGCTGCACGTGCTGAAAGATGAATGGACCCAGAAGCAGTTTCTCGGTCCGCAGTCTTTGGCCTTGGCTGAGAACGGAGCCTTGGCAGTGGCGATTGAGGCCACGTTTGCCGCAGCCCCGGAGCGTCGCCAGGGCGATTAAACCAATTACGACGGACAAGGGCGTATGGACATTCGATCTTGCAGGTGATGAGCTGATTATGTGCACGCCA
>NZ_LYDR01000086.1 GCF_001707835.1 Planctopirus hydrillae
CCCAGCCTGCGGCAACAGCTCTCCCGGCAGATGGGAGCGGTTCAGTCGCAGCTCGATCAACTCCTTGTTGATCGACCCCGCCGCTCCATCGTTCGTCCCCGCCTCCATGAGGAGGCCTGACATGGATCTGCGCACCACAGACCTGCTGGTTCAACCCGATGGTTCAGTGACGACCCTCTACACGGAAGTGATCGATCTGGCAGCTCTGGGCCTCTTGCAGATCGAACGGGCCAGTGATGTCGAACCTGACAGCACCGGCCACTGGTGGGCCCAGTTGCGGGAAGGGCCGAAACTGGGGCCGTTTACGCGAAGAAGTCAGGCCCTGCAGGCTGAAGTCGACTGGCTGCTGGAGCATCGCCTCCAGCAACGCTGATTTTTCCCTCTCAATGACAGTTCTTCACTCCCCGGTTCTCACCACTGTTTTGGCAGCGTGAGAGCCGGGGAGTTTTTTTGTTGGCTGAAACAACACTGCTTCTCGAAAGGAGCCTCTCCCTCATGACTCGACATGAACTCGAACGGGCTGTTTCTGAAACGACGGGCGATGACCTCGCGGTGATCCACCAGCGCGGGTTCGAACTGATTGATCTTTCACCACCTCTGGCCGACGACGAACTGCTGGATCTCTACCTCGACTGGGATGCCCTTCACCTGTCAGTCGCTGGCTGTGGTAACGGCTGAACTCGATCAACCTGCCGATTACCTGAACCGACCCGCTCTTACTCTGACACAGTGGGGGCGGGTGTTTGTGTTTCTCATCCTGCTTAAATTCCTCCTCGAAAGGTGTTCCATGCTGCTCTTCACACGCAGCGAAGCCCGCCAGGTATTGGCTGTGCTTCGTAAATCGGGACTGGTCAACTTCTCCCGCCGCATTCAACCCCCGATTACAATGGTGCAAGCCGGATCCCAGTTGCGAATTCTCTGTGCCACGAAAGACTGCTGGGTTGTCTGGGAACGCGAACCTGGCTCTCACGAAACTCGCTCCAGCACACCCTCAGAACCCATCACCCGCGTCACTGTTTCGATAGAACTCCTGCGGGAATGTCAGGGCCCCGATGCCGAGGTCGTCACATTGGAAGTCGATCAGGACATCGTGAAGGCAAGTTGGTCTGTTTCGGGATTCGCGGTCGAGCGGGAGTTTCAGGTGTTCGATGCCCCCGACGAGCAACTCTTCCCGCATCCCCGGGAATACTTCTCGTGTCCACCAGAGTTCCTGGGTGCCTTGCGGCAGGTGATGACAGTCCGAGACAGTGCCAGCACACGGTATGCCCTCAACTGCGTTCAGCTGAGTGGATCCCGTCAGCAGCTGGCGGGGACCGATAGCCGAAAACTCTTGATTCACCGTGGCATTCAGCTCCCGTGGCCTGAGGATCTCCTTGTGCAGGGAACAGATCTGCTCGAAGCTCCAGAGTTGCAGCGAGTCAAAACCGTGCGAATGGGCCGGACGGAGACCGATCTCGTGCTGCAACTGGGGCACTGGACTGTCGGGCTCAAGCTCAACACCGAGTCCCGTTATCCGCCGGTGGATCGTGTGGTGCCGTCGCTCTCTGAAGAGACTACCCGGCTGGAACTCCATCCACTCGATGCCACCCGACTGGAAGAACTGCTGCACCGGATGCTCGAAACCTGTTCCAGCCGCTCGCCTACCATGCATCAGCCGCTGACAGTCGATCTGACGGGCGATGTCCCGATCGTCCGTTGCCGCACGAACCACTCTCCCCGGGCCACGGAAATCCGCCTGAGCCGTTCCTCACGCCATGGCCAGCCCGGAAAGGTCTGCCTCGAAACCCGGTTTCTCGTATCGGCCCTCGAAATGGGGTTCCAGCAGCTGGCATTCCACAAAAGCGACTCGCCTGTGCGGCTGGACCAGCACCAGCGGGTCTACATCCTCATGCCACTCGACCCCGACAGCTTGATCCCACCGGGAGACGATCACGTGATCACCACCGGTCCGGAACCGGCTGACGTGGATCGAGCCCCTGTGTTCGATCAGGCACAGGGATTACCCATTCGCCGTGCAGAACTAGCGATTGCTTAAAACGCTGCAGCAGATCGTCCACCACACAGACACACCTGCTCAGGTCGCAGAGGGATGCCTCTGCGGCCTGAGTTGGTTTCTTTTTAGCTGTCAGTGAGTTGCTCTGGCAGGCTCTTACAACCGCTGGAATCGGCTTGAGGTGCCAATACAAATCAGGGTCTTACCAAAATCCACGTGTTGAATGTCATCAAGGCACAAAAATTTGGAATCAGGCTAAATGGTCGATTATGAATCTCCTGTGCATGGTCCCGTTGAAGATTGGGCTTCTGCAGAAGATGAAATCATAAAAGGGTTCATCTCGTCCCACTTCAATGAGTTAAGATCGAGATTCTCAGGGTTTCGCGCGCGAGTTCTCCATGACGAATTGTCGTTTGCCTTAAGGAGACAGGTTGCACGCAAACTGGCAATCTTCGCCAACCAGCGTTACTGATTTTGAACGAGGCCTCAGGAAGACCTCGGAAGCGTCCACGAACGTTGTATGCTGACGCAGGCTACAACAGTGAAGCTGCTCGCCACGCACTCCAAGGTCGCGGCATCATCCCCCACATACGCTGCAGAAACACCGCCCACGGAGGTGGACTGGGAAAAATTCCTGTGAAGTCACAAGACAGAGGTGGTGGAACGTACCATTAGTTGGCACGGCGGGCTGGGCCTTTTCCGCATTCGCTACGACCGGCATCAGCAAATCATCCACGCCTCGAACCACCTGGCAATCGCTGCCCTCTGTTATTGCGTGCTGATCAGGACACCAACCCAAACTTTTAATCAACAAAGCGGTTTTTGTCAGGCTCTAAGAGTGAACTGCTGCTATTCGACAAAACAGCACAATACCCCCAAAAGTCGAAATACCTAAGCCCTCATTGAATACGATTTAGCGTAGGTACTCTTCCTTGCTCATTTCTCTGAAGTTGGCGGACTTCTGCGAGCACTCGATGTGTAATCGTAAGTTGCAGCAGTTCTGCCAGGCTTTGAACTTTGAGTTTTCTCATCAGGCGCTGACGACGCAGTTCAATGGCTCGTTCAGAGATAAACAGTCTGGTAGCCATACCTTTATTGCTTTCTCCCTGCAGGATGAGATCCAGCGTCTCGATATCTGTCGCACTCAATTCTTGAACGGCGGTTTCGAGCCGCTCGAATCGCGACTCACTTTGCCGCCATGCTGCATCCAGTTCGAGGGCTTGAGCGACGAGCTTTAATAGTCGCTGCGACTCAAATGGCTTCTCCAGAAATTCTATAGCTCCTGATTTCATGGCCGTGACCGCGATTTCGACGCTCGCATGTGCTGTCATGAAAATCACCGGCAGACGTCGGCCTTGTAGCAGGAGCTGTTGATAGAGCTCCAGGCCCCCAATTCCCGGCATGCGGATATCTAACAGCAAACAGCCGGGTTGTGTCTGTTGATACTTCGAAGCGAAATCATCTCCGCTGACGAAACTACGCACTACATACCCCGAAGCGCGGAGCAACGTCACAACGGAATCGCGCAGATCCTCGTCGTCGTCAACGACAAAAACTGTGGGTGACATTACTGGGGGAATTGTCATAAATAACTGCCAATTTGAAACTGACGCGTGCACCACCTGAGGAATTGTTTTCCAGGGTCAACTCACCGGAATGTGAATGAATGAGAGTTTGACTGATCGACAACCCCATTCCGAGGCCATTCGATTTTGTAGTGTGAAAAGGAAAGGGTCCAGTCGTGAGCCAATTGTCCTGGAAACCCGGGCCTGTATCTTCAACCACCAGGACGAGTTTTTTATCTTCCTGGAAAGAGGTGATCGTCAATCGCCGGGGAAGATCAGAAACTCCACTCATGGCCTGAATCGAATTGCGGATCAGATTCATGAGAACCTGCTGAATCTGGACGGCATCGCCCTGGAAACAAAGATCTTCGGAATCACTGGTGTTTTTCGCCACTTCGATTCGTTGTTCAGACAATTCGTTCGAGCAAAGTGCGAGAACCTCTTCGATTAGCGGGTTGATCGACAACAATCTCATTTCACTTTTGGATGTGCGCAAAAATGACCGCATGCGGTTCACGATCGATCCCGCTCTCAATGCGGCATCGCGAATACGTCGGGCGATCCGTGCGGCTTCATCAGATTGCTGATCCGGGTTTTGCAGTACGAGAGGGAGTGCTTCAGAATAGGCCGCAATCGCGCCCAACGGCTGATTGATTTCATGTGCTATACCCGTGGCCAATTGGCCCAGGCTGGTGACGCGGTTGGCATGGGCGAGTTGAATCATTAATCGCCGGGAATTTTCCTCGGCGAGATTCCGTTCTTTAATCTGGTGCATCAGTTCGTCGTTGGCGTCGCGGAGTTCACCTGTTCGCAGTGCCACGCGTTCTTCCAATTCGCGGTGTGCATCCTTGAGCCGGTCTTCCGCCAGTTTTCGATCCGAAATATCTGTCACTATCAGGAACAACGCCTTGGCACCATGATCGTCGAGTTCCTGATATCCAACGGCTGTCAAAGTGATGCATTTCAGCGACTCGGGGAGTTGCCACTCAATTTCACAGGGAGATGAGGAACAGACATTGGCATTGAGCAAAAGCTTCTTCAGTTCTGCTTGAGAGGGAAGAGCCGCCAAACTGACGATGTCGCTTCCTTTGAGTTCATCAACAGTTCGAAACAAAATCTGAGCAAATCGGTCATTCACATAGTGGATGCAATGATCATTGTCGAGCACGACCAGTCCGTCATGCATTCGCTCGACAAGCGAACGAAATTGTGTTTCGCTAATTCTCATGCGCTGCCATTGCGAACGAATCAGCTCATTGGCCGGTTTGAGCACCAGCCACGACAACGCCACCATGGCAGAAAGCGCACCCAGCATTAAGGCAAGGCTCAAACCCCTGAGCCAGCTCACCTGCTCGATTGCCACGATCTGGAACAGATCAACAACCCGCTCCATCTGCTCAAGATACCCGGGCTCGGCTGCCAACAACTGGATCGCGACCCTCTGGTCATCAGTTGTCAAAACGGGTATCTGAGGAGTGCCGGAAACATCACTATCAATGGTAGATCGCTTCTCGCCCGGGATGCTGGCGGATTGGATGGCTTGTTCCCCCGCTTGCGACAGCTTCTGGAAGTGAGGCTGAAGCTCGGCAAATGCGTGGAGAATTCTGGCATCCCTGACTGGAGGTAACCCCAATTGAGCGTCGCCATGCAAAAGTCCTGTGTGAACAGTCTTCCAGCGATCTAACGAGTCCCGCAATTCCCTTCGCCAATATTCCGCCTGCGAAGGATCAAGATCGATGGCAAGGGCCGCTTTGGTCATCCGCTGGCTGAGCATGCGCTGTCGGCCCGCGAGATTGATCACCGGCCCAAAGCCGTTGAGCCGAAAAAGCAAAGGTTGCAGCAGGGCTTGATCGACGAGAAGCAACGAAGCGACGACCACCAGGACAACGAAATATCGCCGCCCCAGGCCTTGAATCAGTTTTTCCGATTCCTGCGTCATCAACCCGTTTCTCTGAGGACAGTCCAGCGTGCGTTCTTACGAGAGTTTGAAAAACGAACTGACCGTTGGAGACATACCAGTTTCGTGAATCCAACTTTCCACCAGTCATTGCTGAATAATTATCGATGAAAACTGCGTGCCGAAGCCGTTATGAACACATGCCTCGATCGAATGTGAATTACATTTTCCCGTGGATTCACGGGAATAACTGGCATTTGAAGTTTTCAAACAGCAGAAAAACTCCGCTCCAAAACCATGCAATCGTGCCTCAATGGATTGCACCACGAATGGCTTTCACATGGTTCATTGAAGAGTTTGAGTTCGGTTAACCGAACAAATGGAGCCTTCTTCGTTCTTTGGAATCAAAGCTGCCTGAATCTGAGTTGCCGCTGCATCAGAACTCGACCATTTCTCCCTTGAGGCCCCTCCAGAGAGAGTGAGCCGAAATCAATGATCAGTGAGTCATCCACCGGTCTTCCATCTGGGGTGTTGCTCCGAGGGAAGCACGACAGTCGCTCGTCGTCAGGGTGGATAGGAAGTTGTTCACGCACGACAAGGCTCATTCAATGACCACCTCCGCCAAAGCGACATCGATCCGGCTGTGGGATTTCAAGACCCCACCCATGCGTGCGTTCCACATGTCCTGGTTCGCGTTTTTTCTGTGTTTTTTCGCATGGTTCGGCATCGCACCACTGATGCCAGTCGTTCGCGATGAAATGCACCTCAGCAAGGATCAGGTGGGCTGGTGTATTATTGGATCGGTCGCGATCACAGTTCTTGCGCGGCTCTATGTCGGCTGGCTTTGCGACCGGATCGGCCCCCGTCTGGCATATAGCGGGCTGTTGGTGCTCGCTTCAATCCCTGTGATGGGAATCGGACTGGCCCACGATTTCACGACGTTTTTAATGTTCCGCATCGCGATCGGTGCCATCGGTGCGTCGTTTGTGATCACGCAGTATCACACTTCGATCATGTTTGCAAAGAACTGTGTTGGCACAGCAAACGCCACTACTGCCGGTTGGGGGAATCTTGGGGGCGGGGTGACGCAAATGGTCATGCCCACGCTCTTTGCACTTCTCATGGTCGCGTTCGGGTTGTCAACGGCCAGTTCTTGGCGATTCTGTATGCTGCTGGCCGGAGTGGTCTGCGCTACAATGGGGATCGCTTACTTTTTCCTCACGCAGGATACTCCAGAGGGAAACTTTGCAGAACTTCGCGCTACTGGGAAAATGCCTCAAAAGTCGGCAGTCAAGGGAACCTTCCAGGAAGCTTGTCGCGACTACCGCGTCTGGATTCTGTTTCTCGTCTATGGGGCCTGCTTCGGGATGGAACTGACGCTCGACAACATCGCGGCACTCTATTTTATCGACTATTTCAAAGAGCTGAAAACGGCTGATCCAGTCTACGCGCTGGGCATCGCAGGGTTCGTTGCAGGACTCTTTGGTTCAATGAACCTCTTCGCCCGCGCGCTGGGCGGCATCGCTTCAGATCGGTGTGCGGCGAAGTGGGCCCTGTCGGGCCGGGTCCGCTGTCTGTTCATTGTCGTCCTGCTGGAAGGGATGGCTCTCATGCTCTTCTCGCAGGCCCGAACCTTGCAGTTTGCCATTCCCGCGATGCTGCTATTAGGTCTCTTTGTCAAAATGTCGAATGGGGCAACTTATGCCGTCGTGCCGTTCATCAACAAGCGTGCACTCGGTTCGGTCTCCGGGATCGTTGGAGCCGGTGGGAATGCGGCGGCTGTCGCGGCTGGATTCCTTTTCAAAAGTTCGGTGGTGTCCTGGCCAACGGCTCTGTTCATTCTCGGGGTGATCGTGACGCTGGTATCAGTCAGCATACTAGCCATCCGCTTCACGCCTCAAATCGAAAGCGAAGAGGCCACCCCTCCGATCCTGACAGGAGACGAGGCGGCCCCCGTTTTACCAGCCGGTGTCCAAGCTGTGTGTGCTTCAGTTTAATCACTCCTGTCTCCTGATGCAGGATCCCGTGATCGGAGCAGTCGCTCGCGCCGTTCGCGGATCCTGCACTCGAAATCCCTCATGAGAAGGACACTCATCGAAGCTTTTCGGAAGGATGTGAACTTTGAATCGTGCATTCGCGAATCACATGCCCTTCGGAAGACCTCAGAGACGTGCCACCCCTGGGCAACCATTTTGTTCGAAAAGACCTCCATTTGAGAGTCCGGTCGTATGAGCGACGCGTTGCCAATCACGAGGCCTCTGAGTCTGCAAGATCTGCTGGAAGGCTTCGGATCGGTCTCCGCGCCGCCTTCGAAAGGCGAGCAGATGGTTCACCGACTGTTGCAAAAACAGCGGGAGCTCTCCGCCGTCGAACTCTTCGCAAAGGAGCACGCCGATGGGACGATCAACGGCAGCAAATTACCCGATCAGGCCCGTTTCTATGCCAGTCTGCTGCCTGCGACGCCCGTGGGCCCGGGGCAGCAGTACGGCTTCGAAGTCGATCTCGATCGCTGTTCGGGTTGTAAGGCCTGTGTGACAGCTTGCCACTCTCTGAACGGGTTGGATGATTCGGAGACTTGGCGCGATGTAGGATTACTCATCGGCGGAACCGAGACGCTTCCCGTGATGCAGCATGTGACAGCTGCCTGCCATCATTGCCTTGAACCGGCCTGCATGACCGCCTGCCCGGTAAACGCCTACGAAAAAGACGCCTTCACGGGTATCGTCCGGCATCTCGATGATCAATGCTTCGGCTGCCAATACTGCACGCTGGCCTGTCCCTACAATGTCCCCAAGTACCACGCTGCCAAGGGGATCGTCCGCAAGTGCGACATGTGTTCCAACCGCCTGAAAAATGGCGAAGCACCGGCCTGTGTACAGGCATGCCCTCATGAGGCCATCTCTATCCGAATCGTCGATGTGTCGCGGGTCACCGAAAATGCGGAGGCAGACCACTTCCTCCCCGCTGCTCCCGAACCTTACATCACTCTACCGACAACCACGTACAGGACGACGCGGGTCTTTCCCCGCAATATGCTCCCGGCGGATTACTATTCGGTCAGCCCGCAACATCCCCATTGGCCATTAATCGTGATGCTGGTGCTGACACAGCTTTCGGTTGGAGCATTCGCAGCGGGCAGTTTCCTGGAAGGGGCACTTGATACAGAACTCGCCACCGCTTTTCGTCCCATTCATGCAACAGGTGCACTCGTGCTGGGGTTGCTGGCACTGGGAGCCAGCACGCTTCATCTGGGACGGCCACTCTACGCTTTCCGAGGGATTCTGGGATTTCGGCATTCCTGGCTCAGCCGGGAAATCGTGGCCTTTGGATTATTTGCAGGTCTCGCTGTACCGTTTGCCGGGCTTTGCTGGGGATTGCCACTGCTGGAGGTCTCGGGCAGTCCCTGGGGGAAACTGGCTGGTGAACTCGTCCCGACATTGTCACTGAGTGTCGCGTGCGTGGGAGTTATCGGTGTCTTCTGTTCGGTGATGATCTACGTCTTCACCAGAAGGGAACTCTGGTCGCTGGAGCGAACTTTGATCCGCTTTAGCCTCACGACGATACTTCTGGGCGTGGCGACAATCTGGCTGATGATGTGGCTGGCCGTTGGTTTTTTGAGCGATGACGAGTGGCATCAGCTTGCCCAAAACTTGACTCGCCCTTTGGCCCGCTCGGTAATCATCCTGACCACACTCAAGCTGCTTTACGACATCTCGCTGCTGCGGCATCTGGCGACATTCCGCAATTCATCGCTCAAGCGATCGGCACTCCTGGTTGTCGGCCCGCTGAGAGGTTTTTCCATCGGACGGCTCGTGTTGGGAGTCGTTGGAGGCGTGGTCATCCCCGTAGCCTTTGCGGCCGTTCCGATTCATGACCCGATCCCGTTCACAACGACATCGGCCGTTTTCGTGGGGCTGATGTGGGTTGCCTGCCTGGGGGGAGAGTTGCTCGAGCGTTATCTGTTCTTCTCCGCTGTGTCGAACCCGCGTATGCCCGGAGGAGTGCGTTCATGAGCTGGTTTCCGGATAACCCCATCATGCAGCCATTACTGACACTGCTCCATCAGCGAGAGGGTTCCCTGACGCGCGAGTTACTGCAACAACCCGCGGGCTTTGGACTGGGCCAACTGCCCCAAAGCCAGTTGCCCGACGCAACGACGGACATGGTCTGTGGCTTCTGCTCGACGGGTTGTGGCCTCAAAGTCCATTTGAAGGAAGGTGAAGCGATCGGGTTGTCGCCAACTACTTCGTATCCGGTGAACCTCGGCATGGCTTGTCCGAAGGGGTGGGAAGCCTTGCGTGTCCTCGACGCTCCCGACCGCGCGACGACACCTCTGTACCGAGCTGATAAGAACGGACGGCTGGAACCTGTCGACTGGGATGCAGCGCTGAGACTTTTCACGGGTCGCTTTCGACAGATTCAGGAAAAGCACGGGCCCCACTCAGTGGCGTTCATCAGCACAGGCCAGATGCCCACCGAAGAGATGGCATTGCTCGGCGCGGTGGCCAAGTTCGGCATGGGCCTCAGGCACGGCGACGGCAATACGCGGCAGTGCATGGCGACGGCAGTGGTCGCCTACAAAGAGGCGTTCGGTTTCGATGCGCCTCCCTACACCTACGCCGACTTCGAAGAATCGGACGCCATGGTGTTCGTGGGTAGTAACCCCTGCATTGCCCATCCCATCATGTGGGAGCGCGTCATGCGGAACCGCCGTTCGCCGGAGATCATCGTCGTTGATCCACGCGGCAATGAAACGACGATGTACGCCACCCAGCATCTGGCCATCCAGCCCAAAACCGATCAGACACTCTTTTACGGCGTGGCCCGCCTCCTCATCGAACAAGGCCGGATTGACGAAAAGTTCGTCGCGCGATCGACGACGGGATTCGAGGAATTCGCCCGCTTCGTGAACGACTATAGCCTGGCCCGCACTGCATCCGAAACAGGGCTTGAGCCGAACCAGATTGAGCGATTCGCCTGCACGATCCACGAGAAAGAGCGAGTCTCGTTCTGGTGGACGATGGGGGTCAATCAGAGCCATCAGGGGGTGCGTACCGCGCAGTCGATCATCAATCTGGCACTGATGACGGGGAACATTGGCAAACCCGGAACCGGAGCCAATTCGATCACGGGCCAGTGCAACGCCATGGGTTCGCGGCTCTTCAGCAACACGACCAACCTTCTGGGCGGACACGATTTCAAGAACGCCGATCACCGCGCGAAGATCGCGGGCATTCTGGGCATGGATGAGAGTGTCATCCCCACCGAGAACAGTTGGTCGTACCACGAAATCATGGAGGGAATTCTCAAAGAGAAAATCAAAGGACTGTGGATCATCTGTACCAACACGGCCCACTCGTGGATCAACCAGAACCTGGCCCGTGAAATGCTTTCGCGGCTCGATTTCCTAGTTGTACAGGACATGTACCACAATACCGAAACGGCCCAGATGGCTGACCTCGTCCTTCCAGCCGCTGGCTGGGGCGAGAAAGAAGGGACGTTTATTAATTCCGAGCGGCGCATTGGTCGTATCAAGAAGGTCAGGCGTGCGCCGGGGAAAGCGCTGGCCGACTTCCACATCTTTCAATTGGTGGCTGAGTATTGGGGCTGCGGAGAGCAATTCCGGCGCTGGTCTTCGCCCGAAGCCGTCTTTGAAGTTCTGAAGGAGTGTTCGCGCGGTATGCCCTGCGACTTCACGGGCGTTCAGAACTACCGCTGGATCGAAGAACAAGGGGGGGTGCAATGGCCCTGCCCTGAAGGGATGACTGCCCCCGTACAAGAGCGGCGTCTCTTCGAGGATGGTTGTTTTTACCATGCCGACGGTCGTGCAAAATTCCTCTTTGAGGCCTCCCGCCCGTTGACGGAATTGCCCAACGAGGCGTATCCGTTCATTTTGTTGACTGGAAGGGGAAGCGCTTCGCAATGGCATACGCAGACCCGCACTGCGAAGTCGCCGGTCCTCAGGAAGTTGTATCCCGAGCAACCGTTTATCGAAATCAATCCGGCTGATGCACGAGCACTCAAGATCGCCCATAACGCCTGGGTCACCGTCGAGTCGCGACGAGGCCGCATGCGGGCGATGGCACTCGTGACTCCTGCTGTGAGGCAAGGACAGGTCTTCATTGCGATGCATTACGAGGAGACGAACCAGTTAACCGACGCGGTGTTCGACCCGTACTCAAAGCAGCCCTCGTACAAGGCTTGCGCCGTCAACGTCAAGGGAGGTGCGGAGTGAATATTGACGCGTTTTGTTCCTCGTCGCGTAGTACGTTCCTGAATCCTCGAAGGGTGTGGTCTTGGGCAATTGGTGGCCTGGGTTGAGCGTCTTCGCGAACCCCTAACTCCTGCCAACCAGCGCTGAGGGTTCGAAGACTCACTGACAACCACCAGTCGACCCTGGCCGCCCATTCCAATCACGTGAATTGATCCCTTTTCAAGTGGTGCTTTTCCATGACCCAAGACAACGGTTTCACTGATAGCCAGAAGAGTTATCTCCAGGGGTTTGCTTTGGGTGCCGACGTGGCCCGCAAGGTGAAAGGCTTGCCTGTCATTGCAGATAGCGGGGGTGGCTGTGTGGAAGCTGTTAACAGTCTGGCGACAACGATTCAAATCGGGCCGCGGGCAACACAAGCCGCATTGCCTGCCACGGGAAGGAATCGAGAACTCGCCGCTCAGGAAAGGTTTCTGGCACAAGGCAAAAAACTCTCAAATGAAGAGCAGGCGAAGCGAGACAAGGATCCATTGTCGATCTGGCCGCAAATGCAGGCAGCAGCGGCGGAAGGCGTGTTTCCCAAGGGAACAGATGTCTTTCTATGGAAGTTTCACGGGTTGTTCCAGGTGGCCCCCGCTCAGGATTCATTCATGTGCCGACTGCGGATCGCGGGGGGCGAACTCAAGAGCTGGCAACTTCGCGGTATTGCCGATCTGGCCCAGGAGCATGCGGGCCATTATCTGGATGTCACGACGCGGGCGAACCTGCAACTCCGCGAGATTTCGGCGGAAAAGGGCTGCGCAATCCATACAGGCCTTGTCGAGTTGGGACTCGTCAATAAAGGCTCAGGAGCCGACAACATCCGCAATGTGACTTCGTCGGCGACTTCTGGCTTCGATGCAGACGAGCTGATCGATACACTCCCTTATGCCAAGGCAATGCACCACCATATTCTCAATGACCGGGAGTGTTACGGCCTGCCAAGAAAGTTCAACATCAGCTTCGACGGCGGAGGACGCATCGCGACCCTGGAAGAGACAAACGACGTCGGCTTCCAGGCAGTGCGAGTCGCCGAAGTGAACGCGACGAACGCCTGCCCCGCAGGTATCTATTTTCGCTTGACGCTCGGTGGCATCACCGGGCATCACGATTTCGCCCGCGATACAGGCATCCTCATCAAGCCCAGTGAGAGTATCGCCGTCGCTTCGGCCATCGTGAAGGTGTTCGTCGATCACGGTGACCGCACCGACCGCAAGAAGGCCCGGCTGAAGTATCTGCTCGATGATTGGGACTTCGCGAAATTCATCGAACATGTCGAGCGGGAACTGGGAAGGCCTCTCCTCCGGATGAGTAGCGAAGATTGCGAACCAGCCCGTCCCGTTGATCGCTGGGCTCATATCGGGTTCCATGCCCAGCAGCAAGAGGATCGCCATTACTGCGGCGTCGTGTTGCCAGTAGGTCGCCTCACCTGCGACCAGGCCCGGGGATTGGCCAGGCTCGCGGAAACACATGGTTCCGGCCGCATCCGATTAACCGTCTGGCAGAACCTGCTCATCCCAGATATCGCGACTGCTGATATCCCTGCCGTCCAGCGGGGAATTGAAAATCTGGGGTTGGAGTGGCGGGCTACGTCTGTACGTAGTGGACTGATTGCCTGTACGGGAAGCGCAGGGTGCAAATTCGCCGCTGCCGACACCAAACGCCACGCGCTGCTGCTGGCAGATCATCTTGATGAGCGGATCGAACTCGACGCACCGATCAACATCCACTTCACCGGTTGCCATCACAGTTGTGCTCAGCATTACATTGGCGACATCGGCTTACGCGGGACGAAGGTCGAAGTCGACGACGATCTGGTCGACGGATACGAGATCGTCGTTGGTGGCGGCTATGCAGACCAGCAGGCCATCGGCCGCCAGCTTTTTCCCCAGGTTCCCTTTACCGAAGTTCCCCGCCTTGTTGAGCGGCTTCTCGGCTTTTATGTCGATGCCCGCGACGAGTGCGAGCCGTTCTCGAAGTTCATCAATCGGCATTCCATCGAGCGACTGCGGGAAGTGACTCACTTCCATCCCGTGCTGGTTCCATAAGCCGATAATCTCCGACCAGTTTCCCCACATCTTTGGGAGTACAAGATATGACTCAAACCTTCTCGATTCTTCCCGAAAGCGCGCCCTTCACGGAAGAGCAGCGCGCCTGGCTGAATGGTTTCCTGGCAGGATGGATCGGACTGCAATCAACAGGCACAACGCCGGGTTGCTCGCCTGAAGTAGTTTTGCCATTGGCCGATTCACCGGAAAATGAACTCTCTACCACACAGAAAGTGGAAGAGGATTTTCCCTGGCACGACCCGGCGCTGCCACTCGACGAGCGGTTGCGGCTGGCCGAAGGAAAACCATTACCACGGCTGATGATGGCAGCGATGGCACAGCTCGATTGTGGCACTTGCGGTTACAACTGTCAGCGTTATGCCGAGGCCATCATCAGCGGAGAGGAGAAGAGTCTCAAACTTTGCACCCCCGGAGGGAAAGAGACCGCGAAAGTCCTCAAGGAGTTATTCACCAAGCCTGCCGAATCAGGGACCAACGGTCATACCAATGGGCACACGTCCGGCGGGAAGGTGGCCCACGAAATCCTCGACGCTCTAACAGGTCATTCGGCCAAAGGACAATCGGTCTGGAATCGGCAGAACCCGTACCAAGCCCCATTACGTCTTGTACGGGAACTTAATGGCGAAGGTTCCGACAAGCGAACCTCCCATGTCGAAATTGACCTTACAGGGAGCGGCTTGACCTATCGTGTCGGCGATTCGTTAGGAGTCTATCCGTCCAATTGCCCGGAGCTGGTTTCTAAAGTGGTTCAGGCTGTTGGTGCAAAGGGAGACGAAATGGCGGTCGTCGACGAACAGACGCTGCCGCTCTCGACTGCGCTGGCGGAAAAATTCTGTCTTTCAGAAATCACCGATGAATTGATCGAGCGATTGCTGGCTGTCACATGGGAACCCGAGCATCAGGAATGGCTCCGGCAAGTGATCGCCGAGAGCGACCTGATCGACGGCTGGGATGTTCTCGAACTACTCACGCGGATCTCTCCGTCGCAATTACGACCGGCGGAGTTGCTCGCGGTCCTCTCGCCCTTGAAGCCAAGACTCTATTCCATCAGCAGCTCACTGAAGGCCTGCCCCGACCAGGTTCACTTGACCGTGGGACGTGTCGCATGGGAGTTTCAAGGTCGTGAGCGCAAGGGGGTCGCTTCGACAATGTTCGCCGATCGTCTGAAACCCGGCAGTCGCGTGCGGGTGTTCATACGACCATCGCATGGATTTACGCTTCCAGAAAATCCAGAGACGCCTGTGATCATGATTGGGCCAGGGACAGGAATCGCCCCCTTTCGTGCATTTCTGCAGGAACGCCGGGCGACATGTGCTCCGGGGAAAAACTGGCTCTTCTTTGGTGATCAACGGGCAACGACCGATTTTCTGTATCGTGAAGAACTTGAAGAGCTACAGAAGTGTAACCTGTTAACACGGCTCGACTGCGCCTTCAGCCGCGACCAGGAGGAGAAGATCTACGTCCAACACCGAATGCTCGAGCAGGGAGACGAACTCTGGAAGTGGCTCCAAGATGGGGCTCACATCTACGTGTGTGGAGACGCTAAGCGGATGGCTGTAGATGTTGATCAGACACTTCGCCAGATTATTGGTCAGTATGGTATGCTTAGTGAGGAAGAGACAGGAGATTTTGTGGCCAACATGATCCAGTGTCAACGATACTGTCGTGACGTCTACTAGAACCTTTGCACACTCAGAATTGATCGGTTAAGAGGGATGCGAGCCAGAGGAAGCCTGCGAAGTTCGCGGCTTTCTTATCATAACGGGTGGCGATGCGGCGAAAGCGTTTCAGGGCTCCGAAGAACCTCTCGATCACATTCCGATGCCGGTAGCTCTCCTTGACGCACCGCTTTCTTGCCTTGCGGTTGGCCTTCGGTTTGATGCAGGCTTTCGCCCACATCCGCTTCACACGCAGCCGGATCGCGTAGGCGCCCAAAAATGCTGTTCTCCGACGTAGGCAATAACAGTGAAGCCGCTCGTCAGATACCCCTGGCTTGTGGCATCATCCCCACATTCGCCGCAGAAACACCGCTCATGGAAGTGCACTGGGAAAAACTCCGGAAAGTAACAATACAGAGGTGGTGGAACGCACCATCAGTTGGCTGGCAGGCCGTGGCCGCTTCCATGTTCGCTACGACCGCCATCAGCAGATCATCCCACCTGACCCACGCAGCCCACTGTTTTGACGTACTGAGGAGGCGGGTAGTACGCCTGACAAAGGAATTCTTACCAGCTTCCAAAGTGAACACACGCGAGCCAAAACAGTCTCAGAACCTGAGAACTGATGGAACGTTCATACAGAAAATGCTCTAATGGTTGTTTGGTCCATGAGTATGGTCGGGGATCACTTCCTGATCTTTTGGAAGGAATCAGCGATGTACATTGTTTTAGATCTTGATCTGAGAGTCGT
Source organism: Planctopirus hydrillae (assembly GCF_001707835.1). Taxonomy (GTDB): domain Bacteria; phylum Planctomycetota; class Planctomycetia; order Planctomycetales; family Planctomycetaceae; genus Planctopirus; species Planctopirus hydrillae. The sequence continues at coordinate 16,184 of NZ_LYDR01000086.1, forward strand.
GCATCCCACTGCCAGCCAAGAAAAATTTCGCCAGTATCTTTCGGAAGAAGGTTGGACGCCGAGCCCACGAATCCCTCGATGGTACAAAGTTCTCAAAAAGAATCGTCTACCCGTTACTGCCATGATAAGAGCACGAACGGAAGTCAGTATGCTGGCATCAGCGGCAGGCGTTGTCAGCTACCAAGCGACGGTGCATACCAATGACATTGCGAGAATGTCATGGAAGGAAGGGTGAATTCAACCCCTCATCGATCACACAATCTCTATTCCACCCGGAACATTTCATCGGTCAACCATATTGTGATCTATGGCAGTCGTGTCCATCGACACAATCGACCCTTCGAGTCACTGCTTTTCTCCGGATGGCTCAAGCGTTGTTTTTGAGTAGCAGAGCAATCCTGAATAGATCAACCTGTTGAGCGATTCTCAATCTGCCGAGGGAATCAACAATTCTGAGCTGTAGGGCTCATTTGTCAGCATCGCTGCAACATCAAAAGGTGTCAGTTGAGGTGCCCCCATCAACAACTGTTTGGGGATCATGACCTGGAATCCTGCGAAAACGCCTGGTGCTGGATGCACCGTGTCAAGTTTTACTCCAAGCTCAGCAGCCATCAGGTAGATGGGCAGGAGATCCATGGAGTGATCGCTGGAGTCGGAAATGAAGGCATCCACAGCGGCAAACAAAGGTAGTGATTGGTCGACAGTCCATGTCTTTTCACGAGCAATCATGGTCAGTATTAAATAGGCAGTGTCGTGATTTTTCACACTCAACTGAATGGCAATATCGTCTCCATCAAGATTGGAGATTCGCCCCAACAGGAGCGAAATTATTGCTATCAGCCTTGTCGAATCACTGACCACTTTGACTCCGGGTGTGATATCACTCGATAAAACGCTGACACCTTCCGGAGACTCCATTTGCTCAAATCGATGAATCGACTCATAGAAGACAGCATTCAGATCCAATTCCTGGATCGACACAGGATCTGTGGGGGTGACTCGATGGATCATGCGTGCTAATCGAGTCAGGAATTCGTATTCCGCTGCCCCTTTGTCATTTGTGACGAGCGAATGATTACGAGAGGCCTGATTTTCCCGCAGCTTCTTGGCAGCTTGCGAATACTCCCAGAGCCCATGCAAAGCCTGAGGATTCCAACGCTCTGCTGCCGCACAAAACCCCAGCAGTCCTCGCATGGAGTCACTGTGAGATAACTGTTGCCAGATGAAAGCCTTCTGAGCCAGCAATTCATCGTGGCTGACGCGCAGTTGGTAAAGATCGAGAGCCTGCCTGAGCAATATTCTGAGTGAGTCGAAATCCCAAGGTTTTGTCACGTATTGATAGGCACCTCCGGTATTCACCGCAGCAATCGCACTGGGTAAGTCTGAGTACGCAGTTGTCAAAATCCGAACGGTCAAAGGATGCTGTTTACGAGAGTAGTCCAGAAGGTCTACTCCCTGTTCACCTGGCATCCTCTGGTCTGATAACAGGACTCCAATAGGAGCCTCCGAGTTATCCAGTATCTGTCTCGCATCCGCAGCATTCTGAGCTGTGACAATCGAGAATTCATCGTTGAAAACGCGATCGAAATACTTGAGCGCAGGAGCCTCGTCGTCGACATAAAGCACACGCGGTGAACTGGCGGGAGTATTAAGCGACATTGGCTGTTTCCATCTTTACGGAAGGAAGGAAGAATGTGAATTCGGTGAACACTCCAGGTTGACTATCAACCTCGATGCTCGATTCGTATTGATTCAAGATCGTGTGACAAACGGAGAGCCCCAGGCCTGTCCCTTTACCGACATCTTTTGTCGTAAAAAACGGTTCGAACAATCGTGAGCGAACCTGGCTGGATATGCCGACGCCGTTATCGCGAACTTTGATAAGAATTCGTGATTCTTGTTCTGCAGCCACGATTTCAATGACGCCACCTTTATCTCCATGACGTTCGACAACCGCATGGGCTGCGTTTGTCAAAAGATTTACAAAAACCTGTACGACATGGCTTTCAACAATCATGGCCTCGATTTCATCTGGAATATCAATCATGACTTCGCACTGATTCAACTCGTGCGAGACAAAACGCCTCGCCATTTCCACCACTCTTGAAAGTGCGACCGGACGACGAGGTGGAGCAGCATCCGGGTGAGCAAATGTTCGCAAATCGCGAGTGATATCACCGATTCGATTCAGGCTGCTGGCAGCATCATCGAGTGATTCATCAACCAATGCGATGCTTGAAGTCGTTGGACTGCGAGTTTTCATAACATTCTTGGCATAGGCAATCGCCATCTGGGCATGATTGACAGGGTTGTTAAATTCATGTAACAGCCCGGCAGCTAAACTACCTATCGCGTTCATTTTCTCCGATTGAATGAGTCGAGCTTCGACCTTTTGCCGCTCTATAATTGCCTGTTCGAGTTCGATCGATCGCTGGCGCAGACTCCTTTGCAGAGTTGCCGCTGCAATCAGATTTCTGCATCGAGTCGTTAATTCTGTAGGGCTGAATGGTTTAGTGAGGAAGTCATCGACCCCGGCTTCGAGCATCTTGATTTTGAACGAGTCGTCGACACGAGCCGTTAGAACGAGAACTTTTGTGTCTTTAGCCACTTCTGACGTACGTATTGATTCAGCAACTTCAAGCCCCGTTTTGCCAGGCATCATCGCATCGAGAATGAGTAAATCTGGCTTCTTCGTTTCGACCGCTGACACGGCCTCAATGCCATCCCGGCAAACAATCACATTCCCAAGAACTTCGAGAATGCGAGAAAGGCAAAGCCGCATATCAGCATCGTCATCTGCGAATACAATGGTGGCGGTCGATGCTTCTTTATTGGGCTGAAGATCATTCTGAGAACTTTGCTGGCGAACTGAGGCGAGTGCAGCCGCACGTCGTAAGTCTGCCCAACTGTCAAAATCTGGCTCTCCAGCAATTTTGGGGGGTGCGTGTACGACCGGAAACTGAACTGTGACAGTCGTGCCTTGCCCCGGCTGGCTTTCTAAAAGGAGTTCTCCATTGTGAGCTGTTGTAATCTCACGCACGAGCGAAAGCCCTAAACCTAAGCCCTGATATTTTCGAGATTCTGAGTTATCTACCTGGACGAATCTCTGTCCGAGTGATGGAAGGTCGGAGGCTTCCATCCCAATCCCGGAATCGCAGACACGAAGAGTCGTCCATTGGGAATCAGCGGCAGCAGATACCGAAACAGAGCCACCCTCCGGTGTGAATTTGATGCCATTCGAAAGAAGATTCAAAATCACTCGCTCAAGGAGGTACTCGTTTGCATCAATTTCTACATCTTCTTCGGGAAGATCCAGACTCAGTAATACGCCCTTACCACGGGCCAGCGGCTGTGCTGATTCCACCAGAGTTTTCAATTGACGGGAAAGAGAATAGCGGCTTTTGATGACTGCGTGTGTCGATTGATCGAAACGAACAAGCTCCAAAAGATCATTAATCAACCCAAGCAGTCTGAGACCACCCTGCTGTATGAGTCTGAGAGCGTCTCTGACTGTCGGTGCCAGGCGTTCTGCTGGCCATGCGAGCATTTCCTCGACGGGTGCCATAATGAGAGTCAGTGGAGTTCGAAGCTCATGGCTGATGTTTGCAAAGAATCGCCCCTTCATCTCATCAGCAGCTGTCAATTCTAAATTGCGTACTTCCAGGTCGTGTCGAAGATCAAATTCTCGTCGTCTTGCTTGAGAGAAGATATGGCAGGCCGTTGCACAAATAATGGATGTCATGGCAATGAACGTCGAGTTCATGACGAGTGCATCGACTCGCAAGGGAATTCGACTATGTGCAATACAGGCAATGAGATACATCCCCAGAACACCAGAGCAGAATGCGAGAGCCTGCCATGCGTTGTAGGGGAGCAATACACAGGTGCCCAGGATGGTCAGATTTAGGCCCGCATAAAATGGTGATACAGAACCTTCAGTGACATAAAGCATCCAGGCGATCGCGGCAGTTGGAGAATAGGCCCAGATGGTACTCATGAGGCCGACGTGTACTTTATCGGGAATGATAAATAGCGTTGCTAAAACGACACCAACAACAATTTCGCATACGATTCTCGCCCATAGAATCGAATAAAAGGCTTCAGGATAGCCTGCCAAGTCAAGCAGAATTCCCGCAGGGATCAACGTCAATGTGAGAACGCAACCAATGCGCGTACGGCGTAGCCAAAGGTCACGCTGAAGTCGTTCGAAATCGAGATCAAGTTCTGAGGAAGTGGACATTTTTAAACTTCCCCTTCCATCGGCTTTCTGACTTCCAAAAACAGATTTTCACCTGTTGTGTCATCGTAAACGACACATGTGGAGTTTTCTGGTGCCATGGCACGCATCCCACATTCATCACGAAGAACCAAAGTCCATTCAAGAATGTGCTCCATAAATCCTCGGCTGGGATGTTTGGTATGGACATTGGTGACCAAAACTGTCCCTCCTTGAACAACCGAGTCATAAAAGAGTTCAACCAGGCGCTGGCATATCGGATCACTGAGGTAATCAAACAGTCCTGCACAGTAGATTAAATCAAAGTGTTCCTTGGGGAATGGAGGCTCTTCCTCCATAGTTTCCAGCAATTCGTGAATTGACCGTCTTGTGAATTTCACATCGAGGGATGACTTCGAGGAGGCCAGTATCTGCGAAATGGTCGACTTTGCGTGTTCGAGAGCCTGTGCATCAAAATCAAGGAGTTCCAACTCCGTCCAATTCGCGCCTTCACCCGATTGTACGAAACGTTGAATCTCGACGGCAGGCCCGCAGCCCACATTTAACACTCGAAAGCGACGGCCTGAGGAGGCATGCTTTTGGGAATTCTCCTTAAGTTTATTGAGTAAAATATCAATCCGATTGCGGTGGGCCTGGGCTGTCGAAATCTTGAGTGGAAACGAATTGACAATTCGTGCATAGGTGTTGGCACCTTCCCACTGATCTCTGACAATCATATTCACCATCTGATAATCACCTGCATATCCCAAAGGCTTTGAAAATGTGCGGTGAATATAGGGCGAGCACATGAGCAGCGGGTGGAGTTCCCGCTGGACAAACGACTTATGGGTATTCACGACCTTACGATCAACGAGTTTTGCCACATGCTCGAATTGATCGAAGAGTTCATAAAACTTAGGCAGAACCTGGCTGGCGACATCCTCAGTGAATTCTGTGACAAGTTGATTGGATTGTGGAAGCTCACTCAGACCAGAAACCACCTCGCTATGCGATAGCCAGCGGCTCAGATCCCCCAGAAAATTTCGAATTGTCGTCACGAGTTGCTGGTAAGTGGGTTCAAGGCGCTCCTGAGCAGCGGACCAGTCACCCAGAAAATTCTCGACCTCTTTGCGAAGTGCAGGCCCAGGGTGCAGATCGGTCAAATCGGCCCAGGGTTCCACCAATGATGCGGAGACAACCGCCAGCAGCCCTGTATTCACAAGGGTTGTTACAACAGCGCGACCCTGATAGATGGGGCGATCGCCTCGGCGAATGACAACCTGCTGCAAAACTTCACTGACCTGGACAATCGAATAAGGGTTGTAGACCTCAAACACAATCGCTGCTCGACTGAGCCGCAAAATTGTTCCGATTGCTGCCGTTCCCTGGCAGTTTTTAAAACTGACGACATTGTCGGCAGCCAGCTTTCCGATCTTCGCCATCATGATTCCTTGTTGTGGTGATTTTCGGAATGATCAAGTTGAATCAGAATCAGCAACTGTAGATTCCATCAAGGTAAAGAATCCTGATGGCGTTTTCATCGATTCTTCGCAAGAAAACATCCTCTAGTACAGCTGAGAGCATCACAGACATTCGAAAAGAACATTAGTAGATGGGAATAGCTTCCTGATCACGAGGTCGCCGGATGGTCTGGGGATCGAAATCTTCGTCTAATAGTTGGACGCGTTCAAGATTCTCGATGTGAAAACCGCAAACTTTCTGATGCAAAGATGAGTGTGCGAAAACCTTCCAGTTTTGAGTACTCAGCTCAAGCCAAAGTGGTGCGGAAAGTGTTGACCAACTGCCACTCTGATTTTGTGAGTAGACCCATAGCCGAACCTTCTTTCGTGTTTCGATGGATTTCACCAGAGATGCCAGACAGCCATGTATGGAAATATCTTTGGCAGGTGGTTCAAACTGAATTGCCTGCATCACACGGAGCATGAATTCCTTATGGTTCGTTGAGAGCCCTTCAAGAACTTCTGCTACAAATGCATCCGTCAGTTGTTTGACGGCTGGTAGAGATTGCAAATTTGATGACAAAACGGCCATTAACAGCATGGCGGTATCTTCAGGCCGAATTCTTGGCAATTTGAACCGAGATTTCATCAGCCAGATACCGCCATTTTCCGTTTGATGCACGATTGGCAATCCAGCATCACGGAGCAGTGCGATATCTCGAAAAATTGTTCTTCTGCTGACCTCAAGGTCTACAGAAAGATCGGCAACGCATCTTCGACGTCCCGTCTGCAACAAAACGACCAGCTTGATCAGTCTTTGAAGACGTTCTTTGGTTCCGCTGTTCTGTGTCATATCAAAATTTGGCCCATCCCATCCCGAACTTTACTCGCACAACTGTAGTTTGATCATCTGGGATTCGCCATGCAGAGTCTTGGATTCTGGATACCGTGTTGGATTCTGGGCACTGTGCAAGACAGGCTTTTTTGAGTTGAGAATCGCTGGAGCGACCGAGGGCAGATGAACTCGAAAGTGAATGCGTCCTGAAAGCCCAGGAACCCGTAAGGACTCGAATGCGGGTTTCGATTGCTATCTGAGACTCAACTGGATGCAAAGTTGCCGAACACTTCCAGACGGATGCAATCCACTGAAACTCTCGGCATGTTTCCCTTGAGATGATTTTCAGAGAATCGAATTCTGATTTCTAAACCAATGGCTTGAGCCAACGGGCAACGCGGCCGGATTGATCAGTTTGATTTTGTTTCAACGAACAACGCAGAATTGTGGCTGCAATTGCATCGGGCTGAATCACTGGAATGTTTTGCACCCTATGTGAAGGTGCGTCGCTCATGGAAATCATCTGGCCCGTTCCATGAAGATCGAGTCACCCGGGCCAATCTCATCTGCTGACGAGTCCAGAAAAACTTTCTCGCTGGATACGGATTTGAGCACCTCAACAATCCGGAGAATCGTATGGAACTCACGCGGCCCACCAAATTCTGGCGTCGTTAACGAAAATTTTTGGTGCGTCTTCGAGAACTGACAAATCTCCGCAGATTTAACCCACTGACCAAATGGCGCAACAACCTCCGCTAGGGTGAGAGCCCTGTTTTGGAGGTGTGTCGTGCTGCATGTTGTCACTTGTCTGTTTAATCCTTGTCGGTATCAGCGGATCTGGAACAATTATGATCGGTTCCGTGAACAGTTGAAGGCTCCATTGACCACCGTCGAGCTCTCATTCGACGGAACGTTTCATGTGCCCGATGCCATTCAACTGCAAGGCGATCCTTTAAAGCACACGCTCTGGCAGAAAGAGCGATTGCTGAACCTGGCGATTCAGGCTGTCCCCGAATCCTTTGATGCCGTTGCCTGGATCGATGCCGACGTGCTCTTCACGGATCCTGATTGGCTGGAACAAACGGAACAAGCTCTCGAACGATTTCCGATTGTCCAGCTTTTTGACAACGTCGAGTTACTCGATGCCAGCAGGCAACTGTTTGAACGTCGCCCGGGAGTCGTGGCCAAGTATCTCGAAACGCGGAACTCCTCTGTTCAATTGGCCCACCCCGGTTTCGCCTGGGCGGCCCGAAGAAACGCGCTCACCGCTGGTCTCTTCGATCAGGATGTCGTCGGTGGAGGCGACACCACCATGCTCCATGGCTGGTTAAAAACACCTTCTCCATTCCTCGATGAATTGCGATCTGCCGGATGGCGGAGGGCGATTGCTCATTGGGAAGACCACGCTTATCCCGCAGTCAACGGTGAATTGGGAGCTTTGTGTGGCACCATTCAACATCTGTGGCACGGTGACCGCAAAAATCGTCATTACGTTGATCGGATGCGCTGGCTCACAGAGCACGATTACGACCCTGCGACAGACCTCAGGCTCGATGACCAGGGGTTGTGGACCTGGAGTTCTCACAAACCCGCCATGCATTCGGCCATTCGCCGCTATTTTCAGATCCGGCAGGATGATGGCCCGGTTCCACCACACGATGCGATCAGAGTTTCAATTTCGAAAGACATCGAGAATCCCGCACATCCCCCTGTCTGCACCCCCTCAGCATCCTCAGGTGCAGCGGGCGAAGCAAAATCAAACGAGATACCAGACCGCTGGAGTTACCGCTGGCAGCGTGAGCGGGTGAACGGCATTCGCTCACAACTTCGTGATAACAGGCTGAGTATCGACAAGTTGTTCGCCAAAAATGTGGTGGCTCATCAAGGTTACCGTGTCCCACGTTCATTAGCAGGAGATGATCTATCATTTGTCCTGAAACCCAACTCCGAAAGCTGTGCCAAAAACGTCGTGGTCGTGCAAAACGGACAAATCCGCCTCGGACAGCAGTATGGCAATGTGTTGGAAGAGCTGGTTGTCGATGAGAATGGGCAGGTACCACCACGGGATTTCAAATGCTATTGCTTCGGGTACGAAGTCAAACTGATTCAGGTCATCAATCGCCTGACAAAAACATTCGCGTACTATGATCCACTTCATTGGGAAGCGCTCCACGATGTTTGCGGCCGCCCCTGGGAGGATCACGCACGGCCTGAACGCTTACCCGAACTTCTGGCAATGGCCCGCCAACTTTCGAGGCTCTTTGATTTTCCTGTGCGTGTCGATGCCTACATCACTTCTGAGAGTGTGGTCTTTGGTGAATTCTGCCTCGCTTCCGGCTTAGCACAAAATCTCCAGCCAGCAGCCGATGCCCTTCTGGGACGCTGGTGGCGGGAACATTTCGACGCATTGGGAATTGCCGACGAATTCAGCCGCGATGACTTTCCTCAAGCTTATCTCCCCCGGATCCAGGCTCACTGAGCGTTCTTCGCCTTCGCGAAGCCGTTATCCGCTTTTTGCCTTCCCAGTCTCTTTCTGCGAGGAAATCGATGCGCTCTGCAGCTCAACCCCATGTATCGAACGAAATATCCCACTGGGGCGTAGGGATCACCACGGCTCCACGAGAGATCCCCACATTAGATGCCACGCTGGATTCTGTATCTCGTGCCGGTTTCACAGAGGTACAACTCTTCGCAGAACCAGACACACCGCTGCCATCCCGCAAGAATTCTCATCGACAGAACGTCACCATCTCTCAACGCGGTACCACGCTCGGTGCATTCCCCAACTGGTATGTCTCGCTTACGGAACTGGTGTTGTCGCAGCCAAAAGCGAAGGGCTATCTACTCCTGCAGGATGATGCGGAACTCGCGGCTTCTCTAGTGCCCTATCTGGAGCAGATCTTCCCCGAATGCCCATTGCCGCAGGGGATTTACTCCCTCTATTGCCCAGCTCATGAAGCCCGGCCTCAAACTCGCGGCTTTGTCGCAATTGATCCTGGCTGGCAAGCCTGGGGAGCCCTCGCGTATCTCGTCTCACCTCTCACCGCCCGGCGTCTTCTCACCGACCGCTCAATTCTTGACCATCGACCCCATGGGCCAGCTGCCGGGCTGAAGAACATCGATTCGGTCGTGGGCTGGTGGTGTCGCCGGGCCGGTGTCCCTTACTTCGTGCATCAGCCCAGTCTGGTGCGCCATCTGGGCGAAACCAGCACGTTGTGGCCACACGCCACTGCCACAGGACAACGCCAGGCTCGCGATGTCATCACCGATGCCAGCGCAACATTTTCGCATTAAGTGAAGAACGTGATTTTCTGCCTGTCTCACACTTCCCGCCTTCTTCCCCTTCCTCTCGTTAGAAAGCCCATCCCTTGTCCACCGACACCCCACCGCTCCCGTCGTTCGTCACTCGTCTGAAGCATTTTTTTTCGGCCCTCACACAACATGCTGCCGATGGCTTCGAAAAAGTCTCGGAAGAACAACTGCAAGAGCGGCTTTCGATCTGCCAGCAATGCCCTTCGTTCACCGGAACTCATTGCCGGGAATGCGGCTGCTCGTGCTCGGGCAATAACACCTTTCTCAACAAACTCGCCTGGCGATCGGAAGCCTGCCCTCTCTCCAAATGGCCCGCCCTTACCGAAGAAACCCCGCCCGCCACCAACTGACATTCTCCCATCGGTTCATCGAATCTTCTGCCACTGCTCCCTCTCGCCCTTTCGCCTGTTTTCTCACCCTCCCGCACTGTGTCCTCTCCCAGAAAGACTCTTCCATGTCCACAGAACCCTTCGTCAGTGACGTTTCCATTACCACAGGCAACTCCGAGCACTGCTCCGCGCCCGATACGGCTCAAGCTCCCGGCTGTGACTGCGAATGTCCGCCCACTTGCCCGGCGAAAACCGAGCCCAAATCCACCACCGGCAAGTCCATCCGCTACTCGACGGGCGAAATCTCCTACCGCGTGAACGATCTTCCTTCGCTGACAGCCGGTGGTATTCCCTGGGGACACAGCCGCAGCTTCACGCCGCAGCTCGAGTTTGATCAGAACGTTGGCCAGGGCTGGAACTGGCACGTCGCCCATGTCCCTTACCTGATTCTCCGCGACACTGAAGTCATCGTCATGGGCCGCGGCCTCGCCGAACTCTGGTTCGACCGCGATGAAAACACCTTTGCGCCTCGTTTCGGCATCAAGCAGCAACTCACCTACAATGCCACCACTCAAAACTACACGCTCCGTTCTGTCGATGGCGACCTCCAGATCTTTGACAATGAAGGGCTCTTCCTCCGCCAGGTTGATCCCGCAGGGAATCAACTCGTTGTCGAAGCTCTGCTCACAGGCACTCAACTCCCCGCCTCGATCAAACGCGTCACCGGCGATATCACCGAGCAATACGCCTACAGCTACACCTCGGGCGGCCCCGCAGGTTCACTTCTCACCGAAGTCGTCCTTCGCCGCAAAGTCGGTTCGGGCAGTTGGCAGAATGTCACCTCTGCAATTTACACCTATTACGCCAGTGGCAATCCCTTTGGCGATACCGACGACCTGCAGACAGTCACCACTCGTTCCTGGCAGAACAGCGCCTGGCAAGACACCGGCACGACTCTTTATCGCTATTACCTGCCGCAAGCAGCTTCTTCCGGAAGTAGCGGTGCCATTCCCGCCCAACGTGGCCATCTCCTCCGCTATGTCGTCAAACCTTCTTCGTTCGACCGCCTCGCTGCCGATCCCGCAGTCAGCGATCCGCTCACCGCTGCCAACAGTCTCGTCGCCCTCTATGCCGATTACTACTTCGAGTTCGATGAAGCCCGCCGCGTGACCCGTGAAGTCCGCTCCAGTGGCTCGCAGATCTTTGATTACGAATACACCACCAGCAGCTTCTCAGCCGCCCACAACCACTGGCACACGAAAACCGTCGAAACCCGGCCCGATGGCTCACGCCACGTCGTCTTCACGAATGCCGATGGTCGCGTCCTGCTGAAGTCGCTCGAAACCGGTGTCAGCCCCGCCCTCGAAGAGTGGATCGATTACTATCGCTACAACTCAAATGGCTACGTCGAATTCCACGCCCATCCCGATGCCGTCATCGGCTACGACGAAGAGCTGGCCGATCTCGTCGAATACTCTCCCTCCACCAACACTGCCACCTATCTCTACAACAACACCGGCCTCATCGAACGCTACACCTACCACGCTCCCACCGCCTGGCTCACGAGCGAATCAGTGCAGGAAGGTCTCGCCGGTACGCCTCGCGTCATTCGCGAAATGGAATACATTCCCTGCTGCCACGGCAGCACCTCCAGCAGCAGTTCCTCCGGTTCCAGCAGCAGTGGTGGAGGTAGCAGCTCAAGTAGCGAACCCTGCCGCTACTTCCTCTCCCAGGAAACGCTCTATCGCGACGAAAACGCCACCAGCGCCGCCATCACCACTTACGACTACACGTTCTACGAGGGAACCTGCGCCATCCACGAACGCGTCACCACCCTCCCGCTCGTCTCTCTCCTCGAACACGGCTCTGGCGTCAACAACACCCGCCGCGAAGTCTACGACCTCTACGGACGCCTCACCAGGAGTCGCGACGAACGCGGCGTCATCACCCACTTCGTCTACGATGAACTCACCGGCTCCCTCATCCAGCGGATCGACGACGCCGACACCGCGCTCCTCACCGGCGTCCCCACGGCTCTATCGTCTCTCTGGGAAACTCTCCCGCAGTTCGGCCTCCACGCGATCACCGATTTCACGGTCGATCCCCAGGGCCGCACACTCCAATCTCTCGGCCCCGTCCACAACATCGACCTCGCCGGAACGGCAACAGCGGTCCGCACTGCCTCCTGGATGCTCTACGACGACGCCAACCACACCTCCTACAGCGCTCAGGGCTACATCAAGACCAGCGATTCCTCAGCGACACTCGTCAATCCCATCTCGATCACCATTGCCGATAGTGCCGGAAAGACGCTCGTCTCGGCTCACGCCATTCTCTCCAGCACCGCAGGCGATCTCGCCACCTGCCTCTCTACCCACGGTGCCGTGACCCAGGCCGATTACACCCGCCTCAGCACCTTCCAGTACACCGAGTGCTGCCTCGCTGCCTCTCAGCGGGCCTATCACACCATTCCCACCACCGGCGAAGGCAGCCCCGGCACCCACTACGACCAGACCTCCTTCGGCTACGACGCCCTCAAACGCCGCGTCCGCACGGTCTCTCCCGGCGGCACTATCTCCGCAGTTGTCCTCGATCCCCGCGGTCTCACCTTATCAACCTACATCGGCACCAACGATACCGGTGCCACCGAACAGGATCCCACCGGCGCCACGGCTCCCGGCGGCAGCCATCCCTCGAACAACATGGTCCTCGTCTCCGCAGCCGAATACGACATCGCGGGCCGCCTGATTCTCTCGACACAACACGTCGATAGCAGCACCACGCGGGAAACCAGCTATAGCTACGATTACCGTGGCCGCCGCCTCGTCACCCAGGGCGAAGAAAACTTCTGCCAGAAGGAAACCTACGACTTCCGCGGCCAACTCATCCGCAGCGAACGCTACGACGGCTCTCCCACCGGCACACTCTTAAGCCGCAGCGAGACCGATTACGACGCCCTCGGCCGCCCCTACCAATCCCGCCGCTACGCCGTCAACCCCTCCACTGGCAGCGTAGGGAACGCCCTGATCGACCGCACCTGGTACGATGCCTCCGGCCAGGTCGTCAAATCCCTCCCCTCCGGCTCGAAACTCTTCACCAAGAGCCAGTTCGATGGCCTGGGCCGCACTGTCGCCACCTTCGCCGCCTACGATCTCGATGAATCGGCCTATGCCGACGCCTTCGACCTCTCCGACGACATCGTCATCGAATCCTCCCACACCAACTTCGATCTGGAGGGCCACGCCCTCTCCAGCACCTCGAAGCAGCGTTACCATACCGCCGACGACACCGAACCCGGCGAACTCGGCCACCCCACCAGCACCACCCAGCCCCAGGCCCGCGTCACCCATCAAGCCCTCTGGCACGACGGCATCGGCCGCACGGTGGCCACCGCCAATTACGGCACCAACGGCGGTTCAACATTTACGCGGCCTGCACTCATTCCTGCTCGTTCTGATACTATCCTCGTCAGAAGCCAAACTTACGACGAAGCGGGCAACCTGTTCGAAACCACCGATCCCGCTGATATGACCACACGCTTCATCTACGATGATGCCGGTCGCCGCACGCAGGCCATCGAAAACTATGTCGCTTCACCTGTGGGGAGTGATGAAAACCGCACCACGAATATGACTTACAGTGCCGATGGTC
>NZ_LYDR01000087.1 GCF_001707835.1 Planctopirus hydrillae
CATTCAACAAAATCAATTCATGTGGACGATCTTTCATGAACTTGGTATTTATTACTAAATAAAAAAATCATTGATTACTATTATTAGCTATTTACCTATTAACTTGCACACTGAATTCCAGTAGTTTTAATTTATGAATAACAGCAGGTCTCTATTTGCTTTACACATTATAGGTCTGAACTGGAAACCCAGGGACCTGTATTCTAATTACAGATAAGTCAATACAAATGTGTTGCTAAACTATTCCTTTGACCTACCTCAACTACAGGTTAAAACCATATACCTAGGGTCCTTTTCAGCTCTACAGTTATTCCTTAGTGCTATTAACAGTACAGATCTTTCAAATAACTT
>NZ_LYDR01000088.1 GCF_001707835.1 Planctopirus hydrillae
AAAACTCCTATCCGGCTCAGTTACAAAAAATGATGTTTGAAGCGGGGTAATCACTCTATACGCTCTTGGTGGCAGTCGCATGACGCCCCCGTTGTAGCCAACATCATTTGAGGCTATAATTGGCACGAACACTATACTACTCTTTGTCCTTTTGAAGGAGTTATCTCTTTTTGTATATATTTGCATATAAACCCCGGGAACACCCCGTTATTTCTTATTAATTCTATCCAAGCATGTCAAAGGAATTATTTAGTGAAGATATCCGTAAAGCTGTAGAGGTGATGCAGCGCGGAGGCATTATTTTATACCCCACAGATACTATATGGGGTATCGGTTGCGACGCTACGAATGAGAGTGCCGTGCAGAA
>NZ_LYDR01000089.1 GCF_001707835.1 Planctopirus hydrillae
CTACCCGAGACTCGATCTTCTTGAGAACACGAAACTTACGTCACGTCATCAGACTTGTAAAATCGTGGACGGCGTTGCATGGCACGAATCACCGAGAGTTTTGAACTTTTGAGCATAGCTAAGCATAAATGGCAGTCATGCTGGTTCAGCGGGGATCACATCGTCGGCCACGAGGTCAAACTGAGCGTTGTTGATGCCGTTATTCAAGAGGAACTCACGGGCAGCTTCGGTTGCAAACAGCCAACCCCTAGGTTGCATCAACTGGAAGACGTAACGTGCCGGGATTTTATTCGGTAAAAAGGCGAATTTATGTACCGTCAATATCCGTCCTGTGGAAAAGTAGACGATGTTTGACTTCTCCTTGTCGAGGACCTCCAGCCGGTTCGTGCATAGGTAGTTGTAAGTGTCGAGATCGTTTACTTTTTCGGGGAGTCCAATAAAAGCATTGTCACTGAGTTCGTTCATCCAGTCCAACATGCGGCGTGACACAATGAAATGACCTGATCCGCCGATCAAATCGCACTGTGCGATCCTCTCATCGTCACAGAACACTTGGCCATGCGTCCACAACCGGGAAGGCACGAGCTCATCCAAAACCTGCCAATTGAATTCATGACTCGGGAGGTTGTCATTCTTAGGGCTCATCAGATCAATGATCGGCGAGCCTTCATTGACGTTCGGAGAGAGTTCATAGATTCTCATCGAAACAACCTTTGTCTTTCATCGTTACCCAGTTCAACCTGCCGAGTTCTTGGGGCGGACAAAAATGGAAGTAGGGCGAGTTTCCGCCTGCAAGCCTTGCTTTATCCTCTGTTGATCTCACTTCATTTCCGTTGTGTTAATCAATTGGCAAAGCATGCTTGCTCAGGGCCGCAAGCATGGCACGGATTATTGGCTGCTGTGTTGCCCAGGTTGATCCCCAATACCCCATCGAGCTCAATTCGATTTCTTCTGGAAGAACGTGGGTTCGGTGCCGGCGCGGAGGCGGGCGAGGTTGGATTTGTGGCGGTAGACAATGAGGATGGACAAGACGATCGCCATGATCGCCTGCGGAGTCGTCGCTCCCTGAAGGCCATCTGATGGCCGGAACGCCAAAGGAACCTGCCAGAAGATCAATTCAAACGCCAGGTATCCCGCCAGTGCAATAAGCGAACTGAGTGAAACAATCTTGTTGATCGCGAAGCTGCCAAAGAAGCAGATGGTCGCGACAAGCAATCCCCACGGAGAAGCCGCTCCGAGAGCTCCCAGTGAAGTCGCAATCCCTTTGCCACCTTTAAAGCCGAGCCAGATCGGGAACATGTGACCGATGACCGTCGTCATGGCTGACATGGGAATCACCCATGCACTGGCTGAGCCTGCATCACCTCCCAAACCAACAATCCCCGGAAGAAAGAGTGGCGGCAAATAGCCTTTGAGTGCATCAAGTACGAGGACCACCAGCCCCCACTTTTTGCCGAGTGAGCGACTGACGTTGGTGGCACCAATGTTGCCACTTCCCTCCTGGCGAATATCAATCCCGCGAACGACCCGCGCCATCAGCAATCCAAAAGGAATCGAACCAGCCAGATAGCTGGCCACAATCAGTAACACCCAGGGCATGAACCATCTTCCCCAACAAAAGTCGAATCTGCAGAACCATCTCCACATCGGGCAGCAGGAAAGTACAAAGTCCGGCGGAGGATGGAAACATCAGGGGGGAGAAATGCCTGTCTGTTGCCATGATCGAACTCTGCATGCCATGATTCGATGATCAGTGATTGGGAGACGGTTTTTCCCTGCGAGAAATAAACTTGTCAATCGTGAAAGAGCTTTGCGTTGTGAGTGATCCCACCGAATCTGAACATGAAGTTCCAGCCGACGAAAAGCCGCCGGGTGCCAGTGAGTGGTACTCGGCCGGGCTGAAGTTTCATTGCACGCAGTGCGGCAACTGCTGCACGGGAACACCCGGTTATGTGTGGCTCAGCACTCAGGAGATGATCGAGATCGCCGAGTTCCTGAGCATTTCCACAGGTGAACTGCGCCTCTTGCATACGAAAGTCGCTCAGGGGAAACTTTCTCTCGCCGACCACGCGAATGGCGATTGTGTCTTTCTGGATGGGGCTACACGCAAATGCCGCATTTACCCCGTGCGGCCTGCACAATGCCGCACCTGGCCCTTCTGGGAGAAAACCATTGAAACTCCCGAGGCGTGGCAAGCCACGTGCGAAGTTTGCCCCGGTGCTGGAAAGGGAGAACTCGTGCCACTTGAGATGATTCGGAAGAGTGCCCGGCAATCGCGGCTATGACGACTTGCTGCCATTCTCAGCGACACCGACTTGTGGATCGTAGCCGTACTTGTCAAAGAAATCCTTGAGCCGGCTGTAGATCATCTGCCGGGTCTCGTCGTCCATGATGAAGCGATTCTTTTTGTACTCTGACATCGCCTGGGCTTCGCGTTCAAAGATCGGTTTCATGCGATCCCAGCCTTCGAATCCCAGTGTCTCGTAAACACGCTTCATTTGTTCGACGGGATGAGCTTCGAGATCGGTATAGCGAATTTCCACGAGATTTTTCTCGGGGATCAAGTGCCGGGTTTCTTCGTAGGTCTTGAGGCAGGTATCGAGTGTCTCGAGAGTATCCTGGTAGAGGTTCTCCTCGGTGGGCTCGATAAAGCTGTTCTCCATGTACATCGTTCGCCGCAGGTGCAGGCTGGAAGAAAAGACGGCGTAAGGGTCACGATGAATGTAAACGAACTTCGCATCCGGGAAGAGTTCGAGCAAAGTCGCCACGCGATAGGTGTGCGAGGGTGATTTCATCACGATGGGCTTGTCGGCACGAACAGTCAGCTTTTTGACGAAGTTGACGAGTGAGCGTTTCCACTTCGCCTGATCGCTGGGGGACATGTGCCGGACATCGAAGGTGTGGCCGTAGTATTTCCGCTCATTGGGGAAGGCGACCATCAGATACGGCGATAGTTGTGTTTCGATCAGCAGGGCCACTTCGTCTTCCTGTGGCAATTTCCAGCCGGCGGGCATGTTGTCCATAGGCCGGGTCTTGGGAAGGAAGGGAGCAGCTAATTTGGAAATGACACTTTCGGTCAGCAGAAAGTGCTGTGGATACATCACCTGATACAAATTGGGATAGGTGAACTGCGAATCGAGCGTCATCAGGTTGTGGAGCAGGGTCGTTCCACTCCGCCAGTGCCCCAGAATAAAAATCGGTGGCTTCGTAACTTGGGTATTTTGGATTTTTCGGCCATAAATCAGGCCCGAAACGATGCCGTAAAACGAATTGAACGGGCAGATGAAAAACAGCGAAACCAGCCTGAGTGCGCGGGAATAATCCATCCGCGGGCGCTTGGCCATCAACTGCAACAGCCCGCCAAAGGTCAGCCCATGCCAGACGGTAAACAGACCCTGGCCAGTCGACTTAACCTTTGTGACCTCTCCGGAGGTCTGTACTTTCTTTGAAGCTGCATGTGACTGGTGAGCGTGATGATTTCCGCCCGATGAGGCCGCTGTGTTTGTAGATTTCAACTGACTGTCCAACGCTTGTTCGACAACTTCCGCAGGGGGATGGGACAGAGCAGAGCGAGCCTCGGGAGTTGTCGTCACTGGTGCTGTTCTCCTGGGCCGAAACCGGGGTGACCCCTTCAATAATTCTTGTCGCTTTGATCCACGCGGAAAGTGGACGAGCGCTCTCCATTGCGAATTGAATACCGGTATAAGTCAGTTCTGCGTTTGTCGCAACCGCAACCCCGGCTTCTTTTCTGCAACAGGCCCGCTGGCGCGCAAATTGCCTCATACTTTCTGGCAGCCTTAAACAGAGCAGAAATGTTGCCAAAGCACCTCAATTTTGGGGAAAATGACAACAGGCGATGCCAGGAGACAACGCGATGTGTCAAAAAAATCGATCAGCCCTCATCTTCGCAGATTCTGCACGTTGTGAATCCCTGGCGAAATCGTCAACTCTGTCACAAACTGGTTTCTGGCAGCACAGTGTGGCTGCTGAGCCACCAGTCTTTCCTTTTCGCCGGATCTCTTGGGGGCTGATGGCTCTCTGTGGGGCCCTGCTGTTTGCCACTCCGGCAGTGCAGGCCGAAGACTGGATGTTCAAGAGATCGTACTTCTCCCACCTGCCGCCAGAAGGAACTCCTCAAGAAGCCTGGTTGCCGAGAAGTCGTTCGGCCTATCGCACGGCTTATTATCAGGAACTTCCTTCACTCAGCTTCCGCAGTGAACTGCGCATTAACAACCGCGTGATCCAGGTTGGCCCCAGTACTGACCGTTCAATTCAGGCCGAGGGATTCATTCAGATTCAGCCGTAAGGGGTTGCAAAAACCTGGAGCGATGACTTTCGACTTAGCACGGAAGCTTATCAGGCGAAGAGCTCAGTGAAGTTCTCCGATGAGGAAACGGAACCTTGGGCTAAGCCTAAGGTGTCGCACAAGACGTTGAGCACTCTACCTTCAATGCCGTCGAGTGGCCAATAGGGCGTAGTGCCAAAGCCATTTTCAGCCCGGAATTTGAGCGTCTTGTGGCTCCACAAGCTTCGATCGCTCTCAGGAACAACAGTCCTTACGAGATCCCCGATTGTGACACAGCCAGTTGGCAAAGAGGTCTTCGATGATGCCACACCCTGGCTGATGCAATAGACCGTAAACACAAAACTCGCCGAACCCAGCAGATAGATGCTCAATCCCAGTGCTCCCCCCACGACATAGGCTGGCCAGAGTAGCATCAGCAAAATTATCAAGGCGAGCCATGCAGCTCCATCGGGTGAAGGATTCTGGAGCTCCGGCAAAGGAATCCCCGCTTGAATCTGCCATTGCTGCCATAAGGATTTGAGGCGTGGAGCCGGCAGCAGTTGATCGAGACGGGTGCTGGGACGCAGTCGGTGAAATGAAACTGGTAGAGAGCTTTTGATTTGAGTCCACATCCGGAACTCGGGCAACCTCGTCCAATTCAAATTCGAGCTCTTGTGAATGGCAGTCGATTCATCCCAGATTCTGCCCTCGCTGGCCAATTGATCCCGAATGATGATTGCCAAATCGCGTGGTGTTTTGACTGCTGAAAAATGTTTGTCATCCAGTTTGATGTCGAACGATTCTTCAAGATCCATAACGAATTCAACAAATTCAAGCCCCATCGTGGCCACCCTCCTCATGAGAGATTGTCGAATCCAGAATGAGAAAAACTATTTGGGAATCTGATATTCTTCAGCCAGAACGTTACTCAATCGTGGCGGACTCGCGGCCCTTGGCCACAATTTCATTCCAGCGAGTTTGGCTTAGTTCGTCAAAGATTTCTTTGCGGGCATCTTCGATCCCCAGTTCACCCGGGCGGATATCAGTCACTTCGATCAGGTGAAGACCCAGTGGCGATTCGACGGGTTGCCCCAATTCTCCCACTTGTTGCAGATAAGCGGCTCGACTGACTGCCGCCGGTAGCCGGCCGCGATAGCCGAACCAGCCCACATCTCCCCCCTGGCTGGCCGATGGAGATTCGCTGAATTGGCGGATCGCGGCTTCCATACTTAACTGCCCCGCTTGAATCCTGGCTTTGATCTCAGCCATTTTTTCACGAGTGGCTGCATCGGGCTGACCAGCGGGCCATTTGAGAAACAACTGTCGGGCACGCAGTCTTGTGCCATTCCAGCGTTTGGGCTGGCGTTTGAACTCGGCTGCAATGGCGGCATCGTTAATCTGAGATTGGCTGTAGACGTACCACGCCAGAGGTGTCGTGATATCGGCAGTCCACGCTGGTTCGGCTAACCCCCACGATTTCGTGATCGTCGGCAGATCGTAGCCAAAGTTTTTCCATTGCTGAATGAACTGTTCTTTACGTCTGGCGATATCAGCGTCGGCCACAGTGACCTTCTGCCGGGCGAGGAATTCCCGGATCAATTCGTTATCGACGAGTGTTTCTGTCAATGATTTGTGTGCGGCGGCAGCATCCTGGTCAGTGATGCCTCGTGAGATCCGCAGGAATTCCAATTGTGCCAAAGAAATCGGGCGGCCATTCACCCGGCGAACAATCACCTGATGCAGCGGCGTCTGCTTGCCCACCGACGTAGCCCGTGACTCCTGCTCACTGGCAAAAGCTGTCCTTCCATTATCGGGAAGTTCACCAAGTGCCAGAGTCAGGCAGAACCCCACCCAAAGAACGGCGGTCGTTTGGAAAAGTTTTTGGGTGTGCTGTTTTGGCGATGTCCCTAAGGAAGTTTTTTGAGAGAAGTCTGATTGACTCTGGGCAGGAGGCATGGCCAATCGAGGGAACGAATGCAAGGAGGGCATAAAACGTCACCAAAATCTTGAGCTGCAGCAGAAGCGTGTCGATCACCAGTGAATCGCTCGAGACCCGAAAGATTATCACTCTCCAGTTGAATCAGAAAGATGGATGCTGCTTCGCCAATCGATCAGACTCAAAAAACAGACCCGGAAGCAGCCATCCTAGGGGGGCGAAGGATGACTACTTCCGGGGCGATCGGAGTCGATATTGAAGCCGCATCTTCCTGAGAAGACTTGTACTTCGATGTGTGCGTTTTCAGCGGATTAGAAAAGCCATCGCCGAGCATCCATGCCAGCGATGGCGCGTGTCGGGCTGAGGGATCAGCCTGACGAAATTGAAGAAGGAAAACCTTCTTTGCCTGTGCAGCACATCCGTGTGCGTTCCAAGCGAGGCGAAACATAGGGATGACTTCCAATCAGGTCAACAGGGAGTTGAGGAAACTTGTTCGGGCAAATTTTGCCGATGCTGCCGGCCAACGTGAGTAGCCTGATTTCTAAAACCAAGGGGCCAGTGACTACTGGTCTCGCAAGCTGAAGTTTCCAGGTTGATATTCGTTCAGTCGAATTGACCTGCTACGCTCGTAGCGAATCTTGTGATGTCAAAATTTACGGGTTGTATCATTCACGCAAAATCGACTGGCGAGCCGATGGATGAATTCAGAGTCTGTCCGCAGGCTGAAGGTTGCCACATCAAGCCAGCCTGATGCCAGAACGAGGCCAGACAACAGACAGAACGGGATGTTTCAAATCCTTGGGGCGGGATAATTCTGGTATTGAAGACCAGTTGTTCGTCCTGACAACCGATTTGAGTCGTCTCTTTCGATGAAGCCACCTTGACACTTGGGCAGAGCCAGACCTACAGTTCGGCACTCTCAAATTCATCGCGAATGGAGTCGCAATGACCGCAACGATCTCGCTCTCTTCGGGTTTAGTTTCATCGGTTCCGTTTATCGATCTTGTGCCGCAGCACAATGCCATTGCCGACGAGGTGATGGCTGCCGTTCAGAAAGTCTTCGCGGAACAGCGATTTATTCTGGGCGAAGAAGTGGTTGCTCTGGAAAATGAAGTGGCGACTTATTGCGATGCCCGCTTCGCGATTGGCTGCAACTCGGGAACAGATGCGCTGATTATCGCTTTGCAGGCACTGGGGTTGAAACCAGGTGATGAAGTCATCACCTCGCCATTCTCGTTCTTTGCCACGGCCAGTTCGATTGTTCGTGCAGGTGCCAAGCCTGTCTTTGTGGACATCGACCCGAGAACGTTCAATCTCGATGCACAAGCTGTGGAAGATGCGATCACTCCCAATACCAAAGTGATCATGCCTGTGCATCTTTTTGGCCAGTGCTGTGATATGGAAACTCTCAATCGTCTGGCAACCAAGTATGGTCTGGCGATTGTGGAAGATGCCGCTCAGGCGATTGGTGCAGAGTACCAGGGTCGTAAAGCAGGTGTTCTCGGAAATGTTGGCTGCTTCAGTTTCTTCCCCACCAAAAACCTCGGTGGTGCTGGTGACGGCGGGATGATGACGACTGATGATCCCGAACTGGCAGCGCGACTCAAGCGATTGCGAGTGCATGGCGATATCGGTCAATACGAACATATTGAAGTGGGAATGAACAGTCGTCTCGACGCACTCCAGGCCGCGGTTTTGCGAGTCAAACTCCGTCATCTCGAATCGTGGACCGTCGCACGTCAGAAGAACGCGAAACGATATGCTCAAATGCTGACTCAGGCTGGTCTGACAGATTCGCTGATCATGCCTTCCAGCGATGCCACCAGCCGCCACGTTTACAACCAGTACTGTGTGCGCGTGAAAGATGGCCGCCGCGATGAAATTCTGAAAGAGCTTCGCGGTCGCCAGGTGGGCTGCATGGTCTATTACCCGAAACCACTGCACCTCCAGACCTGCTTTGCACCACTCGGATATCAGGCTGGCCAGTTCCCGGAAGCGGAAAAGGCCTGTCAGGATATTCTTGCACTCCCGATTTATCCTGAACTTCCCACGGCCCACCAGGATCGTGTGGTCTCGGCTCTCGTCGAAGTCTGTCACGGTGTGAGCGAATCTCAGGTCATTCGCAAAGCCGCCTAGTTCGCGGTATGCCGACAATTTTCGAGAGAGGTGCCCGTTGTACAAACTGGCACCTCTCTCGCTTTTTGTATCGCATCCCAGTGGCCACAATCCCAGTTGTCACAACGCGAACAATCCGCAGGTCGGTCGTGTCGACTCATGACTTGCATCGTGCGGGTGAACATTGTGCACACGGCCTCATCAGCGGGTAACTGTCGCGAATCGTTTGCATTCCGCACCTCTGTTGTCGATAGTTGCAGGAAAATTGAAGGTCTTCGAAAGAAAAATTTGAAATGTCAGACACTCCTGAGCATCTGCTGGCCGCCCGTCTTGAAAAGCTTGAGCGAATGGAAGCCCTGGGGCATGATCCCTGGGGGCAGCGTTTCGATGGACACATGCACATTGATGCCGCCCGGGCGAAGGCACCGGAAGAAAAGGGGATCGATGGCGAAGTGGTGCGTGTGGCCGGTCGTGTGATGCGCTGGAGCGATTCGGGCAAGCTGCGGTTTGGCACGATTCAGGATTACACCGGTCGTATTCAGGTGATGATCTCGAAGAAGGACATCGCTGAAGACCAGTGGGAACTGATGGAGTGCTTCCAGACGGGTGACCTGCTGGGGGTCGATGGAACTCTGCGCCGCACCAATACGGGCGAAATTTCTGTTTTTGCGACGAAGCTGCATGTCCTGGGTAAGAGCCTTTCACAGCCGCCGGAAAAGTGGCATGGCCTGCAGGATATCGAGACACTCCTCCGCCAGCGTTATCTCGACCTGATCTATAACGACGGTGTTCTTGCCCGTATGCTGCGGCGGTTGAAGATCATCGACTCGATCCGCCAAACACTTCGAGGGGAAGAGTTTTTCGAAGTGGAAACGCCCGTGCTGCATGCAATTGCCGGGGGGGCTGCCGCCCGGCCATTTATTACGCATCACAATGCGCTGGATATTCCGCTCTATCTGAGAATTGCTCTCGAATTGCATCTCAAGCGACTGATGGTCGGCGGGATTGAGAGGGTGTATGAAATTGGCCGCGTCTTCCGTAATGAAGGTGTCGATGCCACACATAACCCGGAATTTACCATGATCGAGCTGTATCAGGCTTATGCCGACTACAACATCATGATGGAACTGGCTGAGAAGATCATTTCTGAAGCCTGCAAGGCTGCCAATGATGGCAAGACAGTTGTCGAGTGGGGAGACAAGACTCTCGACTTCACACCACCATTTCAACGGGCCAGGTATGGCGACCTGTTCCTGAAGCACGCTGGCTGCGACATGCACGATGCGGCGGCAGTGGCTGACGTGGCCCGCAAGCTGCACATTCCGACCGAGGGCCGACACCACGATGTCATTGTCAACGATGTCTTCGAAGCAACTGTGGAAGATCATCTCGAAGGCCCTGTGTTCGTGATTGATTACCCATCGAGTATGTGCCCCCTCACAAAGCGCAAGAACGGCCAGCCCGAGATTGCAGAACGATTCGAACTCTTTATTCATGGTCTTGAACTGGCCAATGCCTATACGGAGTTGAACGATCCCAGGTTGCAGGAAGATCTGTTCAAGACACAACTGGCAGGTCTGGCAGAAGAAGACTCGATGGCAAAGATGGATCACGACTTTGTGCGTGCTCTCAAGGTTGGTATGCCTTGTGCGGGTGGCATGGGGATCGGAATTGACCGCCTCGTCATGCTGCTCACCAACACCAAGACCATTCGCGATGTGATCTTCTTCCCGCTGCTGAAGCCCGAAGTCGAGTAGTCTTTTTTCAAGTGGTGCGTCGTCCACAAGCCTTGATGTGCGGCAGGCCCATGTGCTGTCGCCCATTCAGTTTTTGTAAGACCTTCGTGTCGCTGCTATGATTTCGAGGAGGGTCAGGATTCCTGAGTGGCAGAGATCCACTTGAAGAACCTGACCATAACGGAATTCGAGCAGCGGCGCGATTTGAGCACAATATGGTCTTGCCTGACTGGCTGAAAGAACTGGGCATCTGGTACTTCCTGGGGGAATCACCGGCTGCACAGCCTGTCAAAGCCAGCCAGGCTGAGATGAGCCTCGTCTATCAAGACCCCTTCAGTTGGATTTTTGGATCAAGTCAGACCACGCTGTTTGGCTGGCTGGCCTTGATGGTCGTAGGGGGGGGCTTTTGCCTGCGTTTCTGGAGTCGCCTGGCACCACTTACGACGGCAAAAAAGAGTTTTCTGGTTGGATTACGGGTGGTCTCCCTGCTGTTGATCGTCGGGTTGCTCTGCCTGCCGGCCGTGGAAATTCGTGAAGTCGGGCTCCCACTTTTACCTGTGCTGATTGATACCTCCGGCAGTATGTCGATTGCCGATGTTCCGGTGAACGAAAAGATTTCTGCAGGTCGTGCTGAAATTGAAAAGATTTCCCGACTGGCTGCGATTCGCGAGGCACTCACGCGTGACGATTCACAATGGCTCAAACGACTTCAGAAGCGATTTGATCTCAGGCTGTATCAATTCTCTCATGAAGCAACACCCATCGAATGGCCACGTAGTCACTCACAGGGTTTCACAATTGAAGCCAAAGGACTGACTTCCCGGATTGGCCCCAGTATGCAACAGGTGATGGACGAACTGCGAGGCAGCCCGCTTGCTGGTGTCGTGGTGCTGACCGATGGTGTTCCCAATCCGTCGGCGGCTGAGGCACTCTCTACCGTCGGCAGTCTGCTGGCATCACGTTCGATTCCTGTTTTCCCCGTCGCGGTGGGGAGTGATCGTGAAGTTGCAGATCTCGAACTGGTCGAATTGAACTCAGACGACGTCGCCTTTCAGAATGATCCACTCATCGTGGCGGCTCAAATTAAAGGCAGCGGGATTCTCCCACAGACTGTGAAAGTCACATTGAAGGATGGTGCCTCAGGGAAGGTGCTTGAGACACGCGATCTGTTTCTCAACGGAGGCAAAAAGTTAGAAACTGTCGAGTTCTCCTGGATTCCTGAATCGCCGGGCGAATTTTCACTGGTGGCTGAAGTGGCGCCGCTGGCTGATGAACCTGATCAGGAAAACAATCGCCAGACACGTCAGGTCAAGGTTCGAGGAGATAAGCTGCGAGTCTTACTTGTCGAATCGACGCCGCGCTACGAGTTCCGATTTCTTAAACAGTTTCTCGAGCGGGAACCCTCTGTCGAACTGCAGACACTTCTCCAGGAAGCGGATCTCGAGTATGCAAAAGAGGATCGCACAGCGATCCGGAATTTCCCGATTCGACGGGAAGATTTTGCGGCCCTCGATGTCCTCATTCTCGGCGATATCGAACCCCGCCTGCTCAGTCCCTCGAGCCTGGAGTTGATTGATGACTTTGTTCGCAATCAGGGGGGAGGTTTGATTGTGATCGCTGGGGAATTGAACAATCCTTTCCAGTGGAATGGATCGATACTCGAGAAACTGCTGCCATTCCGAGTCAGTGATGCCCAACTTCCCGAGCGTGCGGATACTCCCTTCCAGCCACTATTAACACTCGAAGCGACCCGTGGCTCGCGATTATTTCGATTCGCGCAGTCTCCCGCAGAGAATCAGTCGATCTGGAATGAGTTAGCTCCATGGTTCTGGAGTCTGCAGATCAATGCCCTTAAGCCCGGGGCTTCGGTACTGGTTGAACGTCAAGATCGTGGCCAGCGAACGGCCAGTCCATTGATCATTCTGCAGCGTGTCGGAGTCGGGAAAGTTCTGTTTCTTGCGACAGATGAAACCTGGCGGTGGCGTTTTCGCCAGGGTGATCATTTATTCGGCAAATTCTGGATTCAGGCGATACGGTTTATGAGTCGCCGGCAGAATGACGACGAGGACCCCGTTCGCTTTGTGGCAGATCGTTCGACCTATGAAATTGGCCAGAAAGTTCACCTGACACTCGAAGTGCGTGATGAACGGGCCTTACCGCAGGGAACGGAAAAACTCATCGCTCAGGTCGAATCTGCAGAGGGACAACGAGAAACCATAGAGCTCCGGCGGACAGGACAATCCGCGGCTGTTTTCGAAGCGGACTGGACTCCCGTTCGTGAGGGGACGTATCGCCTGCAGATGGTGGATGACAAACTGCTGGCCAGGCTGCCGCTACTCTCGATTCTGGTCACGGCGCCGCAGAAAGAACTTCTGGCAACAGCCGCCAATACGGGGGATCTGAAGCTGGCTGCAGAAGCGACTCGTGGTCAGTATCTGCCGATCGATCGAATCGAGGAACTTCCTGAGCTGTTGCCTCGCAGCCAGTTGTTACCAGTAGCGACAATTGAATCGGTGAGAATCTGGAATCGCTGGGAGTTGTTGATTCTGCTGGGAAGCGTGATCTGCCTGGAATGGGGGCTGCGCAGACGCTGGCAGACGCTATAATCGGCAGTTGCTCCGGAAGGTTGAGCGAACCGATCTCCCACGGATTGATGGGAGTAATGAGGTGAGTTGATGGCCAGCCAATCACGAAATGCGGGATGGTCTGGCGAACTTAAGGGAACAGAGCACTCTCGAAGATCCGCTCCTGCCACATTCGGAAAATCGTCTGCTCAAAAGATTCTCGATACGTTCGCAGATCTGCAGCGTTTCATTAGCTGGCATCGAGCGATGCAGGGGTTTTGCCTGCTGATCATCTGGTGGAGCCTCGTGACTCTGGTCGGCGGAACGTTTGACTACTGGCTGCGTCCAGCCGACTGGCCTTCCCGATCGTTATGGCTGATCCTCTTTCTGGGTGTGGGAAGCTATGGGATTCGAACGCTCTGGCGAAGCTCGTCGCTTGAAACATTCAATGCTATTGGGCTGGGGCTACAACTGGAGCGGAAGCAACCCCAACTGGTTGATCGACTGGCCAGTGGACTCGAGTTTTCATCACGAGCTTTCCATCAGGACGCTGGATCGATTGCTTTACAAAAATATGCTGTCGATCTTGCCGCCAGTAAACTTCCCCGCAAACCTGCCGAACTCGTCGTCAATTCTGGCCATACTTTACGTCTGGCAGTCATGGCGGTGACCTTCCTGGCCGTGCTGGCTGGTTTCGTCATGATGCGCCCCGTGTTGGCACGCACGGCTCTGGCTCGCCTGTATACGCCCTGGCTGGCGGTCAACTGGCCTGAA
Source organism: Planctopirus hydrillae (assembly GCF_001707835.1). GTDB lineage: Bacteria > Planctomycetota > Planctomycetia > Planctomycetales > Planctomycetaceae > Planctopirus > Planctopirus hydrillae. Next base: position 13,411 of record NZ_LYDR01000089.1, read on the forward strand.
AATGTGCACCTGCAGATTCTTTCGGCGAAAGATGGTCTTCCCGCATCACTCTCGTACAAACTGATGGATCCAGTTCCGTTTTCACACCTGACGAGAGCTGAGCAGATTGATTCTGCTCCCTCCAGTGAGGAGATTCCGCTTGATCACCGGCTGGGGAGCACTCTGGATGTTCTGGTCTATAACCGCCGCGGAAAGCTACCCGATCATTTACAGCTTGAGACCACTACGTCAGAACCAGTGGATGCGCATTCAATTCAAAATGTGACGCCGATGACTCCTGCCGGTGTGGCACTCAATATTCCCGATCCTCGCCCACTCGAAAAATTTCTGCCGAAGCAGATTTCACCTGTGGAAGTCAAAAACGGTGTGTTGAACCGCTTCACGGAGATGGCACTTTTTCAATTGCCGGTCACTCAGAACCGCATGTGGTTTCGTGTTGCCGGTGGAGATCATGCGACGGCGTGGCGGTTGATTCGAGGGATTGAGCCCGTTCGTCTGGAGCGATTTCAGATTCGTTTAGAACCACCGACTTATCTGCGCCAGCCTCAAGTGACACTTCCTGAGAATGTGGGGAGCTTTGAGGCTCCCGTGGGATCGAGAGTTTTTTTCGAGGGCACAACATCACGCCAGACCACATCGGCCCGGTTGCGATTCGGCGATGGAAAAACCTTAAAGCTGCGACTTTTGCCCAAGACACAGGAAGTACAAGGTGTCTTTGCACTCACACAGCCAGGAACTGGTTCATGGACGATCGAACTTTCGGATGCGACTGGCATTCAAGAGATCGACCCCGCTCGATTTTCCTTTCGAGTGATTGCCGACCAGGCCCCTATTGTCACTCTCGAAGCCCCTGAAACCGATCTGACGGTCACTCTGCAAGCGATGATCCCTTTGAAGGCTCGTGCCCGCGATGATCACAGCCTGGCACTGACTGGATTTGCCTACCGCTGGAGTGGATCAGCTCAGTGGGAAACGCTGGCCTCATGGCCTGTGAGTTTCGACAATCAGGGAACGGAGCCGACTACGGCCGAAAGGCAATCTCAGTTCGAAACCACGCTCGATCTTGCCAGTTTGACGGTTCCAGAATCTTCCCCAAGGGAAATGAAAATCTCGGTCATGGCGTTTGCTCGAGACCGATTTCATCTGGGAACTGCGCCCGAAGATGCCGCTGGAGACGAAGTCGGCCATGAGGGCCGCAGCACAATTCGCTGGATTACGATACTTACGGCATCAGAAAAGCAGAATGAACTGGCAGAACGTGTCCTGAGCCAGATCGAGGCTCTCAGAAGAGTTCGAGAGAGACTGGAAAAAGGTCGGGAGACGGCCATTGAATGGGCCAAAGCTCAGCAGCGGTTCCAGGCAGAAAAGTCGAATGATCCTCCCGACGCCACACTTCAGGAACTGGGGCGACAACTGACGCAAGCCAACGAACAGGCACGCCAGCAGGTGGAAGCGAACATTATTCCCGAGTTCGAGCGCATTCGTCGGGAAGGGATTGACAATCAGGTCATCGATGAAACGCAAGCAAGAGAATGGCAAGCGGTGCAAGAGGAACTCCGGGAACTGACGACTGGCCCACTGACCGATTTAGCAGAGCTTTCCTCGAAAGCCTCACGACCCATTTCTCAAAAGGAAACGACCCCTGCGAAAGATAATTCTGATCCATCCCAGACTGACCCGTCTCAGACGCTGGCCGAGGCTCTCCGGCAGAACCACGAAGCGGCCATCGAGACGACCAGCGCTCTGATTTCTCGATTGAGTCAGTGGGAGGGGAAGCGGGGATTGCAGCGGGAACTTGATGAACTGCAAAAGCAGCAAGCCGCTCTGCAGAAGGAATCGGCTGAGCTTGCGACAGAAACGATTGCCCGTGGTGAAATGGAGTTGAGCAGCCAACAGAAAAGCCAGTTACTCACGTTGAAAGATCGTCAACGGGCCCTGGCAGGACGTGTGGAACAATGGCGAAAAACGCTTGGTCAACTGCAAGCGGGAACTCGATCAGCCAATGCCGAGATGGACCTTGAAGATCGCCGGAGCCTGAAGAGTTCTCAACAGATTTTCGATCAGGCGGCACTCCAGGAGCTGGCTCTGGATGCGGCTGAACATCTGGCTGAAAACCAGTTGGGAAAGGCAGCGGAAAAACAGACGCAGCTCCTCAATGGCATGGAGAAACTTCGGCAGGAGTTTTTGAATCGACCGCCCGCAGCCGATGAGTTATTGCTGGGGAAAATCGAAAACCTCGAACGGGATGTTCAGGAAGAACTCTTCAAAATATTGAGCCAGCCCGATCAGAACAGTACCGATGAAGAACAACTGCAAAAACGGACGCGCGATGAGGAACTCTCGGCGAGGGCCAGCAAGCTGAGTTTGAGACGAGCAGCTGCAACACTCGAACAAGCGGCGGAGGTCATCTCACCGCGCAACGGTAAAAACTCCGATACTTCTGGCAAAGATGAGGAGCCGGACGAACTGTCCCCCGAAGAACTCACTCTCCGACGCCAGCGGGAACAGCAGCGGCGGGAACTGATGGAACAGGCCACACGGGAAATCGCTCAAGAACGCCGCCTGTTGCAGGAAAAGCTGCTTGCCGAGAAGATTTCGAAAGTCGTGGATCAGCTTCAATCGTTGCTGGAGCGTGTGCAGGCACAAGATGCAGAAATTCAGCGTTTGGCTCAGATTGGTGGAACGGCGGGCCAATTCAGCAGATCACAATTGAAAACGATTATTGGTGTGGCAGAAGCCACAGCATCGATTCGTGATGAGTTAGGTGCGATTGCAGAGAACGTGGCACCGGCAGAAATTTTATCGTGGAGCATCCGTCAAACGTCTGAACTGGCAGGTCATATCGCTCGCGATCTGCGGGAACGACGGGTTGAACCCATGGCCCGGGAGCGCAGCCAGCAGTTGATCAAACGACTCTTGGCCATCGTGCAGGTACTCCGTGAATCGTCCTCAAGCCAGGCACAATCCGGGGCTGGTGGCGGGCGTTCCACCGAGAATGGTCCCGTAAATCAGGAAGGAAGTGGCCCACCCGCTGAAGCGATTTCCAAGCTGGTACAACTGCGGCTTATTCGCGACTTGCAGCAGGATCTCATGGCGCGAACCAAAGAGTTTGAGGCGGGCGATGCTCAGGAAACAACAGACGTTCAACGCGAACAACTCGCCCAGGAACAGGCGGAACTTCGTGAGCTGCTTTCGAACCTGCTGGATCAACTCTCTTCGCAGGCTTCAAGTGGTCCTGGTGAGAAGCCACTTTCGGAACAGCCGGCACCGAATCCTCCGCTCAAAGACTCAACAGACAGGCCCATCGATCGTTCATTCAATAGGCCTGCAGACGAAGTGGGACAGCCATGAAACCATTTAAGAATTCTGTTCTCACAAAGATGATGGCGAGTTGGCTGCTACCTGGCTTCATGTTGCTATCCGTAGTGAATACCGCACCAGCAGGTTCATCGGAACCTGACGGAGCACTCCGTCCTGATGAAAACCAGCCAGTCGCCACCCAGCCTGACCAGCCGGTGAAATCATCTGCACCACGCCAGTCTCCGCAGCAACTTTCGGCGGAACTCCTGAAGCAGATCGATCAGTCGGAGGCGGCACTGCGCTCTGCAAAACCAGACCGCCCCAGAGCCACAGCCGAGCCCCCCGCTTCTTTGCATCAAAAGAACTCCATCGAGTTGTTGAACAAACTCATTCAGCAACTTGAACAGCAATCTGAGAATTCTGATACCCCCGGAGGCTCTCCCGAAAGTCATTCTTCTCCTGCCAATCCCGATGCTTCGTCCAAGCCCGAATCTGGCATGTCTCAAGGTCAGTCTTCTGAGAAAGAATCTTCGCGGCCACAAAAAGAGACGACCACCAAAGATCAGGCTGCGAAGAACGACGCATCCCCACAGGGAAGCTCGCAAAAGCAAGGTGACAACGCGAACGCGAATGAAGCAGAAGCTGGCAACCGCGAACGCGAACGACTGGCCAAGGAAGCTGCCCGCAAGCGACAACTCGAAGTCGATGTCTGGGGTCATCTGCCCGATACGGTGCGTGGTGAACTGCTCAACTCTTTTGATGAGCGAATTCTCCCCTCGTATGAGCGGCTGGTCAAGAAATATTACGAGGCTCTGGCGGAAGCTCAGCCGGCATCCGGTGGTGCCAATGGGTCATCATCATCAGCAGCCGGTCGCAAGTCGCCATCGGGCAAGGATTGAGTTGTTGGCACATAGTCGACATGCCAGAGATACAGTCCGTGGGCCGGTGCTGTTTCACCCGCCCGTCGGCGATCCTGCAGATCGACAATCTCACGCAGTTTTTCCGGGCCCCACTTGCCGCGACCAATATGGATCAACGTCCCGGCAATCGTGCGCACCATGTTGTAAAGAAATCCGTCGGCCGTGATCTCCATGCAGAGGAACTCCCCCTCAGGATCGGGTTGGCATTCCTCAGATGGAGGGCCGTTTTCTCCCAGCAGATTCCAGTTTCGAATGCGTTGCACACTGGCCTTTACGACGGTTCGCACACTGGTTTTTCGATTAGGCCATTGAGTTTCGAGGCTGCGAAAATCGAATGTGCCCACGATCTGCCGAATGGCGAAATCCATGGCCGATTCATCGAGCCTCGTCCGATGCCAGAGTGCGTACTGCCGATAGAAAGGTGACCAGACGGGCGCGTTGTGAAAGAGATAGCGATAAGTTTTGAGTCGGGCATGAAACTGGGCATGGAAACCTGATTGCACATCTTCGACCTGCCGGATCACGATGTCATCGGGCAGGAATCTTTGCAGTGCTGGTCGAAAGTTGGCGGCAGGAACGGGACTGTTCGTGGAAAAACTGACCACTTGCCCAACGGCATGAACACCGGCATCTGTCCGCCCAGCCGCATAAAGGACCGGAGTCTCGGCGGTGAATTCTTGAATCGCCTGCATGAGCGTCGATTGAATGCTCACGCCATTGGGCTGAGTTTGCCAGCCGCAATAGGCCGTTCCATCGTAGGCGATGGTCAGCTTCAATGTTCGCGAGAGATCGTTCACTGGTCGTGAAAGAAACCTTTACTGTAGGGCAGGCTCCCGCCTGCCGGTGGTGGTATGTGGCTGCGTTAATCAAGGGCTCGCGCAGGCGACGGTGTGGCTGGGGTCAAACGTCCTCGTTTGCCCCCAGTTCATGGAACTATGATCGTTTTTGATGAAGAGCTTTAAAAGTCATGAATGTATGTCTCGGATGCATTTGCGCTGGAGAACTTGATTGACCAGGGGGCGGATGAAGACATCCGACCCCTGCTACCCTGCCGATTAATGGGACATCTCAAAAAGTTGTTGAGGTAACGGATGCCAGGATGGGTGCATTCGCATGCACCCTACACTTTTAAGCCACTTGATCGGCAGGCGGGAGCCTGCCCTGCCAGATCGCGCCTCAGGCAACGGGGCGGCGGGGTGCGATGTGAGCTTTCCCCACCCAGGGCCTCAAGATCTCCGGAATTTCAATCCCGCCGTCAGCCAACTGATAGTTTTCCAACACGGCAATCAGGGCACGACTGATGGCGACACAGGTTCCATTGAGTGTGTGGACATGCTGCGTGCCCTTCTTTTCCGGGAGACGGCAGCGAATCCCCAGCCGACGCGATTGAAAATCGGTGCAGTTGGATGCCGATGTCACTTCGCCAAAGGTGTTGCGGCCGGGCATCCAGGCTTCTAAATCGTACTTGCGATAGGCTGGTGCTCCGAGGTCTCCACTGCAGGTATCGAGAACCTGATAAGGGATGCCCAACTGCTGGAAGACTTCTTCTTCGATCGCCACGATCTCTTCGTGCATCGCGTTGTTTTATTCCACACTTTTCTGCATGTGACGTTTTCGCCTTATAAGCCTTGCGACTGTTCGTCTGTATCAGGTTTAGTT
>NZ_LYDR01000090.1 GCF_001707835.1 Planctopirus hydrillae
CTCAGGAGCTGGGGATTCTGGAGTTGCGGCAGGCTTTTCGGCAGGCGCGCCTTCGGTGGCAGGCTGACTGCTGTTGGAGGCAATGTATCCCAGAAGTTCGGAGGGCGTCAGTTGTGGGAAAAGCACCGGGACAAAGCGGTATCTGGCGGCTCCGCTCTCTGAGTTCTTCGAGTTTTCGTCAGCCTGCAACTCTCGGGAAAGCATTTCCAGAACGGTTGTCTTTCCCAATCCTGGCTGGCCAGCCAGCAGGCCCGCTCCTTTCGATGTCTCGATCAGATAACGAAGCTTCAGCAGTGCGGCTTGATGTGAGCGACTCCCGAGAAATCCTGACGTGGGAAGTTCTCCACCAAACGGCGGCCGGGTTAATCCCCAATGAGACTCGTACATGTTGATTACCTGTCAAAACAAATTCACGCTGCAAGCCTGCACTTACGGGGCAAGGGTTGCAGGTGCTGCACTCTGGGAATAAGGCACAACTTCTACCGATGATTTTATGGGAGAAGATTTAGCGGGATGATCTCGCGAGAAAGTATCGGGCTGCTCTGAATCCGTTTTAATGGGCTCAGTTTCAATCGGCTCAATCTCGCCCGCAAACCAGACGGCCTGATTAGAGACGGACTTTGTCGCTGACGGTCTGAAAGAAGCTGGCTCAATCGTCGCAGTGCGATCATTCTCATGCACTGAGTGAACGGCCGCTGTCACGTATGCGGGAACGGCTTCAGAGACTTCAACCTTGCCGGCAATGGGAGTTGGTCGAGGGACGGGCACGAGTCCCGGCGCAGGATCTCCACGTTCGAGTGAACCGAGCAGGGCGTCAATCCCGGTGGATGAGTCTTCGTGATCGACGACGGAAGAAGATTGTGTGATCCACCACAAACCTATGATGGTGCAAGGTAAGGTGATCAAAGCCAGGATCACGGCAGTCGTGATTGTGCGCAGTCGACTCTGGACATACAGGCCGGAAAAGAAGGCCATCGTCGACTCCCGATCAAGTGATTCAATGGCAAGGCCATGCCTGGACTATTACCTGTCTCACCTATCGGTTCGATGATGGGGTCGAGTTTAACGATTTTTCCGGTTTTGACGAAGGGGGTGGAAGTTTGAAGTTGGAGGTGTGACGTGTGAAGATGGAGGTTGCCTGGCGTTGGAAGTTGGAGTGAATTGAGGTTGCACCCGAATCATTGCCAATCGCCATTTGGGCTTCTCAATGCTCGGCTAAAGCAAAAAGAGGTACTGACCATGGTCAGTACCTCTTTGGATTCAACGCCTTAGCAGGTTGTGATGACTGAGCTGTCACGCAATGCCATTTTGTGAGCCCTATCGGCTCACTACGAGTGGTTCTCGACAAACTACTCAGCAGCCGGTGCCTGGGCGGCAGCAGATTTGGCAGCGAGAGCTTTGTTGAGCGAAATTGTGAGTCGCGATTTATCGCGAGCGGCTTTGTTTTTGTGGATCAGGCCGCGAGCTGCCATCTGATCAATCTTCTTAATGGCCACACGCAACTGAGTTGTGGCATCATCCACAGACCCACCGGTGACAACAGCTGTGAACGTCAGACGTGTCTTTTTCACTGTCGTACGCAGTACAGAACGCAGAACTCGATTGGCGGCTCGTCGCTTTAACTGTTTGCGAAGAGATCGTCTTGCACCGTCGCTGTTTGGCATAACTACTGAACCAGATTGACGTTAAGTTGCATTAAAATGCTTGTTAAAAACACTTTGTTCGACACAAGCACCCAAAGAGAACTGGGAGTTTATCGCCTGATCTCTGGTATTTCCAGTCAATCGCACTGCGATTCGAGTTCCTTCCAGTCACTTTGCCAAGGATCACCCAGTCACTTCGCTGCGAATAACCGCAGGAGGGATCCATTCACAAAAGTCTGGACGGCTCAAGCTCACATTTCAACCCGGCTGACGTCTACAATGGGAGGGGATCCACGAATGTGTCAGCTCGTATCACACGATCAATACCTTTGTGGGCTCAATGAATCTCAAAGCCTCCTGACATCTTGGAGCAATCTGCCCCACAAGGGATTCTGGCGAGATGAAGAGCTCCGATTGAGAAATCATCAGCACAAGAATCTCGCTTCCGTTACCATAAATCGTCCATTGCGACCCTCTGTCAATGTTTTCAGGAATTGGAATGAACGGTTACGCCCTCTGGTCAATCCTGTTGCTGATCTTTGGGTTGACGACGTTGATTGCCGAAGTCTTCATTCCTTCCGGTGGGGCACTCGCAGTCATTACGGTCCTGGCAATTGTGGGCTCGTTGATATTTTCGGCCATGGCATGGCTCTGGGCGGCACCTCTCGTTTTCGCGGCTCACTTTGCTCTAGTTCTTGTCCTGGTACCGCTCTGCCTGCTGGGCGCCCTTGAAATTCTCCCGCGAACACGAGCTGGTAAGCGGATGATTCTGCAAGGGCCGGATGGTGATCGTCTGAAAGCCCCGCAGGCATCGACGGACGAGAAACTGGCCTCTCTGGTGGGACGCCAGGGGTTAGCGAGAACAGCATTATCGCCGGGTGGATCAGTGATGATCGACGAGGTCCGCTACTCGGCCATTTCCGGAGAATCCCTGATTGACCCAGGCTCCCCGATTATCGTCACGGGTTTACGCGGATCGACGCTGATCGTGTCTCCTGTCGCGAAGGGATTGGTGACGTCCCAGGTCCCGCCTGGTTCAACAGTTCCATCCCTCCCGCCTGAAACGGAACAAAAGACGAGTCTTCGGGAGGCTCAAGTCCTTCCAGTCACAGAGTCCGGATCATCGACCACCAGGGAAGCTCAGTCGCCAAGCCCCGAAACTTACGCCTCTGCTCCGCCGGCCTCCCCAGTGCTGACTTCTCCTGCGTTGCCTTCTCCAATCGTGGAACTCGATCCATTCGCCCAACTGGCTGATGATCCCGAAAAGATCGCGACAGATAACACGAAAGCTGTTTGAGTTTTTCATTGTCTGCGAAAACTTACACCAGGGGCACGAACATGGAATCACTTTGCCTGGCCTTTGGAAAACAATTCACTCCTTGATTTGTGCCTCTCGTCAGATTAGACCGTAGGAAACTGTATGGAGTGGTATTACTGCTCCTGAGTAAAAGAGACTGATCTGACTCTCCAGATTTCCCGTTGTGACTTCTGATCAGTCTCATCAAGAAGTTGCTCTGGTCGCATTTTCGACAGACTTTAAGCATCCATAAAGAACACCCATTTCTGACCCGAGTTTGAGGTTCGCATGTTAGGTGATTTTGCGGCTGATTCTGGATTCCTGCTGGCCCAGAACCGAACGACGGGGATTGTCATCGGTGTGACCGCCGTCGTGGTCATTCTCGGTCTGATTCTGACCTACCTGCTGATTCGTTACTTCAGCCTCTGGATCCAGTGCAAGTTGACGGGCGTCGGGATTGGGATGTTCCAGCTTGTCACGATGTCGATCCGCAAGGTTGATCCCGATGTCATCGTGCGGGCCAAGATTATGGCCGTGCAATCTGGGATGACGGACACCTATCCCATCTCGACGCGGGATCTCGAAGCCCATTACCTTTCGCGAGGGAATGTGCTGAATGTGATCAAAGCCATGGTGGCAGCTTATCGCGCCAAGATCGAATTGAGCTGGCAGACTGCTCAGGCGATTGATCTTGCCGGACGTGATCTGCTGGAAGCCGTTCGCACCAGTGTTTACCCCAAAATCATTGATTGTCCCGATCCTCGTAAAGGTTCAAGCACACTCGATGCAGTGGCTCAGGATGGGATTCAATTGAAAGCGCGAGCCCGCGTGACTGTGCGGACCAATCTCCAGCAACTGATTGGTGGTGCCACTGAAGAAACGATTATTGCTCGTGTCGGGCAGGGGATTGTGCGGGCGATTGGCTCGACGGAAAACTACAAAAAAGTGCTTGAGAATCCCGACCGTATTTCACAAACAGTGCTGGAACTGGGGCTCGAAGCGAATACGGCTTTCGAAATTGTCTCCATCGATATCGCTGACATCGACGTGGGTGAGAATGTGGGTGCTCGGCTTTCTGCTGATCAGGCCGAAGCCGACATGCGTGTCGCTCAGGCCAATGCTGAGCAGCGCCGTGCGGAATTTACGGCCCGCGAGCAGGAAATGATTGCCGAAGTCCAGGCCAACCGAGCGGAAGTTGTTCTGGCAGAAGCGGAAGTTCCCAAAGCGGTTGCCGAAGCATTCCAGAACGGCGCCTTGGGGCTGCTCGATTACTACGAATTGAAGAATGTCCAGGCGGATACTCAGATGCGCTCTGCTATTGCCGGGCAATCTGTCACGCAGCGATAATGTTTGTTTGCTCTGTTAATGCTCATGAAAATCCATTTTGAGTGCGGTATTCGTGAGAGCTGGAGATCGGGAAAACTCACCCGATTGATCGATTGAGTCATGATGAGGACAGACAGATGTTCACACCGAGCGATTTCTTGCTGGCACCCTCATTAGGGATTGATGCCGGGCAGATTGTCGGTTTGCTGGTGCTTCTGTTTACTGTCCTGAGTTGGGTCGTCAACGCGATTCAGGGTGCCCAGAAGGCCATGGCTGAGAAGCAGGCCAAAGAGAAGTTTAAGAACTCTTCCCAACAGACTCCCCCGACCCGGATTGAAGAATTTCTCCGTGAAGCGAACGAGAAGCTTTCGGGGGGAAATCAGGAGCGAACTCAACGACGTGCGGAAGAAGCCCGTCGCCGGCAGGAAGCTCTGCAGCGAAAAACAGCCAAAGAGCAACAAAAACAGCAGAAGAAACCGAAGGAATCAACCGTCCGCTCCCCAGGTGGCAACATGGGTGGGAAAGGACTTGCCAACCCATCGAATCGCCCATTTGCGAACACAGCTCCTTCATCGAACCCGAGTTCATTTCCGAGTTCCTCAGGGGCACTCAATCTCAATGAGCCTGTGGGAACTGCAAATTCTGCCAACATGTCCGGGACTGCGTCTCAGACGGCGAATCCCTCTCAATTTGGTGAACTGGGGATGATGGCCGGGGGAACTGCTGGTAATCAGACCGGTAATCTGGCCGACCCGGGGCGAATGTCTGCTGCGGCGGGGCCGCATCCAATTATTGAAATGCTCAAACGTCCCGGCGGCGCAGCGCAGGCCGTTCTGATTAACGAGATTCTCTCGCGCCCCAAGTCGCTCCGCTAGCGCCATGTGACTCTGCCAGCCCCAAGCCACTGCACTCACAGAGCTCTGGCTGCGAGTTATCGAGACGTCGCAGGTCCCGACAGACGCATCAACGTGGTGGTGCAAATCGCCAGTGATGACTTGAGACGCTTGCGACAAATCTGTGGTGCTGAGAGAGGCTTGTCAGACGTTTGTTCAGAGCTGCAAGCACTATACGAAGGCGTGGGACACGTATGGTGCAGGTTCTTGTCGTTGTGACTGAGCACAACGACCTGTATGGGCCAGGCGCATGCTTGCCCAGAACTGCAAGCATGGGACAAAGGCCGCAAGCATGGCACGAAGAGACCATAGATTACGTGGATCCATGACGGCGGTGTTTCGACTGGCAGTTATGTGCCATCGCTGCTCTTAGACAAAGGCCGAGAGGGTGGTGGTGTATCGCTGGAGGGAAGAGTCTCATTGCGGGATTCGGCACGTACTGTCGTATCGGAAGTCGATTGGGCTGGCAAAGTTGTCTGATTCGAAGCTGGCTTGAGGGAACCCCAATCTAAGGGAACCGCACGAATCTTCCAGCCACGCCGATTGTCGTCGGTCGACAGCGAGTGACTCACTTTTCCACTGGTCGGATCTTTGGTTTCGGGAATAGCGAGAACTTTGTCATCCTGAGGCGAAGTACTGGAGAGTGAACGATCAGGTACGTTCTCCAGCTTCAGGGCAGAGGCGGGTGCCAGAATCGAAATAGCCGAGGGAGCGGCATTGAAGAGTTCGGGTTCGTCGCCAGAGTTCATGGCCGGACGAGCGACTGTTCCCGAGACATTTAACGATCGTAGCCGGGCCTGCTGCTCTCGAAGGTCTTCATCTGTCGGTACGGGGGGGTTCCCAGCGGCGCTCATGTTCTGAGAAGTCGTGGCGGGCTTGAGTGGCATCGGTGCCGGTGCAGTTGGTGTCACCGGGACTGTCGCTGGAGTAGGGACTGTCGCTGGCGGCAATACCACTGGTGCAGCACCAGGGATCACTGGAGAACTGGCACTGGCTGGCGCGGACTCCGTGTCAGACTTGTCTGACGAGTTTGATTTGATTTCCGTCGCGGGAAGAGCCTTCGGATCAGGCTCAGGTTTATTGGCAGGAACAGCCCCCGGGGTCGCTGTGATCCCTGGTAGCAGTGTGGAAGGCTGGGCTTCATTCCCGGGTTTTGATTCAGGAGTGGGTTCGACAACAGGCTTAGGCCAAACCCGGCTGTGGTAAATCCGCAACGCATTCAAAGAGTGATAAAGTGGTCCGCAATCCGAAGGGGCCTTGCGATTATCAATCATATCTTTGGACAGCACGGTGACCGCATTTCGCACCCATGGTTCGTTAAGCCTTTCAGCCGGCAGTGCTGCCGCTAAAAATTCCAAAGTATGCCCGGTGGTATTCAACCGGGAGTTCAGATCGGTCGTGTAGCCCGGGCCTTGATAGAACTTACTTGAGAAGGTGCCGTCCGGATTCTGCATGGAGCGAGCGGTCTCGGTATATCGCTTGATCTTGTAATCGGCTTCAAACCAGACTCCGTTCAGAGGCAAGCCTTCCTTGATGTGCTTGTCTCGGGCACGCGCCAGCGCGAACAACCCGTGGTTCCCTCCGCAAGCTCCCTTTTCAACGGCGGCGGCATTCTGGATCTGTACCAGGCGTTCGATACTCCATGGTTCGTTTCGCGCATTGGCCCACTGCGTCGTCGTGGGGTAGTAATGGACCAGAGCCCACAGCACCCAGGTGATCTCTTCACGGTCGTTGACATCACGCATGCTCGTCTGCAGCATCTCGGTGATCGTGACATCCCGTGTTGGAGTCTTGAAGGCGAAAGTGGGCGGCAGATCGGATTCTGAGAGCAAGGCAAGGAATTGAGAGGGGTGACCTTCAAAGGCATAGGCGCGCGTGAAGGGATGAAACTTCCCGCCATTGGGCGTAATCAGGATCCAGGGTTTACCGTCAAACTGGGGATTCGAACTGGCGATCCACGAAATGGCCGAGACCTTTTCGTTACCAAGTTTGAGTTGAAACGATTCGTGGAGTGCCAGAATGCCGTGGAAAATCTGCCAGGGCGTATGCACGTTAGCCGTCAGGTATCGCTGACTCGTGACCTGAATGGCAGTCGAAACCTGCTGATAAAGCGGATCGCTCAAAGGATCATTTGCAGGAAACGGCGGTGCGGGAACCATAAAGGTCTTGGGCGCTAGCGTGACGGGAGGTGTCACGACTCCATTTCCTGCCGGTGAACTGGCACCTGCCGAAGTTCCCCCAGTGGCTGGATTCACAGGAGTCGTGATTCCCGCAGGATTCGCACCTGGTGGCAGAGACGATGGCCCGGTGATCGCACCTGTCTGAGCGTGGACATTCGACAACACTCCCAGCGAAAGGAATCCGCAGGCCAATGCCCTTTTCAGGTCGTGCATACGAAGTATTCCTTGACGACAAACTCGGATGGCTGTGCCGGCAGATACGCACCACATACGTTTTCAAGCCTTTGTACAGGAAAGACTGACGGCAGCATCCAAGCTGACTTCGAACAAATGCCTGACGGCCACAAGGTCTCTCCAGGGAGAAGTGCCTTCAGGCCATGATCATGCGCCAACTTTCCATCAACGCTGTTTTATTTGAGTATCGACGAGATACGACCGGCCAAATTGGCCGAACGTCTCAAACATGTTTTTCAATCAATCCCTGAGAGTTCTGCCTTATAGGCGACTTTTCGGCAGGATCATGTGGGGGGATTGAACAGGAATCGAACCCGAACTGAAACGTTAACACGGCCAGTTCGACACTTCAGCATCAATCATGCAAAAGCTGCTTCCCTCAGGCGTACTATTGCAAAAAACTCTGACAATTGCCCATTCCAAAGCATGATCTGCCGATCTTTCATTCACCCAGTTCACGAGACTTCAGCCACTTCGATTTACTTCTTGCCACCAATGATTCGCCAGGGCACATATCCCGCATTATGAACCGCTTGACCTGCTGAAGAGAATGGGGGTGACAATCACTTTGCGTAGCTGTCCCATATTCTCAACTTCCAGTTCTGTCGGTTCTGTCATCTGGTCCGCAGTTTGTCTCCATTTCTGAATAGATCCCACGGGTTGACCAGCCACCTGATAGATCCAATCTCCTGGAACCAATCCTGCTGCTGCCGCGGGTGAAAAGGGAATGACATCGGTGACACCCACCACGTGGGGCATGGCGGGGTCAGAGCGCGTGGCCACACCGACGCGGATCGCGGAACCCGCCAGATGAAGAGTGACCTCTCGCTGAGTCCCATCGGGTTTCCTGAGCAAGACAGGCACGACGGGTGGAGCTGTCACCACCAGAGATTTCAGTCGTGGTGTGTTCAATTCGGTAAATGGGCCAAATGAAATGATGCGCTCGCCGACTTCAATACCAGCCAGTGCCGCTGCTGAGCCGGGGCGGACATAATCGATCACGATCTCTCCTTCCTCTGCCGGTTCGTTTTTCCAGGTGAGCCCGAGTCTGGGAGGTGTTGCCGCCAGAGGAGTGACATATTGGACACCACGTTGGCTTTCCTGGAAGACTTCATTTCGAAAAGGCGGAATTGTGTCCTGATTTCCCAGGGTGAGCACTGCACGAAAGATCCAGCGGGAAATTCGCTCGATGCCTTCAAATTCAAGTCGATCGGCATCGTCTGTAGGGCGGTGGTAGTCTTCGTGCAGCTCTGTATCGACCTGCAAGGCCGGGATCCGGCGGCTGTAAAATGGCCAGTGATCAGAATCGGAATTAACCGTGTCATCAAACTTGATACGCAGCTTCGAACTTTGATTGGCCCGGGCAAGGATCTCACGAAACCCCGCCATCGAACGCCACCCCTGCACCTTGACGGTATCGTTGCGCAAACGGCCTACCATATCGGTATTGATCACCGCGCGAATTCGATCTGTGCGAACTAAGCCGCTGTTCACCCAGTGAGTCGAGCCGATCAGGCCGTTTTCTTCCGAATCCCAAAAGGCAATGATGACCGTACGCCTCAGTGGAGGGTGTGCATCCAGAGCACGGGCCATACTCAACAGGAGTGATGTGCCGCTGGCGTTATCATCGGCTCCGTTATGAATCTGTCCCACGCCACCCCGGCTATTACTGACATTCCCATAACCCACATGATCGAAATGCGCTCCCAGGAGAATCACTTCCTCTCGCAACGCGGGGTCGCTTCCGGTTTTCTTCGCGAGAATGTTGCGGCAGTTATTCCCGAATTCCTGATACCACTGAAATGTGCCGGCCGGCTCAAGAGTGGTTTTCTTGAGTTCAGTGACCAGATAAGCCGCCGCTGCCTGACCGCCACGACTTCCCGCCTGACGGCCTTCTAGTGCATCGCTGGCCAGAACTCCGACCGTTTGCCGGATGGCATCGCGATGAATCAGGCTTTCGGCTGATGAAGCGGAAGAGTGAGTTTTGCTGTTGAGCGCTGCGTTAGCTTCAGCATTGGTGGCCGTCAGAACATCTGCCTTGGGGAGAACTCCTGCTCGAGAGACCTGTGCTTCGCCAGCCTTCAGCGTTTGATAATGACCTTGTCCAACACAGGCAATGAGTGTCAGCAGGCACAGCCACAGCTTGAGTGAGGGCGCATGTTCGCATAACCGGTCATGGCTCAGGCCGCAGCGTTGCTGATGACCATCAGTTGCTGGATGTCCAGAATTCATGAATGCAGGCCCTTGTCGCGTCTTGCGGGTTGAAGTTTTGAGAATCCCTTGGCGTTAATGCGTCAAATCCTGATGGCAGAAAAGCTTATGCCGAAGCCTCAGGATTCCTGCCAGCCTTGAAGGTTTATCGTAACAATCAACCAGGAAATAACTTACAAAGAATCAGCAGCCAGGTGGGGCGACAGTTGCAAACTTTGTCGCTGCTGCGATAATGCTCAATTACTAAGCAATGCAGTGATTTTGAAAAAGAAATCTCTGCCACATCGAAGCGTTTCTGAAAATTGTTCAGAGACGGGCCTGATTGATCAGGTCGCCCAACGAGAGGAAACGAATGGCCCAGTACACCAAAACCGAAATCAAGAAGCTTCGCAAGAAGCGTCAGCGTCTCAAGAAGAAGCTCAAGTGCCGCTTCTGCCCGGATGGCTGTGACAAGCCACCACGTCCGATCTTTGTTGATTACAAAGATCTCAAGACACTCCGCCAGATGATTGACCGCGAAGGGAATCTGCTGGCTCGCCGCAAGACGGGGACCTGCGTGAAGTATCAGCGCGTGGTCCGCGACGCTGTTCTCCGCGCTCGCTTCATGGGGCTCCTCCCTTATGTGGCTGAAGAGTAAACTCTTCCAGCGATAACCATCAGTTTCTGAGTTCATTACCAGCCACTGATGATCGCAAGCAGATATAAGACAATTTGCAAAGGGCTGCTGGATGACTTCCAGCAGCCCTTTTTCTGTTTGATCACATTTTTTGATGACTATTTTCGATGTGTGACTGATACGGTTCCCACGAAACAACGGCGTGCTGTTGGTCGCAAAAATATGCTTGCTCAGAGCCCCAAGCATGGCACACCGAACGTGATTTTTCATGGAGAGCGTTTTGTCGGAAGATCCCCGCATACTATCGCTGGCATGTTGATCGATCAGGGATGAACCCATTCCTGGCTGCCATCGGACCAGTTCTCTTTTTTCCAGATGGGGACACGCCTTTTCAACTCATCAATCATGTATTGCCCCGCAGCAAAGGCAGCATCGCGATGAGGCGCAGAGACAGCAACTCCCACGCTGATTTCTCCCAACGTCAGGTGGCCGAGTCGATGGATGGTCTCGATCTTCGCCAGTATCCACTTTTCGCGGGCCTCGGCTTCAATTCGATCCATCTCGGCAATCGCCATAGGTGCGAAAGCTTCGTAATCGAGAGCCAGGGTCTGTCGCTGATTCGTAAACTCCCGCACGGTTCCCAGAAACAGGATCACGGCCCCCGCTTGTGTTGTCTGGACAGCGTTGAGCAATTGCTGTGAATCAATCGGATGTTCGGTCAGTCTTGGCATCTTGCTCCCGGCTTTTTCCACTGACACAATTCTGATGAATTGCGAGATCTGGTCTTCTTGATGATCTGGCCTTCTTGATGAAGGCACATGAACCTCGTGAGGCTCACCCTCCACTGACCGGGGGAAAGCAGGCGACGGGCTCTCCGGGTTGAACCACGGTATTTTCGTCAGCGTACTGAGTCCCGACGGCAAAGAGCAGTTTCGCCCCCAGGGAAGCCAGTCGCGGAAATCGGGCCATGAGAGCGTGCTGAACATCTGCGATTGTCACAGGTCGCCCTTCGACAGGAACTTCGAGCGAGACCCTGGCAACACTCGTGAGTTCCCGTGCCAGGGCAAACAATTGCACGTCCACAACCTGCTCATGAATAACACTGGAATTCATCGGATCACCTCCACATGCGGAAATGAAATCTGCTGGCCCAGGTCTGGTCGCTGATTGACAACGGGATTCATTACCAGCCGACAACAACTTCGATGTGCCGCACCCTGATTTTACAGTTCCCGCAAAAAATGTGGGTATTGAATCGACGGGGAATTTCCATCATTCAAGAGTATATTTTCTGGTCTGGTGCTTGAACCGGGCCTTGAGTTCCGGCATGAGACCATAAGCCATCGCCATCAGCTTGATGGGATGTAATGTCGGCGTGGCAGTGCGCTGGGTCATCTGCAAACGACAGCCACTGCATTCCGTCACGCCAAAATCCCAATCACGGGATCGCATGGTTTCCATGAGTTCATGGCCGATTTTCATCGAGGTCTGAAAATTTTTGCTCGACAGCCCAAAGGTACCGGCCATTCCCGAACAGCCTCGTTCGACGGCATGCAGCTCCAGCTTGGGAATCAGTCGGCAGATCTCCAGAAGAGGCTGTCTTTCGCCGAGTGACTTCAAATGGCAGGGGGTATGGTACACCGCCCGCAAGGGAGTCATCGCGAGAGGTTCTGTCGGTATGGGTAAACGCCCTTGTGCTGCTAATTCTGCTAAAAACGCCCCCGCTTCCACGGTCTGTTGTGCTACCAGTTCGGCATCCGGATGTTGAGTCAACCTGGGATATTCCTTCTTCAAACACAAAGCCGCCGTGGGCTCAGTACAGATAATCCGTAATCCGTCACGAGCGTGAGGGGCCAGCACGCGCAGATTTTCCAATGCCAGTTCACGGGCCGCTGGCAACTCACCAGCCGAGATCAAGGCCATCCCGGAGGCCAGTTGTCCCTTCGGAACAATGAGCTCAAACCCCAGATGCTCCAGCACTCGGCTGAACGCCATCGCCAGTTCTGTGTCGTGGTAGTTCGCAAAATGATCGACAAAGTAAACCACTGGCTGAAGCGGCTTTTTCTGACCTGCGACCGGCTCAGAAGCAGATTGCGGAACCTCAACGGCTTGTTGGGCGGTTTGCTGAAGAAAAGACTTTCGAGAGAAAAGTGGTAATCGCCGCTCTCTGGCGACTCCTGTCAGCAATTCCAGCACCCGGCGGAACGTGCTCCAGTTGAGCAATGGGTTGAGGACTGGAGCTAACCAACTCCCCCATGGCCCCCAGACATCAGGCCGCGAAAGAAGCCAGTCGACTCGGGAAACACCCTGTTGAGCTGCCGCCTGGCCTTTCAATTCGATGGCCATTCGCGGGATATCCACATGAGAAGGGCATTCGAGTGAACATTGCTGACAGTTAAAGCACGAATTGAGAATAGGGAGCATTTCCGGGCGAGTCAGCGTCTCTGGCGCAAGCCTGCCAGAAAGAGTATCTCGAAACACCACAGCTTTGGCTCGTGGGCTGGAGACCTCCTGATGGGTCACATGAAAGAACGGGCACATGCGGTGACTGCGGTCTTCACGACGACAATTTCCGCAGCCATTGCAGGCATTGACCGCCTCAATCGCTTCACCCTGGGGCCACGAGTGGCATAACTCCACGAGTTCGCCGGTCGGAGCTTGAACTGGCAGTTCCTGCTCAAAAGTGGACTTCAATTCCCGGCCAGAAAAGTGAATGGGTTCCACAGCTCTTGCCTGCTGACTGGCAGAGGGAAAAGCCGTTCCCCAACCGACTCGCGCTGCGGCAGGGACAACATGCCCGGGAGCCAGCAAGCCTTCGGGATCAAAGATGTTTTTGACCTCTTTGAAGATGTCGCACAGCGAACCATACTGCTCTCGCAGCGCACTGGTTCGCAAGCTGCCCAGGCCTTGAGTACTGCCGATACAACCACCCAGCGACCAGGCGGCTTCATACAAGGCGTACTGCAACTGCTCTAAAGCGGCAACAGGCCATGCCGCTCGATCTGTCAGCAAAGGTCGAAAGTGAACGACACCCATGGCAGCATGTGAATACATGACCGCCGAGATATCGGCCATTTGAAAAGCTTTATGGGCCTTGGCCAGAAATTCCGCGAGTGCTTCTGGCGGGACGACCAGATCATCAAAGATCCGCACAGTCCGCATGCCGCCACGAGGCTTTTCCAACTGGGGAAGGATCTTGCGGGAAAGCGACCAGAGAAACTCGACATCACTGGGCGAATTCGCTTCATAGGCCGTTAAATGCCCTTCCGCAATTCGTGCGGTGCAGCGTCTGAGGCTGGTCAACTGTTCGCGACATTCCGATTCCGTCTCGGCCGTCACTTCAATCAACACCGCAGCTTCAATGGTCGGAGGAATAATCATCAGAAACCGGTCATCGAGCTCTCGAGCCAGAGTCAGGATTCTGCGATCGACGAGGTCACAGGCTGCTGGCTCCATCACTCGAACCTGATGCACCACTTCAATGGCTGAATCGAGTGTCGGGCAAAGTAACAACAGAACACCGCGATGGGCTGGCAATGGGGTCGTATGCAGCGTGATTCCTGTATACAAACCCAAGGTCCCTTCGGAACCGACCAGCAGGCGGCACAAATCGAGCCGCTCTTCCGTCAGAACTCCCCGTAATTGATAGCCTCCCCTGCGCAGCAGCGTGACTCCCGGTTGAGACGCCTTGATCAGGGCGGCCTCATTTCTCAAGATCGACTCGAGCCGGCAGATGATCGTTCGTTTGACCTGATGGGGCTGATTCTCCGGAGCCTGCCGATCGGGCATGGCTAAAGGTTCGAGTCCCGCCGTAAACTGCGTCCCTCTGGCCAGCATGACCTGCAGCGAGGCGACATGATCGTGGGCTGCCCCATGACGCAAGCCGTGCGGCCCAATGCCATCAACTCCAACAACTCCTCCCACAGTCGCTACGGCAGAATCCAGAGGATAGACCCCAAACTCGCGGCCATAAGGCCTTAAACGACGGTTCAGTTCGTCAATGGTGATCCCCGGCTCAACGCGGACTGTGCGCTCACTCATCGAGAGCACACGGTTCATGCTGGCCGAAACATCAATGATCAATCCGGGGCCCAGAGACTGCCCGAATAGCGAAGTTCCTGCACCTCGCACAGTCATCGGAATGCTGTGCTCATGACAATACTGCACCAGCACGACCAGATCTTCAGCATCTTCTGGCAGCGCCACTCCACAGGGAGCCTCACGAGTGACACCTCCATCCTGGGAGTAAACAATCGATGCCACCCGACTCACATCGAGCTTGCCCCGAAAAAGTCCGGAGAGGTCTTCCTTGATTCGAGTCGCCCAGATTTCCACAGCCTCAAGAATCCTGACTGAAAGGCCCCACCATAGATCAACGGTTACTGCTCGTCGAATACATCATCAGAGAAAATAGACTACCTCATCTCACGGGCTTCCAGTAGTCCGTGGCGTTGAGAACTCAAAGCCGCTCTCAGGGATTTTTTTACGAACATGTGCCATCCCTCTCGATGTCGGACTGGTTTGCTGGTGATGCGACGTGCTGCACAATCAGCAGGAAGACCTGAGATTATCTCATGTCGCCAGATCTGGTACGATGCGCAAAATATGACGTCATCGAGATTGCCGTGTTGTTGCGATTTCTCATCAGTCAGGACTCCACCAAAGGATGATTCATGCAACCCTGGCCAACCCGTATTCAGGGGCCTGTGGCTGTGATTGGGGATGTTCACGGTCAACTCGACCTGTTGAATTCCATTCTTTCGCAACTTCAACAGCTACCCAACTACGATGAGTTATGGATTGTCCTGATTGGTGATCTCGTCGATCGTGGACCCGATCCTGGCGGGGTGATTCAACGGATTCTTGAACTCCGGGAAGAACATCGCCGCACGACAGTCGTCTTTGGTAATCACGAACTGGCCATGCTGGGGGCCCTGGGCTGGGTGCCAACGCCAGAGTTTGCCGAATGGAACCCACGATGGATTCAGTTCTACGACTCCGAACCGACGTTTCGTTCCTACGGCGTTGAGCCGGGTGATCTGGAAGGTCTGGCCCGTGCCATTCCTCCTGAACATAAAGAGTTTCTGACAACGATGCCCTGGGTGGTGGAACATCCGGAGAACATCTTTGTGCATGCGGGTCTGGATGCCAATCAGCCGACAGAAATGCAGCTCAGAATTCTGCATGCCAAAGACTGGACGCTCGTTCGTCCGCCCTGGCTATGTGATAAAGCCTTTGCTGCCCAGGATGGCCCGCCTGATAACTGGCGACGAATCATCTCCGGGCACGTTCCCACTGCCGAAGTTGTTATCCGGCCCAAGAGAATTCTCACAGACACCACGGGTGGACTGCGTGGTGAACTGAGCTGTGTGATTCTTCCCGAGTGCCGGATTCTCCAGAGTCGCGGCGGGGCGGATCGCGCTGTCACTCAGGCCGATGAATCGATGCCCACCCGGCATCACGAATCATCAGCAACAGCAAATACTGCTCACGTTCAGCCCTCTGCCACAGTACGCCAGCCAGCAGTCCAGCCGCCCGCAGTCTCTCCGCAGCGAGGGATATCAACGGAATCGAATCGAATCTCCGATCGGGTATCGACTTCACATGGAGTTCCACGCGATCGATCAGCCGAGGAAAAAACGTCCTCTGGACATGCTGAGCAGGGAAGAACAGCTTCTGAAAAGAAGCGAGGGTCGTCTCGCTCAAATCGCAGAGAACAACCCTCAGGTTCCGCTCAGAAGATGTCGTGGTGGAAACGCCTGCTGGGTTGATTCTTCATGGGTTGGATTCAACCGATGAAGTACAAATCATCAGTCGATACGCCTCAAGGGCATTCACAGCGCAGAGATAGTTACGGAGACATGCTTGCCCAAAGCTGAAAGCATGGCACATGAGTAACGATACTTGAGTAATGGCTAGATCTCTCGTCGGACAGGGCCGGCGGGAACCATCTTCTTGACCTTCTTGCCGGTCTTGGGATCTTCTTCTTCGATAAAGCGTGGACGGAGCTTTTCGTCATTCCCGTTGCCACCCCGCATGGCGGCCGCGTTGTAGTAGCCCTCTTTCCATTCCCAACCTAAAGGACGGCTCAGCTCACGTTCAGCCATCAAACCCCATGGGGTGCCAGCATGCTCATCCACAACACGCTTCAGGTATTCATTCGCCCGGTTCGCCAATTTCTTGACACTGGCCCCGGATGTAATTTCTTTGGCAGGAACCAACTCCCAGCGGTTGTTCCCGGCTTTCTCGAACTTGCGTGGAGAAGCCTTCATTTCGGCCAGCATGGTGTTGTAACCAAAGGCACGCACCTTCAGCGCGAGCAAACGGCCCATGGCCAGATCATAGCTGGCTTTCCAGCGAGGTTCGGTGATTTTGGCGCGATCCTTTTCGCCGACTTCCAACTGTGTGAGAAGCTGCGAAATCTTGTAGTCGAAATCAGCCAGAGGACGTTGAGCGCGATCGATTGATGTGCGAAGCTCCCCATCATTTGCTGCGGGGAAGCCGAGGCTGGGCAATGGAATCTGGATGTCTTTGTTCTGCTCAGCCAATGTAACCAGAGCCTGCTTGGCCATGTTCTTGCGAATATCTTGGTCCAGCAATGTGATCGTGCGGTAATCGGGTTGATAGTTACGCATTGTCTGTGGATCGAGCGATGGCCCTTTGCCACTATCTGCCACGAAGTAAAGGCCGCCGGTTTCGGCACAAAGACGAGTCAACGCATAAGGTCCAAAGCCTGAGGAAAGGTTTTCGAGGCCGTAATCGTTAATCCCCCAGAAACCGAGATGGACGAATTCCTGATAGAACGATTCTGGGCCGCGATCCATCACACCGATGACCTGTTCGCCATTCTCCAGCTCAAACGGTTCTTCGACCTGACGCTTGCCAAAGGGAGCGGCGTCACCAACGACATAGCACCGAATGCCTGCTCGTTTGGTCGATGAAATGGCCTGCTCGAGCTTTTCACGAGCGTCAGAACCTGCTTCGTCGGTCACGACGATCAGCATGACGTTGCGGCCCATTTTCGTGCGGTAAGAGAGGAACTTATTGGCAGCAGTAATGACTGCTCCAAAAGTGTTCTCCTGGCCTCCGGATTCGCTCTTCACACCGCGAACCGTTTTGACGAGTTGACCCACATCATCAATCGGATCTTCAGTCTGAATGTTCGTTCGTTCGCCGAAGGTGACCACAGCCGATTTGAGGGCTTTGTCTGCGGAAACATTCATGGCATTGAGTTGTGCGTAAACGTTTTCCACGCGATCTGCAATCACGTTACGCCGCTTATGCAGAGAAGGAGAAACGTCAAACAGCCAGACGACCAGTGTTTTCTTTTCCCGCAAGGAGGCGGCAATTTCAAAGGCCAGACGATCGACAGCGCCTTCCACACCACCGGGATGCTCAGTCGCTCCCTGGGCATTGATCGCTTGTGTCAGCTCTGTTCGAGGAGGTTCGACGATGGCTTCAGTCGCAGGAAGTTCGGGTTTGAAAGGATCTTCCAACTGCTCTTTGAATTCTTCTTCCGACTTCTGACCCATCGCCACAGAGGCTTCCTGAGAGGCACCCAGCATGTTGAAGTTGCTGTCGTTGCCCATCACATCGGAGACGGCGACATCGAATTTGAATTCGGCTTCCTGCGGAATGTCCTGAATTTCACTGGTAATCATCAACTGCTCACGGATCGCTTCCGAGAATGTGATGAGCGAAAAGCAGAAGAGAACGACCACATGGAGTGCGAGGCTGATGGTCCACGCACCGGATTCCTTGATGCGATCCCACCACGAAGGACCAAAGTCCATCTCGTAAACAACATCATCCTGCGGTTGTGTTATGCTGGCCATGTTTGCACCTGAAGAGGCTCACTGCAGATCGGCAACGCCGGTCGTTCAGAACAGATAGTTTACTGAATTCACCGTCATTGATCTGAAGCAGATCCTTGAAGACCAATCCCAATCGACCCAACCCAACTTGACGAACTCTTGGCAACATCCGTTTTAGCAGCAACTTCTGTTTCAGGAAGTTGCCGCTTATGCATCAAAATTCTCATCGAATATGCCTGAGCAAACGGCTCAGCATCATTTTCTCAAAATCAACCGCTCTTACCAGATGTGACTATTTATTCAGCATACGCTACCGCTCAGTTTCGAGAAGTGCAATTGGCATTTTCGGTCAATTCACATGCCTGATTTCAACGAGACATTCGTATTCACCAAAACATATTTTCTGATTGCACCCAAAAACACATCTGTGTTTTGCATAGGGTGACTAAGTACCTCAAACACTTCCGTTGCCTTAGGACCAGCCCCTCAGGCAAAACTTCCAAAACAGCGGAATCTCGCTTTAAGCCCATATTGTCAAAGAATTACCTCTCTGAACTTGGCTAAGGTTCGACGATTTCTCTCGGGAACGATCTCGATTTCTTGCGACTGGCCCGGAGAATCGTGCAAAATCAAGGAAACTATTCTCAGTACAGCCCGCTGACCGATGGTCATTGAGAGTGCCTTTCTCCAAGCTTGATTTTTCGTAACATGCAATTCGATCAAGGGTTAAGGTGCAATTCCTGTATCCCGGAGATTCCCTTCATCGCTGACCAAAGCTCAGACGATGAACGAATGACAATCAACTGGAGTATTGGCACTCAGAACGAATCCGCCATCTGGGAGAATTCACCGTGAATGGGGCCTGCTGGCTGGCAGAAAAACGTGGAAATGACGGCATCGACCTCCGCTACCGGGATTATCGGCCTGATCGAAGTGCTGGCTGGACAACCCTGATTGTCCACGGAGTGGCTGAGCACGGTGGCCGTTACGACCATGTTTCACGCTGGCTGCTGCAACGCGGTGTCCGGGTCATCGTCCCGGATCTCCGTGGTCATGGCCGCTCGGGGGGTGTGCGAACGTTCGTCAAACACTTTTCCCAGTACATTGATGATCTGGTGCTGTTGAGAAAATCACTGGAACTCGATCCCCACCGCCTGATGGTGCTGGGGCACAGCATGGGGGGGCTGGTTGCGACTCGATATGCACAACTTGAACCGCGCGGCCTGGCAGTTCTGGCACTCTCTTCCCCACTGCTGAAACTTCAGCAGCAGATCTCTCCGGTCACGCTGGCGATGGGGGCCATCTGTAACATCCTGGCGCCGGCCACGCGTTTCCCCACGAAGTTTCGACATGGACAGATGACGAAGGATCCGCTGGCTCTGGCCAAGCGTCAAAGCGATCCTTTTCTCCAGAAGAGTATTACTGCTCGCTGGTTTTTCAGCATGAAGTCAGCACTTCAGCAGGTTCACCGCGACGCATCGGATATTCGTGTTCCTGTAAAAATCCTGCAAGGGGCAGATGATCGCACAGTGCATCCCTCAGGGGCACAGGAATTTCTCCACGACTTGAGCCCGGGCTTAACCGCCGAACTTCAATATCTGCCCCAGCATCTGCACGAAATTCTCCAGGAGTCCGACTGGGAAACTTCTCTCAAGAGCTTTTACGATTTCGGCAACGAACAGATCGCTCAGCCTTCCCTGAGGCACATTCGACCGACAGGTTGATGAACGACGGGTTGATGAACGGTGCGTTGATGAACACTGTGGACTGACGTCGCTCCACCACGCCTGCATCAACAGTTTTTTCTGCACCGGAGCCGAGTTATTCCTCGGCGAATTTTCTGAGTCTGAGTGACTGAATCTGCAGATTTCTGGGCCCGTACTGAGTGTCATAAGTGCCAATGTAAATACCACCTTCGCTGTAATCCCTGAGCGGCAGATTCTGGGCCAGTTGGAGAGTACCGACTTTGAGCGATGCCGCCTGATCTTTGACGACCAGTGAGACCGGCAGAGAGCCTTTCCATTCCATCCGCCCGAATTCGACGTGCGAATCTTTTTCTGCGGCCCCTTCCTTGAACACACAATGGAACCAGGGCGAACCACTGGTTCTGGTGCCGATCTGGAAGAGAGCATGGCCAGAGCCATCTTTCCAGCCTAACAGGAAGAACCAGCCACCCGTTCCTTCGGCCTGCATCATCCCTTCCAGCTCGAACTGATGGGCACTGCCAATCTCGATGGCGGCATTTGCTCCCGTCACTCGCGACAGCAGATTATTGAGAATTCCAAATTCGCCGTTGATGGCAAACTCACCCAGTAGGTGCGGATGACCTTTGACCGGCCCGGAAAGATTCAGTGTTTTGACCAGTTTGATCGGGCCTTTCTCGGGCAGGGCCTGCACGCCAACTTTCCGCTGCCGGGGTGGAAGGAACAAAATTTCCCAGGGCGGATTCTTTTGAGCCTCTTTGGCATTCGGGCCGGCAGTTTTTTTGGATTGGGCCTGAGCAATCGAAATGGCACCACTCCCCAGAAAACTTCCGGCAGAAATCTGGCATGCCCCGACCAGCATCTGACTCAGCCACTTGCGGCGATCCTGCATAGCGACAACCTTCACGGTCTGTTCTCTGAATCCCAACTCCGGTTTCCCCATCGGCTGAAGAGCGGGTTGAGACCACTATCAATAACAGATCCCACACGCTGGAAGCATGAGAAAAATCGAGAAGTCCAGTTCAAGAGGGCGTTGTTTTTGAGCGATGGAGTTCGCGATCATGCCTGCAATTCCTGCAGCCAGCGGGTGTCATGCAGATTGTCAATTAACCAATCGGGTTTCGCAGCTTCCAGAGAATGACGTGCATAAACCCCGGTGGCCACAGCCACCACCTGGGCACCAATCGCGCGACCACATTTGACATCGGCAGGGGTGTCTCCCACGACGATCACTGGCAAACGTTCCAATTGAGGTTCATCTCCTGTGAGGCGACTCCAGATGGATCGCGCGACATCATCGCGATCGACATGTTCATCACCGAAACCGCCATCAGAAAAATGGTGGTCGATCCCATAATGACGCAGCTTGATCCACGCAGCTTCTTCGAAGTTGCCTGTCAGCAACGACAACCGCCATTCCCCCGCATGCGAAAGCTGGCTGAGAATTTCCACCGTTCCCGGCAAGAGCCCCCCGGCATGTGTTTCGAGATATTTTGGCAGATGAGCCAGATATCGATCGCGCAGCTTCATCAGACTCAGTGGATCACACTCACCACCATGAAACGCAAAAAGATCACGCGTGATGGCACGATCCGTTCGCCCCGCTGTCGGAATTCCTGTCACCTCTTTCAGAGTGCGAAATTCCTCACGGAAGACATCTTCCATAGCAGCCTGTCCGGCTCCACCCGCATCGATGAGTGTCCCATCAATATCGAACAGCACTGTCCCGCGTCGAGTCGGCATTTCGGGGTTCTCGCTTGCTGAAAATCTTGAACTGGAGCGAAACAGATCACTATCTCATAAAAAGACTTAAACTCATGACTTCGTCATTTGCACACGGGCTCTAGTGGTTGAGGCGAGTCTGTGGCGGACAGGAGGACATGACGGACCTCTGCCAGAGTTCGCACGGGTCGCTGCGCTGTATCCACTAAACGCGTGCTGGTTGTACCAATCAGTCTGGCACCCAGTGTTTCGAGGACATCAATCCGGCCTGCCAGGATCAGATCTGCAGTCGCGGCTTCGCTGAGTTCCTTCAGTTGAACCTGTGGAAATTCCCGCTGAAGCTGCCCCCGCAGATCAGAAAGTTTGTCTTCGCTCTCTTCTGCAAGAGGCCCCAGCGAAACCTTGAGTGGCAGCTCGAGTAACCGCTCCTGCAATCTTCGAAAAGTGACGCGATGGACGGGATGCACCAGTTCGCCAGCGATTTCGACCATGGGATCGAGGACAAAGCGGCGGTACCAGGCTGCCGGATGCGGGACCGAGAGTTGCGGCAACTGAATGACATCTTCGCCGTAGATCACGAGATCGAGGTCGATCGTTCTGGGACCCCAGGCGAGGGATCGTGATCGACCAAACTGTTCCTCGATCGTCCGCAGATGATCGAGAATGACTGTGGCCGGGAGAGTTGACTCGAAGCGGTAAGCGCCATTCAGAAAGACATCGCCGGCGTTTTCGCCGACAGGGATTGTCTGGTAAGGGCGACTCGCGATCACTCCATTAATACCCGGAGTCTGCTCGAGTATCTGCCAGACCTGTCGAAAGGTGGCGGCAACATCTCCAATGTTACCACCAGCAGCCACACAACAGGTTGGCATGTGCCATGGACCCCGCATATCAACAGTGAAGGAATTCCCATCTTTGAGGCTTCAGTTCACGGATGAAGCAAAATCCCAGCCGTGAACAAGACCAAAGATAAACCTAACCAAATCCATTTCTGGTCACCAGCGATGGTCGTAGTTTCGCAGGGATTTGGTGGAGTGACCGACCGGATGAAAACCTGGCTTTTTGCTGCCAGCCGGTTTGACTCCAAAGAAAAAACTTCAGCAACTGGCGGGTGACACCCCGTGGCCAGATCGCTGAAGCCTTATTGAATTGAACGCGAAGGTGAATGAAATGCGGTTGGGGTGGCTTAGAAACCGTGGCCTTCCAGATCGGACTGGATCCCGCCCCAGTAGTTCGCCTGTGCATTACCGAACGCAGAGACACCAGTGATCACGACCAGCAGAATCATGGCCAGCATGACCGCATATTCGACGGCGGTAGGGCCATCTTCGCTCCGGAGAAATCGAATCACGCTTTCCATGGAAGTCGGAACCTCGCCTGAGAGTCTCAGATTTCGGACATGGCCATCTGTCGAAACCTAGCTCGACTTTTCCGATTGGCGAAACTTTTTCAGCGATTTTCCCAGAAATCGATTCCAGAAGTGCGGATTCTATCGACTTGACAGTCTGAAAACTCCGAGCTAATTTAATACACACCTAATGGGTCGTGATTATTTTGTGAACCCTATTTGACCTGATCCTATGAACAAACCTGAACAGACTACTCAGCAACTCAGACTGGCCTACCAGTTTCCCCACCTGAAGAACACTGACAGGGGAGACCGCCAAGAGGTCTGTTGACCCTGCCCACCGCCTCTCAATCTCCCACAAAGGTTCATGTAAATCATTCACCCAGGGCGGGCACCAGCCTGCTGATCAGTCTCTCAAACTCGAACTTCCCCGATGGCAACGGCCGTCTTCAATCTGTCGCTCGCCAGATGATCTGAGAAAGGTTTTCCGATGCTTTTTAAGTCCTTCACTCCCGCTGCACTTCGGCCCCGCCAACGCTCACGAGGCTTCACACTGATTGAGCTCCTCGTGGTCATTGCCATTATTGCGATCCTGATTGCTCTACTGCTCCCTGCTGTCCAGCAGGCGAGAGAAGCCGCCCGGCGGACTCAGTGCCGCAATAATCTCAAGCAGATTGGCCTGGCTTTCCATAACTTTGAAAGCACCTATGGCTTTCTGCCCACCAGCCTGCGGCCCACAGTCAATACCGCTTCACGCGTCGCTGTTCTAACCGATCTGCTCCCCTATATTGATCAGGCCTCGATCTACAACCGTTACGATAAATCGACAAACTGGAACTCAGCGAACAATACCCCTCTTTCTCAAACGAAAATCACAGCTTTCCAGTGCCCTTCGAATCCTGATGCAGGTGTGCTCGATCTGGCACCACCTTCGACGAACGGGGCGTTCATTCCCAATATCGCCGCCACGACGGATTACTCGCCGATCTTCGGGATTGCACCGGGTGTTTTCACGACAACCTTAGGCACCACAGTTCCGGCAACATTTGTCGATCCCGCTGAAGTTTTCGCTGGCTCGACGACACCTTACACCTACGTTCCCGGCTTTTTCCCCAAGAATGCCACGATCGATACGACGACAGGTCTCCCGACCCGGCAGGGGAAAAAATTCCGTGATGTGACCGACGGGCTCAGCAACACTATCGCTGTGGCCGAATCGGCTGGCCGCCCATTTGTCTACACCAAAGGCCCCAGGAAACTGGCTGGCGGCAATGCACTGACTGACACAGACGCCAGTTCGACAAGCACAGATCGCCTCAATTCAGGCGGCTGGTCACGTCCTGCGAGCGACATCATTATCTTTGGCGAAACAACATCTGCGACTGGTGCTCTGGGTGGTGCTGTCGCCATCAACGCCACCAACGGGCATAACATTCGCGGTCTCTCTTACACGAACTCCGGGATTGCCACGACAATTCTTGGCCTGCCAATTGCCACACACGGAACAGGTTCTCCCTTCTCGTTCCACACCGGTGGTGCTCACTTCACCATGGGAGATGGCTCTGTGCGATTCATCAGTGAGAACGTCGATTTCCGGAACTTCATCAACCTGTGCACTCCCGCAGGTGGTGAAGTGGTCAGTGAATTCTAAGCCGGCATTCCGCAAAAGGATCCGTGCCAGTGGCTGGTCAACCTGATAAAGTTTGGCCCCCAGCCTGTGGAATGATCAAAGGGGTGCTCAGATTCCTGCAGCACCCCTTTCTTTTCCTGCCCTCGTTCTGCAAGTTCGCCCGAAGCCCATACCGCTTTCCTGGCGAGTTGCGCCTTCCCCTGATCTCTCTGTTGCGCTCGAAAGAGATACACAAGATGTTGTTTCGATCCCCTCGTCTCCACCAACACGTCACTGGACTTGTCATCGCTGCATTGACCCTGGCAGTCTCCGGCTGTGGATCAGGTGAACCCTGGAAAACTTCTCACCCGGTGAGTGGGACTGTCACCTACAAGGGCAAGCCAGTGAAAGATGCCGAACTGGCCTTCTTCCCGCTGGATGAGCGATTTCCCGAATCGGTCCGGCCACTGGCGAAGACCAAAGAATCCGGCGAATTCGTCGTGGGAACTTACGATCGCGAGGATGGGGCACCGGCGGGTAAATACAAAGTGACAGTCGTGCATCACGAGATTGTGGTTTCCAAAGGTGGCATGGGCACAAAACCCAATGACCTTCCCAAGAAGTACGCGACGAAAGAAACCACAGACCTGATGATCGATGTCCCAGCCGGAGGTGCCAAGCTCCCGCCCTTTGAACTCAAGTAAGAATGCTCTCAAGCTTATTCATCCGCCAGCCAGCGGAGGATGTCTTCCTCGCCTTCTTTAGAGTTTGGATCAGGCTGAGGACGAGCCGGGGGACGGGCTGGCGATTGGGTTCGGGGCGGTCTGGGTCTGCGCTCAGGTTCGGCTAAACCGGCCTTTTCGAGCAGCGAGCGAGAGAAGGGATTTTCTTCTTCATTGGCAGGGGGGGGATCTGAGCTCCCCGGCACAAAATCAATCACGAACTTGTGCTTCGCAAATGTGACCTCGTCGCCGGGCTTGAGCCAGCGCTCGTCGTGACGAATGCCGTTGACTTTGGTGCCATTGCTGGAACCCAGGTCATGGATTTTCCAATGCCCCTGCTCGTAGAGCAGTTCGCAATGCTGCGACGAAACATTCGAGAATTCGAGGACGATATCGCACGTCGGGCGACGGCCCACCACAATCCGCGATTGCAATAACGGAATGGGATCACCACCTCCCACCGGGACTAGCTGACCGAGCATAGTTCTTTCCATGTCTGTTTCGCGACGGGCCCGCGATCAAGACCACAACAGCCCATGCTCTTGATCTCGAACGTGCGCTTTTCGAGAGTCAATCCATGGATCCCGTTGTCCTGACGTCAATTATCGCATTTCGAGAGCCAAAGACCACATCGAAAATCTGCCAGATGCCATTCTCCGTCCATGCGCCTACAACCTTAACAGATTGATCTGCGAGTTATTCCATGATCACGACAGCAGATACGCCAGATTCCCACAGTAGATTTCCATAGAGACAAGGTTTGATTCATGTCGGCAACTGATCCCGTCGTTATTCTGGGTGCAACCGGTGGAATTGGTACGGCTCTCGCCCGCCGCCTGCATGCCGTGGGAACGCCGGTCTTTCTGGCAGCCCGGGATCCTGAAAAGCTGCAGGTGTTGATGAGTGAGCTGGATGCTCCCGGTCAGGTGGTCGATGTTCTGCAAGCGGGAGAAATCGAAGCCGCCTGCCAAAAGGCTGCTTCCGCGACGGGGAGTCTTTCCGGCATTGCCAATTGCGTCGGCTCGCTCATTCTCAAGCCGGCCCATCTGACGACCGATCAGGAGCTGATGAACACACTCATGCTGCATATCGGGAGCAGTCTCGCAGTTGTACGTGCTGCCGCGAAGCTGATGCGTGGTACCGGTGGTTCGATTGTGCTCGTCTCTTCAGCCGCTGCTCGGATCGGGCTGGCGAATCATGAAGCGATTGCCGCCGCCAAGGGAGGTATTCAAGGGTTGGCACTTTCGGCCGCTGCCACTTATGCCAATAAAAACATCCGCGTGAATGTGGTGGCCCCGGGTCTTGTGCGGACACCACTCACGCAGAAGATCTGGCAAAGCGCAGCTTCCGAAGCGATGTCGGCCCAGATGCATGCCTTGGGTCGGATTGGTGAACCCGACGATGTCGCCAGCCTCATGCAATGGCTGCTCGATCCTGCTCAGACCTGGGTCACCGGCCAGATCTTCGGCATTGACGGCGGCCTGGGAGTCATCGCTCCCCGCCCCAAACAAAGTGCTGGTTGATGCCAGCCCTCTCATTTCCTAAGTCACATCGCTTGCTCCAATAAAACGAGCCGGAAGCGTAAGCGACGGGCACTCTCATTTTCCGACGACGTCAATGCTCACACACGGTTGATCCTCAACGTCAGATAATCCATCAGAAACTCATCAAATGTGTTAGCCAAATGCTTGGTAGCCTTTTTAAAAACATCAAAACTAACAACGGGGCATTCATCGCCTGTAAACAAATTAGTATCAATACACAATACAACGTCGTCTGAGCCTAAGTAAACTACAATCAGATTTAACGGTAACCCATAATCAGAACGGCTTAACATCGTGTCGCCGTAAATGGTTCCCCGATAGTCAAGTGAAGGGTTATTGTCTTCAATGCCAGAAATCTCTTCGCCAACAATGCCGCCACCGCCATATTCTTCGAGAAACTTTTGGAGTGAAAGGGGTAGCCGTGTATGAAGTAATTCCTGCAGCCTCTCGATCGAGCCTCTCGATGCACTTCCCAGCCAATAAATGTCACCTCCTGCGTCTTTAAGCTTTTCAATCAATAACCTGATATCTGTCATCATTTAATTCCTAACCACCAGGTGTAACAGTTTGGAATCCTGATATCCTCGTAGGTGATGACGTCAAACACGGCATAGCTCCTGACTAACAATATTTCTGGTTCAGTCGTATTTCACGTGTACAGCCAAGATCGCTCACTAAATGGCACCACACATCCGCTACCTGTTGCTCGCAGATAGCCCATACACGGTCAATATGTTGTGCTGCCGAGATATACTTTTCAATTACGAAATTGAGCATGACACCCTGCACACGATTGCTGAAGAGCGTCGAGGCTATCGCAGCACTTTTTCAGTCGTGCGGGCATGCCGTCTGAGCGATCGGCAGTCGCGGTCAGTTCACTGCGAATTGCTGCCGCATGGCTCAGGGAGGTTTTGAGGAATTGTCGATACTGCATCTGCTGCTCGGGTGGCATCATGGGGAATTGCCGCTCGATCAGCCGTTGGTATTCGAGGAACGCTTCTTCCAGGTCGATGGCCTGTTCCTGCCATGTTCTGAGCTGCACAGGCAACTCTTTATTTTCCAGAGGCTCACTCACTTTTCGCAACGCCAGCAGTTGATCAAAACTGCAGTCAATTTCCGACATCAACCTGGCGGGCGAAAGATCCTGGATCGCTTCCGGAAGTTTCTCCGGCACCCGGGCGAGTTCATGAGCCTGCAGAGGTTGTGCTTTGCGAGCGGCTTCGTAAAGCCCGCGGTACTTCGGATCGGTGCCGAACGTTTTGAGTAAAGCATCGGTCTCCAGATCGGTCACTGTACACTTAAGTGCTGCGACGAGTGCTGCCGGGCCGCGATGTTTGCCGTGATGACAATGGACGTAGACCGGCTCGTGATTTCGCTGCAACACGGCAGCCAGCGAAACAATCTGCTCGCGCGAGAGAGTCGAGTACTTGACCGGGATATGGACGTATTTCAGACCATGTTTTTTCGCCAGCTCGACCAGTGGCGGCGCTCCATCGACAGAGACAATTATCGTTACTCCCGAGGCAGCCAGCTCCGCCATGGCAGCCTCTGTCTCCGGGCTGCCGCCAAACAAAATGGCCCGTTTTTCGACGGCCTGTACTTTGGCAGTCGCAGGGATCGGCTTTAACTCAATTCGGTGCAGATTTTCCAGGTGAGCCGACTCGATTTTCTTGGCCGAAAACTCGACAGCAGACTGGCGAGCCTGTGCTGGTTCCTGTCCTTGGGCAACAGCAGGCCACCAGGCGCAATCTTCCACCCAGAGTGAAGCCTGCAGCCCAAGTCCGAGGGGCCACACTGTAGCCATCAGAACCCATCCCCAGTATCGAAAGCAGCTTCCCTGATGGGGATGGGGCATGTGCAGTACTCCAGAATTCAAAAGGCTTGCCAGGCGATGTGAACCTGTCGAGGTTCACGTTACTTCTCGGACTTCAGCCGCCATTGTTCATCAAAGAAGCCCGCTTTGACAATCTTGCCCGGGTAGCGGGCATCGGGAGGTGTGCGGCAATCGATGATGGCCCAATCGGGCAGCCTGGGGACTTGCCGGGCGTTGTTCAGGTAATCGTACTCACGATATGTCAGCCCGCTGTTCAAGACAATGTACCGACCTGGCGCTGATGGATTCGGGTAAATCAACACAGGCAGATGGTCGGTATCAGAAAATCTGGCATTCCCCACGTTCCAATTGGTGCCCACTTTGCGGATCGGCAACTGAGCAGCCAACTGGCCAATGAGCGGATTGCTTTGTTCATCTCCCCACAGAATCAGATGCGAGTTTTTCATGACCTCTGGCGTCACCTGATCGGCCTTCAACACTCGAACCTCGCCCCGCATCTGCCGCCTCCATTCTTTCTGGGCACGCGCTGCTTCACTCTGCACCCACGCCTCCACCACCGGGCTGGCACTCTTTCCCGAAGGAAGGACAAAGACGAACGAATCCATCAAGGCGTCATCAATCGGGCCTTGCAGATTGTGGGATTTTCGCAAGCCCTCCACAGGGCGGGGGCCGGCTTTCCACAATCCATTCACCTGATGGAATTGAGCCATCCAGGAGCCATCCGAGAGTCGCCCGGGAACCGAGACGGTTTGTGGCTTCGCTCCCTCAAACTCAACGATGATACTCTGATTGCTCAGAGGGAAAGTTCCCGCCTCGAAGTTCAATTCGAGGTCGGTCACACGCTCAGATCGAATACGGATCCCGCCGGGAGCAATCAGTGTGGCGTCCACCGTTCCAAACGTCCAATGCTCTTCCAGTCCTGTCACCCGCACCCAGAAACTGCGGTCGTATTTGAGCGTACAAGTCGTGAAGTGGACTCGCTCAGGGACTCGATTTCGCCCCTCAACTGCCAGTGAAGCCATCCGCTTCTCGATCTCCACTTTCGAATCGGGATGGAGCTTGTGGGCCGTTTGCGGGCCGATGATATGGACCAGTCGATCCCCCAGTTTCGCCATGGCGGCTTCCATGACATCCGCCGCCTGCTTCTGTTTGTCGATTTCGCCGCTGTAGGCAATGGTGGGCAGGTTCTTCAGGTTCAGTGCCCAATAAGGCGCGTCATACAGCTTCCAGAGTGTCTGCTCAAACTCGGTAGGAGCCAGTTTCTCCTGCTGGAAGACATTGAGGAACAATGGCGTCTCCGAGAATCCTGCCCCGGGATTGGCGGCAAACCAGCGATCAGGATAATGGACTGCCAGATGCCAGACCGCGGCGCCACCCATCGAGAAACCACGAATCGAGATCCGATCAGGATCGACGGCATAGTGGCTCTGGGCATGCTCCAGCGCTTCCAGAGAATCGACTTCGCCAGCCAGTTTGTTGGCATTGCAGTACCGGGCAAAGGGATGGACCACGATTGTTCGCGCGGGCGTGTATTCTCCCGCCTGCCGGCTACGCTGATAGATGAACTGCAGCTCGGGCGTCTTTTCAGCACGCCCGCGAAACCACAGATCGCAGCGATGCAGATTGTCGGCATTGTAACTGGCGGGAACGACCACGCCGTACGGCTGCACTGTCCCATCCAGACGCGATCGAAATCCGCGAACCACAAGGCCCGTACGCGTCGACCACGGGGCTTTCCCGGATTCAAGTTCTGCGGCACGAGTGATACCTTCCGCCAGCACGTCTTTCGCCTGCGGCAACTCTTTCACGTCGTAAATCGTTCCCTCTTCGAGGGCCAGTCGCAATCCTCGCGAGTAGATTTCAACATCCGGCAGATAGCGAGCTGTAAAGCTATCCTTGCTGGCTTTCTCCTGCAGCCGCTTCACCTGAGCTTCCAGAGCCTTGAGACCCGCCTCCAGTTCCTGACGCACGGCAGGATCAATGGAAATCCCGGGAGGCGGGACTGGTCGCACACTCTGCACCTGATTATCACCCGGCCCATCAGCCCAGGCGAGGCTTGAAAGGACCAGTGCCACACACAACAGCCGGGCAATGGGAACCAGCACAGAGTCAGCCGGAAAACTTTTCATGGGTGGATCGTCTCATCAGTTGAAC
This sequence comes from Planctopirus hydrillae, assembly GCF_001707835.1. Taxonomy (GTDB): domain Bacteria; phylum Planctomycetota; class Planctomycetia; order Planctomycetales; family Planctomycetaceae; genus Planctopirus; species Planctopirus hydrillae. The sequence continues at coordinate 30,851 of NZ_LYDR01000090.1, forward strand.
ACGCATCAGGAAGATTTGATGCACAACAAGTTACGATCCACAGGCATTGATGGCAATCCAAGGCATGACACATCATCGGGGATTCCCGCTTTCACACAGGCCACTGCTTGCAGGCGGTTTTTCGGCCGTATGTCCAACTTTGAGATTGGTCATCAAAAGCAAGAAACGTATGCTTGTTTGAAACCGCAAATCCAGCACAAAAACCATCCCGAGGGAAAGTAGAGCTTGAACTGAGACACGCCGCCAAACCGAAATAATCGTTCGAAACACGGCAGTCTTACCTATTATCAACTAATCGTATGACGTAAAGCTTCGGCCAACCTGCACACATTCAAGTCCATCCCCTCATCTAGGCGTTGGAATATGAAATACGCAATAATTATCTTCGCATCAATATTTGTCATTTTGTTATGCGCGCATGTATCCGGCGGTGTTAACAACCAGACAAAGAAAACGTCTGATCCTGTGAAACGCTTGGTGTTCCGTGAAATTCCTGCAGAGATAGACATCAAAGAAGAGAAGAAAGAGTTTATAAAGACAGAGGTGTTCGCTGCCACTGACGGAACTTCTATATTTATTTTGTTTGATCGAAAGGGTTATTCGGGTCGAAACATCGTCAGTGCAGATTGCATTTTGGTACTAGGTGGCGAAGAGAAATCGCATTTCCAAATTTCCCATTGTGCTCCAAATTCAAGTTCTCTTTTCATCGTTAGGGACGATACGGTTTCTGCTCGTTTAATGGAACAAATGAAAAAGGTAACAATTGAAAAGGATGATTTTCTGGCTGTTCGACTGAAAAGAGTCGTCTCACAATAGGGACCTAAGCCCTATAGTGAATGAGTCTGGCTTGGCACACCTGAGAGGTCGCGGGGCCATAACTGATAAATTACACGCCCATTGACTCAATGCACCTGATACATCAAAGAGTCTGACCCAGTTTCGAATCTCCCACATGATCGCCTCTGGCTGCTCCTGGGAGTGGCTATCCAGGAACTCTTGAAGCAAATCGCGAATGTTATGGTACACTTCGCTGCCAGTCACCCCATGAACATTACCTAGAGATGCGGCCAGTGAGGACCTGCTCGGTTCCGACTGAATTCGCGATTTGAGAAGTCGATAGTACTCTCCACTTATTGAATAGAATTCCATGACGTATTCGTGGATATCCGTTTTTTTGCGAGATCGCTTCAACTTTTCTCTCCATGTTTCAGCAGGGTATCCCAGACGGCGGCACTGACTCCCGAGACGATCACTTCTCCAACGCCTTTATCCCACGCTTCGTTCACTTCTCCACCTTCGCTTCTCTCCGGTGCTTGTTCCTCGCATACCGCCATTGTGTCTATGTTTGATGGCGATAAGGGTGGCCCAGATACTTTTCCTCACCCAACCCCAGCACATAGATGCCAACAAACGGAAACAAGGCAAGTCCAACCGCGAACGTAGCGTGCTTTCCGAAGGATTTCGCCAGATCGATTGCGACGGCTAAATAGACAAAAAGATTCACCCCCGGAATAATCATGGCGAACATCCACCAGAATGGCCACCCGGCAATTTCGAAAAGCAAACCAAGATTATAAAACGGAATCAGTGCGACCCAGCCCGGATGTCCGGCCTTCTTAAAGACCATCCACATGCCCGAAATCAGCATAAATGTAAAAAAGCATCCGATACACGAGAGGAAGCCGGCGCGAACCAACTCGCCAATCGCTTGCTGAACAACGATGTCAGCGCCTGCCAAAAGTGTAAAATCGAGATTGAACATGAAAAACCTTTGGAATTGTTGATACTTGCGCCGCACTGCGACTTTTACTGTTGTGGCTTGAGTAACTCGTACGCCTCAGTAAACACATACCGCTGAGCCATATCGTAGGGTGTACCATCTCTGTTAGTCGAGCTGGGGTTTGCACCATTCTCAAGAAGCAATCGAATAATCTCTAGGCTTGGTATTGTTCCCATTTGCCATGCACCGTCAGCTTCTGAGTCAACTGCCCAATGAAGTGGTGAACACATTTCAGCGTCTTGGTTGTTGACGTCGGCACCACATTCACACAACAGTTTGACTAGACTTGGATCGCCTTTTTCTATGGCGTTATACAATGGGGGCATGTTTTTATTGGAGTGCCAATTGATTGGTGCTCCAGTATCAAGCAGGCGTGTGATCATCGGCAGTTTTTCGTGTATAATCGCTTATCATAGCGCAATGGAAAGCACTTCTGTATTGGGTGAATGCTTGCTGATGAAGCCATTTAGCTCCTCGATGGTTTCATTTGCGATGATGCTTTCAATGTCCATAAGTCCCTTTTCCTGCAGATATGTGTTGTTGAAAGCCGGGTCACCTGGACATTCAAAGCAACTTCAGAGCCACCCCACGCCCAAGATCGCAGTTGAGTATTGGAATCTGTATAAGATCCTTACCCGGGCAAGTCGCTTTTGTGAAGAACGTTTCTTATGACTTTCGTTACTCCGCCAGAAGCAACCGGTGGAGAAGTCGCTGGCAATGACAAGGGGTCTTATGAATCGCACCTTTTTCCAAGTATTTTCAATCACTTGCCTGATCTTTCTGCTCAGTCTGATTGTTGAAATCTTACCGGGAGAATCCTCAAGCCTCAGAGCCGATGAGGTGGTCGTCGAACCCGTCGTCGCGAACGCGGTCGAGCAGGCTCATGCGGAAATCTGGCGGCGGTTTGTCGATGAGCACGGGATTCTACTCGACTTCACCGATCTCGATGGAAAGGTCAGCCTGCCGACGCCCGAGGAATGCCGGGAGGGGAAACCCAATGCGCTGGGTTGGTGGGCTCCCATTGAGAATGGGGCCATGTTCAACGGTATGTACCTCGATGCGGCCTTGCTCCGCTGGAAGAACTCCCGCTCGGAAGTGGATGCAATCAAAGCCCGGCGGTTGATGGAAGGGCTGCTCAAACTCAATTCGATCAGTGATCTGAAAGGATTCGTGGGTCGGGGAGTGAGCACGGATGGGATTTCGCACTATCCCATGGGGTCCAACGATCAGACCTTGCCGTGGATCGTAGGGTTGTGGCGATATTGGGAATCGGGCCTCGCGACGGCTGAGGAGAAAATCCGTATCGAACGGCACCTGACTCAGACGATCGAGGAGATCATCCGCCTGGGATGGAAAATGCCGGCGGAGACGCCGTTTGGCACGCGAGGGACATTCGCGGGCTTTCACTTCGACGAAGCAGCCCGCGTCCTGTTCACGCTCAAACTGATGTATGTGCTGACGCATGACGAAAAGTGGCAGAACCTGTACCTTCAGGAACTCGATGAACGAGGGGGCGAGAAGCAACTGACCAAGCGGGAGATCTGCGAGGCGGGGATGGCATTTTTTTACGCCAAGACTCACAACTGGACTTCCTGCACAGCCGTCAGCGCCCTGCGGGCGTTATGGGAAATGGAGACAGATCCCGCACTCAAGGCAGCCTATGAGCGAGGCCTGGTAGCGAGTGCGAAGCTGGCGGTGGAAAGCCTGCCACTGGCCTTGCAATTCGATCCTCAGGACGAAAGCGTGTTCGATGTCGATTGGCGAAAAAGTATGTTGCCATTGTGGAAGCCCCAGCAGACGGAGCACGAATCGGTGGCGCTGGCCCAGGAGCAACTGCGGGCCTTCATGAAGACCTCTCCCCGACGGCACAAGGAGACGGCTTTCATCCGGGAACCAACTTCCGCCGCGTGGATCGTCACGCTTTGCCCGGATCAGTCCGTTGTGCGGGAATACCAGCCCTAGATTGAACAGGTCCTGACTCGCTACGACTATTCGAAGCTGTACTACAGCACGTTCTTCTGGGTGGAGGCGGCTTACTGGCGGCTCACGCCAACTGAATAACGCTCATGCAAGTTGACCATCGTCAATACTTCAGTCGCCGGAAAACGTCACGAAATGGACATACGGGGCGTCATCCACTCGATGAGGTTTCATTGAACGATTTCCTGTTTTGAAATGATCAATCACTGTCGTGCAGCAATGCCGGTGAGGAAAATGAGATTCATTTCTGAGGAATGCGTCTCTTGAGGAATCCTTCTTGAGACTTACGTCACCCAGACGTCCAGAGCGACGTCTGGGTGACACTACCAAAGCATGCTTGCTCAGAGCCGCAAGCATGGCACTGATAAGCATGGCACGGATAAGTCGGCAAGCTCTGCTACTTGCCGGCAGAGTTCAGTATCTGGCGGATGACGATGAACTGGTATTTTACGTCTTTTTGCGTCACTTCGAAGTAGGTGCGGCGGATGGATTCGATGGGGCGGTGTTGAAAGTCCTGTTCCAGCCTGAGCATCGATTGTTCCAATTGGGCCGGGTAGAAGTGCACAATCAGCGTGTCGTCGCGCACAGGGATACCGTTGCGGGAAAGTAGTTCCTGATCGAGTTGCTTGCGATTGCCGCCACGCCAGGACATGAAGAGGCGTGTTTCGGCTGCTGAGGGGCCTTTGCGGACATTGGGGTTTGTTGCCGGGCGACTCAAGTAACTGACAGTCCCATCCGGCTCAATGGCACCCAGTTCGATGCCAAAAGATTCGAGTTGTCTGGCGTATTCGTCGGCGGTCAAGCGGTCGCTGAAGTTGACATACCAGCGCTGTTCCCGGGAAAGCCCACCTTTGCCGGGGCCTTTGCCTAAGCCGCGGGCTCCTGTGCCGCGGGCACTCCCGACTTTTCCGGAGTTCTGAATCCCGAGATCAAACTGCTGCTCGACGAGTTCGGTCGATTGATCGGAGACATCGAGCATTTTTTCGATGGTCTCTGCCACTTCGGCTATCTCGGAGGGGATTTCGGCAGGTGAGGCATCATTCGTTTCGGGGAATTCGTTCTCGACGCGTAACGATTCATCAGGAGTTCCGTCTTCCGAGCCCCCTGGGAGTTCAAGCATTTCGACGGGAACGACTTCGATGATTTTGACCGGGCGAATGGAGCCGAAGTAGATCACTAATCCCGTGAGAGAAAACGCCAGCCCACAGATCAGCACCACGAGCAGACTCGTGAGGAAGTTGTAAGGGGTCACTCCCAGGTGCACATTCCCGGTTTGAGCAAGTGCCGATGAATGATGTTTTTGATCTGTCATGTCACCGGGCACTTTTGTCGCTGGGAACGTAACGGAATCTGTGGCGAGGGATACTGACCTGCAGAACTAACGTACTGGAACTTAAACATGTTTGGAAAGACGCTCGCCCAGTCGTTTGAGAGCCGGGCTGACATCGAGTGAATCCAGATGCACATTTAGCAGGCAGAAGGTTTCTTTATTGCTGAGAGCGGCATGCAATGATTGATCCAGTTCCCCTTCTGTGCGGACTTCGAATCCCCAGCCGCCACCGAGGAGATCGGGCAATCGATGGTAGTCCCAATTGAGAATATCGTTGAAGGGGCCATCCTGAATGAATCGCTCGGTGGTGTAACCTTTGTTGTTGAGCACGATGACGATGGGATTGAAATTGTGCCGCAGGACAGTTGAGAGTTCGAGGCAGGTCATCTGAAAGGCGCCATCGCCTACGAGAACAATCGGTCGGAGATCTTTGCGGGCGACCTGGACACCTAAGGCGGCCGGGATGGCAAAGCCCATCGAAGTGTAATAAGCCGGGCTCAGGAACTCGGTATCGCGGTAGATGGTCAGGTCAGCGGCACCGAACAGGCAATCGCCCACATCCGCCACGACGACCATTTTTTCATCGAGGAGCTCGTTGATCCGCGCGAAGAGCCGGGCACTTGTCACTGCGGTTTCGGGGACCGCCACGAATTTGGGCGTCGGCTTGGCCTTCGGTGGTAAAGGCCTTTTGGCGATTTTGACATCGAGTTTGGAAAGGCCTTTGACAAAGTCGGCCACTAGAATGTCATGGAAATGGTGATGGGATATCTTGAGGGTTTCACTTGTCGCATAAATCGTTTTTGATGTGTCGAGTTCGGCTGTAAAAATTCCCATATCGATATCTGTCATGAACGTTCCGAGCATGACGATACAGTCGCTTTGCTCGACATATTTTCGCACCGATTCCCGGCACATGGCCCCTTCGTAGATGCCAATAAAGAGGGGATGTTTTTCACTGATGACCGATTTCCCCAGCAAAGTGGCAGAGATCGGAATCTCAAACTTTTCCGCAAAGTGGATCAGTTCGTCGGCCAGTCCGAAGCGGTGCATCTCGACACCCGCGAGAATGATGGGCCGCTCCGCTTTGGCGAGCATGGCTCCCGCTTCGCTCAAGGCCTCCTTGAGGGCGGCTTTATCGCTTTTGATGGTTCCGGCCTGAGGCACATGCTGATAAGGACAGCGGACCTTGATCATGTCGCGCGGCAATTCGATGTAAACCGGCCGTTTGAATCGGACGCACGCTTCCAGCACGCGATCAATTTCCCGGCACGCCGTCAGGGCATCGTCGAGGACTGTCGAAGCGATCGTAATCTTTTCAAAGACTTCGCGCTGGGTGCTGAATTCCCGCACGCGGTGATGTAACAGCGGGTTCGAGCGTCGCTCTTCGACTCCTGGCGAGCCGGTGATGACGACGACGGGTGACTTTTCTGCAAAGGCCCCAGCGACAGAATTACAAACGCTCAATCCGCCCACGCAATAGGTCACACAAATGCCACCAATGCCATGAATCCGGGCATAGCCGTCGGCGGCATACCCGGCATTGTCTTCGCGCGTACAACCAATGACACGAATGGGACTATTTTCGAGATCGCCGTAAAACTGCAGGACAAAGTCGCCAGGGATGCCAAAGATATCCTTCATGCCGTAATCGAGCAGACGGCGGATCAGGTAATCACCAATGGTGGGGTTTGTCTCTATAGAAGCAGTGGTGCTTGTTCCGTGAGCATGGGCTGCCAACTCTTCGACCGCTTTGGGGGAACTCCCTTTTCGAGAATTGCCAGTCGGCGAGGCTTTGGATGTCGTTCTGGGTGCTGGAGCGCCATTTCGCCTGGGCGATGAATCGGCTGCCTTTGATGTGTTGCGGGCCATCTCCTGACTCCCTGGAAATAGAATCGATCGCTCAGTGAAGAGTATTGATTCGTGAATGAATTCGATCCGTGCGTTGATGCGTCACAGGAAATTCTCAGGTGCTGACGATTCAGGGTCAATTCGAGATTCCGAAAGAATCGAAGTTGCGGGGTAATGATTGGCCATGTTGGCAGAAAATGGCTGGCATCAATGGCCGTTGATTCACAGTGGAAAAGGGACTTGGCAAACTCCTCGCGCTTGGGGAGAGATGAACAGAGCGCTGCCAGCGTGAGGGAACGCATCACACTGAAGACATATGTTTCGAACTGGAAGGCCGCTGCGATTCCTTCTGTAACCTTATCGAGGAAGCAATCAAAAGTTGGCGTAGCGGGCTTGTCGCGAGAGATTCTTCAACTCGCGATCGATTCATCAGGGAATAAGTACCGTCTTTAGCTGCTGGCATACGACTTGCTCATTCTTCCTACAACCCGCTCCTCGCTCAATTTGGAGGCACTAGTCAGATCTGTCTATGTTGAATCCCACGCTTGCCGCTCGCGTGATGGACTCTCTGTTGCCTGAGTCACTGTTTACCAAAGCAGGACGAATGGCTGCCGTATTTTCCAAAACGCTGTTTTTCTGCAGCATGACATTTGTTAGCATGGCGAACGATTCACCTCCTACGCTGGAGAGTCGGATGAGCCATGTGCAGTCATTTGCAGATCTGGATCTGGTGGCCAGTGAACTGGCGAAAGGTCCCGTTCTCCCGACAGATCCTTTGCCGCAATCGCTGGCCGAGATGACTTATGATCAGCATCGGATGATTCGCTTTCGGCCAGAGCGAAGTTTCTGGCTGGATGAGAAGCGACCTTATTGGCTGCAGACCTTCCATCGTGGTTTCGTGCACAAAGACCAGGTACAGCTCTACTTGTTGGAATCTCTGGGGTTGGGAGTCGCCACCCAGAATTCTGTCAGGCCGCGATTGGTTGAATTCGATAAGGCTCATTTCAAGTATGAAGGCGATTTGAAGGCGGGGGATTTGCCGGCCGATCTCGGTTATGCAGGCGTCCGTTTTATTGGCTTCTTTCCTGGTAATCCGCAGTATTCGGAAGTTGCCTCGTTTGTGGGTGCCAGTTACTTCCGGGCTCACAGTGAGAAGACAGTCTGGGGCTCTTCGGCCCGAGGCTTGGCGATTAACTGCGGGCTTCCCAAGGCGGAAGAGTTTCCTGTCTTTCGGGCGTTTTATGTGCAGCAACCGAAGCCGGGTGATTTGTCGCTCACCTTTCTGGCGTTACTCGATAGCGAGAGTGTGGCGGGAGCTTATCAGTTCGTGATGACTCCTGGAGTTCAGGCCACCACTTTTGATGTGACGGCTCGTCTGCATTTCCGCAAAGTTCCCGAGAAGCTGGGAATCGCTCCCTTAACCAGCATGTGGATGTGGGGGGATGCATTGGCAGGCCCCAAAGGCGATCACCGCCCTGAAGTGCATGATGCCGACGGTCTACTGATGAAGGGTGGCGATGGTCAGTGGGCCTCGAGAAGTTTTTACAGGCAGAATTACCCATCGCTCGTGCGATACCCGTTTGAAAAACTCGCAGGCTTTGGCGTGATTCAACGCGATCGCAATTCCGCACATTACAAAGATGATGAGGCGCGATACTCCGAACGACCCAGTGTCTGGATCGAACCTCAGGTTCCGTGGGAGAAGGGGGCTCTGGAACTCCTCGAGTTGCCAGCGGAACATGAAGGGATCGATAACGTGGCAACGTGGTGGGTGCCTGATCAGAAGCCGGTCGTTGGACAGCCACTGGATCTCAAGTATCGAGTCAGTTTTTTTGCCGGTGATCCTCCCGAACATCAACAGGCGAAAGTGATTGCTGTCGATCTGGTGCGAGAGAATCCCAAGAAGTTTGTCTTCCGGATTGATCTCAGTGGCGCACGCCTTGCAGAGGCGAATCCCGAGAAAGTGAATCTGGAACTGATTTCGATCCGCTGTGCGATCACTTCTCAACGGATTGAAAAGGTTTCCGATCAACAGTGGGTGCTGCATCTTGTTGCCGAACCGACAGGTGAAGGCCCCTTGGAATTGATTGCACGGCTGAGCGATGAAGGTCAGCCTCTCACAGAACGATGGAGTTATCTGTGCCCGTTGGAGGCTCCCCCGGTGGTCTTGCCACCGTGGCGTGTTCAACAGAATCAACAGGAGACATCTCGATGATCATGGTTGCTTTCGCAGTTGAAGACTCACCCGTTGATCTGGGAAGCTCCGCACAGATTGTCGCCCGCTGCCATGTGGCCGACTATCTGCGAGATGCAGGGATCCGGCATCCCGATCTGCTGTCGTCGCTCTCGAAGCGATTTGTCGAAGAGGCTGAACAGCTTCTGGAAGATACTCAACCGGCAGGGATGGATGGGGAACATCATCCTTACAGTGCTGCCGAGTTGTGTGAAGCGGCCTTGAGGCTGGCTTTGCGCGAGCTCGAATCGACCGTAGAACTGTTTCCCGGTGCACAGGACTTCTCGGGAAAAATGACTGTGATTCCGGGCAGTTCGAATGGAGGAACAGCAGAATCGCAGGAGGCACCTGCCGAACTCGCTGAAGGGGTCGAAGCGGGCAGCAAATCCTTGGGCAGCAATGGCTCGCGATATCTCGATCGTCGGCTCCAGGGGGCTGTTCCGCACTTGGCCCAGATCTCGATGGTGAGAATCCGGCCCAGTGATGTGGCTCCAGAAAGCCAGAAAATTGCCATGCGGGCACAACTCCGTCCCAAGCTGTTGCGTCTCTTTCGCAAGGGCTACTGGCGAGGCGTCTGGAAAAACCTGTGCCAGGTGCTCACGACCGTCAAACTGCGACTCGAACCTGTCCGCTAAGCCAGGAGTCATTGCCAAAGATAACTGGTGAACGGCGCGGGCCTTCGAAAATCGGATGCCTGCCCCAATGATCCTTCTGTTGGGATTGCCTGTGTAAGTTGGGATTGCCTGTGTAAACAGTGCAAACACAGTTTCCCAAAGGGAGTCTTCGAGAGGCAGTGTCCGCAAAAAGTCTCTATGGGCCAGAGATGAGTAAGTTCCTCGATCGTGACTGACAGGTTGCGATTGTCGGTTGTCAGTGGCTCAATAGGCGGAATCATTTTTCACCACCAGGCTGTTGTTTTGATCCCCGTTGGGGGTGCAGCATTTGACAGCGACTGGTTCATGCTCTCAGGATCAAATTCGTGAATGCCAGCAGCACCACTCCTTTGAAAGTTTCGCAGGTTTCTCAGCCGGGAAGTCGTCGCTTTCGACTGTCGCTCGCTGTGCTCACTCTGACGACAACCGCTTTTGCCATCTGGCTGTTTATCTGGTCGTTGGGAGATATTTCTAAAAATCCGGCAACGTGGCTGCTCGTCCCCTTATTCGCCCTGCTGGTGCTGATCATTTCCTTCTCGTTCTGGACCAGCACGCTCGGTTTGTGGTTGACGATCACCCAGCGTCGCCAGTCAACATCAACGTCGCAGGCATCGCACAGTTCCTTACCAAGGACGGCGATCCTGATGCCCGTTTACAATGAAACGCCCGCTAGTGTCTTCGCGAATGTCCAGGCGATGATCGAGTCGCTCGCGACCACACCGCATGCGGCGGACTTTGACCTCTTCGTCCTGAGCGATACCACAAATCCGGATATCTGGCTGGAAGAAGAGCGGATGTGGGGTCGCCTTTGTCAGCGACTGACTGGCCCGACCAACGTCTTTTACCGCCGACGGCCCAAAAATACGGCTCGCAAGGCGGGGAACATTGCTGATTTCTGTGAACGCTGGGGCACACAGTACGACCTGATGATTGTACTCGATGCCGACAGCGTGATGGATGGCCAGACAATGGTCGAAATGGCCCGTCGCATGCAGGATGATCCGGCCCTCGGAATTCTGCAGGTGCCACCTGTCCCTGTGAACCGGCTTTCATTTTTTGCTCGACTGCAACAGTTCTCAGCCAGACTTTACAGCCCGGTCCACATGGAAGGTTTCAGTTCCTGGGCGAGCTTTGACAGTAATTACTGGGGGCATAATGCCATTATCCGCGTGGCTCCCTTTATTGATCATTGCGGGTTGCCCACACTCCCGGGCGTGGCCCCACTGGGTGGCGAAATCCTGAGTCACGACTTTGTGGAAGCCGCTTTGATGGCACGCGGTGGCTGGAAAGTGGCTCTTGCGCACGATCTGGCGGGGAGCTATGAAGAATGCCCCACGACATTGCTTGATTATGCGAAGCGAGATCAGCGCTGGTGCCAGGGAAATCTGCAGCACATGCGGCTGATTATCAGCGAAGGTTTACGACCGATCAGCCGTCTGCATTTGGCCATGGGCGTAATGTCTTATCTGGCATCCCCTCTGTGGCTGCTGTTCACGCTTCTGGGGCTATTGGCCATGGCAATCGACGGGATCTGGCTGGGGAGTACTCAGGAACGGATCAGTGGGCTGGTGGTCTTTGCTTTCACCATGTTTCTATTGATGGCACCGAAGGTCTGGAGTCTCGTGGCTTTGGCATTTGATCGTCCACGAAGAGAACAATTCGGCGGCTGGTCGAAGATTATTCCCAGCGTGCTGATCGAAACGGCCGCCTCAGTTCTGGTGGCCCCCATCATGATGCTGTTTCATACGCGATTTGTGATCTCGACCTTACTGGGCGAAAAAGTGCAGTGGAATGCCCAGAACCGGGGAGATGGAGATATTGACTTTCTGGCGGCCTGCCGGGTGTTTGGCCCGCATACATTGACCGGGCTGGTGGGAAGTGCCTTGATCCTGTTCTTTGCCCCCGGCCTGTTTTTGTGGTTGTCACCCATTTTGCTCGGTTTGTCGCTGACGATTCCTTTCTCGAGAATTCTCGGCAGTGTCGAACTTGGACAATGGCTCGCTCATCGGCGACTGCTCCTGATTCCTGAGGAATCGGAACTCACACCGATTCTCAAGCTGCAGCAGCGTGCACTGGAACAGCATGAGCAATACGCGAATGCGCATGATCGCAGTCAGTTACTCGGAGAGTTGCTTTCCGACCCTGGCTTTCAGGCTTTGCATGCTTCGATTCTGCAGCAGACAGCCGCAGGGCTCCCGGCTCCAGAAGCCAAAGTTCGCGAATGGACTCAAGCCATACTCACTCAAGGGCCCGAGAGTTTGAGTGTTGAGGATCGCCGGCAGCTATTACTCGATCGAGAAGCACTGCGCGAGCTGCATATTCAGTATCGAGTGCGGCAGTTACATCCCGAACAGGCAGCAACTGCTTCGCCTATGTAGATGACCTCGGTACATGAACTCAATGAATGAGTTCCGGCTGTTTAATAGTTAATCTGGAACTGACAGCGAATGATATCTCCGCGGAACTGTCCATAAGATGTTCCCGAAGAGCGAGCCGAGACGTTTGTACGATCGGCGATCGTGTACTGAGTTGAAAACTCCATTTGCGGATTGATCTGCCACTCGAAACCCAGTTCCCATTCGTTGATCGTGCCATAGGGAGCGTTGGCGAAATTCTTGAGTCCACCCTGATAATAAGTGTAGCGACCAAACGGGAAGATGATGCCGTGTGATTCGGTTTCCAGACGGTATAGGGCCATGACATAGCCACCAGTCAACGAACGTTTAACAACAGCCGTCTGCTCGTCATTAAGGCCCGGGCCATTGCCAATATTCCACTCGGCCTGCAAGCCCCAGGGTTGAGGATACCAGACGAACGTCCCCGCCAGGCGTTGATCGACAATGCCACCATCATCTCCGGCTCCAATTGTGCCCGCGGGAATAATGGCGGGGGGCACACCCAGTGGCCGAATGGGAGCGGAGCCCACGACATACTTTCCGGTGTAGGCCTGTACGCCCATTTCGAGAATCTGGCCGTTTTCGAGCTTATGAGGGACAGCGAGTCGTGTGTAAAGGTGGAGGTTGTCATTTTCTTCGAGAGTCGAGCCCCCTTGACCGTTAAAAGCTCCTATGCCGAAGACACCGTAGTTCCCGGAACCTTTGAGACCTCGATCGAGAACTTCTTTGAAAAGGTCTTGAGCGCCTTCAGGTGTCCAGTAGTAGACGACACCCAGATCGCGTTCGTTTCTGGTCGCTGAGTTAATGCTGTCACTGCGATCCAGGGGAGCCCGGTTGGAACTGGATTGGAGGTCTTCCCAGCCGTAAGGGACCTTGGACTGTCCGATACGAACACGGTGAACTTTGTCCTCATCGAAGTACAGGTCGCCATACCAGTCACGGATCTGTGCATAGTAGGTCGAATCGTCACTATCCGGCACCGTGGAGGCGAAGTCGGATTGAAGATAGACATATAAATTCTCGGAGACATCGCCTGATACGATCAGACGTGCCCGTCGAATAAGAAATGACTGATCATCACTGACGGAGCGATCTCCAATGAGTTGAGCCGGTGCCCCGTCTTCATCGACCACGAAGTTGTATCGAAACTGGGCGTACCCTCGAAGACTCAGCCGGTCATACCATTGTTTGGGTTTTGAACCGCCAGGAGTATAGGTCTGCTCATCGACAGTGGTAATCGAAGGGTCTTGAACCTTGCTCCAGCGTTCCTCAAAGACATCGCGAAACGAGCGGTCATTATCAACGTTGGTACTTAACTCGTTGTTCAGCCGGGCAATTTCCTGCTCATTTTTTTCCAGACGCTTCAGTAGTTCGTCGTAGGAACCTGGTGCTGGATTGGCAGGAAGTGCAGAATCTGTTTCCTGTTCATCGAGACGAACCTTACCCTCGGTCACAGCAGATGGACCGGGAGGCAAGGAGCTCTCCTGTGCGAACCCTGAGATTCCCAGAGTGGCAGAAATTGCCAATACCAGCACTCGACATCGGGTCGGCAAGGGCACGATGGCTCCTCTGAGTCTATAGAAAATTCTACGCTCTCAGAGTCATCGTCATAACCGGCAAAGTTGTTGATGGTTTTCAGGCAATTCTGGTGATTCGCAGTCAAGTGCGATGCCCGGAGGTCGTTCATGGATTGTTCGGCAGAAGTTTGCCGGTGTTAAAGCCAATCTGATGTTGAAAGGCTTAGAGACCACGCCCTTTCGCAAGGCCTTCAGGGTCGTGCCACCCAGACTATAAAAAAAGAAACCTCACCTTGTCGAAACAAAGTGAGGTCTCTTCAGAAGAGCAGATCGAGAGATTTCTCGACTCGAATCAGGTCATCAGTTGGCGGCGGCGAGTGTCATGGAGTCTTTCCTCCGACGAGCCGATGGTGAACTCTTTGATTCTTCTGACAGAATCGTGTCCGAGTTGAGCAGTGTGCCTGGGGCAGCAGGGTTCGGAAGAAGATCTTCCACGAAGCCTTGCAGGTGATGAGCACGCGTGTGGTGCTGCAACTTCTTAAGTGCCTTCGATTCAATCTGGCGGATACGCTCGCGAGTGACCTTAAAAATTCGGCCAGTTTCTTCGAGAGTGTAGCTGTAGCCATCGCCCAGGCCGTAACGCAGACGAATGATTTCCCGTTCACGATACGTCAGGCTGCGAAGCACAATATCGATCTTATCACGCAACATTTCACGCAGAGCGTTATCGGCAGGTGTCGATTCGTGACTGTCTTCCAGAAAATCACCAAAGCTGGAGTCTTCGCTTTCACCAATCGGTGTATCGAGACTCATCGGGTGCTTCCAGGTCTTCATGATCCGTTCGGTATCTTCGACCGACATATCGACAGCCAGTGCCAGTTCTTCAATGGTTGGCTCGCGACCAGTTTCCTGGCGGATCTGTTCACTCTTGTTCTTCAGCGTCGAGATGCTTTGGAACATGTGGACCGGGATACGAATCGTTCGGGCATGATCGGCCACGGCGCGGGTGATCGCCTGACGAATCCACCAAGTGGCGTAAGTCGAGAACTTATAGCCACGGCGGAATTCGTACTTCTCGACACCACGCATCAGACCGGCATTCCCTTCCTGAATCAGGTCGAGAAAGCTCAGGCCCCGGTTGCGATACTTCTTAGCAATCGAGACCACCAGCCGCAGGTTGCCACCGGAGAGTTGCTGCTTGGAACGTGTCCAGCCGCCAAATTTTTCGAGGACACGGCGAATGCGCTTCTGGAAATCGGCTGGCAGTTCCTGCACATCCTGAATCAGACCTTCCAGTTCGGCTTCAGCGGCAGCCACATCGGCGGCTGTCATTGGCATCTTGCGGATCTGGCGGGCAGAAATCTGCTTCTGAAGTTCTGTCATCCGGAGCGAGATCTGTTCCATACGCCGCATGACAGGCTGGAGCCTTTGGGTGCGGACGCTGAGTTCTTCACAGAGAGTCGCCAGCTTGCTGCGACGAATGGCCATGCGTTCGCGAATGACGGCTTCTTCGGGAGTCCCGATGGCGCCTCGAAGGAGTGTAAAATCCTGTTTGTTCTCGTCCAGCATGCGCTCAATGGTCGGCAGATTGTGAGGCATACGAGCCAGAATCTGATCCTTCTGAACGCTTTCGGTATCTGATGTCCGCAGCGTGCGCTCAAAGGGGAGTTCCCCAAGCCGGACTTTGTGCACCGTATCGACCACAATGCGAATCGCGAAATCGGATTCGAGCATTCGCCGGCGGAACCAGCGGCGAGTCATTTCGATCTGTTTGGCCAGGTAGATTTCACGCTCGCGTGTCAGCAGGGGAATGTGGCCCATCTGGCTCAAGTACATGCGAATCGGATCACGCGAGCTGGAATTGGATTCCGGCTCAAGCATTTCCAGCGGAGGCAACGACTGCAGTGGATCAATACCACCCTCAGGCTCAACGGCGTCGAGACCGGCAGCCTCAAGAGCCATAATGAGTTCATCAACGAGCGCAGGATCTCCCCCTTCATCAGGGATGTACCTGTCAATTTCTGCGTAAGTCAGAAAGCCGCGCGAGGCGCCCTGATTCAGCAGTTCACGAAGTGCGAGTTGTGATTGATCCATAAGTGTCAAACCTCCTTGTCGAGACAGCTTCCGATCGCATTAACCAGAGCGACAGCGGTACCTTGACCGTATCACTTTGGCATGGAGCCGCCCGACGAGCATGCAAAAAAACTGCTCGTAACCCCCGGGCCGGCGATCCACGTCGCAAACGTACCGCAGGGAAAGAACGAATCTGGCTGATCATCAATCAAATCTTACGGCATCATGCCTACAGATTTTATTTGTCAGTCCAGTCTGCTTAGCAGGATCGGCCTCCATGGCTCAGGCGAAACAAAGCCTGCAAACCAAGGCAACGACCGTCGCGTCGACAGCTTCCATTCTCTCTCTGCGATCAATTGCTCGGGAAATGCTAACGTCGAGAGAAGAAAACTTCTGCGAAATCTGCCGCATTCGATAATTTTTTTCCAAAAATTTTCTTGCACAACCGACTTCGATTCATCTCGCGATCAAAACGCTCGATTTTTTCTGTCCAGTTGTGCACCTTCACTCCCTTCATCTGCTGAAAGATTTTCTGGTTGACGAGATTGTCAGGACTTCAATTTGTCTCGAATGCTGATTCGGCTCTATCGAGCGTTGATTCAACAAATTCGCCACTGCTATACTCATGTGGTGACGACTTTTGTGTCAATCACTGCTACCACCGGATCAATCCGCCAACATCACCAGCCTTTGCCTGAACACGAGAAAGCCCACCCAATGTCCGACGCTACGCTCGACAAGGAAAAAATCGCTGCCAAAGGTCTCAAGGGGATCGTGGCTGCTGATTCTCAAGTCTGTGATGTGGATGGCGATCTGGGCAAACTGATTTATCGCGGCTTTAACATTCACGAACTGGCTGAATCGAGCACTTTCGAAGAAACGTCTTACCTGCTCCTGCACGGCGAACTCCCCACGGCAACACAACTGAAGGAGTTTACTGAACTTCTGATTCACCATCGTGAAATTGATGCGCCGGTTCTTGACTGCCTGAAATCTTTGCCACCCAGTACTCCTCCGATGACCGCTTTGCGGACGGCGGTATCGATCTCTGGTTGTTACGACCCGCTGGCCGAAGACAACTCGCGAGCTGCGAATCTGGAGAAATCTGTTCGCCTCACAGCCGAAATGGCAACGATTACTGCCGCCTTCCGCCGCTTACGAGAAGGACTCGAACCGATTGCCCCCCGCAAGGATCTCAGCCATGCGGGCAATTTCATGTACATGCTCAATGGGACCGTTCCCTCCGAAGACGCCACCCGTGCAATGGATCTGATTCTGATTCTGCATGCTGAGCATGGGCTGAATGCCAGTACTTTCGCCGCCCGCGTGATCGCTGCCACTCTGGCCGATCTTTACTCGGCGGTGACAGGTGCGATTGGTGCTCTTAAGGGGCCACTGCACGGTGGTGCGAATACCGAAGTCCTGAAGGTTCTCATGGAAATCGGCAGCGTGGATAACGTGGCCAGCTATGTGGAAACCACCCGGGCCAACAAGGGTAAGTTCATGGGCTTTGGCCACGCGGTCTATAAGGTGGAAGATCCACGGGCTCGCCATCTGAAAGCACTCTCCGAGCGACTGGGGAAAGAAACAGGCGATCCCAAGTGGTACGACATGTCGATCCTGATGGAGCGACTGGTGCGGGAGTCAATCAATCGATACTGCAACGTCGATTTCTACTCGGCCAGTCTGCAGCATTACATGGGAATTCCCGGCGATCTGTTCACCTGTGTTTTCGCCACCAGCCGGATTGTCGGGTGGTGTGCCCATGTGCTCGAACAGCTTGCGGATAACAAGATCATCCGGCCCTCCTCGAATTACATTGGTGCACCAGAACGTCATTACGTTCCAGTAAGCCAACGATAACGCGTCGATTGATGACGGGTTTGGCCCGTGCCAGTGAGGTTAAGTCTTGGCCCGCATCGACGACGTCGCGATAGAGCGAGGCCAAAGTAGCCTGGTAAGGCCGAAAGTATGACCTCTGCCAGGCTGCTGATTCTTCTCGACTGGACGGCTGGGGCTGGTGCAGGAGTGCTCATGATTCTCCTGCGCTTTTGGCTTGCCGAACTTTATCAGTTGCCTGCGGAACTGATGCTGACGTTCGGGATGGTGAATCTGGCCTATGCGAGCTTTTCGTTCATCCTCTGGCTACTGAGTCGCAAGGATTATGTCCCCGGGCTGCAGATGATCGCCGCAGCGAACATTTTATGGGCCATCGTCTGTCTCGCGATGTTCTTTGTCTGGTGGGGCACCGCGAGTTTTCTGGGAGCCGGGCATTTTGTCGGTGAGGCGCTGATTGTCGGTGGGATGGGTCTCCTCGAATGGAGAGTTGCCAATCAACAAGCAATACCATCCCTGCCCAGCGAAGTTTCATCCGGCGAGCATATCCCGTAAGGCTGGCGATGATGGTGGAGTCGGCAGTAAATGTGGCAACGCGCCTGGAGCCCATTCCTGCTCCCTGGCAACAGTATTTGATCGAAATGTGCCGCCAGAATTTTGACTGGTTAACTCAAGTTTCTGAGCTGGAAATTCAACGAGTTCAAAGTGCCGCCTTCAGTGGTGCTCAGGTTTTTCAGTTGAATTCACGACAGCTCGGTCAGTTTGCACTGAGGCTCTGGCCGACCGATGCCATGCCGCCCGCGCGATTGACGGGGCTCCACGCCTTGTTGCGGCATACACAGCAACTCGGCTTACCCGTAGCTGCTCCCGTGCCTGTTTCAAAGCCAAAGGCCAGTCAAGAAACCATGAGCTGGTTTCGGATAATGGCCCCGTCGCCGCGATGGGCTGGCTCGAGTTCAGCGAACATGAACTCCCCAGTTATAAACTCGTCGGGCATGCATACGGTGGGACGAGAGGAAGAATTCCTCTGCCAGTTGGAACCGTGGCTGAAGGGACAACCACTCGACTCCAGTCATCTTGATGAATCCAGCGTGACGAAAGTCATGGCCATGCTGGCCCGCTGGCATACGGCTGCCTGTTCTTTTGCATCACCTCCGGCGTGCCACGCATGGTTTGCTCCGAGCCACCAGTGCGTTTCTCCAACAGTTCTCAAATGTCTGGCCAGGCTGACCCGCCAAGGGGCTGAGCTTGCCCATCGCGATGCGGTGGAACCTGACCTTGGGGGAACTGACCTCACCAGTCTCGATAACTTTGGGTGTTTAGTTAAGCTTCGTAAGCTGGCTCAACTTGTCGATAATTTGATTCCACCCATCATTCGAGATTTAGCACCCTGGGCCTACCAGAAAATTCCGCTCACGCCGTGTTGGGGTGATTTCTGGTGTCAGCATATTCTTATGGAGCATCACCAGGTTTCCGGGTTACTCGATGCGACGGCAGCTCGTACAGATTCCGTCGCCATAGACCTCGCAAGGTTTCTGGGAAGTTTTCATGCCGTTCAGCCTTCCATCCGAGAGCTTGGCTTTGAGGTTTATCGTGGTGTTCGTCCACTCTCTGAACTCGAGATTCGTCTTGCCCGCGTCCTGGAGCGCGTCGGTTTGCTGATGGCGGGGATGTTCTGGATCGAATCGTTGATCGGTAAGAACATCGGAGATCACCAATCACAGTATTGGCAGAGGTGGCAGATGATCTCGATGCGATTGGACTGGCTGTTGTGCCGCCTGAGTCTTCTGCATGCCGAGCTGCTGGAGAATCCAGGGCTTAACTTGAGATAGGCGTGAATGTTACGTTGCCAGTCGATTGTTCCTCATCCAGGGAGAATCGGGATTGACGAAGTCTGGTTTTACAGGGATTATCCCGGATTGCGTGACCCAACTTGAGTCGGGAAGTCCTGTGATGGGAGCCCTTCGTCGGTTCAAATCGGGCATTCAGACAAGCTGGCAAATGTCAGGAAGACACTTTTCGCTGTGGCAACAGATTGCCAGCAGCGATTTACTTAAGGCAGGGATTGCCAAGGATGTCGTATCACCTCATTGACGCAGTCGAGCGTCTGGGTTGCCCACGGTTACTGGTCGTTGGCGATCTCATTCTGGATCGTTACGTCTGGGGTGATGCCGAGCGGATCTCCCAAGAAGCTCCGGTCATTCTGCTGCACGAACAAAGGCAAGAACTTCGTCTGGGTGGTGCTGCGAATGTGGCCCAGATGGTCAAAGGGCTCGATGCCGAAGTCACGCTGCTGAGTATTATTGGAGCCGATGAAGAAGGGCGGCAGGCCTGCCGCGAACTGGAACGACTCGATATTGATTCCGGCTCTGTCTGCATCGATCCCTCCCGACCAACCACGTTGAAAACTCGCTACATGGGGAGTGCACAGTACCGGCATCCTCATCAGATGCTGCGTGTCGATCGGGAAGTCCGTAATGCCATCGATTCTCAATTGGCCACCCGATTGCTCAATCAGATTCTGCCGCATTTAAAAGACTTTCAGGCCATTCTGGTTTCGGATTACGGCAAAGGCCTGTGTACCCAGGAGTTGCTCGAACCTTTAATTGCGGCTGCTCGCAAGGCAGGAATTCCCGTTGTCGTCGATCCCGCCAGTCATGGCAAATGCGCCGCTTATCGCGGTGCCACATCCGTGACGCCCAATCGCCTGGAAACCACGCGTGCCACGGGAGTTGAAGTCCGCACAGTAGAAGATGCCTTCGTTGCCGGTAAAAAGCTCTGCGAACTGATGTCGCTCGATTATGCATTTGTGACAATGGATCGCGACGGAATTGCGCTGGTTCACAATGATGGAACTTCCGAGCATCTTCCAACCCGGCCTCGCGAAGTCTGTGACATTACCGGTGCTGGCGACATGGTCATGGCCATGATTGGCGTGGGCTTGGGAGCCGGATTGGCACCTGCCGATCTGGGGCGGCTGGCGAATGTCGCGGGCGGGCTCGAAGTCGAACAAATTGGTGTGGTCGCCATTTCGCGGGAGGAGATCCTCACCGATCTCATGCGGACCCATCGACATGCCGAAGGAAAAATTCTGAACGTGCCGGCATTGCAACGGCATGTCAGTGCCCGGCAGAAGACGGGCCAGAAAGTTGTTTTCACCAATGGCTGTTTTGATCTGCTCCACGCCGGCCATGTCAGTTACCTGACGGAAGCGGCCTGCGAAGGCCAATGTCTGATTGTGGCGATCAATAGTGATGACAGTGTCCGCCGACTGGGAAAAGCTCCCGATCGACCAATTTTCGATCAGGAGTATCGCGCCCGCATGTTGGCAGCACTGGAAGTCGTCGATTACGTCGTCGTCTTCGATGAAGATACACCCCACGCGTTGCTGCATGCCTTAAAGCCCGACGTCCTGGTGAAGGGCGGTACCTATTCAGCCGAAGAAATTGTGGGCCGGGAGGTTGTGCTGGCTTACGGTGGAACTGTGAAGCCGATGGGGATGGTTGAAGGTCTTTCGACCACTCAGATCGTTCGCCGACTTCGTGAGCAGGACGCCACTGTGCTTTCGCTGGCCGCACATACTCAGGCAGTCACTGCACCAGCATCGGCTGGTCATGCGGATCGGAAAGCGGCATGAAACGGGCCATTTTCATGCCCAATTGGGTCGGTGATGCATTGATGGCCACACCGGCCCTGCGTGCCTTGAGATCGACGTTTCCTGGCGATGAAGCAGTCGCCATTCTGCAACCTTACGTGGCTGAGGTTCTCGCCGGAACGGGTCTGGTGGATCGCCTGATTCTGCGCAGCAAAACATCGAAGCCTTTATCAGAAAGCTCGCCACCAGTTTTCTCGGGTTGGTCACTGATTTCTCAGTTAAGAAAAGAACGTTTCGACGAAGCGATTTTGTTTCCCAACTCCTTGCATTCTGCGTGGCTGGGTTGGGCCAGTGGAGCCAAAAAACGAATTGGCTTGAACCGGGATGGCAGGGGACTATTGCTCACGCAGCGCATCCCTTCCAACAATAAGAAAATTCCTCACCCGGCGATGGAGGATTATCTGCAGATTGTCGCAGCGGCCGGGGCCGTAGTGCCAGCGCCTCGACAGGCACAGATGGAACTGGCATTAACGGAACCAGGCCAGTTCGCGTGGAAAGGTTTTCTCGCGAAGGAATCAGCGATTTCCGCTGCACCGGGGATTGTGGCCTTCAACACGGGTGGTGCCTTTGGTGCTGCGAAAGACTGGCCTACGGAATCCTTTGTCGAGCTGGCTCGAAAAATCATCAACTCGACAGAAAACGCAGTCGTTGTGCTTTGTGGCCCGGCTGAAAAAGCGAAAAGCCTCGATATTGAGTCGCGAGTGAATGATCCTCGCGTGCGGTCTTTAGGGCGCGAGTCACTGTCGCTGTCGCTGACGAAATCGGCCATTGCCGGTTCAAAGATGCTGATCACGACCGATTCAGGCCCCCGGCATTTTGCCGCTGCCTTGCATGTGCCCCATGTGGTCCTCTTTGGCCCCACACATCAGGCCTGGAGTGAAACCTGGTCGCCCCTGTCGACTTCGATTCAACTCACCATGCCCTGCGGCCCCTGCCAGCAGCGGGTTTGCCCACTCGGGCATCATGATTGTATGCGTCTGCTCAAGGTCGATTTCGTCTGGCGAGAAATCCAGCGGCAATTATCTCAGCGGAATGCTGCTTAGAAGGAGAGGCAAAATGCGGATTGCACTCGTCCGTCGCGTTTGCTCGCTGAAAAAAGCAGGGGCCGAAAGGTACTGCATCAACCTCATGCGGCAACTCAGGGCCAAAGGCCACGAGGTCACCATCGTGGGAGAATCGATGGATGACTCCCTCAAGGCTGAAGCCAAACATCTTAAAGTACCCGTCTCGAAGTGGACTTCCTGGACCAAAAACCTGAGCCTCGCCCGCAATGCAAGGAAGGTCTTTGCTAATCAGGGCTTCGATATTGTGCATGGACTTTCGCGTGTCTATGGCCTCGATACTTATCGGCTCACCGACCCGCTCCAGACGCACTGGCTTAAAGTCTTTTATCGCGGGAAGATGCAGCAGTTCCTCCAAAGATTGAACCCCAGGCATCGCACCATATTAAGGATTGAAAAGCAGCTCTTCGGGCCAGATGGCCCCCGACGAATCATCGTGCAGTCGAAGCTCGATGAGCGGCTGCTGAAGGAATACTTTGAAGTCGATCCCAAACGTGTTTGCCGGGTTACTAATGGGGTCGATACGACAAATTTTCATCCCGACTATCAGCAAGAACGGCTGGCAGTACGGGCTGAGTGGAAAATTCCTGCCGATGCACCGCTCCTGACGTTCGCCTCGATGGATTTCCGTCGCAAAGGTCTTTCGCGATTACTCCAGGCCATGGCCATTGCTCGAACGAGCGGAATGTGGCTGATGGTCATTGGTGACGGCGACATTGCCCGATTCAAGGCCCTGGCGGCTTCAATGAATCTGGCTGATCGACTGGTTTTCACTGGTCGACAGCAGGCCATTGCCAGGCTCTATGCCGCCAGCGACCTGTTTGTCCTTCCCACAATTTATGAACCCTTTCCTAACGTCAATCTCGAAGCGATGGCCTGTGGCATTCCAGTCATCACCACAGCCACTGCCGGCGGGGCGGATGCGATTGAACCAGCGATCAATGGCTATGTCATTGCCTCACCAGACGATGTTGAGTGTCTGGCAGATCGCATTGATTTTCATTTCGGTCGCGGAGAGACACAGTTACGTCTGATGTCGGCCGCCGCCCGCTCGACAGCCCTGCGTTACACACCCGAAGCGAACGCCGAGCAGACATTGGCAGTCTTTCAAGAGGTGCTCAGTGAAAAAGCGGCCGCTTGAAGTTCACGATGCCGGTCGAGTCGAGATTTTCACGGAAGATGCCCCACTCTTTCGAGAGCATGGCCTGCTTTCGGCAGCATCGTTGTGGCATCTCTCCAGTGAGACGGCCAAGAATCTGCGGGCCGAACGCGTCACCAGCCGATTCGAACTCAAACAAGCCGATGGAACTCTCCGCAGGTTTTATATCAAGCGGCATTCTCCCAGTTCACTCAAGGAATGGATCAAACCCCTTCTGCGAGGCCAATGGCCACAGCTAGGGGCCCGGCATGAGTGGGAAGCCTTATGGCTCTTTCTGGAACATCAACTGCCAACCATGCAGCCAGTGGCTATTTTTCGGCATGGTCGTTACAGCGGCCTCATCACGCGCAGTCTCGAAGGAGCCGTCAAACTCTCGGAACTTTATAAACAGCAGAAACTTTCGGCACCCCAGGAGCAGGTTCTGCTTGAAAATGTGGCCCGTCTCACAGCCCGGATGCATGGCCACGGATTTCATCATCAGGATTACTATCTGGGCCATTTAATGGTTCCTGAAGCCGATTTAACGGCCACCCCCTGGATCATCGATCTGGGGCGAGTCCGCCATTGCCGAAAACTGGCCCGTCGCTGGATTGTGAAAGATCTTGCCCAACTCAATTACAGTGCATCGCAGATCTCCGGGCTCAAGCGGCTGCGTTTTCTCAAACGGTATCTGGGCCGATCATTCGGTCAACACGATCTCAGCCTCATCCGTTCGATCATGTCCAAGACCAGTCGAATTGCCAGACATTCCCGCAAGAACCAGCTTTGATGCCAGCGATCTCAAACATCAATGTGCCATGCTTGCGGCAGTGTGCTGACGACAACACATAAGTTGACAACATTTTTCCCCCGAGGGTGGCCCGGCCAACTCGTGCCTTACTTGCCTACACAGGTCATCGTACTTTGAACGATGACAAGAAACCGCGCCATCCGCGTGCCTCTGGAACCCTCGCCCGCGTCTGCGTGGGAGAGGGCAGGGTGAGGGTCTTTTCCGTTAGATGTCTATTAATCATTAAGGCGTCCGCAGAAGCGCCGATTGACTGTCAGTGGCTAGATCGGAAAAGCATCCCGCGATGAAGCCGATCGTGGATTGCTCCCCCAATAAGTCCGAGTTTCCCTCATCCCGGCCTTCTCCCGTCAGAACGGGAGAAGGAGTCAAGAACCCTCGCCCGCGTCTGCCGGGAGAGGGCAGGGTGAGGGTCTTCTCTCTATCTCAATATGCCAACGGGTGGCACGCCCTGAAGGCCTTGCGTAAGGGCGTGGTCTTTACCCGCGTGGTCGAGGGCAGATGACTTCATTCGACCCCAGATACTTGATTCTACTCCACGTCACACGTTAGATGGAACGCGCATGGCGCAGCTTCTTGTGATCGTGCCTTGGCACGACCACCCGGCCGCGAGTTGGCCGGGCCACTTTTCAATCGACGCATTGTCAATCAATCGACCTTACGATTGGGATTCTCGCGAGCATCCGATGGCAGAATGGCATCGTAGGTTCTCGCCTTACGTTCTTCAGCGGTGGGAGGCGTGAGCGGCCGCACAACGCGGAAGCCGACCTGCAGCGCATCCGTCATGTACCAGACCGACTTGGGCAGGTTTGGATCCTGAATTTTCCATTCATCCGAAGAAGGAATGCGCGAGGCACTGCGGAGCGCTTCGGGATCATCATCCCATGAACCACCACGAGCCACGCGGGGATATTCGGTCGTAGGGATGTTCACCGGATTGACAGGGATCTCCCCTTTCTTGAAGGTGGCGTAGAATTCGGGATCATACTTGTCGATGCACCACTCCGAGACGTTGCCGTGCATATCGAACAGGCCCCAGGGATTGGGTTTCTTCTGACCTACCTGCTGGTACTTTTCGCTGGAGTTTTCGAAGTACCAGGCGTAATCCCCTAACTTCGAGGCATCGTCGCCAAAGGAATAAGGAGTGGTTGTTCCTGCGCGGCAGGCATATTCCCACTCAGCTTCTGTCGGCAAGCGGTAGTAATGTCCGGTCTTGGCCGAGAGCCATTCGCAATACTTCTTGGCAGCATGCTGAGTCATGCAGATGGCGGGGTAGCCTTTCTGGCCCATACCAAAGGTCATATCGGTGTAAGGCTTTGTCGGCCGGGCAATCAGGTCGGCCACTTTATCACGGGCCGTGGGTGCCTCACCGGTAAACTGTCGGCGCTGAATATCCAGATTGTACGACCAGATATCGTATTCATCCCAGGTGACTTCCGTTGCACCCATCCAGAAGGGTTCGATCTTCACTGTATGCTGCGGACCTTCATCCGGCTTGCGGCCTTCTTCCGAATCAGGGCTCCCCATCACGAATTCCCCACCTGGAATGGGGATCATCTTGAAGGTGATGTCGGTATTACCAATCGTTTCGGTATAAGGCTTCATGCTCGGTGGCAATGGGTCAGCGGCAACTGCTGTGGCTGCCGACGCACCGACGGCCATCGCGACCGCCAGTTGAAGCACTGAACGAAGCCTGACGAGATCGATCATGAATGTTCTCAAACGCATTCGCTGTTCCTGAAAATCAATGGGTTTACCAACTGCTGGTAAACTTCGAGAATCTACGTTCGCACACACCTTGACTCATTGAAAAATCTTTCGTCAACGTATGACTGGATCCAGAGATGCATCCAGCTTCATCCATTAACCGAAAGAGGCAGAACAACAGGGGCAGGTATCAAGGTGAGATTGTCAGCAGGATTACTAGTCTAACCTCTCTGGAGACCTCCGGCAAATCTGATATGACCTGGGAACGGTCTAAATCGGGTGGAAATCGTCGTCACGATTGAGTTTTTCGGTGACCAGCCACAAAGCCTCGTTACTTTGCATTTTCTGTCAAAACCTTTCTGCCATAGGAATAGAACCTGAGAATCGACCCCAAGAATTGTATCCGAAATAACTTCTTCTCAAGGCCGCTGGTCATGCCCAACAGCGTGACAAAGCATCGGAGAACATCAGTGATTGTCGCCTTAACTTCAGTTTTTACTCTGCGATCTCGTCAGAAACCGGGGAATACCTGGCAGGTTCTGGCAGTTCTTGCATGGCTTCTGCCAATTTGCTGCACCTGCCTGGATGACCGCACAAGTGATGCCGAGGAAAAACCGGCCTCGCCCCCTTTGAAGTTGTTTTCCGACCAGGCGATTCGGATGGGGGTTGATGTTGTGCTGCAGACTTACGCTCCCGACGAAACTCGTGCGAAAGCGGCGTTTGCCAAGGTCTGGCCCCGGATTGATGAACTCAACAGCATTTTGAGTGATTACGATCCCCAGAGCGAAGTCATGCGTCTCTGTGCCAGTGCCCCTCACGCCGAGTTTGTGCCCATCTCGAAAGATCTCTCAACGTGCCTGCAGGCTTCTGTCCGTTTGGCCCGTGAATCAGACGGAGCCTTCGATGTCACGATAGGTCAACTGGTGAAACAGTGGCGACGGGCGCGCCGCAAACAAAGTTTGCCGACACCCACGCAGATTGCCTCAGCCCGCGAGTCGATGGGCTGGCAGAACATTTGCCTCTCGCCGGACGGGAAGATGGTGCGGCTGCTCAAGCCCGGGATGCAGATTGACTTTGGCGGGATCGCCAAGGGATATGTGGCCGAAGAAGCCCTGAAGATCCTGCAACACGAAGGGCTCCCAGTCTCTGCCGTCGCCGTCAGTGGAGATATGGCGCTCGGGGATGCTCCTCCATCACCAGACGCTGCGTCATCGAGTCCTCAAAAATCATCGGGCTGGAAAGTTCTCATGCCAATCCCGAAGTTTCGCTCGCCCTCGACAGAAGTTGTCGAGAGTTCAACGCCCCTCAAGAACCCGGGCACAGCCAACACAGCAGAACCAGATTCTCCCGTGGTTTATCTGTCAAACTGTTGTGTCTCGACAGCGGGGGACGAATTCCAGTTTCTGGAGATCGACGGCATCCGCTACTCCCATATTCTCGACCCTGCCACTGGAATGGGTCTCACGCGGCAGATTCAAGCGACTGTGATGGCCCCCCATGGCATCGATGCCGATGGTCTGGACACCACCTTATGTATTCTCGGCCACGAAAATGGAGCCCGCCTCATGCAACATCACCCAGCGGCCGCCTGGATCGTGCATGAGCTGACACCGGAAGGAAAAGTCATCAGCACGCCAAACGCTGGGTTTAAGAAACTGATGGACCGATAGTTTTTTACTTGCCATAGCATTAACAATCCAATTCGGGCGCAACTTTGTGAGGTGAGATTCAGATCTCTATCGCGTTGCCGAAGCCGCATGG
Organism: Planctopirus hydrillae; assembly: GCF_001707835.1. Classification (GTDB taxonomy): domain Bacteria; phylum Planctomycetota; class Planctomycetia; order Planctomycetales; family Planctomycetaceae; genus Planctopirus; species Planctopirus hydrillae. The sequence goes on from NZ_LYDR01000090.1 coordinate 58,627, forward strand.
GCCTTCACCGCTTAATTATCGGAGTTTTGCATCAGGTTCGTAAAAAATGTGCACAACAGTGATGAAGTGTTGTCAAATCTCCACACTTCATTGGCTTTCGTCTCACTTCTATACTCACACCGGCCTTCCCTCTTCCCTTTGAGACCACCTCATTGGGCCTTGTATTCAATACCAAAACTGAAAGCCAACAGATTCCATGCTGTGTCCATCTCCTCGATAGAGTCAGAGCTTGCTCGCTGCATGTACAAAGGTCGGACTTCGTTCCAATACCGACTGTGCAGCGACTCGTCAAAGCCAGTTCCATGGACGCAATACAATAGATAACGACCTAGCAGTGTTGATACAAATGCGAGATGGTCAGCCTCGCAGGCTATTTTAGAAAAGTCCGACGCAACGGCAAGACGTCGTATATTGCGCACTCCCGCCTCGATGATGTCACAGTAACAAGCGTCAGTCGGATGTGGGGGCATATATGTTGGTCTCCTTGATTGACCTAACGTTGGAATTCACCGAAAAACAATTAGAGCAGGGTAGCCCCGGTTGAAATTCTGATTTACTGGGGGGCAAACCCAAGAGAGGTCTCTGGCAACGGCGAAAACCCAACAGAGTTCTAGCTAAACGCCTCTTATGGCCGTTCATGCGACGACGAAGCTATACTACCTGAGGCACACAAGGAACTCGAATACAAGCCACCCTGCGAACCAAATCATCGCTAATCACCAGTCGCGCCCTCGCGACACTATAGCTCTTCAGAGAATGGCGACTTTAAGTCACTACAAAGGACCTCGTTCGCATCGAAGCCAGATGTATCATCGATATCTATGAAGACACCATGCTCCTTCGTAAACGAACCTCCTTCTCTAAAAAAGAGCAGCAGGGGAGCATAAGGGGCCAGTTCATTGTTAATGCGAGTTGCGGCATCCTGATGCTCAATCGCCTTGAACCAACTCAGCATAAACAGGCAACACTTATGCTCCGCTGTAGATGATGCGAAAGACGCAATTATGTTTTGCGTCAGCGAATCGTCGCTGGACATGCCCATTGAAACAATGCCAGACAAATCAATAAACGGTGTGTCGGAGGAGATTCCTAGTCTTCGAGAGGCCATGGCTTCTCTTCTAATGAACTCTTTCATAAGTCGAGTGTGGCGATCTACCAGCGACGGATTGAAGTATCTATCTGCTGATAAGAAATTTAGGACCTCATCAAATGAATTCATTTATAGACTTTCTGTAACAGCGCTGCCACGTAGGCATGTTGGGTGGTCAATCCTGGCTCTCATTCGATAATAGCCAGAAAGTTTCACCAATCGTCCTCCATCCGCAATACCCCTCGTCGAAATAGCCGTCATGCTCAGTACGCACCACGGCTGGGCAAGACAGCAGTGGCACCTTACCAATGCATTTCACCACGTTTTACCCCAGGGTTGTGAGACACTGCTCAAAATAAATCGCTTATCCCCTTCAAAAAACTGTCGGCAATCGTGCCGGAAGCGGAGATAGCCGACGCTGATAGTGAGCGTACAATAAATGCCAACGATGACTGGAGAACTGCCAGCCGCGAAGAGTCTTGCGGTGTCGAGGTGGTTGTCTCCTGTGTACCACGCAACAGCCAGATAAAGCCCGTTGCTGAGGATACAGAAATGCGCGATCATCTAGGAAAGGCGATGCCGCACGATCATTGCAAGCAGCACGGGAATGGCAATGCCTAAGACTGGGCCACCCCAGAGCGTGATCAGGGGGTGAGGGTTGGGCTCAAAATGGCTTTGTGGAAGGTGCCAGGGCAGAAGATCTGCCGAGTGCAAATGCCCGCCAGCGGCCCAGCCTGCCAGAATGTGACCAACCTCATGTGTGAACGTCATGACCATCCAGCATACGACGAGTAACAGTAGAAACTGCAACCAGCGAATGATCAAACCGGACTGGCTCAGTGATTTCATGAAGGCTGCTCTCAAGCCCGGGTGATGCCCCCATTCGCGACATCGATCGCAGGTGATGTTCGCTGCGGGTGCATTGAGTCCGCCACTCGATCGGTTGCGCTGGGGAGGCGCGATGGTTCATCTTGACGGTGAGCCTGGGCATTTTCCGAGAGTGAAGTCAGTGTCGAACCGAGTCGCAGTGCCAGAGATTTGAGTGCACCGACTGAAAAGACCTGCGGATAAAGTTTTTCGTAGTACCAGAGTTTTGCAAAGTAAAAACCAATCGGCGTCGGCTCGCACCAGGTCTCGTTTTCAACCTTGTCGATGAGCCAGGAGGCTCCGCGATGCAAGACGTTATGGGTGGCGTCGAAGCGACAGAGCGCAATCAAGGCGAGAGCCGTTTCTTCGATACTGGCCGGTTCTCCCTCGACATCGGACTCGGCATCGGAAGTATCAGCCGTTTCTATCGATGTACCGGGCCCCCAGGCACCATCCGCATGTTGATGTCTCACCAGCCAGTCACAGCCGCGTAATGCGGCCGAGCTTCCTGCGAGACCGGCATCCGCATAGGCCAGGAGCACTCGTGATGTCCCGTACAAGGGGTTTTCATCATCGGGGCTGTGTTGATTGCCAAACCATAATGGCAGCCACGACCCATCTTCCCGCTGCGTCTTTTCGAGATATTCAAAGCCTTGCTGGATGCTTCGTTGCATTGGCTCTCGAAACTCAGGGGCAGGAACTTCAACTGCAGGTGGTCTGGAAGTGGCATCAACAGTGGCGTCGTTGAGCCTGCGTTCATATTGAATCAGCGCCCGCAGGCAATGAGCGGTAATATCGTTCGAGCTGCGGTCAAAAGGGAGTGCTCCCCAACCTCGGCAGAAGGTCGGCCAGCCACCATCGCGATTCTGCAGCTTGATCAACCACAGCGCAGCGTGATGAAGGGCCTTTTCGATCGAATGATTTTCTAAGGACACACCTGAGACCCGGTCGAGTTCCATCAGAGCCAGCATGGCTCCGGGAGTATCGTCGGCATCGGGTACACCGCCCGAGAGATTCGTCCAGGCCCAGCCGCCGGGAGCGGCATTGGTATAAGGATGAATCGTTCGATACTGCTGCATTAACAGCCAGTTGATCAGAGCATTGCGTTCGTCCGGCGAAAAAGCCTCAGCCCCCAGATGATTGATCGAAAGCGTGGTGACCCACGTTGCCAGATTGGTATCGATTGGCCAGCTTCCATCGGGCCGGACCGAATCACGAATAAATTTAAGCCCCGCCTGTGTGACGGGATGATCCACACGTCCGACACTGGCGAGGCACATGGTCACAAAACTTGTCAGTGGGGTCGCTTCGAGAAAACCACCACTTTCGGGCTGTATGCTCTGCAATTTCTGCAAAGTGCCCGGAATGGCAGCCCGCCGCACCCACCACCAGGGGTTCCACGTTCGCTGCCTCAAATGCAGCGTCTGCCCAATTGCAATCAGAGCGGGTAAGGCATACGAAACGACAGGAAGCTGAATGACCTCAAAAAAGCGATGCGGCAAGAGTGCCAGTTCATAAGGGAGTGCGGGGATCTCATTCCACGACGCCAGACCTGCCAGTGCCGCATGGGTCAGGATAGGAACTGAAAACGTGTGATCTTTCCCGTATCGATCACGAATCGCCTGAATGCCTCCTAAATCTTCGATCAAGCGGCCACTTCGCTCAATGGCGGCGTCGATATCGCTGGCGTTCAGCACCAGACTTTGTTGTCCAACAGCTTCCCGGCAAGCGACCAGCGTGGCATGAGCGAGCATGGTGGTGCTGATGTTCGAGAGACTTTTGTCAGTATCGCCCCAGCCGCCGTCGGTCAGTTGATGCTGAAGGAGCCACGCCAGGCCTTGTTCGATCAGTCGCCAGTCGCCTTCGGACTTCTCATCGAAAACCTTTTGCAGACGCCCACTGGCCTGTTGGCTTCTGGCGTACTGAAACAGGGCCATAACGGCTGTGGCTGTTGATAATGCCGAGGTCGAGAGTTCGCCTTCCCAATGGGCCAGGCCAGGTCGCACACGTTCATTCAGCAGTGCTCGAGAGGCGAGCTGCAGAGCTTGCTGAAGTTTTTGAGTGAGATCTTCCATATTCGTATTGTGGAAAGTTCATACCGCCTGCAACAGGCTGGGAAATCGCAGTCGCGCAATTTTGCTCGTTTTCTCATCACGTTTACTGGAAAAGTCTCGTACAGAAGGAAATGTTAATGGATTCAGGGAGGCAATTGTCAGAAGGGGCCTTCGGAAAATCCGGCCTTGATCCATCAGACTTTCAAACATTCGTGATTGCTTTCGCACAGGCTGATCTGGCAAACTGTCACATGAAAGTTTCTTGATATCAACCCGCCCGACTTTTCCTCCCTGGCCGCCGCCTCCCTCAACAATCAGAGATGGTCAGTCGTCATGCGCTTTCCATAAAATTAGAGTGCAGAGTGCTCTGTGTGCCATGCTTGCAGCTCTGGGCAAGCATGTTTTCACAACTCACAAGGCGACGCTGCTTTTTGGAAAACGTAGAAACAATCCGTGATTCGTTCATGAAGTTGGAATCTTTTGCTATGAAAATGGCAACTTCTGATTTTTTATGACAGAATCTTCGAGCAGAGTTGACGGTTAATGAAGAGTTGTTGCTCTCTACCCAGAATGTTTCTGTGTGCAGAGTGGATTCGAGTGATGTCGCCACGATGAGAAATCACCTTTCGTGAATTGCAGGACACTACGCATGATCTTGAAATCGATGATGACTTGGAATTTCTGGCAGAACAGCAGAGCCATCACTTCGCTGGCGGTACTAGCTGCTGCCGGTCTGGGCGGGGCTATCCTCACGGAGAGCATTTCGCTCGAATCGCTCACTGGCATGCCTCAGGTACTGGCGCAGGCTCCCGATAAAGCCCTGGCCGAGAAACTTCTGGCGACGCCTCCGCGTCCCAAGCGGCCAGCTCTTCCTGCCAGCCAGTTGCCACTGGAATTTATCGAAGGTGAGCGTATTGCCTTTCTAGGGAACAGCTTTGCCGAACGCATGAATCTGTTTGGCAATTTCGAAACGCTGTTGCACAGCAAGTTTCCTGAAAAGAAACTGGTGATTCGTAACTTTGGCCGCCCTGCGGAAGAAGTTTCCATTCATCAGCGCTCGAGCGATTACACCAATCTCGATGATCCTCAGAAGGCTTTCGGCGCAGATACATACATCTGCTTCTTTGGTTTCAATGAATCGTATGCCGGCCCGGAAGGGGTCGAAAAGTTCAAGCAGGATTACGAGAAGTTCATTAAGGAAACCACTCAGCGATATCCTCGCGACGACGCCAAGTCGCCGCCTCGATTTGTGCTGGTGACTCCACTGGCCTTCGAAGTATCCGGCGAGCCGCTGCTTCCCAAGGGTGACACCGAAAACACGAACCTCGCCCTCTATGCCCAGGCGGTTCGCGATGTCGCTGCCCAGAACAAGCTCGCCTGCATCGATGTCTTTGCTGGTTCCAAGGCCTTGTTTGATGCTCAAACAGGCCTGCAGCACACCATCAATGGCTGCCATTTGAACGAAGAGGGTGACCTGGCAGTTGCCAAACTGCTGTTTGCCAGTGCGTTCGGCCAGTCGGCACTGGGTCAAGTCAGCTCGATCAATCAGGAGCTGCGCAGTGCTGTTAACGATAAGTCGTGGATCCACCTGCAAGACTACCGCATGCTGAATGGCTGGTATGTTTACGGTGGCCGCCGGACCTGGGATACAGAAACATTCCCGCGCGAATATGTGAAGATTCGCAACATGGCCGCAGTGCGGGATCAGTACATCTGGGATCTGGCCAGTGGCAAACCCGCCTCGAAGCCCAACGACGACAACACGGGGGAACTGATTGTTCCACCCACCCGGTTTGGCAATCCCCGGCAAGCCTACTCCGAAGCCACCGAGTTGCGGTATCTGACACCGGAGCAACTGATCGCACAGACCAAGGTTCCCGAAGGCTTTGAGATCAAGGCTTTTGCTGATGAAACGATGTTCCCGGAACTCGCCAAGCCTGTGCAGCTCAACTTCGATAACAAAGGCCGGCTGTGGGTCTCCTGCATGCCCACTTATCCCCAGTGGCAGCCTGGCGACGCCAAGCCCAATGACCGCCTGATCATTCTGGAAGATGCCAATCAGGATGGCAAAGCCGATAAATGCACAGTTTTCTACGACAAGCTCCATTGCCCCACAGGTTTCGAGTTCTGGAATGGTGGCGTGCTGGTTGTCGATCAGCCGCGACTGTTGTGGCTCAAGGATACCGATGGTGACGATAAGGCCGATGTGGTTGTCCATCTCATCGATGGCTGGGCTACTGACGATACTCACCACACTTGCAGTGCCTTCGAGTGGTCGAATAGCGGCCTGCTCCACATGCTCGAAGGGATTGCCACCAGTACAACATTGGAAACCCCCTGGGGCCCGCATCGCAGTCAGGGGAATGGTGGCGCATATGTCTTTGACCCCAGATCGCAAAAGATTCGCCAGTTTGCACTCCCCGGCCAGTACAACATGTGGTGCTATGTCTTTGATGAGTGGGGCCAGGGGATTGTGGGCGATGGCACAACCGCCAATCATGCCTGGGATACTCCCCTTTCCGGTGCTCAGTTCCGGGGGCGAACCGGCCTCAATATGGTCTTCAATCAGGAAGGGATGCGACCGGCTCTGGGTTGTGAATGGCTCGTAAGCCGACATTTCCCGGAAAGCGTCCAGAAGCAGTTTACCTACGCCTGCGTGATCAACATGAACGGTATGCCCCGTTTCACCATCAACGATGATGGCGGTGGATTCGCCGGCAAGAGAATGAAGCTGACCGATGGGAAACCCGACGACCTGATTGCCTCCACTGATAAGCACTTCCGTCCGGCAGATCCTCAGATTGGCCCGGATGGTGCCTTGTGGTTTGGCGACTGGGCCAATGCGCTGATTGGTCACATGCAGTATTCTCAGCGCGATCCGAATCGCGATCATACCCGCGGTCGCATTTATCGCCTGGTGGCGAAGGATCGTCCCCTGCTGACTCCTGTGACACAGCATGGCAAGTCGATTGAAGAACTCCTTGATCAAACCAAAGTTTACGAGTGGCGGACCCGGTACCGGGCCCGTAATGAACTCAACAGCCGACCAACCCAGCAGGTGGTTGACGGCGTGAAGGCCTGGCTCGCCAAGCTCGATCCGAAGTCTGAGGATTATCCTCGCCTGCAATGCGAAGCCATGTGGGTGCTGGCCAGTCATCATCAGCATGATCAAGCCCTGATTCAGGCTCTGTTGGCTTCACCCAGTCCGAACGCGCGGGCGGCCGCCGTACACGTTGTGGCTGATTACCGCGACGAGCTTCCCGATGCGATGTCTCTGCTGATCACCGCTTCCCGCGATGAACATCCTCGCGTTCGCACGGAAGCGGCTCGTGGTTTGAGCTATTACGATAATCCTGCTGCCGCTCAGGCCGTGCTGGCAATGACTGAAAAGCCTGCCGATTACTGGGCTGACTACACCATCCGCCACGCACTCGCTGCCCACGAACCACTGTGGCGTGCGGATTACCTGACAGGGAAGATTCCTGCACCACCTCGCTCGAAAGAGATTGTGACACAGATTCTTTCCGCATCGAAATCAGGTGCAGCCGCTTTGCCGTTCATCACGACCTTGCTCAGTGCGGAACCAAAGCCTGAAGAAGAGCGAAATAAAGCGATGACGGGGCTGGCTGATCTTTCGGGAGATACCAACCGCGGCCGCGAGATTTTCGTTCGCAATTGCACTTCATGTCACAAAGTGGGGAATGGTGAAGGCCGTGAGTATGGTCCGAATCTGGCGGGTGTGGCCAAACGCATGAAGCCCATCAAGATCGTCGAATCGATTATCGATCCGAATGCGGAAGTTGATCCCAAGTACCGGGCCACGCTGCTGATTACTGCCGATGGTGTGGCGGTTTCGGGCCTGCTGGTGAAGGAAGACGACACGACGATTGAGATTTTCGATGGCAAAATTGTTCGCAAGATTGCGAAAGCCGATGTCGAAGAGCGGGCTGTTCAGAAGATGAGCAGCATGCCGGAAGGGACAGCTTCGTCAATCGCTCCTTCGGAGCTTGTGGACCTGCTGACCTACCTGAAGGCCCAGAATCAGGATGTAAAGCCCGCCACCAACTGATCCGGGCCTGAACTGTGATCCGTCGAGAACGATCCCCAGTGACGAGCACGTCGCTGGGGATTTTTTGTTGCCCTCGCAGAGACGTTCCGAAATACATTTTCGGCCGGGTGGCCGGGGTCAAACGTCTTCGTTTGCCCCATACGCACCAAGTTAAGGCGATTCGTCTTTACGAAAAGCAGAAACTCCTTCA
>NZ_LYDR01000091.1 GCF_001707835.1 Planctopirus hydrillae
GGTCAGCGTCGGCGTAGGTACCGCTGAAGCGGAAAAGGCATTCGGTACCCTCAATCGCGTGTTCCACAAGCAAGGCAGGTAGACTCTCAGGTTCCGTGGAATCCTTTCATTCTGTGCTTATGGTAAAGCGGACATTCACTGTATCCCAGAAGGGTTTGCCAATCGGCAGGCCCTTCTGTTTTTTGGAGCTTTAGAAAAGGAAAGTTTCAGGTGAGTTGCAGGGGGCTCACGATTCCTGCGGATCCATGCGAAATTATGAACCTGTCCACCGAATGAATCGGGATGGAAATTCTTGCCGCTAATTTCCAAAAGCCGCTGGCCTGAATCTTTTCTTCCTCAATGAAACCTTCAAGGCTGAAGAAATCCATCAACCCGATGTCAAAGCTTGTCGATTTTAACGATGAGTAGAGGTGTCTCTTACAGGCAACCGGAGAACCGGCAATTCTCGCCTGTTCTTTCAACGAGTCGGGAGCAAGGCTCATGGCCTGGTTCAAACGATACCCCACAGTGATTCGACGGTCTGTGAATCGATCATTCGTGAGAAAACTGTTTCTCCTCGCTGCCATCGTTACCGGCAACGAATTCTGCGGCGTGATCGCACAGGCACAAGAGGTTTCTGTTCTCAGTTCGATCCGGGAACCTTTTGCACAAGAAGCTGAGCAGAATTCAATAACTGAAAAATCGACTCCACTTCTGTCATCACCCATTACTCCCTCTGCAGCTTCCCAGATTCAGCCGGCTCAATATCTGGTTGATCCTGCGACAGACTATCAGTCGGCCTCATTTGATCCTTTTGACCCGTTGATTGAATCTGACATCGGGCAGAATTATTCGATGATGGCGTATCAATCGCTGGCCAGTCATTACGACGATCTGGCAACTGGCCCCAAGCAATATGCCGACTACGCACCCGAGGGATTCTATCCCCTCGATTATCAGGAGGCTCCCGGAGCATCCCTGTACACCAGACTAACGCCTGCTCCGGCAATCTCTCAGGATGATTTTGACCGGCTTGTCATTCGCGGCCCTGTCCCTGGTTCATTCATGGTGCCGGGCACTCCCACATCCATCCGTCTGAGTGGATTTGTACGCATGGGTGCCAATTACGACTTTCAGCCGGTTGGTACGCCGGATCTGTTTGTGACAAGAACCATTCCCGTCCCGCAGACTCCCGGGCAAAACGTGAATTACAGTGCCCGGCCCACTCGCATCAGCCTCGACACCTGGACGCCAACCACTCACAACGACTGGGTGGTTCACACGTTTGTGCAGTTCGATTTTCTCAGTGGCAATCCACCGGCTGTGGGGTCTTCCAGCAACCCCCGCCTGCGGTTTGCATTTGTCGATTACGGCTATTTTCGAGTCGGACAGGATACAACTGTCTTTATGGACGCCAGTGTTTTCCCGCGTACGGCTGATTTTCAAGGTCCGAACGGGATCGTCAACTCCCGTCAGGGGCTGGGCCGAATCACGCTTCCGGTTTCAGAGAACGTTTTCGTCGCGGCAGCACTCGAACAACCGTTTTCGGATATCACGACGAATGGACTGGGCACCAACGTTCAGGATATCCCGGATTTCACGACACATTTGCGATATCAGCGCGATCTCTGGCATTTGCAGGCGGCTGCCATCGTGAGATCTATTGGATATCGACCGACGGGAGAAGAGGTTGATCGTCGTGTCGGCTGGGGTGTGAATCTGACTGGAAGTCTCCTTCCCTGGGCGATTCTCAAAGGTGAAAATCCACTGAGAGACACTGATCCTCAACCCATCACAAGAAGTCGAGTACTGCTGCAGTTTGCAGTGGGTTCCGGGATTGGTCGTTACATTCAGGATACCAGCGGTATTGGTCTGGATGGTGCTGTGACAGCCAATGGTGGATTTGAAACCTTGGGAATTCGCAGCATGACGGCCTCCTACGAGCATTGGTGGGCAGAACGCTGGATGACCAACGTCACCTACTCGAATGTGCAGGTTGACAGCAGCAATGCGATGCCAGGGAGCAGTTTCGCAGGCTCAGACTATGTCGCGACCAGCCTGTGGTATGTTCCCGTTCGCAATGCATCCATCGGGATTGAGTACCTCTGGGGACGTCGAGAAAATCAGAATCGTGAATCGGGAACTGCCAATCGCATTCAGACGGTCTTCCAATACAACTTTTAGATTCGATCCTGCTGATTGAATCCATCTCTCCGTTCGATGTCGTCGAGAATTGAAGTACGACTTCTCTGATTGTCTTCATCCCGTCGAACGAGATCGCCCGTTGAACGTGATCGAGGAAGGCATTCTGAGCCATAGCTCAAACGCCAGCCCCTCTGGCAATCATTTCAACAAGGGCCTTCCGGAAAGTGCCATCCCGCTTTCGAAGCATCGCCACGCATGAGGAATGCACGTGACATTCAAACTTTCGATCACGTTTCTATGAGCCGAAGCGTCATGTTACCCACAGGTGATATCCCCAGAGGGGCGTCAATCTTGTTTGATTGGTATCGTCGTGAAGGAGTCGGTAAACTCTGGGTTCCAAGACGATTCTGACGACTGCTGATGATTGAAGGAGGCTGCAATGGTTCGCCGCGCATTGATTTCGTGTAGTGATAAGACCGGACTTGTGCCATTTGCGCGGCGGCTGGAAGTTCTGGGATTCGAAATCCTCTCCACAGGCGGCACTGCCAAGACCCTCACTGAAGGTGGGGTCCGAGTCACGGATGTCTCAGACTACACGCAGTTCCCTGAGATGATGGATGGTCGGCTCAAGACGCTGCATCCTCGGGTTCATGGTGGACTGCTCGGCCGCCCTGATCTTCCTGGCGATCGCCAGTCCATGGAAAGCCATGGGATCACTCCGATCGAACTGGCTGTCGTGAATCTTTATCCCTTTGTCGAAACCATCTCCAAGCCAGGAGTGTTGGCACAAGAGGCAATTGAGCAGATTGATATTGGCGGACCATCGATGGTCCGTTCCGCTGCCAAAAATCACGCTCACGTCTTGATTGTCACCACACCAGATCAGTATGACCGCGTGGCAACAGCGCTCGAGCACAATTCCGTATCACTCGAATTCCGCCGTGAGCTGGCCGCAGCGGCCTTCGAAATGACAGCTTTGTACGACCGAGCCATTGCCGATTACATGAAGGGGCTGCTGACGGATTACGATTCGGAAGGCCCCGAAACAACCTTCCCTCGCAAACTGGCATTGCAGTTCCAGCGCCACGCAACATTACGTTATGGCGAAAACCCTCATCAGCAGGCCGCCATCTACCACGAGACCAGCCCTCACCCAGCGACTTTGGCAAAAGCCGAGGTTCTTCACGGCAAAGAGCTTTCTTTCAATAACTATCTGGATCTTGATGCCGCCATGCAGATTGTGCGGGAGTTCTCCAAGCCCGCCGTTTCAGTCATCAAGCATAATAATCCCTGCGGCTGCGCCATTTCGGAGTCAATCAGTGAAGCGTATGTGCAGGCTGATGCCTGTGACCCGGTGAGTGCATTTGGATCGATCCTGGGATTCAACCGCACCCTCGACCTGGCCACTGCCGAGGAACTTTGTGCTCCGGGACGATTCATCGAAGCGATTATTGCCCCCGGTTACGAGCCAGATGCATTGACCATGCTCACCTCGGCACCCAAATGGCGACACAGTGTTCGCCTCTTGAAGAGCCCCGCTCTCATTGATTCACGCCCACGGCAACTGGAGTACCGCAAGATCACGGGAGGTCTGCTGGTTCAAGAGCAGGATGATCGGCCTGAACAAACTCATGAATGGCGTGTGGTGACATCAAGAACCCCCACTGCGATTGAACGGGCAGATCTCGAGTTCGCCTGGGCCGTCTGCAAACATGTGAAAAGCAATGCGATTCTGCTTGCCAAAAATGGAGCCAGCGTCGGTGTGGGAGCCGGCCAGATGAGTCGCCTCGATTCAGCCCGAATTGCCTGCGAAAAAGCAGCCGATCGATCACGAGGTTCGGTCGCGGCCTCAGACGCCTTCTTCCCGTTTCGCGATGGAGTCGATCAACTGCATCATGCCGGGATTACGGCGATCATTCAGCCAGGCGGCTCCAAGCGAGACGAAGAGGTCATTGAAGCTTGCAATGAATATGGCATTGCGATGATCTTTACGGGCCGTCGTCACTTCCGCCATTAGGCATATCGTCGATCGTTCGTCAAAGTGTATCGACCTGATGAATACGCAGTGGCGTCGGGGGCTGCTCCATATCATTTCGTCGAATGGTGCGACGCTTGGCGGGTGCTGGAGCACCCAGCCATTGACGGCTGAGTTTAAGCAGATGTGTCGAGAGACGGGGGCTTCGAAAATTCGTCAAACGACTCGTCCAACTGACTCTGGCTCCCCAGTTACCGACACTCGACAGGAATTCCTCACGAAAGAGAGCCGTATCGTCCCCATATTCGGGAAGCTCCAGCAGAATCTTCCCCAACAGCCATGATCTGGCAGCCTGCTGGCTGGCTGATCGTGCAGGAGAAATTGCGAGCACTTCATATCGGCCTCCGTGGTGATGCCCAATCACGACGGCCTCGATCAATTCACCTCGACTGGCCACTGCGAGATCCAGCATTCCCAGCTTTGCAGCCCCTTCGACACAGCCTCTTAAGTAGGGCACGATTGAATCATCAAACTGGCTCTCGACACGTTCCCAAAGTTGACGGGTCGCGAGTGTGGATTCTTCCGGACGATGCCGCTCGATTTGCAATGAATCCTGGGCCGCTCGACTGACTTCGATGATTTCAAGATCGCGATGAATGTAGTTCGCCCAGTGTTGGTAACAATCGGTTGAGAATGAGGCAAATCTTTGCCAGTGAGTATGACTGACTGGTGTGCGTGCCAGTCGGCAGGCACTCAGGCATCGATCCAGCATTCCGAGATCATCCGGGAGATACCGCAAGTCGAGAATATCGAAGTCATTCGACGCGTGGAGAGCTCGAAATGTGGGAAAGAGTGTGCTGGTGATATTCCTGCCAATCGGTCGATATCCAACCCCCCAGCTATCCAGCGGCCATGTCAGTAACCGGACATTTCCCCAGTGAGTGGGCACATTCTTAAGGATCAACGGCGCAAACCCAACGGGTTCATCACCGAACATGACGACATGGCATTCGAGAAACTTGTCGTGGCCAAAGCATTTCCAGTAACTTTCGAGCCACTCCAGAGACTGCGTGAACTGTGCCCGCGGATCTTCCTGTATCAGCCGAGTCCAGGCCTCGCGAAAAGGTTCCAGATGTTCGAGTTCGGTGACAGGAATCACGTGATACATGTTGCTAAATCTCCACGACACAAGGTTCAATAGGGGAGATCGCAAGGGGTGTACCAGAATTCTGGCCAGACGATATCTGTTCGGTTACCTTTCAACACTGCAAGAATTAGATCTCATCAAAAGGCGAAATCCTGCGAATTGAGAGGTTTAATGTGCGTTTGATAGGGAATTCAAAACTCTGAGCGGTTTTTTGAAAGATGAACTGCATACCAGCATGTTGCCAGAAATCACCACACCTGGTGTGCATGTTTCAATTCAGCAACATTCGCCACGGTGTTTTTCGATGAAGCTGACTCTTGTTCAACAACCTGCCCTCGCATTGGATTTTTCACGATTCTTTGCCGAGTTTAGAACTGGCATGTCCATAGCTGATGTGATGCAGTTGCCCGTGTACGAAGGGAATCGCCGCTCTACAGCCCGGGATTGGCTCGCTTTTGAAGAGGGGAATCACGACTCCATCGAATTGAAAGGAGATTTGAGCCGATGTGATGGATTGGGTCATCAATGGTCGCAAGGTGAGCTGGTCATCCATAGTCACTGTGGCAGTTTCACTGGCTCAGAAATGTCTGGCGGCCGAATGATCATTCATGGCGATTGTGGAAATGATTGCGCCGCGGCCATGAGAGGAGGACAGCTTTTTGTTCTTGGTAACGCAGGAGATCGATTGGGTGGGCCACTTTATGGAGCCATGGCTGGTATGCAAGGAGGAGAGATCCTGGTCGCAGGAAAGACCGGGCGTCATACAGGTCAGTTCATGCGGCGAGGCTTAATCGCGGCGTGCGGCACAATAGGAGCCCAGGCAGGCCACGGTGCCATTGCCGGTACCATTGCTACGATGAAAGGATTCGGACAGGCATCTGGGTTCGAACTTAAGCGTGCGACACTGATTTCGATGTCACCTTTACCAATCAATGCTTCAGCCGACGCGACTTCGGCACACCCGCTGAATGCTGCCGGTTCGTGGCGTTATGCAGGGCTGATTTCATCGAACTATCTCAATCTACTCTTTCGACGACTGAATCGGCTCTATTCGCAACTTGACCATCAATTGGCCGAACAATGGTCATTCCACGAACAGAAGCCGCCCATGTTTGATCGATATCTGGGTGATCAACGATCGATTGGTCGCGGTGAATGGCTGATCGCTCGTCAAACCTGACGGCTATCGAATGGCTTTGACCAGCGACCTGCGGTTCAGATAATCGATCAGGGTTTCCGCAACGGGAATTCTTGTATCCATCACAATGTGTTCAATGCGATTTCGCAGGCACATCTGTTTGAAATTCTCAAGATACTCATTGAAGGCAGCCAGATACTCACGCCGCACATCTTCCGTCTGAGTGAGATATTCTTCCGGAAGTTCAAGCCCCTTGAATTTCACCATTCCCGTGAAGTCGAAAGCGACTTCATGGTGGTGAAGGACATGAAATAACACGACTTCGTGATTGTTGTAGCGCATCCGCTGCAGGACAGGTTCCAGCGATTCGACATCTGTCAAAAAATCACTGAAGATCATGATGATTTCACGACGCGCAAAACGGCTGTTGAGTTGCGACAGACAACTGGCCATATCGGTCTTGTCAACGGCATCGCATTCATCCAGATGACGGGCCATACGTATGATTTGTGACATCGAATTGCCGGCAGGAATCGAGCCGCGAACGCGATTATCAAACGTAGCCAACGAGACTTTGTCGTTCTGCCGGACAATCGAATAACCCAGAGTCGTTGCCAGTTGGGCTGCGTATGCAAGTTTTTGTTCGAGACCGTCGCCATATCTCATCGAAGCACTGATATCGAGAATCAGATGGGCAACGAAGTTCGTCTCCATCTCGTACTGCTTAATGAAGTAACGATCCCGCTTGTAGTACAAACGCCAGTCAATGTGCCGGACATCATCACCAAGCACGTACTCCCGATGGCTGGCGAACTCAACAGCGAAGCCACAAAGGGGAGATTTGTGAGCACCGGCAAGATTGCCCAGCACCATCCCCCGCGGCTCAATGGTTCGATCCGCCACTCGACCGAGTGTTTCCGCATCGAGATAGCGGGATAAGAGACTGCCAGCCATGGGCCATCCTCAAAGAAATGCAATTCGACGAACCGTTGACACTACACCGCGACGGCTGCTGGTTTGGAGTATTTTCGGTCAGCCGGGATCTCTTCGAGCAGCATCTCGATCAAACGATCGCTATTGATATCCGCAGCTTGCGCAGCATAATTCGGTGCAATTCGATGACGCAAAGCGCCCCGTGCGATCGCCTGAACATCAGCCGTTGTCGCATGATATCGACCGTAAAGGACGGCTCTGGCCTTTGCACATGTGACTAACGTGATCACGCCGCGCGGGCCGGCACCCCAGTTGACCCACTTGTTGACAAACTCGCGAGCCTCTTTGGAATTGGGCCGGGAACCGCGAACAAGAGCCCAGGCATATCCCAGCACCTGATCGCTGACGGGAACTCTTGTAACGAGCTTCTGAAACTCAACAATATCGGCGGCAGTCATGACAGGTTCGATAGTACCCATTTCACCTGAAGTGACTCTTCGGGCGACCTCCCATTCGTCAGCCGCCGACGGATAATCGACGCGAATATGCAGCAGGAATCGGTCAAGCTGTGCTTCCGGTAAAGGATAGGTGCCTTCCTGCTCGAGCGGATTTTGAGTGGCCAGGACAAAGAACGGATTGGGCAGCTTGTGGACTTTTCCACCCGCAGAAACCTGCCGTTCCTGCATGGCTTCGAGCATCGCGGCCTGTGTTTTGGGAGGAGTTCGGTTGATTTCATCCGCAAGAATCATGTTGGCAAACAGTGGCCCGGGCAGAAATCGATACTCGCGCTCACGCGTCTGCAGATTCTCCTGAATGATGTCAGTCCCGGAGACATCGCTGGGCATTAAATCGGGAGTAAATTGAATCCGCTTAAACGACAGATGCAGGGCCTGTGCTAACGAGCTGACCAGCAGGGTTTTGGCGAGACCAGGCACCCCTTCGAGCAAGGCATGCCCGCGTGCAAAGATTGCCACCAGCACCTGCTCAATGACATCACCCTGCCCCACGATCACCTTGGAAAGTTCATCACGAAGTTTGTTATACGACTGCTCACAGCGCTGCACGGTGGCAAGGTCATCAGAGTTCTGGATTTCACTCATGCGATAAGGCCTTTGATTCTGTATCCAACAATCTGGTGTTTGATGAAATGCACGGTGGGAAACGGCCAAAGAGTCAATCAGTCCTTACTCTCGAAGTAGCGTTTCAGCTTTTCTTCGTAAGCTCGCGGAGCTTTCTGTTGACTGTTTGCTCGAATGGCATTTCTCAATTCCGGGGGAAGCTTGGCAAACCACGGTTGCTGTTCGACGGGTCGTGTTCCACCTGAACTGTCGCCTCCCGCCACTTTCGCTGCCTGAGCGGGAGGCACTTTTTCAGCATCAGTGGGAACTTCTCCATTCGACTTGGGGCCTTGATTCTGAGTACCCTCCCCCTGTTGTACCCCTTGAGCAGAAGTGGATTGCGCGGAACTGGCATTCGAAGCCTGGTTCGACATGGCTGCGGATTCAGGGCTGGGAGTTCCCGGTGCATCTCCGGTGGCTTCAGCCAGAGCATTCTGGCTGTCATTCATCGCTCCCGATTCAGCAGATGCCAGATCGGCGAGAGCGGCATTCAAAGCTTCCTGGGCTGCACTCCCCGCCATCATGCGGGCGGTGATTTCTGGTGAAGAGGGTACGAAATCACTTCCCAGATCATTCGGATAAGCACCTTCGGTTGAAGATTTCTCAGAACCTTTTCCGGGAGCACCCTGTGATTGAGCCGGGCTGGCTTTCCCGGAGTTTTGACCTGGAGTCTGGCCAGCGGGACTATTGTTCTCGCTGGCAGAAGCCTGAGCGTTACCAGCATCTGCCGGTTGACCAGCCGTTGAATTGTCCGAAGGAGAGGATGGCTGATTCGAAAGTTCACCAGCAAGTTCTCCGGCGGATTTCAAAGCTTCTTTAAGTGCCGAGTTTCCGACCGCCTGCTGTCCAGATAAACGAGACACTGCTTGACCAGTGGCCCGCTGTGCCTGGGCAAATTTTTGAGTGGCTTTGGCCAATTCAGCCGCGTTCATACCAGGTGAAGCAGAACCGTCCTCTGCCGCCTGTTGGGCCATTTGCCGCTGATCATTAATCTGCTGGGCAGCCGCCTGTTGGGCTTTGGACTGGTCGGCAATCGCCTGAGCAATGGCGGCTTCCTGCCTGAGTTTCTGCTCAGCCGCAGCCAGATTCGCAGCAGCTCTCGCCAGATCGGTTTCTACCTGATCCCGTGTTTGTGCCAAAGCTTTAGAATCGGATAATGAAGGCGAATCTCCATTTCCTTCCTGAGGCATTGCGGCCTTCGTCGAACTGGGTTGACCTTTTGAGGTTCCCTTAGCCTCCTGATTCGCTTTTGATGAATTGGCTCCCTGCGCGCTGTCGCTATTCGATGGATTGGATGGCGATGAATTGGCACCCGGTTGAGAGGTGTCTGCAGAAGCTGTTTGCGCAGATTTCTGGGGAGAGTTGGATTGATCAGCGCGATCTGGACCCTGAGTCTGTGCCTCTGGGCCTTCTCCCTTTGAAGCCATGGCTTGACGCGAAGCTTGTGAAGCAACTTCGTCACTTTCATTCGCAGCTTGTGCCAATGCCGCTGCCGCCGCTTCATCGATTTCAGCAGCTTTGGCAACGAGATCACCAGCCTGATCGGCCGTCTTGGCCAGTTGACTGGCCTGTTCTGCCATGGCCTGTTTGAGCGCCTGCTTCAACGAACTTTGAGCTGCTTGCATTGCAGCCAAGGCTTCCTGCTGATTCTGGGAAGCAGCCGCTTGATCACCCTCTTCAAGCTGACTGGCGGCTTTCTCACCAGCAGCTTTCGCTTCTTGAAGTTCCTGCATTGCCGCTTGCGGTGCAGCGTTCATTTTGTCGCCAGAATTGGCGGCTTTTTGTATGGCTTTTTGCGACGCCTCAATAGCACGATTCGCCGCTTGCTGATCCTGTATGTTACCGCTGTTCGCTGCTTGACTTTTACCCATTTGTTTTTCAGCGGCCTGATCGCGTGAAGCTTGTGCCTTCTGACGAGCGGTCTCTTGTGCCTGTTGCATCTGCTGGCTGGCTTTCTGCTGTGCTTCAGCGGCCTGTGTCGCTTTCGATGATGCCAAAGCCTGTGCGGCAGCTTCCGCGTTGGAAGCTGCCTGAGAGAGTTGTTCCTGCAGGCCAGTTTCCATCGGAAGTTCTTGAGCAACACGACTGGCTGCCGCCTTGAGCTGATCAGCAATTTCCTGCTGTCTGGCCGCCTGTTCGACGCGATCTGCCGCTGTGAGAGCGGGGGCAGTCTCAGTTTCGGATCTGGAAGTCGCCTTACTGGCGGGATTGGCCTCGCTGGCTTTCTGCATGGCTTGGGAAAGTTGATTTAACTCCCGTTCGACAGCACTGGCTGTCGCCGCTTCTTTCAGACCACTGGCCTTCAACTGAGCTTCAACGGCATCGCTAAGCATTTCCTGAGCTTGAGCAATCTGCTCAACAAGATTGGAACGAGCTTCCATCTCCTGGGCGAGAACCTCTTCAGCAGCGGCTTTGACCTGAGCAGCTTCATCAGCAGCCTGTTCACTCAACTTCGCGAGAGCTTCTGCCTTTTTCTGGACATCATCTCGTAAAGCATTAGCTGCTTCTGCAAGTTTTTGGGCAGCGTTTTCAGCGGCCTGTCCCGCTTTCTCGAGTGACTCTTTACTGGAAGGATCGTTGGAGCTTTGACTCTTAGCCTGATCGAATTGCTCCGCCGACTTCTGAGCAGCAGTCTGAGCTTGCATGAGTGCCGCTTGTGAAGCGACATCCGCTTCCTTCGTTGATTTTTCAATCAAATCGGCGACATCGGCGACATCTTTCGCTCGCTCCGCCAATTCTGTTGCAGCCTGCCCTCGCTCAGCTTCAGAGGTCTTGGCCAGATCCTGTGCTTTCGCTGCGATGGCACGTTCTTCTGAAGCAGCCCGTTCCAGAATCTCGGCAGCACGGGCGAGTTCTCCGATTTCCAAAGCGGCGGCTTTTCTCTCGGCAGCCGATTTTTCCCGCTTGATGGTCGCCTGCGCTAATTCCAGAGCACTCTTCGCTTCAGTGAGTTCTCCGGCGTTGAGTTCGCTCGCTGGTTTGGCGGCCACGGCGGTTGTTTCGGCAGCCATTTCGATAGCGGCATCGACATTCGGAGGTAACTGGCCGATTTCCTTGGCCTGCTGTGTCTTTTCTTTTGCCTGGGTTGCTGCTTCCACTGCACTTTCGGGAGTTCCCGCAGGTGCTTCAGCGACCTTTTCCAAGGCTGTTTCAATTTGTGAAGCCGCATCATTGATCAGTTTTTCGGCCTGTTCGAGCCGGGCGACATCGGCTTTTAATTCGGCTGCCGCCTGATCGGTCGCTGAACTGGCGGCTTGACGAGTCAATTCCGCCTCAAGTGCCGACAATCGACCAATCACCGAATTTTGTGAAGCAAGTGCAGAGTTTGTCTCATTTTCCAGCAGCTTGGCAGTAGCTTCAAAAGCAGCCTGTGCAGCCGCTTCGACGTGCTCCTGTGCAGTGCGGGTTCCGGTGATCTCGCTGGAAAGAGCTGCCACCTTCCGCTGGAGAGCTGATTGCTGATTGACGATTTCTTCGGGAACTGGCTCGCCTTGATCAAGTTGAGCCACCTGATCCCGCAAAGCCTTTTCGGCTGCCAGCAGCTCTCTGACTTTTTCAATCGTCTGTTGTTCGCGGGAGTCGAGAAGCCCTTGAGTTCGTTCGATCACACGCAACAAATCCTGCAGCCCTGCAATGACCAGAACCTGCTGATGACTGGCGACTTCATAATCTGCATCGCGAAGATTTTTTTCGGCCTGATCGAGATGTTTGCCCACCTGCTTTTCTGACAATATTGCAATTCCAGCAGTTGCGCCCTCGCCAATTGTGCCCCCCCAATTGCGGACATCTGAAAGTGTCCCCACAAGTTGCACAAAAAGACCACCCACATCCCGCTGATCCTCACGAGTACGAATCGCCAGGCTTTCCTGGAGAGTTTTCGATTCTTCAGGAATACGAACGGTCTGTTCCTGCACAGTGGTCTGATGTTTGATGAGCCGCTTGACCTGCTCGGCCAGCTCTGCCGACTTGAGCCTGCGCAGAAGATTCTGCCGCTCGGCCGAGAGACGGATCACGATGTTGCGAATGGTTTGCCGGGCTTCGATAAAGCTGGCTTCCCGTTCTTCGGAATTTAGATCCTGAGCGTCTGCCAATTGCTGAACGACCTGTGCCATCTCGGTATCGACAAGATTACCGATGTTGCTGTGCATCACCTTGATGTCGCGATAGACCGAAATCTCCGTAAGGCCGTTTTCTTCGAGTTGTCGAAGTTGCACATCCAGGACGCTGGTTAACAGGTCGCGTGCCATGGCACGGGCACGCTGCTGATCATCCTGCTTTCGCCGCAGCATCGCGCCGTCGATCGAAGGGGGAGCAGCTAGAGCCGGGGCTGTAAACCAGTCAGCGACGACCCCATTACTGGCCACAACCAGCAAGAGGCTCAAGCCATGACGAACAAAGACGCGATTGAACAGTGACTTCGACTCGTTCACTTGGTACCTCCAATTCCCAGTTCGCGCTGGATAATGGCATCGAGTTGTCTGGCTGACTGCTGATCGGTTTCGAGTAATCCGGCGAGAATGCCACTTTGATCAGTGACCTGAAATGTAAGTGGCTCACTGCGTCCAACCTGTGAAGGGAGATTTCCCCGCTCATCTTCAGCTTCGACGATGACACGCACTTCGTCACCTTTGGCCAGCCCGAGGCCACTGAGATCGAGAGCGGTCTGCCCTCTTTGCAAAGAACTCTGATCTTTCAGAAGGACAGGCTGTTTGATCGCGCGTTGTTGACCAGATTCCGTGGTGGCCGTCACGTGAAGTGAGACAGTTTTGAGAGCGTAATCATCAGTCGCCCCCCAGGTGATGACGGGAGACGCCTGCGGAAGAATCAGCTTGCTGATCGCCACTGCAGCGACACGCGGTGGTTTATCGAGTTTGATCCGCAGCATTCCCGTCACAGGTTCGGCCAGTTTCAAACCATCAAGATCTTCGACATCCAGCTGAAAGGTCAGATTTTCTTTCAGAGTATCCAGGGGTGAACCCGGATCTGTCATCCAGTGCGTAAACCCTGTTGGTAGTGAACTTGAGGAACTCGACACCTGAGACGGTGAGGTGACTTTCGAAGAGTTCTTATCGACGGGTGAAAGATCAAAAGGTTGCCCATTGATCGTCATCGTCACTTTGCGTAAGGCCTTAACTGAAGAAATGTCGAGTGCCACCTTTGAGCCTTCGAGGACAGAAACCTGCAGCTGCCCTCGCGCTGGTGGACGATTGCCTTCTTTGAGACGGGTATATTCTGGTTGTTCGACAAGAACCGAAACCTCGACGACGGGGCGCATGATCAAGTCGATTATCAATGGCTGGCTCTGGGCATCTCCGGCACGAACGATCCCTCGAACCGATTGTCGAAGTTCAGGAATGACGGCGCCATAAGTTTTCAGCTTATGATCAGCACTTTGGCTTATGGAAGCCTTGGCATCAGCAGGCTGGTGATTCTTCAGACCATCCGCTTTGAGTTCGACAATCAGGGATTCACCAGGAGCAGCCTGCATCTCCCAGGTAGCGATATGCGGATCTTCACCGGAAGTCTGCACTTCGATGGCAAGTGGTTCCCCTTCCACAATACGGAAGAGGCCTTGTTGATCAGCCGTTTTCCCATTAACGCGAATCCATTCGATCTGTGTGCGAGTCGGATAGCTCTCATGACTTAACAGGAGACGACTGAAAAAGACTCTCGTTGCCTGAGGAGCGAAGACTGCCAGTCCGCTCCAGATCAGGAGTCCACATAAAGCTGCCAATAAACTGTTTCGAAGAGGTTGCCACGAAAATCCGTCAAAGACATTCAGTGAAGGAGTAAACTCATCGACATACTCGACGACAGCTCGTGCCAGTTCTCGTGAGCCATAACGCCGCTGAGTGGGGTTAGCGAATTGCAGAGCAGCGACCAGATCACTTTCGATCTCGTGCTGCTTTTCCACCTGTAATGCCAGGGATTCGAGATCTTCCCAGTTCTTCCACGCAGGAATGACGTAGCGAATCATGAGCGCGAGCAGAAGCGTAGCCACAGCCAGACCTGAGACAAGTCTGGCAACCAACGACAAGCGGAATGAATAATCCACAGCAAAGAGAAGCAGGCCCACCACTCCTGCCAAAGTGACGAGATACAACGTGGCGCGCAGACCGCTGCGAAGCCACTTCCGGCTCTGCAAACGACGGAGTTCGTTCGTCAGCAAACTCAGTGGTGTTGCAGAATTTCTGACGGACACCGACGGATTCAATTCGAGAATCGAATCGTCGCCGGGATGGGGAAAGGGAGTTGAACTCATGGCAGGTTCACTCCTTTTCTAATGGCCCATTCGAGGCTGAGTAACGTGACAATCAAGCCGAGGCAAAGCCAGGTAGCCCAGATCGGAAGAATCACAACCTGTTGAGCCTGGAATTGCGGCGCTCTGATTTCTTGAGCCAGTTGATCGAGTTCGTTCAATTCGCAGGCTTTGCCACCGGTTTCTGTTGCCAGAGAGGTCTGAAGTGCGCTGTTCCTGACGGCTGAACGTCGTTCGGCAGATGAAGACGCCACATGAAATGAGGTCGAAACCGATTGCTTCTCAATGGGGTCAAAGATCGTTAACTGGTGTTCTCCCCCTTGTGTCACCTGCAGCCTGGTTTCAAAGACGCCTGGCTTCAAGGCAGGGATCAATAGCTGCTGAGGTTCCAGGCCGGGAGTTTCCAGATTACTCAATTCGGAACTCAATCGACCATCAGGGATCTGGTCTGCCCCAAGAGGATTGAAGTTCTGATCGTACGCTTCGACAGTCACGACAATCTTTTCATCGGCGCGATAGCGGGATTTATCCGTCCGCACGACAAATCGTTTCTGATTACCGACAGCATGACTCAACCCTAAACGGTGAATGAGTTGACCCCAGAATTGGCGGTAATAAGCCTCGCCATAGAGACGGCGCAGACGCCACATTTCGTTATGGGCGATGTAAATCACTTCGCCCCGTCCATACTTGCGAATTGCAATCAATGGCTGATGGGTTTTTCCATCCGCACAAAGAGCCGTGGGGTGTTCTGCCAATACAGTTGTCGAGCGTGGTTCGACTCTCAAGACAGGCTGGTACCAAGGTACCTTACCCAGATTTGCCCACGCCCGGCGATCTTCTTCGGCCGTTTGTCCTAATCGCATGAAGTCGAACTGACGGGCCAATGGCGTCAGTTTCATCGCGAACTCCTCGCGATCATCGAGACGGCCATCGGGATCGACGACCACAGGGAGCATGTCGGCCAAGGGTGTTTGAGCCAATTCCCCCGGACCAAAACGAGGCCCAGCCATCACGACCAGACCACCTCCAAACTGACCGACAAATTCTCGTGTCAATTCGCAGAAGCGACTGGTCAGCGAGGCTGCCGGCATATCTCCCAGAAAAATCACATCCGTCTGAAAGAACTCATTGCGAGGAAGAGTGAGCGAAGGAAGAAAGAGATCATTGGTCTCTCGAACGACAGGATCGGCCGAGCGAAGATAAGTACGAAATCCCCTCATCCCCACGAGACGGTCTCGATGGAAGACTTCCTTGATGAACCGCCATTCCCAGGTCGGTTCGTACTCGACAAACAGCAGTCTGAGGAAATCATCGATCACGTTGACGTCTTTCGTGACACGATTGTTTTCGACAACTGTCTCACCAGGGATTGCCTCGACTTCGGCAACGAAGACCATCCGTCCAGCCTGATCGGGCAAGTAAGGAAACTCCACGGGGACACTGGCCGACGAAAGGCGAATCTGTTGTGACCCGATCAGACTCGGAGGAGTTTCTCCACTGGCAGGCTGCACACTCAACTTCACCTGAACTGATTCGCCCTGGTTTTCGCGTTGCCTGACTGTCACCACGACCGTCGATGTTTCTGCCTTCTTCATCGTCGGAGGAACGAGCAAATCGACAGAAAGATCTCTCGCTGAAGTTGGCCCGACACCCACGGCATAGACCGGAACATTGAGCCGCCTGGCGGCGGAAACAGCATTCGGGCCAGAGTTCTGATCAAAGTCACTGACGACGACCAGCCCCGCCAGATGATCGGTCGAATACCTCCTCGCCAGATCGTCCATCGCTGCTCCATGGGCAGAAACCTCGCCCTTGGTTTCCCACAGTTTCAGTGAACTCAACAGGTGATTGATAGAGTCCTGTTCATCGCTTTCGCCTGAACCCAGGAGGCCAGCGAGAGCCATGGAGTTCTTTACGGCAGTCGAGTCTTTCTTTTCCGCAGACAGGACACGCACACCCTGATGATCGACCATAGAAAAGAGTCGAATACGAAACTTCTCAGCCAGTTCCTGAACAGCCTTTCCACCGTCCTTCTCCAAGGCCTGACGGACTCGTTCAGATCGAGACAACAGTGGCTGAGACGTGGGACCAGAGCCTTCGCTGGCACCAGTGCCTTTGGTCATGGGAACGTCTGGTTCCACCTCATTTTCGTCAGTGATTTCCATGCTTTCACTGCCATCCAGCAGCACCCAGAGCCATGGTTTGGGGTAACTGATAAACTTCAGCTCCAAAATCGGCTCTGCAAGAATGAGTACCAGTAAAGCCAGTACGAGAGCACGAATCGCAGCCAATAGCCCTCTGGTCTTCGACCACTGCCCGCCTTGAAAACAGAGATAATAGAGACCACTCAGCATCGCAGCGGCAGCCAGCAGAACGATGAGCAGCCAGCCATTTTCCTGCACCCAGGGAGCAGCGAATGAGATTCTCCCGCCGGAAAGTTCATTTAGATTTTCGATCCCCAGAAGCTGTCCCAACCACTTCATCATGGCTGCGCTCCTTTCCTTCCTGAGACCGTTCGCCGCGAAGCAACAAACATCTCGAGGAGCAAAGACGCAATCATCAATCCAATGGCCAGTTGCCATAAGCTCTGTCCACGATGGCTGCCACCC
Organism: Planctopirus hydrillae; assembly: GCF_001707835.1. Classification (GTDB taxonomy): domain Bacteria; phylum Planctomycetota; class Planctomycetia; order Planctomycetales; family Planctomycetaceae; genus Planctopirus; species Planctopirus hydrillae. Next base: position 17,307 of record NZ_LYDR01000091.1, read on the forward strand.
GTCAGCAAAGGTTTCTCCCCTGCTGCAAGAACACGGACACGTGTTGATGCAACCAGCTCGGCGAGTTCATCTGTCGGTAATGTTTCGAGACTGGATTCGATCGCAGGGGCACTGACAGCGACAGAATAAATGGCCCGCTTTTCAGTCCCGGAAGCGGTCGATTGATTACCCGTTTGAGAATCATCGCCAGAAGTGCTCGCCTCAGGAGCAGGATCTGCAGATGCGTCGCTTCCTTGTGACTGAAATTCATAGAGCCCCGACATGACTGGCCGTCGCACAATGTAGCCATAGACATCGGAACTCAAGGCCTCCACAGAGACGACATTGACAGATCCTTCGGGCCGTTTGAGAAGCAGAGAATCGCTGGTCGTGGGAGCTAACCACTGGATGCGGGAGCCGGCTTCAAAATTTCTTTGCGGCAATGATTGAGACGCCATCTGTGTGAGGAGTCGATGGTACATGAACATCGCTGGTGAAAGCCGTATGAGGTTCCAGTCACTGGTGATGCCGCTGGTGCAAAAGAGGACGCGCCCATCTTCGACTTGCCGCTCAATGAGAAAAGGCAAGTTATCCGTTGAGTACCTGGCGAGAACCTGAGGCGTTTCCCGCCGAGCCAACTGAGAAAGCCGCTCATCGATTTGTGTTTTAAATTGCTGAGGTGATGCCAACAGGTTGCGGGATTGTGGTGCGGACGGTTGTGTCAGCTCCGTTGGCTTCTGCTGAATTTGATTCTGTGGGGATTGGTCGTGTTCAGTCCGTTTTAACTCCGTCAGCTTCTGAAGTTCCTGGCGAAGTGGAGTGATGGGTGCTCTCCAGTTCCACCAGTTCGCACTTTGTGCAGCCGGCAAGCGAGACTGCTGATCGGCCGATGATCCACTCCCAAGGCCGGCCTTGAACGCCAATCGCTGTTGGACAGACTGCAGGATAGCATCGATCGATTCTTGACTGGCATTCGCTTTAACGGCTTTGAAAAACAGCACCGATTCAAAAAGCGATTTGATGGCTTGAGGGTCTTCGCCCTCAACCTGAAACAATTCGCTGTTCAATGATTCTGAGGTGATTGCAAACGGCATGAGCTGGTTGGGCGATTCTTCCGGTGTTGTTCCTATAAACTCTGTTTCCAGAGGAAGAGGCAACAGACCTTCACCATCCAGCCAGGCATCTTCCATCCAGCCACGGGGATCAAATTCGCCGCCGGCACAAATCAAAAGAGGGCCACCTTGCCGGACATATTCGAGCAGTAATTGTGTTGCGACACCGGGTCGTTCAATCCCGGCGATAACGACACAACGAGCCTGGGCGAGAGTTTCCTGATCAAGCTCATCGATGCGACGCCGGATGACCTGATAAAGTGGACGATGTGCAAACTCAGAAGTTGACCTGGGGGCCAGCAGATGCTGCAAAGCCTCGGTCTCGCCAATTTGTCCTTTGGCCGAATTGGCCTGTTCACCCCATTGATCGACAAACACAATCGGGACGGCTGTCAGCACGGGTGCCAGAATCGTACGACGATTGTCTGCCAGCAGAAGATCGGCTTCAGGAGTTTCGGAAGAGATTTCAAGTGTTAACTCGACCCATTGCGGACGCTCTGGATCGACCTGGCCATCGTAACTCCAGAAGAATTCAGCCTCGTATTGCTGATTGGGCAATAGAGGAATGACTTGATTGGCGACCTCAGTCCGGTCGGCCAGTAAGCGGGCATACACCGTTGTGGGAGCCTGATCGGCACCCGCTTCAATGCGAGCGATGATCCGGGCCGGTGTCTCGACACTGATCAAGCCATCTTCAATTACCAGGCTGGCAATATGCACATTGCCGGAATCGGCAGTTCCACAGGGAACAATCTGCACATCGGCTAACTCTTCAAAACGCTCCTTGAGAGTAGCATCTTTCCAGAGCGCCCCTTGCAGATCGGAAAAGATCACGACCCTCTTGACGGGCAGATCCGTTGAAGTTCGACTCGCTTCCAAGGCGAGTTCGGCAGCTAAACGTGGTGAGCCAATCGTATCGGCCACTCGAATCTGTTCGATCGCCTGCCGGGCATCGTCCATCGAGCGAAAAGGATCTGTCGGCCAGGAGTCAGAGCTTCCCGCCAGTGGCAGGACGGTCGCACGGCTTCCGGGTGGTAAACTGCTCAGAAACTCCAATGAAGATTTTCGAGCAGCATCCCAGCGTGTTCCACTGATGACACCCGCTCCCATACTCCGACTGTTATCGAGTATCAGGATGGCATGCACAGGATTCAGTGAGCTGGCGAGACCAGCGCCTCCTGTGTTCCCGGCTCCCAGGCTCCACCACAATCCGAGGATGGAAAACAAAGAAAACAGACTGACAGTGGCAGCAACGGCCCGTGCTTTGAATCCCTGATTGATGACCATGGCGGCCATGCCTGCCACGCCAACCAGACCTGCCACGACGAAGAAACTCGTCGCCCAGGCAGAGCCGCCAGAAATCCAGGGCCTGGCCAAGGCCACACCGAGGCAGATCAAGGCACTCATCCGCAGAATCAGCAGCAGCCAGTCTCGTAAATGCAGAATTCTTTTCTGCCGCTCGATCGCCTTGCGGAGAAAATCCATAGCGGCCCACTCGACCTGTCGAAATCGACGGCGATTGAACAAATGGATCAGCAGTGGCGACGCAGCAGCGACCAGACCAGCGATAGCGAAACTGTAAGCGTCAAAACCGAACATGTGAAAAACTGCTTGCCTTGGTCGAGTACCAATCCAGTCAGAGAGAAATTTCTGAAAATGGTCGCGGGCTTTACCGGGGCTTATTCGCCGCAGGTGGCCCGGATAACTGATCTTTCAAGCCTTCGATCTTCCCTTCCTGGAGAATCGGCAGATATCGATTGGGCATTGCCAGAATAAAACAGGCGACGGCTGTCCCATAGAGTTGACCCTGCTTTCCATGCACCCAGCGGGTATCGCGCCAACTGCCGTCTTCACCGGGATTCTCCGGACGCTTGACCTGGGAGGCCACGAGATAATCTCGAAGTGCAGGATAATTCTTCTGCCAGTCGGCTCCACCTGTCTGATAAATGGCCTGTCCGACGTAGTAGAGCGTATAAGCATCAAACGGGACTTCACCACTGCCACGATTGGGGCGAATGCGGCTGACTTCTTTCGAAATCTGTTCCATGTTCTTGGCAATCCGCCAGTCGTCGTATTGGCCGAACTCCTGTAGACAAACAACTCCACAAGCTGCCATCGCAAGCGTGGTACGATTCCCATCGTAAGTGAACTGACCAGGCCCTTCCTGAGCTTTCTCATCAAAACCACGAGCACCATTTTCGGCTTTGTAATGATCTCGAACACTCTGTATGGCAAGGCGAACGACGTCGTTCCGCACTTCGAAACCACTATCGACAGCACTTCGAAGTGCTTTGGCCTGCATCACGACCAGACTGAGATCATGGCCATGCTGCTGCCTTTTGGCGCGATAATCCCATCCCCCGTCTTCGCACTGGGTATTCGATATCAGTCGTAAAGATTTATCGAGCACACGGCCAATTTGCGGGTCGCCCGTCATGCCGTAAGCCTGCCCAAGCACGAAAGCAGCCAGCCCGTGGTTGTACATATCGCGCTGGGCATCTGCGGAGTTGAGAAGCCCCGAAGGCTTGGCTTTTTTGAGCACATACTTGAATGCCCGATCAACGGTATCACCATAGCGGCCCCGCTGTGGCAGGTGACCTGCCGCTAGAAACGAGAGGCCGCCAAGACCCACGAGACCAAGATCTTCCGACTCCCAGTTCCCTTCGGTTCCCTGATTTCGAGCAAGCCAGGCCAAACCTTTCTGAAGTGCCGCCTCACTGTCTGGAGTCACTTCCCAGCCGGGGATCGGCTTGCTGGAACTGACTTGATTCGCTCCGTCCTGAGCCATCGCAAGCCGCTGACCAGCAACATCAAGACCTCGATCTGCCAACAGCAGCAAGCCAACCATACCCCAGCAAACTCGCCACGATGATTCATGGTTGTGCGGAGTTCGATTTCGAAAAAGCAGCAATGTCCAGCATCTGGCAAGATTCATAAAAACTGCTTTGTTACATTCCGTTCTGAAAAACCGGGAAGCCAATGAATTTCGAACTTTTAGTCAACCGGAGGGATTTCTCACTCGAAACAGCCACGCTTCTCGCAATTCATTCCAGATTCTCTGGCTGGAAAACTGAATAGTCGAGCGAATGTCTACAATATCAAATCTGTCAGAAATGAAAGGAATTCAGAACGGTTGGCCATCAATGTTTCAGAACATCAACAGATCCGCCATTCTTCGATGGGTGACACTACAACACATTTGTTGCCGTCATTGCGGTTGGTTACGTCGGAATGAGCAGGAAATGCGAACTTTTTGTCATTTGTCAGTCTGGATGACAATTCTCGGAAAAGATGACCGCTGCGACAAAGGAATCGCAAACAAAGAATCAGCCCGCACTATTCACGCTACTCAGGAAGTTCTTTTGCATTGGTTTCGGGAGCAAACCAGATCAGGATCGCACCAGCGATGTAGACCAGACAAATGACACTGCACGCGACGGCATATCCTCCTTGAACACCCGCAAAAGTCTGCACGTCCTTGAGAAGTGCCAACAGCGAACCAATCTGGAGAGCTCCAATGGCAGCGATGACACGCCCGAAATTGAAAGCAAAGCCCTGACCTGTCGCACGCAGCCTCGTCGAGAAAAGTTCCGGCAGATAAAGTGGGAGCCAACCATAGAACGACGCCGTCATCACTCCGAGAATAAACGAGGTGAACAGAAACATCGGGCCATACTGGTTTTGCAATTGGTAGAAACCCAGGACGGAGAAGAGCGACAAAATACAAAGTGTAAAATAGCTCACACGTCGCCCAAGCAGATTGCCAAAGTAAGCCGCGAGAATGGTCCCTACAATCGCTCCGGTCGAAGTGGTGAGTTGGGTGTACTCCTTGGGATGTTGCCACAACAGACCCAGCTCTGTGCGATCAATCCCTTGTGTCAGTTGACCGGCCCAGGCCATGGCCCATTGTGTGGAGCCCCAGGTCCCCAGAAGTGCCACACCACTCAGTCCAGCTCCCAGCAGCATTCGTTGAATCGGAAACTGCAATGGCGGGACACGCCCTAATGCACGATCCCGCTGCACAAATCGAATCGCCGGGAACAAGAAGCCCCCGGCAGCAATCATCACACCTGCCACGATTCCGAGAATCCGCAGCGGCATGATGATGCCCGGTTGGACACACATGGCAATCACAAGTGCCGGGCCTGCCGTACCGATGAGAACACCCCATAGATCGACAGAGGACATGGAGGACGTACTGCCGCCCGCTTTCTCTTCCAGCCAACGTTCAGATTCAGGGACGAAGATCCGAAAGAAGAACGTCAGGACAGCGGGTAATGTGCCGAGCATCATCATGATCCGCCAACCATCATAGGCCACAAGCATCTGAACCGTGGCTTCCGGTAAGCCTGCCCATAACAGGCCGCTCTCCAGCGACTTAATCACCTGGGTGAGCAAAATTCCGACAATACCAACGAGAAAATAGCCGGCATTGGCAGCAGCACCAATGAGCCCCGCCATAAGTGCCCGCGAACGATTGGGCCAGACTTCCATGACGAGTGCGACCCCCAGCGACCATTCGCCACCCATGCCCAGCGCTGCAATAAATCTCAAGACCCCCAGTTGCAAGGGAGTCTGGGCGAAACCACAAAGTCCCGTGAAAATGGCATACGTGAGCACTGAAAGACTCATGGCGCGGACTCGTCCGACGCGATCACCCAGCCAGCCAAACAGCACACCACCAGTGGCCGCTCCCACGAGAAAGACCGCGATGATCATTCCAAAAACGGGGCCAATCAGCGCCTCCTGTTCTTTGGTGGCAATGAGCGGGATGCCCAACAGATCCTGAACCGCCCGGCGGCCCACCATCGAAAAGACACCCATTTCAGCGCCGTCGAACATCCATCCCAGAAGTGCGGCTGTCAAAGCCATCCACTTGCCCCAGTCATTTGATCGAGACGAAGCAGAATTGGCCTGAGATACAGCCAGAGGATCATGACTCATGGAGGGTCTTTCAAAGATTTCACATCAGCGAGGATGATTGTTGATGGTCGGCAACTCATTCAAATATCTGATGCGGATTTCAAATCAGAGTTAAGTGATGTGATTCTGGCTACCTGAGTGAGCAAACGCAATTTGCAGAGGATTGAAAATGTCTCAAAACGCCCCTTCTCAACCAGTCAAATCAGCGATAAGCACCATGAAATCCTCATGTTTTGCATGAAGCTCATTGCCGAAACGAATCTATTGAATTGCCTCATCGCAGACCGCGGAGAACGCGAGCAAAGTGAGCATGCACACGGCAAAAAGGGGCTCTCAAGGTTTGGAAAGCGTTACTTTCGTATCGCCCCTGTTTGAGAGGCTTTGAGCCTCGATACGAATTCTTCATCCATCCCTGTTCTGTACCTTGACGCTTCATTGAGCTGGTGACCGACCGATTTGGCGGGCCTCATGGGAAAATGCAGATGCGTTTCATACGCTTCCCAATCAGTCATTGTGGGTGGCTTGAGTCGGCGCAACCATTCGAGACCAAAACGCACATGCTCGATTTCATCTTCATGAATCCTCCGCATGATCGCAGCGCTTTTGAGATCACCAACTGATTGGAAAACGTCTTCGAGTTCCAGACTGTGATCGAGATTGCAGCCTTCAAATGTCAAAGGGAGCCCAGCCAGATAATCCATCACGGATGTGAAGGTCATGGCCTGCCGCCAGATGTACGAGTTCACGGGTAGTGATCCAAACTCGATGCCGAGAGCTTTGCAGCGTTCCATGTGCATGCGGGTGTGCCGCTGTTCGTCTTTCATGACTTCTGCCAGCCCCAGGCGAAACTCAGTCGGTGCCTCGGGAAATGCAAGCAATACCCACGCCATGACTTCGAGTGCCTGCAATTCGTGATTGGCCATAATATGGTGGGCAATTGCACGTTGAGCAGGTTCAGAAAATCGAGGAATGGCCGGCATGGGTGGTGCCGTCCGCCGGGCACCAAAAGTGAGCTTCTCTTCGCGAGCGGGAAGTGCGAGTTTCTCTGCCACGCCAGGATTCTGATCGGTCAATGAATCCCGAACGGGCTGAATCTTCTCCATGCAGGTGGGTAACTTCAGCACCTTTTCCGCAAACTCACGAAGTTCCATGTCCTGAATGTTCCGAAAAGACAGATAAGCCCTGTTTCAGCAAGAGTGTACTCATAAGGGCTGACGGGAAGATCCTCGAAAAATACTGGGAAGTTCGAAGGACTCAGCCTCGCCCTCCTTCACAGCAGGTTTCGCAGATTGCATGACATTGCGAGCAAATGAGTTTATGCCGGATTTCCATCAGTTGACCACCGCAAACCGGGCAGCCTGGGGAACAAACCGATGCGTGAGCATGGTTCACTTCCTGCTCATTGGTGGCTGTGCAGGCATCGAGGTTCCCGAGAGGTGCGAAATCATAGGGCTGGATCGGCTGTGAACTCATGCGACGTTCCGTGGATCGAGGGGAGAGCTTGTAAAAAGATCTATCAACCAGAATTCGACTTGAGGAACCTAGAATTGTGGTGGGCGATCTCCGAGGAAACGATGATTGGCCACAGTCAGTTGTTGCAAACGATCAGCAAGATCTTTTGTCAGGACTCCGGGTGCATATTGCCAGATCCAGTTGCGAGCTGACGCGCCAAATGTACCGGGAGTATTCATGCGGGCCGCAGCTGGCAGTGAAAGAAGATCTTGAAGCGGTACGATCGCGATGTTCGAGCGGCTCTTCCAGGCCACGGCAATGAGATCCCAGGCAATGTCTTCGCTCATGTGTTCCAGACGTTGACGCAACCGATCCATGCGATCGTTAAAGGGTTCGACATGAGACTGGAACCATCCGACCGTGGTGTCGTTATCGTGGGTTCCAGTGTAGCAGATCGACTCGGGAGGAAATTCTTGAGGCTGGAAAGGATCGTTCTCAGCAATCATGAACTGGAGCACCTTCATCCCTGGTAAACCGAAAGAGAGGCGCAGTTCATCGACCTGAGCAGTAATAGTACCAAGATCTTCCGCAATAATCGGGAGGCGTGTCATCCCTGAGGGCACCTTCAATTGCCGCCTCAGCGCATCAAACAGGCGATGTCCCGGCCCGGTAACCCATGTTCCCTGCTCGGCTGTTAAATGACCCGCGGGAACTGACCAATACGCTTCAAACCCACGGAAATGATCCAGCCTCACGAGGTCAACTGCTTCCATAACGGCCTGTAACCGCCTGGCCCACCAGCGGTACTCGTCTTCTTCGAGGGCTCGCCAATCATAGACCGGGTTGTTCCAGAGTTGACCGGTCGCCGAAAAATAGTCGGGAGGGACGCCAGCAACTTGAAGAGCCTGCCCGGCTTCGTTGAGTTGAAAGAAGCGACGATTCGACCAGACATCGGCACTGTCGTGGGCGACATAAATCGGAACATCGCCAATAATGAGAATGCCTTTGTTTCGGGCATAGGCACGCAATTCATTCCACTGCCTGAAAAAAATGAACTGCTGGAACTTGGCCACGAAGATCGGCTCTTGAAGAACCGTCATGGCTTCCGGGCCGGCGTAATGCCAGCGATCGACGAGATGAGTCCAGGTCGTCCAGGGGCGGCCCGCATTGGCACTTTTCAGCGCCTCAAACAACGCCATCTGATCAAGCCAGCCTGCCTGCGCACTGCAGAATGATCGAAATGCTACCTGAAGTTCGTGATCTTCGTGAAGATGGTGAAACCGCTCCGCGGCACGGTGCAGCAAAGGCATTTTCCGCTCGAAAGCCAGTTCAAAGCTGGCACTACCACTCCCGTAGGCGCCGGCAATCGCTGCCTGATCGAGTTCCTCTGGAGTGAGAAGCTCTTCTTCAACCAGTTTCTCCAGGCTGATCAGCAGCGGATTTCCAGCAAATGATGAAGGACTCTGATAGGGCGAATAACCGGCATCGACGGGATTCAGTGGGAGAACCTGCCAGTACGACTGGCCGGCAGCAGCCAGCCAATCAACAAACTGATAGGCCTCATGACCAAGATCTCCCGTACCAAAACGACTGGGAAATGATGTCGGATGCAGCAGCACACCACTCGCACGATCCATGAATCAGAAGTTCCTCAAAAACTTGTTAGACAGTATCCATTCACCAGACGGCATGAACGGCCAATCAGATATCAGACGGGAATGGCTGATCTCGAATCCATTGATTCTACGACTCGAAACAGATAACGAATGCCCGCGTTTTATGCTTTGGCCAAGGCAGCCGAGACAATCTCGCGGGCTTCGCTGACAATCCGATCGAGATGTTGCTGATCGCGAAAGCTTTCGGCGTAAATCTTGTAGACGTTTTCTGTACCGGAGGGGCGTGCCGCAAACCATCCGAAATCGGTTGCAACTTTCAGACCACCAATGGCCGCATGATTGCCGGGTGCAGAAGTCAAACGCTGAGTAATGAGATCGCCCGCCAATGTCGTGGCCTGTACATCCTCGGGAGAGAGCTTCTTAAGGATCGACTTCTGTTCGAGTGTCGCTGGCTGATCGATGCGTGTGTATTCGGGCAAACCAAACTTCGCCGCCAGTTCGGCGAAGTGCTGGCTGGGATCTTTGCCAGTGGTTGCAGTGATTTCTGCGGCCAGTAATCCGAGAATCAGGCCATCTTTATCAGTTGACCAGACCGAACCATCTTTTCGAAGAAAACTGGCGCCAGCACTTTCTTCACCACCAAAACCGAGGGAGCCATCGAAAAGTCCACTGACGAACCACTTGAAACCGACAGGGACTTCGACGAGTTTGCGTGCCAGAGCATGAGCGACACGGTCGATCATCGCGCTGGAAACAAGGGTTTTGCCGACACCCGCAGTCGCCTTCCAGTTCTGACGATGCTTAAAGAGGTACTGGATACAAACGGCAAGGTAGCTGTTGGGGTTCATCAGCCCACCCGTCGGTGTGACAATGCCGTGGCGGTCGGCATCGGGATCGTTAGCGAAGGCAATGCCAAATTTGTCCTTCAAAGACACAAGGCTGGCCATGGCCCAGGGGCTGGAGCAATCCATACGGATTTTTCCATCATGATCAACTGTCATGAAGGCAAATTGCGGATCAATGATGGGATTCACCACCTGCAGATTCAGGCCGTACTTTTCTGCGACAGGAGCCCAGTAATCGTGCGAAGATCCTCCCAGGGGATCGACACCAATCGAGAGGCTACTTTTCTGGATGACATCCATATCAATGATGCTCCCCAGATCGTTGACATAGGGAGTGATCAGATCGACTTCAGTCACATGTCCAGACGCCATGGCGGATGATAAAGAGATCCGCTTTACGGCTTTGAGGCCATTGGAAAGAATCTCATTCGCCCGATCCTGAATGACAGAAGTGGCGTCAGTATCGGCAGGGCCGCCATTGGTCCCGTTGTACTTGAAGCCACCGTCGTCAGGAGGATTGTGCGAAGGCGTGATGACGACACCATCCGCCAGACCGGAAGTTCGCCCTCGATTCTGAGTAAGAATGGCGTGCGAAATAACGGGTGTAGGAGTGGCTCGATTCCTGGCGTGAATGACCGTCGTGACCCCATTAGCGGCGAGGACTTCAATGGCCGTCAATTGTGCGGGTGTCGAGAGGGCATGAGTATCACGGCCCATGTAAAGCGGGCCGGTGACTCCTTGAGCCGTCCGATATTCGACAATCGCTTGAGTGATGGCGGCAATATGTGCATCAGTGAAGGAACCGTTGCGGGAAGTTCCCCGATGGCCACTGGTTCCAAAGGAAACTCGCTGGGCTGGATCGCTTAAGTCAGGCTGGCGGTCATGGTAATCCTGCAAGAGGCGGTCGATATCGACAAGAATCTCAGAGGGGGCTTTCTTGCCAGCCAATTGATGCAGACCCATGAAACCAGTTTCCTTCGTTGATTTTTTATCTGTCAGCCAGCCCTGAATCCATGAGGTTTACACTTCACGCATCCAGCAGGCAAATCTTACTGCGTGAAGCGTACCAGAAAACCATCGAAAATCAGATGACATCTTCAAAACTGAGCGAAAACGCCATTTTGGGAATGCAAACTGCCGACTGAAACCAATGTTCAAAAGACAACCGCAGCCTAAATGCTGTGGCGTGTGATCATCAACAGGATTCCCGTGCCATCCAACGGAAGCCGGGACGGGTTTCTCATCATTTCTTCACAGATCAGAGTTCTACTCTCTTCAGGTGGAGCACATCTGAATTCAAGAGTCGCCAAATTCAAGAAGATGTGCGTCAGCCTGTGTGGCGTGGGTCATACGGGAAAGATGGAATTGAAATCTGATGACAATGACTCGAGAAACCTTAGGTATGGTCAAGAGTTCTCAAAAACTACCGGCAACACCATCTGAACCATGGGGCCGCCCGGCTGGTGATGGACAAAGCAGTCATCGACTCTGGATTTGGGTGCTCGTCATCTCCGTTGCGACGATTTTCGCCCATGGCCAGGGATTGGCCTGCGGCTATATCTGGGATGATGACGCTTACGTTGAACAGAACAAGACTTTGCGAACATGGCACGGGTTGTGGCTCATCTGGAGCAGTCCCGAGAGTACACCGCAGTACTATCCGCTGGTTCACACAACCTTCTGGATCGAGTATCACCTGTGGGGTTTGTGGCCAGCTGGCTATCACGCGACCAACATTTTCCTCCATGCCATCAGCAGCGTTCTGATTGGCCGCCTGCTGGTTCGTCTGCAAGTCCCGGGAGCGTGGTTGATTGCGCTACTTTTTGCTGTTCACCCGCTGCATGTGGAATCTGTGGCCTGGATCACCGAACGGAAGAACGTACTTTCCGGGGTGTTCTATTTCCTCGCAGCAACACCACTGCTCGAGTGCCTGGGGGTGCTTCGTACAGAAGGCAAACTCAATCGAGGACAGGTTTCAACTGAATCAAGTCAAGCATTGTTCTGGAAGAAGTGGATATTGGCCCTGGTGCTGTTTCTGGCAGCATTGCTCAGCAAAACGGTGACATGCACACTTCCTGCGGCAGCACTGCTTGTCGCCTGGGGAGTTCGCGGCAGGCTGACCTGGCGGGATGTGAAAATCACTGCACCGTTCTTTGTGCTGGGTATTTCAATGGGCATACTCACGGCTTATCTGGAAGTGACCCATGTGGGCGCAACGTTCGAATATGTGCCTTTGAGTTTCTGGGATCGACTTGTCCTCGCAGGCCGAATTCCCTGGTTCTATGCATTTCAGATTGTGTGGCCGCAAACGCTGATTTTCATTTACCCCAAGTGGTCCATCGATGCCTCTCAGCCTGTGCAATGGCTTTACCCTGTGGCCACGCTGGGAGTTTTGCTCGGCGCTCTACTCCTTAGAAAACAACTTGGCCTGGGAACGTTTGTCGGAATTGCGTTCTTCATTGGCACGCTGTTTCCGGCGCTTGGTTTTTTCAATGTTTACCCCATGAGATTTTCCTATGTGGCAGATCATTTTGCCTATCTGGCGAGCCTGGGAATCATGGCCTTGGCAGGTGCTGGTTTAACACTTGCCTGGCAAGCGGCTGAGAGACGCTTCCAATGGCCGAGCGTCGTCCCCCTGCTCGGGATGGGGTTGATCGTGACGTCACTCGCATTCATTTCCCGTTCACAGACCGAGATCTACAAGGATGTCTGGACATTGTGGAGTGCGACGGTCCAAACCAATCCCAAGGCGACTGTCGCACAGGCCAATCTGGGGAAATTGTTGCTGCAAAGAGGGGAACTTCAGAACGCGCTGGTGCATATCGAAGAGGCTTACCGACAGGATCCCATCCTGGACACGAACCTGCTCAACTGGATGACCGCCAAGATCCAGCTTCAGCAGTTCTCAGACGTCCGTGATAAGTTCAACGAACTCAATCAACGTCTTGACCCACATGCTGAGTTCCATCGCTTGATGGCCATGATGTTCCTGGGTCTCAATGAGCCGAGTCGAGCTGAGAAGACCTTTGCGGAGGGAGTCGCACGCTTTCCAGAAGATACTTCTCTGGCTGGCGATTACGGTGCTTTTCTGATCAGACAAGGCAAGTTTGTGGAAGCAGAGTCGCAGCTTCTTCGAGCCACTGCGATTGAACCATTGAATGGGCAGGCGTGGTCGGATCTGGGGATTTGTCTGATGCAATTGAATCGACCGGATGAAGCACTGGAGGCGTTTCAGATGGCGACTCAGAAATCGCCTTCCATAGCTGAAGGATGGAAGAATCTTGCCCAGTGGTATCTGCAGCATAGCCAGCCGGGTAAATCGCTGGAGACGATGCGGTTGGCTCATCAGAAGCTCCCCCTCGAACTTTCGATTGTTGAGGAGTATGCATGGCAACTGACTCATGGAGAGATGCCTGCTGAACAGGATGCAGCTTTGGCCAGGCTGATTCTTAATCAGGCTCTGGCTGCATCTGGCGCGGGGGCACAACTCAGAAATGGTGGCCTGCCGACATTGTTGCGATTGGTGCAGGTATTCCTCGCGTCAGGTGACACGATCGCTGCCGGGCGGCTTGTCGATCAATATTTGAAGTTGCTTCCGGAAAATGATGCAGAACGAGCCACCGTGATGGAGTTGCAGAGGAAGCTGCGCGGGTAAAACTCCAAGGGCTGGCTGCCATTCAACGGAAACAGCCTTTCCTGAAGATTTGAGCCCGTGCGGAATCGACTCAAGGTAATCCAAAAGAGTGCATTCGCTGGGGCTGTATGGCGACTTTCTGAAAATACGATTCCACCACGAAGAACTCGAAGTCTACGAAGTCAGGGGGAAAGTCAGGTGGGAAGCGTGTTGTGATCTGGGGCCAATAATGAGATTCCATGCCCAGAAAACCGCGTGTGGAGCGCTGCTGGCAAGCCAGCAGTGGCACACAGCGGATCCAGCAATCCAGATTGAGCCTCCACAGTGAAGACCACGCTCTTCGGAAGACCTCAGAGCGTGCCACCCAACGCCGTCCACGATTTTACAAGTCTGATGACGTGACGTAAGTTTCGTGTTCTCAAGAAGATCGAGTCTCGGGTAG
>NZ_LYDR01000092.1 GCF_001707835.1 Planctopirus hydrillae
TTAAATCCAGATGGGTAAGATGGGGCAATTGCATCACCCCCATCGGCCAAGTGGATGATTGAGTCTGCGACAGGTTTAATTCTCGCAACTCAGTCAGTTGCGTCACATCAAGGCGCCCACTCAACACACAACCGTGCAGATTCAAATACTGCAAATTGACCAGCCCGGCCAGCGCCTGCTGATCTGTGGGTTGAAAAGGGACTCTATTGCCAGCAAGCGACAACTCAACCAGGCTGGAGAGCTGACCTAGGGCCTGCGGGAGGCGCGCAAATCTGCAGTCTTCCACTTTCAAGGACCTCAATGAGCCAAACAGGC
>NZ_LYDR01000093.1 GCF_001707835.1 Planctopirus hydrillae
CAACGCCTGACTCAAACCCAACGCCGCCAAGGAGAAAGACTGCTCAACTCCTGCTGAGAAAATCGTGGACGGCGTTGTGTGCCATGCTTGCGGTTTTTGTGCCATGCTTGCGGCCTGGAGCAAGCATGCGGTATGACCCCTCGCCACACGCCATCGATTTCTACAACGCGTCACATCCAAACAAAAAATGCGACTTCAGGAAGACCTCCCGAAGTCGCATGAATTTTTGTCTTGGCAGTGAGAACTGATTCTCAACTACTATGCGGAAAAACTGCTGCCACATCCGCAGCTCTTGACAGCATTCGGGTTTTCAAACACGAATCCGCGACGATCCAATCCACTGTAGAAGTCGATGGTGGTACCATCCAGATACAACGCACTCTTCTTGTCGATAGCAACCTTAACACCATGATTTTCGATCAGATGGTCGTTGACGGGATCAGCGGCTTCTTCGAAACCGAAGTTATACTTGAAGCCACTGCAACCGCCGCCGGCAATACCGACTCGAACCAGCGTGCTTTCACTCATTTGCTGCTCGCTGATGATCCGCTGAATTTCCTTGGCGGCACTTTCGGTCAATGTGACTGGCATGTTCTCATTCCTCAATTAAGGGCATCGCTGTTTCACAAGTGAAAGCGAAATTCAGTTGCATTATACAACCCGGCGTCACAAGTCAACAAGGGGCCTTGTTTGACCGGCTGCCGGAGGGAAAGTGGCAATACAGAACCATCCACCATACACAACTTTATACGCCATTGAGCAATACGACAATCAACCAGCCTTTTTCGGATTCTCTGTGCGACCTTCTGTCAGGAATCCTTCGTAGACTTTCTGAATCTCCTCAGCAGTCGGAACTCCCGAATGAACCCATAAACCGTATCGCAGCTTGACGGTTTGCTTGGCTCCCCTGGCCGCCAGTACCACAGGCTTGGACAGCGTCATATCATTCTGATAAGACCCTTCACCAAAAGGACTTACGGTGAACAGACCGTAGTCTCGAACGTGGTATCTTCCGGGGCGGAAGTTGGTCGCGTCATCGAGAATTGTCACACCGTAAGTTTTCTCATTCACCTTTCCGGAATAATCAATCCACTGCGCTGGCTGGCCCCAGGCCTCCTTGGTTTTGGTCTTCCCGTTGGCAGTCAGGATTTTTCCTCCCTGCAGTTCCCGCATGGTCTGAGCAATTCGAACTGCGAAAAATCCTTCCTTGGTATCTCCCATCGTCACGTCATCCACCAATGGTTCCAGCACGATCTCTGCTGCAATCAGGCGGTTCCTGGTGATCGTCCACCGTGTCGTCTCTCGCAGTTGGGCCTGCCCGTCTCCATTAAGCCATTCGTTTTCGAGTCGAATCACCACCTTCTCGCCTGCCCCCTTCTCGATCGTCGCCCCGCGATTCACGATGGGCTCTCTTTCCATCCAGTGCTTGCTGTGATTCACTTCATCAATGCTGATCCACAATCCTTTATGGTGTGGATGCTCTTTTTCTCCTGGTTCAATAGGCCGGGTGAGTATGGCCCCATCGGCAGCCAGGAGTGGCCAGAAATAGGGCTTTTTCAAATCCTTGCCCAAATGCAAAGTCGTGAAGGGTTGCCCATCAATCGTAATCGCAATCTGATCTCCCTCCTGCTGAGCAACGACTCCGCCTTCAGCACCAAAAGTCGTGATTGACCCCAACGTCAGACTGCAGATCACAGCCAGGCACCAGAGAAACTGGCCAGCAGTTGGTAAAGCCCTCATTCCAGTCATCTGTTGGAACGTCATTGCCTGATCTCCCGGTTGTTCAAAATCATGGTCGTCCATCATGCAGCGGGACATGGAAGTCCCCATGGGATGCAACTGGCAACCATACCAACCTCAGCCGTCACTTTCCTCAGGAAATGCCCTTCACCACCATGAAATCGCAACAGGAATCGCCACGATTCCCACACGGGCTCAACATCACCTGTTCGTAACAAAGAGTTCGCTTCCATCCAGCGACAGATCAACCTCTGGAGGAAGCACCCTCCCGCTCTCTGCGAATGTCAGCCACTTTGAGATGAGTGATCGCCAGGTCGAGCAAGCGGAAACTTCCCGCCGGGACAGGCGATGGATAATTTTTGAGATCATAAAGAATCTGTGCCGCCTCATTCGCTCCCCCCGCTTCGAGGTCTGTCATCAACGAGGCTGCCAGAGTGGATTTGGGGTTATGAACGCGAAACTTCAGATCCTGATACACAGCATCTCGAGGGGGATACCCGGCCGCCTCAGCAATCGACCGGCATTCCTCAAGAAGTTGTAACGTAAACGCCCCACCGCCCGCCTGTACAATATCTCCCACCGTCCCCCGCATGAGGCAATTGATCCCCGCCAGCGTTGCCAGGAAGAACCACTTCTCCCACATCTCAAGCAAGATCTGGCGACTATGGACCGCAGTAAACTTCGCCCGTGAAAAAATCGGATCGATCACATCCACCCGCTCGGCCTGCTCGGCACATCGTTCTCCATAAACAAAATCGTGCACATTGCTCAAATGCACAATTTCACCAGCAGTGTTGAGCCGAGCCGAAATATGGCATTTGCCACCCAGCACATGCTGGGGACCAAACGCTGCATCGAGAACCTGCAGATGCCGCATGCCATTAAGCATGGGAATGATGAGTGTCTCTGGCCCAACGGCTGGCCGAATATCAGCGATCGACTGCTCCAGGTCATAGGCCTTGCACGTCAAAATCACGAGATCGAATCGGGCGGCAGGTTCACCCCGCTCTGCCAGCGCACGAAGTCCACTCGCAGTCAGGCAAGCAGGTGCCGGGAGAAACGCATTCCCGAAAGAACTGGCGATCGCCAAACCGGCTTGAGCCAGCTTCTGTGCGCGCGCCGGCCGGACCAGAAACGTCACATCCTCGCCCGCTTCAAGCAGCCGCCCACCAAAATACCCACCCACAGCCCCCGCACCCAAAACCAGAACTCGCATGGATTATCTAGCCTCTACCAAAATCATTTTTCATCGTTCAATCTGACGATGATCGATTCCCAGCGATCATTCAACACGAGGCAGAACTTTCGTCTCAACATCACCGGACGGTGAAACTCATTTATTTTCTGGGAAACGGTAGATTCTCAAATTTGAACGAAACCACCTGCTCCTCAGGTTGATCGATCACCTCCACAAGTAAGACCTCATCACCATGAATTGGAAGAGATTTCAATCCAGCGAAAACATGCCACCAACGTCCATTCTCGAATCGATTCGACGTGGTTATTTCATGCGGAGTACGAACTTTTCCCTCTACCTCAAAATAACGAACTTTCATCTCTTTGACATACTGCATAGAGTCTGCTGAAAATAAATAATCCGGGTAGTCTTCATAGTCATTCATATCAGGTTTAATTTTTTTCCTAAATCCTAGCTTTTTTATCAATGGGGAAGCATCATTCAATGATTTACTATCAAACAGGCCTGGAATTTCATGCACCACTCGTTTACCACCAATCAGGCAAGTGATTTCTCCTTCCATAGAAACGATCCGTGACGCCTGAAATCGTTGATTTGTAAACAGAAGAGCCAGATTGTTCTCGTCGGGCTCCACCTGGCCACTATGTCGCAGAATTTTGCAAATGTTCAGCGACTCTCCATTCACTTTATCGGTTGAATCGATCACTACCTGACCTTGATCAACCTTGATGCTATGAATTTTGATCTTCCCCATCCCGCTGAGCCGGTTGAACCTCTCTCCTTTGGCGCGAAAAACAACTCCATGGGGGACGTACTGCTTCCCTGTATTTCCGTCATCAATTCGATAGATACATCTCATGGCTGAAGCGTTCAATGTGATACCAGGCTCCAATCCCTGAGCTTCCACAGCCGGCTGAAATGGTGCACCTTGTGTGAAGAAATTCGATTCTCTGGTCTCACGCAGTTTCATTCCCGGAGCGAAATTCTTCGGTCCGCCCATAGCCATGAGCAGCATGAGACTCGAAGGAAGCTGCACCAACCTTTCTTCATCCGTTGCCGGAATGCTGGTCACAAATCTGAGTGAGCCCGGTTGTTCTTCAGTTTTCAGATTCTCAATAAGATGCTTACTGATCGTGTCCAGATCTTCAGTAAAGTTCGAAATATTGGGCCGGAGAAATGTCTGAATATATTTGATCTGATTATCAATCAAGGTTTTTAGTTTGGGAAGTTCATCAGTGCTCTTCGACAGAAGTTGAAAGCCTATTGAAAGATCTTCCCCAACCTTAACCGAAAATTGCGCAGCACTCAGATCATAAGGCCACTTCCCTTGAGTCATCGGGCTTGTGCTCTCGATCTGACCAGGGATCGAAGAGGCTTTTGATGGATCAATCACCGCTACGAGGAGGTGGGCATCTCGATCGAGTGTCGCCCACATGGGATGGGGTTTGACCGACTCACCCCCGGCAATTGCCCGCTGAATAGTCTCGACAGAACCAACTAACAGAACATCCGGCTGACTCAAATAGAATGCGCGTGAGTCTAATCGATCCACATCGGCTTCATAGAAGAGATAGTCACGATCTGCATGTTTTCTTATTTCTCCCTTTCCATCAATGGCCCGGAGATCATCATAGCTGACAGATCTATTCAGATGAAGGACACCCAGAGTGCTCTTCGTCCACTCCTCAGTTGACGATCCAATCGCTTGAGCAATCCTTGGAAGAAGGACTTCCATCGAATCTTCCGGCAGTGGTGCGGCCTTTTCTATAGCGGCCGAAATCACTTTCAATCCAATAGTGATACTCTTAATATCCTTCTGCGAAAGTGAACTTTTTCCTAAAGGCTGATCCGGGCTGACTCCAAACTTGCTGCCCAGAGAAACAACCATCGGTGACTTGTTAATCTCTGCCGAATTCACATGAATCAGCAGATCGGTATCGCGATCAAACCAGCCCATTCCGGGAAGAAATTTTTCAGTGGTCGCTTTCTCATTGCCAGCCGTTTGAGCCACGGATTCGTTACCGGGGAGCTTCTCGGCACCGATTGAAGAAGAGGTTGAAGTTGCCTCCCCCTGTGTCGAAGCAGGTTCCGGCGCTGCAACCACCGGCATTACTTCTCGACTCGATGAGCCTCGGAAGTACATGGCGGCCACTAGCGTGCCTGCAACGAGAACGAGCACGCATACACCAGCGATCAATGCGACCACTGGCGGCTTCTGAGAAACGGGCTGCCGACGAGTCTTCACTGTCGAGCTATGCCCATGAACTTTTGAGGTTGATTTTTTATGCGGTAACTTCGCTGGTGGAGAGATCGGTTCATCGAAGTCTGAACCAAAGCCCCCTTCTTCCTCTGGAGACAACCTCGCTACGAATATCGAACCACACTTGGAACATTTGACTTTCTTGCCAATTTTTTCGGCTGAAGCCAATTTGAAAGTTGATTCGCAGTCAGGGCACGAAATCCGTAGTGAGGCCATACTGTGCTCCGCTAAAGCCACTCGCCTGTTGTGTAGGACTTGAGCTTATACGTAGCACAGTAAAATGAACAGTACTGCCAGATCCGATTTTTATGAGAAAATCACCCGAGGGCACAAAGAAAAAAGCCCCCTAACCCGGCCCCATTCCCAGGTCGTAGGCCTTCAAATTCTGGCGATAGACAGCGAGTGCCGCATGCAGCGTTGAGCGGTCGATCTTCCATTGGGGATTGCCATCGGTGAATCGATTGCAGTGCTCGACCAGCAGTTGATGCAAGAACTTGAAAAGATGCCGGGGCACGCGCATTTGCGACAACGTGCTGACAAGTTCCGCTTCCGTCACACTGCTGTCGAACCAGTCGAGCAGCTTGGGCGGATTGGTACTGCCATTGGTACAAGCTTTAATCCGATCGTTCGCCAGGTCGTAAAGCGATTCCCCTGTCCACTCGAGCGAGCGGATCATATTCTGCTTATCGAGCCGCGAACGCTCGTAGAATTCGGGGTTTTCCCGGCTGAGAAAATGACTGATCTCGACAGGCAACAGCAGCTTGAAGCCCAATCCCGAATGCTTGAGAAACTTGTTATCGAACATGGGCCACATGAGATCACGCATGCGCTCGGCATTACCGTTGATCAGATGCGGCTCATCGACACGATCAACAATCACCACCATCCCGGTGAAGCCCAGCGTTCTCAGCACGCTTTGTAGCTTCGAGAGGAATTCATAGCGGTCATCACTGCGGTCCTTGGCAGGGACAGGCTGTGCCACGAGGTCTTTCGATTCAAAACCTGCCAGCACCTGCTTGAGTGCAATCAAAGGATGATTCAGCACGCGCACCTGTCGGCAAACTCGCCAGGCCAGCCACAACAATTTTGTCTGCTTGATCAGCCACGGGCCCCACGCCACCAGCAGCACCAGCCACGGCCAGGGCCTGCCCATTTGATTCAGCGAGCCGTTCTGTGCCAGCACCCCAAAGAGGACCAGCGTGGCCAGTGCTCCCAGCCCCAGTTCCCACCAGCTCACAAAGTTGGCAAACCTCAATTTACGACGCAAAGCATTCCAGCGTGTGGCGGGATGTGTACTTCGCGCCTTATCGAAAAAGGCCGCCAGCAGCAGCAGATCTCGCTTCTGCGAACGCGAAAGGCTCGCCAGTCGATCCGCATGAATCTCAAAAGCTCCCGGCTTGGACGTATGGTTCTCCTCCAGCACATCATCCACGAGCCGGGTGGTCGCTAACGACAGGATCGCATCCATATGATCCCACAGCTTCCACTGATTCAAAGCCCGCTCAGGTCGGGAAGAATGCGGGGCCACATGCTGGCGGAAGTTGTCGAGAAACGGATTGAAGTCGTCGTACTCGACCACAAACACCCGGTCATTCGGATTCCCCACATTATGCTCGGAAATCTGATCCACCACCTGCAGGCGCAGTGCCGTTTTCCCACTTCCCTTTTCACCAAACACAACGGCTGTCGATGGTTCCCCCGGGTTGCCGCAGATTTTATCCCAGGCAGGATGGAACGTCGCCTGAGCACAGAACCGCTTGAACAGCGGATCGCTCTGTGCGTCTTCCTGACTGAATGGATTCTGAGAAAGCCCATGATGTTCGAGAAACTGCTGAATCCGCATGAACAACCTTTACGGCTGGTGAATGTAAGCTCTGCAAGGCCCTCATCAACTCAAGAACTGGCACTTTCTACAGAGCGAAACATAAAACAGGGCGAAACATGATTCCGTGACTTCCCATCGCTGGCTTCCCTGACCCCGGATCATTAGGCCCTGCATCGATCCTTCGATCGAGGTCAAGCCCGTCTCCTGTCGGACACAGACTCATGACCACAGACCGACGACCATCGACGACAGAGCCCACCGGGTCATACCTTCTTTGAAGGAAAGTCGTTTGCCAGTACAACGCGCGCTCCTACAGAATACCTGTTCTGCGCAAAACATCGCCAGTGACTTGATCCGGGGATCAACCCTTGTGGAAAATTTCATACAGAATAAATTCCACCGCGAACCATGATCGTCTGTGAACCATCGAGAACCTTGTGACGCTCTCCACGGCAGCCAACACATCTTGCAGCCCGCTTCTGTGGCCCGACTGGTCGCCAGAGATCCTCTCCAGTTCGCCCAGCCAGATCCTCGTGGTACGCGTCCCGCTCGAAATCTCTCCTGACCGCCAGACATCGTTGCGGGAACTCCTTTCCACCTCGGAACTGGCACGGGCCGATCGATATCGATTTCCGGAAGTTGGTCGCCGGTTCATTGCCTGCCGGGCCGCTCTCAAAACGTTGCTGGCCACTCACATTCAAGGTTGCCATCAGCCCAAAGATATTCGGTCGATCGAACTGATCCCCACAGCCAGCGGCAAACCCACCTGGGCCGGCTGCGAGAGCGATTTCAGTGTCAGTCATTCGGGCGAAATGGCCTTGATTGCCCTCCAGCTCCCCTGCTCAACCTCCACAACAAATCACTCCCCCGCACCGTTGCGACTGGGAATTGACCTCGAACATGCGGCCCGCACGACCGATTGCCTGCGTCTGGCCCGCCGGTTCTTTGCACCCGGCGAAGTCGCCGCCCTTGAAGCTCTTCCCGCAGAAGAGGTCCAGCGGGCGTTCTTTCGCTGCTGGACGCGTAAAGAGGCCTATGTAAAGGCGATTGGCGTCGGCTTGGCCTATTCGCTGGAAGCGTTCGAAGTCCCGATTCATTCCCTTCCCCCGGGAACCAGCCACCGGGCACTCCTCGCGCATGCCGCCGACAGGGAGCAGGTGCAGCGCTGGCAACTCTTCGAAACCTCACCTCACCCGCACTACGAAGCCGCCCTTTTCCTCGACTCGCCCCACCCTCCCAAGATCACCTACGCCACCATCGATTGGGCAGAAACCAATTGGGTAAAAACATCGATTCGATAGTCCAAGACCACACACCAATTGACCCGCTGCATCCATCCATCACCACTAAAAAACTGCTGAAGTGTGCCATGCTTGCAGCTCTGGGCAAGCATGTTTCTGCGAATCTCAATATGCGAATCCTATTGCGGGAGAGTCGACACCTGAAGTTGGTGCATTCCGAAGACTCCATGCACCCTACAAAATTCCTTCGCGCCTTCGCGAGAGCCACAGCTTTGTTTCCATCAAGAAAATTGACTGATTGATGACGAAGAATGATATGATAGGGACATAAAACTCTTTCCTCTCCACCGGGAGATTCCATCCATGCAGCAGGCGTTTGAAGCGATTTACGAGAATGGGACGTTCCGGCCACTCCCTGGTGAAAATCTCACCATTTCTGAAGGCAGCCGGGTGAGGATTACTGTGGAGAATGAACCAGAACCCAAGGCCCTGGAGCTGGCTTTGAATGTCTTCGCCGACTTCACAGAATCGGAAATTCAGGAGATCGAAGAGATCGCCCTGAATCGCGATCACTTTTTCGGTTCAAGGGACGCATCCTAATGCATCCTCGAACACTTCTCGACACAGATGTGCTTTCAGGCTTGATGAAAAGAAATCAGACAGCCTTGAACCGAGCGAGAAAATATCTCAGAAGTTACCCGTCATTCACCATATCCCTGATGACTCGATTTGAGTTAATGCGTGGATTACAGGTCAAACAGGCATCAGCACAACTCGCGGCATTTGCAGTGTTCTGTGATAACAATGAGGTACTTCCGCTCAATGACAAAGTGATAGTGAGAGCTGCAGAAATCTATGCGGATCTATACCGCCGGGGAGCCCTGATCCCAGACGCCGACATTCTCATTGCAGCAACTGCAATCGAAAATAATCTCGTGTTCGCAACAAACAACGTCGATGATTTTGCCCGCATCGCCGATCTCCAGATCGACAACTGGTTAACATCGTCATGATGTCATCAATCACTCATTGAGTCGAGTTGATCCATCAAACTCCTCAATGCTTGCAGCTCTGGGCAAGCATGTTTTTGCGATCTTCGATATGCGAATCCTAGTGCGGGAGAGTCGACACCTGAAGTTGGTGCATTCCGAAGACTTCATGCACCCTACGAAATTTCTTCGCGACTTCGCGTGAGCAGCCGTGATGAGAGAGGTTTTCACTTTGTGTGGTGAGAGCCTTCACAGATTCTTCAACGCAAGGAAGCATTCGGAACCAGCGGCGATTTGAGACCTTGACCTAGTTGCTGCAGCACGTCGTCAACCTGAAGAGGTTCACACGCCTGTTCCAGTTGATCCAGAAACTGGCTTTCCCCGTCCAGTCCCAATTCAAAGCCGGGGGAGAGGGCTTGCCGGTCGCCGAAGCAGAGGGAGTAGGTGCAGTTGGCCAGATCAGGTCGCTGGACAGGAAACGCCAGGAGCAGGCGCGGCCCGCGCAAGGAAATCGACTCGGGCCGAAAGCTGGCGGCATTCATCTCGGGCGGAATACCTCCGAGCAATAGGCGGTGCTGGTTGATATTGGAAACCACGAACGACACTTCCACAGCCGATGGCTGGCCCGCAGTTGATGGCTGGCCCGATGTTAAAGGCTGGCCGGCAGTTAAGGGCTGACCGGGTTGGGCCACCCGCGTACGGAGAATGCAATCCCACGGCGAAACTCCCGCTTCCGGCACAGCTCGCTCAACCTCCACTGGAATTTCGACGTCCCTATCAGTCGCTGACTCGGCAGCGGGAAACCTCCACTCGACGGCCCCGACGGGAAGGTTGCGCGTCTCGATCAAGACCGTCCATACCCGCGAAGCTTCATCCCACTGGTCAGAAACCTGATAGGGCTCGTAACGCCTTTGAACTTCGAAGGATCCGCTCTCTTTGACTAATGCAGCCGCTGCGGAGCGTGGCAGATTCCGCACAATCCAGCCGGCTTCAGCCGCGATCGACGGTGCGATGAGTGGCTCTTTCTTTGCAGGATCTTCAACTTCCACGCGCAGATCGCGCAGGTCACTCCGGCAGGTGGAGAGAATCTCAGGGCTCAATTCGACCAGCAGCCACACAGGCGCATGGAGTGAAGCATCGGCGGGAGATTCTGCCGCAGAATCAGCTCGTAAACTCTCCACAGCGGCCCGCACATCGAGGGGGAGTTTTCTAAATTTGGCCACTGCAGGAGATGACTTCGAGCCGGTCGATGACACCGGCCCTGCCATGGGAGTCACTGATGTCTCACACCCGGACACCAGGCTCAAGACCAGACCGCACCACCCCCCAAAAAACCAACAGAGGATGCAGTGACGACTCAGAGTCCGGTCAGAGAGAAAGCAGGAAACCATGATGTGCGGGCCACCTCAGGAGGAACTCTGCGGGCAACGTTTTAAGGATGGTCAAGTTCGTCAGCGACATGCCATGAGCATCAAAGTGATCGCGGTTTCCGACACAAAAACTCGGAAAACTACCTTCTAGATGAGAGCCTGCCCATGAAGGATTTGTGTGCAGGAAGTGAAGAGTTTGCAAAGTTGGGCTTGTCGCCAACCCGGATGGAGAGATAATTGAAATATGAAGACAGCGTTCGAATGCCTCTTCGACATACCTCTGTGAATCGATGGCGTGTCTGTTCTGGTGCCCATGGTTCTGGCGAATTCATGGTTCTGGAAAGTGTGAGTCGATTTCTCGAAATTTCTTTTGACGTGTGTTGTCGATCTCATGTTAGCATGAGGTGCAGTGATGTTGTCGATCACTGGATGATGCCGCGAGGCTGACATTCCTCGCACTTCGGTCATGAATGTTCCCCGACCATGAATGTTCCTCGACCCTGATCAGAATCATTCCGGGTTTCACTCAACCCGAAATGTTCATAAATAATTGTGCTCACAATTGGTGATGTGATTTGCAGTGAACGAACTGCAGTCGATGATTCGGGGGCTTTGAAAGCTCCTGTTGCTACAGCGTGTCAGACTCTCGCCAGTATTGACTCGAGATGGGACTTCTCAGCCTGCCTTGCAAACTTTCGTCGATCGCTCTTTCCCACATCGAAACCATTGACGAACTTTCACTGTAGCTCTGGCCTTTCGCTCTCGTCCAAGGCTTTGACTCAGTGAAGTTCATGTGCAGTTTCCCCTCATTGCCAGGGCTGGCGGCAGCCTGCGCAACAGGAATGGAACTGCCATCCCATGAACCTGACTGATGTTCATGATGTCATTGGCTGGCTGGTTGAACAGACCCGCAGCTCACGGAGATGCAGGCGCCTCGGAGATCTCACATCACAAAATTTCATCGCCAAAAACCACAGAACTAAGCATTGATATTGCAGAATTTCAGTTTCGCCGAACGGATTCGAATTAGGAGTGAAACATGACGACAGGACAAGATCTGCTGGAAAAATTCTCTGCCCGCCAGAATGCCGATACCTTCTGGCAGGAACACTGGCAGGGGACATTTGCCGAATATCTGGATATCGTTCGCGAAAATCCAGGTGTCGTGCGGACGGCTCATCAGCGGATGTACGACATGATCACTTCCTATGGTGATTATTCTGTCGATGAAGGCCGCCGGGGTGGCCTGAAGCGCTATGCATTCTTTGATGATCCCGACAACGGGGGGCGGGATGCGATTTTCGGTCTCACCGAAGAACTCTCACAACTCGTCTCCGTCTTTCGCAGTGCGGCTCTCAAATACGGCAGCGAACGCCGGGTCCTCCTGCTTCACGGCCCAGTAGGCAGTTCGAAATCGACCATTGCCCGACTGCTGAAAAAAGGGATCGAGCGCTATTCCCTCAAGCCCGAAGGAGCACTCTACACCTTTGGCTGGAAGGAAAAGGATGGCAGCATCACCTGGGATCCGATGAATGGTGATCCATTGCAGTTAATCCCCCACGCTTATCGCCAGGAATTGTGCGATCAACTGAATGAGGAAGTCCAGAACGCGACTTATCCCATCGAGATTAAAGGGGATGTCTGCCCTCTTTCTCGATTCTACTTCCGCGAGCGACTCTCTGAGGAAAATGGCGACTGGACGAAAGTTCTCGAATCGATCGTCGTCAAACGATTCTTCCTGTCAGAAGCCGACCGGATCGGGATTGGTACTTTCCAGCCCAAAGATGAAAAAAATCAGGACTCAACAGAGCTGACGGGAGATATTAACTATCGCAAAATTGCCGAGTATGGCAGTGAATCTGACCCCCGCGCTTTCAACTTTGATGGTGAGTTTAACGTTGCCAATCGCGGGATGATCGAATTTATTGAAGTCCTTAAACTCGATGTCGCCTTCCTTTACGATCTGCTGGGGGCTTCGCAAGAACATAAAATCAAGCCCAAGAAGTTTGCTCAGACCGATATTGATACGGTAATTATCGGTCATACCAACGAGCCTGAGTATCGTAAGCTGCAGTCCAACGAGTTTATGGAAGCACTTCGTGATCGTACGGTCAAAATTGATATTCCGTACGTCACCAAGTTAAGCCAGGAACTTTCGATCTACGAAAAGGACTATAACAGCCGACGTGTCCGCGGGAAGCACATTGCTCCTCATACTCTCGAAGTGGCAGCACTGTGGGCCGTTCTTACCCGACTCGAAGAACCCAAGCATCACGGGTTGACACTGCTCCAGAAACTGAAGCTCTACAATGGAAAATCATTGCCAGGCTTCACGATGGATAACGTTGATCAGTTGCGGAAAGAATCCAAGCATGAAGGGATGCAAGGAATTTCACCTCGCTACGTGCAGGATAAAATTTCAAATGCACTGGTGAATAATGCCGATGCGACAAGCATTAACCCATTCATGATGCTCAACGAACTGGAGGGCGGGCTCAAGCATCACTCGTTGATCCCGAATGAAGATACCCGGGATGCCTACCGCCGGCTGATTTCTATCGTTAAAGAAGAATATACCGATGTCGTCAAAAATGAAGTGCAAAGGGCAATTGCTGCTGACGACGAGGCTCTCACACGACTCTGCGGCAACTATATTGATAATGTGAAAGCCTATACTCAGCGTGAACGTGTTCGTAACAAATTCACTGGCCAGGATGAACAGCCCGATGAACGCCTGATGCGGTCGATTGAAGAGCGAATTGATATCCCCGAAACACGGAAGGACGATTTCCGCCGGGAAATCATGAACTATATTGGAGCTCTGGCACTCGATGGGAAAAAGTTTGACTATAAAACCAACGAACGTCTGCACAAAGCTCTGGAAATGAAGCTCTTTGAAGACCAGAAGGACACCATCAAGCTCACGAGCCTGGTTTCCAATGTGGTCGATAAGGACACTCAGGAAAAGATCGACATTGTGAAGGGCCGACTGATTCGTGACTTTGGCTACAACGACGAATCAGCCCACGACGTGCTGCAATACGTTGCGAGTATCTTCGCCCGCGGCGATGCCAAACGAGATTAAACGAGTGTGACTGGCGCCTCAGATCGTTGATGAATGCCGGCCATCATTTCTCAAGAGACTTGTGAAGATCTGTACCATAATGTGAGTTTGGAAACTGTTGGTTTTCTATTGGGGATCCATGGTACACTGTCAGGGAACATGAACATTCACAACACTGGATATCACACAACAGCTTCTCAGTAGGGAAGCTCACAAAATGGTATTTCTATGTCTACCAAGACAAACAGTACGAATCAGGTTTCTTTAATTCCCCGGTCGCGGAAAGGTGAACCGACATGGGAACTCGTCGATCATTTTCCGGTTCAGGGGCACTGGACGGAGGAGGCATATCTGGCGATCAACAGTAATCGCTTGATCGAGCTAGTCGCTGGTGTACTGGAGTTTCCCCCGATGCCGACCTGGTCTCACCAGATGATTGTCGATTTTCTGCATCAGCATCTGAAATCGTTCGTTCAAGAGAGGCACCTTGGTCTGGTTGCTTTTGCACCCTTGAGAGTTCGTGTCGGGGTGGAACGCTACCGGGAACCCGATGTCATTTTTTGCTCAACCACCAGAATCAAAGACTTAACGAGTCCTGCCGAAGGTGCAGATTTGGTGATTGAAGTCGTCAGCGGATCTCCTGCTGATCGCGATCGAGACTATATTGACAAACGTAAAGATTACGCCGCAGCCGGTATCCCGGAATACTGGATTGTTGATCCCGACGAATCTCGGATCACGGTCCTTAATCTTTCGCATCCGTCAACTGATTATGAAGTGGAGAGAGAATACCACCCTGGAAGTATTGCGACTTCTCGATTACTTCCCGGTTTTCTGATTGATACCACCGCCTGCTTCGCGGCTGGGCAACTCACGACAAATGCGGATGACTCCCGCGAGTGACTGGCATGAGGCCATACCATGACTCGACCGATCGATCTTGATACCCAGCGGTTCAAAGAAATTGTCCGCGGGAAAGTGCGCGACGGACTGAAGAAGTACATCACTCAGGGAGAAATTCTGGGGCGCCAGGGCCGGGAGGTGGTGAGTATTCCGATTCCCAATCTGGATATTCCCCGCTTTCGCCATGGCAGCAAAGGTTCTGGAGGTGTGGGTCAAGGCGAAGGAGAGGCCGGGCAGCCGGTCGGCCAGGGAGGTGATCAGGAAGGTGGCCTGGCCCAACCCGGCGATCAGGAAGGCCAGCACATTCGCGAAGCCGAACTGACTCTCGATGAACTGGCTGACATGTTGGGAAGTGAGCTGGAATTGCCACTGATCACTCCCAAAGGAGACAGCACACTTAAGACGAAAAAGCTGCGATACAACAGCATCCGCCAGACAGGCCCCAAATCACTGCGTCATTTCAAGCGCACTTATAAGCGGGCTCTGCGGCGGCTCATTGCAACGG
This sequence comes from Planctopirus hydrillae, assembly GCF_001707835.1. Lineage (GTDB taxonomy): Bacteria > Planctomycetota > Planctomycetia > Planctomycetales > Planctomycetaceae > Planctopirus > Planctopirus hydrillae. The sequence goes on from NZ_LYDR01000093.1 coordinate 15,096, forward strand.
GAGGCTACGATCCTCTAACTCCGGTCGTTATCCCCACACATGAAGATGAACGCTTCCGCTCCTCCTCGGAAGTGGTGCTGCCGCATGCCAACGCCGCCGTCATTTACATGATGGATGTCTCCGGCTCCATGACCGATGACCAGAAGCAGATTGTCCGCACAGAGTCCTTCTGGATTGATACCTGGCTACGTAGTCAATATGACGGACTTCAGCGGCGGTATATCGTGCATGATGCCGTCGCCCATGAAGTGGATGAAGACACTTTCTATCGCACGCGGGAAAGTGGGGGCACCAGGATTTCCTCAGCTTATACGATGGCTCAGAAGATCATCGAACGCGACTTTCCTCCCGCCGACTGGAACATTTACTGCTTCCAATTCAGCGATGGCGATAACTGGGGCGAAGACAACACACTATGTATGCAGAAACTGCAAAATGATCTGATCCCTGTCTGCAACCTCTTCTGCTATGGCCAGGTCGAAAGCCCCTATGGCACGGGAGATTATCTGCGCGAATTGAAGAAGATCGTCTCCCGCTTTGAAAATCTGATTCTCTCAGAGATCAAGAACCGCGAGGGAATCTACGAGTCGATCAAAACGTTTCTCGGGAAGGGAAAGTAGTTACCAGGCGCCTGTCATTCATTCGACCATTCCCGAGGACTTGAGAGTCTGCAGGCGAAAGGATTCCCATGGCCACGTCGATCTCCACACACCGGCAACTTCCTGCCGAACTGCGTGAAATCCAGTTGAGAACGGAAGACTATGCACGCAGTTATGGACTCGATTTCTACGAAACGATTTTCGAGGTCCTCGATCTTGAAGAACTCTGCATGTTCGCTGCCTATGGTGGCTTTCCGACCCGATATCCGCATTGGCGATTTGGAGCCGAGTACGATGAGTTAGTGAAGACTCATATGTACGGTCTGCAGCGTATCTACGAGATGGTCATCAACAACGACCCCTGCTACGCCTATCTGCTCAATACGAATATGATGATTGACCAGAAGCTGGTCATCGCTCATGTCTACGGGCATTGCGACTTCTTCAAGAACAACGCGTTCTTCTCACATACCAATCGCAAAATGCTCAACCAGATGGCGAATCATGCCGCCAGAATCAGTCGCTACATCGATCGTATTGGCTATGAGCAGGTCGAGCAGTTCATTGATGCCTGCCTCTCTCTGGAAGATCTGATTGATCCTCATTCCGTCCAGATCAAAAGAGCTCCCGATATCTCGGCGATGCCGCATGCCGCCCTGTTGCGAGACGAGGATTTTGAATACCTCGCCACCGAGGGACGCTTTCCTTCAAAAGGGTATATGGATCAATTCATCAATCCACCCGAAGTGCTCGAGCGCGAGGCCAAAGAACGCAAAGACCGCGAGGTCGAACGCGTGAAAAAAAGATCTTTCCCTGAGCAACCCCAGCGGGACGTGCTGCAGTTTTTATTACAGCATGCACCTCTGCGTGATTGGCAGCACGATGTATTATCAATTATTCGCGATGAGGCTTACTACTTTGCCCCTCAGGGTCAGACCAAAATCATGAATGAAGGTTGGGCCAGTTACTGGCACACCTTTCTCATGACCCGTCACGGCATGAATGATTCCGAAGTCATCGATTATGCCGACCATCACAGTGGGACAGTCGCTATGACACCTCAACGACTGAATCCCTACAAAGTCGGGATCGAACTCTTTCGCAATATCGAAGAACGCTGGAATAATGGCCAGTTCGGCCCTGAGTATGACAACTGCACAGATATGAAAGAAAAGGCCCGCTGGAAGAAAGATGTTGGATTAGGCCGCCAGAAGATTTTTGAAGTTCGTCGGATTCATAACGATATTACATTTATCGATGAGTTTCTGACGCCTGAGTTTTGTGCCCAGCATAAGTTCTTCTCATTTGCTTACAACCCTTCAGCAGATCAGTATGAAATTGCCTCGCGAGAGTTTGATCAAATCAAGCAGCAGCTCTTAACCAGCCTGACAAATCATGGCCGGCCATTCATCTATGTGGTGGACGGGAACTATCGCAATCGTGGTGAGCTTTATCTGCAGCATCAATATCAGGGTGTTGAGCTGAAATCGGGGCATACCCAGGATACTCTGGTTAATCTCCAGAAACTCTGGGCACGCCCAGTGCACATTGAAACCGTCGTCGACGACAAGCCCACCGTCATTTCTTACGATGGACATTCCCATCAGACGAAAGCAATGTCGGCTCTTTGAAAATTAGAATTCTCCCAGCACTTCGTCGCCTTGCACAGTCAGCAGACCACAGATGATATTGATATCAATATTCTCGCTGATGGATCGGACAGAGCCATCGATCATCAGAACGTTGGCCATTCCATCGTGAAAGCTATAGATCGAGTAGAAGTTTGAAGCGTTCACCATGCGATTCCCGGCCGGGCTGAATGTCGTACCGTCGGCTGCATACGCACGCACAACAAACAAATTCCCGGAAGCCCATGACGAGACCGCAACATAGTTGGCCGAGGTCGATGTCAATTCGCCTGAGCCGGGAACCATGACATCATTTCTCCAGACTTTAGGCCGACCGGCAGATTCAATGAGCGCGATCGAATTCGAAGTGCCATCCAGCACCTCTTTAATAGAAATACCAGGGACACCAGGATCTGTCGTACCTGTAAACAGCCCCGTCGTTTTCGCTGGGCGGGGATAATTCAGCGGTGAGGGTGAATTCCACAAGTTGCTGTTCACCCCCGAATTCCCGGCATAATCACAAGCCGCAGCGGGCCAGCCTGGATTCCCATTTGAAGCCAGCACAAATCTGGGATCCATATGAGGACCATTGGGCGTCGATGGACAGACCATAAACGGCAGTACATACTTAACGGCTTCCTGATTCAATGCGTCATTAAAGCGAACCTTATAATTATAGATGTTCGCCAATGGATTATTATCCATGAAGGGCAGGATCTGAGCACCCCAGTAATGTGTCACACCTGTACCGCTGACGGCCTGCGGAAAAGCATTGTAAGCCGAGTGATGATTATGCAGCGCTAACCCCAGTTGATGCAGGTTATTTTTACATTGAGTGCGGCGAGCCGCTTCGCGAGCCTGCTGGACAGCCGGTAGCAGTAACGCAATCAACACGGCAATAATCGCAATAACTACCAACAGTTCGATCAGCGTAAATGCCCGGCGTGAGTGAGATCGCCACAAATTCATCGATTGTCGAGACATGGAGTCATTCCGGAGTGGATTTCTGGCTGGATAGAAGCAGTACTTCTATTGGCTGAGCAGGGTGAATTGAACACAACGATTTTTCAGAAACACCCATTAACGATCCGGTGGAGTACCAGAGCCTAAAGAAAGTGTTTCTGTCTTATCATTGAGTTTTGGCCATTGTGGAGGCCGCACACGGGTGCGAGGCTCTTCGAGTGCTTTCAAGAACTCCAGCAGGTCGGTAATGTCCTGCGGATTGAGACCTAAGGGCTTCAGATGTGGCGATTTCACTGGAAAGCGGGGATCATTTTCCTGCTCTGCCTTCGGTACTAAAGTGGGCATACCGGCATTGTAGAGATTAATAACATTTTCAAGTTCAAACAGACCATTATGCATGTAAGGTCTGGTGGCAGTCACATTGCGAAGCGAGGGAGTGCGGAATTTGCCGGAGTCAGCATGATTGCCAGTCACTTCGTGCCGACCAAGATCCTGATATTTACGACCGAAGTAGCTTAAACCCACATCGTGAAATTTCCCGTCACTGAGCAACGGGCCATAGTGGCAGTTCATGCAGCGGGCCTCTCGGCGAAAGAGATCCAGCCCGACCAGTGCACTATCCGAGAGTGCGACAGACTTCCCCGAAAGAAAAGCGTCAAAACGACTGCGACCACCAAGGACTGTCCGTTCAAAACTGGCAATGGCCTTGGCAACTCGTGGCAGAGTGATCACTTCGTCACCAAAGGCATCTCGAAAAGCCCGCTGATAATCACTCGAAGCTGAAAGTCTTTGCCGGATCAGTTCCGGCGATGAATTCATTTCCTCAGGATTCATGAGCACCTGTATGGCCTGATCCTCCAGGGTGGTCGCCCTTCCATCCCAGAAAAAGGATGATTGATGAGCGACATTCAGAATGGATGGCGAATTACGCTTTAATTCCAGACGGCCAGTCCCAAAGGCGACGGTTCGCCCATCAGCCCACCCGAGATCCGGGTCATGACAACTCGCACAGGACATTTCCCCCGAAGTCGATAACTTGGGTTCAAAGAACAGCATCTGCCCCAAGATCCTTTTGGGCTCGAGGGGAGCATCCAAAGCCGAGACAGGCAATGAGGGCAACAGACCCAATTCTTTCCACTCAACGCCGGAATCGACGAGCGGTGCCGGCCAGCGATCAGTCGATGGCGAATAGTCTTTCCGGAGCTGTTCAATCCATGCCTGACGAGCCGCAGCATCCCGTTCGGGACGCGGCGCCAAGCGTTCAAAATAGCCGGCTCGCCCCCGAATGATTCTGGTTGGTGCTGGCGTTTCCGATTGCCGAGCAACCTCACCCGACCGTTTTGAATTTTCAGAACCAATGACAGGCAAATCGTTTACAACAAAAAAACTCCCGGCAATCGTAAGAGACAGCAACCATAAGTTGATGAAACGCCTTAACTTCATGGACAGCCTGCTGAGAGACGAATGAACCGTTGCGAAGAAGCCAACCCGGCTGCCTTCGAATTGAGATTGAGACCGAGTCTCAAAACATTCGCCTCAATAATAGTCCGATCAAACCGAGGGTCAATACTTACGGCGGAAATGTCTGGAAAAGATCGCCACCGTTCCTTGGACGACTTTGGCGTAACTTTAGCCGTGATCATTGCTAAGATTTTCTCGACAACTCGCCTGGGCTTTCGCAAAAAAGCCTGATTCCCGAAAAACGCATCCTCCAGCCAGCCAACAGCCACGACATCTAACGGATCGATGACCTTCAGTTGAATGAAAGTTTGCTCAGTGGTGATTGAATCCAGGCGACGAATGATCCGAGACATCGTCGTACTGCTGGCGATTGCTGGAGTGATTGCCGCGATATGCTGGTGGAGAAGCTGGCAGACGATTACTCCGCAGAAAGAAGAAAATGCGGCCCTCTGGAAAGCAGCCGACAAGCCTTCTTCCGAAAAAATCTTGTCGCTGAAAAGCACGCCACGATTCGAAGGGATTGATCAGCAGAACCGCATGTTTCGCCTCGATTCGATCCTGGGGCGCCACGAGATTTACCTGCTGTTCGTCCAAGAGTTCGATGCCCCCGGCTCTCGGGCGGCTCTCGAAGCGTTGAAACGAATGGCTCGTGTGACCTCTTCGCCTGCAAAAGTCCGGTCAAATACAGCCTGGGAAGAAACTCAACTCGTGGTCGTCACAACATCGCTGCCGCCGATTGTTCGAGCCGAACTGGAAAACACAGGAAAGTTTGGTGGTACGATTCTCAGCGACGCAACTGGCGAAATTCGACGATTGTGGAATGTCAGTGATTTCCCCACGCTGTTTCATATCAATCGAGCCAGCCAGGCCCGCCACGAGCTGCTGCACTATAATCCAGAAGATCAACCAGAGAACTCAGCAGCCATTGAACAGTCAGCACCCACCGAACGGCCCGAATGGCAGGACTCACCATGACACATTCCCCATCTCACGATGCCTCCCATTCTGATCGGGAACATTCTGCTTCCGAACTCACTGACATTTCTTCGAACGTGAGTGGTGAGGGGATCAGTGGCAAAGCCGTCGATGGCCGCTACGTGGTGGTTGCTATGATCGTTTTTGGATTAAGTGTTGCGGTTGCGGTCGCTCTCTTCTGGAATTACCAGACGAAGCCCTTCCGGATCTTAACTTTGGCACTGGGAAGGGAATTCCCAGCTTCATTACCAAAGGTCGAAGGTGGCCTGCCGAAGAAAGGGCCCGCGATCTTGAGAATTGCCATTCGAGTCCCCTTTCATCCCGAGGAAGATAATGCCGCTTTTGAAACGTTTCGCGACAAAGTGCTGGCCACCTGTGTGAAACATCAGAATCTCAAGCCCTTTCAGGATATTGAGCTGCATGTCTTCTACTTCCCCCCCAAGCATGTCGTTGTCCGCCGATCGGTGACGATGCCTGTGAGTGAGGTTCTGGAAAAGTTTCCTCAGCCTGATGGGCCGAACAACAGTCAAGCGAATTCGCACTCTGTTGAACCCGGGACCGCCGATCATCCGGCAGCAAATTAAACAGCCCACGCCGGCCCACCAGCCCGGTAGGATAGGTTAAGGCTTTGCGCAACCCATCAACTTGAATTCCATTGACACAGCAGGGCTTAACCCAAAGCCCATAACATTCTTGATCGTGTTTGACGATCACTGGAGTCGGGCTGTCCGCCTCCGTGGAAAAGGAAAGCCAAAGGTGGGTTGCGCAAAGCCTTAACCTCACCCTACTTGGCTAAATACTCTGGTGCGGTACTACAACCAAAGCTTGATTTTTGATTTCAGCTCAGCGGGCAGACGTTTCATTACCGCCTTCTCAATGGTTGGTGTGGGATAGCGTGTGCTGAAGTGCATCGCGATGATCACCTCATTCTGAAAGCGGTCTTTTCGTTCCACGAAATCGTCCAGATGCAAATGGCCGAACTTATGCACTTTTTCGCGACGGTGCTCCGGGCGGAAGAAAGTCATTTCAGTAATCAGCACTTTGGCCTGATAGATCGCTTCACAGGCATCGAGCCCTGCAGGAGCAGTATCCCCTGTGTAAGCAATCCAGGGAGTACGAACTTCGGCTGTGACTTCATTCCCAGCTAAACGCAAATCTCGAATCTCATCACCGGAAAGGCCATGGTATTCCGGCTTAAGCTTCATCCGGCGATTCCAGACAACATATCCCACAGAAGGGACGGTATGCTTTGTCGGAAACGATGTGACCACCCACTCGCGACCTAACTCGAATTCCGAGTTCTCGCCCACTCCAATCAGATTGACCAGCATCCGTCCACGGTCCAGCTTCTGCCACGCACGGAGCATGCGCTCGACATCTTCCACCACCGCTTCAGGCACATAAACCGTCGGTGGCTCCAGCTTCATCATGCGGCGGCGGGCCACATAAGCTGGCAGAGCCGCCATGTGATCCAGATGCGCGTGTGTAATAAAGAAGGTGGGAATGCCGATGAAATCCCAAGGCGAGCCTCCCAGATCAAACCCAATCTTCAACTCGGGAATTCGCCAGTAGCTTTGAACAGCCGCCCGCGACCAGCCTTCAATCGTGATGTCTTTGTAAGGCATCGAATGAACGGGAAGATTTTCAAGCATGTCAGTCCGTTCGCCTTGTAAAACCAGTCAGATGCGGAACCAGTGATCTTGCCAGATTTCAGGAAACCTTGACTGGTTTTCCAAGCTCGACACTGGCCAGTTCAGCATGGCACAGCGCCAAGGCACTTCGAGCCAGATCGGCAGACAGCCCACGAGGAACTTCCCCGGTTTGCACTGCCACAACGGCCTGTTGCAACTCTGCCGTGAAGGCGGCGTACCATTCGCTGCCTCCCTTCAGTTTGGGTTGTGTCGCCTTTCCTTTCGAGAGGACAGTCAGAGGTCTGTCGGCACACCACTGGCCCGCCAATGTCCCGGCAGAATAAATGAGTGTGGCTTCCTCAAAGAACAACTCGAACCCATGCGCAAAATCGAGGCCAGATGCTGCCATCCCGCCACTGACTGCCGAAACCGCCAGACCACCATCTTCAAAGACATAGCTGGAGTGAACATGGTTCACGAAACCTTCCTGCAAAAACCCGCGCGAGAAAACCTGGCGTGGAGTTCCGCAGATCAGAGAAATGAAATGATTGTCATGGATATGCAGATCGATCCCCCAGCCGCCGAGCTTGGTGAAGTCGGACATTCCTCCTGACCACTTGGGACTCGAAATAATGCGTTTGAAATTGGCAGCGAGAAGCTTGCCATATTTTTTGGAGGCGACCGCTTCCGCAGCGAACTGAAACTCAGGGAAGAACGGCAGCACATGGGCCACCATCAGCAGCTTCCCGGCTTTCCTGGCAGCAGCGACCATACGATCTGCCGACTTCAGATCGACTGAAATCGGTTTTTCAACCAGTACGTGTTTACCCGCTTTCAAGGCGGCAATCACCATCTCTTCGTGCTGGTCATTCGGAAGGCAGATATCAATCAAGTCGATCTCGGGATCGGCAAACATTTCGTGGGGCTGGTCGTACGCACCAATTTTGCTGAGGTCGAGCTTCGGGCCACGCGGGCCAAAGTTTCCCTGAATACTCGTCCAGTCTCCGGCCAGCTTTTCTGCACTGCGTGTGCAGATCGCTGTCACACTCCCACCTTTCAGACGGGAACCGGCCAGCGTGCCATCCTCGCGAATCTTTGTCGCACCGGCAAAGTGAGTCCAACCCATAAAGCCAATACCAAGAATACCGATCCGAATCATTCGCTCTTCTCCTGAGGTGGCACACCGTCACGAAATTCTGATGCACCCGTTTTCAGTCGGCGCTCCAGTTTTGTCCCGGCAGCTTTCCCAATGCGGAGTTGTAAATCAAGCGGCTCAGCGAAACACGTCACGCCCAGCCCAGAAAAACTGCCAAAATGGCATTCCGACATCTTTTGCACAAAAAATAGGCAGCCTGTTTTTTGTGCATAGCCCCGCCACATTGCCCCCGATCACTAAGAGTGGCGAATTTGGCCGATTTTGCACTGGATTCTGAGTGCCCGGTGTTGATATCTTCTTGACGACGCCATCGGAATGATTGCAGGTCTCGGGGAAATGCCCCGGTCGCAATTGGGGCGGCATCGATTGCCAGATAGCTGGTATTGATTCACAGGGATGCGAATTCGGTCCATGAAGGGGGTGGGTTATGTTGGTGTTGTCACGAAAGCCAGGCGAGAAAATCCTGATCGGCGAAAATGTCACTGTGACAATCGTCCGCATTGGGCCAAACACAGTCCGCCTGGGGATTGAGGCACCGCGGGATATGAACATTGTGCGAGAAGAACTCTGCACAGGAGAAGATTCCGCTCCGACCACAACACACACAATTGATGTCCATCACGCCTAACGCGTGTGATATCCATCTCTGTGCTGATGTGGTCACTTTTCGTCAGCACACGTCTGCTGATGAAGCGACTCCCTTTTGACTGGTTCTGATTTCTCAGCCACCCATGTATTCCTTAGAGAATGCTTCTTTGGGTCGCTGCCAGGCTCTGCAGATCATCTTTGCCCAACTTTCACCCGAGAACTGGCGATGGCCGTCTCGGGTTTTTTCGTAGGCTGTTTTCTGCAGAGATCGACGCATAACGAACTTTACGCTTTATGACTCACATGACGATGAAATCAAACCTCGAGGGAGGACTTTGGGATGCCAGAGACTTTGTCCAATCCTCTGCCTCTTCCCCCGGAACAACAGAGTGAGCCAAAATCTCTTCGAGATCACCAGCGGCCAGAAGCGGGTTCAATTCCCAATGTCGCGGGGATTGCTGGCCATTGCCCAGCCTGCGGCCAAAAGGCACTCCTGGTTTCAGCCGTTTGTACCAGTTGCGAAGAACCACTCGTCGTTACCAAAGGGTCAGACGGTCAATCGATCCTTCGCCTGCAAAGAGAGGTCCAGCACGAAGAAATTCTACGACTGGAGGATCAGCTTTCGATCTTCTGGATAATGCTCGGAAGCTATCAGTCGATTGTAATTCTCTCAATGGTTCCCATGGCAACTCGACATCTTTCAAAGACAACTTCTGCTGTCATTCAACAAAACTGGATGAATCTTTATGTCGCCAGCATGATGATCAGTCTCTTTGTAATCGGACTCGTCTTTTTTGCCTGCGGCATGGCCATCAAGTTTGGTTTTCGACAGATCGCATGGTTGGGAGTTTTAGTAAATATTATGGCCTTCCTGATCGCACTGGCTTCACTGTTCTTCATCGGAGTACTTGGCTACGGAATACCCCTTTACCTTGGCTGCCGACTGATGTGGCTGTGGTACAAATCTCCCGGAATGACCGTCTTCAATGATCAGGGTATGCCGACAACTGCTGATCGCTCGTTGTAGCTCACTTCTGACGGGAGGTCGCCGCTTTTTCCAAAGGAATCTGCATTTTGCGAATGCGGTCTTCGAGCTTTTCACTGGTTAATCGCTCGCGCAAACGGTCCACCATCAGTGGAAATGCCAGTGGAGTAAAACGTGGAAGCTCGACAAGCTGGATGGTGGCTCCCTGCAAACGAACTAATGTTTCCCGCAGTCGATTCGATTCCAGTTGCTGTTCGAGGACTTCCTGCCGAGCCTGCCTGAGCAGCAGATTGTCGGGATCATATTCCGTGAAGACATCGTGCAGTAAACCGGCCGAGGCCTGCAGATGTCTGGTCGATTTGGCCGCTCCGGGAAAGCCCTGAGAAATCAACCCGCTGATTCTGGCGACTTCTCGAAACTGCCGCCTGGCCATTTCGACAGCATTCAGGCTCTGTTCAATATCTCCTTCGAGTTGATCTTCCGAGAACAATCCCTCCTGAATCGCCCTGCCGACATCAATGGCCTCTGTCGCCAGGAGTTCAAAGCCATAATCATTAATCGCCATCGTGAATGTGACCGGCAGTCGTTGAGCCAGGCGATAGGCAAACAGACTGGCCAGACCTTCGTGCACCAGCCGCCCTTCGAACGGATAGAAGTAGTAGTGGTATCCTTCACGCGATTTGAGTGTCTCGATCAGCAGTTCGCCCATAGCCGGAATGAGTGACCAGTCGGCCTGCACTTCAAGAATTGGCCGCACAGCCTCCATTTCAGGGCCAAGAAACAGACCTCGGCGTGCTTCGTCCAGTTTGTGACGCACAGCTTTGGAAAGTTCTGTCGAAAGGGGCATGCGGCCACCCATCCAGCGGGGTACTGGCCCGAGTTTCCCAGTCGCAGGTTTGACATAAGCCTTCATATCGTAGACACGAATCAATTCGAGCAGCTTACCCGAGAAGATAAAGCGATCTCCGGGCTTCATTTTGGAAACAAAAGATTCCTCGATCGTGCCTAATCGTGCACCACTGCGATACACCACAGAAAGACTGGCATCTCCCACAATTGTGCCAATCGCCATACGGTGCTGACGGGCCACTTTCTGGCTGGTCACTCGATACTCACCATCAACGACATCGACGCGTTGATAGTCCGGATACGCCCTGAGTGCCTCACCACCACGATGGATAAAATCAAGTACCCATTCCCATTCGTCTGCCTGGAGATCATGGTAGGCCGACGACTGTCTGACCTCCTGCAATAAATTCTCAGGACGAAAGCCCGTTCCCAGAGCGACAGTAACAGCATGTTGAACAAGCACATCAAGTGGCTTTGAACGATGGATCCTCGCCTCCAGGTGGCCCTTTTCCAGCGATTCTCGAGCAGCGGCAAACTCCACGAGCTCCAGGGCATGAGTGGGGACACACACCACCCGGCTCAAAGCCCCCGGTTGATGCCCTGCCCGCCCTGCTCGTTGCAGCAGACGGGCCACACCTTTGGGGCTCCCCACTTGCAGCACCTGATCGACAGGTGAAAAATCGACTCCCAGATCGAGGGATGAAGTACAGACCACCGCCTTCAATTTTCCCTCACGCAGCCCCTGCTCGACCCAGCGGCGAACATCCTGATCGAGTGAACCGTGGTGAAGTGCCAGTTCGCCCGCCCAGTCGGGCCGAGCTTTGAGGATCGCCTGATACCAGAGTTCTGTCTGGGCTCGGGTATTGGTGAAGACCAGCGTCGAACGAGCCGCTTCGATCCTTTCGATGACTTGCGGCAACAGACGAACCCCCAGATGGCCAGCCCAGGGGAATCGTTCAATCACAGGTGGGATCATGGAATCAATGGCGTACGATTTACTCGTGGCGCCATGCACAATCTTTCCCACATAAGCCTGCGAAGCGGTGGTCTGATACGCAGCCATTCGCTGACCAGTCGGCCTCCCCAGCAAGACATCACGGGCATGCTCAAGATTCCCGAGCGTGGCCGATAATCCCCACACCTGCAATCGAGGTTGCCAGCATCTCAGTCGAGCCAGGCAGAGTTCGGCCTGTGTGCCTCGTTTTCCGCCCAGTAGCTCATGCCATTCGTCAAAGACCACACATTCCAGGTTTGCCAATTGTTCCTGAGCATCTGCACGAGCGAGCAGAAGTGAGAGGCTTTCGGGCGTGGTGATCAGAGCTGTGGGTAATCGTTCGCGCTGATGTCGCCTCGTCGTGGCTGATGTGTCACCGGTCCGGCGTTCCACCAGCCAGGGGAGGTTCAGATCCTGAACAGCCGCCTGCAATGCATTTTCGGTATCGGCGGCCAGAGCACGCAGTGGCGTGATCCATAGAACTTTGAGGCCCGGTGCTTTCTGTGAAGGTTTTTTGCCCGCATCGACGAGTTTTTGCTCTTCGTGAAGCGCACGTAAAAGCGGGCCTCCCCACGCGGCATACGTTTTTCCAGTCCCTGTGGTGGCATGAACTAAACCACTCTCACCCGCCAGATAGTTTTGCCAGACTTCTTCCTGAAAAGGAAATGGCTGCCAGCCCCGGGAAGTGAACCAGTCTCTCATCGGCTGCAGAAGATCGGCCCTGGCAACAGACTTTGAGTCGAGACCGGGCGACAGATTCTCCGCGATTGAAGCTGACTTTCGCGAGATTCGGGGCCGCGGCGGCTTCATGGGCAACGACCTTTTCGAAGTCTCAACAGGACGAGTTACTTAAATTCAGAAACAAGTTTTCACAAGGCTGTCTGGCATGAAATCATCGATTGATCCGTGGCTAGAAATCGATACGAGATCGTAGTCGCAGGCATCCTGTTGAAAAGGGACACAAGTTCGACAAGGCGTTGAGTTTCTGATGCTGACGCCATAAATCACCTTGCGGGATTTTGAGACATCGATCAACCTTATGGAAGTCATGGACATAACTTGTTGAAAACAGACAACTTGAGCCCACAATTCGCAGTCTTTCACCGTATCGTTTCTCGTGCATCCTTTTTGAAGCAGAATATCTTTTCCCGACGTACGAATGGTTCAGCCTGCGGTTCGCTTTGAGGGAGATTGAAACATGACGACCCCTCAAAGAGCTGTGACGGAACCAGCCATTCAGGTCTCACAGGAAGCCACCAGACAGGGCGCCACCGGACAGGGAGCCACCAGACAAAGTGCGCTCGTAGGCTGGCTCCTTTCCGGTTGTCTCCATCTGATCGCCATCGCCCTGCTCCTCCTGGTCATTCAAGGACAAGGTGTTGAACGCGTTGGTTTCGGCAATGGTGCTGAAGGTCCACCCGGTCTCGTAATGGTGGATGCCAGTGATGGTGGCTTGACGCAAGAAGCCTCACCATCAGAAATTGGAAATGGAAATCGACCATTACGCACAGCAGCAGGGAGCAGCGGGACTGGTCGGGAAGTTCAATCAACAGAACTCCCGGCTGATGTACCACCAGTTCCACTCTCCTTGCCAAAAGCTGGTGCAGCAGGACTGGGTTCTGCCCGCGGCAACCTGGCCTCCGAGTTCTCTCCCACGGCGGGAACCGGCAATAGTGGAACCGGCCTGACAGGGACAGGAACCAGCGGTGATCTGCGGGATCTGATCGAAGGGACAGGAACACGAAAACCGGGGACTGGCCTCGGTGCTGCCACACCTGGCACCAGCTTCATGGGAATCAAAGATCAGGGAAGCAGGGTTGTGTTTGTGATCGATTGCTCGGGGAGCATGACCAACTACAACGCGATGCGAGTGGCGAAGACTGCACTGGTCAGCAGCTTGCAGGCACTTGATACCGGGCAGCAGTTCCAGATCATTTTCTACAACGACAGCCCGACTTTTCTGAAAGGGACCAGTCGCGACGGAAAAGCCAGCTTGTGGTTTGCAACCGAGATCAACAAAACTCTGGCAACACAGCAGATCAGTGCGGTTCAGCCCGACCGGGGAACACAACATCTGCCGGCACTGAAGCTCGCTCTCAAGTTTTCTCCTGAGGTGATCTATTTCCTCACAGATGCCGACGAACCCGAATTAACATCCATCGAGCGCAAAGAACTGATTCGGTTGAATCAAGGTCGCAGCCGCATTCATACGATTGAGTTCGGTCAAGGGCCGGAGTTGAAGACTGAGAACTTCCTCAAGAAAGTCGCTCGCGAGAATGGAGGAAGCTATCGATATGAAGATGTCACCCGCTTCACTTCCCGATAATCGCATCGCTGACTGGCAAGATGCTCGATACGTCAACTTAAACGTTACCTCCTGGATGATCAGATCCATGCTGATCATCTGGCTGACAGCGGCAGGAACAGTCCTTTCGGGAAGTGGTCCAGCCCATGCCATCGATCGTGTCGTTCTGCAGCAGCCTGCCGGTGGCGGACAGATTGCGATTACTGGCACGATTCTCGACTATACCGGCGAATCGATCACCATTCGGCCCAGACAAGGCGGGACGATTGCCAGACATGTTTCCAGCGATGTGATCGAAGTGACCACGGAGTATCTGCCAGAGCATCAACTGGCCATCGATCTGATGTCCCGCGGTGACTGGAAAGCTGCTTGGGCTCAGTTGACCGCCACGGTTGAAAAAGAAGACCGTCTGTGGGTTCGCAGGATCATCCTCTCGCAACTGGTGCGTTGTGCCGCTGCCCTCGATGAGCCTTTAGCCGCGGGACGATATTTTGCGGCATTGGTGCAAAGCGATCCACAAACGATTCATGCTCACGTCGCACCGCTGGACTGGACGGATCAGATTCCTGATGAACCGTTGTTGTTACAAGCCCAGCAATGGTTGAAAAGTTCGCATCGATTGACGCGATTGCTGGGAGCCAGTCATCTGCTCCGCGATCACAATCTCGGCCCGCAGGCTGTGGCTGAACTGCAGATCATCCTGAGATCCGACGAAATCGCCGCTCGTACTCTGGCTCAGGGGCAACTCTGGAAGCACCGCTTGAATGCACTGGAATTGACCAGTACGGAAGTTGCTCGCTGGGAAGAAACGATCCGATCCTGGCCTGATCGATTACAGCCCGGAGCCTGGACGGTCATTGCCCGGGGGCACGAACACTTTGGCCAGTGGCCCCAGGCAGCCGCTGCCTGGATTCGACTGCCGGTGGCTTTTCCAGATGTCGATGCCCTGGCAGCTTATGCAGGTCTGCGCGGGGCCATTGCTTTCCAGGAAGCAGGACAGCTCGCCGCTGCCAGAACCATGGGTGAAGAAATCAGCCAGCGGTTTGCCTCGACCCGACATGGGAAAGACGCTGCCAACTGGCTGAAAACTCTGAAATAAATTCACCCAGTTCAACCATTGAATGACGAAAGACTTTGGATCTTCAGAGCCATCAACGGAACCGGGTGATGTGAACTAAGAAACTGTCGCAGTGACCGTCGTGCTCAGCCAGCGTTCCTGATCCACAATGATCAGTTCAGCAGGGTTCGATGGCGAAGGTGCCAGTTCGACACCGGCCCCTTCGAGAAGACCGGCCTGCTCAGATTCTGCAGGAACATTTCCTTCATTACCAACAATGCGATACCACTGCAGGTGTGGCCAGTCACGACGGACGGCGTTCAAAGCAGTCAGCAAAGCCTTGCTGCCAGCACCGGGTTTGAAGCCACACTTGGCTGCCGCCTCATTATGAGTGGCGAGCTTATCAGCACGCTTCAAAGAAAAGATCACTTCCGCGAGTGCATCGGCACGGGTCGAGGCCATGTTCAATCTCCAACAAACAATAGAAAACCGGCGAGGAAATGGCCTTCCTGGCAACAGTGACCTTGAGCACTTGCGATTTTCAAGGTCGCCTCAGTCACATCGAAAGAGAGAACCCTCTAACGACGTTATCCACACCAATGATGGTAACCAATTCTCCACCTCTTCTCAATGACTGAATTCCACTCTCTGCACACGTTGCATGCAAAGCCTGTAGCCGAGAGTAGTTCGCTCATTGCCACACTGGCAAAGACTGCCGGAATCGAATTCGATTCCAAGCGAACCATCCCCCAGGAAAGGTTCACCGGCGAATCCAATCACTTGTTGCAACTCTCCTTGCCACATCGGAAAATATCATTGCTGATAACCGGCCTCAACAGCTTACACATCAACACACCTTCTGGAATGGATCTTCATCCTTTGCCCAATCACCAGAATTCTCGCAGCCAATCACTTGCCGGTGCGGCGTATCAACTTCCCCGCATGGCCAGGCTGAAACAGCAGTTTCAAAGACCACAAGAGCCCGATCTTCGCCAGGCAGTCTTTCGCGAACTGGCAGCTCTGCACCTGGAAAAGAAGATCGCTCCCGGCCAGACAGTGGCCATAACGGCAGGCAGCCGAGGGATCTCGGGCATTGATGTCATCATCAAAGGGGTCGTCGAATTCATTCGAGTCCTGAATGGGATCCCATTCATCATACCGGCCATGGGGAGCCATGGCGGTGCCACTGCTGAAGGACAACTCGCAGTTCTCGCGGGCTATGGGATCACCCCCGCAACCATGGGTTGCGAGACTCGCTCCTCCATGGCTACGACCGTTGTCGGAGAGACGATGGACGGCATCCCCATCCATGTCGATGAACACGCACTGACCGCTGATCATGTCCTCGTTGTGAATCGCATCAAGCCCCACACAGGATTTGTGGGAGAAATTGAATCGGGCCTGCACAAAATGCTGCTGATCGGCCTGGGCAAACATCTGGGGGCGACGGTCTATCACCAGGCGATTGTCCGTTCGAGCTTCCGCAAGATCTGGCAGGAAGTGGCTCCCGTCGTCATTTCCAAAGCCCGAGTCGTGGCAGGCTTAGGGATTGTCGAGAATGCCTTCGATGAAACGGCCCTCATCGCTGGTGTTCCCGTCGAAGAGTTTGCTGAAAAAGAAGCGGAACTGTTGAAACTGGCCAAAGCCTACCTTCCCCGATTGCCTTTCAGTGAGATCGACCTGCTCATTGTCGACCAGATCGGCAAAAACATCAGTGGAACAGGCATGGATACGAATATTGTGGGCCGCAAGTACAACGATCATGCGGCTACTCCTCAAGACGATGTGTCGATCCGCAGAATCTTTGTGCGTGGATTAACCGCAGCCACGCATGGCAACGCGACGGGAATTGGCATTGCCGAATTCACCAATCATCGTACCGTCGCGAGCATCGATCGGGAGATCACTCAAATCAATTGTGTTACGGCCAGCCACCCCACCGGGGCCATGATCCCTGCCTCGTATGAAACCGACCGACAGGCCATTCAGGAAGCACTGAAAACGATTGGCTGGGTGCCACCTCATCAGGCGAAAGTCATTCAGATCCGGGATACATTGCATCTGGGAGAGTTATTGGTGAGCGAAGCCTTTGCCCCGGAGCTGGCCAGGCATGATCAAATTCAACAGGTGACGGATTGGGAAGAGATGGAGTTTGATCAGGACGATAATCTGCGAGATCTCCTCCCGGGCGAGTGAGAACTGAGCATCAACCATTGAAAAAAATAGCCACTGAATTCTTGAGCAGCCATGAACAGCAAAACCCTGCCAGACCCACAGCATGTCATCGAACAGGTGGCACACAAAGTTCGACAACTGCTGGAACATGACGCGAGTGGTCATGACTGGTGGCACATTGAACGAGTGCGCCACGTCGCCTTGCAGTTGGCACAACAGGAAGGTGCCGATGCGTTTGTCGTCGAACTCGCTGCCCTGCTGCACGACATTGGAGACTGGAAGAATCAGACTGATGGACAGGATCGGGGAGCCGAACTTTCGCGCCGATGGCTGGAAGAATTCGGCCTCTCGCGAGAGACCATTCAACATGTCGCCGGCATTATTGAAGGGATCTCATTCAAAGGAGCCGGTGTCGCTACAGAAATGCCAACGCTGGAAGGAAAATGCGTGCAGGACGCTGATCGACTCGATGCCATCGGAGCCATCGGCATCGGTCGAGCCTTTGCCTTCGGCGGATCGCGCGGCCGACCCATGCATGATCCCGAAGTCAAACCAGAACTGCACCAGTCGTTTGAAGACTACAAACGGAAAAGCGGCGCCACGCTCAATCATTTCACCGAGAAGTTGCTGCTCCTCCAAGACCGCATGCAGACTGCCACCGGGCGAAAATGGGCCCGGCAGCGCCATCACTTCACCGAAGAGTTTTACAATCGCTTTCTTGCCGAATGGGATTCTCGCGACATGGCCTGAGACGAAAAAAAGCGGGCGAACCGAAGTTCGCCCGCCTCTCCGTTGGTCGGTCACGCACCGACATTTCATCAAATCAAATTTATAGCTGACCTGGGGCCAGAAGCCGTTATCAATAATCCCAACAAACAGACTATTGGTTTCTTTTCTGATGGGTTCTTCTCTGAGGTTTCGGTGCAGTTTCCACGTCAGCTTCCTGAGGGAACTCGGGCATGACAGGTGGTGTCGTCCATTGCTGCTCCAGACTCACAGGCACGAGAGTTTGGCTTTGAAAATCGCTTGACTGGTTCAGAAAGCGTGGATCGTTAAACAGATTTCTCGTTGCCACACGATGCCCCGAAGCATCACCATCCGGAACGATCAATGGATTCGTCAGACTGGCCGCAATAAGCACCGAAGCCGCCATGACGGCAATTGTCGGATACCAGCCAGCCGAAGACATTTTGCGACGCGACGAGCGCCCATGACCAGCCCCCTGAGCTGCTGGCATCGCTGGGGACATCATAGGATCAACACCCGATGTCAGCCCGGCGGCATGCTTCATCTCAGCCCATGATCTGAACGGAATTGTCTCTTCCGTTCGATCCGGCAGATGTTCCGCCAATAGCTGGAGGGTGACAGGAATCCCATGGCCAGCCACCGGTAATGGCGGCTTGGAATCATCATTGCGAAATCGTTCCCGCTGAGAACTCGACAGATCACTCAACCGGCACTCTAAAGCCACGGCATGCAAGGCCTGCATCGCGGTGGTCAGTTCAGCCTCGAACTTCTGGCATGCCGTGCAACTGAGCAGATGCAATCGAGCTGCTGGCGAGACACGGGAAGCTAGAGCAGCCTCCGATTCTGTCGCGACGTCATCACTGGCATCTGCAGCGAGTGCCAGCTCATGTCGAAATTGTTTACAGTCCATCATTTCACCTGAATCAATCGATCAGCCTGGCTGCTATCAAGCTTGCATGCTGCACAGACACGGGCAGCGAATGTCATTCCACTTCTGCTTCCGATGAAGCTGCCGTACCATCATCAGCAAAACCAGGTAAAGTTGTACCTGCTAAAGTACTTCTCTTGGCCCACAAGATACTGAATCGCTGCCGGGCCTCAGACAGCCTCCAGCGAATCGTCGCTTCGGTTCGTCCAAGGACAGCGGCAATTTCGGAAGTCGAAAAATTTTCCAAGTCTCGCAGAACCAGGACTGTACGATACTTTTCTGGAATCTGTTCCAGCACAGTCTGTACTTCCTGCTGCAAATCGAGCTTCACCCGAGGATCGGCCATTTCCGGGTCAGGAGATTTCTCCTGGCCAGTCTGGCTGAAAAGCGACCACCAGATGCGGCGTTTTTTCTGCCGCAAATGGTCGAGCGTCAGGTTCACTCCAATCTGGAAGAGCCATGGCCCAAACCGCCGCGAGGGGTCAAACTGAGAGAGCCGCACAAAGGCGCGCAGGAATGTTTCCTGCGTCAGATCGGCGACGGTTTCGTCATCCGAAACAAAGCGGCCAATGACCCGCTGTACCCGCCGCTGGTAGCGATGCACCAGTTCGGCGAAAGCGTCCTCGTTGCCACTGCGTGCAGACTCCACCAGACGGGCTTCACAGCCGCTGGAATCAAAGTCGTCACTCGTGTCTTGCGGAACGTCAATCCGCGGCATGGTTGGGCTCATGGGCATTCCTCTCGTACAACAAATTACGAAAAGGTTTGCCAGAATGTGGGAAATAACTGCTCAAGAATTTTCTGTTGTGGCAACTTCATCGATCGTTAATGCCTGAAAAAGCCTGTTGAGAACCATCAGCTTGAACATAACACGCTGCTGAATCATCACTTAAGCTTAATCCCGACTTAACACCTCGAAGCTCCCTGCACCTGTGACCCTGGCCGAAGCCAGTTCCTGTATGATTGCATTTGTGGCGCGAAAGTTCACGCAAAATCTGACAAATGCCACATTGAAGAAAGGGTATTGTTCGCCGTTTGAATCGATTTCTGGCGGCCTGGCGATCGGGACAGAGCGTCAGTTTTACGAAAATTCTCACGAGGGATGGAGAGACTGGTGCTTGACGGAACACCAATTGCCACCACACGATAAGCGACGTTTAAGCAATCGGGAAAGGGTTGTTGGATCAACCCCAATTCCTTGAACACTCGACCTTTCAGTCTTACATCTGAAGCACGTTACGCACCATCGCAGACCTCTCTGGAGATCAATTCATGGATCGACAACACGCGTCTCTTCGCTCTCGAGATCCCCAAAATTCCGCCTCATCCGACGGCAATCATCGCACTTCGTTTCCAGAGAGATTATGGATCACTGGTTTTGGCCTGGGCTGCCTCACCATGACCACCCTGCTGGGTTGTCCCGGGCAACCTCTGAAAACAACTCCCACCGACCCCACGAAGTCGGCCACATCATCCACCACTGCTGACCCGGCTGAAGCCGCCGCCATGAAAGGCCAACCGATGTTGACTGTGCAATCCGAGCCTTACGGAACAACACCAGAAGGAGCTGCGATTACGCAGTACACCCTCCAGAACGAATCGGGAATGAAAGTCTCGCTGATCAATCTGGGGGCCACAGTCACCTCTGTCGAAGTGCCGGATCGTGAAGGCAAACTGGCCAACGTGACGCTGAATTTCCCCGACCTGGATGGCTACCTCAAAAATGGCCCTTACTTTGGGGGAATCTGCGGCCGGTTCGCCAATCGAATCGCCAATGCCCGTTTTTCTCTCGAAGGAAACGAATACAACCTCTTCAAAAACAATGGCGAACACACTCTTCACGGCGGCAAAACAGGCTTCAACAAGCTGGTCTGGAAAGCTGTTCCGTTCGAGACCCCAGGCTCTGCCGGTGTCACCTTTGAGTTGGTCAGTCCCGATGGAGATGAAGGATATCCCGGCCAGTTGACTGTTCGAGTCTCTTATGCACTTAACACCAAAAACGAACTTGCCATCAGCTATGAAGCCACCACCGATAAAGCCACTGTCCTGAATCTGACCAATCACTGTTACTGGAATCTGGCTGGCGCTGGAAATGGCACAGTTCTAGGCGAGATCCTCGAATTGAAGAGCGACAAATACCTCCCTGTCGATGAAGGAGGGATTCCGACGGGAGAACTGGCTGCAGTCGCCGGGACTGCGATGGATTTCTCCAAGCCCCACGCCATTGGTGATGCAATCGCCCAGACAGTCAATGGGCATGGCGGATACGACCACTGTTACGTGGTCAATGGAACTCCCGGCGAGTTGCGTACTGCCGCAAAAGTGATTGATCCCTCCTCAGGCCGGGGAATGGAGATTCTGACGACCGAACCAGGGATCCAGTTCTACACGGGAAATTTCCTCAATGGCACTGCCGAAAACGGGAACGCCGTCCAGCATGGGGCCTTCTGTCTCGAAGCACAGCACTTTCCCGATTCACCGAATCGTCCAGAGTTCCCGACGACGACACTCAAGCCAGGCGAAACTTATAAGCAAACGACCATTCATCGCTTCTTTGTCGAACCTGCAGCCAAGTAGTCGATTGGCAGAGATGACATCTGGATGAGAATCGTGGCTGCTGTCTTCCATACACAGCCTTGTGTTAAAGCTCAGCCCGACAAAAGTGACGACGGGTGGCCCGGCCAACTCGTGGTCGGGTCGTCGTACTTTGTACGATGACAAGAAGCCGCGCCATGCGCATGCCTGCCATCACACTTAACTTGGGTTTAGTTGGCACCCTTTGGGGTGGCACGACCCTGAAGGCTTTGCGGAAGGGCGTGGTCTTGAAGTCCATCCAATTCACATTTAAAGACACGCACGGATGGCAGGCATCGGATGTCATCATCTTCCAATAACCTGGGGGCAAACGAGGACGTTTGACCCCAGCCACCCAATTTCCAGCGACACGCGAGATCAGCGCAACGCAAAAGTTGTGCATAAGTGACAGTTCCGATCCGCAAGCATGGAAACCACCCATAATTAATTCTTGGAATCAGAACTCCATTTCTTTGGCAAGTACACGCCACCGAACGTGGTTTGAGCAGACCTCAAAAAAAACACTCCGCAATTCGATGAGAATGCGGAGTGCCTGAGATCGATCACTTGTTTCAGACTATCAGTTGAACTTATGGCTTACTGCCAAAAGCACCACTTGTCTGACCTGTGGATGTTCGAGGTGGCAGACGGCGTTCACCCTGGAAGGCGCCTGATGTGTTCCCTGTGGAAGAACGCTCTCCTAGAGGATCTGCCGTCGAGGCACTGGCTGCTCCGGCTTTCAGCGTGTAAGGACGATCGTCACCCGGAGTGAAGAGGCGTCGTTTTGGCTTGTAACCCACATAGGCAATGAAGTCACTCAACGAGACAATTCGCACGCCGTAAGTACGGGCTTCATTACGCATATCTTTGAGATGCTCGGCAATCTTCTCGAAGCGGGCCCGTTCATCGTCGGCACTGGCAGTGGCCACGTCCGGGATGTCACCAATCACCAGGAACTTGATTTTCTCAGTGATGGGACCACCTGTCCGTTCGCCATTGTCATCGACTTCCGCAGCAATGGAAGCTCCGACAGACGTCAGCACTTCTCTCAGCAGATCGCGATCGTTGCGTTTGTCGTTATCGATGTCGATCCCGCCGATAAAAGCAAACGCTTCAGGGCGACCAGGACTCCAGAGTGGAGTGTAAATCAGATCACCAGGAGCAATCGGCCGGTAGAGATCTTCATCGACAATTCGAGCCTCGGCAAGATGTGGCCCTACGATACGGGTCACTTCAATTTTGCCCTTCACGTCTTCCTTGCCGCGACCGACGCCGTAGTTGTCTTTGTTGTAGACACTGAATGTGGTGCGAACCTTGAGCAGGTCAGTCTCACCCAGATTGATCCAGACGAGTCGGGTGTTGTTATCTATGCGGGTGATTTTTCCATCGGGAATTTCGAAGCTGATCTGCGTCACCTTATCGACTTCATCAGCCAGATTGCGATTGATGATGTTCAGATTGCGAATCTGGTTATCGCGCTTGGTAATATCGCGAGCCGCCTGATCCTTGACGGTATCCATCTCCACCTGTATCTGGTTGTAGTCGTTTCGCAGACGGTTGATCTCGTTGTTCTTGGCATTGACGGTCTCGGCGACTTCGTCGATTTTGTTGCGCAGTTGAGTCTCAGCCACGAGCCGCTTCTGATCGTTCTGATCGGATCGATCCTGATAAGCCTTCTGCAGAGCCAGAAGATCAGCCTGCAGCTTATTCAGGTTCGCTGTAATCTGATCACGATCAGCGGCCGTCGTATCGAGCTCTTGTCGCAGTTTCTGCAAAGTCGCCAGGAACGTGGGCTGAGCGAGCGATCCACCCAAATTCCGCATTTCTTCTCGCATCTTGCCGGCGACCGTCTGCGGATTGTTCGGGTTCGCCGGATCAACCACCTCGGCCAGATCGAGGCCGACCAGTTTTTTCAGCTCAATCAGGTCGTTTTCGACCTTTTTGAAAGCCGAATCTGACTGTCTCGCTTTGGTCTCTGCAGCAGCAGTTTTCGCCTGATCTGTCGACCAGTTGCTGTGAAACATGTAGGTCGTCACTCCCAGAATGATGCTAAGCATCACGAAGAAAATGAGCGAACCAACCACTGCAGGGGATTGCTTTTCAGCCATGCTGTTCTCCACCTCGAAATCGACGCCATTCCGTGGCGAATACGCGACTGTTGCTCCCGCAAACAGCAGGCAGACCGGAATCCTCCACATTGAGCGATCACTCAAAAAGAGTTACGAACTCATTGTGTCGATTGCCGGAATGTTTTACCTGTTTACACCAGTCTAATAGGCCACCGAGTCGAGTCAAGGCGTTACTGCAAAAACGGTTATAACGATTCTGCAGCCTGGTTAAACGACGGGCACAATTCTGTTTTTCCTACTCGTGACCGGCGGCTGCCAAATGACGAGCAGGCCGCACAGAATTGTGCAGACTCTCCCCAGCGACTATCGACCACAAACAATCCCTGATTTGGTCTGATTTCTTTGGAACGACCAGCTTTTGATAAACTCTTGCAGAGGCTGTCGGTTGTACCGTCGGCAAGGCATTGAACCGCAACCTGGCTCGAATCATTGGCTTTCCCATCCACGAACCTGCTGTTGTCTGGGCATGGTTGTCACCGCGAAGACAAAAGATCAGTGTATCTGACTGGTCTGGTCTCAATTCGGCCTGTTCCTCCTGGCACTGCAACTGAAATGTCAGGCTCGCTGAGTTGGCATGATCAGATTACGGGATGAGATTTCAAGGCGAGATCTCAGTGTGAGATCTCATGGCGATTGCTCATGCCCCGAGTCTGCCACCAGCCAGTTTTTGATCCTCGAATGATCCTCCTGCCAAAGAACCTCTTCATGCGTCGAGATCCCACGTCCAAAAACGCTTCGGCCAATGAAGTGAATCCTCGCGATCTGTTTTCCGATCTTGAGTCCGAGCCACAAACACAGTTCCCACCTCTTGTCACTCCGCCACCCAAAGACTCTCAAAGAGCGGAACGATCACAAGCAGTTGTGAATTCTTTAAGCACAGAGACCACCAGGGAGACCGCTGTTCCCACAACTCCCAGGGAACGCGCCTGGCTGATCGATGTATTCGGCGTCATGTTCCAGGTCTTCCATGCCATCCCGCCGATGACTAGCCCTGCTGGTCAACCGACCAATGCGGTTTTTGGCTTTTGCCGCGATCTCTTGTGGCTCATTGAGAAGCAGAAGCCCACCTGGCTCATCTGTGCCATGGATAGCCCGGGCCCCGGGATTCGCGAAGCATGGTATCCGGAATACAAGGCGAATCGTACCGAGATGCCCGAAGATCTCCGACCACAAATTCCTCTCTTGAAAGAGGTTTTCGAAGCCTTTGGACTCCCCATCATTCAGCAGGATGGCTGGGAAGCTGACGACGTACTCGCCTCGCTGGCTGCACAATTTGCCAGGCACGGAACAGATGTCGCCATTGTCACGAATGATAAAGACGCCCGCCAACTGCTAACGCCGCAAATTCAGATTTATAACCTCAGGAAAATGACCTGGTTTAACGAAGCCTCTTTGCTGGAAGAGTGGGGCATACGGCCTGATCAGGTGGTCGATTTTCAAGGACTGGTGGGGGATGCCGTCGACAATGTTCCCGGCGTGCCGCTGGTCGGGCCCAAAAAGGCAGCCGCCCTTTTGCAGCAGTTTGAAACTTTGGAAGGGGTTCTGGCCCATGCCGATCAGGCCCCGGGTGCCAAGTTAAAGGAAAACCTGAAGAACTTTGCGGAACAAGCACGACTCAGCCAGAAACTCGTCCGGCTCAACACAGAACTTCAACTGGATTTTGACCCGGAAGCGGGCCGGCACTTCCGTCCAGATGTCGAAAAACTGCAGGCACTGTTCCGGCGCTTAGGCTTTCGCAAGCTCATTGATGAAGCCGCGAGAGTCCTGGGACAGGTTCCATCTTCTGCAGTCAACACCACTCAAGTTTCTTTAACGACTCCACTGGTATCCGAGGATGGAAATCCTGCTGAAAGTTCACTCTTTTCAGAACAAGGGAACAATGCCGCAGCTCCAGCCCTGACTTTACAAAGGCTGGAGCGAACATGGGACATGGTGAATACTCCAGAAGGTCTCACAGCACTCTCCTGGCAATTGCCATCGCTGACGCAAATCTGCATCGATCTGGAAACAACCGGGCTTGACCCTTTGCGCGATGAAATTGTGGGCTGGGCCATCGCCTGGGCGGCCCAGCATGGCCAGCCAGCCAGAGCAGTTTATCTGCCTGTCCTGGGGCCTCCCGGAAGCGTACTGCTTGATGGACAAGCCGTCGTTCAAACGCTCAAGCCCATTCTTGAAAATCCTCAATGTCAATTGATCAATCAGAATGTGAAGTTTGACCTGCTGGCCATGCGCAAAGTGGGGATTCGACCCGCCACGATCGGGCTGGACACCATGGTCGGTGACTATCTGCTCGATGCGGGTGCCCGTTCACATAACCTGGAAGTGCTGGGACAGAAGTATCTCTCTGCTGCCACGATTCCTATCTCAGATCTGCTGGGAAGTGGCAAGAACCAGAAGACGATGGATCAGATCGAGATCGAGCGCGTCGCCGAATATGCCACCGAAGATGCCGAACTGGTCGTGCGCATGGCACCCATGATTGAAGCACAACTCCGCGAGGCCGGACTTTGGAAGCTGTACGATGAAGTTGAAAAACCACTGATTCCAGTATTGGCCGATATGGAGTTCAAAGGGATCAAGGTCGATGTGCCCGAACTCGAACGGCAAAGCCAGGAGCTGACAATCACGCTGGCCCGGTTGATGTCCGAAATTCACGAACTGGCGGGCCGGGAGTTCAATATTGATTCCCCTCTGCAATTACGAAAAATCCTCTTTGAAGAACTGAAACTGCCAGTTCAAAAGAAAACCAAGACCGGCCCCAGCACCGATCAGGAAGTGCTCGAGTTGCTGGCCCCCTTGCATCCTCTGCCGGCTAAAATTACCGAGCATCGACATCTGACGAAGCTCAAGGGGACCTATCTCGACGCACTGCCACTTCTGGTGCATCCGCAGTCGGGGCGTATTCACACATCGTTCAATCAGGTGGTGGCAGCGACAGGCCGGTTAAGTTCCAGCGATCCGAATTTGCAGAACATCCCGATTCGTACTCCAGAAGGAAGCCGAATTCGTCGAGCCTTTGTTTCGCGCGACCCGGAGTGGCGACTTGTCTGTGCCGATTACTCGCAGATCGAATTGCGTATGCTGGCACATTTCAGTCAGGATCCGGCACTGGTTTCGGCTTTTGAACATGGTGAAGACATCCATCGCCTCGTGGCAGCTCAAGTGCATCAGGTGGCTCTGGAAGATGTCACCAGTGACATGCGCCGCATTGCGAAAGCCGTCAATTTCGGCGTGATGTATGGCCAGAGCCCTTATGGTCTCAGTGCCGCACTCGGGATCAGCCGAGAAGCCGCCACGACATTTATCGATGAGTACTTTACGAGGTATGCAGGTGTCACGACCTTTATGGAAAACGTGCTCGATGAATGTCTGGCAACTGGTTATGCACGGACAATCCTTGGTCGCCGCCGGCCCATTGAAGGGGTCCGCGGCCCGCGTGAACGCAATCGAAATCGGAACATGGCGGAACGCACGGGAATCAACACCGTCATTCAAGGATCAGCGGCGGATCTGATCAAAATGGCGATGATTCGAGTTTATCATCGGCTCGAACGCGAGAATCATCCGGGGCAACTCCTGTTACAGATTCATGATGAACTCGTTCTCGAAGCTCCTGCTCATCTGGCAGAAGAGCTGGGTGCCCTCGTCCGTGAAGAAATGACAAACGCCTTACCTTTGGATGTCCCACTGGAAGTGGATGTGGCGATTGGTACCAACTGGCTCGACGCTCAATGAACATGGATGGAAATCTTTAACGGACAGCTTCCTTCCGGCATTCGTTGATAAATTCAATCGGAATTCTCGACAACACCTTTCGATGGAGTGGTTCATCGGGTAGCGTGTTCAGCATGGTGATCGTAAGGACTACTTCGCGAGTTCTTTTGTCGAACATCTGCCTGTCAAACTTACTACCGAATCGTGATTTGAAGATCTGTTGACGATCAAGCGAGATACGAAAGGCTTCATGAACCAGCCGATCCATCGACCAGTTCGTTTGTTTCCTTTGCGGGCAGCATTGATGATTCGTCGCTGTTCGGCATGGATCGGGCAATTTTTTGCCATCAGCCGGCCGTTCCTTGCGAAAGTTTTGGTCATCGCCACCTGCGTGCTGGCTGCGCAATCGGCGTACGCTATTGACCTTGAATCTTCCAAATGGGGGCTCAGCGGAAACGTCGCCAAGCGGCAATTCAACCTGCTTTCGCTCGTGCTGCGAAATAACAGTCCTGAGGCGTACGATGGCTATGTACGCGTGAGAAAGTACATCGGGCCTTCACCTGTGGATGTCTCCTATGTAGAGCCGGTTTTTCTCAGCCCCTATTCCGAGAGAATCGTGCAGTTGTATGTCTATGCCGGTGAATGGAACGAGACCTGGCAACTGACAATTGCCGATCAGCCAGGTTCGATCACACTTCCTTCACCTCCCCCTGCTCCTCCGGGTGTGGTGCATCTGGTCGAGAACCCGGCTTTGAGCCAGACATTGAATGGAATTCCTAAGGTTGCCGATACCTTTTTCCCGGTCTCAACTGCCGGTCTGAATGATGTCTCCCATATCCTGCTCGATCATCAACCCAACTGGGAAGAAGCACGAGCCCGGACATTGCTCGACTGGATTGCTTTAGGTGGAGAACTGCATCTCATTCCCGGCAGTTCGGGGTCCTTACCCACATTAACTGGCCCTCTGGCGGTCCTCAACGCACCGCTCGACAGCCAGCGGATTCAGGCCGGCAAAGTGGTAAAACATCAGAGCAGTTTTGCCAAACTCAATACAGAGCAGATTTTCGCGCAGATTGGCCGCAAGAACCCGACTCCCGATAACCCTAATAACTATTACAACACCATCGACTACGAAGGTGGCGAATATTATAGCCGAGGATTCTTCAGCACACTCAAAGAGATCAGTGAGCCCAGGCATCTATGGCCTCTGATTCATTTACTCTCAATAGGATACATTGCGCTGGTCTTTCCCGGTGCCTGGCTGCTGGGTCTGAAGTGGAAGAGTTATCAGATCACATTTGCCGTCACTCTGGGGGCTGTGGTGATTTTTGGAGTACTCTTTCAGTTTCTGGGGCAGCGTGGTTATGGGGAAAAAACCCAGATCAACAGTGTAGCGATCTTAAGACCCGTGGCCGATAACGCCTGGGCAGTCGAAGGCTGGGCCAGTATGTTCGTGACCTCCAGCGGTCAGAGATCAATTCGCCATCAGGGAACCGGGTTGTCTTATGCCACCTGTCAGTCTCAGGAAGCTGTCCAGGGAGTTGTTCGCAGCGGTACCGATGGTTCGATGAATGTGAACTTTCCGCCCTATTCTCACCGTGAGTTTTCGTATCGGCAGAGAGTTCTTCAGCCAGTTCCGCAAGTGCAATGGCTCCAGCTCAATGTGAATCAGGACGTGTCACCACCCGAATTGGTTTCCGGTGAGCTGCTAGTCAGTGGGAAATTCCCAACAACGCCCAGTAGTGCCTTTCTCGTATGTGGCAAAGAGGTGAGGTCACTTTTTCCAGTGAATGCTCCCACCAATGCAAAAGCTGATGCGAACACCTCCGCAGGTTCCCAGGTGTGGAATGTCCGTGAAAAGCGGGGAGAACTCTCCGCGTTTCTCGGCGGAGACTATGGCACGCCCTTTCCCTTTGCGAGTCAATCATCCCGAAAAATGGATCGCGAACAGATCCTGGAAAAACTTAAGCCATTGCTGACCGTCCGAGCGGGGAACATCTTTGAGAAATCATCGGATGGAATGATGGCTCTCCCTGCAGGTAAAGCTTACGCGATCTTCTTTGCTGATCCGCCACCCGAACTGGAACTGAAATCCAGCGATGGAGTTCTTCAGCGAGGCTGGGTGGCTTACGTGCTGCCAGTTCCTCTGGAACGATAGTTTTTCCATGCGACGGACCCGCACAGAATACGACAACACTTTCAGTCCCATCCATGACGTTCTGAATCCAAACGTCGCCGAGGAATTTTATGAATCACATGTCGGATGATGAAACTCAGGCGGTCCCTCCTGATCAAGTCCAAGAGCCGACTCCACTGGACAACGAAGCCTTTGAAAAAGCAGCTTCTTCTCCCGCTGGTGCTGCGGATGACGCCTCAGATCAGATTGCCTGGGCCGATCCCAATCATGCGATCTCGCTGCATAACGTCACGCATCGTTATCAGGGAAAGAAGGCTCTGGATCGCGTCTCGTTTGTTGTTGAAAAAGGAGCGCTGCACGGGTTCGTCGGGCCCAATGGAGCCGGTAAGACCACCTCTTTGAAGCTGGTCTGTACGTTATTGCAACCACAAGCCGGGCGCGTACGGGTCTTTGGCGAAGATGTCGTCGATAACATTCGTAAAGTCCGCACGATGATCGGCTTCATGCCCGATCACTTCAGTACTTACCGGCAGATGACTGTTAACGAATATCTCGACTTCTTTGCGGCCGCGTATGGATTACCCCCCGTACGACGTACCGAAGTGATCGAGCAGGTGCTGTCGCTGGTGGATATGAATCATCGCCAGAACGATCTGATCAGCGGGCTTTCGCGCGGGATGCAGCAACGCGTAGGACTGGCTCGAGTTCTGGTCAATGATCCGGAACTTTTGCTGCTCGATGAACCGGCTTCCGGGCTGGATCCCCGGGCGCGTATTGAGCTGATGGATATTTTGAGAGCCCTGCGGAGCATGGGCAAAACGATTTTCATCAGCTCGCATATTCTTTCGGAACTGGCCGAACTTTGTGATGCCGTCACGATCATCGACCGGGGAGAAATTCGCTTTTCCGGCCGCATTGGTGATCTGCTGACCAATCCCCAAAATCGCCACACGTTACGATTTGAGTTTGCGCCTGGATCTGCCGACATGCGAGAGTCGCTGGCACAGATCGAAGGGGTTGTTTCGGCTGACAAATCGGGCGAAGGGGCCGGCTATCGCGTCGAGTTTGATCCGGCCCGGCTCGATGCCAATCAACTCGTCGTGCGCGTCGCTTCTCTAGGTGTCCCACTGGTCAGCTTCAGTGAAGATCGGCGACAACTCAACGAAGCCTTTATGGATCTGACTACGGCTGGGGTCCGATAACGATATTTGCTGGAAGTGATGGAAATCATTTTGCCTTGTTCGATAGACCTGGGGAGTCGAATCACAGATGTATCACGGGATTGCTGCACTCCTGGGTCGTTCGATGAAGCTCGACGCCCGGCAACTGCCACCAAATCTTTTTCGACTGGGTTTTGTGCTGGCTCTGTACGGTGCATTACTGATTGCTCAGCTCGAAGCTGGGAGCTTTGGTGCCCCCGGGCTGAGGTTCTTTCAGAATATTGCCTGGTTGAATTTTCTGGTGATTCTCTTCTCGGGAGTGACTTACTTCTCGACAGCCATTACTGAAGAGAAAGAAGAGGCCACTCTGGGCCTCTTACGCATGGCCGGGATCAGTCCGATTGGAATTCTGCTGGGCAAATCGACCAGCCGACTCATCAGCGCTCTGATTCTGTTGACGATTCAAGTTCCCTTTACACTCCTGGCCATCACGCTGGGTGGGGCGACTCTCGACCAGATTCTGGCGGCGTATGTGGCTTTAGGTGCCTTTATTATCTTTCTCGCCAACGCGGGCCTGTTTTCTTCAGTCATCTGTGCTCGTGGTGGCACAGCCGCTGCATTGACCTGCTTCTGGGTGGCTCTTTACTTCATCATGCCGTGGTTCGCTTATTACATTTCCTCAGAGATTCGTACTGCCGGCGGCCCGACAACAACCATCTCGAAATGGGTGGTCGCCACCAGCGATCTGCTGCAACAGACTTCCGTGGCGAGTGAACTCAGCCAGATTGTCTCTTCGGGCTATGGCGACCTGAGTGATGTTCTCCCTGTGAATGAGGATGGGCAACCGATTTCCTCCTGGTCGTGGGCAGTCTGGCAAATCCGCTTCAAAATGCTGGCTACAACACAGGTCATTTCGAACATCATTGGTGGTCTGCTCTTCTTTGCGATTTCGTGGATCCTCTTTGACCGGCTGACACGCTACGAACGGCCCGGCTTTGTCGCAGAACGCAATCTGTTCATGCCTTTAAAGATCGGTCGTGCTCAGCGGTCTCCGCTGGGACAGGCCTGGCAGAACCCACTCATCTGGAAAGACTTTTACTTTGTGGCGGGCGGGCCACGATGGCTCTTTTTTCGACAGTTGCTCATCTGGATTGTGGTGATCATCCTTTATGCCTGGATGTCATTTGCCAATGCTGTCGGGAATGGAAGTTTCTTCCAATTCGACCAGTTGTTCGCGATCGCGCTGACGATTTTCATTCTTGTCCTGATTATCGAAGCCTCGATTTACAGCTCTCGCATCTTCCAGACCGAACTGCAGAACCAGACGCTTTCGGCATTGCTCATGCTCCCCTGCTCCGTGGCTTACCTCGGTTATTCGAAAGCGGTGGGTTGCCTGCTGGGACTGGTTCCCACGTGCATCTCGATTTTCTTTGCGTGGGTAGGAATTCTCGCATCGTCGGTGTACGTCGATCGCACACTCGAATCGACATTTGAAGTCCTTGGTCAGCCGATTGTCTGGTGTGGGGTGACGTTGGTGGTGGTCTTCCTGAATCTTGTCACCACGATTTCTCTGTTCCTCAAATGGGGGGCTCTCCCGTTGAGTTTTGTGATCGTCTTTTTTGGCAGCAGTTGCTGTCCTCTGACATACATTCTCATGGCCTTTGCCGGTGCTGCCAGCGACCCGCTGGGTGCTGCGGCAGGGATTCTGATCAACATCATGGCCATGGCGCTGATCAGTCTGGTCTTCCATGCCGTCATCGCTTCACGTCTGCAGGCCCTGGGCAGCAAACTTTAATCACTCCGTGAGCCATGCTTTGTATGCTGTGCTTTGTGTGCTGTGTGCCATGCTTGCGCCTCGGAGCTGTTTTTTACACACATCTCTGTATTCAAGTGAGACTGGAAACTGCGTGGCTTAAAATGGGGTGGCTGGGATCAAACGTCTTCGTTTGCCCCCAGGTCATGGGACTTTGCTTGTTCATCGCGAACATGTAGAAAGTCAGTAAAGCTTCTTCCGGATGCATTTGCGCTGGCGAATTCGATTGACGAGAGGGCAAATGAAGACACCTGTCCCCAGACACCCCGGTAGAGAACAAGGCATGCCGTACGGTTTTGATTTATCAGGAGCTGAAGCATCGCGCTAACCAAGACAAAGTCAACAGTGGTGGCAGGGAAAGCGCATGGCGCGGCTTCTTGTTGCCGTGCAATTGCACGGCAACCCGGCCACGAGATGGCCGGGCTACCCATGGGTGGACTCAAAGTCCAAGTTGTGTGTAATGGACTGCGGCTATGCGCAAGCATGTTCTGCCAGTTTTAGCCCGCCATGACAAATTGTGATTCCTCCCGGAACTGTTCGAACCAGGTACTTCGATCCCTTTTCGGCTATACTGCACGAGTGCCCAGTTCTTATCCGGGTTCAATGCTGATTCCTTCCCTGCAGTGACGTTTTCCACCCATGCCCTCATTTTTGCACGTCGCCGACCTGCATCTCGACAGCCCGAGAAGTGGACTTTCTCGCGATGCCAGTGCCCCGGTTTCAGAGATTCAGCAGGCTCCTCGCAGAGCACTCGAGCGATTGATCGATGAAGCCCTGAGGCGAAAGGTTTCTGCGGTCGTGATTGCTGGTGATCTTTACGATGGCGACTGGAAAGATCACCAGACGGGCCTCTTCTTCGTGAGGCAAGCTCAGAAGCTGGCAGACGCCAGGATCCCGGTGGTGATGGTCACCGGCAACCACGATGCGCAGTCCGTCATCACACAGCAGCTTCCTTTACCCCCCAACGTGAAAGTTTTAAGTGTCGATGCACCCGAGACATTCCTGCTCGACGATTGCGGCCTGGCACTGCATGGGCAAGGTTTCAAGAACCGGGCCGTGCCGCAGAATCTCTCGGCGAACTATCCCGCAAGAGTTAACAGCCTCTTCAATGTAGGGCTCCTGCATACGTCGCTCACAGGGTTTGAAGGCCACGAGGTTTATGCCCCCTGCAGCTTGAGTGATCTGGCTCGGACAGGCTACGAATACTGGGCCTTAGGCCATATTCATAAGCGGCAGGAGTTTCCGCTGGCCAGTGGCGGGATTGCGGTTTTTCCAGGAAATCTGCAGGGGCGTCATATTCGCGAATGCGGGCCCAAAGGCTGCGAGATCATCGAGTATCAGGCAAACGGAATTCTCTCGCGAGAATCGATCGTCCTCGATGTCTTCCGTTGGGAACTGCTTTCAATCGCGGTGGACGGGTTATCTTCCCGAGACGAAATTCTCGCACTGATTGAAGATCACCTGCGTGCCTTTCGAGCTTCTGCAGATCCCCAGCCACATGCCCTGCGTATCGAACTGATCGGGGCCACAACTTGTCATGGCCTGCTCATCGACCGCCAGCGGGAACTTCGTGCCGAAGTCCAGAGCCTGGTCGTGCAATCGGGGAGTGGCAACTGGTGGCTCGAAGACCTTTCGCTCCGCACAACCTTTCCAGAGGCTTCCATCGAAACGGCTTTGGCCAGTGCTGCCTCTCAGGAATTGCTGGCCTTGGCCCGATCTGAACTTCAGGCAGCACATTCCTCTCCCGAACTGCATCGTCTGATGCAAAGCTTGACTGAGGATTTGCGAAAGAAACTCCCTGCGGAAATCTCGTGGAGCGAAATTCTTAGTCCCACCTCTTCGCTCCCTGCGGGTTCCAAAACAAACCAGGCAACATCCACTGCCGGAGTCGAATGGAGTCCGCTTCTGGAAGAATCTTTAGCACTTCTTTCGGCTCGACTGGAGCAACCCCAAACGCAAATCTCCACAGGTCGAAAGGGGCGGTCATGAGGATTGCGTCACTCCATCTGGAGAATGTCGGTCCATTCCATAAGACGACCTGGACCCTCAATCCATCCCGGGGATTTCAATTGTTTATCGGGCCCAATGAGGCGGGCAAAAGTACCGCACTCCGGGCCCTGGCTGATGCTCTGTACGGCTTTCCTCACACCTTACCTGACGGTGAGTCCTTTCAACCTTATCGCGATCGTCGTGTCGGCCTCTCGCTAATCAGCGATGATGGCCAGCAGCTCCGTTTTCTCCGCCGCAAAGCAACCAAACAGGCCTTGCGTGGCCTGGATGATAAAACGGTGGTCGACGAAGCCGAATTGAGCCGGTGGCTGCAACAGGTGGATCGTCCCCGCTTTGAACAGTTCTTCGGGCTGGATCACGCCCGGCTGGTTCAAGGTGGTAACGAACTGCTCAACTCGAAAGGAGATATTGGCACAATCCTCTTCGCAGGTTCTCAACTACAAGGAGCACCACAGATTCTTGAAGCGCTGTCCCAGGAGGCAGCCAGCCTGTTCGCCCCCCGAGCACAGAATCCGCCCATCAACAGCCAGATCCGGCAGCATGCCGACCTGATGGCCAGAGTCAACCAGTTGATGGTTAAGCCACAGGCCTGGCGCGACGTTCAAACCGAGTTTGATCAGGCCAGTGCCACCAAAGACAGACTGCAGGCACAACTCAAAGAGCTTGAAAAACGAGTCAGCCATCTGGCAAGGCTCAATGCCGCCTGTACCCCGGCCCGGCAGCTTCGGCAGATCAGGCAGCAACTGCAAAGCTATGCCGAATTGCCGATGCTCGATGAAGAATTTTTTGAACAGGTGGAAACTGTTCGTCAGAAGATCTTCAGTACGGCTCACGAACAACGAGTCAAGCTCGACGAATTGCAGCAATTGAAAGCCACCCTCGATCAATGGCCACCTGTCGAATCGATCTGGCTGGAACACGAAACCACGATTCGCCAACTCGTCGAAACACGCGGATCGATCCAGAAGGCCCGCAAAGATACTCCCAAAGTTCAAAAAGAACTCCTACTGGCAAAAGCCCGACAACAAGCCATCCTCGATCAGTGGAAATGGGCTCCTGCGGATCAATCCGCTTCGATCCCCAGGAAACTTCGCAAAGAGCTGGAAGCACTTCAGGCCGAGTGGCTGGTGCTCTCCGAACGCAAAAAAGCACTGACAGATCGCGCTCAGAGCCTGGCCAGAACCACAGCCAGAATTGCCAGCGAACCCGTCGATCGTCGAGAGGCATTGCGGCAAGAGCTGGCGAAAACTCAGGCTGAACTGCAAACAGCCACCTCACTGCTCGAAGCCGATCAGAAAATCAGAACTCTCCGCATCAACCAGACGACACTCGAACGAAACGTGGCACAAGCGTGGCAGAAGCTTGAACCACAAACACTCATGACTCAGTGGGCGGAAGCACACACACTTTCGAATCAGATCGCACTGCTCTCATCGACGAATATCCCCCCTCACGATGTGATCGAACAGTTCCGCGAAGAAATCGACACCTGGCATCAACAGGTGCTCTCAGCAGTGGCCGCTCTCGAAAAAGCACAGCTCGAACAGTCACACGCCATCGAAGAGCGGCAACGACTGCGCACATTGATTCTGCAAACCACGCCCGAAGATCTGGCCGCCGCTCGAAGCGAACGCGACCAGCTCTGGGCAAAGTTCCAGCAACTCCTCGAAAGTGAACCGCGACTGGACCAGCAACCACTGGTCGAGCATTCTCAGCTCATGCAGCAATCGATTCAGCAGGCCGATCAACTGGCCGATGCACTCTTCAAGCAGGCGACCAATGTCTATCGCGATCAAGAGCTGGCCTTACGAACGGAGCAACTTTCGACTTCTATCCAGCGGCTCAAAGACCAACTCACCGCCCAGAAACTGCTTGAAAGCCAGGCACTAAAGCGCTGGGAAAACTTGTGGAGTTCCACAGGGATCTCGCCAAAATCCCCTCGCGAAATGCTGGCCTGGTCTCGCATGGCACACGAGTTGATCGAACTCGGCGAGAAGCTCGCGACAATCAATGACGAGCTCACAGCTCACGATCAACAGTGCGAAATCTTCTGCCGAAAGTTCGACACTTCGCAGAGCACCAAGGCCGAATCTCCCGAACTTCAATCTTTGCCCACAATTCATGCACGGCTCAAGATCGACGAACAGAACCTGCTGGAAAAAATTCGTGCTGCCGATCTGCTCGCACTCGACAGGCAACGTCTGAACGATGATCAGACAGCCTATCAACGCGATCTCGAAGCCTTGCAATCGACCAGCGAGGAGTGGGAACACCGGTGGAATGCCGCCATTCTGTCGACTGGCTGGGGAGAGTCGACCACACCCGATGAACTGGCGGAGTTGTTAGAACAGTTTCAACTTCTCGAGCAGACACAGAACTCGATTCAAACTCTCGAAGAGAGACTTTCGGGGATGGCCCAGGACGAATCGACGTTCCAGGAACAGATTTTTGCGTTTGTTCGCACGTCGATTCCCGCAGAGTCCGAGAACCTGATTGCCACCTTCCCGCCCTTTGAACTTTCGCAAGCCATCGAGACTCGACAGAATTCCGCCCGCGTGCAGCAGGCTCAATATCAACAGCAGCAGGCGACCATCAAACGCCTGACGGCCGCTGTGGGAGAACTGGGTGATGAACTTGAACTTGCCCAGGAACAACTGAACCAGGCTCTCAGGCAGGCCAGGATCGAAGAACCCACTGGCCTGACGGCACTGCGAGAGAAGTGCCGCCTTCGTCGAAAACTGATCGATGATGCCGTTCACCACGAACTCGAACTGGCCCGGCAATGCGGTACCAATTCGGTCGAAGAGCTGATTCAGCAGGCACTCGAAGTCGACCCTGCAACGCTCCCTCCGGAAATTGAGTCGCTCGAACGGGAAATCAGTTCCTTGAGAGAGCAACTGGGGCAAGCCACCGCACGCCTGGAAGCCGCCCGCCTGGCATTGGCAGGCATGAGTGGAGAATCGAAAGCGGCTGAATTGAATGAAGAGGCCAGTGATCTCCGCCGGTTGATGATACAGGATAGCCGGGAGTATCTGCGATTAGTGACTGCTGCCGAGCTCTTGCGCTCTGCGATCAAAACCTATCGAGAGCAGCATCAGGGGCCGGTCTTTGCCCTGGCTGCGTCGATTTTTACGCGTATGACGGGCGGTGTGTTTGAAGGTTTGCAGATCGATGCCGAGGATGGTTCTCAAGAACTGCTGGTGCGTTGCCACGATGGGCGCACGCTGCGAGTGACTGAACTATCGACAGGCACTGCCGACCAGCTCTTTCTGGCCATCCGGCTAGCGTGGATTGAAGAGTATCTGCATCAGCACACCCCCTTCCCGCTGGTGCTGGATGATGTGCTGGTACAGTTCGATGATGAGCGCACGCGTTATGCCCTGCAGGTGCTGGGAGAACTCTCTCGCCGCACTCAAATCCTGTGCTTTACGCATCATGAACATCTCAAGGAACTGGTCGAACAGACGCTGGACCCCGACCAATACGAGATCCACTCCCTCCAACGCCTTCGCACACCCCCTTTCAAGAATTGAAAACCCCCGATTCGGTGAGCGCAAAAGCTTTTAAACAAAATCCAACATGTGAACGCGTCCCAACCCGAGCTGGCGAGTTGCGCAAAGCCTTAATTCACCCTACCTAGCTGGCATGAAGTTATCCCAAGATGAGTTTTGGAAAACGAGTCCGTGATGCGATTTTTGTAAGCGGCATTCTACGGACTTAACTATTAGGGAGCGACAAAATGATTGATGAAAGGGTAACACTCAAGACCAACTCGCAAGGCTATCCCGTTTTTCCTCGATGTGGCAATTTAGCAATTGAGGTTTTGATTTCAGAGGATTCAGGCCCAGGAGTCACCCTTGTTGAAATAATTGGTGACGAAGCAGCCTTACGCCGTCTCGGCGAAGTTTTGATCGGTGTGAGCAAGGCCAAAGGGTATCACATACATGTCGAAGCAAATCCTGAAACTTCGCCACTGGATATTAAGCCGAAGAACGTTCGATTGACTATCTCTAACACAGAGATACCACCACATGCGAAAGCGTCATCGCCACCGCCAAATTGGGCAAAGGGATGATCGTTAGAGCTTAGTTGGGTTCAACGCAGGGTGATCCCGGTTCAAATATCGATTTCTTCCGGGATGGTGAAGCCACAGGAGGCCTCTGGCCGCGTCATCTCTCCGAACGAGTCCCAATTGAAATCCCCAGCGGCTCAATCAGCAGGTCTTGTGGAAAAAAATCTTCTTCTGCCTTCGGCACACAGGTCGTTAGCAAACGGCCAACCCATGGCATTCCGCTTGCCGAGTGCGATATGCTCAAGCTGTCTGAACGGATTGTCATGATGGGCTGAGCGTCTGTTGGTCGTGTGCGCAGTGGCTGGATGGTCACGGGAGGGGAGCATGGAGGAGCGTTGGAGGCCGCAGATCAATATGCCGTCGTTCTTAAGCGATTCCCGCGTGCTGCCGAATTCCATCGCGGCGGAGCAACTCGCTGCCGAAAGACTGGCCACAGATCAGCCTGCTCAGGAACAATCTCCCGTCCGGCTTGGGGTGGCCTGGCGAGAACTCCTGGCAGTTTTGCTGCTGGTCGTTCTGGGCGATCTCACCCTCTACTGGGGCCACGGGTTTGGCGGGTATGCCCTGCTGCTCGCGGCGGCTCCGCTGGCTGTGCTCCTCGGTGCCGCCCGGCATCAACGCCCCTGGCAGATTCTCGCCGCGACATTGATGATCTGGGGAGCCGCCCTCCGGCTGGCGTGGTGCGGCAACTGGCTCGCCTTCGCACTCGGTGGCGTACTCCTCATCTGCCTTTCCACCAGTCTCGCCGGTGCCGGGATGTATTTGGGAGATGTCCTCCGGTGGCTGGCTTCGTTTATTCCCAGTCTCTTTCGCAGCCTGGCTGATTATGAAGCGACCTTCCGCCGGCGAGTGAGCCTCCGTTGGGGATTGCCGGCCCGGGCAATCCTGTGGGCCTACCTGCTGCCGCCGATTTGTGGCGTCGTCTTTCTCGGGCTGTTCATCCAGGCCAACCCCGATATCTCGCTCTGGATCCAGCAACGCCTGCTCTCTTTTCAGGAACTCTGGTCGCAGGCCTGGAACCAGGTGTGGTCGGTCATTGGTTCTCCCTATCGTATGGGCTTCTGGCTGATCTGCGGCTCCGTGGCGATCGGACTCATGCGGCCGCACCTGATGACCCTCTATGAGGTCTTTCAGTTTGAACCATTGGAAGACTTGAAGGTTGATAACACATCGCGGACCGATCTCTATCCCGCCTATCGCAATACGCTCCTGGTGCTGATCGTCCTTTTCGCGATGTATCTCGTTTTTGAATTCGTGACGATGTGGACGCGGACCTTTCCGCCGGGCTTCCACTATTCGGGGTATGCGCATGAAGGGGCCGCCTGGCTGACGGTGGCCCTGGCGCTGGCGACCATCATGCTGTCGATTATCTTCCACGCCTCGATGATGACCGACCCGCGTATGCCCGCGCTGCGGAACCTGGCGATGATCTGGGCGGCGGAGAACATCCTGCTGGCGCTGGCGGTCTACAACCGGCTCTTCATCTATGTCGGCTTCAACGGCATGACGCGGATGCGGGTCGTAGGGATCTTGGGTGTCACCAGTGTGCTGGCGGGCGTGGTGCTGGTGATGATCAAGATCTCGCGGGGGCATAGTTTCGGCTGGCTGCTCAAGAATCAGATCTTCGTGGTGGCTGTCGCGGCCTATCTGTACGCCGTGCTGCCGGTGGATGGCTGGGTGATGACCTACAACGTGCGACAAGTGCTGGCCGGCAACCTTCCGCCCAGCGTGCAGATTGCCCACCACCCCACCACGACCGAAGGCTGGCTGGCACTGCTCCCCCTGCAACAGGCCGAGAACCCGGTGATTCGCGAAGGGGTGGTCGAGATGTTGACCAATCACGAACGCCGCCTCAAAAACGGACCGCCCATCGACTGGACAGCCCGTCAACTGGCGGATGAACGATTCCTGCGAGAGGTGCCACTCCCTGAAAACGACACCTTGAGAAAGCCGATCAAACCCGGCGCGGAAGACCGGTTTCGCTCGTTTTCGTTTCAGTGGTATTAGCGCGGGCTCGATGAGCGAGACGAAACTTCCAGTCTCGATGCAGGGCTGAGTGCGGTCTGCGAAGAGTGAGTGAGATCCGGCAACGTTAGGCAAACGCTGGGGTGTTGACCAACGTCGGCGGTGCTTTTGGGGGGGAGTGGCGGATTCAGTGGTTGAGCGAGTTCTTGATCGCCAGGCATGCAAGCCCTGTCAGTTCTTCCCATTAACAATTGGCAACAGCATGTTTCATTTTTGAAACATGCTTGCTCGTCACCGCGTTCATTTCCCTCCGTAAATCCTCGTTAAATCGAGTGTTTCCCCTCAACTGGCCGGTTAGGTATGCGAAATGCACTGATTTGGTAGCAGTGACCGGAGCAGGTCTGATGTTTCAAAAGGCGAAGGGAGTCTTTTGTTTTCTGTGATTGGATTTCTCTGAGTGAGAAGGTGTTTGCCATGGAACCAATGGCCAACCGGAATGACGGCAATCTCTACGCGTCGAACACCATCGAGCCCAGCCTCGTCTATCTGCTCGTCGGGATGGGAGTCATGTTCTTTCTGGTGCTCACCTTGATTGGTGTGAACAGCCGGGGAGAATCCACGGGTGATAAAGTCTTCTCGAAGACGAAGCCCGCTGCTCAGGTGGAGGAAGCCCCTTCCGAGCCCTCGCCAGAAATTGGCGGCTTGCTTCCCACGAATTGAATCTGATGGATTCATGATGGCTGCGGAGTGGCGTTCAGCCGAATCTTGTGCCTTCCACTGGTGAAAATGTCTTCCAACCCGAGGCATCGCTGGTCAATTGGCTGAAAAATCGTCAACGTAAAGCGGAGAAGTTTCTCATGTTTTACGCTGTCTATCTGCCAATGGTTGACCATGAGTCGTCCTGCTGAATCGCCCACTCCCGAAGAAATTTCACCGGTCTTTCGACTGAGTGAAAAGACGACGCTTTTTCCAGTCATTCACGAGAGTGGCGATTTCTCCGTCGCTATTCGTCGGTTTTTGTTGCATCACAGCTTTGATTGCCTGGCAGTACCACTGCCACCTTCGTTTGCCGAAGCGGTTGAACAGGCGATTCTGCAATTGCCCTCAGTTTCGATTGTCCTGCAGCGGGAAACCGCCATTCCGACAGTCAGTTCGTGGACACCTCCTGCTGAGACGCGCGATGAGCGGGATGACGATGAACAGCCGGAGTTTTTTACCCGTGCCGCCAGCTATGTGCCGGTCGAACCTTGCCAACCGGTTATTGCCGCTCTTCGTGCAGCGATGGAAGAACGGATTCCCCGGGCATTCATCGACCTCGAGACAGATCACTTTGAATGTCATACCGCCGTCTATCCCGATCCGTACTCACTCAAGCATACGACTCCTGAAGCGTTTGCGGCAGCCATTCTCCCTGCCATTCCTCCACCGCCGGGAGAACAGGCCTATGCCCGTATTCATACCATGGCACACCGCCTGCACGAACTCGAACAGCGGTACAACTCGATTCTCTGTATCTGCTCGCTGACTGACTGGCCATGGATTCGCAAAGCGTATCAGGATCGCCTCCCCCCGGTGACAGACGACCAGGTGGAACCGGTCGAGACTTTTGCAGTCACTCCCGAAACATTGCATTTCATGATGGGTGAGCTGCCCTATATCACCGGTCTTTATGAACGGGCGCGAGCCGAGTTGGAGTCCGATGAGAACCTGAGCATCGACGGCGTCAAAACCATGCTGCTCGCCACACGCGATGAATATCGCGAAGATCTGGGTTCACGGGCGCGCAAGATTACCCCTAAGCTGCTCAAGACCTATTTTCAGTACGTCCGTAATCTCACCTTGATTCAAAAGCATTTGACTCCCTCGCTCTATACGCTGATCTCAGCGGCTCAGCAGATAGCTGGAGATCTGTTTGCCGTGCAACTGGCCGATGTGGCCCAGCAGTACGGCTATCCACCTCTGGAGGGTGTTCCCCCTTTGCGCATGGGAATTAATAAAGCCGCTCTGCCCGATGGAACTTTCTATGGCATGAAAACGCGACTGCCGGGTCAGACCCGTCTCTGGTGTACCTTAAAGCTCACACCCAAGCCGCCTCAACTCCAGCAGCAGGATTGGCAGTCGCGATGGAATCCCTTTCGTCAGTGCAGTTGGCCGCCTGAAGATCTGGCGATCGAAAAATTCCGCACGCATATTAAGGATTCTGCAATCGCGTTAATGGGTGCTGATCTGGCCCGCAGTGAAAAGTTCACAACCAGTTTGAAGGATGGTCTCGACATGCGCGAGACGCTTCGCAACTGGCATTCGGGAGAGTTATACGTTCGTATCAATCCGCCCGCCCGCGGAAATCTCGATTGCGTGATTATGCTGTTTGATTCCCCCGCTGACCCGCGCACTTACCCCTGGCGGGTGACGTGGCATGCCGAGCATCACGATGAATCAACACTTTCACTCTTTGCCACCGATTACCGCGCCAGTATGCAGGGCCCGGGGATTGGCATGGCGACTTATGGCGGCGCCATGTTCTTATTCCCGCCACGGCCGATTCCCGATATCTGGCGGTCGAGGCATTTCGATCATGCCGATACTCTCGAAGAGCGGTTGATCATGGCGGCTTGTCATTACTCGCGAGAAAAGCATATCGCCATGCTCAGCCCACTTCCCCCCGGGTTAGCATGGAAGAAAATTGCCCAGCGCTACGGCAAAAAGCTCATCCATCTGCCTCTTTCACGATTCAGCCAGGAGACGATCGAAAAGCTCCGCGTGTTCCATGTCCTGAATGGAACCAGCGTTCGCAGCTACGCCGCTCATTTTATTCGTAAGGGGTGAGTTCATCGAAGTATTGTGCTGAGTTGATACACAGCACGCCTCTCGATATCAGATGCCGATCTGACATGCCTGAATCAGGCAGCGCAGGGGTTTGTCTTTGAGTAACATGTCTGCTCGGGGAGTGGTGGCTCTGTTGGCGATTTCGATCATCTGCAGCACTGGGACCAGTTTTGTCATGTCGACACAGTGTACCAGACAGAATCGCAGGACTCGCCCTCGTAATGAGTTGTAGCTGAATTGTGATGCGGACATCAGACCCATAAGCACCGTATCGCGCTGGGCCTCGCTTTTCAGTCCCTCAAATTCAAGGGCTTCGTACTGTGAGTATTCTTCATACCAGAGTTGATAAATCGCCTGACTGAGTATCTGCAGCCAGGGTGCACCTTTTTTCAACAATTCATCCAGGCACATCAGTGAACTCTGCGGGTGATTGACAATCTGATCGATCAGTGGCAACAAAATCTCCCGACTGCGCGACCCTTCAATATGTTCCAACTCCGTGGCGACCTCCAGACAGCGACGATACAGAAATCGGATCGATTTCGAGGTTCTGACGAGTGATGAAGGGGAGCGAAAGAAGTCATGGTAATTCGATATCAGATAGTCTGCCCGATCAAACAATTCCTGTTGATGAACCCCTTCGGATTCCAATTCGTTTAGAAGAGTCTCGCAGCGATCAAACAGCGGCTGACGCAGGCGGGGATGATCGACCACCACCAGTTCCAGCAGCAGGATGACAATCGTTAACCATTGAGCAGGATCGTCGAAGTACTGCGATTCCAGTTCTTCAAACTCCTGCAGCACAACTTCATCGCCGTCGTCTTTGAGAAGCCCTTTCCACCTCACACGTAGTAATGAGAGACGGAAACTCTGGTTGTAGCGACCTGAGATCAGCTTCCAGATCTGGCTTCTCGTCGCCAGTTCCGGCCGGTTTGACACTTCAGCCAAGAGCAATCGCTCCACCTCATCACTCAATCGATGACTGGTGGCGAAATTCAGAAGCTGATCACAGGCCGTTGTCGTACGATCCAGCTCGGGATGAAGTGTCAGCAACCAGTAGCGCTGCAGCATTTCCCGCTCAAAATGAGGCCTCGTAAAACCTCTTCTGGCAAGTTCGGCATACGCCT
Organism: Planctopirus hydrillae; assembly: GCF_001707835.1. Lineage (GTDB taxonomy): Bacteria > Planctomycetota > Planctomycetia > Planctomycetales > Planctomycetaceae > Planctopirus > Planctopirus hydrillae. Next base: position 59,664 of record NZ_LYDR01000093.1, read on the forward strand.
TTTCATATTCACCCGCCTTCGCCAGTTGCCACGGATCGAGATCTCGATGAGCCTGCCGTCGAGACTGGGATCTCTCGGTGGAAGTTTCATGCCCCGCATCACGGTGTTCGGAAATCTCGGCTGAATGATCTTCTGCCGTATTACCATCTTCCTCGACGGACTTCTCATCCGTGGTTTGAAGATGATTCCAGATCAGATGAGCCACAGCGGCAGTTTCTGCATCGGCATCGGCGTAATGCTGTAATGTTTCATACGCCTGCCTGATTTTTTGAAATGCTTCTGGTGCCGATTCAGGTCGATAGCGTTTGATTAACTTCGAATAAGCCAGCTTCAACTCTTTTTTGGTAAACGATCTTTCCACGCCCAGAATCCGCCACGGATCCTGAGGCCATTGGGAAACATCATCTGGTAAAGAGTCCATATTCATCAAGGATTTCAATGAAATTGTTGTGATACGATCTGCTGAAAAGATATCTATTGCATAGACATTATTCGCAAGTCATTATTAACCAAATGATGATCATCGAGAGTACTCCTGAGAATTCGCTAGCGATTGATCAATACGGAAATCAGACTGATAACAAACAGGATCGCGGTGATCAGGCAACCCCATTGATCAAAAAACGAAGTTTTCTGGGGCGCGACCCACTGGAGCCCGGTATCTTTCTCTGCCAGATCTGGAAAGTGCGTGCGGTACCAGTAGTGAGGATCCTGGATGCTGAGTAACTCCTGAAACCAGTTGCCTCCCAGAGAGGCCAGTCTGGGATCTTGTCTTTTCAACATCTGCGCAGCAGCATGCCATTCATTCGCTTGATCGAAGAGAAATGCAATTTTCTCTCGATAGAAATGTCCCTTTTCGGTAGGCCAAGTGGTATAGGACCTGAGAATACAATCGCCCAGATACTGTTGATACTCTGTTCCCAGATGATCGACATTGAGGCTGAGATTCAGCCCACGCTCCAGATGGTTCAGCAGTCGCTTCAGTCGCAGATGGGGTTCGCACAAGGGCCTCAGTCTCTCATACTCATGTTTTCTCAATTGTGGCGGAAGGCTGTAGTAGCGGTTGTAAAATCTACGAAGCACCTGCTCGGTTTCTTTTTCCGAGAGTTGCCGGAAATGCGCCTCGTCTGTGGCGGTCCACAATGTCTCCGGCCCGCCCGCCAGATATTTCACGGCTCGGTCAAATTCGGCATGCCCTTCAAAATCGGCGGTTTCCAGAGCTTTCAGGGCCCGGGCCTGACAGGCAGCAGCATCGAGAGATGGTTCCAGATCCAGATAACTTCTTGCCCACTCTCGATGATGCTCTTCCACCTGAAGGCGGTTACTCGTCAGATGGAGAGGTTCCGTAGTCACCTTGTTCGCCTTCAAAGGAATCGAATGCCTTGAGAAATGCTCCCAGCTCTTCCGCAAAGAGTTTGATCTGCGTCTGGTCCTGAGACTCCAGTACCTCTTCAAACCCGGTAATCAGTTGATCCAGGCGGTTTCGCTCACGGTGAGGAAGCTCCATGTAAAGCCGTTCGGCCCATTTGAGCAGTAGCCGATTCTCTTCCTCATCGCGTGGATGAGCCTTTAATGCCTGCATCTTTTCGAGAGCCGTTTTCATCTGACTTTCACTCAGATTTTTCATATGGCGGGTAAAGACCTGCGTGGCCCGCTTTTGTGTCTTCACAATCACGGCTTCGGCTTCGAGAATGCCATTAAGATCGTAAGTGAATCGAATATCGATTTGTTGTCCCGGTGGGCCGGGGGGAATACCTGTGACTTCAAAGGATCCCAGAAGCTGGTTGTCTTTGACCAGTCGTGATTCGCCTTGATAGACCGAGACCTTCACTACGGACTGATTGGCCGAACGGGTCAGGACTCGTTCGACCCGGCTGACAGGAATCGTAGTATTACGATTGATGATCGGCAGGTAATAACCATCCCGATCTTCGCCACCAATTTCACGACAGATCTCCACGCCCATGGTAAAAGGAGCGACATCGGTCACAACGATCTCAGAAAGGCTCTCATGCCGATCCAGAATCCCGGCATTGACGGCGGCACCCAAAGCAACCACTTCATCGGGATTGATGGTGCAGCGTGTGGGTCTTTCAAACAGCTCTTCAATACGTTTAATAAGACTCGGCATGCGAGACGCACCGCCTGCCAGAATGACTTCGTCGATCTCCTGCCGTTTCAGCCCGGCATCGCCCAGCGCCCTGCGAATCGGGCTTAAAATGCGATCCAGCGTCGGTTTCGTCCAGAGGTCGAATGTTTCCCGCGTGATTGCAAAACGTGGTGCATCGGGCTCAATTTCTCCCTGACTGTTCGGCAGGCGAACTTCTGTTGAGGCTTCATTCGTCAACCGGCGTTTGGCCTGTTCGCATTCCCGACGTAAGCGGGAAACCCGCAGTGGCTCCTGCATTTCGGTGTGTTCAAACTTCATCCCGGCCTGATTGAGAATCTGCGAGACACAGGCATCGGTAAAATCTTCTCCACCTAAAAAGATCTCGCCGGCTGAAGCACGAATTTCGAGCACACCTTCAAACATTTCGACAATCGAAACGTCAAACGTGCCGCCACCCAGGTCGATAATCACGGCTGTCTTTTGAGAATCAGCTTCATGGAGACCATACGCTATAGCTGCAGCCGTGGGCTCGTTGACAATCCGTTCCACCTTGAGACCGGCCATCTGACCTGCGGCAATCGTGGCACGCCTCTGCTCTTCATTAAAGTAGGCAGGGACGGTAATCACAGCCGACGTCACTGCCTCGCCCAGATAATGCTCGGCATCAGCGACCAGCGATCGAAGCACACAACTGGACAGATCGATTGCCGACATCTTGCGGCCAGCCAGAGTCACACTCCAGTCACTTCCCATGTAGCGTTTGAAAACGCTCGCGCAACGATCCGGATGCGAGACCTGATATTCTTTGGCCGTCATCCCGACCAGCAGATGGTCACCCTCGACACCTACGACGGAAGGAGTCAGTTTCTGGCCCAGAGAATTCGGGATGAGCTTCGGGCCATCCGCTTCCATAATGGCGATGAGCGAATTGGTTGTTCCCAGATCAATGCCAACAATGCGACTCATATCGTCTCTATCTGATCCTGTCAGTTCTCACCACAGACTTGAATCTCACGAGATTCTGCTGCAAAGGACACACTGGCAGGCCACAGGTTCCAGAAGAAACGGTGTCTCGAAGTCGACTGGCGACTGACCCTGCGCCCACTTGTTACTTGAAGCTAATCTTCAGAGAACGGTGATCGCAAGACGCTTTTGATTCCTCCGGCCTCGAAGTTGAACATCAGTGATTCTGAATGCATGAGAGCCATAGAATCGACTTGTGAACTCCATCGGTTTGACAGGATGCAGTCGAGATCAGGCAGTCCATTCAAAAGAGTGGAGTTCTTCGCCCTGCCTGTTGATCCAGGTGGCGGTCAGTTTGGGTTGGCTTTCCAGGTTGCTGGCAACGAGCTTGAGGAACACATTTGGAGCGGGTTTGCTCCAGACACGGGCTGGATGCTGCACATCGAGCGAAGGAATAACCGAAGCGTGCATTGGCGAAACAACACATTCGTGGAGTGGATAACCAACTCGTTCCGGCCCATAGACATGATGCCGGCTGACATGAATATCTCCCGAGATCAGCATGACGCCGCTGATCTGCTGCTGCTTGATCCAGGCAAAGAGTGCATCGCGTTCGGCACTGTAGGTCTCCCAGTGATCTTTTTCTTTGTTCCCTTTGGGATACCAGACCATGCCGGTACAGAGAATTTTGAATGGGGCCGTCGAAGCTTTCAAAGTTCGCTGGAGCCACTCCCACTGCGCTTGGCCCAGGCAGGTCTTTCGTGCCGGGTCAGCCCAGGAACTGGCTGTCTGTGAGAACCAGCGGTCGTCGATCAGCCAGACTTCAACAGGCCCTCGGCGAAACGAGGTATAGATCCCTTCGTTGTTTTCTCCGTAGTTTGCCAAAGCGTTGTATTCGAGGAAGGCCTGGCGAATGTCTTCTTTTTTTGGCATCAGTCCATCGGAATCGTTCTTGCCGAAATCGTGATCATCCCACGTGTTCCAGAAGGGGATTTTCGTAGCGAGCATTCTGAGGGTGGGGAGTGTCCCCCAGAATTTCCTTCTTGCAAGTCGGTTCCTGCTGAGGTCGTTGGTATCGATGTAAGGCGTATCACCCAACAGGCAGAAGCCATCGACTTGATGAGCAGCGATCTGGCTCCATAAATCGTCAAACTCGGTGCTCGACACACAGGAGCCCAGCCCCAGCGTGATTGTGGCAGGCGTTTCAGGTGCTGCGGGGGTCGTGAAGGTGAACTTCCCATCAAAGTGATCAGCACCGAACAGTGAGATTGAACCGGTGGTCACCAACTGGCCGCGATAGGAAGTCCCCGGTTGGAGGTTCTGCAGGGAGAAGGTCACACAATCATCATGAGCATTCTCGGGAGCCGATTCCAATTGCCGTATTCTCTGCCCTTGTCCATTCTCGAGGCTCAGGCGTACCGATGTCGCACCAGGCGCCCGGCAGAATAGAAAGGCCTGTTGATGATCGACATGCCCCAGCACTGGCCCGATCACTTCTCGAACAGGCTGATCGGCAGCCAGCAGAGGATTGACGCCAGCAGCCATCACCAGAGTGCCCGCAGCGGTCATAAACTCCCGGCGATTCCACCCGGCAGAAATTGTTACATTCGTCATTATTGAAGTCCGATCGTGAGCGAGCAGTGACCACTCGATGCATGAGAGTGCCAATTGACCCCTCATTCTGACAGCGATCATGCTTGGGGACGATGAAAAATCGATTAAAGAGAAATATTTTTTCCTAAAAATCACATACTGGCCACTCATCATGCGATTTGAAGACTGGGATTTGGCAGTACTGATCAATGCTTGTGAAGTCCTGATCTGGGTGGGGCTGGCGGTCGTCGTCGCCTTGAGGCCACTCTTTCCGCCTGTTCAACCCGCACAATTGCTGAACGAGGCCCGACTTCGCCGGTGGATGGCGATTGCCTTGGTGCTGTTTGGCTTATCCGACGCCGTAGAAATCTGGTCAGGAGCGTGGTGGCGACCGTGGTGGCTACTGGCCTCGAAAGCCGCCTGCGTGATCACGATCTGCGCGCTTGGGTCAGTGCTTTACCTTCGCAGTCGGGAAAACAGCGCAGAAATCCCCAAAACCTGATTTTTCAGGTCGCTTCTGAATTTCTGCGAAAAGTCGAACCGCGACAAAAGGTTGAATTTCTTGAGAATTCGAGTTTTAAGGGTGTGATTTCAGAAACAGATTTGTTTTGATTTTGCGTACATTGTTGTGATATGCGATGAGTTTCGCTCGGAAAACGAATGGTTTCGCAAAGAGCTTTCCTGCGGCTTAATCGCTCAATGGTTGAAAACAAACCTGCCAGTAATCTTCGGGAGTGGTGCATGAAACCTTATGTCTGGTTGATGGTCATGGCTTGGTCTCTGCCCTGCCTTGGGGGCTCATTATTGATCAGTGAGGATCAACCACCACAAACCTCGCCCGAGGCGAAAATCTACCGTGATCGGATTTCGCCCACCTGGCTGCCAGATGAATCGGCCCTGTGGTATCGCGTTGAGGTGGCTCCGAAGAAGGAAGAGTACATTCGCATCGAAGCAGCGACTGGCCGCCGGAGCGTTCACAAAGACTTCAAATCGATGAATCTGCCCGGTCCTGCGGAGATTCGCACCTCGACACTCACGACCAGCAGACGCAAAGGTCCTGCGGAATCAGAGATTTCCTGCCATCTGGAGTTTAAAAATCAGTTGGATGAACCAGTCAAACTCGCCTGGGTAAAAGCGGAAGGGGAGTCGATTCCGTATGCCGTGATCGCGCCAAACGCCAGCCACACCCAGCACACCTATCAGACACACCAGTGGATCATCACCAAGCAGAATGGCGATCCTGTGGCCACTATTTTTGCGGAGCCTGCCACCTCACGCATATTGATCGATGGTCCGTCAGGAAAAGGACCGAGGAATTCTTCCCCCAAGCGGCCCAGATCTTCTGCTCAAGGGTTCTCTCCCGACGGAAAATGGTGTGCTCGCGGATCAGGGAATCAGGTCATTCTCACCAACGGCCAGATGCAGGATGAAGTTCGCATTTCGCCACCAATCCCGGCAGATGCCAAAATCTTTGGGACGGCCTCGTGGTCGCCAAATTCAGAGGCCTTTGTCTTTTCGTCAGCCGTACCTGTCAAGGTGCGGCAAATCTCGATTGTCGAGACCTCACCCAAAGATCAACTGCAACCCAAGGTACGTCAGTTGAACTATGCCAAACCGGGCGATGAACTGGATCAGCCAGTCCCTGTGCTTTTCCGTCTGGAGAACGGTTCCTTTCAGCCAGTTGTGCTCGATTCAACACTCTTTGCCAATCAGTTTACCAGTTCCCCTTTGATGAATTTTCACTGGTCGGAAGATGGCCGCGAGTTTTACTTCGATTTTAATCAGCGGGGACATCAGTGCTATCGAATCCTCGCAGTTGATGTGATGACTGGGCAGGTTCGTCCTGTCGTCGAAGAGGTCAGCCCGACGTTTGTCGACTACCGCAATCTGTCGTGGCGACATTGGCTGCCGAAGACGAATGAAGTGATCTGCAAGAGCGAGCGAGATGGATGGAGCCACCTTTGGAAATTTGATGTGTCCGGGCAGAAATCGCCCCAACAACTGACGACTGGCCCATGGGTGGTTCGAGAGATTCAGCGCGTCGACGAAGCCTCACAAACGATCTGGTTTACAGCCAGCGGGTTACGCCCAGAAGAAGATCCTTACCATCTCCATCTTTGTAAAGTCTCGTTCGATGGCACCGGTTTTCAACAGCTCACACAAGGCGATGGGACTCATGAGATTCAGTTCTCTCCCCAATCGACCTACTTTGTCGATACCTGGTCGCGGATCGATCATCCTCCTGTGGTTGAACTTCGGAAAAGTGCTGACGGCAAGTTGATTTGTGAAATGGAGCGTGCCGACGCCACGGCGTATTTAGCCGCAGGCCAAACCTTTCCCGAAAGGTTTGTCGCTAAGGGACGAGACGAAAAGACCAACATTTATGGCGTGATCTTTAAGCCCACAACTTTCGACCCTGCCAAAAAGTATCCTGTCCTGGAAAACATCTACGCTGGCCCTCACGGAGCTTTCACACCCAAACGGTTTGGAACAGCCCGTCAAATGCAATCCTTTGCCGATCTGGGCTTTATCGTGGTGCAGGCCGATGGCATGGGCACCAACTATCGGGGCAAAGCATTTCATGATGTCGCCTGGAAAAATCTGAAAGACTCCGGCTTCCCGGATCGTATCCGGTGGATCAAAGCCGCCGCTGCGACCCGCCCCTGGATGGATTTAACCCGCGTGGGAATTTACGGCGGAAGTGCCGGCGGGCAGTCGGCGATGAGAGCGCTTCTGGATTACTCGGATTTTTATCACGTCGCAGTCGCGGATTGCGGCTGCCACGACAACCGCATGGACAAAATCTGGTGGAATGAACTCTGGATGGGCTGGCCGGTTGATGAAAGCTATGCAGCCAGTTCAAACGTGGTCGATGCCCACAAACTCAAAGGCAAACTGCTGTTGATTGTTGGCGAACTGGATTCCAACGTCGATCCTGCGAGTACGATGCAGGTGGTAGCGGCATTGCAGAGAGCAGGAAAGTCATTCGACTTCCAACCCATCATCAACGCCAACCACGGGGCCGCAGAGACACCAGCAGGCAGCCGGGCCCGCAAAGAGTTTCTAATCCGACACTTAAAGCCAGAGCTTTAACCTTTGAAATAGACAATTACGCATCGCATGAGTTCAACGAGCCGGAAGCGTGAGCGACGGGAATTTACCAATTTTCCTGACGATCAAGTTTGGAAAACGAGAGTGCCCGTCGCTGACGCTTCCGGCTCGTGGATGGCAACCTGCGTTCAAGAGGCCCCAAATGCAAAAACCCCTGCAAAGCAGGGGTCACACGAACTGATGACGATTTTTGAAATTCCAAACAATTACCCCGCCAGGATTCGAACCTGAACGTGCAGGACCAAAACCTGCTGTGCTACCGTTACACTACGGGGTACCAGAAGTGAGTGACCACCTCTTGAAATGAGTGTAGTGCCCTCTGGCGAGAGCGGCAAGCCATCAATCCTCGACTGCAGGGGGCAATCAAGTTTTTGCCGCAACCCCAATCCTTGTGAGGATTTTTGCGCTGGTGTTCATGCCGGCATCCATGAGAAATCACCCAAAAAACCGAGAGCGACAGGCCATCCGCCCATCGCTCCCAGAAAACTCATTCTCAGAGAACCCCATCGATTATGGTGTCTTGGGAATCTGATTCAGTTGATTCAGAATCTGGTCGTTCTGGTTCTTGATATCGTCATTCTGGCTGACAGCCACAGCGCCCAGCACCACACCGGCAATCACACCTGAGGTGAGCAGCACCATGCCAGGAGTGACACCACCAAACTGTCCACGCACTGCAGGCGACTGAGCCACCATGGTCAAACCGGATTTCGCTGCAGGTGGTGCCGTTCGCTCTGTCCAGGCGCGTACGGTCCGAGTTTCATTCCCGGCAGCAATCCGGTAAGTACCACCTTTCAACCCTTTGACGGCAAACTGTCCCTGGGCATCCGTGCTGGTCTGAGCAATCGAATTGTTTCCAGCGTGAATATCCACAACGGCCCCAGCCAGAGGTTGTCCCTGGGTATCCACCAGACGACCTTGGAGTTCACCGCCAACGAGCGTTACATCCACAACGGGAGCAACTTCCCTGGCAGGAGCAGCAGGTGCAGGTGCAGCTGCGGGGAGGGAATTTTCCAGAGCCGGTGCTGCGGGTGCTGAGAAACCTGCACCGGGTGCCTGATTGCCAGCCAGTGCCAGGCTGTGTGGGCAGAGAATTCCGCCAGCAACCAGTGCCACCAGAGCAGCACGGTAAAATTTCGTTGTTCGCATGACATCGATCCTTTGAGAACAAAACGGGCAAAAAGAGCGATCTCAGAGAAATTTCAGTATTGAAACTTCAGAACCACGGAATGGACAGACCACCCTGAATGGGTAGCCTTCGCAGGCCAGAATCCTTGGGTTGAAATCGCCAGGGGGGTAACAAAATGTGAGATCTGGGACATCGCAGCGTTCATTCCGAATGAGTCAGACTCACTCAGAAGCACACGGATTAACAGTGAAACTGGGAGAACTTAGTGGAAGGGTATTGAATCGAGGTATCCTGGGAATTTAGCGATGCACTCAGGGACAATTCGATGGGGGCAGTACTCTCGAGGGTGAGCCACAAGGAATGTCCTGGAAGCAGACTGTACCGAAACAACACGGACAGAATTCACTCAAGAGCACGGAATCTGCTGCAAGTTGGTTTTTTCGTCAACCACAATTTCCTGAAAAATTCGAACCCGCGAGGTTTCTCTCAAGTCTTTCTCACTCGGCTGAGTGAATCGCCGAAATCCGATCTCGACAGAACTGGGATCAATTCGGTACACCACGCGATGACCGCCTGCAATTCCCTCCTCCTGGCATTCGCCAGCTCCTCTCTGTTTCCCACGTGCCCTTCCTTCCTACAGCACGATTTTTCCTATGAATTTCCTTCAATCACTGCAGCAGCAGTTCAGTTCACTGTGGAGTTCGATGAACTCGGCACAGCGAATTTCATTAATCGTTGCGCCCCTGATTCTGCTGGCCGGCTTTGGGTTTCTTTACTGGTCAAACAATACGTCCGGCATGGTCGCACTCTCGTGGGGCAAAGTCTTTACCACCGAAGAACTGATTGCTGCTGAACATGCTCTGATGGAAGCCGGCCTCACAGATTTTCAGAGACAGGGCCGCATGCTGCTGGTTCCAGCGGCTGAAAAAGACCGCTACAACGCAGCGCTGCTCGAATTCGATGCCATGCCCGAAGATCTCGGGTCTCAATTACTCAAGCATTATGAATCGCTGAGCCCGTTTATCACGGAAAAGCAGCGTCATGAGATGCGCGAAGCGATGCTGCTGAAAGAAGTCGCTCAGACGCTCAAGGCGATTCCTAATGTGGAAGATGCACGAGTCGTGATTGCCAATCCCAATCGAAGAAACTCATGGAGCCAGAAGGGAACTGTCACAGCCAACGTGACGATCACTCCCAAAAAAGGCCGCGAACTTTCGACCCGGCTGGTGGCTTCAATCCGGGCAGCGGTCGCCAGCATGGTTCCAGATCTAAAGACTTCCGATGTCACGGTCTTCGATCCCGTGAATGAAGTGACATATGCCGGTGATGCAGCGGACGATCCTCTCAGCAGCCAACTGGTTCAGAGAATTCGCGAACTGACGAAACAGTACGAATCGCAGATCTCGAAAAGCCTGTCTTACATTCCTGGTGTGAATGTGACTGTGCATGTTGATATCGAGAACTTGAAATCATCCGTCATTCGGACTCAGCAGATCGATCCCAAGAAATCGGCACCTGTGATCTCCAATGAGTTCACGGTTAACGATACACAAACCCAGAGGGCACCGCGTGGTGAACCCGGGCAGGTGGCCAATCGTCCCGCCAGTGTGGGTGGCAGTGCCGGCAGTGACCGCAATCGCCAGATGACAGAATCCGACAACCGGGTGGTGAATGGCGTGAGTTTTGAGATCAGCGAAAAGCAGCTTCTGGCCGCCATGCCCAAAGCCGTGCAAGTGAGCATCAGTGTGCCGCGAGATTACTACCGCGGGATTGCAGCCCAGCGTACTGCCGCAGGTGAAAAGGATCCGGCACTGACGGAAATCCCGGCTATTGAAAAAGAGGTCCTCGCCTCGGTCTCAAAAAGTGTCAACCGCCTGATCCCGGCAGACTCTCCCGATGATGCCATTGTTGTCAGTACCGTTGATACGCTCGCAAAAGAACTTCCGACAGTCACCATCCCATGGACTGAAACCGCCTGGCAATTCTTCCGAGAGTATGGCAGCACAATGGCTTTGGGAGCCTTTGCCATCTATGTGGCCATGATGCTGCGGAAATCCATGGGAAGTCTGGCTCAGGCCAACGCCTCGCCCGGCGATAGCCGCACAGATAGTGTGAATGGCATGAATCCTTTGAATCCTTCAGGTGGCCCGGAAGCTGCCATGGCGATGAATGCCCTTCAGGGTGCGAGTGCGGCTTTACCCCCCAAACCTGCCACGAGGCGTGATCAGTTACAGGCGATTGTTCGCGATAATCCGGAAGCAACGGCAGCCCTTTTAGGAAAATGGATTCAGGCGGCTAAGTAGCTGTCTGGCGTTTCTGTTCGATTGAGCTCTCGTCATCCCGTTCACAAGGTCACAACAAAATGGACGCCATCCGCAAAGCTGCCATTCTGCTGCTCAGCATGGAAAAGCCATTGGCTGCCGAGGTGCTCGCGAGCATGACCCGTGAGCAGGTCGAGCGTGTGACTCTGGAAATCGCGAAGGTTGATGATGTCACCCGCGAGCAGCAGGAAAGTGTTTTTGATGAGTTCTTTCAGGGTGTCAATGAGCTCACACCCATCGAACGGGGTGGCCTGGGCGCTGCCAACGAGTTGCTCGAACAATCCCTGGGGAAAGAACATGCCGGGCAGATTCTCGAGAATGTCCGGCAATCGATGAACTCGGTTCCGTTCTCATTTCTGCATAAAGTGGGTGCCGAGAACTTGCTGACGTTTATCTCGGAAGAGCATCCACAGACGATTGCACTGATCATGTCTCACCTGCCGGCTGCACTGGCGGCAGAAGTTCTCAGTGGTTTGCCATCACTCCGGCAACTGGAAGTCATTCGGCGAATTGCCGGTATGGAGCAAACCAGTCCAGAAGTGATTGCCACAATCGAGAAGTCGTTGCAGAGCCGCATGACGAGCATGTTCAACCAGCAATTGGAAAACGCCGGGGGCGTGCCAATGGTGGCTCAGATCTTGAACGTGACTGACCGGATGACGAACAAAGGGATTCTGGAAAGTCTCGATCAGGAAGACAGTGAACTGGCCGACGAAATCCGCCGACTGATGTTCGTCTTCGACGACCTGCTCAAGCTCGATAACAAGTCGATCCAGGCACTGCTCAAAGAAGTGGATAACAGTCAGTGGGCTCTGGCACTCAAGGGAGCTTCCGAAGAAATCAAGCAGAAGATCTTTGGCAACCTTTCCCAACGGGCGGCGGAAATGCTTAAGGAAGAAATCGAGTATCTGGGTGCCGTGCGACTCTCCGATGTCGAACAGATGCAGCAGCAGATTGTCGATGCAGTGCGGCGACTGGAAGACGCAGGCGAAATCGTGGTCGCAGCCGGCGGCGGAGAACAGTTTGTGAGTTAGTGGGTTGTTGGTTGGGAGTCGAGGGTTGGGAAATGCAAAGCATCCCGTGAATCCTCCCCGACCCCACCATCAACCATCAACCATCAACCATCAACCATCAACCAACAACCAACAACCAGCAACCAGCAAATCACCATGTCCACCAGTTCCCGAGTTCTGAAAGCTGGCATGGCTCCTGGCAGCCAGGGCCCTGTCGTCTTCAATTACGACGACCTTCAGGCTCAGGGTGAGAGCTATCTCGCTCGTGTGCGGGAACAAGCGGCCAAGATGATTGACGACGCTCGGAAGCAGGCGGATGAGCTGGTGAAAAACGCTCACTCGAAGGCAGAACAAGCCGGCTATCAGGCTGGCCAGGCACTGGCGATGCGCGAGATGGATCAGCGGCTGCAGACGAACGTCAATCAACAGGTGAAAGAGCGAATTGGACACCTGCTCCCTGCCCTTGAGCAGGTTTCTCGACAGATCGAACAATTGAAAGCCGACTGGATCGCCCGCTGGGAGACTCTGGCCGTCGAGCTTTCGCTCGCGATTGCGGAGAGGCTGATGGGGCAGAAAATCGCGGCCGACCCGGAAGCGGTGAAGCCCATGATTCAGAGTGCGCTCGAACTGGCCTCGCGAGAAGAGATTGTCCTGGCGATTCATCCCACCGATTGGGAAGTCCTGGGGCACGACGAGGGGCTGCGCCTGCTGGCTTCAATGGCGGGTTGCGGCGAAGTTTCGATTCAACACGATGCTTCGCTTTCACGCGGCAGTTGCGTCGTTTCGACCCGCCACGGCGAAATCGACGCCCGTCTGGAAACCATGCTCGACCGCATGACGAGCGAACTTTTAGGGACAGCCCATCGACTGCTCCCGCACCAGCAGGCCGCCAGCACTACATCGATCTCGGGGAACGCGCCATGACCACACTTGTCGAACATGCCCGACAAGTTCTCCCTTTAGGGCTGACTGGTCGCATTGACCGGGTGGTGGGGCTCACGGCGGCCGTCGTTGGTTTTCCAGCTCCATTAGGATCACGCTGTGCGATTGATCGCGATCATGGATTGCCGATTGAAGCCGATGTTGTGGGCTTTCGTGGTGATGAAACATTACTCATGCCATTAGGCGAACTCACTGGTGTTCGCCGGGGCGCACGAGTGCGGCTGGTGGAATCTGTGCCTTGTGTCAATGTGGGGGCTGGGCTGCTGGGTCGTATTATTGGCAGCCGGGGAGAGTTCCTCGATGAAGGCTCCAGGCCACTTCTGGCTCATCGAGCCGATCTGAATGGCAAGCCTCCAGGGCCGCTCGAAAGACCGCGCATTGCCAAAATCTGGCAGACTGGAGTCAGGGCGATTGATGGCCTGCTGACATTGGGCGAGGGCCAGCGGATGGGGATCTTTGCAGGCAGTGGTGTCGGTAAAAGTACGCTGCTGGGTCAGATCGCCAGGCATAGTTCAGCGGATATCAACGTCGTCGCACTGATTGGTGAACGAGGCCGTGAAGTGCGTGAGTTTCTCGATCGCGACCTGGGACCGGAAGGACTGAAACGAAGTGTAGTGATTGTCGCCACAGGTGATGAACCGGCCATTTTGCGACTACGGGCCGCGTGGATGGCGACCGCGATTGCCGAACATTTCCGCGATCTGGGCCAGCATGTCGTGCTGATGATGGATAGTGTCACCCGTTTTGCGCTGGCTCAGCGTGAGATTGGCCTGGCGGCAGGCGAACCCCCCGCAACGCGTGGCTATCCACCCAGTGTGTTCGCTTTGTTGCCTCGATTACTCGAACGCAGTGGCTGCTCGCCAGCAGGAAGTATTACCGGGTTGTATACAGTGCTTGTCGATGGTGACGACACCAACGAACCCATTTCAGATTCTGTCCGTGGAATTCTGGACGGACATATTGTCCTTTCGCGAAAGCTGGCTCAACAGGGGCAGTTCCCGGCGATTGACGTCCTGCAGAGTATTTCGCGATCGATGAACGACATTACCACAACTGAACATCGCCAGTGGGCCCTGACTGTTCGTCAACTGCTCTCGTCCTACCAGCAGAACGAAGATCTCATCTCGATTGGCGCCTATCAGAATGGATCGAACGCTCTCATTGATTCGGCGATTCAGGCAAGGCCGCAGATTCTTGGATATCTGGGACAGAAACCTCAGGAACAGACCACTTTCCCGGAAAGCCTCTCGATGCTCGAACGACTGGCCCGATTAAAAGATCTCCTGGCCCGCAAACCGGCACCAACCTAATCATGTAGGGTGCATGCTAATGCACCAATTATTGACTCAATTTTGATCGATATTTATCCAAGGATGTTCGCTGATTTCAGACTGGTGCATTCCGTAAGAACTTCATGCACCCTACAGAATTCATGCATCCTCCGTACGGCTCTCTCATAACTCTTCTGGCAAGACAAGATGGCCGCTTCCCGATTTTCACTTCAAAGTGTGTTGCTGCTGCGTGATCGCGAGCGAGACCAGGCCAGGCAGCAGATGGCTCAGGCAATTCAGGTGATCGAACAAATCGAGCAGGAATTACAGACTTCTATTGATGTCCACTCGCTATACTCACAAGAGTTGAATGATTTATTAAGGCACAATCCGATCTCTATTGAAGCGGTCAATCTCCGCCGTTATCACCTCACGCGAACGGAAATCGAGATTCAGGTCATTAAATCTCGATTGGCTGCCGGGCGTGAAATTCTGGAAAAGTGTCGAAAGCTGCTGGTGCTTGCCGATCAAAAGGTTAAAGCGATCGAGCAGATTCGTGATCGACGAGAGCAGGAAGCTCTTGAGGAGGCGATCAAAAAAGAGACCTTTGAACAGCAGGAAGCCTGGCAGGCGGGACAGTTCTCATCATGATGCGTCTGATCAAAACACTGTTGTTTCTGGGTGGCGCTTTGTCGCTGATCATTGTTCTGGGCGAACTGGCCATGCTGGCTGTTCTCTGGCGACAAGGGAACCTCTCGGCACGCACACTGGCTGAGATTCGACTGGCCGTCTCCGGGCAATCGCTGATTGATACACCTGCTGTGGAAACACCGGAAGGACCACCCGCAGTTTCGACCGATGACGTGCAAACGGCCCGTGTCATGAGAGTTCTCAATCTGGAAGCTCGAGAAAAAGAACTCGATGTCGTGAAGGAAGCGATTGCCGCTTCGATGAATCAGCTCTCGCAAGAACGAGACGCTTTCCGGCAATTGAAATCCAGATTTACGAATGAACTCCTGGCGCAAGCAAAGCAGCGGCAAAGTGATGCGACCGAACAGGCCAGAGCAGTCCTGCTGGCTTCGCCTCCAGAAGTCGCAGCCTCCCGCCTGATGGATCTCTCGCTGGATGAGTCCATTGTGCTCACCCGCGGCATGCCCGAAAAGCAGATTGCCAAAATTCTGCAGCAATTCACCGGGACTCCCGAGAAGGAAAAACGGGGGCGAGAAATCTTTGAAGCGTTGGCCGACGGACGACCTGAGCGCGAACTGATCGATCAGGCCAGACAAGCTCTAACGCCGAACCCTGACAGTTCTAGCGGCCTTTAGGTTTGTGGCCGATAATCCTCATACGACACTTTTGCAGCAATTTCCTTAAGCTCAAGAGGCTTCAGATTGCTGGCAGGTCGTTTTTGAGGGATGAGAAATGGATATCCGCGATCCTCAACGATGGACTGCTCAAGGATTGGCAGGATTCCTCGCGACACCCGCCAAATCTGCCGAAAGCGACTCGCTTAAGGCCGAGGGTTCCCAACCATCATCCTCTTCCGAATTCAGTGCCAATCTGCTCCGGCAATACCTGCTGAATCAGGGAACCCTTGCTGAGTCTCTCACGAGCCAGAAAAGTCTGACCAGCGCTAAAAGTTTGACCGGCGCAAAAAATCTGGCTGGCGCGAAAAGCCTCACCAGCGACAAAAGCGAGGCCAGCAAACAATTTGACCGCAGATCTCAATTATCTGACAACTCGCGGTCAAGCTTAAGAAGTCTCTCACAAGCAAATCGCAGTTCTCAGCCGGAGCCGACAAAAAGGTCGGAGGATTCCACGCCGTCGTTCACGGATCGACTCATCGATCGTCGCACGGAAGAAACACAGCGTAACGACGAATCGACAGCACGTTCATCCACACTCCACGAACATCTGAGCAGGAATGAACGCAAGGCTTTACCTGTTGATCGCGAACAGGATCTGCTGGATCAGGATCAAACAGCCGCTGCCACTTCCCAGGAGAATTCTCAGACGCAGGTTGAGCGAGCAGAGCCACTCCCACAAGGCCAGGCCGATGTCTCTACGACCGGAGTTGAGGCAAATCGATCTGAAGAGTACAGGATTGCCGAAAAAGGGAGAGTTGAAGCCGGAGAATCGTTCTCTCTGTTCGACGAGGAACACCTGACGCACGCCAATTCCAACAGTTCTGACTTTGCTGCGGAAAATGCCGCTCTCAACGTCTCTAACAGCTTCGCGGGTTCAGAAATTCAGGTTCCATCGAGCGGAATCGTTCCAGTCGATGACGAGCTTAACCTCGTCACACAGGAACCGGATTCTGTGCCTGCAAACGTCGCCAATCCTGCTGCTGCCAATCAATACCACCATATCGCCTCCCGGCTGGTGAACACAAAATCGACTGATGCAGCCTCGATTCGCTCACTGCAATCTTTCCAGCAACTCCTGGCTCAAGATCCATCATCGCAGTCAATTTCTGGCAACACCTCGTCTGCTGTCACAAGCGATGAGACGAATTCCGCGACGGCTGGGGAACTGCAACCAGCGATTAATGATCAATCGTCTCAATCGACAGCAAACCCTGACGATGTGACGATCGATTCTTCGTCAACAGATCTCACGTCGAGCAATACCACCTCGATTTCATTAGCTGGTCTCTCTGCAGGAGCATTGCCTCCCGCAATGACCCCTCTGGCAATCACCACTCAGGAACAGCGATCGAATCCACAAGGTGCAAGTGACAAACTGGCAGCAGGACAAGTTCCACAAAATCGTCAGGCGGATGTTGGAACACTGCTCCTGAAGACGACGCCGAGTGACGAAGCCTCGCTCGCAACCTCAAACTCGATTCCAGCGGGCACCAGCCAGGATCCACAGATCGCAGCCCCACCCAGTTTGCAGACTCAGTCCGAATCGATCCTCAACCAGCGGTCGGCTACGGGCGACTCCTCCCGTTCTCCGAATTCGGGGACTCGGAATGGCAACCCGTCTTCGAGTCAGCGGCAAACTTCATGGAGTGCCGTGGGCGGAGTGCCACCGTGGAGTTCCTTGCCCGGACTTGGCGATGCTTCGACAGGCTCTTCGATCAGTGCGAGTCTGAATCTCTCATCCCGCGCCGTTGCATCCCCAGGCACATTCGTGGCAGCTCTGGCAGGCTCCCCAAATGCCGCCCTGGGCCAGATCGCAGAAGCATCTCCCGCATCGCTGGCTGATGCCGAAACCACGATTCAGGCAGCCGCCAAACATCCGGGAGCCGGTGGGCCGGCAGCAAATCTCAGAGCAAATGATGACTCGCTGACTCGCCAGATAAGTTCCGCGACATCGAACAGTACAACACCACCCCTGGCTCAGAGAGTTGTCGTCGATGGTATCTTGAACATGACGGCCAGCCACATTCTGAACTCGGCACGAACCGAGCAAACGTTTTCGATTGTCCTCACCCCTGAAAGTTACGGCGAGTTGTCGATCGATGTCCGCCAGAATGAAGAAGGAGTGATGGTGCGGCTGGAAGCGGCCACAGCGGCGGGGCATGAATTATTGAGCGAACATCTTTCCGAGCTGCGCGAAATACTTGACCAGCGCGGGCTGGATGTTGATCAGATCTCGCTAGAACGCGTCGAAGCTCCCCGAGAAGTCCTTGCGAGCAGCGATCCAGCGAACGATCGATCATCGAATCGTGAACAACCGGATGCCAATCGCCAGAATCTCCTCCCAGGCCAGGAAGGTTCCTCTGGTTGGGGCAGCGATCGTCAACCAGACTTTGGCACTCCTCGCGAAAACTGGAACCGACTCGACCCACAGGAAGAGCCCCGCGCCGACCATCTGGCCCGGAACAATCAGGAAGCCAGATCGACACAAACTTCCGGATTTGCTAATGAAGGCTCTGCGAGGCCTGTCCGCTGGGATCACGTGAATATCCAGATTTGAAATCGATCCGGGCTTGATTCTCGCTGGCATTGTGCCGGTACGGTGGCAGCATGCTCGGGCATAAACAGCCCACAGCTCAAATCATAGAGAGGGATTTCATGTCGAGCATCGATCCAGTCACTGGCAAACCCAAAGAAGTCCCTGTCATTCCGCTGGATAAACAAGGCTTCAATGCTCTCGATACGGAAGCCTTCATGAAGCTGCTCATTACCCAGCTTCAGAATCAGGACCCTTCGAATCCGATGTCCAACGAGGAACTCCTCTCACAGATTTCGCAGATGCGGAATCTGACATCTGACATCGAGTTGACCGATGCGCTGGAAGGCCTGACCTTGAGTCAGCAGCTCAACAGCTCGACGGCTTTTCTGGGTAAAGAGATCAAAGGCACGACGGCTAATGGAACGGAAGTGAGCGGAGTCGTTGACCGCGTCTACGTGAAAGATAAAGCATCGTTTCTGGTGGTCGGGGACAAAGAAGTTCCACTCACAAACGTCACTGACGTCACCAACGAGTCCTGATCATTTGGGCAAACTCCTCTCACATAGACTTCACCATTCCGGGTGGAACACTGCCAGGCACAGACACAGATCCCCTGCCCCAGCCTGCCATAATGCCCCGCGACCTGCTCAAGATGCAGCATAAAACAATCCCGGTGATCCGAACAAACCTGGTGACCCATAGCACTCGTCGCGTCTGCGATGATCTCAAAGTCCTCGATCATCGACTGTCAAATCTAAAATAGGTTATTGACGCCACGCAGCTTACTTTTTGATGTTTGCACCCTCTGGCTTTGGAAACGGGCTTTTGAACGTCGGCGGCTTAGGTAGAGGCTCTGGGACAATGCTGTTGGTCAGTTCCTCAGGCGACATCTTTCGATCAAAATCCCAGTAGCTCAAAACTCCCGCCCCTGAGATCAGGCACATTTCAGGTTTATTAGGGTGCCAGGCAACTCTGGCAAAGTTTCGTACTCCCGGCAAGATCCTCCATTGGGACTTGGGATCACGACGATCCAGTACGAGCATCGAACCATCGAAGAATTGGCCTGGTTTCGTAAACGCCAAAGTCCAGAGCTTTCCATTCGGAGAGATTTGTAAATAGCATCGCCCCCGTTTTGGTATGGGCATGGCCGAGATCGGACGGAGAGAACCGGTATCAAATTCGACAATGTCGTCTTCTCCAGTGATGACAAGTCGACTATGTCCGCTATGGAAGCACATTGAGGCCAGACTATCGCCTTGATGGGCCAGTTCGCCATGTCGTTTTCCTGTCGTCAGATCGATCAATGTGATTTTCTCGACCTCTGTCTGGATGGCAGCTCTTTGGCTATCGGGAGAGATTGTCACCAATCCTCCTACCCGTTTGTCTTGTGAGACCAGTTTGTCGAATCGCGCGATGATCTCCGCTGTGATCGCATTAATGATCGACACGGATCCATCAGCGTGGACAAGTACGATTCGACGACCATCGGGAGAAAGATCTTTGTGCGGATTCGTCTCTTGAAGTTGTGGAATTGGCAGACAGTCAATGGGCTGGCCCTCTGAGCGGACAATTCCATTTTGGGTCAGAAAGGACTCGACTCCCTGACTGTCCACAGCAAAATCGACAACACTCAGGTAGGGCCTCTCCATTTTGCCACTGATTCGACCATCCGTGCGGTCACAGTATTCGACCAGTCCTGCCGGGCCAGCCAGAGAAATCTGCTCGCCGTCCGGCTGAAAGGCGACAAAGCCCCAGACATCCATCCATTTTGACCAAACGCATTGCGATGGTCTGGGCTTTTCGAACAGCATATGCCTTTCCCGAAGATAGGAGACATGCGTTGCGGGGGGAACAAATCTCAAGTCTGAAATCTCCCGCCAGACTGCCTGTTGAGCATGAAGGTCATCTGTTGCGGAGAGTTCCATATGGAGGCAATTGAAGGCGAAGAGGTCGTCTGCTGGGGCCAGTCGTCGATAAATCCGTGAAATCTCGCGAAATTCGTCGATCGTCATCTCGCAGTGCTCCATCCAATGCCGCCTCTCGTTGAGATAGCTCTGGGTGGCCACCCTGGCGGCCAGGGCCTTGCCCAGGTCTCCAGGAAATTTTTCCTTGAGTTGTGCCGCAAAGCGAGCAGGTGCCGTCGCTTCGCCTGTCCAGCGTCTCTGCAGAAACAGGACAGTACTGTCGATCAATTCGAGGCAAAGTAGATCCTCCCTCAGACCGACCATGGCCATTTTGATCAAGGAGTCTGCGGTCATCCCCGAACCGGGTGAAGAGCGGATAAAATTGTGCGCGATGTAAGGATCCTCTTCAGCACGATCCACATAGTCTGAAAGAAGTTCCCGCGAAAGCTTTAACCGGGCGTGAAACTCTTCGAATTGCTCTTCGCTTACATTCGCTGCGATTTCGCTCCCACGATAGTCGTATCCGTCGTCAATCGTGAAAGAACCAACGATGATCCGGGCTGTGAGAGAATTGGGGTATGCCAGCAGGTATCGATCACAAACAGCTTTAAGAGTCTCCTTATCGAGATTATGCCCCAGATCGATTCCCCGGTAGATCGCTTCCAGGCGGGAATGCCCGAAGGAGAACATCGAGCGGGAAGTCCGTGCCTCCTCTGCCTGCTTTTCAATCCATGCGAAGTCTTCTTTCCTAAAGCGATTCGCAGCTTCCAAACGGAAGAAACATTCGCGGGCGTTGGGGGGATAAGTTCGCGCAGCCTCTTCCTGAAGAAGTGCGAATCCAGGTACGAAGAAAAGTTCGTCCCCGCTATGGAACTGAAGACCACGTGGCGGCACCGGATCACCTGGCGAGCGGAAGTCGATGTACATGCGGCTTTCAGGCCGCCATGGGCAGGGCGCCAAATACATCCATTGATCAGCTGGAATCGAGATGCGACGGAGATACGCCTCAAACTTTTCGTCCGGGGTGTCGAGACTCA
This sequence comes from Planctopirus hydrillae, assembly GCF_001707835.1. GTDB lineage: Bacteria > Planctomycetota > Planctomycetia > Planctomycetales > Planctomycetaceae > Planctopirus > Planctopirus hydrillae. The sequence continues at coordinate 80,961 of NZ_LYDR01000093.1, forward strand.
TTTGCCCGGGAATATAGAAGAATATCCCAGACTGATCGACCTGGATGGATCCAGGATAGGCGCTGCGTGTCAATGGTTCGACCTTCCACGCGCCGTTGAAATGAGGAGGAGCCTGAGGGTGCGACCAGCGAGTGAACTTCCATGAGGGATGCTTGAGCGGCGAGTCCGGATCCACTGCCGGCAACTCGAAAGACGCCATCGATCGACTGACGTCCAGTTGCCCATTTAAAACTGAAAAAAGTGGTCCCCTGTTAAAAGGAACTCCACTCGTGTCCCAAAGTGTTACCTGCCCCTTGGAATCTCGAATCGCCAGTAATCCGCTACGCTTCCCGTACCTCACTTCATCCCACTGTGATGGAAGATCGGTAAGGTCCCCCACCTTTACATTTTTCTCCAGATCCCAGATAACACCCTGGCTTTGTTTTCCTTGACTGGCCTTGCCGAGACAAATGACACATCGCCCATCGTTCGAAGCTTCAACTTCAAACTCGTCAAAACCGGGGATTTTCGCAAATTGATCCGTCCGATCAATCCAAGATCGAAAGGGGACGAGGATTCCTCCCGGAAACGAAGCTACATGCACTTTCTGGATGTTCGTGAACGAGACACTCCTGGGATCCCCTCGACCCTCATTAAACTTCTCTCCTGCAATTTCCGTGTCGACGTTGACATTGTTCAGAAGAATGACTTTGAGCCTTTCATCATCTGCAAAGAGAATAGTTCGACGATTATCGACGTATCCGGCAAACTTGAGTTTCCCCTTGAATTCTGCTGAGTTAAACAGTTTTCCATTGATCGTGCTGAAGGTTTCAATCCTCGTTGATACTGCGGTCACTTCGCTGAAGAAATCATCGAGGATTTTGGTCACGATTCCATGAGTTTCGAAGGTGAATAACTCTCTCTCAATTTTCACATCGAAAAAATGGAGCTTACGATCCGCAGTGGCGATCACCAGTGTTTGACCATTTTTGCCACGGTTAATTGCTGTGATGGGTTGCTTAACAATCGGCCATGCGTGGCGGGTTTCTTTCCCCTTGTTGTTCCACCACCGAACCTCGCCGTTTTGATGGCCTGTCACCAGTTCCAGATCCTTACCATCATGAGTTGCCATACAAGTGATGCGTGACTTCCCTTTCAAGATGGCGGATTTGCGGATCACAGCCCCCTCCGCAACCGGGTTGGTCGCAACCGAGAGAAACAGTACGGCAACAATAGCCATGCCTACAGAGGACAAACGAATCGTGCGCATCACCGAATCCTGTGTGGGGCGTTCTATATTGCGGGCGTTCTAAATGTACGTTTCCTCATCTCGATCCTCAAAGCCGTCAGGATCAAGAATGAAAGAACGCACATTTCAAATAATCGTAGACTGCGTGAGTGACTGTATTGTTTTGTTTGGCAGTCGCATAAAGCAAGGCCATAAATGATTTAATTATGCAGATGCTCGCCGGGGGAGAGTCAAGAGCGAGGGAAACGTTGCGGTCGCTTCGTCAATCTGTGCACGACCCGACAACCGGGCCGTAACTTGTGGGCAGAGGAGGGAAGATCTCGCGGTCGGGCAGAACCATGTCATCACCACAGATGACTCACTCCGGCGGCTGCGCAGGCAACACAACGCCTATGCGCCAACAGGTGGCCGAACAGCTGCCTAGCTTCAGTCATTTTCGTACCCGTAGAGATGCCATTCAGCGGGAAACGTTTTCGTGGAAACGCTCGAAAACTCTATTTTTCAGTACATAGACAAACTCACGTGGCGAGACCGGATGAACTGGATTCATAATTTCACCGATGATCCAGCAGATCACTGTTGTTTGATGATCGACAGTAGCGACAACATCACTACCTATACCTGCGACCTGCTGAATCCTAACTTCGTATTTGAGTCACTCTCAGACGATGCCTGAACCACCTCGCCAGAGGCAACGACGACATCCCATTTTAGCCGAGGTGAGTTTCACCGCCTGACAACACAGTCTATTTCGAGTAATCTTGGCAAGACCTGCTCAGCAGCTTGACGACTTTCTTAAATCGATCCAGACCCTGACCTCATTGAACACCCCCAGCACGTCTTGATGCACCTTCTCTGTGAGTTTGAACCAGCGAAGTCCATCCTGTTTCTGACTGAAGACCTTGAACTCGTCGCGGATCGTCGTTCCGAATTGTGGTGGCCCGTGTATGTCGTAGCTGATTCGGCCACCATCAGTGCTCCTTACGCCAGTCGTGTCCGAGCCGTCTCACCAGAACAGCCCATGCCTGCTGGCAGTTTACGCCAACTGCAGCCGGTGGTGAGCACGAACCAGATGACTCGGAGAACAATGTCATGGGAAATTGGCGGCCTGCCGCCTCCCGAAAGATTACTGGAGAGCGTCCCGGCGGGGATTGCTCGGGCAGCATATTCATGACAGACTGAGAAATCGCATCCGGCAATTGAACATCCACGAACGGCTCCAGAGAAGGTGAAGGTGGTACTTCCACTTCCTGGCGCAAATCCCGTGCCATTTGCCGGGTGCTTTGGATATTTAGGTCTTTGCCGGGTTCTTATACAGCGTATCGGAGCTCGACGAATAAGTTTAATTGAAAAGTTTTTATTATGAGTAGTTTTTCGCTCGAACCCGACATAGTTGTGATTGGTTTACTTCTGCTTCCTGTTGGAGCATCGTTTGCCGCGATTCCTATCCGAAATCCAGAGTATTGGTATTTGCCATATATCGTTTTGTTTCCAGTCCAGTTGGTTGTAGCAACGCGCTATGGTGAGCTTGTTCGACGCGGTGGGCAGATTGGCCAGCGGGCAGCCTTTCTTTTTGCGCATCAGTGTTTCGTTCTGTTTATTGTTGCTACAGTCTGCCTCGTCTCGATCTTATTCAAGGGGCACCTATGAATGTGCCATGACATAAGTGTGTCTCTAGGGGACGCAGGTTGCTCGCAGGGTGGCCCGGGTTGAAATTCCGATTTCTTCCGGGGTGGCAAAGCCACAAGAGGACACTGGCAGAATCGCATCCTTGAAAAATCCCAACTGAAATCGACAGAGAATCATCTTGAAGTGCTCGCGGCAACCCATCCTCTTTTGCCTCTGGCACACAGCTTGCTCGCGGACGAACAACCTGTGACACCCTGCGTTCAGTTTCCATGCTCTGTGGGACCGTGTTTGGGGACCAGACAAGGTTTTGTCCGAAGACGCCATCCGCAGTTTGGTCACGCGGCTCTACAAACAGCTCCAAGAAGCAAATTTTCCATGGCGATTGTCGACTGCAGGCCGAAGTCGCGGACGAGGGTTTGGCCATAGAGCTGAATGACGGGACGCAGGGCCTGGCGGAAGTGGTTTGTCGAGCGGGTTTCCGTGCCGTCCCGATGACGGTAATAGGTTTTGGCGAAATCCAGAAACAGGAGTGCCAGATCATCGATCGTCAGGGCGACATGCCGTGGATCCTGATCCGACAGCCAGGCCGTGACCAGTTCCTCGTACTTTTCGCGGCTTTCGGGCGTGCCGAACTTGCCGAGGTAAAAGTCCTTGCCCGCGATTCTCACGCGGGCCTGTCCCGTGGGACGATGATGGACGTAAGCGGGGCGGTTTTTGGTGGGTGCCATGGGTGCGACCAACTGCAGCGAGGGTAGAAATGAGGGTAGTCACCCACTTTTCTGCTGCACCACCAAAATGGCGGGTAGTCGCAAGTATTGACTCAGCAAGGACTTACAGGATTGGTCGATACAGGATTCGAACAAACCACAGTTTCTAACTCGAAAACCGCATTTCCCAGTTCACGCGGTGCAGAAAGCGGTGCAGTTCAAAATTCATCGGCTCTCGTAGCTGGGTTGATGCAGGCTCTTGCCACGGATGCCGATCTCCGACGGCTGGCGGCGGTTTGGGGACGACTCTCTCCCGAGGACCGACGAGCCCTGGCCAGTCATGCTGAAGGCCTAGCGGCGGTAAGCCACTGCTCGTGAGTGATCGTGAGCTGAATTTCCGCCCTTTTTGCGTCATGAATCTTTGACGGAATCAGGTTAGGTGTCCCAGGGTCGCCGACCCTCCATTTTTTGAGCCGTTTGCCCCCGATTTGGGAGCAGACGGCTCATTCCTTTTGATTTCAGGAGAAACGTTCATGTTCATGCTGCTGGCTTTGCTCAGTTTCCTGGTGTTGGTGAGTTGTCTGGTGATTCGGCGGGAGCGTGTGCTCCGGCAGGCCTGGCAACATCTCGCTGCCCAGATCCTCTCGCGAAGGAATACTCCCGATGCGTCTTCTGATGTCACTACTGATCAGCACGATGCTGGTTTTGGCCAGTAGCTGTCAGGCTCCACCGCCTGCTCAGATTCCACCCGATGTGGGGCGATTTCTTGAGGCCCAGGCCCAGCAGAACCAGCGTCTCGCAGAACTGCAGGCAAGCTGGCAGCAAGAGCGGCAAACGCTCTTCGAACAGCGGGATCAACTCGAAGCCGAACGAGTGGAACTGGCACGGCTTCGCAATCAGGAACCCGTTGTAGCAGCCGCTATCCTGACGATTGGAGAGCTGATCCTGTGCCTCAGTCCCCTGCTGCTAGCCGGGATGTTTCTCAAGATGTCGACCCCTCTGACCAGTACGGATCAGCTGGCAGAAGTGTTGCTGCTTCGAGAAGAAACCTCGCGACGTGCTGCTGCACCGCTGGCACTGCCTCGCGATCCCCTGCGTCCTGCCCCTTCACTTCCCTGTGCCGCACCCGGCACCACTCCCTCGAAAGGAACCACTGAATGAGTCATCTCGTAACCATAAAAACCCAAGTCAAAGACATTACTGCCATTCGTCAGGCGTGTGTGCGGCTGCAACTCGCTCCTCCTTGCGAGGGGAATGCCCGCATCTACAACCAGGAGTGTTCCGGTTGGCTGGTGGAACTGCCGGGATGGCGGTTTCCCGTGGTCTGCCAGACCGAAACTGGCGACCTTCAATACGATAACTTTCAGGGTCATTGGGGCGATCCTCAGAGACTCGACGCCTTCCTGCAGCATTACGCCGTCGCGAAGGCCACGCTGGAAGCTCATCGTCAGGGGCACACCGTTCAGGAGCGGCTGGAACAGAATGGAGCCATCCGCCTGACAATCGGTCTGCCTGCCTGACAGCACCTGTTCGTCATTGACTGTCGTTTCTTCGCAGCTCATTCCCTTTTTGAAGGATTTGCCATGCCTCCCACTCTCGAAGTGCTGGTCGCTCCCGATGGCTCGGTCCAGGTGAAAGCCCAGGGCTTTACAGG
>NZ_LYDR01000094.1 GCF_001707835.1 Planctopirus hydrillae
TGGCGCCCTTCGACGACGAAGACGTGATCGAGGGGCAGGCATCCGTCGCGGTGGAAATCCTGGATGCGCTGGAACGCGCGCCCGATCTGGTGATCCTGCCGGTGGGCGGTGGCGGGCTGGCCGCCGGTGTCGTCTCTGTCCTGCGCGAGGTGGCGCCTGAAACGCGCGTGAAATTCGTGGAACCGGCAGGCGGCATGTCGCTGGCCGCGGCCATGGCGGCGGGGGCGCCCGTGACGCTGCCCCGGGTCGATACCTTCGTCGATGGCGCCGCGGTTGCGCGGATCGGGACCACGACCTACGGGGATTGCGGTGATCAATCAGGTGCGGC
>NZ_LYDR01000095.1 GCF_001707835.1 Planctopirus hydrillae
GTCTCAAGTCGCACCTCCCGCATAGTTGCGTCTAAAGACAGCCCAGAGCTGCAAGCGTGGAAGACAGCAGCTCGTTTTGGTTGCGAAGCCATGCTTGCCCAGAGCTGCAAGCATGGCACACAGTTGGCAGCATACGGAGCGTATGGCACACGGAGCGTATGGCACGCAGAGCGATATCATTTCATGGAAAACGTGATGAGACGCTGCTGGAAATCGACTGGGTTTCTGTACAGAAGGTGCGGTTGTGGCAACGACCACAACATTTTGCATGTTGAATTTACCAATTGTTCGGTCTCTGCCGGAGAGGGCAACGCTCGTGGGGAACTGTGGGTCAGTGGATGGCACACTTCTCGACTTCATCAATAGAACAAACGTACCCATTTTGCCAAACTTCCTGGGCAGCCCCTCGTTTCGGTATTCAATCCCGAGTAAGATCTGTGTTGAGCACGGGTACTCCTCGTGTGCTGAATCCTCTCAGTGTGAACACCTTATGAGGCGTTCCATTTGGGCTCTGCAAGCGGACTTCACCTAGTGAAACAGATACCTATGTCGATGACTTCTACGCCGGCATCACAAGTTATTGTTCCCGTTGAGGAGCAGCATCCCGAAGCCGATAAGCCCAAACGCCGGAGCACGGCACAATTCAAGTTTGTTCCGGAGACGCTCGCGCATCGGGAGAAGATCCGGTCTGATGCTGTGGCTTTTGGAAAGACGCTGGATCGTTCGAAACCCTTCACCCGCAATCAACTGGAAGCGATGGCGCGGGAGATGCTGGCCAGGCATGGTGAGCCCGAGAAGTTTCTGGGCTTTGCGATGGTGATGCTGGGGAATGTCTTCTGGCGCGAACAGTTTCTGGCCATTCCTTTTGAGCGGCGGATGCTGCTGTTGCCCCACTGTTTGAAGCATGCTGAAGGTTGTCCGGCCGATTACGACGAGTTTGGTCTGGATTGCGAACGCTGCGGTGCCTGTTCGATTGCTGATTACAAGGTGAAGGCCGAAAAGCTGGGTTATAAAGTCCTGGTGGCTGAAGGCTCGCCAATTGTCTTGAAGATCATTGTCTCCGGGCATATCGATGGCATTCTGGGAGTGGCCTGCCTGAATGTGCTGGAGAAGGCGATCGACAAGGTGCTGATTGCCGGTGTCCCTTCGTATGCGGTGCCGCTGCATTCGGGGGATTGCAAGAATACGACGCTCGATGAATCGTGGGTCTGGGAATGTCTCGATAAGTATGAGCCATTGCCCGATCATAAGACACGCAGCTTTGTGCCATTGATGAGGGCCTCGAACCGGGCTTTTGATGAGCATTTCGAAACGCTGACTCAACCCATTCGTACGGATGCACTCAAAGGTGATCGGGCGAAAGCTGCTGGCGGAGCTGATGCTCACGATCAATTGTCACCACTGAAGTTTACGGAGACCGTGGTGCTCGACTGGCTGCAGCATGGGGGGAAGCGGCTGCGGCCTTTTATCACTCTGGCTGCCTACGATGCGTTGACCGGCGCTGCCGGGCTGACGGCTGATCATCAGGATCAGGCCCTCGAATACCCACCGGCTGTCAATCGTGTGGCCATGGCCATCGAAGCTTTTCACAAGGCCTCGCTGATTCACGATGATATACAGGACAACGACCAGTTCCGTTATGGCAAGGAAACCTTGCACAGGCAGTATGGTGTCGGGCCGGCCATTAATCTGGGTGATCATTTGATTGGGGCGGGTTATCGACTGGTATCTGCCTCGCGAAAAGAGCTGGGAGCGGAAGTCGCCGCCGATATTCTCGATGCGTTTTCGGCAGCTCATATGAAGCTTTGCGAAGGGCAGGGAGCTGAGTTGCAGTGGTCGCGTTCTGGCCGACATGATCTGACGCCTGCCGAAGCGATGAAGATCTATGCGCTGAAGACCTCACCGGCATTTGAAGCTGCGTTGTATGCGGGTATTCGTATGGCGGGGCCGGTGGATGACTACGCTGAGATGATCACACAGTTTTCGCGCCATTTAGGTGTGGCTTTCCAGATTCTGAATGATCTGGGTGACTGGCTGGGTGATGACCACAACAAGCTGGTGGCTGGCCAGGATGCTCAGTCCATGCGACCGACGCTCTTGTGGGCCATGGCCTGGGAAGCGGCGACGTCTGCTGATCGCGAAGAATTGCTGCGCGTGGCGAGTTCGACTTACAGCCCGCATGCGAAATTCGAAGCCTTCAAGCGGGTTTTTGAAAAGCTGGGGATCTTTACCAAGGCTCAGGCTTTGGTCGAAAAGTCGAGAGCCCGGGTGGAAACTCTGGCCGACAGTGTCCAGCCCGATCCGTTACGGGAACTGCTTTATTTTGTGATCGATACCGTCCTCTCGGAAGAGCATCTCCCTGCTGCACCGGCACCAGTGGTCGTTTCGATGGATGCCCTGCGTAAACCTGTTCTCCATCAATTGCAGGTCAACGCCTGAGAATTGTGGTCGCTTTGTTCAGGACATCCGCGATCAAGACATCCGTCCGATTCATCAGGATCGTTGATCGATTGCCACGCCACCACCAATCGGCCATGCTGTGGCTTTGATTTTGTCACCACCTTGATCGGGGACCTTTTTGCCGATCATTGCCCGAGAGCCGAGCGTTCTGCATGAGATGGTCACCTCCACTGGCACCTGCTGTCGCCGAAGCGATTCCTTCCCCTGCGTTGATTATTGATCTCGGTGCAGTTCGAGAAAATCTGGACCATATGCTGGCGGTCAGTGGTGGGCCGCAGCGACTCCGACCGCACTGCAAAACTCACAAGATGCTGGAGCTTTCCAAGCTGGAGGTTGCGCAGGGAATTCGTCGGCACAAAGCGGCCACGTTTGCTGAAGCCGAAATGCTGGCGCGAGCTGGTGCGACTGATGTGCTGCTGGCTTATCCATTGGTGGGCCCGAATCTGCGCCGGGCGGCGGAGTTTCGTCATCGCTTCCCGGGAACAAAGCTGACAGTGCTGGCAGATGACGCCCTGACACTCGATGCGATGTCCGAGATGACCAGCACGGCCGGGATGACACTGGATGTGCTGCTCGATCTGAATGTCGGGATGAACCGGACGGGGATTGATCCCCGCTTACCTGAAGCGGTTGGTCTTTATCAGAAACTGAAGGCCTTACCTGGCCTCAATGCAAATGGCCTGCATGTTTACGATGGCCATTTGCATCAGACGAACCTTGAAGAACGTGCTGCTTCTGTGAAGCAGGTCTGGGAGATGGTGCAGCAGTTTCGCGAGCGGCTACATGCTGCCGGTATCGAAGTCGGTCAGATCGTTTGCGGAGGAACGGGGACGTTCGATCTGTGGAGCCAGGTGGACGATCCCGCGATTGAACTGAGCCCCGGGACGTGTGTGCTGCACGATTGGGGATATGCCCTCAAGTTTCCCGAGATGAATTATCGAGCCGCAGCATTTGTTCTCAGTCGAGTTATCAGCCGGCCAACTGCTGATCGGTTGACGCTTGATCTGGGTCATAAAGCGGTGTCACCTGACCAGGCGATGGGGCAGCGTGTGTGGTTACCAGAACTGATCGATTCGAAGCAGGTTTTGCAAAGCGAAGAACATCTGGTGATTGAATCTCACGATCGTGATCGAATGAGCGTAGGAGATGTGGTCTGGGGAATCCCCAGACATGTTTGCACAACGGTACCTCTCTATCCTTATGCAATTGTTGCCCAGGGTGGGGAAGTCGTCGACCGATGGGAGATTTCTGCCAGAAATCGACAATGGACGATTTAGGTCTGGGCGAACAGACTCACCTCATTTGAAGAGCCTTGAAAGTGTGATTTTCCTATCAGGAAAACGGGCCAGGCACTTTCTTGCTATATCTGAAAGAGAAATCCAAGAAGTTCCTTCCGCTTAAATTGTCTGTTGCCAGACGTTTCTCTCAGGGATTGCCTCCTTGTTTAACAGTCGGGAACCGTTCTGATGATTGGCCCGTTCGCGTTTGCGATGTGTGAAAGCCTGTGAACTATGCCTTGTTTTCGTGCGCGTCATTATTCGACAGGGGAGCCGCTGGAAATCACGATTCAGGGCGGGCGGATTGGCTCTGTGAATTCGTTGAGAACAGAGCTGTCGGAACTCGAATCGATAGCTCTGCCACTGGTTTCTCCCTCATTTTTTGACCTGCAGGTGAATGGTTACGGAGGGCAATGGTTCAGTGACCTGAGTCTGACAACCGGGCATATCGGGCAGATTGCCAGTCAACTGGCCCGGTTTGGAATTGGTCAGTTCCTCCCCGCCGTGGTGACGAACACGACCTGTGCCATGCACCACAGTGTGCGGACAATCTCGCGGGCGATTGAGGAAATGCCCTGGCTGGGACAGCAAGTGGCAGGGATTCATCTGGAAGGGCCATGGATTTCATCGAGGGATGGGGCCCGCGGTGCTCATCCACTCCATGCGATTCGTTCGCCCGATCTGGATGAGTTTGATTCTTTGCAGGCCGCTTCGAATGGCATGATCAAGCTGGTGACCGTGGCCCCGGAACTTCCCGGGATGAACCGCTTTATCCGGGAGCTTGTCTCGAGGGGAATCGTTGTGGCGATGGGCCACACGGCCGCCAATGCCGATGAGATTGAAGCGGCTTCGGATGCGGGAGTCACACTGGCGACTCATTTAGGAAATGGCCTGGAATCGAGAATCCATCGACATCACAACCCGCTGTGGCCACAACTGGCGGATGACCGGTTGTCGTGCAGTCTGATTGTGGATGGTCAACATCTCCCAGCGGCGTTTGTCAAAACGGTGATCCGCGCAAAAACTCTGGATCGGGTCTTATTGACCTGCGACATCAGTGGCTGGGCTGGTCTTCCTTCCGGTGCGTATGTCTCTGACTGGGGAGGTTGTGATGTGCTCGATTCAGGGAAGCTGGTGGTCTCAGGTCAGCCGGAATTTCTGGCGGGGAGCCACCTGGGTTTAGGGGATTGTATTGCGACAGCGACGGTTCTTGGGGAAATTCCTTTGGCCCGTGCTGTCGATCTGGCGACGCTTCAGCCACGAAAGCTGTTGCATCTCACGATTCCCGAACTTTCAGCAGGTGGCCTTGCCGATCTGACGATTTTCCAGGAACCCCGGATGCTCTCGCAAAAATCTCATGCCGAGCTGCCGATTCTGGCCACGATGAGTCAGGGGCAGATGGTTTATCAGGCGGAAGGTTTCCAATTGGGCAGTGCCTGAGAGCTGTGCTGGATGAGGATCATGGCTGAAGATTGTTCTCATCAGTGGAGAATTCTTCAGGAATGAGTGCTGGCATTATCAATTGCCAAACTGGTATGAAGATATCCAGTGCTGCTTGCTCCACAAGTTGTCATACCGATTCCAGAAATCAAATGTGCCTGCCGCGTTAATCAAGCATGCTTGCTCCGAGCCGCAAGCATGGCACACCGGGGGCCATGATCACCTGGAATACGTATCAAAAGCTGGTGTTGGCAAGCAGCTGAGGACGTTCATCTCACTCAACTTGTCAGGCACCACCGATGAAGCGAATTTTCCCACAGTTCTTCAGGTCATCACTTTCCACGGCATCACTGGCCACGGCATCACTGGCCACGGCATCACTGGCCACCGCATTCGTGCTCTCGTCTTTAGCCTCTCAAGGCTTTGCCCAGGCACCTGCAGCGCCGGCAGCTCCTGCAGCAGCTCAGGCGGCCGCTCCAAAAGCCAACCCGACAACCACACCTGCTCCCCGCAATGATCAATGGTGGCAGAATCGCCATGCGTCGATGAACAAGCGTGTTGCTGAAGGCAAGGTTGATCTGCTGTTTATTGGCGATTCGATCACGCAGGGCTGGGAAGGGGCTGGCAAGAAGGTTTGGGAGCAGCGATTTGCCCCGAGAAATGCCGTTAATCTGGGCATTGGTGGCGACCGCACTCAACATGTTCTCTGGCGTCTTGAAAATGGCAACATTGCCGGTATTGAGCCGAAGCTGGCTGTGCTGATGATTGGAACCAATAACTCCGGTTCTGATTCAAGTGAAGCGATTGCCGAGGGTGTGAAGGCCATTGTCGAGAAGTTGAAGACGAGCCTGCCGAAGACAAAAATTCTGATTCTGGCGATCTTTCCCCGTGGGGCCACTCCGGATACGCCAGGTCGCAAGGTGAATGAAGGGGCCAATGCGATCATTGCCAAGCTGGCCGATGGTGAAAGGGTTGAGTTTCTCGATATTGGTCCGAAGTTCCTGGAGGCCGATGGGACGCTGAGCAAAGAAATCATGCCCGATCTGCTGCACCTCAATGAAAAGAGCTATGGCATCTGGGCAGATGCGATTGAGCCACAACTCACCAAGGTTTATGGCCCTTTGCCAGAAGCTCCTAAGCCATAAATTGAAAATTGAACGATGAAGAGATTGATGACCGTGAAGTGCCGATGGAGTTCCGTCGGCTCACTTCACGGTCATTCGTGCCATACGAATCGTAATTTGTGATGGTGGGTTGGAAAACACGAAAACATGCTTGCCCCAAGCTGCAAGCATGGAGCACAGTAAAGACCACGCCCTCTCGCACTGTTTTGATTTTTTAGGGGCTTCAGGGACGTGCCACCCTGCGTGTGTGCCACCCAAAGTATTATGAAAAGTTGTGGCAAGTCTGCTGATTGCATGAAAACATGCTTGCCCAGAGCTGCAAGCATGGCACATAGCGGGTTGACCAGGGGGCGAATGAAGACATTCGACCCCTGCCACCCAACAGATGCCACACCATCGGTTCGCTTCACGGTGATTTGATGAACGCCAACAGTTTCGGCACAAAGATCAGCGCTCCGATCAGGACGGCGATCATTGAAGCCAGGAGGACGGCACCAGCCGCTAGATCCTTGGATCGGCCTGCCAGCGGATGAATTTCGGGTGAGGCCAGATCGACAGCACACTCGATGGCTGTGTTGATGACTTCACAGCAGAGGACGAGTCCAATCGTCAGTAGCAGCAGGCACCATTCCGTCAGGCTGCAACTCAGCCACAGGCCCAGGAGAAGCGGAACTGACGTGATGGCCAGATGCCGCTGCATGTTTTTCTGTGTGGTTGTCACATCGACGAGGCCTCTCCACGCATGACCAAGTGCTTGCAGAAATGCGGGCTGTCGCAACAGTATGCCTTTCGAAAGTGAAGCCTGGCGGTTCGCAGTCAACGATGGGCCCGCCAGATTACGAACCGTTTTCGTGCGAAGCTTCGGCTGCCTTAGGGCGTGTCAGTTCTGTTCGGGGGCTGCACTTGAGGACAAAGCGGGTGATTTCTGGCAGACAGCCGAATCGCAATCGATCCTTTCCGGAAATCCCCCGGGAAACGTGCAGATACATCGAGTTCTTTTTGTAGAGTCCACCCGCATATCGGACACCATCGACACTGGGAGCAAAGACCGGCCCCAGGATCGGCAGACGGCATTGCCCCCCATGGGTATGCCCGGCAAGCATCAGGTGGACATGTTGATCGACAGCCCAGCGCCACAGGTCGGGCGTGTGCGATGCGAGAATTCGGAAGCGATTGTCTGGCATCGAGGCGAAGGGCGGGAGGTCGCCCATCCAGGGGAATTCTGTTCCCGCGATGACGATTTCACCACTGGGGTCTCTCAGTGGTAACACGCGGCCAGCCAGATCAATCCAGCCCGCATCTTCAAGAGCGATGCGGGCGTTGACATGGTCGGCTTGCCAGTCGTGATTGCCAAGTACGAAATAGCATCCCAGCGGCGCGTGCAACGAGCCGAAGAGTTCGGGAACCCAGCGCAGACAGTCGGGATCATCGTGCAGATCGCCAGTGAAAATGTAGAGATCTGGACGAAGCCGCCCCAATTCTTCAAAGACCGCACGGAAGTATTCCAGTGGCATGCCTTCGCGAAAATGAACGTCCGAAAAGTGAGCAATTGACAGTCCACTTGAGACCTCGGGCAGTCCTTCGCAACGAATAATTCGCTGGGCCACTTCGAGCATCAGCACTTCGTTCCCGGGCAAGCCCAGGAGTCGTGAAGCACCGGGATGGTGCTGGAGTGCGGTCTTCCAGGAAAGCCGCTGGAGATGACATTCTTCGTCGACCGATCTTCGGCAAGCCCGTTGCCATTCAACGACATCTGCGATCCACCAACCCACAAGACCAACGCCACAGATCAGATAACCAGTTTCAAGGATCGACGGCGCGAGTGTCTCAATGCTGAGTAAGCGGATCGCGAAGACTGCAGCGCCAACAAGGCCCACAACTCCGGCACAAACAAACAGAACACCATGAATCCATTGGAGTGTTCGCTTGGAATAAGGCTTGGCCGACAGGTAGTTGATGGCTGCCACGATGGGTCTGAGCCACCCGAATGTGGCCATGATCCAGCCAGCGAGCAACAGAATCTGCATACTTCGCCCGATCAAGAATCGCCTGGGAATCCGTTCGCTCGTGATGTCCGAGAATCAATAACATTCAGTTCAGCATTTGCCGATTCTCAACGAGTTGCAAGCAAGAATTTGGCCAATCTGTCAGATGGGTTATCAGTGAACCTTATTTATGCCTGAGAGAAGATCTGCAAACCAGATCTGTCAGCCCAGACGGTATGGGAGAAAGAAATGGCCCACCCCGATCAGGGTGGGCCTCGATCATCCGTCTGGTAGGGTGTCATGAAGTTCCAACGGAATGCACCGGCTTCGGACCATATTCACCACAACGTAAATGCCTTACATCTGATTCCGATTGCCCAGTACAAGACTCTTCTCCCGACGGGGGGAGAGAAGGGGAGGGATGGTGCAATCCGTAAGAACTTCTTGCACCCTACGCAATTACTTCTTGGCCAATTCGGCTTCAATAGCGGTCACCAGTTCCTTGGAATCTGGCTTGACGCCTGACTTGTACCGGCCCACGACTTTCCCATCGCGCGAGACGAGGAACTTTTCGAAGTTCCAGCCGATATCGCCATTGCCATTGGGGCTTTGGGCTTTCAAATCGACGTAAAGAGGAGAGGCCTTGGGGCCATTCACATCGGTTTTGGCGAGGAGGTCGAAAGTGACGCCATACTTGTTTGAGCAGAAGGTCTGAATTTCATCGGCTGATCCGGGTTCCTGTCCGCCGAACTGATTACAGGGAACACCCACCACTTCCAGCCCCTGATCTTTATATTTTTCCGAGATGGCTTGCAGAGGCTTGTACTGGCCTGTGTAGCCGCAGGCACTGGCAACGTTGACGAAGAGAATCACTTTGCCTTTGTACTTGGAGAGTTCGACGGGTTCGCCACTGAGAGTTGTGAGTTTGTGCCGGTAGATTGAGCCAGTTGCATCAGCCGCGACGGTTGTCATTTTGTCTCCTTTTGTCATCAGACCAGTTACAACTGCTGCACTTACGAGTGCGAGAATCATCAGACCGCGAACCAGACTTCTCATTATTGGACTCCAGGCAGAAGACAAATTGCGACGGGCCAGTTGCGACGGGCCAGTGAGGAACAGTTTGTGTGAAGTCGGGCTTTGAGTCAGTCAGATTTCACACTTCACCAATCACTTCCGAGGAAGTTTTCAACTCATTCAACCTACTCACCAGAGCTCGGTATTGGCAATCAAGATTGTCAGTAATCGGGCATTTGAAAGTTGGGTTGAATCAGTGCAGCAAACTTGTGGTGTGCTGTGATCAGTACACCCCCACTAGACAGTTTAGACGCGACAATCGGACCGCACAGCCAGATTTTGCAGATCCTCGACAATTGTGTTCTCTCCAAGCCCCCTGAAAACAGGGTTTCTCATGCTGAAGCAAGGCTCTGGATTGAACCAGACAATGCGGTGAACAGTCGTATCAGAATGTCGAGATGGCTGCATGGAGGGGATGATCAGGTGATCCCAATGACTGCAGGCCCTGCGAGTTTTTCGGTCGGAGATCATTTTTCTGGAGAAATCCCGCCCGCTGTGTGAGTGCACAGATTGTGAGGCCAGTTCACGTGCTGCATACTCGCCGTGATCAGTGAGGCCGGGTCACGGGGCAGAAGGGCAGTGGCAGCATTCTGCAGGATTCAGAACGTCTTCGAGTAAGGTCAGCGATGACAGAGAGTCAGGAAACTCAGACACCGTCGGACATTGATCGACGAATTCAAGAGTTGGGGCTGGTCCTGCCGCCGCCACCACAGCCGGGCGGAGTTTATGCGCCCATCGTGATTGTGGATCGCTGGCTGTATGTCTCGGGGCAGGGACCGAGGCTGGCTGATGGTTCACTGATTGTCGGGAAGGTGGGGGTCGACCTGTTCGAGACAGAAGCCTATTCGGCGGCCCGTGCTGTGGGTCTGACGATGCTCTCCACTTTGAGACATGAACTGGGGTCACTCAATCGGATCGAGCGACTGGTGAAAACACTCGGGATGGTCAACTGTGTCTCGGAATTCACCAATCATCCCCAGGTGATCAATGGCTTCAGTAACCTGATGGTCGAGATTTTTGGGGAAGTGGCAGGTAAAGGGGCACGCAGTGCGGTCGGTATGGGTTCTTTGCCCAGCAATATTCCGGTGGAAGTCGAAGCGGTGTTTCTGCTGAAGCCGTAGATCGCGTTGTGATCATCAGCGGGCTTTGCCAACCAGTGTCCAGTGGCGATCGCTGTTTTTCGTGACCGTTGTTTCGATCGGAAGTTCTCTGGCAATTGCCTCGACTTCTTTCAGGCTGAGTGAGGCTGCGAGAGATTGGCGGAACAACTGCTGCTGACGTGGGGTATCCTGACCCGCATGAGTATTCACGAGTTCCTCAATGGCTGCCGAGGTTTCTGGCCTCAGGAGATCACGGACAAACAGCACGCCGCCCGGGGCCACGAGCAGGGCTAAATCCCGGAGCAACTGAGCTGCGTCTGCCACATGATGAACCAGACTATTGGACATCACGATCTGAAACCTGGCACCTTCTGCCACAAGTGGTGTGGTGGTGGTTTGCCTTAACGTAATGCGATCCCGATAGCTGGATGCCAGGACGTTTTCCTGAGCGATTTCGAGCATGGCGGGTGAAAGATCAACCGCCAGGATATGGCCCCATTCCACCTGCAGGCAGAACTCGAGAGGGATTCTGGCAGTGCCGGTGCCCACATCGAGGATTGTCGGTGGAAGGCTTGTTGGCAAAGCGGACGTGAACTCAGGTGTCGTGGTGTCCCGGGGTAACTGAAGATCGGCAGGAGTCAATGCCGCCACCAGGTCGGCGACGAAAGCCGCGTTGACGGCGGAGAAATCCATCTCATCGTAGGCGCGGGCCTCTTCGGGCGTATCCATGACTTCGGGTTCAAGAACTCTGGTCAACATGGCAGAAAAATCCGTTACAGCCGCATTGGGAATTGAAACTGCAGAAGTATGAAACTGGTCGAGCGATCAATGAACTGGAACTGTTCCATGATCTGTTTGACGAATCGATATTCGGAAGGCGTTTGTTGCCGGCAAGCAGAAAGGTTGTTCAGGGCTGATCAGTCTGGCACAGGCCGTTCGATTCTCAATGGGAAGAGAGACCGGACAGATGATGATCACGTTCCTTATTCTACGTGGATTAGAATCTCTGTGATGGATTCTTCACCAGAAATGTTTTGAAATTGAAACCTGTCAAGTATCACCAGGCGGAAAAGAGCGACGGAAACTTTTGATGCGCACGATTGCCGAACTGATGCAGATTCTACCGCAAACAGGGACGATTCGCTGGATGGGACTCAGCTCCGCACGGCGGTCGAGCATCGTGGCTGTTGAGGAAGTGCTGGCGATTGAGGGCTATGGACTGGAAGGCGATCACCATGCCAAACGCCGACCCGACACCAAACGGCAAGTCACGCTGATTCAGGCCGAGCATCTGGTCGCTGTGGCTGGCCTGATGCAGATCGAAAGGCTTGATCCGGCACTTGTTCGCCGCAATCTTGTGGTCTCGGGGATCAATCTGCTGGCTCTGAAAGGACAAACCTTTCAAGTGGGAGACGCCATTTTTGAAGGGACTGGCTCATGCGATCCCTGTTCACGAATGGAAGAAAACCTGGGCCCGGGAGGCTATAACGCCATGAGAGGACATGGTGGCTTGACGGCTAAAGTTCGCACTGGTGGAAAAATCCGACTGGGTGACGAGGTTCGACTGCTGCAGACAGGGGACCTGATGCCGTAGGCTTAGAGACATCTGTCTTATGACTTTTCGTGGAAGTACCTGCTGATGACAAACAACTTTTTCCGCTCTGTGGTTCGACGAGTGTGCCGTCGGTTGAATTCGAAAATGGCTACTTTGATGGCGGGGAGTCTGCTGGCGCTGGTGATTCCAGGGACTGCCGGTGCTGCTGAACCGAAAATTGTCCTGCCACTGTGGCCGGAAGGTTCGGCTCAAGTGGCCTCTTTACCACAGCCTGAAGGTCTGGCTGCTCCTTTGACAGCCGGTCGGCAAGTCCCCAGGCTGCAGAATGTGGCGAACCCGACTCTTGCCGTTTATGAACCACCGGCAGACATCAAGAATGGGACAGCGGTGATTGTCTGTCCGGGTGGTGGGTACAGCATTCTCGCGATTGAGCACGAAGGGACAGCCGTTTGTGAGTGGCTGAACACATTGGGCGTGACGGCCATTCTTCTCAAATATCGAGTCCCGGCCCGTAAGGATCAGCCGAACTGGAAAGCTCCGCTCGAAGATGGGCAGAAAGCAATAGAACTGGTTCGGGCGAATGCCAAAGAGTGGGGATTGAATCCGGAACGGATCGGGATCCTCGGTTTTTCCGCAGGGGGGCATCTGGCAGCACTGGCCAGCACTCGCTTTGAAACCCCCGAGCTTTCTGACACTAAAACCCCGGCAGAGAAAGCGAACATTCGGCCTGATTTCACGATACTGGTCTATCCGGCTTATATGACCAAAGGAAAAGAACTTTCGGAACTGCTGCCAGTCACTTCGAAGACGCCACCGGCCTTTATGGCCCATGCTTTTAACGATCCCGTGACATGTGAAAGCAGCTTGTACTATGCAACAGCGCTTAAGAAGGCGAATGTTCCTTTTGACCTGCATATCTATTCTAAAGGTGGGCATGGATTCGGGATGTTCCCGGATGCTGGTGCTGCGGCCACGTGGCCGGCTCGTTGCGAAGACTGGTTACGAGCTTCGGGTTTGATTCCCGAAAAGCCACTGGCAACTCATCCGAAGAAGTAACATCCTGCAGTTCAGGGTGCTGTGGCGATCATCGAGTTTTCTGGAATGTCAGGTTATTGAATGGCCTCGTTTGTCTCACGTCTGCATCAGGCAATCCGCACGAAAAAGACCGCTGCATTAGTTGGGCTCGACCCTCGCTGGGAGCAGTTGCCAGCCAGAATCCGTCGGGCGGCCGAAGAAATGTATGACGACCCGGCAGCAGCAAAAGCGGCCGCATTTGAAGAGTTCTGTGTGCGGCTGATTGATGTTGTGGCCCCACTGGTGCCAGCCATTAAGCCACAGGCAGCTTTCTTTGAAGAACTGGGGCCTGATGGTTCGGTGGCGCTGGCCCGCGTGATTCGATATGGGCGAGCCCAGGGATTGATTGTGATCTGCGATGCCAAGCGAGGGGATATTGGCTCGACAGCCGAGGCCTATGCCAGGGCCTATCTGGCTGGCGAAGATCCACAGGCAGCGCCCTATGCGGCTGATGCACTCACGGTGAATCCTTATCTGGGGGAAGATACACTCCAGCCTTTTGTCGAACTGTGCCAGAAGCGAGAGGCTGGGATCTATGTTCTGGTGAGAACCAGTAATCCCGGGGCAGCCACGTTTCAGAACCATCAAAACTGTGAAGGTCAAACGCTCTACGAACAAGTCTCTGAGACCGTCGAGAAACTGGCACTCCAGGCGGGGTTTGATGGCAGTTATGGTTCGATTGGCGCAGTGGTGGGGGCGACTTATCCCCGCGAACTGAAAGATCTGCGTGAAAAAATGCCCCATGTCCCACTTTTGATTCCCGGGTACGGGGCACAGGGTGGGAATGCTGCGGATGTGGCAGCGGCCTTTGATTCGGCAGGGCTGGGGGCGATTGTGAACAGCTCGCGGGCGATTAATTTTGCCTTTCGCAGTCCTGCTTATGCAGAAAGTTTTGGCGAGAAACAATGGGAAGCCGCTGCCGAAGCGGCCACCCGGGCTATGATTGCTGATCTGGCAGCGAATACTCCTGCTGGTCAGTTCATGGTCGATTCGAAAGAGGCTTAGGATGGATTTGTTATCGACGGGGGATGAATCAACAGCGGTATTGCTGATTGCGCATGGCAGTCGCCGGCCTGAAGCCAATGCCGACTTGTTAAGGATTGCCGAAGGTCTGCGGTTAGCTGATTATGCGGGGCCTATTGCCTGTGGTTATCTGGAATTGGCCGAACCTGATATCCCCACAGCGGCGAGAAGCTGCCTTCTGCCTGGCATTCGCCGGTTATTGATGCTGCCTTACTTTCTGTCGGCGGGAGTGCATGTGAGTGCCGATCTGGAAGAGTTTCGCCAGCAGTTGAGCGAAGAATTTCCCGAGGTCGAGTTTGTGCTGTGCCCGCATCTGGGATTGCATCCCTTAATGATTCAGATTGTGCAGGATCGCCTTGCGGAAGGACTGGCGCGCGTCTGAAGGTCATGGAGTGGTCGATTTGATACTGGCAGGAAAGCCTACACAAAGAATTCATAATTGGCGGGGGATATTGTTGCCTCGCGACTTGTGCTAGTATCTAAAGCATGAATCTTGTTGAACTTGCACAGCGAATTAAGAATCATCGGATCGACCAGCGGCTGACGCTGGATCAGGTGGCGTCGCGTACCGGGCTGACGCGCAGTTGGTGGTCGAAAGTCGAGAACTTTCGCATCACTCCGTCGCTGCAGTCGCTGGGCCAGATTGCGGCTGCTTTGGGAGTGAGTGTTTCCGATCTGGTCGAAGGGCTGGATCGCAAGCCACAGATGGCGGTAATCCGGAAATCTGAACGCAAAGTCGTGGAGCGGAATCCCGAGACGTCAGATATTGTCTATGAGTCTCTGGCCCATGTTCGCCCTGATCGAGCCATGGATCCTTTTCTGCTGACTGTGCCCGCCGGTGGCCAGAGGAAAGATGCCCTGGGTCACGAGGGGGAGGAATTTCTGCTGGTTCTCTCCGGTAAAGTGCAGCTCGAATACAACAATGAGATGCTGGAGCTGGAGGAAGGGGACAGCCTTTACTTCGATGCCACCACGCCTCATCGGCTGGTCAATCCCTTTACGACCGATACCCGGGTACTGTGCGTGTTTTACAGCGGACGCCAGGCCTCGGAGTGAGTTGCCTCTAATGGCAGACGTCTCTTTGGCTCTGTTTCTCGCGCAGAGGGCATCACTGCCGACCCATCGACTTCGATAATGTTTTGCCGTCGAGTGGATTGAGTCTTGCAGTTTGTGGTGCCTCATGGCGATCAGTCTGAGGGAGAAAATCAGACTCTTTCCGCATGGATCAAGTCGAGGTCGCTGCGTTCCCGTTCCACGCTAAGGAGAGCCGGTCATGGTCAGTGGAGACGACAGATCTCTTTTTCAGTCAGCTTGATGGCGATCATTGTCAGTTTCCGCAGAATCTCCAATGAGGTTGTGGCCCGGGGTGTGTTGACTGTGTGGCAACACTGATCGGATTGTCACAGGATCTGGGGGTGATCACGTGGCGAAGGAGACGGTTTTATTGTGACTTAAGGTTAACAATGATTCTTTTCGGGAAAAATAATATCTCTTTAACGGAAACTTAATCGACCTGGGGTTGAATCTCACACTTGATTAGCCGACTCAAACAACTGTTGAAGTTGATTTTAAGTCAACTGTGTTGGGCGTGTGATACTCAGTCTGCGATTCGTTTTGCGGGCGATGTTCTTTTAAGGAAAAGGATGACAGATGTTGATCGTGAAGCAGAACCAGAATTTGAACCAGCCCCACAGGCCAGGTTTTACGCTGATCGAGTTGCTGGTGGTGATTGCCATTATTGCGATTTTGATTGCCCTGTTGCTCCCCGCTGTCCAGCAGGCACGAGAGGCGGCTCGCCGCAGTGAGTGTAAAAACAACCTGAAGCAGATGCTGCTCGGTCTGCACAACTACCACGATCAGCATTCGGTCTTTCCACCGGGGGGTGTAGCCCCTCAATGTGCCGGAAATCCTCCTGTGAATCTTTCGGGGATTCAGGAATGTACGACACCATTTGTGGCTGCAGCGGGGCTCAACTGGGCACTACAAATTCTTCCCATGGTGGATCAAGGGCCCTTGTGGGCTAACGTAAAAGGGGTTGTCGATACAAAGATTGATCCCCTCGATGCGATGAACAACATATTTGGGCATTACAGCCCACCGATGTATCGTTGCCCCAGTCATCCATGGGATAACCGGGCGAATGTCGCGTTTCGTGCGCTCGAGAATATGTCTCGCGGGAATTACGCCGCCAGTTACGGGAATGGGACTTTGCTGCAGTCGATGACCGTGAATGCCAACAGAGGTGCCTTCACGATCAATTCGCGCATTTCGGCCAGAGATTTTACCGACGGGATGTCAAACAGCGTGGCCCTCAGTGAGGTGATATACGTCGTTGGTAACACTGCCGATGCCCGGGGTGCCTGGGTCTTTCCAGGGATGGGGGCTTCCGCCTTCAGTACAGGTCGCGGCCCGAATGATCGTACTGCTGACATTCTGGCGAGTTGTGCAAACACAACCAATGAGCCTTGCACCCAAATTTCGACGACGAGTGATCAGGGCCCGACGATCGCTGCTCCGCGCAGCTATCACACCGGTGGCGTGCATGTGGGGATGGCAGATGGTGCAATTCGATTTGTTTCGGAAAACATCGATCGGACAGTGTTCTCGAATCTGGGGACGATTGCCGGCGGTGAGACCATCGGTGAGTTTTAGATTTTGGTGACCAACGGATTGATTCCGTCTGAAGTGTGAGCAGTCGAGTTATTTTTCGCTGCCCACACTTCGGCTCTTTTCGCGACCAGGTCTTCATGCGGATGGGCGGGAAGACTTCATTTACTCTTCCAGAAAGAAAAGCAAATCATGCGTCAATGGAGTTATTCATTACTATTAATCCTTGTGCTCTGTGCAGGCTGTAGCGCTAAAGCTCCAGATGGTGCGACCAATATTGGTGATCAGACACCGACCCCGGAATACACCAATCCTTGATGCTGGTCGGTTATGTATCATTCGATCAATGATTGAGATTCTTCATGGCGTCAGATTCGCGAACATCGAGCAAATGGTTGCTATCACCTTCGCTGGATTTGCTGTTGATTGCGAATATTGGATGGCCACTGCTGGTGCTGGTCGCCTGGCTGGGCTCGGGGCCTGCCCAGGCCGACTGGCAGTTTCTGCAGGTCTACTTTCTGACGACGCCACACCGCTGGTTGACGTTATTCCTGGTATGGGGTGATGCCAAACGTCGTGAATCCCACTGGGTTTCCTACCTGGGTGTGCTGCTGGCAGTTGTGCTTGTCTGTGGACTCGTACAGGCCGGGACAGGGGCGCTGACCTGTCTGGTAGCAGCCGATTTTCTCTGGAATATCTGGCATTTTGCGGCGCAGCATCATGGGATTTATCGGATCTATAGTGCTGCAGTATATCCCTCCGGGCGATGGATCGAGCGCATGCTGCGAATCGGTATTCGCGGCAGTATTGTTTATGTCGCCTTGAGGGCGTCGGGCTGGGTGACGCTTCCGTCGTCTCCGGGGATGTTTGTAGCCGATGCGATGGCTATCGTTACCCTCGCGATGATCCTGGTCGTGGCGCTCATCCGATTTCGCGTATCGATGTCTGGTAGTATTTATTTAGCCAGCATTTCGATGTTGTATCTGGCATGGCTGCTGGCTGAAATCGGCGGATTTCGTGATTGGATTTTACCACTGGCGATTGCTTCGGCCTGGGTGCATGCCTCGGAGTATATGGCTGTCTGTAGCTGGTCTGTAAGAAATCAGGCGGCCAAATCAACGAATCGAGATGATGGTGTCAAGCTGTCA
Organism: Planctopirus hydrillae; assembly: GCF_001707835.1. Classification (GTDB taxonomy): domain Bacteria; phylum Planctomycetota; class Planctomycetia; order Planctomycetales; family Planctomycetaceae; genus Planctopirus; species Planctopirus hydrillae. The sequence goes on from NZ_LYDR01000095.1 coordinate 17,868, forward strand.
GCAGCAGTTTCATCGAGAGGATTGCTTGGTCAGTTGGCTCCAGTGTGGTCGGCTACCATTCTGACTTATCTTCTGGTGGTGGGGCTGGGTGGCTGGTTTTTAAGTCAACGAGTCGCGGAAATCTGGCTGGCACTGAATCTGGTGGCTGCTTTTCTGCATTATGCCTATGACGGCATGATCTGGAGGCGTGGTGCTTCCCGAGAGGATGCGGAAGTGCCGGTCGGGCATGCGGCGGTTTAATCATCGGTAAAGAGTGAAACGTTGTGACAGCAGCCGGGAGTGATGAACTCAGCTTGTATTTATGGAGTCTCCTCGCGGGGCTTCCTTTGGCCTATGCACTTGTCGTGGCAGTCGTCGGCAGGCCAGAGAGTCAGTACCGTTGGAAACGTCTGTCGTACGTGGGATGCGGCGCTCTGCTGGGGCTGGTGCTGAATGTCTTGCTGGGCCTGCCGCAAAGTTGGTTTTTGATTGTGCTGGGGCCTACGGCGGGATGTTGGCTGGCGGTGGCCATTCTCTGGGTAAGATCGAGGTCGGTGGGATCGAATCCCAGTGATTTGAGACCTTTGGTCGCGAAGAGTAAGGCGTCGAGCATTCAAGGTGCTTTCTCAGAGCGATTGAGCATTCTCATCGCGCTGGTGCTTGCTGTGGTGCTGCCATGGCAAATGACGGCACAGCGAGTGCGCACCTGGGCTGATCTGGCAATCACCCGCATGCATGAGGGCCGTTTTGTCGCGGCCTACGATCTGCTCGATCGTATTGATCAACTCTCCGGCCCGAAGACAGCAGCGACAGTCTTGCCAGACATGTCAAGAAAGCAACTGGAAACCCAGATTCGCCAGATGATTCAGTCCGTTGGTGGTGTCGAGATCACGGAGGTTGAAGGTCAGCTTCAGAAAGTCAGGTTACTGCTCGGACTGGACGAATTTGAGCTGGCTGAAGAGCTGCTGGCGAAGATCCTTCGTGATCATCCGGAATCTTTCGAAGCCTTTGAACTGGCAGGCCTCATGTATCAGTTCCAGGATCGCTGGTCGCTGAGTGAGACAAGTTTTCTACGAGCCGTGGAACTTGTGCGACAACGAGACGTTCGAGGAGAGTCAGGCCATCAGAGGGTCGCAATCGATGCCCGGTTGTGGTCAGGAGCAGCGTATGCCGCCCGAAAGCGGGGCGCCTACGACCGTGCAGAGAACTGTTATCTGAAAGCCTTGGAGGCCGCGCCAGGATCTGACAAAGCCAGGATCCATTATGTGTTTGCCCAGTTTCTGGAGGAATCTCAGCAAGCGTTAAAGGCCGCCGAGCATGCCAGGCAGGCAGCGCTGCTGGAACCGGCCCTCTATCAGGTTTCTGCTCAAGAACTTCTTTTGCGATTACGGACAGCACACCTGGGGTGTTTCTTGCTGCCGCGACGTTTGGCGGGCGAGCAAGCCGCTACAGAAAAGAAGATGTCGCCAGCCGCCATGAAAGACGACTGACGACATCTTCGATCGTTCGAGAACTTCGCTTTAAGCGGCGATTCTCTGGAGTGAGCCCAGAATGCGCTCGAAGTCGTCGTTCGAGGTGAACTCGATGACAATGCTCCCTTTGTCTTTGGCTTTGCCTTTGAGCTTGATAGCGACCTTGGCACCCAGCATGCCCTGAAGCTGTTCCTGCAGCATCAGCACATGATTCGAAAGGCCCTGGGAGTTCCCTGAGCCGGACTCATGACCGGTCTGCTGGAAGGGGACTGTGGCTCCCTCTTCGACGTTCCCTTCGGTCTGCAGGCCGCGTACGGCTTCTTCTGTCTTGCGGACCGAAAGTCCTTCGCTCACGATGCGCTGAGCCAGTGTGACCTGCTGATCATGTGAGAGGCTGAGCATGGCGCGGGCATGTCCACCAGTGAGCTGGCTTTGCCGAACCATCTCCTGAACCGGGCCAGCCAGTTCGAGCAAGCGGATAAAGTTGCTGACTGTCGAGCGATCCATGCTCAATCGTCGCGAAAGCTCTTCAATCGAGCACTGGAACTGATTGAGATAATCCTGGAACGATTGTGCCTTTTCGAGCACATTGAGATCTTGCCGTTTGAGGTTCTCTTCGAGTGAAACTTCGAAGACCTGCTGATCGGAAAGTTCGAGGACCCGGCAGGGGACAGTTTCGCAGCCGGCTTTGCGAGCTGCAATCAGGCGACGTTCACCGGCAATCACCTGATACATGTCGCCAATCTGGCGAACAATGATCGGCTGCAGAACGCCATGCTGGCGAATACTGTCGGCCAGTTCGTTAATGGCCTGTGAATCGAAGTCTTTCCGTGCCTGGAAGGGGTTCCGCTCGAGAAGATCGATATGAACTTCTGAGTGATCGCCTACGTTCGAGACAGGCTCATTTTCGTGATGATGCCCACTCCCGAGCAGTGCATTGAGCCCACGGCCAAGACGACGACGTGAAGGTTCGGGGGTCAGTTGATCATCCATGATCTTTGTTCCATCCGATCAAATTGTGAACTCCGGCATAGCCGGATTAATCGCTCCGCACACCGTTATTCGGCAGACCGTGAGGGAGAGATTGATAACACTTCGTATTCCGTGAAAACAACCTCGCAACCGTTTCACGCTGCGCTTCACAATCGTTGCAGTTTACACTTGAGCGAATTCTTCGGCAGAAGTTGCAGTGCAGGGAAACGTCTATGGAAATCTGCCCATTTGTTCGCCTTTTGGACTGGAGAACCTTGCGGGCGGCTGATTGCCTGACTGCCCGGCAGAGCCGGGAGGTGGATCGTTTTGCGATTGAAGAACTGGGCATCAGTAGCCTGGTGTTGATGGAAAATGCGGCTCGATCCGTCTGTGATTGGATCAGCCAGTACGACCAGGCTTCATCCGGTGGAGAGACATCGTTCGTCGTGCGCATCGTCTGCGGACGCGGAAACAATGGTGGAGATGGATTCGCGATCGCGAGACTCTTATGGACGATGGGCTACGCCGTGGAGATTTTTGCGACGCATCCGGAGGCTGAGTTTTCACCGGATGCCCGTGCGAACGCAGCTCTCGCGAGAAAGCTGGGAATTCCCTGGCGGGAGCTGCAGGAGTTTGGTGAAGCTGCTGCGAGCGCCCAGGCTAAGGATTGGATTGTCGATGCCATTCTGGGGACGGGGCAAAGTCGCCCATTGAGTGGTGTGTTGGCAGAACTGGTGCAGGGGATGAATGCCAGCGCGTCGCGAAGACTGGCGGTGGATCTTCCCACAGGTTTCTCGGCAGATGCAGGCCCGGTTTCGGGAAATCGGTTGATTGATCAGCCGCATGAACTTGCGGGGCTGTGTGTGCGTGCGGATGTGACCATCACGTTTGTGACGCCGAAAATGGGAATGTTACATCCCGGGGCACGAGAGTATCTGGGCGAGACTTTCGTTGCTTCGATTGGGCTGCCTGAGAAACTGCTGCGAGAGGCTGTTTCTTTGCAGTAAGATGAGGTCGTGAGATCAGGCGGGTTTCGGGTGCGGGGAGGATGGCTGGCGAGCAGAAAAAACTTCCCACGAGGAGTGAGGAGTACCGAATCTTTTGCATCTGCCGGGTGTTTACGACAAGATAGAGTCAATGTTGACTTTGTGTTAACGCCCTGCCATGGCCAGATGATTGTTTCTGCCAACGCCATATTTCTGCTGCGACTGTTCGACATTGAAAGGCCTGCCCCATGATTTCCCATCCGCTGTCCACTGCGAGACGATCAACCGGTCGTTTGGTGCGAAAAGGCTTTACGCTGATTGAAGTTCTGCTGGTGCTGGCAATTCTGGGTGTGATTGCCGCGATGGTTGTCCCACAGCTTCTTGGGCGTCAGAAGGAAGCCATGGTCAAGGCCACCAAGGCCAGCATCAAGGGGTTGGAAGATGCCCTGCAGCAGTATGCTCTCAGTCACGATGGTGAGTATCCTCAGGGATCTCGCGACGAGGCTTTTTCGCTGTTGATCAAGCCGGGCAACGATGCCGACGGCCGACCGATTGCGCCATACCTGGATAAAGTGCCGCTGGATGCGTGGGGTCAGGGTTTTTATTACGAGAATCCCAATTCAAAAGTTCCCAATGCCACCAAGCCCGCGATCTGGTCATCGGGAGCCAACAAACAGAACGAAGACGGCAGCGGTGACGACATCAACAACTGGGCGAATCTGGCCCTGTAAGTGATTCGGCCCAGTAAGCGATCTGGAATTGCGACGGTGTGTCAGCGAGAGTGTCAGAGATAGTATCGAAGTGCGATCGCTGCTCGATGCACCAGATCAACCTCATCAATTCAAGAAAAGGCCCGGCTCCTCGAAAGAAGACCGGGCCTTTTTGTTGTGTCGCGTCGCACAAGAAAACTTACATGGTTCCCGGTGGTTTCTGGCTTGAGACGGGTGGCCCGGCCAACTTGTGGCCGGGTTGTCGTGCCGTTCCACGACAACAAGCAGCCGCGCCATCTGCGTGTCCTAACAAGACTCTTGACTTGGCCTCGGGTGGCACGCCCCTGGAGGCTTTGCGCAAGGGCGTGGTTCTTGCCCGGCGGCACGGTGCAGGTATTTTCACCCAGTCCCCAGTTCCATGGCGCCGCTAGCATGAAAGCATCTGAGACATGCTTTCAGAATCTTCGAACAAATTCGCCATCAGCAATCAGAGTCCCATGATCTGGGGGCAAACGAGGACGTTTGACCCCAGCCACGCGACTTCAGTCACATCGCAGAACAGTGCTCCGACAAAGTTGTGTGCAGAAGATAGATCGAAGCTGCAAGCATGGCACACACAGTGCTACTTATCATCGAAAGCGTGTTACACCGTTGCGGTGGTTTCGGGCTTGAGGCATTTGCCTATGGCGATTCTTTGAGACATGCGAGTCTTAGCCAAATTATTATTGTTTGATGTGATCTTGAATGACGTTATCTGCCTCAGCAAGAACCGTCAGGGATGTCGAGAAGCCAAATTTGAAACCGGCAGCCCCCGCGAGGGGGACACCCTTGGGAAGATTGTCCGGGATTCCTGCGTAGCCACCCGATTCGTAAACCACCAAGCGGTGGGTCTTCCCCACATATTCCTTCTCGATCTCTTTTTGGCTGGCGGTTGGATTCCCTCCCTCCTGTTTGGCCCCAAAAAGTAACGGCGGCTTGTCGTGGGGGAGGTTCACGGTGGAAGACAAACTGTCGACCACAAACCGCATGAGCGGCGGCTTTTCCAAAGGCTGGCCATTCACATGCGTGACAGTAAGAAGGTAGAGGCCTTGATAAGCCTTCACCCGCGTCTCATCCCCCGAAGTCACCACGGCATCAATGGTGGCCACAGTTCCCAAGGGCAATCCCAACTGGCCCAGCAACTGGCGTCGATGAAGTTCTTCCAAGGTGATGGGCGTTTCAACGGACTTGTTTTGAGCCAACAGCGAGCCACTCAAAACCAACAGGCCAATGACAACCAGATAGGGTGCTTTCATGAGAAGGTTTCCCCTTTTAAGAGCGGCAACTAGCGCGACACAAAGACGTGCCAAGACATTCCATCTTACAATAGCTCCTTGCGCATTCTAACGAGGGGAACCCCGCCGATACCGTAAGCCAAATCACTACGAAAAAGCCCGGTTTCCTAACTGGAAACCGGGCTTTTATTGATCGACTTTGCCAAATCAAACCTCATACGCTTTCCAACTGATAACAGCGTATTGAGAGCTTGCGTAAACATGCTTGCCCGGAGCTGCAAGCATGGCACACAGGGTGCAACTTATCATCGAAAGCGTGTTACACCGTTGCGGCGGTTTCGGGCTTGAGGCATTTGCCGATGGCGCGGACGGCTTGCCTTAAGCGCTGGGAGTTCTCGACAAGGGCCAGACGCAGATAGCCTTCGCCTTCTTCGCCGAAGCCACGGCCCGGTGAGACAGCCACGCCGGCTTCATCCAGGAGCTTCATCGAGAAGTCGATCGAACCCATCTGGGCCCATGGCTCGGGGATCTTGGCCCAGACGAACATGCCGGCCTTGGGTCGTTCGATTTCCCAGCCGAGGCGAGTCAGGCCGTCGACAAGAGCATCGCGGCGGTGCTCGTATTCCTTGGCGATGCTTTCCACGGCCGATTCACAGTGACGCATGGCGACGATGGCCGCGATCTGAATCGACTGGAAGATGCCGTAGTCGTAATAGCCCTTGATGGTGGCGAGAGCACGGACCATCTCGCGGTTGCCGCAGCAGAAGCCGATACGCCAGCCCGCCATGCTGAAGCCTTTGGACATGGTCGTCAGTTCGACACCCACATCGATCGCGCCAGGCGTCGAGAGGAAGCTGGGAGCCTTGTAGCCGTCATAGCAGATATCGGCGTAGGCGAAATCGCTGATGACGAGGAACTTGTACTTCTTGGCGAGCGCCACCAGTTCATCAAAGAAGCTCTGCTCGATGCAGGTTCCCGAGGGATTATGCGGGAAGTTGACGATCACCAGCTTTGGCTTCGGGAAGAGGTGTTCGCAAGTGTAGGCAACGTTTTCGAGGAACTTATGCGGCTCACGCACATCAAGCTGGATCACGTTGCCACCAGCGAGCATCACCGAATAGGCGTGGATGGGAAAAGTGGGTGCAGGGACGATCGCGGTATCGCCGGGGCCCATGAGTGCCAGGCACATGTGGCTGAAGCCTTCCTTCGAACCCAGGCAGGCGATGACTTCGTCGTCCGGGTTGAGCCTGGCCCCGTAGATGCGATGGTAGCGGGCAGCGACTTCCTTGCGGAGGTTACCGATGCCGTTGGCGACCGAGTACCGGTGATTGCGGGGATCGGCGAGCGATTCCTTCATCTTGTCAGTAATGAGCGGGTCGGGCGGATCGGTGGGGTTCCCCATACCGAGGTCGATGACATCAATCCCTGCCTGCCGCTTCTGATACTTGAGCTTGTTGATCTTCCCGAAGAGGTAGGGTGGCAGACGCTTCAAACGATCGGCCACGGGGATCGAGAAAGCAGAGTCGGACAGTGGAACTTCGGATTCGTTACGCATGGCAAACTGGGCCTGATGATACAGTTATGAAAAGCTCGGGGTATGCGGCTGACACGGAGATCAGCAGCGAGGTTCTCTGGAATCGCGCCTTCCTACCCCGGAACGGAAAATACCGCTGCATAAGATTCTATCGGCGGGATCGAGTTTCGGGAATGCGACGACTTTTTTGGTCTGGCGAAGTTTGCATGTTCTATCGGCAAAAGCTGCGAACACACATTCGCGAATGTGTTCATAAGAACACTTCTTGGTCGTCCATCGTGACCTGAGTGGCATGATCCGGCAAATAACAAACCCCCGGCCTGAAATCAGACCGGGGGTTCATGGAGTCGTCATATCGCTGAATCTGAGCCGCTCTGAAAGTTCACCACTTACTGAGTTGATGACTTGATCGGGGCAGGGCAGAAGCGGCGGCTGATTTACTGGGAAAGCATGGTTCGCAGTTCGACCAGAGCTGGTGTGGTGCGGGAAGCCAGGCGACCGAGTTGTGTGCGGTCTTCTGTGCGGCACTGCACCAGATAGCTGTAAACTCTTCTCCAGCTCTCATAGAGTTGTTCGGTCTGCTGGCGAGCCTGTGCAGCCGTTGAGCCCCTGACCAGGCTATCGTGCAGACGCATGGCCCGTTCAGAAAACGCGGCAATTTCCCGCTGAGCTTCGGCGGCGTAAACAGGGCGTTCCGTCTGGAGCCAGCGCTGGCTGACCAGTTGCAGGTTGTAAGTGAGACCATCAATCTCAGCGGCCAAATCAATGGCGGCCTGCCGGCTCAGGTCATCCCGCTGAACCATGAGTGTTGATCGAAGCGTGCCAATGGTCTGCTCGATCTTGCGGAGAATCGATTGAGCCGATTCGCTCTGGATGGGGCGGAAAGTGGCAGCAAAATTTCGCTCAGCCGCTTCGATGTAGCGGAAGGCTTCGACGACATCGGTCATGCTGGCGGTGTTCGAGCGGTTCACGATATCGACAAAGTATTCGCAGACGCCGTAGAACTCATCAGCCGTGGCGAGCACAGTGTTCGACTTGGGCAAATGCACCAGCAGCAGCAGTGGGGTGCGCTGGAAGAACTCATCGATATCTTTTTTGAGCGAGTTGGTGAGATAAACCAACTGCTGCTTATCGAGCTGCTGTGGCATCATGAGTAGCTGACGGATTTCGCTGTCGGTCTGGGCGATGCGACGCAGATCACGATCCATGGCCGAACCGGTATAGGCCTGCAGCTTGGCGGCTTCGGGGTACCAGAGTTCCTGGAAGCGTTTGTACTGATCGACCACCACATTGCGATCGGCCCGATCCTGCACGGCCAGCGACATCGTGCGGATCTGCTGATTAACGCGGTTCAGGGCGAGTGTCAGTTCATCACGAATGCGGCGGTCGTTGACTTCATAAGCCACATCGTCGGTGAGGTTACGCATGTCGGTGCTCATCTGGATGAATTTCTCCATGAGAGCCCGGGAGTTGACTTGTGGCTGAATCAACAGCACTTTCCCAATCGACTGGGCAATGCCGTCGAGATTGGCAGCACGCTGTTGAGTGCGTTTGCTGAGATCGGTCGCGAGGCTCATGCGATAGGAGAGTTCTCGCCACTGCGCATCAAGTTCACGAAAATCTTCGGTGAGATAGCGATGATCGTTCGTTCGCTGGGCCTGCTGCACGATGGATGTCAGCCGGGCCTGCAGATTCATGGCATCGACGAGCAAAGATCGCAAAGCCGGTCGGCGGGCGGATTCATCACCGAGATCGAGAATCAGATCCGAAAGTTCATCCTGAGCGTCGCGAACGAGCGGCCGCAACCTTTCGAGTTCAGTGGTGGGATTCGAGAGATCGCTATTGGCAGGTGGTCGCAAACGGGAGTTGTTGTACTGATCGAACTCCATCATGGGAGCACTGAGATCGTTGAGCAGGCGATCGCGCTCCTCACGGCTGATCGAAGCGGGGATCGTGCGGGCCTGGGCCAGTGCTTCGCCCATTTCGGCCACGAGACCTGTGCTCATGACGGCTGCCGCGAAGAGCCATTTCTGTCCGGCAGTCACTGTCTTTCCAAAGTAAGAAGTTCGTACTGCAGGTACGTCTGAATCAGAGTCATTCCGGTTGAAGTTACCCATGCTTCGGAATCCTTTCAGGAAGCAATCGCTAGAAAATCTGCCGGCTCTCTGCTGGATCGGGCCATCAATCCGATGCCTGAACCTGTGCAGCAAGCCTTCTATCAGCCTATTTTGTGGGAGTTTCAGCGATGATTTCCGCCCACAGGCGGCAGAAAACGCCACTGTTCCAGCACACGCGCTGCAAAAACTAGCGAAAACTGCTGAACGGGCCTAGCTCAGTTTTCTGGCCCTTTCCGCGAATCCGCATGGCACGGGATTCCGGCAAGTCTCCCTGAGAAGCGGATCTCGGAAAAAAGTAGCCTGCTTCCAGAGGATCAATTGCGCTCTCGCGTTCGACAGGCTGGAGTTTTAGGCTAGAGGATATCGGGCAATCCGCATGCATGATGTTTACCTTCAGATGGCAGATCAAAATGTCGAACGGGAAGCTTTCATTTGTCGTATGGATGGGGATCGTTTGGGTTCTGTGTGAGGGCGTGCGGCCGGAAATCTCCTGTGCCGATCAGAAAAGTCGCGCTAACGCTCGCGATGAGAAACGCGAAAACGAGGCGGTGAAAGAAGCCCGGCAGGATCTCGACAAAGCCAAAGACCGCCTGAAAGATGAAGAGAAGCAGTTGCGGGCGGCCCGGGCAGATCTTCAAAAGGCCGAGCAGGAACGGAAGCAGGCGGCGAGCGCGCTCCAAAAACTCCGCGAACAGATGGAGGAAAAGTATGAACAGGAAATCGGTCTACAGGCTGCCCGCCAAAACCTGAAGCAACTGACAACGGAGAGAGATCGTGTTGTAGGGCCGATTACGCAGGCGATTCGTCAGCGGGAAACGGGTTTGAGTGCCGGTCTGAAGCAGGCTGAGGAAAAACTCTCCCGAGCGACGACGTTGGATGAGCGAAAGGGAGCGGCGAAGCAGATCGCTGAGTATCAGGCACAGTTTCGACAGCTCGAAGCGGCGGCGATTGAAGCTGATCCTCGAGCGAAAGAGTTGTCTCGGAAAGTCACTCTGCAGGAGCAGCAGGTGCAAACGGCCAATCAGAAGCTGGATCGAATCATCGAGCGGGACAATCAGCTCAAAGCAGCCGAGCAGAAGTTTGAGGCGAGCCGCAAAGCTGAAGATGCTGCGGAACAGGGGGTGAGTAAAGCATCGCGGGATGTTGCCCAGGCTCAAGCCGGTGTCGACCGTGCGGAGAAGCAGCTCGCTCAGAAGGTGGCCCAGGATCGCAAGGATAAGAATCGTAAGTAGTCCATAATGAACCCATATTTATTTCTATATATACCTTGGGCGTGTTTCTCTTGGCGATGAGAATCAAACCACCCTACTTACTGAACCTGTTCCCACGCTTGACGCCATATCAAGTGATGGTTAATGCCTTTCGCTTTTTTCTGGTGATAATCGCCATAGCTTGCTTATTCGAGCAATGGATAAATCCTCCCAATGATCGATCGAACAACCCGCTGCCTTCCGGATATGGAATTTGGGTCAGTTCGATTCATCTCGTTGCCTGGATCTCGATACTTATCTGCGTGGGGGCAATGAGTTTGATGTTTATCCGCATGATTTCCCCAATTCAGGTGACTGAATCAGAAAATCTGGAGCAGCGGGATTTCCACGAAGCTGATGCCCGCTTTGACTCTTCTGATGGCCACCGCCTCCGCATCACTGACTGATTCCTCACAGGCAACGGCTGATCATTGTGAAGAACTTCACGGCTTTTTAATAAGCCAGGCCGGGTGTTTGACTCTATGTCGCATTCGTTGACTTTGGCTACGCGCAAGCTCCTTGCACGTCAAGTACGAAGCGAAGTTCCTAACGTTTTTTCAAAGAACGTTCACAAGATCGTCACAATTGGCTTCTACAGTCTTGCCGTCGTGATAGGGGAAACACCGAGGCGTGCTTGTTAAGCACACTTCGGATTTCCAGCGAAACAACAAACTTCAAATATGAAAAAGATTTCCAGTCTTGTTCATCAAGTCCTGTTGTTTCGCCACTACTTTACAACAGTCGCAAAGGTCAGACGCATGGATGCTGACCTTGCCTTTGCGTGGCGAAGGTGCTGACCGGATGGATTGACTTGGACAGTCAATCGCTGCCGGGCCAACTCTCTGCCTTTGTTCAGCAGGGAAGAGGGCTCCAGTAGTTGAGAGATGATGGGTCTGATTTTCGATGAGTCGCGCGGCATCGAACGATCTTGAGAACCTGTCAGGTGCTGAGTCGAGAAGTATCCGTTTGTTAGTAGTGCTTTGTGTCTTTTCCCGTTGGTTTCACGTCCCTTTTCACTGAAGAAAGACTCGAATGAAGAAGTTCTCGCTGAACGCTCGCAAGGGTTTCACCCTGATCGAGCTCCTCGTGGTGATCTCGATCATCGCGATCCTCATCGCTCTCCTGTTGCCTGCTCTGCAGTCAGCTCGCGAAGCTGCCCGTAAGACACAGTGCAAGAACAACCTGCGTCAGGTTGGCATTGGTCTCAACGCCTTTGCTGATACCGATCCAGGCGATCGTCTCTGCACAGGTCAGTACGACCGCTTCCGCGATGGTTGCGTCGATACCTACGGCTGGACAGCCGACCTCGCTCGCGTCAACGCTGGTAAGGCCAACGAACTCCGTTGCCCAGCCAACCCCATCCGCGGTTCAGAAAAGCTGAACGACCTCCTCCGTGGTAACGTCACTTCGAACAGCTCGATTCCTCTGGCTGATCGTCTCGACGCCTGTAACATTGACAGCGTCTGCTACCAGATGAACGCTGCCGGTGTTTCCGGTGCAACTGCTGCTCCTTTCGTGGCACGGTTGATCAAGGACGGCCACAACAGCAACTACGCTTCGAGCTGGTTCATGAGCCGCACCAACTTCAAGACCACCAACAGCGGTAACGATCCATTCGTTCTCGCCGACTTCACCACGGTCGCTACCATTTCCGTTGGTGGTACAGCTTGCCCAGCAGTGACTGGCACACAGATTTACCGCGATGGTCTGAAAGAATTCCAGAACACAGTGGGCCCCCTCACACGTCGTTTCCTCGAAGGTGCTGACGTTCCTTCCAACAACGTGCCACTCCTGGGCGATGCTTCTCCTGGGGACATCAACGAAGCTGTTCTCTCGGACAACATCGTTGACAGCGAAGGTAAGCTCGTTGATCCTGCTTTGACTGCTGGTGCTCGCCTCGGCGAAACCGCCAACGACGGTCCTGGTCAGATCACCAGTGCCAACCGCCTCCGCCTGCTCGTCACCAACGACGTGGCCACCGCCGCTCTGGCTTACACCGGTTATCCAACAGCCGGTACCGCTGTTACCAGCACTGTGATTTCTGCTTACGCTCCCAGCGCAATCTGGATGCTGCAGGATACTCGCGACTGGTTTGCTGTTCACCAGTCATCTGCCAACATTCTGATGGCCGATGGTTCGGTTCGTGAAGTTGTTGACCTCAACGGAGACAAGTTCTTCAACCCAGGTTTCAACTACGACATGGCCACTCCACCATCTGCTGAATCACAGGGTTTCACCAGCAACGTTGTTGAAGTCAACAGCTTCGAAATCTTCTGCGGTCCAACACTCGCAATCCGCGCTGTGACCAAGGGTCGCTTCGAAGAGTAATGGAAATCATGTTTGATTGGCCAACTCCTCGGGAGTTGACGATTTAAACAGTCTCGAGGAGCCTGCGGCGATCCAATGGGTTGCCGCAGGCTACCTTGCTTGATGGATCTCCCTGTGAATCGATGAATCTTTTGAGATTTCCCAGGAAATACGCGGTCATCTGGATGATCCCCTCAATCGGTGCGTACTCCTGATGGAGAGAATTAAGCCATGTCCGAAGCTGCACCTGCCTGCCCGAAATGCAACGAACCTCTTCAGCCCGGGATGCTCCGTTGCCGTGCCTGTGGCGAGAGGCTGACCCCTGCGACACGGCAACCCGTCGCGGCTGCCGCGGGAATAGGGAGTTCAGTCACTGGTGTGACAAACGCACCCGTAGCGACACAACCTTTGAATTCTGCATCGACAGCTCGACCATCATCGGCTGCTGGTCCGAAAACAGGGACCGTTCTCAACCTGAACAACTTGCTCAAGACAGGAGCAGTCCCTGCCGGAACAACCGGGCCTGCCGGTTCAACCAATACAGCAGCAGCAAATGCAGCTCCTGTGGCCACGGGAGGCTTTGATCAGGGACGTACCGCGAATACACGTCCGCCTGATTCTTCAGGATCGAGCCTGCGTCTGAAGAAACCGGCTAGTAATTCCCCAATTCAAACGTCACCTGCGGCTGTCACGTCGCAGGCAACAGTCGCCACGACTTCTCCCCCCGCTGCGACTTCCTCGACTCCAGGATCGACAGACACTGCCAAGGTCGCTTCGGCCGCCTCCAGCAAGCTTCCATTGCCTCCCACCAGTGCCAGTTCGCAATCGGGCAGCATGCGATTGGCTCGGCCCAGTGGCTCCAGTGGCCGCATGGAAGCGTTTGGCAATGATGCCATTCGAGTCTCCTGCGAATGCGGAGCCAAGTTCCGTACGAAGAGTGAAACGGCTGGCCGAAAGGTCAAATGCCCCAAATGTGGTTCAGCAGTCATCGTACCCGGTGGTTCGTCGGAAACGACTGGGCCGGCACTCGTTGAAAAACGAAAGTTTGCCGATCTGGCGAAAGAAATTGCCAGTTTGCCACCTCTGGTCGCGACCGAAAATGATCCATCGGCAGGCGTGAAAAACTCAGCCGAAATGCCCGCTGTCGAATCGGGAACCAAGATTGAAAGTGGTTCCAAGCCCGGGCAAACGTCATCGGGGAGTACGACCAAAAGGAAAAAGTTATCAAAATCACGCCTGACGAAGTTGCTAAAAGCCATTGAACCCAAAGAGAGTGCCAGTTCGGAAGATGCCGAAAAGCGCCGACAAGCCGTTTTAGAATTGGGCATGGCCGAAAATGAAGGGCTGTGGGCCGAACTGGAGAAACTGAAAAGCGATAGCTGGATTGTCGTGCGTGAGGCGGTCGCCACGGCATTAGGTGATCTGGGCCAACCGGAAGCGACACCCGCTCTGATTGAAATGCTCGACGATGAAGTTCCCGAGGTCAGGCGCAACGCGATTGCCTCAATCGGAAAACTGCGCGATGCCAGAGCCTGTCGAGCCATGATTGTCATGGCTTTGCAGGAGCCTCATTTCCGCTTTGCCTCACTCGACGCCATCACCAAAATGGGGAATGCAGCCACTGCCTCACTGCAACAGATTCTACAGGAGAAAGACCCAGGTTATGCTCTCGAAGCGGCCGTCGTGGCTGGGCGCACACGCGATGCAAAGCTGATTGAACCTTTACTGAAACTGCTTGGAAACTCTTTTGCGATTGTGCGTGGTCAGGTTGCGGAAAGCCTTGGTCAGATTGGCGATAAGAAAGCCACCGGGCCACTTTGCAAACTTCTGGAAGATCCTGAACAAGGTGTGCGAGTTGCAGCAGCCGGTGCCCTGGCGCGGCTGGCAGATCCACGCTCTGTCCCCAGTCTGCTCAAGGGGTTATCACAGGATGATGCTGATGTTCTGGAAAGGGTGATTACCGCCCTGGGAGAGATCGGTGATGCCCAGGCGGCTCCGAATCTTTTGCCATTGATTGATCATCCCCAGTCTGAAATTCGCGGAGCTGCCGCCGAGGCCCTGGGGAAGATTGGCGCTTCCGAATCCGCTTCGCCTTTGACACGTCTGCTACACGATACCGATGAAGCTGTCCGTCTTAAGGCGATTGCTGCTTTCCGTAAGTTTAAGGCAAGCATCGCAGTGGATCCTCTGCTGAATCTACTGATGGATCCGAACGCTCAGATCCGCCTGCGCGCGGTGGATACGTTAGGGGAAATTGCTGACGAATCGGCCGTCGATCACCTGATCCATACCCTGCACAATGATGGCACGATGGAAGTCCGGCAGATGGCTGCCAAGGCGCTGGGTGCGATTGGCTCTGCCGATGGAATTGAACCTCTCGAACAAGCCCTGGAAGATGAGTTCCCGGTTCGCTGTCGGGCCATTACCTCGTTAGGTCAGATTGGCGCATCGGCCTCGTTGCCCGCCTTACTGGCGATGCTCAAAGACTCTGTGCCGGAAGTGCGCTATCACACGACACAGGCCTTGGCCGATCTTGGGAATGCGAATGCTCTCAAACCGCTCGAAGAGCTCCTTTCCGATGAACACCCCATGGTTCGTCGGGGAGCTGCCAAAGCTTTGGTCAAGCTGGGAGATCCTCGAGGAGAATCGCTACTTGATGAAAAGAAGCTCGCCAGCTTCAAGAAACAACGTCCCGGTTTCAAATTCAATTTCTCATCACTGGAGCCGACGGCGTTCATCGAAGCGATCAAGGCGGCACCCCCTGCTGTGGCCATTGGTGCCATCGCGGTTCCGGCACTGCTGCTGATTGGTTTTGCCGCCATGAGCCTGGGACTGCTCAGCGGGGGAGGTTCCAGCGTGGTGGTGCGAGGCCGACCGGCTTCATTGAACTTCGCTCTGGACGGGAAATCTGTGGTTGTCGGATTCAATAAAGGTGTGGTTGAAGTCTGGCCGGTGGCTGGTGGATCACCTTCATCGAAATCGGTCTACGGGAATTATGCCTCCAATCTGCTGGCCACCGGTGTCGAAGGGACATTTTTAAGTGTGGCGGACAAACAGATCTCAATGCTCACCGGCGGCAAAGTGACTCCCATGGCCGGCCTGCCTTCGATTGCCGCCTACACAATTCAGTCACCCGACGGAAAACATGCGGCTGCCATTGGCTCAGATGGTTCAATCACGTTTCTCGATCTGGCAAATGCCAAACCAATGCAGGCCATTCAACTCAATACAAAAACTGTGACCTGCATGGGCCTTTCGAATGGTGGTCGTGAAATTGTCGGTGGACGTAAAGACGGCAGTGTCACAATCTGGGAAGCTCAATCGGGTAAGCCCGTCGCGGAACTCAAGCTGGGCACCATTGTCCCGGCTGCCATCGGATTCAATTCCGCAGGTGACAAGCTTGTGGTCGCCAATCTCCGCGGTGGAGTCGGCATTTATGATATCAAGACCCGCAAGCGACTGAATGATTTGCCATTCGAAGGCAAAACAGCACCAATTTTTGCCGGTGCCAGCTTTGTGGGAGGTAACGATGATCTGGTCCTGCTCTCGGCGGGCACTTCACTCACCACCTGGAAGGTATCAACGAATGAAGTGAAAGCTTCTCCTGCTTACGATCTTGTGGGGGGCATTGGTGGTCTTGCCATCAGCCCGACGGGCGAACACCTGGCCTTTATGGATTCGGAATCGGCCGATGTTGTGGTTGTAAGCCTCCCCTCACTCGAAGAAGCAGCCGTCCTGAGTGTCCCGGCAGGTCGTTAATCGCAGAGATCACGCTGAAATATTTCTCTGTCTATATCCACACACCTTTGTGTTATAGCCCGCCAAGGGTGGCCCGGCCAACATGTGGCCGGGTGTCGTGCAGCCGCACGACAACAAGAAGCCGCGCCATGCGTGTACTCTGCCACAACACTTGTCTTGGCCCTGGGTGCCACGACTTTTAAACATGTCCTACGATCGAGCGTGACAGGCTTTGAAGCATGTCAGACTCTGGACCATGCCAGACACACGCCGACAGAATCGCGTACAAACGTCGTGCTGAAGAATGTTCACCCGGAACAATATCATTCGTTCCATCAGTGGCTTGCCGGCTGCTGGTGCTGAGTCGTGGCAGGCTGTGCAGCTTCATCGGATGGTGGGCCAGTGCGAACGGGCTTGCCTCGCAAGTGGGCATAGCCTTCACTCAGGCTCTGCATGACAACATAAAAGACTGGCGTAAAGAAGACTGCGAGTATGGTTGAGGTAATCATCCCACCAAAGACGGCTGTCCCTAAAGCCTGACGGCTGGCCGCACCGGCACCCTGAGCGACCACCAGTGGGTAGACTCCGAGAATAAACGCAAACGAAGTCATCAGAATCGGGCGGAAGCGCAGTCGCGAAGCATTGACAGCCGCATCGAGAATACTGGCCCCTTTATGCCTCAAATCACGGGCAAACTCGACAATCAGAATCGCGTTTTTACTCGCCAGAGCAATGATCAGTACCAGTCCGATCTGAGTATAGACATTATTGTCCATCCCGCGCGCCAGAAGTGCCAATCCTGAACCCACCAGACCCAACGGGACCACGAGAATCACAGCGGCTGGACTCGTCCAGCTTTCGTACTGAGCGGCCAGCACCAGGTACACCAGCAACACGGCAAGCCCCAGCACGTAAACTGATTCATTACCGACTTTACGTTCCTGATAGGAAATCCCGGTCCATTCAAAGCCCATCGTTTTCGGGAGCAGTCGCTCTGCCATCTGCTCCATGATGTCGAGTGCCTGACCTGAGCTGAAACCGGGAGCCGCCTGACCGTTAATCGCTGCTGCCGGATAGAGGTTATATCGGCGGATGATCTGCGGCCCCAACGTATCACGCACTTCGACCAGCGAGCCTAGAGGAACCATCTGCCCGGCTCGATTGCGAACCTGCAGTCGAGTAATGTCTGTTTTTTCCACGCGGAATTGAGCATCGGCCTGGATACGTACCTGATAGGTTCGGCCAAACAGGTTGAAATCGTTCACATAAGCCGAACCGAGTTCTGCCTGCAATGTTCCAAAAATTTCGGCCAGCGGAACATCGAGCGATTTGGCCTTCACGCGGTCAATATCTAAATAGATCTGCGGGATCTGTGCACGGAAAGTGCTGTTCACCTGCGTGAGTGCTGTCTGCTGATTGGCATCGGCCGAGATGATCTGCGCCATATTCTGCAATTGAACCAATCCGGCTCCACCACGATCCTGCAATTGCATTTCGAATCCGCCAGCCGTACCTAATCCCAGAATGGCCGGTGGTGGAAAGGCAAAGGTGATCGCATCATCAATTGTCGCAAACTGGCCGTAGAGTGAACCCAGTACGCCAAACAAACTCTCCTCTCGTGACTGACGATGGCTCCATTCTTTCAACGTGACATAGATTGTGGCGGCATTGGAAGAAGCCGCCTGATCGAGCAGCGATTGACCACCAATCGTCACCCAGTTTTCAATACCAGGAGTACTCCCCAGAATCTTGTTCATCTTCTGGAGAACGGCTTTCGTTCGCTCTTGAGAAGCCCCATCGGGCAATTGGCAGCCCACAACCAGATAGCCCTGGTCTTCCGTCGGCAGAAATCCTGTTGGCAAACTGCGGAAGAGCAAAACCGTGCTGGTCACAATCGCCACGTAAGCAATCATCGAAAAAAGTGGTGCTCGTACCAGCAGCTTGACAATACTGACGTAGATACCTTCAAAGAAATCGTAGACCGCATTAAACCCGCGATAAAAAATGTTCTTTTTAGCAGCGACAGGCCTGAGGTACACGGCACATTGAGCAGGCTTTAACGTCAGCGCGTTGACTGCACTGATCAGTGCAGTCGCCGCGATTGTTAACGCAAACTGACGATAAAGCTGGCCGGTAATCCCCTGCATACCGGCTGTGGGGAGGAAGACCGCCATCAGCACAAGCGTAATACCAATAATCGGCCCCAGAATTTCCCCCATCGCGACAATCGTTGCTTCACGCGGTGCCAGATGGTCATGCTCGATGTGATGGGCCGCATTTTCGACGATCACAATGGCGTCATCGACCACAATGCCAATCGCCAGCACCAGTCCGAACAGCGTCAGCATATTGACAGAGAAGCCCATCGCCCACATCAGGGCAAAGGCACCAATGATCGTCACGGGAACAGTGGTCGCCGGGACCAGCACGGCCCGCCAATCCTGCAGGAAGACCAGAATCACAATCAGCACCAGAACGCCGGCTTCAAACAGCGTTTTGTAGACTTCGGCAATGGCCTCTTCGACAAACTTGGTCGTATCAAACGGAATGTCGTAGTTGAGCCCCTTAGGGAAGTTCTTTGCCAGTTTTGCCATGACTTGCTTCACGTCATGGGCCACATTGAGGGAGTTTGCCCCGGGAAGCTGGAAGATCGCCAGGCCGGCAGCGGGAATCCCGCTCTTCTCGCAATACAGGTTATAGAGCTGCCCACCCAGTTCCACGCGGGCCACATCTCGCACACGCGTCAGGCGGCCACCATTCCCTGGTGCCGTCTTGACGATGATGTCGTTAAAGGCCTCGACATCGCTTAGTCGCCCCAGTGTGGTAATTGTGTATTCAAAATCTTGCCCCACCGGCGCAGGAGCAGCTCCTAATTGACCAGCGGCCACCTGGACGTTCTGTTCCTGAATGGCAGCGACGACATCAGAGGCCGAAAGATTGCGTGCCTTTAATTTGTTGGGGTCGAGCCAGACACGCATCCCGTAATCGCTGGAGCCGAAGACCTGAATTTCGCCGACACCATAAATACGGGCCAACTCATCGCGAATCGATAAGGTGGCATAGTTCGAGAGATAAAGACTGTCAAACTTCCCCTCATCGCTGGTCAGCGTCACCACCTGAATAATGGCCGTGGACTGTTTCTTGACGTTGATCCCCTGGCGGCGGACATCCTCAGGAAGTCTCGGCTCCGCTTGAGAGACGCGGTTCTGTACCAGCACTTGCGCCATATCGAGATTGGCACCCACTTCAAACGTGACCGTCAGAGTGTAGGTGCCATCACTGGCACATGTCGAAGACATGTAGAGCATGCCTTCGACACCATTCACCTGCTGTTCAATGGGCGCAGCAACGGTGTCTGACAGCACCTGAGCATTGGCACCAGGATAGGTCGCCGTCACCTGAACCGTGGGGGGTGTGATGGAGGGATACTGCTCAACAGGAAGTCGAAACAAAGCCACGCCGCCAAGAATCATTGTGACGATCGCAATGACGTTGGCAAAAATGGGACGATCAATAAAAAATCGGGAGAGCAAGTTCAACTCCTGTAACTGACGTCCGCCCGGGATTGACCTTTGTCCTCCCAGGCAATCTCAATCAGCGCATGCCTTCGATGTTGCCTTCTGGCAACAGACCCAACATCTCGAAATCCCCACGTTGCCCAAACACAACACGCCAGTCACTCTCCCGAATTCAACGGATTTCAACTGGACTGTTATGCCGGGTAAAGACTGGAGACTTCACCGCCGCAGAGATCATATCGAGCTTTGAGAAAACTTGGTGCTGTCGATTCGCAATTTTGTCATCACGCCTTCGATCCTCATTGGAGACCGATCTTCAGCATCATGCCAGAAAATCGTCAAATTGCACTTTGGTATGGAGATTGCATTCACGAGGAGCATGCCCACACCATTAGAAACATCCGCTGCACGACTTCCCGCACTCGATGGACTGCGCGGCGTGGCGATACTGGGTGTGCTCTTCTCCAAAGCCCAATTGACACCTGGCTTCCCCAGTGAATTTCACCTTCACTGGGGACATATCGTGGGATCGGCCTCTGTTGATCTCTTTTTTGTCGTCAGTGGTTACCTCATTACCACGCTGCTGCTGGCGGAAAAAGATCGCAACCGCCAGATTTCTCTGGGGGCATTCTACTGGCGGCGTGCACTCCGCATTGTTCCCGCTTTCCTCGCGCTGTTAACGGCTCTCTGGCTACTCGATGGTCACAGCGATGTGGAAATGCGACACATCGACTGGCTTTCTGCGGCCACCTACACAGTCAATTTCATCCCCGAAAGCAGTTGGGATGCCGGGCATTTGTGGTCGCTTTCGATAGAAGAACACTTTTATCTCCTCTGGCCACTCATGGTCGTGCTCCTCTCCGAAGCCCAGCTTCGTCAGCTTCTTGTGGCGTTGATCGCAGGAACACTTCTGCTACGCGGAGTCGTTCTGGCCACCCAACCGCAAGAGGCATCTATTCTGGAAGTCTGGACGATTTTCCGCTGGGATACGATTGCCGCCGGATGCTGGCTGGCACTTGGCCTGCGGCATGAGGCCACACGCGCCCGGCTCGTGAGCTTTGCCGAAGCCCCATGGGCCCTGCCTGCGACGATCACCATTCTGATCGTCTCACTCGGGTTGAATCTATCCAACAAACTCGGGCTGACCATTGGTTACAGTTTAACAGCCATGGCCTGGGCCGCCCTGATACTCCTCGCACTCCAGCGGTCATCATCCCTGTCCCGTGGGCATTTGATGGATCAATCGAAGGAAATTCCCAGCCTGTGGATTCGTGTGCTCCATAGCCGTTTGCTTGTGACGATTGGCATTTTGAGTTACAGCCTCTACTTGTGGCATCGCCTGTTTCTCCGCGCAGAGACAAATGAGAACTGGCTCCATTTCCCCGTCAATCTGGCATGTCTGGCGCTGGCAGCGGTGACCTGCCATTGGCTGATTGAGAGACCATTCCTGCTGCTCAAAAATTCATGGAAGCCTCAACCGACCGCCGAACAAACACTTCCCTGGGGCTCCACCGCACCGGTCGACGGCCTGGTTTAGTATGCGATTCTCCGCAGCATGTTGACTGCGCCCTCAATCGCCAGTCCTGACCTGTTCATGACTCGACGTTTTCTCGATACTGCTACAAACATGTTGAGTATCTCGACAGACACACTTCAGAGGAAGGAGCCTCTTTTGATCAGAACCTGCCTGTTCGACATGGGGAACGTCCTCGTCTTTTTCTCCCACGAACGGATGTGCCGCCAGATTGGTGCTCTTTGTGGCTGGAATCGGGACGAATGCCGCCGACAACTCATGGATTCGGGATTGCAGTGGAATTACGAGCGTGGCCTCCTCACCTGCGCGCAGATGCGCGATGCATTGAGTGAACTTTCGGGCCGCAGCATTTCACTCGCCGCACTCGATCGCGCGACAGCCGATATTTTTATCGAGAACACCAGCATGCTGCCGGTCCTCGCACGCCTCAAAGCGAATGGTCAGCGGCTCGTTCTCCTCTCCAACACCAGTGTCTCGCACGTCCGTTACGTCGAGAAACACTTTGATGTTCTCAATGAGTTTGACGATCGCATCCTTTCCTGCGAAGTGGGTGCCATCAAACCCGAAGCCAGGATCTATGAAGCTGCCCTTGAGGCGATTCATTGCGACCCCGGGGAATGCTTCTATACGGATGATATTGCCGCCTATATTGAAAAAGGCCGTGAATACGGCCTCGACGCAGAAATCTTCACCCAGACCGCCGTCCTCAAGGAACATCTCCACGACCGCCAGATCACCGGCTTCTAGCGATTCTTTCATCCATTTGCAGGCTGCATGGCACATTCGTAGGGCAGGCTCCCGCCTGCCGATAAATCTTACGTAGGGTGCATGGAGTCCTCGAAATGCACCAGTATTTATTTACATAGATATTGACGCACAATTGGTGCATTGGCATGCACCCTACATGGCCTCGACTCGTTGCCCATCCCAGCGATCAAGCCAGGTCGTCGTAATGCCGCAAAGCTCTTTAAGTGCCTGAGATTTCTCCTTCGCCAGTCGGATTGATTCCCGGCTCGGCTTTGCCACTCGCACCGCTCGAATTGCCAGATTCTTCGGTGTATGCTCCAGCTCGATAAACTCGATTACCTGCACCTGATAGCCCTGCTGCTCAAGCCATAACGCCCGCAGGGCATCCGTCACATCAGCCGCAAACCGCTCGGCCAGAATGCCATGCTTCCACAGACCCGAAAGTGACTCCCCACGGATTTGTGGTCTGAGCTCATGCTGACAGCACGGCACTGCCACAATCACCTGAGCCTCGCGCAGCACAGCGGCCGCCAGGGCTTCATCGGTCGCCGTATCGCAGGCATGGAGTGAAACCGCCAGATCAATCTTCCCTTCAATCGGTAGATCGACAATCTGACCGACACGAAAATCAAGCCCGATCAACTGCAATTCGTCGGCAATGGCTGTGCAGGTGGCGATGACATCAGGCCGCTGATCCAACCCTGTCATCTCGACGGTGCGCTGTTCCACAACGGTCAGGTAATGGTGCAGAGCAAACGTCAGATAGCTTTTGCCACAGCCATAATCGACCACTCGCAATGAACCAGGTTTTTGCAAGGTTCCTTTCAGATCACGGATTAATTCCAGATAGCGGTTGATCTGCCGGAACTTATGATACATCGGCGCCTTCACGCGGCCATCTGTCGACATGATTCCCGCTTTAGCCAGAAACGGGCAGGGCTCATTCGGCGGAATGATATAGTTCTTTTCGCGGTTATGAGCCTCAGGCTCACTGTTCGCCAACTGGCTCTTGGCCCGATGCATTTGAAAATGGCCGCGACCTTTGTAGCGGGCACAGATTTCCGCTTCGCTGGTAAACAGCCGGGCATCACCCAGAAGCGTTCCCAGAATCGAAGGGACCCGTTGAATCAGTTGATCGGCCGAAAGATTCTGGTGCAGTTCGCGCGGGCCGACACGTTCGACCCATTGATAGTGAGTTTCCTCCTGAATCAGCACGGGCCGAACAGTCACCTTGGTAGGAACCTGTTCATTGTTCGAAAGCGGTCTGCTCAGGATCAGCTTCTGAAACGTTTTTTCACGCAGGCTGGCGGAAACTTCTTTGAGAAAGGGTTTCAGCGAATCAGGAACTTTCGACATCCGGGGCTTTCGCAACACATTGAGCAGGAATTCACTGTCTACAGACCTGACAGTTTAACTGCGACGTGTGCGAGAAGGTATCCACACTCCCCAGATGAGATTCTTCCCATCGATTGGCTTACGGGAGAACAAAGCTTTCAGGATGCTCGTGAAACTCTTTCAGTGCGGCGGCTGACTGAAAGAAATAGAGCTTTCCCTCGTACCAACTGGCATAAGCCAGATTCCCGCGACTTGCAGGCAGGCCCATAGGAGTTGGCAATTCATCGGTTTTGTTGGCGGAAGAACTTTCCTTTGAGAGCACCAGATCCTGTCCCGCTTTGACTGGCAGATATCTCGAAGGATCGCTCTGGAAGAGCTTTAAGGCCTCGGCACTGCTGCACAGAATTCGCTGCCCATCACTTTCGCAGGCAAACTCCGGTCGGCCATTCACCAGCTCGCGTGCCTCCCGCAAGGCCACGGGGCAGTAGCCACAGAACAGATCCTGTTGCTCACGCCCCAAAATCTGCTGACGACGTGAATCAAACCACTCGACATCCGCAGCACGAATCTGCTGTTTGACTTGTGGCTGAGACTCGGATGACTCCGGGAAAGGGGCTGGCCCGGCAGCCAGATCCATGGGGACATCACTCACAGCGGTAGAACTCTTTTCCACGCTCTCGGGCAACTTGACAGGTAGAGTCTGAGTTGATTCTGGCAATGTCTCGAACGCTGTTGGCGATCCTTCTGCTGGCGCTGGCACGGGAAGATTCGAAGGGACTGCCGCATCCTGGCTCTGCCCGCGAATGACAAAAATAGGTGCATCTCCAGGATCTTCCGTCTCAACCTCGACCGCATCCATGGGGAATGTACGCGGAGCATGAATCTGATTGATCGTCACATCCTGTGGACTGACTCGCGACACGATCGTCGTCATCAGCGAGGATTCCGAGACGATTCGCTGTTCTGTACGGGCAGTAAAACGCTCATCATCTCCGGTCTGGGTGTGGGCAGCTCTCGTGATGACTGTCGCTGGCAATGGTGCCGGAGTCTCACTCACTGGTGTCACAACGGACTTGGAATCTGTGGCCGGCATACGATCTGCCAGAAGCTGCGGTGCTGGAGTTTGGTGTGCCGGTGGCTGAATCATCATCGGGTTTGCTGCTGGTGCCGTTGAACTCTGCAAGACGCCTGATGTGGGCATCACCGCAGGTTGAATAATCGGCAGCAGACTCTCGACGGGAGTCGACAGCGGGCGTGACTTCACAATCGAAATCGTGCCCTCAGCCACTGCGGGAACAGCAGGTTTCGTAGCGATCTGACTCACTTGAGCAGGGGGCACAACCTCCATTGCTCGCGGCAGGTTACCAATCGCCATTCGATGCCCCAGTGGGGCTACGGCTGGAATGACTGCGACAGGTAAACTCGACGATGGGCTGGAGGAGGGAGCACTCTCTGCGGCTGCAACTGGTTTGGCAATCGAAGGCGAAGGCGGCAGTTCATCCACAAGATAAGCCGCAGCTTTCACTGCCGGATCAGCCAATGGGGATTCTATTGAGCCCACTTGAGCAGGAGCTGCCACAGCGGCTGTCGCTCTGGGTTCAGTCGGGAAGTCGAGGGGTTTCTTGCTGACAGCAGGCTCTGGGGAGACGGCTTCTGGAATTCCGGCTGTGGTCCCAGCCAATGTTTGAGAAGTCTTTTTCGCACGAGCCACCTGTGCCTGATCACGAGCCGATTTCGCCGCCGCTGGATCTTTCCTTAACTCATGAATCTGGGCCAAAAACTCCAGAGAGGTCGCTTCATCGTGGCACTTTTTGAACAAACCCAGTGCTTCATCGGCATGGCCTTGGACCCCGCGAATGAGAGCGAGGTTATTGATATAGCGCGATTCTTCCGGATGTTGTTTCATCGCTTCGCGCACGTGCTTTTCGGCCTGCTCGTAATTCCCCTGCCGGAACAGACAATAGCCGGCATCACTCCAGATATCCGCTTGATCAGGAGCCAGCTTAAGTGCTTCCTGATAGTGACTCCAGGCGGTTGGAAAATCATCAAGTTGAGTGGTGACGACTGCGAGACGATGCCGGGCCAGGACATGACCGGGTTCTGCCTGGCAAACCTTGGCATACAGGTTTTGTGCTTCTTTAAGTCGGCCACCAATTTCAGCCTGAGCCGCCTGCTCCAGCCAGAGTGCCGAATCGTTGACGGGCTTGGCAGTAGGTGTGGCCTTCGTTGAGTGACGCTTCGTCAATCGCGACAGGAGGCCTGCATTTGCCTTCGATGGGGAAGCACTTGTGCCGTGCGAAGCCTTCGCAGTGGAAACCGCCTGAGTCTTTGGCGACGACTCCGCCCGCCATCGCGCCAGAGGAGATTGTATTCCCTGATGAGCACAACCTACCCCGGAGATGGTGAGCGCCAGCCCGGTGATTCCCAGCGCCAGTTTTCGTGCTATGCGCTTCATTGCCAATTCCTTGCGGCCGATCGCTCTCCACGCGACTGCGCGGAATGATTTTTGATGACTATTGACCATCCTCTTTATCGGCGTGTGCCAAGCTGGCGAATGACGGGGGTTCTTACCAATTCTCCTGATGAGGGTGACTTTTCCGAAAAAACAGACTCTCCGGAGGGCGTTCTGGCAACTCCTGCCGAAAAACAGCTCGTCTCACAGCGCGAGTTTCCGATCTGTCTTCCAGATCGAGAAAATGAGGTGAACCACCTCGTGAATGATCGAGTGAACGAAAAGGCGGTGAATCCACGTTCCCGTAACTTTTCGTCCATCAGCCTCCTGAACATGCCGTCGGCACCACCACAACGACCAGCATCATCCATCTGCCACTCCTCTGTGCGCACTCCACTGTGTGCATTTCTCCGTTTGCCACTGCTCCGTGTGCCACTGCTGGCTTGCCAGCAGTGCTCCTCCCATCTTCGTGCTCTTCGTGCCCTTCGTAGTACCCCCGCATCTCCTCCGCCGCAGCTTGCCTCGCGTTGCGTGCCATAATTGCGGCTCAGAGCTTCGTGCCATGCTTGAAGCTCTGGGCAAGCATGCTCCCCCATCCCCCAACTCCCCCCCCTCCCAAAAAAACAACCCCCAACGACTCTCACAAGTCGTCAGGGGTCATCCGTATTCCAGCCTCAATCACAGCCCATCCAGGATAGCCACGACCAACGAAGTCACCTTCGCCCGTCATGACTGCCAGCTAGCCCGATTTTTCAATCGTCTTATGTTC
>NZ_LYDR01000096.1 GCF_001707835.1 Planctopirus hydrillae
CTTCCTCGTTGTAATAGGGCAGGACCAGCGTGATCCGGGGGCTGGGCTCGGTCAATCGGAGGTCCTTGGACAGATCAGGGCTTGTCCAGCACGTAGCCGAGCGAGCGCACCGTGCGCAAGGGATAGCCCGCGCCGACATCGCGCAGCGCACGGCGCAGGCGGCTGACCCAGGCATCGACGGTGCGTTCATCGATCGGCTGTTCGTTCTTGCCCAGCGCGGCGATCAGTTGCCCGCGCGAAAAGACATGGCCTGGCTGTTCCATCAGATAGCGCAGCAGGCGGTATTCGTTGGGCATCAGCGCGATCGGCTTGTCCTTCCACCGTGCCTGCAACCG
>NZ_LYDR01000097.1 GCF_001707835.1 Planctopirus hydrillae
TGTAATGTGGACCAAATCCAATGGACTCCCGATAACAAGACGATCTATTTCAAAAGTACCATCAAGGCAGAGACACAGCTTTTCAGCATTGATGTCAAGAGCCGTAAGATACGCCAGATCACCGATGGCCCTCATGACTACACTTGGTTTGAATATCGCAATGGAGTGATGGCGGCGGGACGTCAGTCTATGGCTGTACCCACCGACCTCTATCGGGTGAATCTCAAAGACGGCAATGCCGTGGCGGTAACAGCTGAGAATGATGCTATGCTCAAGAGCATCCCTCCTATCAGTATCGAAAAAAGATGGATCAAGACCTCAAATGGTGAGAATAT
>NZ_LYDR01000098.1 GCF_001707835.1 Planctopirus hydrillae
TTATATCCATTGGTTTATGCACTATACGCTGGGCTTCATGCTTTGTTTCACGATTGAGCTCTTGCCATAATGTATCTTTAAGCTTGTCAAGTCCCATGTGTGCAACTGAAGAGATAAAAACAATAGGTAATCCCTCAGGCAACTCAGCTTTGAGCATCTCTTGCAGCTCTTCATCAATGAGGTCACACTTAGTTATAGCCAATACCTTGCGCTTACCTACAAGATCTTCATTGTACTTGACCAACTCACTGAGCAACAACTCGTATTCTTCACGAATATGCTCTGTATCCGCCGGTATCATAAAGAGGAGTAAAGCATTGCGCTCAATATGTCTAAGAAATCTCAATCCCAAACCTTTACCCTCTGAAGCTCCTTCTATAATGCCCGGAATATCAGCCATTAACA
>NZ_LYDR01000099.1 GCF_001707835.1 Planctopirus hydrillae
ACTGTCTCGCAAAGCTGATCTCTCCTCTTCCCCTCCTGTTGATAACGAAGGCCCTGCCTCGCTCACGCGAAGCAGGGCCTTTTCGTTTTTTGTTAGGCGGAATGTGGTGTTCGGTGTTCGGTATTCGAATGAAGATGGATGCCGCGATGCCCTTTGAGATTCCTGTTGAGGAATGGGCAGGGTTTCGACATGCTAGTCGTCTAATGTGTGCTTCGACTGCAGGCGTGAGGTGGAGTGGCAGCTTATGAGATTCCGGGCTTTGATTCTGACCATTCTGTTATTGTTGTCTGATTCATGGCTCGCAGCCGATGATGCCTTGCTTGGATTTCCGAAGCCCAACGACGACGCCAAACCAGGAGCGATCGTGTTGCATGGTGGTGGGCGAGTGACAGACGAGACCTTCGAGAGGTTTATCGAGCTGGCAGGTGGCCAGGAAGCTCGAATTGTCTTTGTGCCGAGTGCTGGATTTCGCCTGGCCGATTATCGTGGGAAGCAGGAGTTTCTGAATGCAGTGAATTTGCGTTATGGAAGCTGGGCGAAGCTTGCGCGTGAGGGGAAAGTCGCTTCGTTTCAGTTCCTCGCCACGGACAATCCCGCTGATGCCGACTCGGATCTTTTTATCAAGCCACTTCTTAACGCGACTGGGGTCTGGTTCTCCGGGGGATCGCAGCTTCGACTCAACTATCGCTTCGTCGGTGAGTTTCCACAGACCACCAAGTTCCAAGATGCATTAATGGAAGTCGTCAAGCGTGGTGGTGTGGTTGGAGGAACATCGGCTGGGACGGCGGCGATCCCTGAGATCATGACGCTCTGGTCCGAGAGGGAAAATCCCGATTCTCCAGAGACTGCCGTGGCTGCTCACGGTTTTGGCCTGCTTCGCAATGCGATTGTCGAGCAGCACTTTCAAGCTCGGGGTGGCCGGCTGGAGAGGTTCTGCAAACTGCTGCGAGATTCCCCCCGCCTTGATGAATTGACAGGTCGCCCGGGCTCCGGGCGATTAATGGTCGGTCTGGCAATTGAGGAGTCGGCGGCACTGGTCATTCGTCGCAATCATCTGGAAGTGATTGGGGATGCCCGGGCTCATATCTTCTTAAAGTCGTCGGGAAGCAAATCGCTGACGTGGCATGAACTCGATCCACGAGAAACCGTTCAATTGCGAAAGCTGCCTGGTGCTCCCACCGCCTTGCTGCGAGAAGAAACAGCTCTTGTTCGTTAAGCTCCGCTTATTCAGAGTCGCCGCTATTCCTGCATACTGGTGAGGGTTCGCAGCAGTACCCAGAGATTGACAGGTCTTGTGGCGTGTCGAGCATCAAGCTCACCTGCGGACTTGGCGTACGCTGCGATTTACCAGTCTTTAAGTTTATTTGATCTCGAAGGCGTCGCCCTCTTCCCATCACCTTTGCTGCTTGATTATCGACCTGTCCCCTGTCGGCTGAGAAATTTCTTGCGATAGGCCTCTGGAGTCAGCCCCGTTGATTCGCGGAAGCGCTTTGTAAAGTGGCTTTGGTCGGTAAAGCCTGTGTCAGCAGCGATATCCGCTAATGACCGAGAGGTGAAGGTCAGGAGTTGGCGTGCGGTCTGTATCCGCACCTGTCGCAGATACTGTGTTGGAGTCATTCGCAACAGCTCTTGAAAACGTCGATTGAAATGCGTGCTCGACAAGCCTGCGAGCTTTGCCATCTCTGCCATCACGATGGTCTCTGCATAATGCTCTTCGACATAGTTAATCACCGGAAGCAGCTCTTGAAAATGATGCGTCATCTGCTCGGGTTCTGCGACCTCGTACATGGCTCCCGCCAGCCCGATCACTTCTCCTGACAAATCGAACAATGGGGTTTTCGTGGAAACGTACCAGCGAATCGAAACTCGCCTGTGAATGACTTGCCAGAGCTGGCCACCTAACGGTCTACGACTCTCCATGACGCGCTGGTCTTCAGCAATGTAGGCTTCAGCCATGACCGGTGGATGAAAGTCGAAGTCGGATCGGCCAATCGCTTCCGACTCGTGAGAGAGTCCATGTTTCTCAACGAAGAGATGATTGACTTTGACAAACCGACTATTTCGATCTTTGGCGTAAAAGTAGGTTTGCGGCATCGAGTCGAACAGGCTCATGAGCGACTCGGCCAAAGGCTGGCAACTGAAAAATGCTTTCTGGAATTGGCCGGCATCGTGGTCCATGGTCAAAACGTACCACGGCCAGAAGCGGAAATACAAGACTTTCCATGGCTGGGTGCTAGGCTGTCAGATGCTTGAAAGTTGATTCTGCATGATTTACCCGGTGAGTGTCCCATGAAAACCATCTCTGCCTGGCTCGTGGTTGTGGCGATGAGTCCGAGTCTTTTGGCTGAGGAACTTTCGTTCAATCGTGATATTCGCCCGATCCTTTCCGAGAATTGCTTCCAGTGTCATGGGCAGGATCCGCAGCATCGAGAAGCTGATTTGCGTCTGGATGTGCGTGAAGAGGCCGTTAAAGACCTGGGGGGTTATCGGGCGATTGTGCCGGGAAAGCCTGATGCCAGTGAACTGTTGGCTCGGCTGGTCGCGCACGATCCTGACAAGAAAATGCCCCCACCAACTTCGAATCGACTGGTGACTGAAGAGCAGGTTCAAACCATCCGACGCTGGATTGAAGAGGGGGCCAGTTACCAGATCCACTGGGCTTACCTGCCACCGCAGAAAGCGAAGCTGCCTGAGGTGCAAAATCCATCCTGGCCTCGACAGCCGTTTGATCGATTGATTTTGTCGGGTCTGGAAAAACAGGGGGGCGTTCCGTCTGCCGAATCGTCACCCGAAGTTTGGCTGAGGCGGGTGAGTTTCGACTTGATTGGTTTGCCCCCAACTCCTGAGGAGATCCGCGTCTTTATCAGTGATGTGGCTCAGCGACAGGAAGCGGCGTACGAGCATGCCGTTGATCGTCTGCTGCAATCGCCTCATTACGGGGAACGCATGGCCATGGAGTGGATGGATATCGCACGATACGCCGACTCCCACGGTTTCAATAACGATGGCCGGCGGAGTATGTGGCGATGGCGTGACTGGGTTATCGACGCCTTCAATGACAATATGTCCTATGACCGGTTTGTGCTGGAGCAGTTGGCCGGCGATCTGCTCCCTTCGCCCACGCTTGAGCAGCAGATTGCCACGGGTTTTTCAAGAAACCACGTAATCAACAGTGAAGGGGGGATCATCGACGAAGAGTATCGGGTGGAATATGTCGCTGATCGAGTGCGTACTATGAGTACTGCCTGGTTGGGGTTAACTACCGAGTGTGCCCGTTGCCATGATCATAAGTTCGATCCGATCACTCAACGAGATTACTATCGTTTGTTCGCCTTCTTTAATAATGTTGCAGAGCATGGCGAGGACGGGCGAACCGCTAATGCTGTGCCGATGATTCCGGCTCCCACACGCGAGCAGCAAAGAGTGCTGGCAGATCAGAGAGATCGATTGCGATTGCTGGATGCTGAGATTGCCGATTTGCAGAAGTCGCCGGAACTCTTGATGGACTCAAGTGGTCTCGTCGAGTCCAGCGTGACCACTCAAGAAACCAATCATCATTGGCAATGGTTACTGGAAGCTGACGAGGCGCGAGATCGCCAGGTGGGAAATGGAGTTTCTTTCAACAGCAGCCAGCCGCTGATTCAAGTTGCGGCGAAGAATCTCCCTTTCAGCAAACATCAGCAGACGATTCTCTCGCTGTGGATTCAACCAAATTCAGAGAATTCTGATGACGTTGCCATCCTTTCTTCGATCGACTACGGCGGGTCGCCAGCCGATGCTCAATATGGAAAAGGGCGTGAACTTCGATTGGTTCATGGAGAGCTGGAATGGCGTGAGAGCAGTCGCCTGCCAGTCTATTCGCGAGTTGTTGTTACAGAAGGGGCCTCAGTCAGCCCGGAGCAGTGGAGCCAGATTGTTGTCATCGTTGGGGGAGACAACAACGCTGCTGCGGTTCGGTTTTTTGTCAATGGGCAGGAAGTTGCTACGCACAGTTTATATGACGGCCTTATCAATGAAGCTCCTGATAAAAATGTATTGATTGGTAGAGACAATGCCAAAGGCAGCCCTCGATTTCTAGGTCAGATCGATGAGTTGCGCTGGAGTCAGCGATTACCGACGAGCGAAGAGATTCGCGACGAGTTCCTCAAAGAAGCGATCCTCTATGCACGATCTCATCCGAAGTGCGAAACCTCTCAATCGTGGTTAATGACGGAAAGATCATTACGTCACGCGAAGTTAAGAACGCTGATCGATCAGCGGGGCAGGCTATGGGAGGAACATCTCGCATTACGCCGGGAGTTGCCAACAACGATGGTGATGAAAGAACTCGGCGAAGCCCAGGATATGAATGCTTCTCTTGATCGATATAGTATTCGATACAGCAGAAAGTATCTGTCTCAGACACCGCGCAAGACCTATGTACTCACTCGGGGGAATTATGATGCCCCTGCGGAAGAAGTGACCCCGGGAGCATTGGAGACTTTGCTGGCTCCGTGGCCAGTCGATGCTCCGCGAAATCGTCTTGGTCTGGCACGCTGGTTGACCCAGCCACAACATCCTTTAACTTCACGAGTCGTTGTGAATCGATTTTGGGCCCAACTGTTTGGAGTTGGCCTTGTGAAGACGGTCGAAGATTTCGGGTCACAGAGTGAGTGGCCCAGTCATCCTGAACTTCTGGATTGGTTAGCCCGTGATTTTGTCGATTCCGGATGGAACGTGAAAGCGCTTATGAAATCGCTGGTGCTTTCAGCCGCCTATCGGCAGAGCAGTGAAACCACGCCGACAGCGGTGGCGAGGGATCCTGAGAATCGCCGAATCGGACGCGGGCCACGTGTTCGATTACCTGCTGAGTTAATCCGAGATCAGGCATTAGTCATATCCGGGTTACTCAAACCTCAGATCGGCGGCCCCAGTGTGTATCCTTATCAGCCAGATAAACTCTATGACGGCATCGTGGTTGGTACGGAGTATCCGGGCTCCAGGTGGCAATTGAGTCAAGGAGACAATCTCTATCGGCGAAGCTTATATACATTCTGGAAACGGACCGTCACCCATCCCGCCATGCTGACGTTTGATGCACCCGATCGTGAAGTCTGTACGGCGCGTCGTTCCCGAACAAATACTCCCCTGCAGGCGCTCCTGTTATGGAATGAAACTGGTTATCTGGAGGCTTCCCGGCAACTTGGTGCCCGCATGATCAAAGAAGGTGGTAACGAAGATTCCTCTCGAATCTCCTTCGCGTTTCAACTGGCCACAGGTCGATTGCCCGTCGCGGCTGAGTCAGAGATTCTGGTTAAGACGCTGAAGCGGTTACGTAATGATTTTGAAAGTCGTCCGGCAGATGCCGCAGCGTTTATTCAAATGGGTGCCTCGACGATCGATGAATCGATTGCACCGACGGATTTAGCGGCGGCAATGGCTGTTGCCAATATGATCTTAAGTCTCGATGAAACCATTACCAAGAATTGAGTGACCATGCACAGAATACCTGGCTGTGAGCATATTTCGCGTGGTGATTTTCTATCGAAGCTGGGCCTTGGGATTGGTGCTGCGGGGCTGATGCACCTGTTGGGCGAGCCCGAGGTGCAAGGTTCACAAGCCGATCAATCCACGAAGCGTGGGCTGCCCGGTTTACCTCATTTTGCACCGACAGCAAAACGAGTGATCTGTTTGTTTCAATCGGGTGGGCCGTCTCATCTGGATCTCTTTGATGATAAGCCAGTGCTGCGAGAGCGATTTAACGAAGATCTGCCAGATTCGATTCGGAAGGGGCAACGCATTACGGGGATGGTGGCCTCGCAAGCCAGACTGGCATGTCAGCCCAGCAAGTGGAACTTTTCTCCCTGTGGCCAGAGTGGCACAAAGCTGAGCGAATTGCTGACTCATACCGGGACAATCGCAGATGACATCTGTCTGATTCGATCAGTCTACACCGAAGCCATTAACCACGACCCGGCGATTACTTTCTTTCAGACGGGGAGCCAGTTGCCGGGGCGTCCGAGTATGGGAGCCTGGACGGACTATGGTTTAGGTTGTGCCAACGACAATCTACCATCCTTCGTGGTGCTGATCTCTATGAACAAAGAGAGGCCCGGGCAAGGGTTGCTGGCCAGATTGTGGGGCAGCGGATTTTTGCCAAGCGAACATCAGGGAGTTCAGTTTCGCGGCTCAGGAGATCCTGTCCTGTATCTCAGCGATCCCAGGGGATTGACTCGAGAAAACCGACGCTGGATGCTCGATGGAATTCAGGAACTGAATCAGCAAGGTTTCGCCAGAATCGGTGATCCCGAGATTGAAACTCGTATCGCTCAGGCCGAACTGGCCTACCGCATGCAAAGTAGTGTCCCTGACTTGATGGATCTTGGTCACGAACCCGAGCATGTGCTGAACAGTTACGGCGAGGATGTTCACGTTCCTGGCAGCTTTGCCCGTAACTGTCTCATCGCTCGACGTCTGGCTGAGCGAGGTGTGCGATTCATTCAACTTTACCACCGGGACTGGGATCACCATGGTGGTATTCATGAGCGATTGCCGCCCATGGTCAAAGATACTGATCAGGCGAGTGCGGCCCTCGTGAAGGATCTCAAGCAGACGGGATTGCTGGATGAGACTCTGGTCATCTGGGGTGGTGAGTTCGGGCGTACTCCTTATGCTCAAGGAAGTGCCAGGCTGGATGCGTATGGCCGGGATCATCACGGCAAAGCGTTTTCGATCTGGATGGCGGGTGGGGGGATCAAACCGGGAATGTGCTACGGAGAGACCGATGATTTTGGATTCAATGTGGTTAATCAACCCGTGCATATCCATGATTTACAGGCGACGATCCTGCATTGCCTGGGGATTGATCACACGCGTCTGACCTACCGATTTCAGGGTCGGCAATTTCGTTTGACTGACGTTCATGGTCAGGTGGTGAAGGCGATCCTGAAATAAACCGGTGAATGATCGTAAATTTTCAACTCGCTCCCCAGCAAGGTCTTCTTTCAATGTCACCTTGTTTTTAGGTTCATGATCCGGTGGTTCACAGGTAGGAAATCGAAGTGCAATGAGCGCCAAGCCCCAAAATGCCCGAGGGGCGACACACTATAAAAGTGGGCCGCCCCTCGGATGTCGACATTTGACGAACTGCAAAATTTTCTGCAGCCCGGCTTTATAAAGCTCGAATTATCGCTTGGCTGTCTTCGCCTGACGCAGCAATGTCACATACTCGCTGGCGATCTTGAGCACTTCATCGTTATAGGGTGTCTTCTTGAAGATCGGCCCATTGGTTCCCTTGGTTTCGTGCTCTTCCTCTTCCTTGCGGATCTCTTCCACAGCTTTCTCTTCATCTCGCTCTTTCTTGAGCGTTTCCTGATTCAGAGAGATTGTCTTGCGGTTCTTGCGAGCATCGAAGCGTGCAACATCGTTACGAATCTTGTCAAAGTCAGCTTCAGCAGCTACACGGCGCGCACTTTGTTCTTTGAGAGCAGCCAGGACATTGGCAGGTGTCATGTCGTAAATCGGATGAGCTGCCTTGGGAACCTGATCGAAAGCCAGTGCGTTCTCCAGGAACGATTCTCCCAGATCCATGTGATCGACAAGTGACGGGAGCACCACATCCGAAGGAACTCCCCGGTTCTGTGTACTGTCGCCATTGACCCGGTAGAACTGATTAATGGTCAGCTTGACCGAACCCAGATCCTGGTTGTTGAGTACCGAGAACATCCGGTTACTGATCGGCATCACATGCTGCACAGTTCCTTTACCGTGCGTAGTGGTATCACCCACCACAATCCCACGTCCATAATCCTTGATCGCTGCGGCAAAGATCTCGGAGGCGGAAGCACTCAGTCGATTGCACAGCACCACCAGCGGGCCCTTGTACATCACTCCGGGGTCTTCATCGTCGTAAGACTTGATTTTACCGTTGGGTTCCTTGATTTGAACGACTGGCCCCTGATCGATAAACAGGCCTGAGACTTCAATCGCTTCGGTCAAGGCACCGCCGCCATTCATTCGCAGATCAATCACGACGGCATCGACGCCGCCCTGCTTGTCGAACTCCTGCAAGGCTTTGGCGACATCGCGGGATGTGCTTTTGAAATTGTCCTGGCCAGCCTGTGCTCCACCAAAATCGCGGTAGAACGAAGGAATATTGATCACACCAATCCGGCCCTTTGCACCAGGAATGCGGGTTTCGAGCGGGATGATCTCCCCTTTGACTTCCTGAGCCTTCAGTTCAATTTTCTGGCGGGTCAGGACGACTTCGCTGGTTTCACCGGCAGCATTGACAACCTTCAGCTTCACTTTGGTGCCGCCCATACCACGAATCAGGCGGACGACGCGATTAAGCTTCATCTCGACCACATCGACGTAATCTTCCCCATCCTGGGCAACAGCGACAATCTTGTCATTGGCTTTGAGACGGCCATCCTTCTCAGCGGCACCACCAGGCACCACTTCAGAAACCGTGACGTAACCGTCGATGGAACGCAGTGCTGCCCCAATCCCTTCGAGACTTAATCGCATCGAGATCTGGAAGTCTTCCACCGTCTGAGGCGACATATAGCTCGAATGGGGATCAAACGAGTGAGCCACTGCCGAGAGATAAATCTCGAGAATTTCGGAAGGCTCGGTTCCCTTGGCAGCTTTCAGCAGCGTGTCATAACGCTTATGCACCTGCTTTCTGGCCTCTTCGATCGTCTTATCATCTAACAAGAGCGAGACGAGCTCAAACTTGATGCGTTTTCTCCAACGTTCGTTGAGCTCTTCCGGAGTGGCGGCATAAGCCAGCAGATCGCCATCCGTCACCATCGATTCATCAACGGTGAAATCGTGGGGCAGATCAATCAGTTGGTGAGCAATCGCCACCCGTTCGGTGAGTCGTTGCAGATAACGCTGGAACACCAGATGGGCAAACTCCACATTCCCCGCTTTCAGCAGGTCATCCAGCTTGTCCTTATAAGGGCTGAATTCGTCGATATCGGCCTTTGTGAAGTAGAGCTTCGCGGGATCGAGATCCTTCAAGTATCGGGTGAAGGTCAGTTGGGAAATTCGGTCATCCACTGCCTTTTGCCCAATGTGATACTTACTGATCATATCCGCAGCCAGTCGAGCAGTTGTTTGCTCACTGGTGGAAGTCTTCCCCAGGTTCTGGGCAAAAATCGTGGAGGCAGCCATGAAGCACAAACATGCGACAAGACCTGCCACCGCTCGAGACGGCAATCGCTGAATCATTCCAACATCCCTGAATTCAATGGGAACAAACCTGCCACAATCACACCGGCTTTACCGATCGTATCGAAGTTTCTCAAAGATAGGCAATACGCCTCTTGGCAGAACCCTCACAATCTTTCTAATCCCCCTCACAATCTTTCGGATAACGCAGTGAAGCTGAAATCTGGTGCTGAACACCAGCTCACAGTCGATTGGACAAAATCTGGGGCTCGTCAGCCTTGAGGCCAGTCGGGTATGTCTTTGTTGCATTTCTCTGATGTTTCGCCTGATCAAGATCCGGGATTGAAGGCGAGATCTGGTCGACGATATGAAGAAATACGCGAGTTCGCTTTGTTTTGTGAGAACAATCCGTGGTGAGCTTTTCACAAAATCGCATTGGATTTCTGCGGCGAGCAAGTCCAGAACACGGTTCAGATGGACATTCTTGTGCGGAATTCCTGTTCCGGGAAAAACAATCTGAAACCCTCAGAGCACAAAGACAAATAAAAGTTGGCTTGAATTTTGTCGGAAGTCCGATAGCCTAAAGTGTGTTGATAGCCTGCTCGATGATTCGAGCTACCCTTTGCCAGGGTTTTTAATTTCTGTTGTGAAGCAAAATTCACCACAGAAAATTCTTTGGCAAAGTGGACTGGCGCCGGGTGTTCCCATGAGTTTCATGGCTCCGGCGCTGTGTGCGACATGCGATGATTCGTCATGTTTTCACACGGAGCTGGGCTGGCAAGTCGGGTTTTGCCATATTGAGTGAGCTGATTGAGTCTGCATCAACTTGTGCTGACGGCTGGAGCTTACGAGAGCAAACCGCACGACGAGCATCATGAGGCTCAAGGGAACGGTTTCTGGTTGCAGTCTGCACTGCAACAATTGTTGACCGCTCCTTTCGGTTCCGGATGTGCTATGCCTCAACCCGCCTGCCTTTTTGGACAATCGTTCCCATCCCTTGTGGATCAGTTGTCTTCTGTTCGCAATTTCCTCTGCAGCGCCACGATGGCCGTTCTGATCGCTGCCAGCAGCATCGGAATCAACTCCTCCTGGGCCGAAGATCAGCCCAAAGAGGGTGCCGAGACCAAGCCCGTCAGCTTTCATTCTCAGATTAAGCCATTGCTGCAATCTCGCTGCTCGGGTTGCCATCAGGCGGCTAAGTCGCAGGGTGAATACATTCTCACTGATTTTGCCAGCCTGATGAAGCCGGGCGAAACCGGCACACCCTCGATCGTTCCCGGAAAGCCCGAAGCGAGCTACCTCATTTCGCAAATCCAGCGGAATGACAAAGGGCAGGCCGAAATGCCCAAAGGGCTCCCCGCGTTGTCACAGGTTGAAATTGATCTGATTTCTCGCTGGATTCGCGAGGGTGCCAAAGATGATTCACCACCGGCAGAACTCCGAATCTTCGATCAGGAGCATCCCCCCGTTTACAGTCGGCTCCCATTGATTACATCGCTCGACTATTCCAAGGATGGCAAGCTCCTTGCTGTGGCAGGCTTCCATGAAGCGTTGATTCTCGATAGCACGTCAGGGGCTGTTGTCGCTCGCTTGATTGGACAATCGGAACGCATTGAGACTGTCCGGTTTTCCCCGGACGGATCCCGTGTTCTCATCGTCGGTGGAAATCCTGGTCGCACAGGCGAATTCCAGATCTGGAAAACTGCGGACTGGTCGCTCGAAACTTCGGCCACAGTCACGTTCGACACTCTCTATGGAGGAAGCTGGTCACCCGATGGAAAGCTCGTCGCGCTGGGCGGGGCTGATAACTCGGTTCGAGCCTTCAATGCCGCCACGGGTGAGCAGGTTCTGTTTCAAGGGGCTCACAGTGATTGGGTGCGCGATACCGTCTTCAGCAAGGATGGCTCGCACCTGATTTCTGTCGGTCGCGATATGACGACCAAACTGACCGAAGTCGCCACTCAACGATTCGTCGATAACGTCACTTCGATCACTCCCGGAGCGCTCAAGGGTGGTATCCAGGCCATTGCCCGGCATCCCGAGCGAGATGAGATCATCGTCGGTGGATCCGACGGGATTGCCCGTGTGTACCGTGTCTTCCGCGTGACGAATCGCGTGATTGGTGATGATGCCAACCTCATCCGGCACATGCCCGCTCTGCCGGGAAGAATCTTCTCGGTGGCCGTCAGCCCCGATGGTCAGCGTTTTGCCGCTGCCTCTTCACTCGATGGCCAGGGCCATTGGGCAATATATGACTACACGTTTGATACGTCTCTGCCGGATGACATTAAAGCGATTAATCAGAAA
This sequence comes from Planctopirus hydrillae, assembly GCF_001707835.1. GTDB lineage: Bacteria > Planctomycetota > Planctomycetia > Planctomycetales > Planctomycetaceae > Planctopirus > Planctopirus hydrillae. Next base: position 11,464 of record NZ_LYDR01000099.1, read on the forward strand.
GTGGTCACAGCCCGTTCAGCGGAAGAAAAAGAGAAGCTCGAAAAGTACCTCACGTTGAACACAAAAGTTCTGGCTCAGGGAAGTATGCCGGAAAGTTCGCTCTACTCACTCGCGTTTTCGCCGGACGGGCAGACTTTGGCAATTGGCGGAGCCGATGGTCTGCTCCGGCAGATAAACGTGACCACAGGCGAACAGACGAAATCGTTCCCGGTAGTCAATCTCGCGCAGAACGACCAGACTGTCTCCACAGGAGCCTCCTCAAAAAAGGTGGCACCAGCCGCGACATCGAGTCAGGAAGGGCCTTCCAGTCAGGAATCTTTGCCTTCTGGTCGCACGATTGTCTCATTGTCGATGGCTCCGGAAAATCTGGAGTTCACCAGCCGTTTTTCATCCGTGCAACTGCTTGTGTTTGCCAAACTGGATAATGGCGATGTGATCGATGGCACACGCCTGGTCAAGTATTCGACAAACCAGGCACCCTTCGTTGTCGTCTCTCCCACAGGGCTGGTCGAACCTCGCGAGACCGGTGCCGGTGAGCTCGTGATTCAGTGGGGCGAACTCTCTGTCAAAACTTCGGTCAAAGCCGATTGGCCAGCGCATGAGAACCCAGTCGACTTTGTGCGAGATGTGAATCCCGTGTTGTCAAAGCTGGGTTGCAATCAGGGAACCTGCCACGGAGCGGCCCAGGGGAAGAATGGCTTTAAACTTTCATTGCGAGGCTACGATCCGCTCTTTGATCTCCGGGGGTTCACCGACGATCTCGCTGGCCGCCGCATCAATCTGGCCTCACCTCAAGACAGCCTCATGCTCTTAAAGCCCACGATGGTGACACCTCACGTCGGCGGACATCTGCTCAATCGCGACGAGATCTATTACTCAATTATCGAAAGCTGGATCGCTCAGGGTGCCAAACTCAATCTCTCGACACCGCGAGTGACCTCCATCAGCCTGGAGCCCGAGAATCCAATTATTCAGAAAGTGGGTGGGCAGCAGCAGTTCCGTGTTATGGCCACCTATGCGGATGGAGCACGGCGGGATGTGACTCGCGAGTCATTTATTGAGACAGGCAATATGGAAGTGGCGACTGCCAGCCGCTCGGGCCTCTTGACATCTCTGCGCCGCGGTGAAGCTCCCATTCTCGCCCGCTTTGAAGGGGCTTATGCCGCGACGACGCTCACAGTGATGGGCGATCGCACCGGATTTGCCTGGCAAACCCCGGAAAGTTGGGGTCGCATTGATGAACTCGTGGCCAACAAGTGGGAGCGAATGAAGATTCAGCCCAGTGGGCTCTGCTCCGATACTGAATTCCTCCGCCGGGTCTATCTCGACCTGACGGGTCTGCCACCATCGGCAGACAAGGTCAGGTCTTTCCTGGCAGATCCAAGGCCTACGCGTGTCAAGCGCGACGAAGTGGTCGATCAACTTGTCGGGAGCCCGGATTATGTGGAATTCTGGACCAACAAATGGGCCGACTTGCTGCAGGTCAATCGCAAGTTCCTTGGAGCTGAAGGTGCGGCTGCGTATCGGCAATGGATTCGCGAGCAGGTGGCTGGCAATCTCCCTTATGACGAGTTCGCCCGCAGAGTTTTGACGGCCCAAGGCTCGAACAAAGATCAGCCCGCAGCCTCATACTTCAAGATCTTGCGGACTCCCGAAGATGCCATGGAAAATACGACGCATTTGTTCCTGGCCATTCGCTTCAACTGCAACAAATGCCACGACCATCCCTTCGAAAAATGGACTCAGGATCAGTACTACGAAACTGCTGCCTATTTCGCCCAGATTGACCGCGAAAGAGATCCAGCCTCGGGTGATCGTCGCATTGGTGGAACAGCCGTTGAAGGGGCCACACCTCTTTATGAAATCATCAAGGATAAATCCTCAGGCGATGTGATTCATGATCGAACGAAAGCGGTGGCGACACCTCGTTTCCCGTTTGAAGCACACGCCACCCTGCCCGAGCAGGCATCGCGTCGCGAGCAGTTGGCCGGCTGGATGACTTCAACAGACAACCGCTACTTCGCAAAGAGCTATGTGAACCGCTTGTGGGGTTACATGCTGGGAGTGGGGATCATTGAACCAATCGATGATATTCGCGCCGGGAACCCGCCAAGTAATCCCGAACTGCTCGATGAACTCACTCGCGAATTCCTCACGCATGGTTTCGACACTCAGCACATGATGCGGTTGATCTGCAAATCGCGCACGTATCAGCTTTCTGTCGATGCCAACAAATGGAACGAAGATGACAAAATCAACTACTCGCACGCCATGGCTCGCCGTCTTCCTGCAGAAGTTCTCTATGATTCGATCTTCCGTGGGACAGGGGCTGTATCGAAGTTCCCTGGTGTGCCGGCAGGAGCGAGAGCTGCGTCTCTTCCCGATTCAGGAGTCGAACTGCCCAGTGGGTTCCTCAATACCTTTGGTCGCCCCACTCGTGAAAGTGCCTGTGAATGCGAGCGCAGCAGCGGGTTGCAACTGGGCCCTGTGATGGCCCTCATCAGTGGCCCCACAGTGGCCGAAGCGGTGGAAGACCCTGCCAACGAACTGGCCAAGCTGACTCAGCAGATCACCGACGACAAGCAACTGATCAATGAAGTCTTCCTCAGAATGGTTGGACGCCCTGCCACAGATGCCGAAGTCAATGCCGCTGTCGAGAGCATGAATCAGATTGCCGCGGATCATCGCAAGGTGGAAACGCTTTATCAGCAGCGCGAAGCCCAGTGGAAAGAAATCTTCGCCCGTCTGGAAGCTCAGCGTCTTGAACGCCTGGCACTGGCCGAAAAGGAGTTGCAAAGCTTTGAAGCAGAGTTTCTCCCGAAGCGTATGCAGGCGGAACAGCAGAGGCAGCAATCTTTGGCTCAACAACAGGAGGCCAGTCAGAAGCGCCGTGAAGAACTTAAAGAAACACTCGTGAAAGAATGGAAATCGCCAGTTCCCACGGAACAGCTATCGCCGGCATGGCAAACGGTTGTCCCTAAAGAGGCCAAGTCGAGCCTGAATGCGACGCTGACAATACAGCCCGATCAATCGATTCTGGCAGAATCAAAGCCGGGCAATAATCACCTCTACACGATTGTTGCCGACACCCAGGTGCGCGGAATTACCGGCTTCCGCCTCGAAGCGTTGACGGACGTTCGGCTTCCTTCGCGTGGCCCGGGTCTGGCGCCTGGCGGAAACTTCGTCCTGACCGAAATCGAAGTCGAAGCCGCACCGCTCGATAAACCCAAACAAAAGAAAAAACTTAAACTCAAGCGGGCCATCGCCGATTTCTCACAGGAGAACTACGCGGTAGAAACCGCCCTGGATGGCAAACGGAACCCGAACAACAATGGATGGGCCATTCATCCTCAAGTCGGCAAAACTCACTGGGCCACCTTCGAGTTCGATCAGCCCATTGACTTCGAAGCCGGAACTCAACTGACTTTCCTGCTCGATCAGCGTTACACCGATGGTTTGCACGCCTTAGGCCGATTCCGGATCTCGCTCACGACCGCCTCCGTTCCGCTTCAGGTGGGCTTGCCGCCTCTGGTCGAAATGGCCGTTTTGAATCCAGAAGCTCGTACACCAGAAATGCAGGCTGCCCTCGAAGAATTCATCATCGCTCAGGATGAAGGTCTTCGTAAAATTGAAGTCGAGATTGCCAGGCTGAGTGCTCCATTACCACCTGATCCCAAGCATGTCGCACTTCAGGAGGCCGTCGCGACAGCGAAACAGCCGATTCCGGAAGATCGTCTGCTCGTCTCACGCCGCACCGATAAGGACATGAGTACAAAGCAACTGGAGAATCTCCGTTTGACGATGGTGCAGGATGTCGCCTGGGCCCTCATCAACAGTCCCGAGTTCCTGTTCAACCACTAGACCGAAATCAGGTTTTCGACTCTTCATCAAGGTATTGAGATTCACGAACTGTGAACGACCACACTGGGTTGATCATCCAAAACTGGGTCGATCATCCAAAGAACCAATCCGAATCAATTTTTGAACCTGTTACTTTTTAGGGGCACCTCGCCATGTTAGTTATCCCCGGTCAACCTGGAAAAGATATGTGCGATCCCCATCTCGGCGTATCGCGACGAGCTCTGCTGCGTGTGGGCGGAACTGGACTCTTTGGCCTGTCACTTGGTCAGATGCTGGGCCTCAAGGCACAGGCGAATGATTCGGCTCTCGCCACCGGTGGTCCGGGCTGGAACAAAGCGAAGAGCATTATCCTGGTCTATCTTCAAGGGGGCCCGAGTCATCTCGACCTGTGGGATCCCAAGGAGAATGTTCCCGACAATGTCCGCAGTGCGTTTGCTCCCATTTCCACCAAACTGCCGGGCGTCAAATTCACCGAGATTCTGCCCAAACTGGCCCAGGTGAATGACAAGTTCACATTGATCCGGTCGATGAGCTATACCCCCAATGGCCTCTTCAACCATACGGCCGCCATTTATCAGATGATGACTGGCTACACGACAGATAAAGTCAGTCCCTCAGGCCAGTTGGAACCTCCATCTCCCAAGGATTTTCCTAACTTTGGCTCGAACATCATCCGCCTGAAACCACCCAAGGAGCAGATGCTTCCCTTCGTGATGCTCCCCAGACCACTTCAGGAAAGTAACGTCGTCGGCAAAGGAGGAACGGCTGGCTTTTTGGGCAAAGCCTACGATCCTTACACGCTCTATCCCGATGGTGACGACATGGACATGGCCAAGATGGAGCGCATTCGAATTGACGACCTCCAATTGCGGCCCGAAGTTTATGCGACGCGTCTCGAACGGCGGGCACGCCTCCGTGAGCAGATCAATTCACTCATGCCCCGTATGGATGAAGCCGTTGCCGACTACAAGCTGGGTGAATACTACGATCAGGCTCTCGGTCTGATTATTTCCGGCCGGGCCCGGGAAGCATTTGCTATTTCCACCGAAGACGATGCCACCCGCGATCTGTATGGCCGCAACACTTTTGGTCAAAGCCTCCTGCTGGCGCGCCGCCTGGTGGAAGCCGGGACCCGTGTAGTCGAAGTGGTCTGGCCGAAAGTGGCGAACAGCGATAATCATTCGTGGGATCATCACGTGGGTTTGACGGACCGCATGAAAAAGCAGTCTGGTCCGATGTTCGATGCCGGTCTGTCAGGTCTCATTACCGATCTCGATCAGCGGGGACTGCTCAACGAAACTCTCGTGGTCGCTGTCGGTGAGTTCGGACGCAGCCCGCAAAAGGGCGTCAGCACGTCCGGTAACGGTAACAGTGCTGATGGTCGCGATCACTGGCCTTATTGCTATACCGCCATGGTGGCCGGTGCGGGCATTACGCCAGGAGCCGTTTATGGCGAAAGTGATAAAACGGCATCAGCCCCCAGCAAATCGCCAGTTCATCCGGCTGAACTTCTGGCCACGATCTACCACTCGTTCGGCATCCATCCCGAAACGATCGTCTACAATCATCTGAACCAGCCACGCGAGTTGGTCAAGGCCCAGGCCATTACGTCACTTTTCGTGTAGTATCTGATTCATGTAACGACAAGCGACAACCTTCACGCGAATGCACCCACATTGGCGCGAAAATTCGGATTCAGGGCGGCTCACTCCATCGAGAATGAGCCGCCTTTTCTCATTTCTACAGGTTGTTCTCTTCTCGCAGGATCACTCGATTTTCATGAAATCAGTGCGCCCTGTGTGCCATGCTCATGCCTCTGGAACCCTCGCCCGCGTCTGCGTGGGAGAGGGCAGGGTGAGGGTTTTTGCTGATGGATGTGTAACAGTCACCGAGGCATCCGCAGGAACGCCAATTGTCATCCATCGGCCAGAGATGAAGAGCGTCCTGCGATGAAGCCGATTGTTGATCGAACGCCAACAAAGTTCGAGCTCGCCCTCATCACAACCTTTTCCCGTCAGAACGGGAGAAGGAGCAAAAAACTGCGTCTGTGTGGGAGAACTCAAATGCACCTCAAAACATGCTTCACGATAGTTGAGAAAGTTTGCCAGGGACGAACAAAGTCTATAGACCTGGGGGCAAACGAGGACGTTTGACCCCAGCCACGCGGTCTCGATGCACATCGCAGAATAAAATCCACGAGAAGTTGTGTGAAAAAGACAGCGGCTCGGTGCAAGCATGCTGGATTGTCTCGCGACGAGCGTTTGAATTCTGTGGTTCGGTGTAAAAGGTTCCTCAACGCCTAGAAGTTACAGTTTACGCCGCAGGCGCAGGTTGGCACGCTGTGACCATTTTCTCACGTTCCCGCACGATCCATTCGGCCGGACACTTTGCCGGGGTTCCCTTGGAGCATAGACTGTAATGACTCATTGAAAGCCTGCACTCAGGGAACAGGGATTGCGCCAACATGCCCTATTTTGAAACAACTGCCGGTCGAGTCTTTGCTGTCGTTCAAGGTGAAGGCCCACCCGTTGTTCTGCTGCACGGCTTCCCTTTGACTCATCGCATGTGGCGCGAGCAGATGGTGCCGCTTTCGGCGAATCATCAGTTGATCGTCCCCGATTTTCCCGGCTTCGGGCAGACACCGCTGGTCAAAGACAGTCTGTCGATCGATGACTATGCGATCGTCACCTCTGCCCTGCTGGATGTCATTGCCCCACAGCAACCTGTTCATGTGGTGGGGCTCTCGATGGGAGGGTACATCGCCATGGGGATGTTGCGCCAGGCGGCTGATCGAATCCGTTCCCTGGCACTGCTCAATACGAAACGGGAAGCCGATACTCCCGAAGCTGCCCAGAAGCGGTTGGCCATGGTTGATAAACTGCTGGTCGAAGGCAGCCGGGTGGCTGCTGAAGCCATGATGCCCATGGTGATGGCACCAGATGTCAACGAAGACCGGCCCGCTCTTTTCGACTTTGTGCGTGATCTGATGATTTCTCAGGCAGCCCGTGGCCTGGCAGTTGCCCAGCGGGCCATGGCCAGCCGGCCAGACTCGACAGATCTACTGGCCAGGTGCTCCGTTCCTGTGCTCGTCGTGGCAGGTTCTGAAGACAAAATCACACCACCACAAGGGATGGCCGAGATGGCTCGTGATATTCCCGGCTCGCACTTCGTCACAATTGCCGATTCCGGGCATCTCTCTCCACTGGAAAAACCCGTGGCCGTGAATGAAGCGCTGATCAGCCACTTTCAGAGAAATCCGTAAACAGGATCTGAACCCGTCTATTGACAGAATCCACCAGTCTCTCCGCCAGGACAAAGTCATCTCCTATGCCTCAGCCGCTGGTGATCATCAATGTGGTGGGTCTGACATACGAACATCTGGGGCAGCACACGCCCCATCTCACGGCACTTGCCAAAGCGGGTACAGCAGCACCCGCCGGCGGAGTCTTTCCGGCAGTGACCTGCACGGCACAGGCCTCGATGCTCACAGGGAGCACTGCGACTCAGCATGGCATTGTTGGCAATGGCTGGTACTTTCGCGATACCAGTGAAGTGCGCCTCTGGCTGCAATCCAATCGATTGGTTCAAGGGACAAAACTTTACGAGCAGTTGACATCGATTGATCCGGGCCTGACCACCGCCAAGATGTTCTGGTGGTACAACATGTATGCACCTGTCGCCTTCTCGATGACTCCCAGGCCCAGCTACCCGGCCGATGGTCGTAAAATTTTCGATTCCTATTCACATCCCACGGAACTGCGCGATGATCTCCAGAGTAAACTGGGGGTCTTCCCTTTGCAGTCCTTCTGGGGGCCGATGGCGGGGATCGAAAGTTCCCGCTGGATTGCCACAGCCTCCATTGAAGTGATGAAACGTTATCGACCGTCACTGACGCTCGTCTATCTGCCCCATCTGGATTACGACCTGCAGCGGTACGGGCCGCATGATCCTCGCATTCAAATTGCTCTACGAGAGGTCGATCTCGAAGCGGGACGTGTCATCGAGGCCGCCCGGGAATCTGGTGCCGAAATTCTGGTTGTCTCGGAATACGGCATTACGGAAGTTTCGAAACCTGTGCACATCAATCGTGTGCTCCGAGAGGCTGGCTGGCTGGTCGCTCGCCGCGAGCCATTAGGTTACGAAACACTCGATTGTGGAGCTTCAAAAGCATTTGCCGTCAGCGATCATCAGGTGGCTCATGTCTACGTTCGAGACGCGTCGGATATCCCGAGAGTCAAGAAACTTCTGGAGCAGACTGACGGCATTGAACGCGTGTTAGACGAAGCGGGCAAAGTCGAGTTGGGAATTGCTCACGAACGAGCCGGCGAACTGGTGGCCATTGCCGCACCACAGGCGTGGTTCACGTACTATTTCTGGCTCGATGATCATCTGGCACCGGATTACGCCCGTACGATCGACATCCATCGTAAACCTGGCTACGACCCCACTGAACTGCTGCTCGATCCGCAACTCAAGTTCCCGAAGCTGCGCATCGTCCGGCGTCTGCTCCAGAAGAAACTTGGCTTTCGTTACTACATGGATGTGATCGGACTGGATGCCTCCATCGTTAAGGGTTCGCATGGAAGACTTGCGACGAAAGGCCTCGAACCTGCGGAAGGGCCGGTCATGATTGCTTCCCGACCAGACATTTATTCTGAGAACTGGAGTCTGCTCGATGTCCCTCGAATTGCCAGGTCTTTGATGGGCCTCTAGTGCGAAGAAACTCGTTGGTAATCGATACAATCTCAACCTGAGTTGATCACGGAATTCTGGAGTTCGGCATGGCAATGAAAGATGCACTACGGTTTCCACCGACAGATGTCACGCCGATCTTTGATCTCTTTCGAGGCAACTTCGCGACAGAACTTCTGGCAGCTTCGGTCGCCCACTTGCATGTCTTTGACGTTTTGAACGAGAGTCCTTTGTCGTTGGACGAATTGCAGAGTCGCCTGGCTTTGTCCGAGCGAGCCACTCAGGTGCTTGTCACCGGGCTTTGTGCGATGCAACTGCTCACCAGAGGGCTCGATGGCGATATCGACTTGACACCGCTGGCAAGAAATCATCTGGTCTCCTCCAGCCCCTTCAGTGTGGGTGGATACATTTCGCTGGCTGCACAATCAGCAGGCACACTGGCATTGGTCGAGCGATTGAAGTCCGACCGGCCTGAAGGAGCGGAGAGCGAGCAGGGGGCTGCTTTCATCTTTCGTGAGGGTTCTGAATCGGCCATGGATCGCGAGGACTCTGCCCGGTTTTTGACGTTGTCTCTGGCTGGCCGGGCGTGGAATGTTGCTCCCCGGTTTGCTGATGTGCTTCCAGCGGGCCAACCTGGAAGAGTTCTCAATAGCCATTCTGGCAATGGTGGTCGAGTTCTGCTGGATGTTGCTGGCGGCAGTGGGATTTACACCATGGCAGTTCTGCAGAAATACCCCACCTGGAAAGGCATTATTTTTGATCGCCCGGAAGTGCTGAGAATAGCCGCTGAGTTGGCGGAAGAAACAGGGGTTCGCGATCGTTTGGAGTTGCATGCCGGGGATATGTGGTCTGATCCCTTCCCACCGGCTGACGACATTTTGCTCTCGAATGTGCTGCATGATTGGGATCGCCCCCAGTGTGCTCGTCTGGTGGCGAAGGCGACTTCCGGCTTGCCGGAAGGTGGCCGCCTGCTGATTCATGATGTGCTGTTAAACAGCGATTTGACGGGCCCGCTGGAAATTGCCCTCTATTCGCTGGCACTTTTTTCACTGACGGAAGGCCGGGCGTACAGTCTGGAAGAGTATCGCGGCTGGATCGCAGGGGCCGACCTGAAATACGTGGAATGTATTCCGACAGCAGCACATGGCCACTTGATTCTGTCGGAGAAGGCTTGATCTACAAAAAAGCTGACCATTGATCATCAATTTGACGAACAATCGACGTATCTTCAGGGTAAGAGGCTAGGGATGGGTGCTTGACCCCTCACCTGAAGGTTCGTAGCATCAATAAACATCAGTAATCTTTGATCGATTCCCTATCTGTCGGCGATTCGCCATCTTGTGGAACACCTCATCGCTGGGGCTTTCACAGAACAGGAATACTTTTGCATGGCAACAACGATCCAGAATTCTGGTGCAGTTCGGACGCCCGAACGCCCTTCCGTAACGGCTCGCCTCGATGGTGCACAAACCAAAGGTGCCAAGTGGTCTGAAATTGCCGTGACAGTCGGCGTGAGCACTTTCCTTCATGCCATTGTTCTGTTTTTGTGCGCAATGATTGTTTTTGACAATCGTCAACTGGAAGAAATCTTCACCACGATTGCTTCGATCAATGAAGTTGAGCCCGAGCCGATTACCGAAACGTCGTTGATTCAGCCCGAAGAAATCATTCAGACGAATGTCGATCCGAATCAGTCGGAGTCGAATGCTCTGGATGTGGCGGATGTTCCGGTCGATATGCCGAATATCAACGATCTGGATCCCTCGATGGTGCTCGACTCGGTCGAGGCCGACAGTGGCTTGAACATCAAAATTGGCGATGCGATGGCTGGCCGTTCCGCCGCCGCCAAGTCTCAACTGCTGAAGGAGCAGGGTGGGAATGATGCCAGTGAGGCGGCAGTGCTCACGGGACTCAAGTGGCTGGCCAATCATCAGGCCGATGATGGGAGCTGGAACTTCAATCATGTCGGGACCAAGGGGTGTGATTGCAGTCAGCCAGGAACCTTGAAAGCCTGTAAAACCGGTGCGACAGCCATGGCCATGCTCGCTTACATGGGTGGCGGGCATACCCACAAGAAGGGCGACTACCAGAAGGAGATGAAGGGAGCCGTCGACTTCATGATCAAAAGTCAGAAGGTGACTCCCGAAGGTGGCGATTTCCGGGGAATTGTCTCGAGTAACGAAGGCTTTTACACGCAGGGGCTGGTGACCATCGCCTTGTGTGAAGCTCTCGCTCTTACCAAGGATGAACGCTTACGTACACCCGCTTTCAATGCGGTCAAATTCATTGTCAACGCGCAGAATCCCAAAGATGGCGGATGGCGCTATCAGCCGCGACAGGCCGGTGATACATCGGTTGTTGGCTGGCAGATTATGGCACTCAAAAGTGCCCAGATGAGCAAGATCAAAGTGCCTCCGCAAACCTTCCGTGGTGCCGAGAAATTCCTCGATGCCTGTGCTAAGAATGGTGGCTCTCAGTACACCTATGTCCCCGGGAGTGGCGATGCCAAAAATTCGATGACGGCCGCTGCACTCCTCTGCCGCATCTACATGGGTTGGGAACCCAATAAGCCCGCTCTCAAGGAAGGCGTGGCTCATCTGGATAAAGCCAAACCGGCCAAAGGAGACATGTACTACAACTATTACGCCACTCAGGTCATGCACCATTGGGGTGGGCCGGAATGGCAGCGATGGAACGCAGTCATGCGTGACCAGCTTGTCAAAACCCAGTTAAAACAAGGACATGCCACCGGCAGTTGGAACGTCGCTGATCCTCACGGTGGTTCGGGTGGTCGGCTCTACATGACCTGCCTCGCTGTCATGACACTCGAAGTCTACTACCGCCATTTGCCCATCTACCAGCGGGAAAATGTGAAAGTCGATTTCTGATTCCTTCAACCTCAATTTGAGTATTCAGAGCCTCGAGTTTTGAAGAGTGTCGATTTCGCCCGGAAAGTCAGATTCGAACCGCCGCTTAGACTTCTATTTGCGCAGAGTGCGGCGATCAGTGGAGCAAAGACGACTGGTGCCTTATACTCCTTGCCAGAGATACCGGGACGTAAAGAGGCCGAAAGATGCCACTGTTTGAAATTGAGACGTCGGCACACATCATGGTCGCTTGGACAGAATCCCGTGAGGCGGCCGAGGCATTGACGCAAGAGACATTTCCCGACGAGGAAATTCTCCGAATCGGTCGGCGTCCGCGGGATGCGTGGGTGATTTCCAAAAGACTGCTGGGATTAACTGGCCCTGCCTCCCCCAGTGAAATGGCGCGCGATTGCCTCGCTAAATCTCACGGCAACAAAATCGAAGCCATCCATTTATATATGGTCGGGATGGGAGTTTCAGAAGATGAAGCTCAACGAGCCATTGAGACCAATATGTCACTGGGCTGGTGAGGCTCCTCCGGGAGTTTCTGGTTGAATCCGTTTCCCCGCATTTCATGATCTGCACCAGGTTGGAGTTATTCGTCCATGAGTCGGTTGCTTGAAGGCAAAGTCGCGCTGGTCACTGGTGCAGGACGAGGCTTGGGCCGCGCGTTTGCCGAGCATCTGGCGAAACTCGGCTGCCATGTTGGAGTCCACGGCCTGCGGGAGAATGGCCCCTCCGAATACGGCGAAGGGACAACACTGACACATACGGCCGCTGAGATTGCAACGGCATACAGCACAAAAACTTACCGCGTTCTGGGCGACCTCACCGTCGAGGCCGATGCCGCTCGCGTCGTTCAGGAAGTGACTTCTGAATTGGGACCGATTGATATTCTGGTGCACTCGGCTGGTGGAGATATTGCCGCCGCCGGTGGAAAGCCCAATCCCAACGACGCGGTCATGATCAAAGCCATCGATGTCCGTTCGGTGCTGGATCGCAACCTGATGAGCACCATCCACATCTGCCAGCAGGTAGCTCGTGGGATGATGGAGCGACGACAGGGCCGCATCATTACCATCAGCTCGATCGCTGCATTCCGGGGAAATGCCAACAGCGCCATTTATTCAACTGCCAAGGCGGCTGTGGTCGAGTATACGCGTTGCCTTGCCGAACAACTCAGGCCATACGAAGTGACCTGCAATTCTCTGGCCCCCGGCGATACGCGAACTGGTCGATACCTGGGAACACGAACGGTCGATCAGAGTCGTCTGGTCGAAGCCGGTACGCTCGATCGAATTGGCCTGGTTGAGGAAGTGGCTCAGGTGGTGGAGTTCTTTGCCGGCCCATTAGGTCAATTTGTGACGGGGCAGGCTTTGCGTGTTGATGGTGGCAGCCAGATCTGGCCCGCCTGATTCCTTGTACGGATTCCATGATGTCACTCATTTCGTGTGCCATGCTTGCGACTCGGATCTGTCAATAACGCACATCTTGGGTCATTGCCGACCCCGACAAAAATGATGTCGGGTGGCCCGGCCAACTTGTGGCCGGGTCGTTGTGTTCGACACAACGACAAGAAGCCGCGCCATGCGCGTCCTTTTGCCAGGCAAGGCCATTGGCAGGTTGGGGTTGGTCGACGTCATCCACCCCCAGATCGAGAGCGTTGCCAGTACAAATTCATATGAGACGTCCCTTTATGGCATTTGATCAGATTCGCCATAAACATTGAGAGTCCAATGACCTGGGGGCAAACGAGGACGTTTGACCGCAGCCACCCAGTCTAAGACCACACCTCAAATCTGAACTCATGCAAAGTTGTGTGTAAGAGACAGCGGCTCGGAGCAAGCATGCGAGATCGACAGATCAGGCGTTTCGATTTCTGGGATCGGCATGATGTTTGTGCATCAGGTGAGCTGATAACTCGGTCACTGGGTGATCTGCGATCTCGTCGGAAAGCTTTCTCACTCAACGGGAATTTCAGCAGCCTGCCAATCCGGCCTGGTGATTTTCATCGAATCGTTTTGAAAAACGCTTCGGATGTCACGCCAATTCCTCAGGCAAAATCGGTTCAAAATGGTCTTATGGTGCGATGATCCGCACATTTTTTATGATTTGTGGCTGGTTGGTTTTACTCTGTGAGATCAGCGGCTACACTCGTGATCTTGGCTATTAATGGCCATGCCGTGATTTCATCGCCAGCAGGTTGGAATTTATCAGAAGTGATGAATCCGCACTGATTTGTCGAATTGTCATCTGCGGCCTAACATTCAGTTGATATGAGAGCGTAGCTCAGTCGGTAGAGCAACGGACTTTTAATCCGTAGGTCGAGGGTTCGAGTCCCTCCGCTCTCACTCCATATTTTTCACTGAATGTTCGGAAGATTGAGTTCTTCCCGCGCTCTTGAGTGTTTGAAGTCTGGATGTGACTTCCGCAAGACTTTCTTCAAGACCGTCGAGTAGCTCTTCAACCAGATCGACTGGCATCGCGGGTGCCGGGTAGAGGATGACTGAATCTCCGATATTTCTCTGGATGATCCCTCTCTTCCGACAGGCCAGAGTGACTTGGTGACCAGCACGTAGTTCGGCAGGATAGGGCGTCACAGGCTCACTGCGATGCACCAGGTCGATGGCCATCATAGTCCCCAGATGTCGAATCTGATGAACATGCTGCAACCACGCAGGTTTCGATGATTGCCACCTTTGAATCCGCTGTCTCAGGCAGCTTTCAATTTCACAGGCGTTTGAAAGCACATTCTTCGTTCGCATACGCCGGATCGATGCCAAGGCCACAGCACACGCCAGCGGATTCCCGGTGTAAGTATGGCCGTGGTAGAACGTGCGGCCCTGCCAAGGTTCGCCAGAAAAACATTGGAAGATTTCCTCGGTGGCTAATGTCGCTGCCAGCGGCAGGTAACCTCCTGTTAACCCTTTGGATAAGACCAGCAGATCTGGTGCGACCTTTTCGTGCTCACAGGCTAGCATCTTGCCGGTACGGCCAAAACCGACAGCAATTTCATCGGCAATCAACAGAATGCCACGTTCCGCCGTCATCGTTCGAAGCGCCTGCAGGTAGCCTGGAGGATGAACCAGAACTCCCGCGGCGGCCTGGACGAGTGGTTCGACAATCACTGCCGCCAGTTGATCCCGTTGCTGATCCAGCAATTGTTCGGTTTTTGCCAGAATGGTTTCCAGGGGCAGAAACTCACGGCCTCTGGTCGATGCCCGCGCTGGCGTGGGAAGTTTCAGGGCTGGAAATGTCATTCCGCCAAACAGGCTGTGAAAGACATCAATTCCGCCCACGCTCACGGCCCCTACCGTGTCTCCGTGATAGCTTTGTTCCAGACACGCAAACAACCGGCGATCTTCCGAGTGAGCTTTCTGGCGATGATATTGCCAGGCAATCTTGAGAGCAGCTTCCACGCCAGCGGCACCGCAATCTGTGTAGAACACTCTGGTGAGACCCGGCGGTGACAATGCGACAAGTTCTTCGGCGAGCTCTATCGAACTGGAATTCGCAATCCCCAGCAAAGTGGAATGCGCCACACGCTCGATCTGGCTGGTTAAGGCGGCATCCAACTCAGGGACACGATGCCCGTGAATATTGCACCAGAGCGAAGAATGCCCATCGAGATACTTCTTTCCCTGGCTGTCAAACAGAGAAAAGCCCTCAGCGTGGGTGATGATGGGGGCTTCTTCAGAAGTGTAGGCAGACATCGCGGTGAACGGATGCCACACGTGGGCATTGTCCGCAGCTCGAAGCTGTGAGTGGTGATCAGAATCCATCAGACCATTCGATGTTTGTGGTGCTACCCAGAACTTCCAGCGCCTGTTTTCAAAGTCGCTGGAAGAACTGCCGTGAGGATGTTTTGACATTACTCAGGTTATCGCAACCGCTTCGTGACAGATACCAACCGCCGGATTTTTGGGGCCCGTAAAACGATCAGGTGCAGTGAGCGGTTCTTTTTTCGAGAACCACTCACTGCACCTGATCAAAGCCATTGAATTGGTGGCGAAAACTTACTGAGCAAATTCCGGTCTGCGGCGGCCAAGCTGTTCTTTGAGTCGGTTGACGATACTCGAATGCATCTGGCTCACGCGGGATTCTGACAGCCCTAAAGTGCTGCCAATTTCCTTCATTGTCAACTCTTCGTAGTAGTAGAGAATGATAATCAGGCGTTCATTGCGGTTGAGACCTTTGGTGACCAGTTTCATCAGGTCACGCTTCTGGATGCTGAGAGTCGGGTCTTCGCCTTTGGTATCTTCAATGATGTCGATTTCACGAACATCTTTATAGCTATCGGTCTCGTACCATTTCTTGTTCAGGCTCACGAGATTAACAGCACTGGCTTCGCTCTTGAGTTTTTCGTACTCATCCAGAGGAACGCCCATCTTGGCGGCAACTTCATTATCAGCGGGAGGTCTGCCGAGTTCAGCTTCGGCCTGCTTACGGGCGGATTCCAGCTTGCTGGCTTTGCTGCGCACAAGTCGCGGAACCCAGTCCATGGTCCGGAGTTCGTCGAGCATGGCTCCACGAATTCGCGGGACACAGTAGGTTTCAAACTTAACTCCGCGCTCCATATCGAATGCTTCAATAGCATCCATGAGCCCGAAGACTCCAGCGGAAATCAGGTCGTTGATATCCACGCCATCCGGAAGCTTGGACCACACTCGCTCTGCGTTATATCGCACCAGCGGGAGATAGTTCTCCATGAGGCGATTACGCAGTGCTTTGCTCGACTGGTCCTGCTTATAGGCATTCCAGACGGCCTGAATGTCTTCGATAACCCTGGTCACCATCCAACCCTCCGTGAACATCCGTGATAGCTAATGAGGGTTAGCTATC
The DNA here is from genome assembly GCF_001707835.1 of Planctopirus hydrillae. Taxonomy (GTDB): domain Bacteria; phylum Planctomycetota; class Planctomycetia; order Planctomycetales; family Planctomycetaceae; genus Planctopirus; species Planctopirus hydrillae. The sequence goes on from NZ_LYDR01000099.1 coordinate 27,726, forward strand.
GTGCTTGCATCGTTTCGAATGCGGTTCTGAACAATATGAATAGATCCGCAGAAAAATCATTAACTATCGGGCAGTGACACTGTCAGTCGGGAGTCCAGGCGATGAATCAGCCAGATCGTTCTGTGTTAGATCTTTTTGGGCCATATCTTCCGCTGTCTGGCGACCAAGTTCTCCCAGGAACCAGCCCAGCGGAAAGAAGATCATCATCGCTATCAGACCTTTTCTGACAGTCTCTATAAATCCACTTCCTTCCATAGCTCCTGCAGCACAGGCAGCCATTAAAGAAAGCAGGCTTAAATACGCTGCATACTGCCTTACCATGACGGCCCTGTTGTGGTTCAGGGTGGCGAACTGATGAAGTGGCGACATCGCTTCGTTCTTCAGTATCGACATACTTCAGCATGCAAATTCAGTGAATCTGTTGAAATCAACGCAGAGTCCGCAGACGGAATTTCTCCGACTGCATTCTCAAAAAAGTGATACGCAGGTAGGAAATCAGCTCAAGAAAATGACAGGTAACGAACAGGTTTCGTTATGTAGGAAGGGATTCAGAAGTCGAGGCGGGAAACGAATGAAATGTTGGCAGGTATTGACGGCGCGAAGCGCAATCCGAGTGGGCTATATTGTCAAGGGAATCATGAGGAGAGGCAGGAATTTGAAGTGAGGCGGCTACAGGAAGAGATGCGGAGAGGAAAACAGGCGGGAAAGGCATTCAGGCAAAATTCAAGATCGAAACTCGTTGGCGAAGAGCAGTCAGGTGATTGCCGTCGCGTGGATGCAATTCATCGCTTTTTCTTCCGTTTCCGACAAGACCAACCTGAAGAAAGATTTTCGAGGTGCGAAAGATCTGGTGGCCCATTTCCCTGCAAATCGGCGAATTTGTGCACTCACCGGGCAACTCGTCTTCAGGACAAACGGAGTTCTTGAGCCGATCGACGTTATGACGTCTTCGTGGTATCCCAGTTTACCCAGTTTTTCGATGCCGTATTGCAGAAATGTTCGACTGGTGCGAGCTAATCGTTCAAAGATGGCTTCGGCGTGCTGATCCTCATGGCAACTGGTGATCAGGATGCCAGCGGAATTCTGACAGCGAACTGACAGATGCTTGAGGACCGCATAGGTGTTTGCGATGGATGTCGGTTCGGGAGTTGTGATCAGATCGATACGATCAGCAGCTTTCACGAAGGGATAAACGACAGGAAAACTGGCGGTCCCAGCATCGACAATCAAGGTGTCGCAGCTCTTTTCGAGCTGAGCCAGTTGTTCGATGAAGAATGTCCTGAGCGGGGCAGGGATGAGTTCGGGTTGAAGTAATAAGCGACATCCGGTGAGCAGTTTGACGTTGCCTGGACAGTTGAGAATCACTTCTGCTAACTGCCGGGCACCACTGCCGACATGCTCCAGATTCCAGTAACTGTGTAACCCGCACATCAGATCGAGATGAGAAACACCTTCGGCAGCATCGAGCAGCAGGACACGCTGGCCCATTTCTCCCAGTGCGACAGCCAGGTTCAGTGCGTACGTCGATTTGCCGACGCCCCCTTTTCCAGAGGTCACTACGATCACCCGGCATCTCGATTCGCTCAAGGCGACATCTTGCTGACCCTTGAACCATGCGATTCCGGATTGAGCTTTGAGCGAACGCAGACCTGTGGCCTGATCGCATGGGATCGCCAAGGTTTCTGACTCAGTGATGGTCAATGGTAAGGTCATGGGCTATCGAATCATGAGGAAACGGGGCGGGATTGTGCTCACTGTAAATGGATGATTCGCTGGTCGCAGATCTCGGTCAGACGGGCGAGGCAAAGGCATTGGTTGTCGTAATCGAACTTGTCGCCAGAATGGATGGGCGCAGTGGTTCAGCAGAGAGAATCAGTCGGGCAAGACGCGAAGCGGCAGCTCGCTCCAGGTGATCGGGAACTTCCTGGCCTGTTGTCAGATAAGAGAGTGGCAAAGTGGAGTTAATGTTAGTGGCCAGGACGGCACCGTATTCCTGAATCTCATCGAGTTTTGTCAGGATGAGCTGATTGGCACCGATCGTGATGAACTTCGAAGCAATCATCGTGATCGAACGTGGATCGCTTGCCATACTGATGCACAAGTGAATTTCGTGTGCGTGGGCTTCTGCCAGAATCGCCTTAAGTTCCTGATTTTTCAGTTCATCGTAAGGACTTCTGCCAGACGTATCGATGAGGACCAGATCCATCGTCGCGTAGTCATCCATCGCACTTCGCATTTCTGCCGGCGATGAAACCACACGCATGGGGAGTTCCATAATCTCCGCATAGGTCTTGAGTTGTTCAACGGCGGCAATTCGAAATGTATCCACAGTAATGAGGCCGACTTTTCGATGCTCACGCAGCCGTGCCTGGGCTGCCAGCTTTGCCAGGGTGGTTGTTTTCCCAACACCTGTCGGGCCCACCAAGGCGACAATTTGAGGAGTACCCGGTGCAATTTGCACAGGTCTGGAAAGATTCAATTCCTGCTCAATCAGGCTCAATAACAACAGCCGGGAGGCCTGTGGATCTGTCAATTCTTTCGGAGTGGCCAGGCAGGCGAGCTTTTTTAGCAGCTTCCGGGCGATATTTTCTGGCAGGCCCGTCTGATTCACCATTTCCTGCCAACTGGTCGATTCAACTTCCCGCGTTTCATGAAAACGATTCATCGAACTTGTTTTGAACTGTTCGAGACTCTGTTGATTTTCATGGAGCCGCTGATCGATCTGCCACCATTGGGAGTCATGGACAGCATCTGCCGTGGTCAACACGGCAGGTTTTTCAATGCGCGCACCCGGCAGAGTTAATCCCGAAGGTTCGTAGGCTGGCAAGAGCGAGACTGGCTTAGCCGGTAAATCCACACCGGACGCCAGAGAGGATGGTGTTGTCGAAACTGTCGATTCGGGTGCTGATCGCCTGACATCCTTCGCTGGAGACGACTGGTCCTGCTGCTGATCGCGTGCGGCTGGATTCGTTTCACCGGGATTGGGATCAACGCCGGATTGTTCAAAACTCTGCCTTGGTTGCCAGCGACCCAGCCCTCTGGGCGCAGGCGTGAGAGCGGGTGAATTCGAAGGAGGTGTCACTCGTGTTGGCAACGGATTCCGACGTGGCGTCGTCGCAGAATCCAGTTGAGAAGATGGATTTTGAACCGAACCTGTCGTCGCAGGCGGCTGGTGATTCGCCTGAGGCTGAGGTGTGACCTTGGTGTTTGGCTTTTCTGGTTGATGACCCATCCCCCGGCCATTTCCCGTTGAACGGACATCAGGAGTCGATGTGCCAGGCCGAGGACTGCCAACTGCCGGTGAAGAAGGATGGCTCAGTGGACCGCTGGTACGTTTTTTGAGTTCAGCTTCTAAGGATCGAGCCGCTGATGGCCCGACACCCAGAAGTGGCGGCGGGCTAGCTAATGTTTCATCCAAGGGTCGTGGAGTGGCTCGCGTGGCGGAAGATCGAGGTTTTGGAGGATTAATGCGAGGTTTTGTCGCGACCTGCTGAGGTTGGCTGGTGGCGGTGATTTCCACTTCGCTACTGGTACGTCCAAAGGGAAGCCACGAGCGATGTTCGATCTGCCGTGTATGCAGAATCGTCGCCTCAGTCCCCAGTTCCCGATAGGCCTGCTCGAGAGCATCGTCGAGCGTCGCGGCACGATAGACGCGAATATCCCGATTCATATAAGCCCTCCGGCAACACCACAACTGGTTAAAGAAGTTTGCACTTTCAAATTCATTTGATCAGTCATAACGGCTGAAAAACCTGTGGTCGTGCTCATCGCCTGGCTCCTGTCAAGTCGGCCTGTGGAGCAGGCATCATGTTGGGCCTGGCTGGTCTGATAGCAGCGATACCAATCACACCGTGAGGTTCGACAGCCGTATCCCGCGTAATTTCGTTCAGACTGATCACAGCCAGTCGTGGTAAGGTGCTGGATGTCATCTGTCGTACGCCGGCACGCAATTGCGGGCCGCACAACAGCACGGGTGGCCGGCCAAATTGCACCAGTTTTTCCAGTTGCTTTGCCAGTTCCTGAGTAAACGACTCCACGATCTGAGGCGATAGTTTGACCAGCATGCCGCGCTCGGTGAATTCAATCCCGGCCGACAACGTATCTTCGACGGCAGGTTCTAATGTCACAACATGCAACGTACGCTGTGAATCGCGATATTGCTGACAGATGGTGCGGCTCAAAGAATGACGCACGTATTCCGTCAAAATGGCAATATCCTTCGTGCGATCGATGTAATCTCCTAACGTTTCCAGAATGGTTTCCAGATCCTTGATCGGGATTCTTTCCCGGAGCAGATTTGCCAGAACCTGATGAATCACACCAATTTTGAGGACATCAGGCACGAGATCTTCGAGCAGTTTAGGAGCTTTGGCTTTGAGTGTGTCGATCAGTTGATGAACCTGCTGGCGGGAAAGTAACTCGTCCGCGTATGAGCGAACAATTTCCGTCAGATGTGTGACGATCACAGCAGCCGGTTCCACAACGCTATAACCCAGCAGTTGGGCGCGTTCATTCTGTGAAGGTTCAATCCAGACGGCAGGTCGGTCAAACGCCGGGTCGCGGGCATCCATCCCTGGAATGCGGCCAGTCGTTAAGCCGGTATCGATGGCCATTAACCCGGTGGGATAAACGGCACCCCAGGCAATGGGCGTGTCTTTCAATTTGATCTGATATTCGTTCTGTTCCAGGCGAACGTTATCGCGAATACGAATTTTGGGAAGAACAAGCCCCAGTTCCTGAGCGATCTTATTGCGGACTCGCGTCACTCGATCGAGGAGATCTCCGTTCGAAGCCGGGTCGGCAAGGCGGATCAGGCCAAAGCCCAGTTCGACTTCAAGTGGTTCCACACCCAGATGATCTTCCGGACGAGGCTGCGGTTTCGCTGCGGCTGCTTCCTGAGTTTCTGCCTGTGCTTTTTGGAGCTTCCCTTTCTCCTGGGAGGCACGCAGAAAGTAGCCCGCGACGGCCAGTGCCATACTTAATGAAAGCAATGGCATCATCGGCAGACCCGTAAAGGCCATGGCGCCAACAAAAGCACTCGACACAAAAAGTGTCTCGCTGTGCCGAAAAAGCTGGCCGAGAGTTTCTTTGGAAAGATTTGATTCGCTGCTGGAGCGAGTCACCAGCAGGCCAGAAGCCAGCGAGATGAGAAACGCCGGGACCTGGGAAACCAGTCCATCACCAATGGTCAATGTTGTATAGACCTTGATGGCTTCTTCAAACGGCATGCCGTGCATGAACATGCCAATGATGATTCCACCCAGAACGTTAATCAGCGTGATGATAATGCCAGCAATGGCGTCGCCGCGGACAAACTTGCCCGCACCGTCCATAGCGCCATAAAAGTCGGCTTGCTGTGTGATTTCCAGACGCCGCGCTTTGGCCACCTCTTGTGTGATGGCACCGGCATTGAGATCAGCATCAATCGCCATCTGCTTGCCAGGCATGCCATCCAAAGCAAAGCGAGCCGCCACTTCGCTGATGCGGCTGGAGCCTTTCGTGATGACAACAAACTGAATCACCACCAGAATCACGAAGAGAATGATGCCAACAACCAGTTGTCCGCCAGCGACAAACTCGCCAAAGGCTTCAATCACCTCACCAGCCGCACTGGTTCCATCGATGTTAGCCCGAGTCAGAATCAAGCGCGTCGAGGCCACGTTCAGCACGAGCCGCGCCAGTGTTGTTCCCAGTAAGAGCGATGGAAAAACACTGAAATCGAGCGGCTTGGAGACGTAAATGGTCGTTAGCAGAATCACCACTGCCAGAGTGATGTTTCCCGCCAGCAGGACGTCGAGCACGACGGGTGGTAAGGGAGCAATGATCACCAGAATCGACATGACGAACAGGCCTGGCATGAGCAGACTCTGCGCGAAATTCCCGGCGTCGCGCAGATTCTGAGCGCGAGGAGCGGGCATGTGATTCTCCAGGAGTGATTAGGGGCTGACAAGCACTGAAAATGAAGGGAGTCCGGCAAGCCGGGACAGACCAGGTGACGAGTTCTCTCTCAATGGATGGAAGAACTTTGAGAAATCCGTGGCGTTGTTATGAAAAAGGCTGAAGTCTGTCCAGTCGGGTTTCGCTGCAAAACCTCTCCAGATAGCGAGTTTCCGTTGCCTGGAATTGACGCAAAGTCTTGAACTGAAATGGAAAATGGCGAAATCCCGAGGTGTTTTGCCAAGCTCAGACAAGCTATAACTGACAGTGCTGAAGACCGATGATGCCCTGAGATGCAATTTCCGCCGATAAACCACGCCTTGCAGCAGTTGTCATAAAAAACTACATAGCCACTCAAACGTGTACAGATTCATTTCCCGTCTTTCTCCGCCTCACCGCCTTTCGAACACTCATCGAGTGCTGCTGCTGTTCGCTGCAGTTCTGCTGATCAGTGGTTTTCTACTTGCCGCCTTTTTGAAGCCTCACCCTTCCGGTGTGGGGACTCATCAACAACTTGGTTTACCCCCCTGTTACTTTCTCGCCTTGTCTGGTCTTCCTTGTCCTGCCTGTGGCATGACGACCTGTTTTTCCCATTTTGTCAGATTGGAATGGATTGATGCCGCCCGATGTCATCCGGGTGGTCTCTGTCTCGCATTTTTTGCCTCGATAACGACGGTCTGGATTCTGGTCAGTGTGATTCGAGGAGTTTCATGTTTGACCAGTGATTATCTCGAAGTGTTTGCTGTGCTCTCGTGTGTGGTACTGGGAATCATTCTCTTAAACTGGGTAGGCCGAATTGCCTGGATCTATTGGAGTGGTTTCTAAGTCCCATCGTTGGTTTCCTGCCTTTTGCCCCGCCGCATTTCCTTTCTGAATTCACCTCGCCTTTCTTTTCTGAATCAAAAATCCCGAATTCTTGGTGACGTCTTGTGGTCAGTCATGGCCGGAACATTGTTACCTCATGGAATTCCATAATGTGGAGGTCCCCTTGATGGACAACACAGCACGAACATGTGCGGCTGGTTCTTCGCGTCGCGAATGGATGCGAACTGCACTGGGATTCAGCGTTCTGGCCGCAATTGGTTCAGCTCCGGGTTGTTCACTCTTTGTGATGGCCGGAAAAATGGTGCAGGGAGACCCTAAGCATACGTGCCGTTTCAAGGCGATGACGGGGATCGATCTCACCAAAGGTAAGCATAAAATCATGGTGGTCTGCTCAACACCGGCAGACCTCAAGCAGGAAAATTCGTCCCTCGAGTATGACCTGATTGACGGGATTACCCGCCGCATGAAGCGTCGCAAGGTCGATGCCGTCGATCCCAAAAAGATCACGAAATGGCTGGATGATCACGGGGGAATCGATGGTGATCTGACAGATATCAGTCAGGACATTGAAACCAACTATATTGCCTGGGTGAACGTCCATCGGTTCCAGACCACGGAAGATAATGCCCCGCGTCTGCATCGGGGAAGAATGCTCGCCGAGGTCAGTGCTTTTGAAGTGCAGGATCTGGGGGGGAGAAAGTTTCCCAGTCAGATTTTCACGACTGAATTCAATTCGACCTATCCTGAGCACCAGCCTATCTCTGAAAACGGACGATCTGCGCTGGTTTTTCAGAAAGAGTACCTGGACCGCGTCAGCGAGATGCTGGGCGAAATTTTCTTTGATAAGTCTTTGAACGACACACTTTGATCGATGCGTGATGGTGCAGAAATTTTCTGTCGTCTTGCTCTCGATTCCATATTGCCGGGGTCTGCCATGAAAGCCTGGATGAAAAATCAGTCCGATGCCCATACCACGATTGCCAGGCGTTCCTCAAGAATGCGGCTGACAGCCATGGTCTGCGCACTCACAGCATGTCTGCTGTTTCATGGTTGCAATTACGTGGTCATGATTGGCTACCTGATTGGTGGGCCACCCTCCATCGAACCTGAGTTCGATGCCATGACCAAAGAGTCGATGACTGATAAAGACGTGAAGGTTGCTGTCGTTTGTTATGCCCCCAAGGAAGTACGCTTCAGTTTTGAAGACATTCACTTTGAAGTCAGCAAGTTCGTGACCTTCCGGCTCGACTCCCATAAGATCAAGACTGTTCCTCCCGATTACGTCAAAGCCTGGCTCGATCAGAATCCCGATTGGGATCGTGCTGAAGAAATCGGTGCCGCTTTCAAGGCAAAGTACGTCGTTTACATCGATCTCAAGGCCTTCTCGCTGTACGAAGAAGGAAGTGCCTCGCTTTACCGCGGACGTTCCGAAGCGATCGTCAGTGTCTGGAAGATGGATGAGTCGTTTGAAGCAGGTGAAAAGATCTTCAGCAAAGAAATCATTTCCAAGTACCCGCTTTATCAGCCAAAAAGTGCTGCCGACGAAACACTTTCCAACTTCAAAGCACTGTATATGACCCGTCTGAGTGAAGAAATCGGCCGACTCTTCTACGAGCATTACACGGGCGATGATATGGGTGATGCGACTTAGGTCAATCTTCCGCGATAGGTTCGAGCCAATCACAACCTGAGGTTGTCAATCTGGTATAAGACGAAAAGATGTCTGTTGAATACTGGGCTGATTGATCAGGATCGGGTTGCAGTTGCTCGAACCTCGACGTACTGTTTCGATGATTTCCTGTATGGACTGGCCTGATTGCCGCGATTTCACAGGCAGACGGACCAGACAACTTCAGATGCGTCACCGACGGATGTTTTCTCATGCGGATTGTTTTGACCAGTTCTGAAGCCGTACCTTTCTCAAAAACCGGGGGACTGGCTGATGTTTCATCCGCTCTCCCGAAAGCACTGGCTGCTCTCGGGCACGAACTCTGGCTCATTACCCCTTATTATCCGCAGCAGGCTGAACTGAACGGCCTGGCCAAGCAGATTCAATCCACAGAGCAGTCGATTACCATTACCATCGGTCATAACGATGTGACTGCCCGAATCCTCGAATCCCGCATTCCCGGAACATCCGTTCGAGTTTTTCTCGTCGATCAACCGGAATACTTCGATCGCCCCGGCCTTTATGGAGATGCCCAGGGTGATTATCGGGACAGTTGCGAGCGATTTGTGTTTCTCAGTCGCGCAGTTCTCGAAATCTGCCGTAAGTTTGACATTCGTCCGGATGTGATCCATGCCAACGACTGGCAAACGGGGCTGGTTCCTGCCTTGTTGAAAATCGAAGGGCATAGCTACGGCCTCGAACGCACCGCCAGCATTTACACCATCCATAATATGGCTTTTCAAGGCCAGTTCTGGCATTGGGATATGGTGCTCACAGGTCTCGACTGGAAGTACTTCAACTGGCGGCAGATGGAGTTCCACGGACAGCTCAACCTGCTGAAAACCGGGATCACTTTCGCTGACATGCTGACGACTGTCAGCCCGACATACGCCCGGGAAATTCAGACGGCTGAATTTGGCAACGGCCTCAACGGCGTGCTGACATCTCGCCGGGAAGATCTGGTGGGCATTCTGAATGGCATTGATGAAGAAGTCTGGAACCCGGCCAGCGATCCTTACATTGCAGAAAACTACGACCACACGACAGTTTCCATCGGCAAACCCGTCTGTAAAGTGGCTTTGCAAAAAGCGATGGGGCTCCCCGTCCACATGAACGTTCCGCTCTTCGGAATGATCAGCAGGATTACCTCGCAAAAAGGTCTCGACCTGATACTTGGATGTTCCCGCGATCTGGCCGATTTGAATGTGCAATGTGTTTTCCTGGGAACGGGCGATCCTGTCCTCGAAAAAGGATTGATGGCACTCGCGAAAGAGCATCCTCAAAAATTCGCCGTCAAGATTGGCTATGACGAGGCGCTCTCGCACCAGATTGAAGCAGGGAGTGACATTTTTCTGATGCCCAGCCAGTTCGAGCCCTGCGGCCTCAATCAGATGTACAGCCTGGCCTATGGAACTGTTCCCATCGTGAGAGCCGTGGGTGGCCTGGCCGATTCGGTCATTGATGTCACCGAAGCAAATCTTGGCAAAGGGACAGCCAATGGCTTCAGCTTCTATGAATACAAAAGCGAAGTTCTCTTCCGGCAGATCTGCCGAACTCTGGGTTACTTCCTCGACAAAACCACCTGGCTCAAACTGCAGAAGACCGGCATGACACGTGACTGGTCATGGAAGCGGAGTGCTCAAGAGTATCTCAATGCCTACCAGCAGGCTTGCCTCAAACGATCTCATGGTCATTGATTCGACCACCGACATTGTTGAACCATCAAAAAACCGGTCGATTGCCTCGCAGCAATCGACCGGTTTTTATGTTGAAATCTTCTGTTGATCGAAAAGAACACAGAAGTCGGTTACGGGAGCAGATCTTTCACTGTGTCCCGCTCGGCCTTCAGTTCGTTGATCGTCGCATCAATTTTCGAGCGGCTGAATTCGTCCACCTGGAAGCCCTGAATGATCTTCCAGTTTTTTCCGTCGCTGGAGAGTGGGAAGCCGCTGATGATTCCTTCTTCGACACCGTAGCTGCCATCGCTCAAGACGGCGGCTGAAATACAGGTGCCAGCCGGTGTGGGGTTCACCAGACTCTTGACGGTATCAAGAGCTGCATTCGCTGCCGAGGCTGCGCTGGAAGCGCCACGGGCAGCAATCACAGCAGCACCGCGTTGCTGGACAGTCGAGATAAAGGTCGATTTCAGCCATTCATGATCCGTAATGACCTGAGAAGCTGGCTGGCCATCGATCTTGGCGTTCATGAAATCCGGGTACTGGGTCGCCGAGTGATTGCCCCAGATCGCCACGTTCTGAACGGCTGCCACAGGACGCTGGGCCTTAATCGCCAGTTGGGAGGCTGCCCGGTTCTGATCCAAACGGGTCATGGCGAACCAATTCGCACGGGGAATGTCTGGAGCATGGGACATGGCAATGAGGCAGTTGGTATTGCAGGGGTTCCCCACAACCAGCACCTTCACATCGCGAGAGGCTGCGGCATTAATGGCCTTGCCAGTATTGGTGAAGATCGGGCCGTTAATGCGAATCAGATCGCTGCGTTCCATCCCCTTTCCACGAGGAATTGAACCAATGCACAGCACCCAGTCGACATCCTTGAAAGCCAGTTCGAGATTGTCACTCGAAAACTTTTCGACGCCCGCCAGAGTGGGGAAGGCACAGTCATCCAGTTCCATGTGAATGCCATCCAAAGCTCCTTGAGCCTGCGGCAGTTCAATGAGGTGCAGAATGACCGGTTGCTGGGGACCGAAAATCTCGCCCGATGCCAGGCGGAAAAGTGTGGCGTATCCAATCTGACCAGCGGCACCAGTCACTGCCACGCGGAGAGGCTTCGTCATGTTCGTTAACTCCTTTGTGCAGGCCAATTTCGGCTGCGAAATATCTCAAGGGTGGGAAAATCAAAGTCCCGGTACCAAGACCATCGTTCGACGAGTTTCAAACCTCAATGCAGGTTAGCCTGACCACTCGTGAACAGCAATTGAGCGATCGGTCCGCGTCAACCGAGAATTTTTGAAATCAGCGGAAAAACCTGACCGTTTCCGTCAAAACCTGATACCGAGGCCATTCGCTGGATCGGCTCTGGTATCGTCAACGTAGACACCATGGCAGACAGGTTCTACGCTATCGTGCTCTGTGAGCGCTTGATCCCTGCTGATCAACAGAACCAATCGCCAGAGCGTTTGAACTCGAAAAATTGAATCGCTGAGAAATCGAGATCCATGACACGCCAGATTCTTGTGACTTCTGCTCTCCCTTACGCCAATGGCCATATTCATATTGGCCATCTGGTCGAATATCTTCAGACTGACATTTGGGTCCGATTCCAGAAACTGGCTGGGAACCGGTGTGTTTATGTCTGTGCTGACGACACGCACGGCACGGCCATTATGATCCGCGCCCGCCAGGAAGGCCGATCAGAACTCGAAGTCATTGCCGAAATGCGAGAATCGCATCTTAAGGACTTCACCGGCTTCGGGATTGAGTTCGACAACTACGGCAGCACCCATTCCGATGAGAACCGGGCTCTGTGCGCGGAGATCTGGCAATCGCTTCGTCAGGCCGATCTGATCGTCGAACGGAACGTCGAACGCTTTTACGATCCCGTAGAGGAAACGTTCCTGGCAGATCGATTCGTCAAAGGAACCTGCCCCAAATGTGGGGCCGAGGATCAGTATGGCGACAATTGTGAGAAGTGCGGCTCCACCTACGATGCGACCGAGGTCATCAATCCCATCAGCACACTGTCGGGTGCCACACCTGTTCGCCGGGAGTCGTTGCAGCTCTTTGTCGAGTTGGAGAAGCTGCACGGCTGGCTCAACGAGTGGACGCAAACAGGCGGCCATCTTCAGGAGGAGATTGCCAATTACCTGCAAGGCCACTTCCTGAACGATCCTTTACGCGATTGGGATGTCTCCCGGCCCGCTCGTTACTTTGGGTTCGAGATTCCCGACTCGCCCGGCAACTACTGGTATGTCTGGTTCGATGCGCCGATTGGTTACATCGCCTCGACACATCAGTGGTGCAAGGCAAATGGTGAAAAACTGGAAGACTGGTGGAAAAGCGACCAGACGGAAGTCCATCACTTCATTGGGAAAGACATTACCTATTTCCACACCCTCTTCTGGCCGGCGATGCTCAAAACGGCGGGGTTCAACCTGCCAAAGAAGGTTCACATCCACGGGTTCCTGCGGGTGAACGGTGAGAAAATGTCCAAGTCGAAGGGGACCTTCGTCATGGCATCAACTTATCTGAAGCATCTGGATCCAGCGTACCTGCGTTACTATTACGCCTCCAAGCTCAGCAGCCGAGTGGTAT
>NZ_LYDR01000100.1 GCF_001707835.1 Planctopirus hydrillae
ATACCATGACCTGAATACTTGAATAAAATGTTTTAACAATTTTACCATTAAAACATCCATGAGATGTCTGCTGTGTTTTATATGCCATGACTTTTGAATGTACCATGAATTTTCCTGAAATCACATTTTTTGAATCATGAAACCAATGAGATATGTGAGTGGAAATGACATGTGAGGGGAAAGAGATCATATTACGCTGTCAATCATGCTTTCTCCACTGACTGAACCCTCATTTACCATTATATATAGAGAAACAGTTAAAACTACATGAACACTTTATGTTGTATGCTTATATTAAACAAGAGGTTTGTGAATGTATTTAAAATAACGTAATACAAA
>NZ_LYDR01000101.1 GCF_001707835.1 Planctopirus hydrillae
ATAAAAAAGCTTGAAGTTAAAATTTTTCTCATCCGATTTGAAAATACTTCTGTAATCAAACAGTTGTAGGAAACTGAACTAAAAGTATGGCTTATGCTTAATAGTATTTCACAGTAACTTAAGACTTCTCATATATAAGCCTTTAAAAGCAAATCTGACCAAAGTAAATCATTTTTGATATTGTACTGTCAAATTTTTGATACTTCACTGTCTAACTTTTTCTGTATGTTTATCTTGATATCTTATATGATAAATTTGGATGTTATACCGAATAATACATAATGATCACCAATTCTAAGTAACAGGCAGTCTGAACCAGTAATAATGGTAATGAACTGGGCTCCATGTATTGGTATAATT
>NZ_LYDR01000102.1 GCF_001707835.1 Planctopirus hydrillae
GCTACCTTATAATAATATGTCGGCAGATGATTTTGTTGAACACTTCATGCCGGATTGTCTGAAAAGTAATGATATAGAATCTCCTCGGGATTACAGATTATTATTAATTAAATGCTATATGCTTTTAATAGAGTATCCTAAACATAATGCAAAGTTTGCAAGCTATGTAGATGAGTTCTGTAAAGAGAAAGGGCTTCCTTATGCCAAGAATTATCTGGATGAACTATTCTTGACTTTCTTAAGAATGACGTCTGAGGACTTTTCAAACTGTCGGATGGAAGTAGATGAGAAGAATCTGGCGGCGATTCATTTTTTTGACAGTATGTCAATTGATTCTTATCACTACAAACACGACAATGATTTCCTAATGATGAAGG
>NZ_LYDR01000103.1 GCF_001707835.1 Planctopirus hydrillae
GTGAGCGAAGATGAAGAGCGTCCTGCGATAAAGCTGATGATGGATTATTCGCCAAATACGTTTTAGCTCACCCTCATCCCAACCTTCTCCCGTCAGAACGGGAGAAGGAGCAAAAACCCTCGCAGAGGAGGTCTTGCCGAGCCAACGGGATCTATGTCCCGCTCTTGAGCTGCTCGACCCGAAGGGCCTCGATCTTGCGGAGCAGGGCATTGACGTCGGCTTCCTCCAGAGTGCAGGTTCCCTGCCAGCGCAGGCGGCTCTCGCGATCAAACAGCAGCACCTGTGTCGCTCCTTCCGCAGCTCCGTACTGGGTTTTGAGAATGTTCTCAAAGTCGAGCCACACGGGGAAGTCGGGCGAGCCTTTTTTGAACTGCTTGATGATCACTGGCCGCAAAGGTTCAGGAATCTTGTCTCCCAATAGCGCTACAGGAATGACAAAAACTTCGGGCGATGGGCCGCGGGCACCGGCGACTGGCCGGACAGGAGCCTTGGCACTTTCTGCTGGTGGCAAACCTTCCGCCGTCGGATGAAATGCCAGGTGCAACTCGGTCCCTAACTCTTTGGAGTTTTTCATGGCCTTACGGTCGCCATAAATGAGAACGGTCACGCCGTCTCCCGCAGCACCGACGGCATGCTTCTCGCCGAATTGATCAACGAGCATGGGGCGATCTTCAGCTTGTCCGGGCAGGATCATCCCACACCATAACCCCAGGCAGAGCAGAGCCATGATCTTGTTGCAAGAGGCTGAAGTTCTCATAGCCGATTCTCTGGAATGACTGCTTCCCGAAGTCCCGCGACCGAACTCCCGATGATCCCACCCACGAAGTGCGAGAAGTTCTCGTACGGTGGAACAATTGGTCGTCCATGATCATGAAATGTTGTAGTACAGCCTGACCCAAAACGACAATGCCAACTCGCGATGACTGCTGTCTCCGACTCGCGTCTGAATGCTTTCTGCCGTCGATTCGAGCGATGAAATCGGCCCCGCAGTTGGTCGGAAGCTGCTGTCACGATAAACTTTGCTGTCGAAAACCAGCGAGCCAATTTTTCAGAGTTCAGGACAGAATCGAGATCAGGGCGGAATACCGAGTGAGCGATAGTCCCTCTCTGCAGTCCTTAGTCCCCAGGCTTCGTCAGCACCCTGGGATTCAGGCCATTCTCGACAGTCTGAGGCAAGGCAACAGTGGCACCGTCGATGGTGCCTGGGGATCAAGCTGCGCACTCACCACGGCTTGCGTGGCGACATCGACATCCGGGCCTGTGATTGTCATTCTGCCCCGAGCACGCGACATTGAAGATTTCGCTGGCGATCTCACCAGCTTTCTGGGCCAGCCACCACTGGTATTCCCTGCCTGGGAATCGCTCCCCAGCGAACAATCGACCAGCGACCCGATTCATGGCGAGCGGCTGCGTCTGCTCAAACAACTCGAAAGCGAAGCTCCTCCCCAGCTCGTTCTGACGTCGATTGCCGCCACCTTACAACCCGTTCCCGCCCGGCAATCCCGCCAGAAGTCGATGCGGCACTTTCGAGTGGGGGATGAACTCCCGCTCGAATCGACATCAGAATGGCTGATTTCATTAGGCTTCGAGCGCGTGCTCGCCATCGAAACCCGTGGTGAGTTCAGCATTCATGGGGGGATTGTCGACCTCTGGACGGCCGACCTCGAACATCCGATTCGTATCGAACTCTTTGGTGACGAGATCGAATCGATCCGCACGTTTGATGTCGAATCTCAGCGAAAACTGGCAGATCTGGATGAGATCGAAGTGAGTGTCCTCGATCTGCGCCGCCTGCCGCAGGAGCAGATGCCCACATCGCTCGACGATCCCTTTCCGACCGAGCATTTCTCCGGCAGTTGGCCGAAAAACACCGTCGTCGTCCTCGTCGATCATGCCGATGTCCGTCAGGAAGCCCAGGCGTATCTCGAACGATTGGGCGACCGTCGCGGCATGTTTTCCAGCGAATCGTCTTTGCAGAAGATGCTGCAGTTCCCTTCGCTGAATATCGCGCCATTGCTCGCCGACGGTTTTGATACGACCTGTCATCTGCAGGTCGAATCGGTCGAGCGGCTGACGGGCCCCAAAACCGAAGCTTTACGAGAGCTCTGCACCATTCTGCAGCCCGATGAGCAGGTGCTCCTGGCTTGTCATAATGCCGCCGCCATCGAGCGCATGCAGGAACTGCTGGATGGTCTTGAGGAAGCACAGAAACCCCGCATTCGCCTGTGCGAAGGGACGATCACCCGTGGTTTTCGTCTCACATGGGAGCGGCTGGTTGTCCTTTCCGATCACGAACTGTTTGGCCGGGTCGAGGTCCGGCGGACTGCCACTCGCACCAGACTCGAAACACGCGCCATCGACAGCTTCCTCGACCTCAACGAGGGAGATCTGGTCGTGCATCTGTCGCATGGCATCGGGCGATTTCTCGGGATGCAGATTCTCGCCAAAGGAGATCAGTCTGAAGAGCACATGCACCTCGAATTCAAGGATGGTGCCAAACTCTTTGTCCCCGTCGCGCTGATCCATCTGGTGCAGAAGTATGTTGGCGGGCAGAAAACAGCCCCTGAACTCTCCAAGCTGGGCGGAACGGCCTGGGCTCAGAAGAAAAAACGCGTTGCGGAAGCTGTCACCGATATGGCGGCTGACATGCTCCGCCTGCAGGCCGAACGGGAATTGCAGCCGGGCATTGCCTTCCCGCCGGACAGCCACTGGATGGAAGAGTTTGAAGCCTCGTTTCCTTACATCGAAACGGTGGATCAGTCGAAGGCCATTTTCGATATCAAACGCGATATGGAACGCCCCCGGCCCATGGAAAGGCTCATTTGCGGCGATGTCGGCTTTGGCAAAACCGAAGTCGCCATGCGGGCGGCTTTCAAAGCGGTCGATGGTGGCAAGCAGGTCGCCGTCCTGGTCCCCACGACAGTCCTGGCAGAACAGCATTATCGCAGCTTTACCAGCCGCTTTGCCGAGTTTCCGATCAATATTGGTCAGCTATCCCGCTTTCGTACGAAGACCGAGCAGAAACTGACACTGAGCGGGCTAATGGATGGCTCGGTGGATCTCGTCATTGGGACGCATCGATTGGTTCAATCCGATGTCCACTTCAAGGATCTGGGCCTGCTCATTATCGATGAAGAGCAGCGCTTCGGCGTCGAAGCGAAAGAGCGGCTCAAAAAACTGCGCACTCAGACGGATATTCTCACGTTAAGTGCAACACCCATCCCGCGAACATTGCACCTCTCGCTGATTGGTGTACGCGATATCTCGAATCTCGAAACTCCGCCCCAGGATCGCATGGCAATTGAAACCCGCATTTGCCGGTTTGATCCCACCCTGATTCGCCAGGCGATCGTCCGTGAACTCAATCGCGGCGGGCAGGTCTACTTCGTCCATAATCGCGTTTACAACATTCAGACGATGGCCGAGCGTATTCGTTCGATTGTCCCCGAAGCACAAGTCGGTGTCGTGCACGGCCAGATGAACGAGCACGAAATGGAAGAGGCGATGCTCGGATTCGTCCGTGGCGATCTCGATGTCCTCGTGGCGACCACAATCATCGAAAGTGGTCTGGATATCCCCAATGCGAACACCATTTTCATCAATCAGGCCGAGCATTATGGCCTTGCGGAAATGCACCAGCTTCGCGGCCGAGTGGGTCGATACAAACACCGCGCGTATTGCTATCTGATGGTCGAAGAAGGGAAGATTCTCTCACCTCAAGCCACCAAACGGCTCAAGGCGATTGAAGAATTCAGCGAGCTGGGGGCCGGCTTCAAAATCTCGATGCGTGATCTCGAAATCCGCGGGGCCGGGAATATCCTCGGGACGGAACAGAGCGGGCACATTGCCATCGTGGGTTATGAACTCTACTGCCAGCTTCTGGAAAATGCCGTTCGGGCTCTCAAACGGGAACCTCTCAAAGAACATCGGCATGTCGATGTCGATCTCCCGATCTCGGCATTTATCCCCAGTGAATACGTACCGCCAGGCCGCTTGAAAATCGAGATGTATCGGAAACTGTCGCAGGTCGTTTCCATCGAGGAACTGCGTCAGTACGAAACCGAAATCAAGGATCGCTTTGGGCCTGTTCCCAAACCTGCCCAGCGGATGATCGACCTGCGGGAAATTCAGCTCCTGGCCAGCCGGTGGTCGATTGATCGAATTCATCTCGAAGGGGGCTACTGTGTCTTCAGTTATCGCCTCCCTCGCAAAATTGACAAGCTGGCTCAGGAAACCCCTTTCACACTCCGGGTTGTCGATGACCGCCAGGCACATCTCGTTCTTCCCCGTGGCTACGAGACCGGCCTCAAGCTGCTCAGGCTCGTTCGCAAAGTCCTCGATCCCGCCGGGGAATTTGCTCCCCGCAAAGGAGAAGATCCGGCACAGGTTGCCGCCGAGTAACTGCAGGAACACGTCGCCAGATCAGCCGGCTCTGTCTTTAATCACCAGCATGCGATAGTTTGGAATCAAATCGAACATCACAGGGAGCACGCTCAACATGATGAATACATCGCTTGGTAACAAAAGAGACTGGGCATTCCTCTCGGCCATGATCTGCCTCGCCAGTCTGAGTCTTGTGCCAGAGGCGCTGGCTCAGCCCGCCAGCGAAGCGACATTTCTCTCCAATCAGCGACAGGTGAGCTTCGGCCTACCACGCGCTGGCGAAGGCTACTTTTCACCCGATGGCCAGTGGATCGTCTATCAGGCCTATCCCGTCGGTTATCCGTTCTATCAAATCTATGTGCAGAAGCTCGACGAAAAGACCCCCAGGCTCTTGAGTACCGGGCGCGGCCGCACCACCTGTGCGTACTTTACCCCCGATCAGAAGCGGATTCTCTTTGCTTCGGCTCATACCGATCCCGCAATCGACCTCACGGAAAAGAAAGCCCGCGACGAAGCGGCTCAAGGGGGCCGTCGGCGCTATCAATGGGATTTCGACCCTCACATGGATCTCTATACCATCAACTTTGATGGCACCGGTATGCAGCGATTGACCGATACGCCCGGCTACGATGCCGAAGGAAGCTATTCGGCCGATGGCCAGCAGATTGTCTTCACTTCCAACCGCGATGGCGATGCCGATCTGTACCTGATGAATGCCGATGGCTCGAATGTCCGCCAGTTGACCAATACGCCCGGCTACGATGGCGGCCCGTTCTTTTCACCCGATGGCCAATGGGTGATCTTCCGCAGTGATCGCGAAAAGGAGCACATGCTCCAGCTCTTTGCGATTTCGGTCGATGGCAAGCATGAAGTGCAGCTCACCAAAAACCTCGATGAGGTCAACTGGTGCCCGTATTTCCATCCCGATGGCAAGTCGCTCATCTGGTCGCGGGCCGATTATTCAAAAGGCCCGGCGAGTGCCAAATTCAAACTCTGGTGGATGCCGATTGAAACCACCAGCACCACCTTCACGGCGGGCACTCCCCGGCAGATCACGTTCGGCGATGCGACCGATGTCCTCCCCGTCTTCAGCCCCGATGGAAAACAACTCCTCTGGACCTCCACCCGCGGCTCCGACGGCACCAGCCAACTCTGGCTCGCCGACTGGAAAACCCCCTGATCATTCAACGCCACACGATTTCATACACCGAAATCCCCAAAGATCGCCTCAACCGTAGGGTCCGCTATGCGGACCATATTGTACCCACCACCACCCTCGCCCGGTTCTCGGGAAGTCCTCTCCGTAGAACTCAGGATCAGGGTCTTTTTCGCACAGCTTTCAATCTCGAATTCGGTCATGTTGAGTGCCATACTTGCGGCCACTCTTGGGTTAATACTGAGCATACATGATTGATGGATTCGCTACGCACTATTGTTTACGTTAATGAGTCCTGACCCTTCTAGTCGGCTTGAGTACAAAATTGAGGATCCGGCGACAGGTGTTGTTCATAAACATGAAGAACGCTATGCGGACAGGTTATCACAAGGATATTCTCTATGGTTCCAGATCTTGAACCGATTTACGCAAAGGTCGGAAATGCTATATCTGACAGGCTGCCGAACGAATGGAAGGTGGCTAGAGTTGAGGTCATCTATTACCCAGAAAATGTGAATTACTTTGGTGAGTTTCTACACTCGGACAATAGAATTGGAAGTTTTCACCTAGGTTATGAACTGATTTGTTCTATTGACGATCTTCGGCAAAAGTTTCGTGATGCTGGCCAGCCTGTATGGGGAAGTGTCGTATTTGAACTGCATGCTGATGGGAAATTCAGTTGCAAATGGTCGTACGACAACTGCGATGAAAATGGCAACAGGCGATGGGACGCCGATGAATGGACTCGAATGCAAAATGAGAGATCGGAACGAATCACGATGTAGTACGGTCCGCTATGCAGACCATGTTCCAGCCATCACCACATGCGAGAGTCTTCGGGAAGTCCTCTCCGTAGAACGCAGGATCAGGGTGACCCAGGCATGGCTTTGCACGTCCGGTTGACGATCGTCACAAGAGAGACTCCGCGAAATGCGGCTTTGTCGGCAGGACTCCCCGGATTTGTTCCGCAGCAGCGCCGATTGTCGGCTGTTGGTCAGAAACCAAGATCATCGTGCGATGAAGCCACTCGCTCATCGCACACCAAATATGCGCGAACTCACCCTCATCCCGGCCTTCTCCCGTCGGAACGAGAGAAGGAGCAAAAAACCATCGCCATCAACCAGGTTTTCGTTTACGGAGTTCGCTCACCGAGTGGATCGGTCGTCGTGAGTGTCAGTGGCACCTCGATTTCCTGACCGTCGCGAACAATCGTCAGGCGAACAACATCGCCCGGCTTTTTATCCTCGACGTAACCGAGAAAATCATCAGCCGTCGAAATCTTGCGGCCATCAACGGCCATGATTCGGTCGGCAGCCGCACGATCGACCGATTCTGTGATGAATGGCCCACGCCGGGCGCGAACGACTTTCGGCCCTCGTAACCCGGCACGTTCCGCTGGCCCGCCGGGCTTCATTTGAGCAATCAGCAGGCCTTTCTCCGTCTCAAAGACTTTGGTAATCCCCACTTCAGGCCGCACTACTTTTCCAAAAGCGAGCAGTTGCGGCACCACCCGCGTGACGAGATTCACTGGAATGGCAAACCCCACACCGGCACTTTGACCCGATGTCGTGGCAATGGCGGTGTTAATGCCGATCAGCTTGCCGTGGGCATCGAGCAGAGGCCCGCCACTGTTTCCGGGATTGATGGCGGCATCGATCTGGATGATCGAGCGGATCGTGCGATTGCCATGAATCTGCAGAGATCGATTGAGATTCGAAATAATCCCTGTGGTCAAAGTTCGTTCGAGACCAAAGGGGTTCCCGAGGGCAAAGACCCGCATGCCGGCTCGAAGTTTTCGCGAATCGCCAAATTCCACGGGATAGAGCTGATCTTCCGGGGCATCCAGCTTCAGGATGGCAATATCGTTGACAGGATCAGCACCCACGATGGTCGCATCGAACGATTCGCCCGAGTAGAGCGTCACACTGATCTGCGTCGCCCCTTCCACAACATGATTGTTGGTCAGCACATGGCCCGCTTTATCAATGATCGAGCCAGAACCACTCCCTTCGGATTGCAGCTCGAGCAGCGAAAACCGGCCCGATTGCACCGCTTTCGTCGTAATGTTCACCACACTGCGATTCGCTGCCTGATAAACCGCAATATTCACGGCTTCTTCGGGCGTCAGCCCATCCGCCATATAGATGGGCTTGACCTTCGGTTGATTGGCTTCATCTTCTTCGCTGTAAGGGGTCGATTTGAAGCGGGCACCGCGGTCCTGGGCCACAGCCAGACCGTAGGCATCGAAGGAGGAGGGTTGCAGCCACCAGGCCGTGAGCATGCTCGCAGCCAGGGCCGAAATGAAACTTGCCAATATCACTCTGGTCATCATGAAGTCTCCCAACCAAATACGAACCTTTCTTCTATAAGAGATTTCGACCAGACCAACAAGACGGGTCGGGAACAGCGTAGCGGCTGAAGCCAGCTTTCCCGATCGATTTTCGCAAGAACCCGATTCAGAATTCGAGTGCCGAATGGACTGGGAAAATGGTCTGCTTGTGGCGACAATCACTAATTCAAGACAATCATCAGGTGACGATTGTCAAGTTCTGCAGAATTGTCCATCAGGGACCTGGGCTGAGAGATTGGCCAGATATGGGCCCTGGAAATTGATTGACCCTCGCTAGGACGAAGTCATTGATGCCGACTGATCAGACACTCCGGCCTGTTGTCAGGCAGTCGCAGATCGAGAGCCTGCTGGCTGATTTAAGCCGCTGGGCCCAGAACAGTGCCACTTCGAGCGTGGTTCGCGAACAGCAAAGGCTTCTGGGCAGCCTGCTGGTCGCTGCTCCCGAACTGGTTGCACGAATTCAGTCACCTCTTTTGATTGCCACCTTTGGCGGTACCGGCGTGGGCAAGAGTACTCTTGTCAATGCGCTGGTCGGTGCAGAGATCACGCGGGCAGGTGTCACCCGGCCCACGACCTGTGTCCCGACACTGGTGATCCATCAGGAAACTTCACTTTCATCGTTAGGGTTTTCAACACCCAGGTCTTCCGCCGCTCTTCGAGAGACATCCTCACCCGAATTCCACGTTCAACAACTCGACCTGCCGATTCTCAAACAGTTTGCTCTGCTTGATTTTCCCGATGTCGATGTGGATGAAGTCGCCATTGAAGGGAGCAATCTCGCCAGAGTTCGCGAACTCCTCCCTCTATGCGATGTTCTCCTCGTCGTCAGTACTCAGGAGAAGTATCGACAGGCCAGGTTGCAGACAGAATTGCGTGCTGCCGCCTCGCATGCACGAGTTCTCTTTGTACAGACATTTGCCGATCGAGATGATGACATTCGCGAAGACTGGCGCCAGGATCTTGTTCGCGATTTTGAACTGGTCGAGATCTTCTTTGTCGATTCCAAAAAAGCCCTCGAAGAGAGCCGACGCGGCATGCGACCTGCCGGCGAGTTTGGTCAGCTAATGGCCACACTCGAGCAGGAATCGATCGATGGCCTGCGTCCACTCTTAAGGCATAACAACCTGATTGACCTGATTGAGAATACGCTCTCGCAGGCCAGAAGTGCATTAGCAGCCCATCGTCCAATGGTGCAGCGTGTTTCTGATCGTCTGGAGGCTGAAGATCGAAAACTGACGGCGAATCTTTCCGAGCGGCTCAAGACCGAACTCGAGAGTGAGCAGCAGCCGTGGGAAGAACGCCTGATCTCGGCTGTGGCCGAAACATGGACGATCAGTCCACTCAGTGCTCTGTTGCGATTTCGAGCCCGCTGGAGCACTTTTTTAGGTTCGTATGCCCTGTTGAGATCGCGCACTGTCGTGCAGGCGACGATTGCCGGGAGCCTGCAGGCGGTCGACTGGCTGCAAAGATCGCAGCGGGATAGTCAGGCCCGGGCGGCTCTGGATCAACTGGGAACATCGGCACTGACCGAAGCCGACCTGAGAAACCTGGCCTCGATTGTGCAGGGGGATGCCTCACAGGCCGGGTTTGATCCGATTGACTGGTCGACCGACCAGCGCCGGCAGGAAGCGGGTCAGTTGCAGCTCACCATGTGTCTAAAGGCGCGGGAACTGGTCGATCAACTCGTGCAGAAGCTGGTCAAATCCAATGCCAGCCCCCTCGTTCGCTGGGGGTACGAAATTCTGTTGTGCCTCTTCCCTGCCTGGCTGTTGTGGCGCATCTGCTACAACTTTTTTTACGAGGCCTTCTGGCTGGGCAAGCCACATCTCGAAACGAGCTTTTACTTCCCCGCAGCACTCCTCCTCGCCGGCTGGTGTGCGCTCTGGGTCTGGCTGATCACCCGTCGGCTGAAGCGGGGCCTGCAGCACGAAATTCGAGCACTAGCCAGCGATCTGGCAAGGCAGCAGATTCCCGGCGGCCTTTTTGTCCAGCTTCGAGAACGGGTCGATCAGTTCGAGCAGTTCGAACGCGAAGTGCAGAACCTGCACGAACGTGCCCGCGTGATTCAGAAAGATCTCCGTAACAGACCCACCCACCTCGGCTTTTCCCGGCATCAAAAGCTTCTCGATACCTCGAAAACCCCCTAATACAGCCGCTCTTGCCCCGACATGCTTAAGCGTGAATATCGCCCGGAATCGGTGTGCCTCGGCAGGCGATGCTTTTAACCACTTCCACCAGCGGACGTGGCCTGGTTGACGTCGAGCTTGCCTGTGGTGGGGTTAAACTCGATGCGCTTGGCGGTTTGAGGGACGCCGCCTCCCGGACCTTCCCGCCAGATGGTGGCTTCGCGATTTCCCACGGCTTTAAGAATGAACAGTCCCTTCGATTGATCGTAGCTCACCTGATCGGCCCGGGCATGGAAGCCGTTGCCTTCAAGGATCGTATTGCCATTAGCGAATAACTCCATCCATGGTTTCTGACCGGATTTCGCTGCACTCTCCAGTGGCTGACGCTGGATAAGTTCCAGACTGTCACAACGCATCGAGCCGGCGTTTTTGGTCAGTTGATCGGGATGAATCGTCGCGACAGAGGTATCGACGGGTCCGTGAACCACTTGAACTCGATCATGGAAGGTCGTGCCGCGTGATTCGATGTTTCCAATCATTTTCCCATTAAAATCGACACTGGTGTAATCCCATGGGCTCTGGTCTGCGGTGAGTGGCCGGTTGGCACGGGCGGATGTGGCGGAAGCTTGCTGAATCGTCGATTCCGGCTCGCGGCGCCAGATCTGCAATTTTCCTTTGCCAATCGCACTGGCGGCACCAGTCGCCGGTTCCAGCCTTAACTGCCAGACATTGGCCCGGCGAATCTGTGTGAGCAGGCCCTGCTTACGTTCGTAACTTTCCAGACGCACACCATCCTTACACAGAATCACCGCCAGATCGGTCTTCGGTTGCTGGCCTTGCTGTTGTGCGAACAGGATGCGCTGAGTCAGTTCGACTTCCATCTGCTGACAGTTCATCCGATGGTTATTGATGGCCTCTGGAGTGTGGCTCGCGAAACTGGCGAAAATGTTTCCATCGAAGGAGGCTTTACGGCCATCGAAAATCATCTTTTCCTGCCACGAGATATCCAGAATCTCCGGCTGCGCCATCATCTGACCCGAACTATCTTTTTCGATGGGTAACTGAATGTTTCCTGCCCCATCGACCCAGGCGAGATTCTCGGTCCGATCAAGATGCACGGCTGGCCCGCGAATGAGCATGCCACTATCGCGAATCTCTGCGGGAGAGCCGTAAACATGCACGACTTGCCGGGCTTCGCCTTCGTTTTTGAGATGCAGCTTCTGTCCGCGCAGATCGAGTGGTGGCTTGTTATCAATGCGTGCCTGGCTGAGCTGAAAATCTTTATCCGTCCAGACATCGCTCACCATGGGCTCGCCCGTTTTCAGATCGGGCTTCATGAGCACCTTCAAATGTCCGGCTTTCATGCGAAATGGCTTCGAGTTCCCGGCCGATGAGGGATTGCCCGATACGGGAAGCATCCCTTCGGAACTGTGACCGGCAGACTTCTGGCCCTCTGGCTTCTTATCACCTGGCTGACGATTGAAGTCCCCCTCGAAATCGACCAATAACGTCTCAGCTTCAGCTTCGAGTTGAGGCGAAAGCATGGCGACATTCTTTTCCGCCAGGAGACGGCGGGGCTGAATATTCAATGCGTCCGGCTGTAAACTGCCACTCTGCTGGCTCGCCACGGGTGACGCGGGCCTGCCGGGAGCGAGACTGAGAGGTGTGACCCAGACACGAATCTGGTCGGCACCCAGGGCGGTTTTCTGGCCTGGCTGTCGGAAGGAGGCCTGATTGTTCAGTTCGATAACGTCGAGCCGGGTTTCGGGATCGGCAAATTTTCTAAGGTGAGTTTTCCAGCCGGCGGCGTATTGAATGAGTTGTGTCGCCGGGTCGCGAGTTTCAAGTACGCCCGGCCCTGCGCAGAGAATATCACCAATGGTGTCGGCCTCGCCAATGGCGATCTGCACGCCAGGCGACTGCAATCGATTCTCGCCATGCCAGAGCTGCACCCCTTTGGGATCACTCATCACCAGAGTGCGATCGACGGCGTTGTAAACGAGTGAAGTCATCTCGCCTTTGAAGTTCTGCTGAGTGGAAACTGTGCGGACGAGTCGTCCTTCGGCCTTGAGTGATGCAAATCGCAGATCGGTACGAATCCTGCGGAACTCGGCCTCTTCGGGTTTCGCTGCGGGAGGAGCAGGGACGTTCGCCACATCCTCTGGTTTTCGAGGAACAAATCCGAGAGTCAGCCGTTCGCAGCGCAGCCAGTCTGTCTGTCCAGCCACCGGTTCGCGATAGACAAGCACGTCGTCTTTCTGCGCGCGTTCGGCTTCGAAGATGGCCACTTCATCTTCAACCAGGTATTCGAAGCTGCCTGCGGTTTTGATGTGAAGAGGAAGTGGTTCCTGCTTGTTCTTGAGCACCACTTCCATTTTGACATTCCGCCGGAGCCTCACACTTTTGAGACCGATAATGGCGGGTCGATCGGAGTGCATGGTGTATTCAGCGGGGATCAGTTCGGCCTGCAACTGACCGGCAGTCCCACGATGAGGCCCCAGGGCAAACGACACCGGGTGATCGCTGTACATGCGAGCTGCCGATTCCGACAGATAAAAGTTGCGCCCTTTGATCATCAGCCCTTCCGGGCCAGCCACAGAGACTTCGCCTTCCAGCGCACCGGCGATAATACGCCCCGGGTTTGGTGAGCGGACATCAAATTGCGAGGCAAACTTCAGGAGTGCCGATTCTGCGACCAGTGTAGTGATCTGCGTTTTCCCTTTACGCTCATTCACCATCACCATGGCGAGTGGACGAAAGCGAATTTCGCCTCGATTTCCTTCCGGCATCCACTCGTTGGCATACAGGTAGGTATGGTCCGAGCGAATCTGATACTGGGAATCGATCGCCCAGGGGACATGCGGCAGATGTTCGCGGGCAATGCGTACGTTCTCGGCACTGCTGGAGAGACGTTCGTGGGGCTCAGCGACCGCCATGGTGACCTGTCGCTCAGGACGGGCCAGGAGCCAGCCACTCGCCACGCGATAGGCCATAAAGAGGCCCAACAGGCCCGATACGACAGTCCCTGTCAGCATCAGTCGCTTCATGCGGAGGGCTTTGTATCCGGGGAATGTCCCGCACTCCTGGCGGGAAAGGTGATGGTATGAGGCGATGCGGAATCTCTGGGGGAATGCTCCCGCCCCGCCCCTGAAGGATCGACAGGTGCTGCCGTTTCGAGAGGCGTCAGACCAATCATGTCGGTGATATCAACCAGTCCGACAGGATGTCCGGATTCATCGACCACGGGAAATTCACTCAGGCGGCGTTCGGCAAACAGTTGCAGCACTTCTTCCAGCAGCATGGTGGGCGAAATTGTCGTCGGGCGGCTGGTCATCACGTTACGAATGGGGGCATCGAGTTGTTCATCACGCTTCTGTTCGAGCAAACGGGCGAGATCGCTATCAGTAAATACACCTGTCAGCAGGCCATCTTCATCGACGAGCATGACGGCCCCAGTCCGTCGCCCGGGTCGGGATTGCCCGATAAAGACATTCCGCACCGAGGTCGTTTCGAGAGCAATACGGACATCCTGTGCTTTTCGCATGACTTCACTGACGACCGTCAACCGGCGGCCCAAAGTCCCGGCAGGATGCAAACGGGCAAAATCACGAGCCGAAAAAGATCGGCGTTTACAAGTGACAAACGCCAGTGCATCGCCAATAGCCAGCATGGCGGTTGTCGAGGTCGATGGGGCCAGCCCCTGGACACCACACTCATGCAGGCGACCCATAGTGACGACCACTTGCGAGGCCCGGCCCAGTGTACTGACGGGCGAGGCGGTGACACTCACGACCGGAATGCCCCGTTCTTCAAAAATGGGCAGCAGGGCGAGCAGTTCTGCAGTCTCTCCACTGTTGGAAAAGGCGAGGATCACATCGTCTGGCCCCACACAGCCGAGGTCGCCGTGCAAGGCTTCTGTGGGATGGAGAAAATAAGCGCGCGAGCCGGTCGAGCACAACGTGGCGGTGATCTTCTGGCCAATGAGGCCCGCTTTACCAATCCCGGTGACAATCACGGCGCCGCGAGTATTCGACAGGTATTCGACAGCCGCACAGAACGAAGCATCGAGCCGACGGGAAAGATCGAGCAGCGCCTGCCCTTCCGTGCGGAGAATTTCCCGGCCTTCGCGCAGCTCGTCGAGTGGAGTGATCATGGCCGCATCGTCGGCATGGCGCGCGGGCTCGAAGGCTGACGCGGCGGCAGCAGGTCGCGCACTCATGACTGATCCTCCATGAACAGACCAGAACTCTCTTCCCGACATGCGTTCAATCCCTGAGCAGCGGGATGGGAAAGATAGACGGCAATCGATTTTCGGTCAATCCGCATCGGGCAGAACTCCGACGGCCCATAAATGCACATAAGTTGAATACACAAAGGATGTTATGTTGATTTAAGAAAGTTGTCCAAATCGCATCAGTTTCAAAGGGTTGCTGAGCGAAGTGATCAAAATTACGGTTCACTCGCCCTTCATCTTTTCAGATTCTGGTGCGCAAGAAGTTAGCGCTGCAGGCTCTGGCCAATCAATGAAAGTGCTCGAATGTGGCGTGCCGCTTCGCGATGACCCAGCCTGGGTGTCATCGCAGCCATCTCGGCCTGATGGATCGCTTCCAGTGCCTGATCGACTTTTTGAGCATCATTCTGCAAACGGCTCGACAGGCGCCGTTTGCGACCGGAAGCTTCCTGCAGTCGATATTCCGTCAGCCAGTACCTTAAATACTGAAATAACACGAACTGGCAGTCCGCCGATCGCCAGAGAATTCGCCCCAGTGCACTGGTGTGTTCAACGATCTCCCGCTGAGACGTTTCTTCGAGAACAACCGCAGGCCCGAACCGGCAACTGTTCCACCAGCCATAGAGCATGAACAGCAGCAGGATCTGTACAGAAATCGAACGCAGTGGCGGCTGAAACAAGACACCCATCATCTGGGGTGTCGCCCGGGTATTGAGAGATTCATCAAAAGCGATCACAACATCGTCCAGACTTTGCCCCGGCCCGGCAGCTTCGCGAATCAGTTCATAAGCCAGAGCGCTGTTATCGCCATAGGTCAGAAGCTGGTTGGAAAAGATCCACGGGCTGGCAACAAAAAGAGCCGACCCTCGCCCCGCGTTCACCAGAACCGCCTGAGGCGAGCCATCCTGAGAGACAAGCACCTTTCCGCCGGGAGTCGATGTCACTTCCCCTTCCGGCCACCACAGAAATCGCCCTCCTAACGGGAGGTTCAACTGCGGTGGAATGCGGTCGTCAGCCGGGCCCTGTTCGGGCGTGATTTCACCTTCGAACGGGCCTAAAGAGTCGACTTCACCCGGAGGAGGCGCATAGACGAGGCGACCTCCCATGTTGACCCACGAATAGAGGCTGTTCCACTCGGCTTCATTCGGAATTCGCGGCGGGTTCAAAATCAACAAGAGTGTGCCATCGGGATCGACCAGTTCCATCAGTCGATCGAGCGGTGCATCGTTGCGATAGACAAAAGCATCCTCTTCGAGAATCTCGTACAACGCTTTGAAACCATCGGCAGAAGCGCTGTAACTCGTCGCAGTGCGAGGAGCAGGAATCGGGGGGAAGTAAAAGTGCATTCCCAGCACAACGGCTGCCAGCGAACCCCAGATCAGACTGGGTATCAACCAGGACTGCTGCTTCCACGCGGGTTTTCGAATCCCCCTGGTCAAAGGGGGAGCGGTTGCCGATCGATCCGCAGGAAAACGACTCATGAGAGATCTCCCGTGCGGAGAGCTGCCGGAAGTGATTCATTGCGAATCAGCGGTTCAAAAGTACTGGCGTAAGCGGTGCGGGCGGCCAGCCAGGCCTCGGCGGTGTGAGGTTGCCTGCCAAATTCAAGTGGTTCAAAAACTCGCACAATGGCTGAGAATCCGTGCGAAAGATCGGTTTCAAATCCCATGGCCCGCTGATAGTCACGGAGAGTCAAACCCCGCCGATAACGCACCACGCCCGATCGTTCGGCGAAACTCATCCCGCTGAGAAGTAATTGGGCAATCGCATCGCGATAACGGCCCAGCCCTGCCAGTTCGTCAGCCCGGGCCAGATAGATATCAGCCGGGATGAGGCCCGGCTCAGAAAGAATTTCCCCTTCTTCAAGGGCTGTCGTGTTCGCGTCGGTGAACTCCAGTTCTCGGGAACGTAAAGAGGCCATAATCGACATGACAATGGCGACAATGATGGCCACGATGACGACCGCCACAATCAGATAGGCCAGAAAAGTTCCGACGGCCCCCAACCCGAGCAGAGAGCTCAGATCCATTGAAGGTGCATTCATCCCGGAGGAAGGTGTGGCTGGTTCCGCTGGAGCAGAGCCTTTAGAAGAGGAAGGTTGGCTCTGTGAACTGGAGGGTCTACTCCCTTTGGAACTGGAACGTGATTTCGCACGCTGGGTCCCTGTTTCTGTGCCATCGCCAGAACTCTTTTTGGAAGAACGCATGGAACCTGGCAAGGTGCGGGAACTACCCGTATCGCTGTTCGACGAACGCGATCGGGGCGGCAATAACGATTCCCGTGCCTGTTCAACTCCCTCAATATCATCGGCATTGAAGTGCTCGAAGTAGCGGTACTCCGGTTGTTCGAGTGTTTTCCGCGCCTGAGGAACAACCGGATGACTGGGAACTTGAGCTGTATCGGCAGCGCAGGCCGATAGCGGTGCATTACCCAGTATCAGCGAAAGTAATCCCCACGTCGCCAGAGCCAACAGGCCCACGCGTAAAGGCCTGGGCGTCGATTTCCTGCGAATGTCGTGAGCGGCCTGGTTCATGGCCAGTTCGAGATCCCAGCAGTCTTCACGGACACGCAGATTGATATATTCACCCACCCAGGCGAGACGGCCCAGCGAAAAAGCCGCCAGGACACACAGTGTGGCGGCAAAGAGCAGTCGGGGATCAGTCGTGAGAAACAACGTCGAGATCTCCCAATACTCTTCGGGGACAGCATCGACCGCTGCCAGTCCCTGATTCATTTTCAGCAGTGGCCCCAGGCAGAACGAGGCACCAAACCAGACTTCTGCCAGGACATCGGCAGAGATCAGGAGCACGACCGACAGACAGAAGATCCAGATCCCCAGACCAAAGGCATTGACCACCAGATCAGAATGGTGAGAGCTGATCAGCTTCTTCAAATGGTGTTCGTGTCCACTTTTCCGCCGCGACCGCAACGCATGATTTTCAGGGTGAAAAGTGAAATGGACAGCAGCCACCAGGCTGCCAATACCACACATCAAAAGACCCGCCAGTGCAGCCATCCGGCGAAGAATCGACATGGCCATGTGCTTGAAACGGACTTGCCCCAAGGCTTCTCGATAGGTGGTGGCATTTCCCATCAGTAAAGCCGTCATGGTGGTGGCAATGACGACACCCAATGGGCCCGAAACCAGCACCCACAGCACCGGGGCGCACCACGCCAGGCGATAATCAATCATCGACAACCCGGCAATCGCACAGGCCGTAGGCAAGGCGATTGCCAGGTAGGTCAGAAGCAAACCTTTCCATTGCCAGCGCAGAGCATGGAAGGCCAGATCGATCGAGTTCAGCAGCGAGAGGCCACGCAGATCGACCTGAGGGACAGCGGCTGTCTCTCGTCGATCCGAAGAAGCGGCATCAAGGGTTGGATTCTGGTTCATGCGCGCTCCCTGCCTGACCAGCCCAGATACATGGCGACGCTGAACCACAGAAATCCACCCACCAGAAACTTGTACTCCGATGGAATCGGGGCAGGTGACCAGAAGGCTTCAATGAGTGCCGCCACCACCAGCATGAAGGCTGCTCCCACGGCCAGTTGCCCGGCATCTCTCCCTCGCAGACGCAATGCCGACCAGCGTGACAACTGGCCCGGATGAAGTGCT
This sequence comes from Planctopirus hydrillae, assembly GCF_001707835.1. GTDB lineage: Bacteria > Planctomycetota > Planctomycetia > Planctomycetales > Planctomycetaceae > Planctopirus > Planctopirus hydrillae. The sequence continues at coordinate 17,863 of NZ_LYDR01000103.1, forward strand.
GCATCTCCCACCAGCAGCCCGGCCCCACCAGCAATCGCAATGGCTGTTAACTCAAATGATCCATGCGAAACGACAAAGCCCAGAAATCGATCGGCATGACCGAGCGAAAGGACATAACCAGCCGTCGCTCCAATCGTAATGCCGTTAAAGAGCAGCGTGTAAATTGTCCCGATCCCCAGGAGAATCCCGCGGGCAAAACATTGCAGGGCAATCCCGACGTTATGCTGGACATAGAAGCCCGCCATAGAAGCCCGCTCGTTGCCATAATCGTTCCACGAATCAAACGAGAAGGCCGATTCGTCGAGAGAGGCTGAATCTTCGCTCGAGTACATCATGTCGTACTGATCGAGCGCTTCCTGCGACATGAAACGCGCTGCCAGTGCAGGCTCATTCTGAATCAGAATCCAACTGATGATCAGCGGCCCAAAGAACAGTAGAGCAGCCAGAAGTTGATAACCCCACCAGGTGCGGAAGATGCGGGGAAACTCCATGAACAGAAACTGACCGATGGTATGCCACGTGCCCGCGCGAGGGGCGTGGAAATAATCATGCCCGCGAGCCAGGAGCCGGTTCAGATATTCTTCGAGATCAAGACCCCAGTCGCGTGTCCGCACCTGTTCAAGATCGTGGGCGACTTCGCGCAATTGACGCGAAAACGCCAGAACTTCCTCGGAGGAGAGCCGCCGCTGGTTGACGGACTCGACACGTCGGAGCGATTTTTCGAAGTTTTGCCACGCGGGTTTTCGCTGGGCCAGAAAAGTGGCTCGCTTCACATGAGCCTCGCTTTCGCAGGCGTGATGACGGCCGCTTTCTCATCTCGTGCGGTTTGGAATGTGGCACAGACCCGGGCCAGAAAGGCCATTGGGAACTTCCGCACCTGTTCGCGGTCACCTGTGAATTCCATCCGCTCTGCCAGAGTATCCGCCAGTTCGGAAGCCAACTGATGCCCACGCTGATACGTCAGTTTGGATCGTCGTCCGAGAAACTCGGCAATCGTCGATAATTGTGCCTGAGTGGGCGTAAAGCCGTTCGATTCGTACCGGGTGATCGGGGCAATATGGTCAAGAATCATCGGTTGAGCCGGCAGGACAATCGGGTGAACCTGCACGACCATTGTTCCCGCAGCGAGATCGCCCAGCCTTTGGAACTTCCGGGTCATCGACATGGCCAGAAGACCGGGGCCATAAAAAGGGAGTATCCCGAGCCAGGCCACATCCTCAAAGACCATGGCAATCGGCAGCATGTCGGCCACACGTAAAAGATTCCGCAGAACAGCTCCCCAGAAGGTGAGTGGTGCTCCCGAGGTATGAATCACCCGGATACCCACCAGCCATTTGCCCATCGAATAGCCATTCCAGAAGCCTTCCTGAACGATGTAGTACAGCCACTCGATAAAGAAGAGTGCCAGCAGGATGCCACCAATTGTGAACCCTGGCAGGATGGCAGCCATCAGACAGGCACCGATCAGAAGTGCCGTAATGAGCAACACGCGGAAGAGGCAGTCGATGGCGTAGGCCGCACTGCGCAGGGCAGGGCCTGCCAGTTGGTAGGCGAGCCGCACATTTTCGGGCGTCTCGATACGAACATTCAAACTGACTTCAGCAGCCACACAGATTCTCCCGGGAAACATGACCGCAGAGGAATCGTATCAGGGAGATCTGGTCAGAAGATAGCGGCAGGCTGAGCTTCACAGCACATTTGTGAGCGAACGATGAAAAGTTCAATTTCGAACAGATCAAAACGCCGAAGCGTCGTCCCCCGCCTGCGAACTCGGGGGACGACGCTTCTCTCACAGGAACAGGCACTTGATTCGACAGGAAAATCAACGGGGTGTTGACGCAGGTTTTTCATTCGAGATTCGAGCGGGAATCGTTTCCCAATCGTCTCGTACGGCAGTTCATGGTGCGGGGACAGTGATTGTTGGAAGTTCAGTGATCTGAGAATCAGCCTTTGACGGCTGAACTGTGATTGGGCCGGTTTTTTCAGGAAGGATGTTCATGACCGGGAGATCGAGAACAGCCGACGAGCGAACAGGTGTCGTGGGAACAGGACCCGACTTGGGATTGCGGACAATCCGTGGTTCGGGCGGCAGCGCAGGCTGCCATGGGGGTGGTGGCTCGAATGATGATGTCGATGGTGCGGATGTGCCCACAGGCCGCGTAGAGACTTTCGCTGCCGGTGAGGGAGGAATCAGTGTGAGATCAACAGGTAACGGAGCAATTGCAGCCGGATCAACAGGCTGTCCCTGTGGACGTTGTGACGGTGGAAGCGGTCCCTGAGGAAGCGGCGACTGTGGAAGCGACGGCTGAGGAATCAGATCGGTCGATTGATAATGAATATCGGGCAGCCCCTGCTGGTGGTACTCCGGGGGGAGAACTCCGGGCGAGGATGGATACTGAGGCGTGAATGGTCCCGCCGATGGCCACTCACCCACGGACTGGCAATCGCAGCCGGGTGCTTGAACCTCGGTTGTAGGAATCATGGAAGACGAATGAAAGTAGGCAGGAGTTTGTGAGTGCTTGTGAGGCGAGGCGAGCGAACAGGAAGGGCAGGCCATTTGAGAACGTGTCCACCAGTTCCGCGTGAGCTGAGCCTGGGCCGACTCAGGCAGGCCACACACCACACTGCAAGCTGCAAGAGCCAGCAGGCTGAATGCGCGATAACCCGAGCGGGACATGATTCGTTCCAAAATGGATTTTCTCAGGAAGACTTTCCCGCCAACGCGAGCAATTCTTCCACTGCAAGATGGAATCGACGGTTTTGGAAGGAAACTTGAGAAAAACTTGAATATTTTTCTGGAGGGCCTCAAATTCGCCCAAATCACTACCAGTGCATAATTTACGCGTCGAGTTTCAGACCGTTCGAAAAGACGTGGGAGATTGCCTGGGGTCAAACGTCCTCGTTTGCCCAGAGGTTATTGGGAGCTGGTTGCTCTCTCGATTTTGACGGGGAGAAACTTCACAGATGTATTGGTGACAGATGTATTGGTGCTGGTGAACTCGAATGACCAGGGGGCGAATGAAGACATTCTCGACTCCACACTCTTCGCTGTGTTTCAATTTTTGAGGCACTCGAAGAGCGGCACCCAGGGCCGGGTGAAAAGATTATGTCGATTGCAGGGGTGATCCCCGTGGTTTTACTGTCGGAAAAGTCTGTGCGACTTGACCTTTCGCATGGTCGCTCCCATAATTTTGTCCCCCCGCACGTAGGCAGGGCTTTACGCCCGCCAAATCTCTGAGAATCTGCATGTTCCCGCAGAAACCTCGCTCTGGCACTGGTCATCGAGATGGGAGCCATCAAGACGGCTGGAGCCGCAAGTTTCTGACGGGTGGGTTGTCCGTGTCCGAGTCAGTTTGAGGTTTTATGTCCTAGCGACGCCACAGGGTGGGCATCGGCCAACGGATGCCAAAAGGAGGGTTTTGATGGAACACTTGGGTCAGCACGTGATTATCGAATTGTGGGGCTGCAATAGCGGGATCGACGACGCCGATCTGATGAAGCAAGCCATGTTGGACGCCGTCAAAGCTGCTCGAGCCACGCTCTTGTATATTGACGTTCACAAGTTCGACCCCCAGGGAGTGACGGGAGTTGCTGTTCTGACGGAATCCCACCTTTCGGTTCATAGCTGGCCTGAGCATGGCTATCTGGCTGCCGACGTCTTTACCTGCGGCCAGACCACGCGGCCTGTCGCTGCTGCCGAAGTTCTTTGCGAATACTTCCAACCCAGCCAGGTCGATGTTCAGGAAGTCATCCGGGGAGTACGTCCGGAAACCGGAGCCAAGCCATCGCTCCGCCGTCGCAAACTCAACTATCAACCCGAACACAATTCTTTGACAGCCACCATCAACTGATTCCTTTGACCTCTTGAAGGGATCAGGAACTCGACATTCGAATCGACCCGGGATCATCAAGGTTCCGGGTCCTTTTACTGACGCGAACATGGTTTCTTGAGTGGCTGGTTTTCCTCGAAAGACGGGTTTCGCTACGGTATGAGGATGTTGCAGCCACTGTCCGCTGCTATTCATCGTCAGACCAGGTGCGTCTGCCGTCAGTCCAGTGATCGTGGCGATCACATTTCAGGGAGTTGGACCCAGATGAAAAGTTCTCTGCTGAGATTTGCCTTTCAGGAAATTGCCTTCCGGGCCATGGCTGTCGTTTTGACAATGAGTATTACAGGAGTCGCTATGAGTGCTGAGACCGAAGTTCCACTTCCCAAGCTGCCAGCCGGTGCCGGGGCCGTCGATGCCAATGCCCCCAAGACCTTCACTACCACCAAATCAGGTCTCAAGTACCGCGTTCTCCGCGAAGGCAAAGGGGCCAAGCCCAAAGCCACCAACGCTGTCGAAGTTCACTATCACGGCTGGCTCGACAATGGCAAAGTCTTCGACAGCAGCTACGACCGCAAAGAATCCATCTCCTTCGGACTCAACCAGGTCATCCCCGGCTGGACCGAAGGGATGCAGCTTGTCGGTGAAGGGGGCATGATCGAGCTCGAAATCCCCTCCGAACTCGGCTACGGCGCTCGCGGTGCCGGTGGCGTCATCCCCCCCAACGCCAAACTCCACTTCCTCGTCGAAACTCTCAAAGTCAAGTAATCCCCCGATCGGGCCCCTTACGGGGTTTGGGGAAGCGGATGGAGGCCCAACGTTCATCCACGTCTGAGTCTTCCGCTGCCAGAGAGTCGATAAGACTTTCGTTGACATGATTCGCATCAAGTGGCTGGGGTCAAACGTCCTCGTTTGCCCCCAGATCATTTGGTGGTATTGTCGCTGCCAGTACCAAACAACTCAAAGCCGATGCAGACATCAAGCCCCTCTCCCACGCGGGCGAGGGGTTTTCTCCTTCTCACGTTCCGACGGGAGAAGGCCGGGATGAGGGTGAGCTCGAACGCATTTTGGCGAGCAATCCACAACCGATTTGATCGCAGAACGCTCTTCATCTCCCGCCAGTTGCTGTCAATCGACGCCCCTGCGGAAGTCTTGGCAATTAATCCATATCCATTGGAAAGACCCTCACCCGGCACTCCGTGCCACCCTCTCCCACGAGAACGCGGTCGAGGGTTGCCGGAGGTATGCGCATGGCACGCTCAGCGACGTCGATGCCCAAGTGATCCCACTGGCGACGATTTACGCCGGCTTGAAGCAATGCTGGATCTCGTGCTGATGTTCGAGCAACCAGTCGATGGAGGGTTCGTGCTTCATCGCCTTGGCGATCGCTTTGGCTGTTGCCTGACGGTGCGTGTCGAACAGAATGTTGTGATCGATTTCAACAGAAGTGACCGATGGGTCGAGCCAGACAGAGATGATGATCCCCAGATCGTTAGCCTTTTCTTTCGGAATATCTCCCTTGCGGACAGCATCCAGCACACCATTGGCAATGGCTGCCTGAACTGTCCCCATCAGAATATTTGTGTAGGCTTCACTCTTCACTGTGACTTTACTGACCATCAGTGTGGCAGGACGGACTTGAACGTCGCAGTTGAGAATGGCGAAAACGCGCGAATGGCCCTTGATCTGGTCACCCAGCAGATTGGCCATGGCATAGCCGACGGGCCCGTCGAGTTCCCCAATCACGACTTCGGGTTCAGCAGCAGACCAGGCCGGCTCAGCCTCGACCAGTGCTTCGCCAGTGCGCATGACAATCCGATCCACTGCAGCAGGTTTTGTGGGTGAGGCCACAGCTTTGAGCTTTTGGGCGGTTTTGGCGGTCGTGGTTTTCGCAGGTGCGGGAGCAGCCTTTTTGACAGCTTTCTTCTTAGCCATGCTGGTCTTTCCTGTGTGTTCAATGGATGCGGAGAATCTCTGAACGAGGCTTGATCGCTGAAAATCCTGCTCAAGCATGTGAGTTGGCTCTAGGATTTGTCAACATTTGCCAGAGAAGTGCAGTGGCAGATTTGTGGCAGAAGAAGGCCACAGCAGATTTGCTGCAGCAGCGGGCCAGAAAAGATGGCAGCAGAACGATTGTCGTTCACAGGCTACCGGTGAAGATCCGCAAGATCAGCCACCGGCTAACCGACACTCACACTCCGCATCTGGATGAGTTCTTCATAGGCTTGAAGTTCCAGCAGCTTCCGGCGTTGTAAACGGCGGTATTCGGCCAGTCGATTGACGGCATCCCGATATTGTTGTGTCGCCCGGTGCAGAGCCACCCCGGTATTCCCCTGGACGACCAGATGATGGAGCGTTTGAAACACAGGAAAAAACTCATTGTGTGCGTATTCGAGCATCTCGGCTGTATTGACTTCGATCTGCCGGGCTAACTCTCGTACCGATTGCCTGTCGTGCAGACGCTCGGCATTGGTCATCTGACGCATCACGCCGGAACTGTCGGAAGTGTTCCCTTGTGCGGCTTCCTTCGGATCAACCAGTCTGCCAAAAGGGCTGATTTTGTTCTTCAACTGCTGCGACAGACTTTCCGCTTTTTCTAAACCCGAAAGGGCTTTGGCAAAGCCCGGCTTGACTTCCAGCGACTTCTTAAAGTTCTGAATCGCCAGTGGATAGTTCTGCATTTCGAGATAAACGTTGCCCAGGTTCTGATAAGCCTCGGCAAAGCCAGGATCGAGTCGAATCGCTTCTCGATAGGATGAAATCGCCATCTGCCATTGAGACTGTTTGCGATGCGCGATCCCCAGGTTGTAATAACCTTCAGCACAGCGTTTATCGCGATTCAAACCTTTGCGAATAATCTCGACGGCTTTGGCATAGTCGCCCATGCGATTATAAATCGCACCGGCGTTAAAGAGCGGCTTACCATCGACGGGCTTGAGTGCCGCTACTTCCAGAAAACAATTGATCGCTTCCTGATAGCATTCCTGTACGAAGTAGATTGTTCCCAAACCATCGTAAGCAGCGGTGTTGGACGGATCCTGAGCAATCACCGCCTGATAGATCTGAGTGGCGGCAGCAAATTCTCTCTGGCGGGCAAGTTGCCTCGCCTGATCGAGAAGTTCATCAATCGAGGCAGCGGACATGAAGCTTCCTCCCGAGGAAATCGTCCTGAACTGCAGATAGGTTCTTAACACCGATGGGGGAGCGGAGGTCACGACAGAGTTTTCATCCACACCTTCAAATTATGTAAAATAGGGATGTCACGTTACGGGTAGAAAGTAAATTTTTCGTGGAGAACTTAGGAAATCCTGATCGTCTGGACACACGATCATTGACTGTTTTGAACCACAAAGATGAGTCCCGTTATGCATCTTCGAGCGTCGGCTCCTGAGTCATGCCATCGTCTGCCTTGACACTTTTGGCAATCGCTTCCAGCAGCGGGCTGACTTCTTCGAGTTCTTTATCGGGCCCCTGCACCAAAGTCAGCAGGGTACGCTCTCCCGTGCGGAATGCGTGCAGAGAAACAGTCGTCACCAGATCGAGGCAGACAAAATCCAGCTCCCGCGCTGCATGCATCCCCGGGGCTGCCGACGGGATAAAGAGCGGATACTCATCCATTTCAGGATAGATTTCGCGGTATGTCTCGACAATCTGCTCGATGACATCCTCGGGATCCTGAGGGGGATCCATCACGACGACCGAGAAAAACGAACACCCTTTCGAATTGACGGTGATGGTGACCGTTTCGTCGTTTCCCTCTTCACTGACAGGCCAGTTGACCGGGTAAACGAACTTGATTCCATGTCCTTCGAACGTCGCCAGATCGCCAGTCATGCCCACAACCTTCTATGAATTCGCCCATGGACTCACCATCGGGCTGAAGCTCGACGGATCCTGGCCTCAACGGCTGATCGTCTTCCTCCTGCAGAGGTATTCCACAACCCGATACGATAACCTGCGGGCTGATCTCTGAGGAGTGTGCCGCCATGTCCAAGCATCGATCGCAGACAATTTCGAGACCTCCACAAGAGACGCCTGCCTCAGGCCGGGCCATGGTCTCTGTTCTCCCCACGCGTGAAAAAATGCTCCTTGTGGCCCGAGATCTCTGGCCAGCCTGGATTTTGGGGATCGTGGCCACTCTCTGGGTGCTGTGCCAACTCGATGCGGGAGGACTGCACCCCACCTGGCCCGAAGGTCCCGGCTTGACGATAGATGAATCGTTCAATGTTCAGCAGGGTGTGTTTCTGAGTCGAGCTTTAGGAGCTTATGGTCTGGCTCTGCTGAATCCCTTGAGTCTGTGGGAGATTTTTCAGGATGAGATTTATCTGGCCGATCATCCCCCTCTGGGTCGACTGTGGCTGGGTCTGCATCATGATTTTCTGAGATATGTCGTGGGGATCGAGAGCCTCGGGCAGAAGCGGTCAGAGATCGACTACACCCTGGGAAGAGCTGGTTCTGCGACGGCTTTTGGCCTCACAGTCATGCTCGTGACCTGGTGGGGCATGAGATGGGCTGGTCGATGGACGGGCATTGTGGCGGGGTTGGGATTGATGACGATGCCGCGAGTCTTTGCGCATGCCCATCTGGCGTCTCTGGAGACTGTGACGAACCTGGCCTGTACAGGCTTTGCACTGGCGGCTGCGAGCTGGTGCCTGCGTGCACCAGCAGCAGTTTCCAGCCCGATGGATGAACAAAGTGAAGCCGTCCGGCCAACACCCGCCTGGCTTCCTGTCGCGGCGGCTGGAGCAATTTATGGTTTGGCGTTACTGACCAAAATTCAGGCTGTCCTGCTGTTACCACCGATGCTGCTCTGGCTAATCGCGATCTATCGACTGCGGGCAGCACGATTGATTCTGGTGGCTGGGCTGGCTGCGGGTGTCGTCTTCTTTTGCTGGCCCTGGTTGTGGAGTGATCCTGCCCACAGGACTCTGGAATACCTGGGCCGGGCAACGAAACGGGCAACGTTGTCCGTCTGGTATTTTGACGAGAAGTTTTCGGATCGGTTAACTCCGTGGCATTACCCGTGGGTAACCACCGCGATCACGATCTCCTTACCCGTGCTCATCCTGTGCTTGTATGGTTCCTGGCAAGTGATTCGTGGCCAGATGCCACAATCGGTGCAGGACAGGCAGACCGCGACTCTCCGCGGGCGTTTGCTGCTATTGTTTCTCGTAACGCCTCTGATTGTCTTCAGCTTGCCAGGTGTGGCCGTCTACGATGGCGAGCGGCTGTTTCTGACGATCTTTCCACTGGTGGCGTTACTGTCAGGCCTCGGGTTGACCTCGCTCCTGGAACGCTTGAAAGAGAGGGAAAAGTGGCCATTCGTGACGAGTTTTATGAGTCAGAGCGAGTGGCTGCCGAGAGGAATTGTGGGCACGTTGTTTGGCTTGCTGGCGATCGTGCAGTTATCGTCCAGCCCCTTCTGGTTATCGACCTATAGTGGCGTGGCAGGAAGTACTGCAGGAGGTGCCGCCCTGGGTATGGAGGCCAGTTACTGGGGAGATGGTCTCACGCGCAGTTTCTGGAAAGAGTGCGAGGGAAAAATTCCACGCGGAGCTCAAGTAGCCGTGGCCCCGGTCCTGCATCAGTTTCAACTCCCGGATTGGAAATCGCAGATTCCTGCCATCCAGAGGAATGACTGGCAACTGATCCCGCTGGCGGATGTTTCAGGTGCAGAGTTCAAGGCCTTTGAGCGGCCCAGGCTGGTGGTCATCTTCTGGAGAAAAGCCGATCTTGCGGCCCCATGGCAACAAAAACTGCTGGCGCAAACCCCACTGGTCCAAAGAAGCATTGGCGGAGTGCTGATCGCCGGTTTGTACGAACTTCCTGCGATCACGCCGACCACGAACGAGAACTGAGCCGCTTGGCGGCGCAGCGTTGAGATCGATGGCGAGTAACCCTCGCCCGCGTCTTCGTGGGAGAGGGTGGCACGGAGTGCCGGGTGAGGGTCTTTCCGTTCGACGTGCAGCAATGACAAGGGCTGCCGCAGGGACGCCGATTGACTATCAGTTAGCGGAGATGACAAGCATCCCGCGATGGGGTCGTTCGTGTATTGCACGACAAACACGTTTGAACTCACCCTCATCCCAACCTTCTCCCGTCAGAACGGGAGAAGGAGCAAAGACCCTTACTCGTCGCTATTGCTGGCGGGTGTGGCGTCTCCAGGTTTTGGTGCACCATCCAGCCGGCGCAGGGCCTGAGCGGCTTCTTCCTGCAAAGGATCGGCGGGTTGTCTGGCAATCGCCTGCAAAGTCTTTCGGATCGCAGGAGTTCCTGAGCCACTTTGTGCCAGGCTGCGAATGGCTGCTTGCCGGACTTCGACCGCAGGATCATCGACCAGCTTCAGCAGTGCCGGCTCGATTTGAGCAACCAGATCGCTTTGAGAAGTGAGATTGCCCAGCGAGGTGGCAGCAATCATGCGGATATTGATTTCATCGCTTTCGAGAAGTCCCAGGAGCACAGGTGCAACCTTCGATTCGTAGGCAACAATCGAGGAGAGGACAGAAGCCACATTGGCCCGCACAAACAGAGAGTGATCTTGCAATGAGCTGACAATCTCCGGTGCGGAAGATTCTGCTTCCGGGCCCAGTTGAGCCAGGAACATCGAGGCGAGTTCGCGAACCATCAGATCGTCGTCTTTCAAGTGGCGAACATAAATTCCAAGCGCTGTGGTTCCCAGTTGTGTCAGTTTCTGTTCAGCAACCTGCCATTGATCGGGAGTCGAACCTCCGCGTGCAGCCTGCAGCAATTCCGCAAAAGCCGCTTCGGCGGCAGGCGAACTTTCTGGCAACCCCCCATTGCGAATACCCGTCGCCATGGTGGGATTTTCTGGCACAGGTAACAGGAGTTGGCCAGGGCCAGCGGCGGGGATCGTCAACACTGCCGAGCCTGAGTTGGCTTCTGCGACTGGTGCAATGGTCAGCACAGGGAAGTCATCTTGCGAAGCCTGCGAACCTGACGCCGCCATGTTTACCTGAGTGGGTGTGTTTGATGAGTTAGCACTGAGAGCGGGATCTTCCGCCTTCTGGCAGCCGGCAACCGCCATCCCGAAGAGGAGTGTGAGAAGCAATGAAGGCTGTGTTCGAAATCGAGTGGGCCAACGATCCAGAAAGAGAACTTTTCCCCCGGCAACAGGAAATGATTCCTTTACGGTGGATTCGCTCTGATATTCACAAGTAGTGCATGCCAATTGATCGAGCGCGTGAGCACTCGCCCTGGCTTCACTCAGATGCTGTGACAATGGATTGGATTTCATAGTCGATGTCTCTCCTGCAGCCGGTTCCCTGGCGAGGGGAATCTTGACATGCCTTGAGCAGATCTCCAAGAGGTGTTTTGAGAGAGGAGGGTTGGAATCCGTGGGCAGTTCGAATTGGCAGCCAACAGGAAGTCACCTGAACCTGTGTTTCCAATAAGGGGTGACTGTGTACAGTTCATCAGATGTCGAAGGGACCGTGATTCGATCGAGAGCTGAACGACAGGGGCAAAATGACGGTTAAAAGGATCAATCGGGCTGGCGTGCAGGAATTTCACGGCAAGTCGAGACAGGCCATACTTGCGTTTGGGGGTTCTCCGGGAGCAGAATAACCAGAGTCAATTTCAGCCAGCAGGTTTCCCACAGGATTCTCTCAAATGGTCTGTCGAGACCAGTCCTGTCATGGAGAGTTTGCAACGCCATTTCGATCGAAATGCATCATTTCGATTGACCTTCTGTATGTCACAGGTATCTACCTCGCAACATTTATAGAGCAAGACTCATGAAGTTCCTCGCAGGAAACACCGTTGGCGTTGACCTTGGCACGACTTATTCTGCGATGGCACGGATTGGTGCCGATGGCCAGCCGACCTCGCTGCAGAATGCTGATGGTCGCAACATTACGCCTTCGGTGGTGCTGCTCGCGGATGACGGCTCAGTGGTTGTTGGCCCCTCCATTGAGCGTGCCTCGTTAGAATCTGCCGATCATATTGTCGAAGCTGTGAAGCGGCAGATGGGCAATAAAGACTACTACGTGGTCTATCAGGGTAAGAAGCTGACACCTGAGTTCATCTCGGCCCTGATTCTCAAAAAGATGAAACAGGACGCGGAAAAAGAGATCGGCCCGATCACCAACGCCGTCGTGACGGTTCCGTATTACTTCAATGACGTTCGTCGTAAAGCGACACAGGATGCTGGTCGCATTGCGGGTCTGAACGTGGTCGATATTATCAACGAACCGACAGCCGCGACTCTTGCATATGCGTGGATGAAGGGGGAATTGGGCCGGACAGATCTGATCCAGGAGCCGAAGACCATCCTCGTGTACGACCTGGGTGGTGGTACGTTCGACGTGACTGTGGTGCGATATACGCCGACACAGTTCCGGGTTCTGGCGACGGACGGTGACGTGATGCTGGGTGGTCTCGACTGGACGAGACGACTTGTCGACCATGTGGCGGAACAGTTCTTACGGAAGTTTGGCGAAGATCCCCGGGAGGATGCTGACGCTATTCGCGATTTCAACCGTGAGTGTGAACAGGCCAAGCGGGATCTGAGTAGCAAGCCACAAGTCCCGGTGACCGTCTACTTCCGCGGGAAGACGCTGTCGGTCTCGTTGACACGCACCGATTTTGAACGCATGACGGCTGATCTGCTCCAGCGCACACAGGATACGACCGAACTGGTGCTGCAACAGGCTGGTGTGGCCATGGGGCAACTGGACGATGTTGTGCTCGTGGGTGGTTCGACCTACATGCCTGCCGTCGAAAAAATGCTGGCAGAGACTTGCGGCCGTAAACCTTCTCGAGATCTCAGGCCGGAGGAAGCGGTCGCCCAGGGGGCTGCCATTCATGCTGCCATTCTGGAAGCAAGGGCTGGTGTCCAGAACTCGCAAGTGGTCGATGCCATCCGCAAGCGGCTCAACAACGTGACAACTCTGGATGTGAACTCCCATTCGCTGGGAGTGAAGGTCTCCAGTCCGGAAGACCGCGCCAAGAAGATCAATCACATCATGATCCCGAAGAACACAAACATCCCCTACAGCCTGACACAGCGTTTCCGCACGAATGCGGATAACCAGAAGACGATTCACGTCTACATTCTCGAAGGTGATGCGAAAGATCCCGCAGCCTGTACGCAGATTGGTGATTTCCGAATCACAGGTCTGCCGGCAAATCTTCCTGCCGGTTCACCTGTCGAAGTGACTTATAGTTACGAATCGACAGGTCGAATTGCTGTGGCGGCACGGGAACTGGTCAGTGGCAAGGCTGCCTCGACAGAGATCGTTCGCGACATGGGCCTGACAGATCAGAACATCGACGTCTTCGAAGAACTGGCCAAGGGCTACAAGGTCGAATAGGCCGATCTGCCTCGTTATGAAATCTGCTGTGGGAGGACTCGATGATTCATCCCGCAGGCAGGCTGACCGACGGCTGAAAAACATCGGCGGGTGGCTGGGGTCAAACGTCTTCGTTTGCCCCCAGGTTATTTGATGCTGGTACTTCGTCCTCATCATCGAGAAGAACGCGACAGTTGCCATTGTGCGAGTGACCACTGTTGGCCACGAGGCGGATGAAGAACATCCGCCCCCCTGCATCCGGTGTAATGAAAGTTACTGGGGGATGCCCAGCTATCTGCCTCCTGCTGACCGACGACTGAAAAACATCGGCTCAATTGCGTTTGCGAGCCGCTTCCAGTCGCTCTTTGGCTTCCGCTGCGTAACTGACATTGGGAAACTCGCGGAGCAGCCGCTCGTAAGTTGCAATGGCTTCCTTCCACTGGCTGCGCTGTTCGTCGCATTTGGCCGCCTGAAGTAAGCCGGCCGCCTGCCATTCGGGGAAGGCGTAATTGGAATAGACCTTCTGATATTCCAGGAATGCCTGCTTCCAGTTTTCCTGGAGAAAGTAGGTCTCTGCCAGCAGAAACTGGGCTTTGGCTGCGAGTTCCGTCTGCTGGCTTTGCGGGTCCCTGGTCACGATTTGAAAAGCCGCACGGGCCTCATCAAACTTGGCCTGCTGTTTGTAGGCTCGGCCCAGAACTTCGCGAATCTGCCAGCGGGCAGGTCCCGGTGGTTGCCAGCTATCCAGTTCCTCCGCAGCGGCTGTCAGTCCTTCATAGTTGCGATGGCGTAACCGGGCTTCCGCCCAGAGTACCCACGGCCTGCCATGCCAGTCTTCGATTTCACCCTGTTTTCTCGCAGTGCGAATGGTGTCGCGCAGGGTATCGAGCTGCGGAAGTAACGCGGTGGCAGTTTCCACACTGAGATCGGTGGCCAGTTGAGATTCAGCCAGAGCCACAGCCACCTGCAGTTTCTGTGGGCTTTCCGGATAGGTGGCCACAAACTGACCACCCAGTTTTTTTACGTCATCCCACCGCTGCTGTTCGATAGCGAGCACGACCAGTTGATAAAGAGCCCGCTCTTTAACACTGACATCGGCTTGTTCACTTTGCAGCAGTTCTTCGAGAGATTTTCTCGCGCGGGTAAATTCACCTTGAATCAAGTCGCTCTCCGCCAGGCTCAGCTTCGCGTTGTCAGCCAGTGGGCTTTGCGGACATTCAGCGACTAAGCGCGCAAAAATCTTGTCGGCCTGCTCAAATCGACCCGCCTCATAATTGATCAGAGCCCATTCATTGAGTAACTGGTCAAACACTTCCGCTTTGGGAAACTTCTTGAGCAAGGTTTCGTACGCCTGATCCGCCTGTTCAAGTCGCCCGGTCTGTTCGAGAGTACGGGCGATCATCAGACCTGAGCGATATCCAAAGAGTACCGGGGCTTTCAATTCCTCTTTGGGGCCGGCGGCTTCTTTGGGTGTGAAGCGATCAAAAGCCTGTTGAAAAATCTTGAGTGCTTTCTCGGTCTCTTTCGCCAGCAGCCACGATTCCCCTTCGTAATACATCGCCTCGGCCTGAAGGGGATGCTGCGGGAACTTTGTCGATAACTGGCCAAACTCTTCCGCAGCCAGCTTGTAATCGCCCAGACGAAATCTCGACCAGCCGGTTCCCCGCCACGCAAACGGTTCATTGGTCGTGCCCGCAGCCAGTCGCTTCAGTTTCTCGAAGTCAGCGAGAGCGACTGGCCATTGCTTGGCAACTTCTGCCACTTCGGCCTGATCCATCAAGGCGGCCGCGACCGCAGGATCACCAGGAAACTCCGTTTCAAACTGCTTGATCACCGCTTCCGCCTTGGCCCACTGTTGAGCTTTGGCAAATGCCAGGCCTTGCAGCGCATAGGCCCGCCTTCGCTGAGTTGCCTGAGGAAACATGCTCAGATATTGACCCGCGACCGCAGCACTGGCTTCAAAGTCGCCGAGACTGAAAAGGGCAGACATCTCGATCACCAGTGATTCGATAATCTCCGGGCGGACACTTTGTGCATTGATCTGTGCCACGAGAGCGGCAATCATCTCCCGCGCTTCGGGAAGTTTGCCCTGCAGTTGCAGAACCAGTCCTGAAAAGTATCTGGCCTGATCTTTCAGTTCGATCGAAGTGGCCCCTTGAAGCGTTTCTCCAAAGGCTATTTGAGCCCGCTGGAGAGCTTCCACATTGCTCGTGCGGGTCCCTTCCTCAAGATCCCGCCGACCTTCCAGCAGTCGCACATGCCATTTGAGTGAGCTTTCCGGGAAGGACTTGCGAAACTGCGCGATCAAGCTCTGAGTCCTCGCGGCATCCTGACGATCCAGCGAGAGATCAATCACCATCAGCAACGCATCATCGGCGGAATCACCTTGCGGCCACTTCTCCACAAGCTGGAGTGCCAGCGCCTCTGCCTTTTGTGTTTGTCCCAGTTGTCTGGCAGTAAGCGCCTGCTGATATAACACGCCTTCCGCAATGGACGATCCACTCGCCAGGTCAAAGCTCTTTGCAAAGGTAACGAGTGCAGCTTCCAGTTGATTGCCATTCTTCTGGCTCAACCCTTGCCAGTACAGATAGTTCGCCGCCTGTTGCTTCTGCTGAGGCGTCCATGCCGATGACGTCTTTGCCAACTGAGCGGCAAGTTTCTCAAACTGTGTGGCTGCAGCATCAAACTGACCGGACTGAAAGAGCGCATAGCCGCGGTTGGTGAGTGCTGTCTCTGCCAGCGGGCTTTGAGGATATCGCTCGGCCAGCAATTCAAACTGGCGAATGGCCAATGGATAATCCTTGGCTGTCGAAGCTTGATTTCCCAGCAGCAGTAAAGCGTCAGCCGCATGAGGATGATTCTGTCTGGCAACGATGGCATCGAGAAGCTTTTGTCCTTCTGTGGTTTTGCCAGCCGCTGAATAGGCCTGAGCCAGTCCGTACTCGATGTCATCCGCAAGGGCACCAGCCGGGAAACGCTTACGGGCTTCCTCGAAGGTAGTGATCGCAGCTTGCGGGTCTTTGAGCTGGAGCTGTACATCTCCCAGATAAGCCAGCGCCCGTGGTGCTAACGCATCCTGGGGATACTTTTCGAGATAGCTTTGCAGTTCCTGCTTCGCAGCCGGGAAATCATTGAGCAGAAAACTGCATTCCGCCACCCGGTAACGTGCCTGAGCAACATTGCTGTTTTCGGGGAAGTTTTTGAGAAACTCTCGCAGGACGGACCGGGCCTCGACATAGTTCTGCTGGTTAATCAGAGCCAGGCCTATGTAGATCTGTGATTCTGGAACTCGCGGACTTTGAGGGTTGGCTTTGATGAATTGACGAAAGGATTCGACAGCATCTCCCCAACGACTCTGACGGTACAATCCCACGCCGTTATTAAAATCACTCAGGTCTGCTGTATTAGCAGGTGGCTGTGCCAGTGATGGCTGCAGGGCCAACCATTGAAAACCACAGATCATGGCCAGCCACACGAGGCTCGAGCAGGCCAGGCGTGCTTTTTGCGAAGTGGCACCGCGGTCATGCCCTCTTGTCGAGCCGTCCAGTGGGACACTGCGATTCATCGCGCTGAGGGATTGATCATGCGTTGGCAATTGGTGCACTTCTCCTTCCGATCGAAGGCCTGGCAATCCGCCGTTGAACAACATCCCAGGTGGTGATGCGTTTCAGGCCCGACGATTGCCATAGCAACAATCAGAGTAACTTTGCACGGCTCGCAAAAAAAGACCGCCATCGCCATCCTGAGGGGGAAAGGATGACGATGGCAGTCAGTGGACTTGATGCCCAGGTTATTGGACAGGTTGCGGGGCCTGCACAATTCAGGGCATCAATTCCATTCAAAACGGTCAACATCAGGTGATGGTTCACTGAAGCCTGCTGATAACGAACGTCATTCAGGCTTGAGCGGGGAAGGTAGCAGGTCAAGCGGCATCCACAGGAAAATGGAACCTTCCTGAGTGATACAGATTGTTTTTTCATCGCTATGTATCGGGAAGGTGGTCGGCACACATCGGCAAAATCTGCGGAATTCCACTCTTGCCGAATGCAACCTGCCCGCCGGATGTAGCGATTCTAAGGAGTCTTCGCCTCAGAAATCGGCCAACCTATGGCTCACGCACTGTGTTAAGTGCCATGCTTGCAGCTCCGGGCAAGCATGCCTTCTTTAACCAAGACTTCGCTACATTGACGGGTGGCCCGGCCAACTTGTGGCCGGGTTGTCGTGCAGTTGCACGACAACAAGAAGCCGCGCCATGCGCATGCCCGGCCACGACACCTGACTTTGTCTTGGGTGGCACGCCCTGGAGGCTTTGCGAAAGGGCGTGGTCTTTACCGGGGTGGCAGGGGTCGGATGTCTTCATCCGCTCCCTGGTCAATCGAATTCACCAGATCGAATGCATCCAAAACATGCTTTACTGACGTTCCACATGTTCGCCATGAACGATCAATCTCCCCATAACCTGGGGGCAAACGAGGACGTTTGACCCACCCAGTCCTCAGCCACACTTCAGATCAATATGCATGCAAAGTTGTGTGGAATAGACGGCAGCTCTGGGCAAGCATGCCTTCTTCAACCGACGCATTGTTATGGTTTCATCAAAAGCCACTTATCGCTTCGGCTCTTCAGGCCATTCGAGCCGGGCTCGAACCACGGGGTGATCGGAAAGTTCAGTCGGAATGACTTCGGCTGAGATCGTTTTCAGGCCGCGGGTCAAAATCCAGTCAATATGGGCGGCCTGAGTGCTGCCATTTCGTCTGGCGACAATCTCCAGCGGATCTTCTGTTCCTTCCACAGCCAATAGTGGTTTCATCAAGGGATCTTCAGGACGGGTGTTCAAATCTCCCAGCAGGATGCAAGGGGGTGCCAGTGACTTCCACAGCTCGATGAGAATGGGCCATTGTGCGGGTCGATCCGTCGTGCTGTCGAGATGCGTGGCGAGAACTGTCAGGCGAACTTCACCCATTGAGACGGGAATCAGTGCGATCTGTCGGAAGGCTTTACCTTTCGCATTAGGGAGTGGAATCGTTGCGATCTGGCCAGGAGGGTGGCTGAGTAATAGACCATTCCCGCCATTCGCCTGGCCCCATTGAAGCTCAGTGGGAAATTCCATGGCCCACAGACCCATGGATGCCCCCAACTGTCGCGAGAACGTTTTTCCATTAACCAGCACATCTTCCTGCAACGCAATGATGTCACAGCCATTGAGCAACTGGCGAAAGCCATCGATTTTCGCCGGTTGATCACCCCCTTTGCCTCGATGCAGATTGAACGTAGCGACTTCAAAACGAACTGGCTGGCCGTTGGCGTCCCCCGGTGACCGATCGACCGCTGGCGGAGAAACTTCTCGATGGGCAGGTGGCGGAAAGATTGCGACTGGCTGATGGAGATCGGCGGGAACCCGGTCACTTCCCCAATAGATCAACAGCGCGACCAGCAGAAACCAAGGCAGTAAGATCGCGAGTGTCACACCCACAGATCGCGAAGATCGTGTCGGCAATCCAGTCAGAAGTGGCTTAATGCCCATGAGCCGACGATCCTTCGGTTGCAAGCTGCTATCGCATGTCCAGAGAGAGTGATTCTGGCTCTAGGTGCCATACTTGCAGCTCTGCGATATCTTTTACAATCATCCTGGTGTTGTCGCCATTCGAGGGTGGCCTGGCCAACTCGTGCCTGACTCGCGACACAGAGGTGATCGTACTCTGTACGACGACAAGAAGCCGCGCAATTCATAGGCCCCTCTGGAACCCTCGCCCGTATTTTCGAGAAAGAGGGCCGGGTGAGGGTCGTTTCATTCTTTCGACCGCAGGGTGCGATGTAGCCCCAGCGAAGTGCAGCAGCTTTTCTCCCTTCGCGACCTTCGTGCGAGACGATAGAACGTCAAAATCATCCTCTCGCGAAGCCGCTAAGTTCTGCAGGAAGATCAACAAGGCACGAGACCCGTGGGAATCGGCAGCTAGACACTATGGTGGAACAGATCCGCCAGACCGTGAATTCTGCTCACTTGTGACGGAGGCTTCTGTTCGCAAAGTCTCTGCAGCACTGCCAGTTGCTTGAGCACCAGCACTGATTGAAACTGGCAGCCCGCCAGAAGTTTTCCACCCAGTGGCTGCACCCAGATCACTTCGACAAAGACACTCACTGGCGGAAGATCTTCATCGCGCAGTTCGATCAGCAGTTGTTCGCTCACTCGCACCGGAAGCTGCTCATCCACAAAGGGAAGTTCCAGCCGCACACCTTCATACGAGCAATCGACAATCTTGCCGGGGACCGGCAATGGGACTGCACCACTGAGCTTCAAAATCCGCAAAGCGGCATGAATCAGTTTTCGGAATGATCGTCGACGATCACCCAATCGCCGCCCTGCGGACAATAGCGAACCGCAAGTTGCAGTTCGATATCGGGCACGCCGTTCTGTTTCTCGCCGACGATCCATTTCAGGCACCTCTGGGGCAGGAATGTGGTTTACTCCACTTAATTCCTACCTCACAAGCAGCACCCGTGAGGCAAAAACTTCACAAACATTAAAAAATTGTTACGCCTAATGAATAAGGCTATCGATCAATCACACTGGATTCAGCCAACTGAACCAATGTTCTTACGCCATAACCTGTCGCACCCGCCTCTCGCCACGCTTTCGCACTCGACTGAAAGGCCGGCCCGGCAATATCCAGGTGCACCCAGGGCTTCCCGCCCACAAACCGCTGCAGAAACTTGGCCGCAGTAATCGCTCCACCCCAGCGACCACCCGTATTCTTGATATCCCCCACATCCCCTTTGATCAGATCGTCATACAGATCCCAGATCGGCAGAGGCCACATGTCTTCGCCCACAGCTTTCGCTGCACTGATGACCTGCCCACTCCATTCGTCATGATTGCTGAACACCCCAGCCACTTCCTCACCCAATGCCACCACACAGGCTCCGGTGAGTGTCGCCAGATCGACAATCTTTTCGGCCCCCTGATCGACGGCATAGCACAGAACATCCGCCAGCACTAACCGCCCTTCGGCATCAGTGTTCAGCACCTCAATCGTCACTCCATTGCGAGCGGTCAGAATGTCTCCCAGCTTGTAGCTGGTACCGCTCACCATGTTTTCCACCAGCCCCAGATAAGCAGTCACGTTCACGGGAAGCTTGAGCCGGGCAATGGCCACAATCGCACCCAGCACAGTCGCTGCACCGGCCATATCGCACTTCATGGTCAGCATGCCGTCCGTAGGTTTCAGCGAAAGTCCGCCGGAATCAAAAGTCACACCTTTACCAACCAGCGCCACATGGCTCGAATTCCCTTTCGCACCGCGATAATCGAGTTTGACCATCCGTGCAGGAACCGCACTTCCTTTTGCCACCGCCAGCATCGAATGCATGCGTTCGGCTTCCAGCCGGGGCACATCAAAAATTTCACACGTCAGACCATACTCGACGGCCAATGCCGAGCATCGATCAGCCACTGTGACCGGATTCACTTCCTGAGCAGGTCGATTGACCAGTTCTCGAGTCAGGTTGATCGCTTCGCCCAGAATTGCTCCGCGTTCTATGGCACTGGCAATGTTTTCAGTCGAAATGATATGCAGCGAGGCCAGAGGATGGCGCGCACGCTCGGTTCGATACAGATCCTGCCCCACCGAACCCACATTCGCCGCCGTCACTGCTGCCGAAACAAACTCAAGTGGAGTCTTGCTTCCCAGCATGGCGGCAGGTGGCACCACGACACCCACATCGAGATTCGGTTTGTCGGTCAGGCTGCGGAATGCTGCCGTCAGCGCACGATCGAGACTTTGTGTCGACAAAACATCAGGCGCACCCAACCCCACCAGCAGCAACCGGGAGGCTCCCAATCCCGTGACCCCTTTAACATGCAGCAGGCTGCCCGCTTTGGTGGGGAGATCACCCGATTCGCGCAATCTCGTCAGCAGCCCGCCCGATTCCTGATCCAACGCTTCCAGATGGCTATTGAGCAGTGGGTTTTCACTGATTGGGACGATCAGCCAGTGACCCATCCAGTTGGCAGCCGGTGCAGACGATGCTTTGACGTTCATGGGCAATTTCAACTTTCGATTGGCAAAAAATAAACCGCTTGCGTTCATTTGATCGTCGCGGGAACTCCAGAACAACTGACGACTCATCACATATCAGCAAGATTCGATCTCGCTTTCCGGGCCAACCAACCCGCATCTTCGTCAAATCCGCCATATCCAGCAGAAACTTCGTGGCCGTAAGTCTGCGCTGCACGATCCCCCCGCAATCGTGACCTATGTTTCCCAAAGTCAGCGCCTGCAGTTTTTCTTCTTCACTCACCCCTCATCGCACAGGTCTGAGTTCTGCGCTGGCTGGAAGAGCATCGTGAACTTGATCATTCAGGACATCTCCTAACGTGGCAAAGGTGGGCACACGAGTTCAGGAACCTGCGTTTTTGCTGCTTCTCGCAGTGACGGCGACACTGTTTCTACGCCCCGCCGAACTCTTCCAGGCACTCGATGGCCTGCCCATTTACGAAGCACTGATTGGTGGCTGTCTCCTCTTTTCGATTCCAGCACTCCAGGCCCGCTGCAGTTGGAAAACCTTGAAATTCCAGCCAGTCATTCTTTGCGTCCTGGCTTTGCTTCTCGCCATTGGACTCTCCCATGCATCTCACGCGTATATCGGTGGTCTCGTCGAAGCCGCCACCAGCTTTGGGAAAGTCCTCGTTTACTTTGCACTCCTGGTCGTGAATCTCAACAGTCCACCCAGACTGCGTGCCTTTCTTCTGACGGTCACGACCTGCTCGGTGATTGCCATCACCATGTGTGTCGTCGATTTTCATGGACTCATCGACTTTCAATGTGTCGAACATCTCGCCGACTTCGACAGTGTCGACGATGAAGGTGAAGTCTCCCATATCCTGCGCATGCGAGGCCTGGGGATCTTTCAGGATCCCAACGACCTCGCCATGCTCATTGTCGCAGCAGGTGTCCTCTCCACCTATTTCCTCATGGACAAGGCTCAGGGCATCCTTCGCTTCGCCTGGGTCATTCCCATCATCACGCTCTGGATTGGACTGTTCGATACCAGATCTCGCGGCGGGTTGTTGGCTGCCGGCGCTGCCATGATGACACTTGCCGTCTTCTGGGGTGGCTTCAAAATGGCCATTCTCTGTGGCGTCCTGGGTCTCTGTGCACTCGCCGTCATGGGTGGCAGACAAGCCAATCTCGATCTGAATGACAGCACGGGTGGCGAACGCGTGCAGCTCTGGCGCGATGGATTCGATGCGCTGAAATCCAGCGACATCCTCTTCGGTATCGGATATGGCGGCTATCCCGATGTCGCCGGCCTCGTGGCCCACAATTCGTTCATTCATGCCTACGTCGAGCTGGGGATCTTCGGCGGCACGCTCTTCTTTGGCGCGTTCTTCTTTGCGTTTGTCCAGCTCTACCAGATGGGCTTTCGCAGCTACCCGAACTTTGATCGCGAAGCGCTCCGCTTTCGGCCCTATCTGGGAGCTTTACTCGCAGGCTGGTGCACGTCGATGCTCTCCCTCTCGCGCTGCTATGTCGTCCCGACTTACATGGTACTTGGTCTGGCTGCGGCTTACCTCCACATGGCGGCCAGGTCATCTGCCAGACCCGCTCCACTTGCAACCTGGAATACACCTCAAGCCCTCCGGCTGACATTCGCCAGTGGGGCTTTATTCGTTGGTCTGTATCTGTTCACTGTGATGTTTGCCTGAAACTTCCATCTCGCTCTTCGGAAACCTGCTCGATGCTCACTGGCATCTCCATCAACGATCCCAAAAACTTCAGCTCGACAACGAGTGCTGAACAGCAGGCATTGGCCCATGCCAGGCCGCGCATGAAGATCACCTGGCACAGACGCCCCACTTTCGATCAGGCTTTTGCCCAATGGCGAGCCCTCGAAAATCGACTCCATTGGCAGGCACTGACATCCACCACCCGCTGGACACAAACCTGGCTCAAGCATTACGGAGATCCGGTCTCTCCAGAGATTGTCATTGCCGAAGTCAACCACATTCCCGTGGCCGCTCTACTGGTCATTACCAGCGAACAGCAATTCGAAGGCCCCATTCGCCTGCGCACCGTTCACATGGGGACAGCCGGTGAACTCGATTCCGACAGTGCTGTCGTCGAGTACAACACGATCTGTGCCGAACCTGCCTATCAGGAATTGTTTCTTGAGAATGTCATGCAGGTCCTCGCGAATCGTACGACATGGGATGAAATTCGCCTCGATGGATTCGAGCCCCGCGACATCCAGACGCTGCTCGAAAACTATCCGCAGTTCACCTTGCGTCAACGTCCGTGCTATTGCACGAACTTCCCTCCGAACGCTACGCCAGACAGTATTCTCGAACAGCTCACCTCACAGGCACGTCGCGCCATTCGCCGTAATCTGCGGAGCTACGAAGGAGCCGTCGTCGAATGGGGTGATCACGTCGAACTCGCCGAAGAAATCTTCGACGATCTCATTCGTTTGCATCAGGCCCGGTGGAATGCCGAAGGTCAACCTGGGGCTTATGCCAGTGCTCCTTTTCTCTCCTTTCACAAACACCTGCTCAAAGAACTCGTCGCTCATCGCCAGGCAGTGCTGGTGCGTGTTCGCCGAGGCGATGAAGTCATCGGTTGCAGTCACTTATTAATCGATCGCCAGCGCGGGCTGCTCTACCAGAGCGGCCATGCCCCCCACGAATCCCAGCGCAGCCCCGGCCTGTTAACCGACTGGCTCACTTTGCTGGCTTGCCATCAACACGGCCTCACAGCCTTCGACTTCATGGCCGGCGAAACCTACCACAAACGCCGATTGACTCTCGATACCAACGAACTTCTCTGGGCGCGCTGGATTCGTCCCACCTGGAAAAGAACAGTCATCGATCGCTTGCGATACTTCAAAAGGTTCTCACATCGACTGATCTCTGGCTCGTCACGTTCCACCAGTTCAACTCATCCATCAGCGAGTGAGCCAGATCTTTCCCAACCTGGCACAGCAGCCGAAGGGGCTTCGTCATGACCATCATCACCACTGACCAGCGGCTGGATCCTATGAACTCATCCACATCCACCACCACCATCCTGCCCACCCTGCGACCTGCTGGTCAGCGGTCATTAGCAGCGCTGGCGGGCCATGCTCCTCGTACTTCTACGATCAGCCCGAATCCATCTGTCGTCAGTGATGCAGACGATCCGCATATCGAGGAAACTCCCTCCCGGCCACTCAAGGTCTGTCATGTCAGTCTGACACTGAAAACAGGCGGGCTCGAACGACTCCTCGTCGATTTTGCCCGCAGGCACGATCACGACCGGGCCGAGCTCACCTTCCTCGCCATGCGCGACATCGGCCCTTTTGCCGAATACATCCGCGAAACAGGCTGTGAAGTCCATCAGTTGAAAACCCGCGGCCGACTGGCGCAGTTTCAGGAGATGTCGGCGTTCTTTAAAGCTCATCAATTCGATGTGATTCACACGCACAATACCTATCCCCATTTGTATGCCACACTCGCGGCCCGCTGGAGTGGTGTCCCTGTTGTTGTCAATACGCGCCATGGGCAACGCCTCGGCCATAACTGGCGTGCCAATCTGCAGTACCGCTTTACCAGCCGGCTTGTCGATCGCATTATCGCTGTCTCCGATGATGCCGCCCGCCTTTGTATGAATGAAGATCGACTCCCCGCCAGTGTCGTTGCACGCATCTGGAACGGCATCGATCCCGCCCAGTTTGCCTGGCGAGGTTCGTCCCAGGACCTCTCCGCCATCACGGTCTGCCGCCTCTCTGCAGAAAAAGATATCGGCACACTCCTGAAAGCGGTCGATCGTGTTCGGCGGGTGCATCCCACCTTTCAACTGATCATCGTGGGAGATGGTGCCGAACGTCCCCATCTCGAACAACTCGCTGCACAACTCGATCTCGCCAATCACGTCAGTTTTCTCGGCGAGCGACACGATATCCCGGAACTGCTGGCTCAGGCCGGTTTCTTCGTCAGTTCCTCTTTAAGTGAAGGGATTTCGCTCACCTTGCTGGAAGCGATGGCTGTCGGTTTACCAGTCGTCGCCACAGCCGTCGGTGGCAATCCCGAGATCATTCTGCCGGGTGTCACCGGGCAACTGGCACCTGCCGCTGATCCCGAACAACTGGCCAGCGCCATGCTCGAAATCTGCCAGCATCGAAATGACTGGCTGGCCATGGGGGCTGCAGGACGTGAGCGAGTTCAGGAGTTCTTTCATATCGACCGCATGATCGATGACTACACACGCCTGTATGAAACCTTATTGGCCGAGAAATCCAGGCGCCGCTGAACACCCCTTGGCACTCGCAGCACAGTCATCCCGAAAACATCCGCGATTTTCTGACAAGGCCTGGCATGTACGAGACCTTATATCGAAACATCCTGCTCCCCATGTTCGACGGCACTATCAAAGGCCGCCAGACCATGAAGCACTGGCAACGGGCCGAAGCCACCCAGTGGCATTCCCGCTCCGAGCTCGAACTGCAACAACTCGTCGACCTGCGCCGGCTCGTCGCGCATGCCGCCGCGCACTCGCTCTACTACAAAAACCTGTTTCTTGAGCATGCGATTGATCCCGCTGGTATTTCCTCATTCGATGATTTTCGCAGAATTCCACTGCTCCATCGGGAAACCATTGCGAAAAATCGTCTACAGCTCAGCACATCTCTCCCCATGAAAAGGATCAGCAAAAGTACGGGCGGTTCCAGTGGCGAACCACTGCACTTTGAGATCAGTGCCGAAAGCAATGACCGCCGTGTCGCCATGACTCATCGTGGTTACGGCTGGGCCCATGCCGGCCCAGGCACCAGACAGCTCTACATCTGGGGTACTCCGCCATCTCGTCTGGCCGCCTGGAAACGCTGGAAAATGTCGCTGCATCACGCCTTTGACCATCATCTGGTGCTGAGCTGTTTCGAGTTCACTCCCGAGATGATGCACAGGCAGCTTCGCCGCATGAATGCGTGGCGACCTCAAGTGATTGTGGCCTACACCAATGCCGCCTATGAGTTTGCCCGCTTCATTGAAAGCGAAGGTCTCCAGGTGTGGCAGCCAAAGTCGATTGTCGTGGGTGCTGAAAAACTGCATGACTTCCAGCGGATTGTCCTCGAACGAGTCTTTAAGGCACCTGTTTTCGAAACGTATGGTTCCCGGGAATTCATGCTGATTGGTGCGGAATGTGAGCAGCATTCAGGTCTACATCTCAGCATGGAAAACCTCTTCGTGGAAATTCTCGATGATGAGGGCCAGCCCACATCCGCTGGCGAAGAAGGCAACGTCGTCATCACCGATCTCTTTAACGATGCCATGCCCTTCATCCGCTATGTCAACGGAGACCGGGCGATTGCCGGCTTCGAGAACTGTCCCTGTGGTCGCGGGTTGCCACTCCTGCGCAAAGTCACCGGAAGGCAGCTCGATGTCCTGACAACCCCCGATGGTCGCAAAATTCCCGGCGAATTCTTCCCTCATCTCATCAAAGATTATCGCTCGATCCGCCGGTTTCAGGTCATCCAGAATGAACCACACGAGATCATCGTCCGCATGGTCACAAATGGTGGGCTCACTCTGGCCGATCGGCATCATCTCGAAAACGATCTGCGTGAAGGCATCGGCCCGGTCGTCACTCTCAAACTCGAACAGGTCGATGACATTCCATTAACTCGAGCCGGCAAATTGAAAGTGGTGGTCAATAATCTGCAGACCTCGCAAGCCTCCGGCAGACTTCCGGAACATTCAGCCCCTGTAGCAGGCCATGACAATCAACCCGCAGCCCAAGGAGCGATGGTATGCCAGCATTGATTGAAACCCTGCCATCAAACAGCCTTTCAACTGGCTGTGTGCCATGCTTGCAGCTCTGGGCGAGCATGTTTTCACAATTAACAACGCGCCGTTATTTTGTGGGAAACGTATCAAACAGCTCCACAGCAACAGGCCCGGCAGTCGGTGCGCCGCACAACATCACATCGGCCACCCATCATCACCTGCAACCTGGGGTTGGAACTCTTGTCGTCCGCCAACTGCCACTTGAGCAGATGCTGGCCGATGCCCAGCTTCAGGCCCGCTGGATCGATCTGTTGCGTAGAGCCGAAAATGGTTACGCCATTCTGCATCCCGAACATGTCGCCACCGAGTGGAAGTTCTGGAGCTACCGGCCCGATGGCTCGATGTGGCAACCCCAAGTCATTTTTCAAGAACACCATGGCTCAGAACACCCTGGCCAGTGGGAAAGCCTGGCAGTCCTGCTCCCCCGCCAGATGGCCGCTCGTCGCCTCACACATCTCCCTTTGCCCGTTCAACTCCACGGCTGGCATCTGGTGGGGGGACAGATCCTCCGCACATCGACCAGTAAAGAATTCTTCGAACCGGCATCCAGCAGCACGCGAGCCATCTTTTCAGCCATCAGACAGCATGTCGATCTGTCACGAGGTGACTTCTTGCAGATCGAAGACCTCGACGTGGACGATCCTCTCTACGGAGCAGTTCAATCCCTCTCTGGTACTGGTTTCGAAGTGCACGTTCCTTATGGCTACCGCGCCCGGTGGAGAATCGATCTGCGCGGCGGCTCGGCTGGCTACTGGAGCAAATTCTCCAGCAAAACCCGCAATGGCTTCAAACGCAAACAGAAGAAATGCCCTTCCCGACAGCTAGAATGCATCACTCATCCGCAGGATGTTCCCCGCTTTCTCGAAGCCGCCAGCGAAATCTCGAAGCATACCTGGCAGACCCACGAACTCGGCCTGCGGATCAAAAATGATCCCCGCGATCAGGCGATCTATGGTGCCCTTGCCGAAGCAGGTTTGTTCCGCTCGTATTTGTGGTCGATCGATGGCCGGCCCGTCGCATTTCTCGTCGGCAATCAGTGCGCAGAGACATTCCACTACGAAGAAGTTGGCTTCCATGAAGACTTTGCCGACTACTCACCCGGCCTGCTCATGCTGATCGATGTGCTCAACGACATGCTGGTCGTGAACACACCCCGCTGGTTCGACTTTGGCGGCGGAGATGCCGAATACAAACGCATCTTCGGGAATGACCAAAGCTCCAGTGGCACAACCTGGCTCGTGCGCCGCCATGGTCTGGCAGCCGGCATGTTTCACCTGGCACTCGCCGTCAACTCGATTCGCCAGCAGGGAGCCCGTCTGCGAGACTATTACAAAGATCGTAAACGATTACTTAAAAACAACTTACAAAAAGATACCACCCCGGGGACGAATCTGCCGACCGGGGATGAAAATCCAAGCTAACTTTTAAGGGAGAGCCTGTCATTTTCGATTGTGGTCGCCATGTCTTTTCCACTGGCCAAACCGCTGTGTGACGGGTTTCCACCTGTAGCAAGATCTTCCTGGCTGCGGGCCGTAGCAAGGATCATTACGGCATGCGAGTTTTGTTTTTCTCACATAACTTTCCGAATCCGTGGAATCCCGGATTAGGCACCTTCAACCGCACCATGCTCGCCGGTCTGGCAGCTTCGTCGCGCTTGACGGAATCCCATGCCACGCCGAATGGTGGTGCCGCACAACATCCGCACAAAGTCCGCATCGTTTCCCCGATCCCCTGGAATCAGTGGTATTCGAGTCTCATTCCCGGCTGTAAACCCAAAGCGAATTTCGACACCTTCGAAGCCATACCGGGAGTACCAGCCACTTACTTCCCCTTCTACTATCCACCCAAAATTCTCCGCTCTCAGTATCATCGCTGCCTCGCGTGGTCGAGCCAGTCCATACTTCCGCAGATCCTGCGCGAAGAGCAGCCCGATGTCGTCCTCTCCTACTGGTCACATCCTGATGGTGCTGTCGCCACGAAAATGGCTCATGCCGCTGGCATTCCTTCCGTTGTGATGACTGGCGGCAGCGATGTGTTATTGCTGGCACGCTCAGGGAGCCGCCGCCGGGCAATTCTCGAAGCACTCCATGCCGCCGATCTCGTCATCACCGTGAGTGAAAATCTTTCCCGCGTCCTCATTGAAGATGGACTGCCACCCGAGAAGCTGGCCGTTGTCCGCCGGGGAGTCGATACCACCATCTTTCAGCCAGGTTCAAAACGAGCTGCCAGAGAAAAACTCAAACAGCCGCAAGATGTCGCCCTGCTGGTCGCACCCGGTCGTCTCGCACCTGTCAAAGGTTGGGAGTACCTCTTGCGTGCCTGTCGTTCGCTGGCAGATCGTGGTTTAAGGTTTCGCTGTGTCTTTGTGGGCCATGGCTCTTTGCAACAACGTCTGCAAGCCCAGGCCGAAGAACTACAGATTACGAACATGATTCATTTTGCCGGCTCCTGCCCTCAGGCAGAACTGGTCGACTGGTATCGCGCAGCCAGTGTGATTGTCTTGCCGAGCATCTCCGAAGGTGTACCCAACGTCCTCATGGAAGCCATGGCCAGTGGTGCGAATTTCGTCGCCAGTGAAGTCGGGGGCATTCCAGAAATTGCCGATCCTTATTTTGATCGGCTCGTTCCCCCTGCACAGCCTCTTTCCCTCGCCAATGCCATTGAAGACTTGCTGAATCACTCACCAGAAACCGATACCGAATCGGGAATGGTGCGTCGCTGGCGCCCCAGCTCACTGGAAGAATCGACCAATCATCTCATCCAGGCACTGACCACCTGCGTGCATCGTTTTCACGATCAGGGGGGTTACATCCGTGGTCTGGCAGATCGCGAGTATCGTCAGCTCATTGAAACCAACGAATCTTCCATGGCCGACGAATACGCTTATCTCTCTTCGAGTCTTGTGGGAGGAACTCCATGAATCCTCTCAAGCAGTTTGCCAAACTTCTGATCACACAGCTTTCGCCCCAGGAAGACTGGCTGATTCAGGCGCGCACTCAGGAAAAGATCTTTTCGTGGACCTTCGATGATGGCCCGGATCCTATCCATACACCTTTCGTGCTGGATGCTCTCCATCAAGTCGGTGCTCGGGCCACGTTCTTTGTGGTGGGTGAACGAGCTGCTCGTTATCCCGATCTGATTCGACGCATTGTGGCTGAAGGTCACGAACTCGGGAACCATACCTGGACTCACAGCGAGCCGGCCCACACTTCGACGGCCGCTTTTCTCGATGAAGTGGATCGCACGCAGGAATACCTCGAAGTCCTCACGAAAATTCGACCGCGCTGGTTTCGCCCACCCAAAGGGGAACTGACTTTTGGCAAATGGCGCGGCCTCGTCCAAAGGAAGCTCGCCATTGCACTCTGGTCGCAAGACCCCAAAGACTGGCGGATGAAATCGGCTGATGAACTTGTCGCCTGGTGCAACAGCACTCAGCCCACGCCAGGAGAAGTGATTCTCCTGCACGATGTCCATCGCTTTGGAGGGATCGCTGTCCGTCTCTGGGCGCGCGAGCCCTGGTATCGCGACTGGCAGAGCATCACTCTCAGTCAGCTTGTCCCCCGCAAAGATGCTCATGGCCAACTCATTCCGCCCGGCGAAATTCCTGATTCAACAGCGATAGCAGGGAGCCAGCTTCCATTCATCCCAGTCCCAACCGACAACCTGGTCATGCAGGCCATTCCAGAAGAATTTTCTGAACCACTGCCCAATCCGATTCCTCCCAAAGGGGCTTCACAACAACGGCAGGTGGAAGAACAGATTGCCATCGACATGTTCGAGTTCTAACGCCCCCTGAAGAGATCCTTTTTCTCGAGAAAATTTCCCGCGTGTCGGGGAGAAATGATTGTGATCACTGCCAAACGTCCGATGCCTCCCTGGCTGCAAGCGATTGCCGAACCCGCGCCTTCGTTTCGTTTTTCAGCCCCTCCGCCGCGTCCGGTTGAACCACCAGCTCGCAAAAGAGTCTTACTGGTGGCTTACAGCTTTCCACCAGTCGGCGGCGCCGGTGTGCAGAGACCTGCCAAATGGGTCAAATATCTCCAGCAGTTTGGCTGGGATGTCACTGTTCTCACAGTCGAAAATCCATCGGTACCACTCCTTGATGAAAGTCTGCTCCAGGAGATTCCCGCTTCAGTGCAGATCATCAAGGCCCGCACGCTCGAACCCGGTTATCGCCTCAAACAGGCCATGATTGGCTCCAGTCATCAGGCGACAAGCACCAGAGCGTCTCAATCTCAGCCCACCACCCGTCAACCTGGGATTTTCCGACGCATGGTCGCCAGGCTTTTGAGCTTTGCCAAACGCTGCGCGAAGCAATGCGCGACCACTCTCCTGCAACCCGATGCTCAACGCCTCTGGTTGCCCGGAGCCTGGAAAGTCGCTTGCCAGGCACTGGAAGAAACTCCTCACGATGCATTGCTCGTCACAGCTCCGCCTTACTCCAGTTTTCTTTTAGGCCAGAAGCTCGCCAGGAAATATCACCTGCCCCTCATTCTCGATTACCGCGACGAATGGGATCTCAGCAGTCAGTATCTCGAAAACTCACCTGGCGGCTGGTATGCCCGCTTCACACAGCAGCGAATGCAGCAGGCCGTTCTCAAAAGTGCCAGTGCCGTCATTGCCACCACGAACGCCAGCAGTGAAGCTCTGCGTGGCCAGTTGCAATCTTTGGGTCTCAATACGCCTGTCGAAACCATCTACAACGGTTTCGATACCACCGATTTTGAATCCGTTTCTGCACCCGAAAGTTCTTCGTCAACAACGGACCGTCCACCCGCTCTTCCCCCGGCATCCACAGATCGATTCCGACTCGTCTATACCGGCACATTATGGAATCTGACCGATATCCAACCCGTCGTCCGGGCACTGGAGCTGGTGTGCAGCCAATCGCCTGAAATCGCATCAAAGATCGAACTGACTGTCATTGGCCGTAAAACGCCCGAACAAACCCAGCTCCTGACACGCCTGGCGGGTTTGCCATGCCAGATCATTTCGCGCGATTATTGCCCGCATGCCGAAGTTCTAGGTTATCAGTCACAAGCCGACAGCCTCCTGTTGTTACTCAGCGATGTGCCCGGTGCTGAACGTGTTGTGCCCGCCAAACTCTTTGAGTATCTCGCCACTCGCAAGCAGATTCTGGCAGTCGTCCCGGCAGGCGAAACGGCTCAAATTGTGCGAACTTTCCACGCCCGGAGCCACTTTCCTCCCGGCGATCCACAGTCTATTGCCAATTGGCTCATCGAGCAGGTGCATCTGAAAACCACCACCACCTCATCAGTTGCATCCAGCTTCCCCGAAGAAGAACTCCTGGCTTACAGCCGGTCTCGTCAAACCGCTCAACTGGCGAAATTGCTGACTGAAGTCTGCGCTATGCAGGGATCGCAAGGTTTGCAGAGAGCACGAGGTGCCGTATGACCATCAGTCTCCCGTTGTTGCTGATGGCGCTCTTCTGGCTGTCGATGCTCCTCCTGGGATACATCTACGTCGGGTATCCCCTTGTCATGGCTTTCTTCGCACGCATCACCCGGCAACCACCGGCTTTACAGGATCAACCGGCTTCACCTGTCAATCCTCGAACCATCAGCGTGCTGCTGTCCGCTCATCATGAACCACTCACTTTACCCCGAAAGATTGAGAATCTGCTCGCCTCGAGTGCTGCTCACCAGATCCAGCAGATCCTCGTTGGTCTCGATGGAGCCGATGAAGAAACATTGGCAGCTCTCCGCCAGATCGAGAATCCGGTATTGAAGGTGGTGCCGTTTGCTGCCAGACGCGGCAAACCTTCCGTCCTCAACGATCTGGCGGCACTCGCCACGGGCGAGATTCTGCTCTTCGTCGATGCGCGGCAAACCTTCGAGCTCGATACCATCGAAAAACTTCTCCAGCGCTTTGATGACCCGCACATCACTGTCGTTTCCGGCGAACTCAAATTCCTCGCCTCCACCCACGAAACCACCGCCAGCGAAGGGGTTGGCTTCTACTGGAAGTACGAGAAGTTCATCCGCAAACAGGAAAGTCGATTCCGCGGTGTGCCAGGCGCTACCGGAGCCTGCTACGCCCTGCGGAAGAGTGCCTTCCAGCCCATCCCTGCTCAAACAATTCTCGATGATGTGTTGATCCCCATGCAGGCTGTCATGCAGGGGGGGAAATGTGTTTTCGAAGCCCATGCGACTATCTGGGATACACCCGCCAAAACCACCCAACACGAATCGACCCGTAAGCGGCGAACCATTGCTGGCGTCGTGCAACTGGTCCTCTTGAAACCGGCTTTGATCCTCCCCTGGAAAAACCCACTCTGGTTCGAGTTTGTCTCCCATAAACTCCTCAGGCTGGCCAGCCCCTGGCTGTTACTCACAGCACTGGTGACAAATCTCCTGCTTTTGCCCACTTCACCCGTCTATGCCTGGCTGCTCGGTGCACAAGCTTTCGCCTGGACTCTCGCCATCGCAGGAGCCATTGTGCAATCCACAGGCGGACAACTCCGCTACTGTGCCCCATTCTTAATGTTCGCCACACTCAACTGGACCACCTTACTCGCCGAGTGGGATGCCCTCTGGAATCGATATCAGGTGACATGGAAGCGTGCCGGTTAAGTTCAGGCGATTTCAAACCTTTGTTGCCAATTCTTGGGTCTTAACGCCAATGGCTGGCCACCTGCCACTTGATTTCGAGCTATAGATCCGATGACGACTTGTTTCGAAAACAGGTTGAACTGCCGCGCATTCAACGACCGAGCTCGATCTTATGCCACTGGACACCTTCACCTCTGCAGGAATCGCACTCTCCGCGACGGCCGCTCTCACTTCGGCAGGCATGGTGGCTGCTTATCGTCATGCTCAGAAAATCGGCCTGACCAACTGGCTCCCTGCCTATCTGAAAAGTCCACGCCCGGCAGCGATCAACGAGAGCGAACCCATCGATCTGTTTCTGGCAGTCTGCGATCATTACGAACCACAGTGGGGCCGCCCGCAGCCAGCCGATGCCTTGGCACGCGTGAATGCCTGGGTCGAAAACTATCCCCGGTTCTTCAGCCAGTTTTCCGATGCCGATGGAGTGGCCCCGCAGCACACATTTTTCTTTCCGCAGGATGAGTATCGCCCCGAATACCTCGATGCTCTGGCCCCATTATGCCGCCAGGGGTTTGGTGATGTCGATATCCACCTGCATCATCATCACGACACAGAATCAGGACTGCGCGAAAAGCTCTCCACCTTCCGAGATGCACTCTTCGATCGACATGGGCTCCTCCGCACAGATCCCGAGACCGGCCGGGTCGTCTACGGCTTCATCCATGGCAACTGGTGCCTGAATAACAGCCGGCGGGATGGCCAATGGTGCGGCGTCGATCACGAAACGCCCATCCTGCTCGAAACCGGCTGCTATGCCGACTTCACCATGCCCAGCGCCCCCAGCGATACACAAACCACCACCATCAACAGCATCTATCATGCAGTCGATCGACCAGGGAAGAATTCACACAATTCAGGGACTCCGGCTCAGGCAGGTCACGCACCGCCAGCCGAAAGCCTGCTCATGATTCAGGGGCCCCTGGTTCCCGATTTTTCGCGTGCCAAATGGGGGCTCATTCCCAGGGTGGAAAATGGTGATCTTCTCGCCAGCCATCCCCCGGCTCTCCGCAGGTTGCCACAGTGGCTCAAGGCGGCTGTCACCATTCACGGAAAGCCGAACTGGCGATTCATCAAGCTGCACACTCACGGCTGCAAACCCGTCAACCAGCAGATGTGGCTTGGTGATCAGGTGGTGAACTTTCATCGCGATCTGGCCCGTTTCTGTGCCCAGCAGCCCCAGTACCGATTGCATTACGTCACCGCCTGGGAAATGTCACTTCTGGTTCGTCTCGCCGAACAGTTCCCACAGTTTTCAACCAACGATCAGATTCAACTCATGCGTCAAATCGCTCGCGGTGGGCCATGGCCAGCCCCAGCCTATCCTCTGGCCAGTGATCAGCCAGCCATTACTCCATCACCATCAGAATTCATCGGGGAAGCGGGATTACCACTGAGTGCGAGCTGCCACTGAAGCAATTTCTATCTGGGCAGGATTGTGAAAGCTGAGCGATAACAACGGATCTGGCGGTTATTGCGATCCTGCCAGAGGCTGACCGAGGGACATCCAGTGAAACATTGCCAAAGATATTGAAGCCAAGGTTCGTTCGGGTCGAAGTTCTGCAATCCCTGCCGATCAAAGGCAGTTTCAGTGCAGTCCCATCACCGTCGATCCGAACCAACCCAAGAAATACGACTCTAATACGCTCTTCATGAAATCATAGTGCTCTGTGCCATGCTTGCAGCCTGTCTTGAGTTAATACTGGGCAAGCATGTCTTGGCAACCAGCACCGCACTGTGTTTTCTTGAAAAACGCATAAGAGAACCTGAGGGCCATCAACCCGGCTCCCAGAAAATCCCGGCATGAGCCGGCACCAGTTCCCATGGACGGGGAATTCATCCTCCGTTGATGGTCACTGCGAGTGAGCCAGTCATTGCATGAATCTGCTGCACGTATCAATCGCCCGGTTTCCGGCGCGATGGGCAGTCGTATTTCCAAACAAAGCCACCGAACTTCGCCCACCTGGGGCACACGCATAGTGGCCCTGCTGGCGATGGCCAATCTGGCCATGGTCATGTTCACCAGTTGGCTCGTCTGGAGTGTCTCCGAGCGCTGGTGGTTAGGTTCTGTCGCCACCTATGCTCCGCGAGAACTGCTCCTCGTTTCCACAGGGTTACTGGCACTGGTCAGCCTGCTCTGGCATCGTCCCTCACTCCTGTTTCATCTGTTTGCCGGGTTGTGGGTGATTCTGGGAGTGGTTGACTGGTCACTGGCTCCTCTTCTGGAACCAGAACATGCCAGTCGTTTCCTTGAAGAAACCTTCGACGACGATAACGATCCTCCACCTGCGCCGATGGCAGGCCGACTGCGTGTCGCGTCCTGCAACGTGCAGGATTACCAACCCGCTTTCGGAGATGTCCTGCGAGACCTCGAAGAACTGCCACCCGATGTCGTCGCATTTCAGGAGTCGCGGTCGATTAATCCCTTATGCGAAGACTACTTTGCCGACTGGCACAAGGTGCAGGTTGAGTACTTCTTCGTCGCTTCCAGATGGCCGCTCGAAGTCCTTGGCCATTGCGATGACTCGCCCTTCGATCGCTCCTCCGGGCTCGTCGTCAAAGTCGCTCATCCCGAGCATCCCTTTGCATTGGCCAATGTCCACCTGATGACCGCCAGACCCGGCCTTCGTGAACTCACCCCCGGCTCAATTCTTCGCGGCGACGGCCCGGCCGAACTGGCCGCGTTGACACTCATGCGTTCCGAAGAGATGCAGCAGTTGCGACACTTCATTGAGAATGCTCGTCAGGGGCTCCCGCTCATCGTCGTAGGGGATTTCAACACACCCGCAAGCAGCCATGTCTTTCAGGAAGCCTGGGGAGATCTCACCGGTGGCTTCGAAACCGCTGCAATCGGGCCTTCCCATACCGCTCCCTGCCGACCCATCAGCTTTTGGCCAGGA
Source organism: Planctopirus hydrillae (assembly GCF_001707835.1). Taxonomy (GTDB): domain Bacteria; phylum Planctomycetota; class Planctomycetia; order Planctomycetales; family Planctomycetaceae; genus Planctopirus; species Planctopirus hydrillae. The sequence continues at coordinate 54,343 of NZ_LYDR01000103.1, forward strand.
ACGTGGCCCTGGTCTCGAATTGACCATATCCGCGTCACACCCGAATGGAAATTCCATCAATTCGTGACAGGCGATCGCAATGGTTCCGATCATCGTCTCGTGGCCTGTGAACTCGAACTTCTACCCTTCGATTGACGTGCCCTGCTCGAGATGAAGGCCATGCCCCTGGATCATGGGCCCATTGACACACCAGATTGAGAACTACGCGACTCGGAACGAATCCGAATCCATATCAGGATGAATTATGCGTCAGACACCCCAGGATTCCGAATTGGCATCATCCTTCGAGACCGAAGGCGAAGGAGGCCTTTCGATTGACTGGATGAATCTGGTTTTCCGCTACCGCTGGTGGCTTTGTGCAGGTGTCGTGCTCGGTCTCGGTCTCGGGATCGCTGCGTATATCAAGCTGGGGCCGGAATACATGGCCATTGGCCAGGTGATGGTTTCCCGCCGCAATGCTGTCCCGCTCAAAGAACAGAGTGCGATCGGCGACTGGGGTGAGCGCAGCGAGCATATCGCCTTGATCATGAGTCCCATGATTGCCAGCGAAGCAGTGCGTCTTGGCAAGCTCGACAAACTGAAAACGTTTGCCGGTGAAAGCGATCCTACGCAGATGGTACTCGATGACCTCAAGGTCAAACGCGTAGCGGGTCAGGATCGTTCCTACCTCAACGTTCTCGATGTCACGTTTCAAAGTGCCAGTGCCGACGATGCGCGTCACGTCGTCAAAGCCGTGATCGATGCGTATGCCAGTTATCTCAATGAATCCCGCAGTGAGAAAACCACAGAAGTTTTCAAGACCGCCCAGGACGCTCACGACACACTCCAGAAGTCTCTGCGCGAGAAAGAAGAGGCGTATCTCAAGTTTCGCGAGTCGGCTCCTTTGCAGTGGAGGGCTCCCATTGGAGCGATTGCGGCCGATGGCACATCCGGCGCCACGAACGTCCATCAGGAACGCGTCATTGCCGTCGAAGAGCAGCGCCGGCTGAATCTGTTGCGACGGACAGAAATCAATTCACGCATTCAGGCGTTACAGAAAGCCCAGGATCAAGGTGAATCCACCTCGACGATGGAAATGCTCATCCGCCGCTTCATTGCCAACGATGGCTCAGGAGCTGAACTTCAACAGCAGCAACAGGAAATCTCCGCCTTCGAGAATCGTTTACTGCCACTCATTCTCGAAGAAGAAAAATTGCTGCGAGACTTCGGGCCCGATCATCCCGAAGTCAAAGCCGTTCGCAAATCGATCGATACCACGCTCGATTTCTATCGCAAACATGGTCTCCGCATGCCTGATGACATGACCCCCGGCCCTGATGGTAAGCCTCTCATCAAAGAACGTGCGAACCTCGTCCAGAACTATATGGAAACCTTGCGACAGCAGCTTAAAGAGCTCGACATCCGCGAACAGCAACTCAATGTCCTCTTTGAACTCGAATCCAATAAAGCCAAAGAATACGCCCGTTTTCAGGCAGAAGATCAGGCCATGACGGCTGAACTTAACCGCCTGCGTGGCCTGTGGGGACAACTTGTCGATCGCATGAGTCAGCTCACCATCGACAAAGAATCCAGCGGCTACACACTCCGGCAGACAGGCCCGATCAAAGACGAATGGGTCCTCAAACGACTCCTCAAAATCGTCGGGGCCGGCATGGTTGCCGGGATGGGGCTGATCATCTCATTGATTGTCCTCAAGGAGTTCCTGAGCAATCAGGTACGTACAGTTCGAGAAGTGCGGCAATTGCTCCCCGAGGCCTATCTGGGGGCGGTCACCTCTTTCGATCCCGAGCAAAGCCGCCTCGACCCGGTCCAGAATGTTCATCCTTCACTCAGATATCTAAGATCACCAGCCTCCATCGAAGCCGAGAATTACCGCACCATCCGCACTTCGCTGCTCGTCACTGCCGAAGCGTTGAACACGCAGGTCATTCAGGTCGGCAGCCCCGAGCCAGGGGACGGAAAGACAACACTCGTCTCGAATCTGGCCCTCGCACTGGCCAGTTCTGGCAAACGAGTCCTGCTCATCGATGCCGATCTCAGACGCCCGATGGCCACTCGGCTGTTTGGCTTAAGGCCCGATCCGGGACTTGTCGACGTTCTCCAGGGAGAAATTGCCCTCGAAAATGCCATTGTCGAAACTGTTGTCGAAGGCTTAACCATCCTCCCTTCTGGCAGACCGCCGCATAACCCGGCAGAACTACTCGAAGGTGGGCCGCTACGCCAATTAATGGCCAAGGCACGAACTTTGGCCGATATCGTGCTGATCGATGCCCCGCCCGTCCTCGCAGTGAGCGATGCCTGCATCATCGGCCAACACGTCGATGGCTATCTGCTCACGGTTCGCTTAGGGAAAAACCGTCGTCCCATGCTCAAGCGTTCGCGAGATCTCCTCCTGGCGCATCACATCCCGATTCTTGGTGTGGTTGCCAATGGCGTCGAACCCAGCGACCGCGAGGAAATGGGCTACTACGCCGACTACAACCGTAATGAAGCCTTCTTTCCTCAAGACCAGTCATTGCCGGAGAAGTCATCGACTCATCGCGATTTGACCATATCAGCCAGCCCCGTGAGGCAGCCGTAAACCTTTGCGATGTGTTGAGAGAAAATCCGTCCTTCCCGAATTTCAAAATCATCGGGATCAAACGCCATTTCGAGAGTCAATCACTCAAAAATCTCTGGGAAACATCAAGTGGAGACCGCTTCGACACAGAATGCGAACTATTCATGAGTGTGGCCATAAAGGATTCTTGTTCCTGATCGTTGATAGTCACCATGAATTGGACGGATTTACGGCAGTCACTCATTGGGAAAGTTCCCCCAGTGGTTCTGCCACCATCGCTGAAACTGCCAGTCCTTCCCACCGCCGTGATTGAATTCAATCGCAAGGCCGACGACCCGAATGCGGGAGCTCACGAGCTCGCGAAAATCGTCGAAGCGGATGCCGGCTTGACGTGCGAACTCTTGAAGCACGCCAACTCAGCCTCCATGGGTTTACGAACCAGAGTCAATGGTGCCAAACAGGCACTTTCTGTTCTGGGCATACGCAACGTCAAAATGCTTCTGATCTCGTTTGGCGTTGAAAGAGCCCTCAAAGCCTCGCAATCCAAACTGGTCAACTTTCAGGTTTTTGCCGCTGGTAATCTGGAGCGGGCACTTTTTGCACGCGAATTGAGCCGCCGGACTGGTGCCGATAGCGAACTTTCTTTCGCCGCTTCAATGCTCACCGACTTCCTGCTCCCCGCCTTAGGGAATGAACTGCTCGAAACCTACCTGAGTTTCTTAAGTCTCCCCGACTCCACACGGCCCGCACTGGTTCAGTTCGAGCGGAAGGCCTTTGGCTGGGACCATGCACTCGCCATGGGGCAGATGATGCACTCCTGGAACTTCCCCGACGACCTCGTCTGCTCAGTGCTGCTTCATCATGCCGGGCTCACACTGCTCAAGCATCCCCAGATGAAATCGACCAGTTGTGCAGTGGTGGCCTGTGCCTCACTCATCCCCGATCCACTCAAGCAATCGCCCGATGGACTCAAGCAGTTACTCGAACTCGAAGCGATCATCCCGAATCTATCAGTACAAGAAATGGCTGAGAACGTCCAAAGGTCGTTTCAGGAACTGGGCCAGGGGTTGAAAAACCCTTTCCCACTGGTCAGACGATTGGAAAAACTGCTGGTCTCAGCGAGTCCTCCCGGCCAACTGACCACTGCCAGTTCCGGTCCATGAGAGAGGTCAACATGTCCAACATCGACTGGAGCGCAATCCGTGAAAAGGCAATGGGGCCGTTTCAATTGTCGGTTCTGCCTCCCACTCTTGAATTGCCGGCACTGCCCCATGCGGTCGCTGCATTTCTGGATCGTTCTCGAGATGAACAGATCGAAATGCGGGAACTCGCTTCGATCATCGAGACGGACTCCGGTTTGACAGTCGAACTGCTGCGCTATGCCAACTCATCGTTCATCGGGCTGCGAACGAAAGTGCGGACAGTCCTCCAGGCCTTGTCGATCCTGGGCTTTCGCCAGAGTAAACTTTTCGTGCTGACCAGTGGTGCTCAGGCAGCGATTCGCTCTCGAAAATCAAAGCTCATCCATCAGGCGAGCTTCTGGAACACCAGCCTGCAGCGAGCCCTCTTCGCCCGGGAAGTCGCGAGGCTGTTAGGGGCCGACGAAGATGGTGCCTTCGCCGGAGCCGTCATGCAGGATTTTCTACTTCCCGTCCTGACCAATGATCTCTTTGACCGCTACGCACCTTTCACCAGTGATCGTGTGGCACAGCCGGATGGACTCGACGAATACGAACAGCGGGAGTTCGGCTGGGATCACGCACTCATTGCGGCCGGTCTGGCCACTCGCTGGAAACTTCCCGACGATCTGATCTGTGGCATTCTCATGCATCACAAAGGCTTAAGACTCCTGGCAGATCCGATCCTGAGACGCACGTCTGTCGCTGCCATTGCCATTTCGTCGCTACTGCCCGATGGTCTCAGACAGCAGTACTCCGGTCTCGATCAACTGGTGTTGCTCGAAACCAAGTGGAGTGCCTTCAAACTGGCCGAGATCATTCAGAAGGTCGATACCGCTCACCAGGCCCTGGGCCTTGGCGTGCGCAACGACTATCCCCTTTCGCGAATCTGCCGCACGGCTCTGGCACATTCGGTCGTTCCCGAACTCTCACAACAGGTCGCCAGCCAGCTCCCCGCCTGAAGTATTTTTGCTTCCCATCAAGCGGCTTGGGACGCTAACTTCATAAGGCCCCCGCCAACACAACGATTCAAATGGCCTTGGGTGGCAAGACTCTGGAGGCTCTGCGGAAGGGCGTGATTTTTGCGTCTATCCAAATCATATGTGACGTAAGTTCGGATGGCTGGGTTCGAATGTCTTCATCCGCCCCCAGTTCCAAAGCGCTGTCAGCACAATGCATCCGCGAGATGCATTCACGACTTTGAAGCACGTTTTCTATTAGTGATGAGCGTCAAAGCACCTGGGGGCAAACGAGGACGTTTGACCCCAGCCACACAGTTTCCAGCCTCACCTCAAATCAGCAAGCTTGCCAAGTGGTGTGTCGAAGACATGAGCTTTGGGCAAGCATGGCTTCTCAACCAACACCGTGCTGTTATTACCCGGAAAGCCCCTTAGTACTCACCAACCGTTTCGCCGCTGGCTCGAGTCCCAATGGCTGTGCGAATGGTCGAGTCGATGTTTTCGCTGATGAAGCGGACAGACCCGTCACCCATCAGCAGATGGCAACCCCCTTCATGAGTGCTGCCGAATGAAACTTCCTTCTGTACATCGGTCGCTGTCACAGAGTCCCACAGGTTGATTCCCACACCCAGCGAACCGAAAAACTCCGAGGCATCTGTCCTCGTGCCACCTGTGTCCATGCCGTCACCACCCATGATCCAGTGATCATAGCGCTGGCCAGTGGCTGTGCCATCCACAGGTTCCGTTGGTGATGAGAGGTTCTCAGTCTGTGGCCTGGTTTCGCCAATCAGAACGGTGTTCGAGAGGCCATCCGTAATATCGCGAAAGTTATTCGTGGGAGTTCGCGAAATGGTTCCACCGGCGGGTGTGACCTTATCACGCACAGGGAGCATGCCATTATCGTCCAGGAATCGATTGGCATCGGTGACAGCAGTCCCAGAGGCACAGGCAATATAAGTCGCGATAAATCGGTCACTCACATACCAGCCGTCAGTGCTGATATCGAGCACGTTGGTTGGACCCGGCAATGAAGGACAACGGAACGCAGGAATGACCGCTCGACAGGCACGGATGTTTCGATCGGTCACACTTGTCCCACTGGCTGCATAAGTCGCTGAGCCATTTCCCCAGTTGTTCCCTTCTGTGTAGTTCGTAAACAGGTTGGTCGTATCCAGCGTGTTGTAAAGCGGGGCCTGATCCAGCATGGGCAGGAGTGCTGCTGACCAGACTTCTCCCAGTCCGGTATTGGCAGCCGGCGGCAGATTTCCAAACTGATCGTGGAAGTTATGGACTGCCAGTCCCAATTGTTTCAAATTGTTCCGGCACTGTGTCCGGCGAGCCGCTTCCCGGGCCTGCTGGACAGCCGGGAGCAGCAAAGCAATCAAAATCGCAATAATTGCGATCACGACTAAAAGCTCAATCAGGGTAAACCCTTTGCGAATGCGCATTTTCATTGTACACTACCTGAAAAATGAAGAGATCTTGAGGGGGAACGAGAAGGATTCCCCAAGAAAAGATGCGTTGCTCACCTCCACCCATCTCTCAGGAAGTGAATTCAACGACAGGTAGTGTGTACTTCACCTCGATTCGCTCCAATGAGTATTTACGCAATTCTTTTGATAGTTTCCCCGTGTTTATGAAGTTTGACTCACAATCTCCCTGAGTTCGTCAGGAAATGATGAGCGCCGGTACTTAAAGTCACATCTTTCCACTCCAGATCGAGGTCGTATGTCGCAAGAAGCCCCCGCTTCCCAGGATTCGTCCGAAATTTCTCCGCGTCCAGCGACATTGCCGGTATCGGCCATGCCACCCACCATGCATCGCAGTGTGGCACTCATCGTCCATACTTCATCTGACTGGACGAGGCAGGTCTTGCGCGGGATTGCCCAATATGCCAGCGAGCACGGCTTCTGGGATTTCTTTATCGAGCCACGCGGTCACGACGAAAAACTGCTGATTCCCAAGGGCTGGAGTGGCGATGGCATTATTGCCCGCCTCACTCATCCCGCACTCGAAAAGCAGATCCTCAAAAGCAATCTCCCTTGCGTCAACGTCTCCTGGATGGGGCAGCATTCCCTCCGGATCCCCAAAGTCGTCTCCGATGAAGCGGCCTGCGGAAGGCTCGCTGCCGAACATTTCCTCGAACAGTCCTTCCGCAGCTTCGCTTACATCGGGCCAATTCATCGTGCCGGATATGACGATCTGCTGGGGAAAAACTACATCAATACGCTGCTGCAAGCCGGTCATCAGACCAGTATTTATCAGCCCACAGTGCCAATTCCTGTCCCTGACCTTTTAACTCAACGCAAAGGTTTTCTGCAGTGGCTGAAGATGCTCCCCAAGCCAACGGCAATCTTCACCTGGAGTGGTGAAGTGGGCCGCGAGTTAATGACCTGTGCCCGCCTCAGCAGGTTTCGGATCCCCGACGATATTGCCCTGCTGGTTGGTGAAAATGATCCGCTGTTGTCAGCGCTGGCACCCGTCCCGCTTTCCAATATCGACCAGGCGCCTGTCCGTGTCGGTTACGAAGCAGCCACTTTGCTCGACAAACTCATGAATGGCGAACCAGCACCGGAAGAGCCGATTCTTGTCCCCCCCGTCGGTGTGGTGCAGCGCCGATCCACAGAAACATCGGCTGTCGATGATCCTCTGGTCGATATGGCCGTTCGCTTTATGCGTGACCATTTGAGCGAACCGATTCAGATTGCGGATGTGGAGAAAGCCCTCAATGTCTCCCGCCGGGTGCTGGAACACCGCTTCCATAAAGTGCTCGACGATACTCCAGCTAATGTCCTTCGCAGGATGAGATTGCAGAACGTTAAACGACTCCTGGGTGAAACCACACTTCCACTGGCCCGCATTGCACAACTCACGGGCTTCAATCACGTGGAAGTTCTGGTACGTACCTTCCGCCGTGAGCTGGGAGTCACTCCCGGCGAATACAGGCGTCGCCACTAATCGACGCTCAACGTCTCGACAGGTCAGAAACAAGTTCAGCAGATCCCATCCCTCACCAGTTCACGGTCCAAGGTATGAATCGACCATCGAGTGACTGACTGAGGTGAATGAGTTGCGGAATTGTACTAGAATCAAAATTCGCAGATTCACATCTGTGTATAGCGTTTCTAAGTACTCTCTCGCCGCGTGCTCGACTTCTTGCCTTCAAAGCGAAATGACTGATGGTCTACCTGAATCGAATCTACACCAAGTCGGGCGACTCGGGATTAACCAGCCTCGGCAACGGAGACCGTGTTTCGAAAACCAGTTCCCGAATTGTGGCGTATGGTGGCGTTGATGAACTCAATGCCAGCCTGGGCGTGGCGTTACATGCCCAGCTCACTGACGAAATTCGACAACTGCTCACCTCGATCCAGCACGATCTTTTTGATCTGGGGGCTGATCTGTGCATCCCTCAGAAAGAGAACGAAGCACCTGGAGAAGCCCTGCGGATGACGGCCGCTCAAATTGAGCGTCTCGAAAAAGCGATTGATCAGGCTGTCGATCAGTTGACTCCCCTGACCAGCTTTGTACTGCCTGGCGGCACAGAAGCCGCCGCCGCTTTGCACGTCGCACGAACCGTCTGCCGCCGAGTGGAAATTGGTGTCATCGCTCTCAGTGACCAGGAACCAGTCAGCCCTCATTGTGTGATCTACCTCAATCGGCTCTCCGATCTCCTTTTCTGCCTGGCGAGACTCTGCAACGATGGCGGCAAAGCCGATGTCCTCTGGATTCCCGGCAAGAATCGCCCCGCTTAATCGCCGCATTGTGTCTTGCAGTCAGCTTGCAATGAACCAGTACCGCCCAATCTACCATGGTTGCAGCCTCTTTTGACCTGATACCGGGCAAGCCTGTCTTCCCAGACCACGCGCTGTTATCTTTCGCCAAGGGTAGCCCGGCCAACTCGTGGCCGGGTTGTCGTGCAAAGGCACGACAACAAGAAGCCGCGCCATTCGCGTGCCCCGCCAACACTCTTGACCTGGTCTTGGGGGCACGACCCTGGAGCCCCTAAAAAATCAAAACAGTGGGAAAAGGCGTGGTGTTTTCCCTCTTCAACGTCACATCGGTTGTATGACCGCGTAGCAGGGGCCAGATGTCTTCATCCGCCTGCTGGTCCAACAAGTCAACCAGCGCGAATGGATCCGTTCTGCTGGAAAAGCTGTCATTACAGCTCATTCGATCGGCAAACGTGACATTTTCTCAGGTCGTTGATCACGAACATCTGGCAAAACGACAAGCTTTTCCTGAAAGTTCTGTCAGGCTTCGTCTCCGGCAATCGCCCCCAGCCAAATGCATGTCAAACTCTCGGAAATCGTTTTCTGGCGAGCCGTCTCACTGGGAATGCCAACTCTTCCCCACAAATTCAGTGATCTGGCCTGCAGAATGGCGTGGCAGTTGCATTTGGAAAATTTCGACGATAATCGAGACAGGAATTCGCCCGGTTGGGGGCTTTGCCAGTGGAAGGTGACCAGAACGATGGGCTTGACCTTGAACGTCATCAGAGAAATCAACCTGACAACCGCTTGAGTGTGTTGCGAACATGCCGATGGAAACGCCGAGTACGTTGGAGAATTCCCAAGTCTTGAATCCTTCAGGGCGAAAGTCTCCTCATTCCACGTCCATCATCCCGGTAATGACTGCTGATCTCGTCTCGGGATTTCTCGTCTTCCTCATTGCCCTGCCATTGTGCCTGGCTATCTCGAAGGCCAGCAATTTCCCGCCGATCGCTGGCATCTGGACAGCCGTCATTGGTGGAATTGTTTGTACGTTCATCAGCAATTCTCAGTTGACCATCAAAGGGCCTGCTGCTGGATTGATCGTGATTGTCGCCGGTGCTGTCATGGAACTGAGCTCTGCTTTTGGTGGAGACACAACGACAGCCGAAGGCATGCTGCTGGGTTATCGCCTGACGTTAGGAATCGGATTCGCGGCTGGCCTCCTCCAGGTGCTGATTGGTCTCCTGAAACTCGGGAAGATCTCCGACTTATTCCCCTCCACCCCAGTGCATGGCATGCTGGTCTCCATTGGCTTAATCGTCATTGCCAAACAGGCTTATGGTCTTTTGGGAACTGATGCTCCACTGGGCCATGGGCACGAACCAGCGTCTCCACTGGTACTACTCGCAAATCTCCCTGCAGCGATTCTGCAGTCCAATCCGGAAATCTTTCTGATTGGCGCTGTCAGCCTGCTGATCATGTTCACCCTGCCCATCGTCGGACATTACTGGAAGCTCTTCCGCTTGGTCCCTGCTCAACTGGTTGTGATTGTGGTCTCGATTGGTATGGGTCTGTGGTTCGATCTCGAACACGAGCACAAATACCTGTTCCCCATCGGTGCCTTTTCTTCAGAATCAGCGATTGAGTACGTGGTCGGCCCCAGGTTTCTCGTAACGATTCCCGATGTGCTGAGCGATCCACTTGCGGCCATTGCCTTCCCCGATTTTCGCAGTCTTTCAAGTTGGATCGGGCTGAAGTATCTGTTGCTGTTCACGCTCATTGGCAGTCTCGAATCGATCTTGAGTACCAAAGCTGTCGATCTGCTCGATCCCGAAAAACGCAAAACGAATTACGACCGCGATCTGCTGGCCGTCGGAGTTGCCAACTCCCTCGCTGCTGCGATCGGCGGACTCCCCATGATTTCCGAAATTGTGCGGTCATCGGCCAATATCGCGAGTGGTGCCAAAAGCAAGTTCGCAAATCTCTGGCACGGAGTGTTCTTATTCGCGTTTGTGCTTCTGTTTCCGGGTCTGATTCACAGTATTCCACTCGCAGCACTGGCTGCCATGCTGGTTTACACCGGTTTTCGACTCGCTTCACCAGCCACCTTTGTGCGTACTTATCGCGTGGGGAGTGAGCAACTGGCTATTTTCGTGGTCACAATTGTTACCACGCTGGCCACTGACCTCCTGATTGGCATTGTGACCGGTGTGGGCTGCAAGCTGATCATCAATCTCTGGCACAGCCGGTCGGCGCGCAGCATGCTGACACCACAGCTTTCGATCGAAGCCGAAACCGAATCTGCCGTGACGCTCGAAATGACTGGGGCAGTCGTCTTCAGCAACTGGCCCCGGCTCCAGAAGACGATCGAAGAGCAGCTTACCTTGCGAGAGCGAGTCATCCTCGACCTGACAGAAACGACATTTATCGATCATACCGTCATGGAAAAACTCCATGAACTCGAAACAAAATTCCAGAGCAGCATTCCAACCTTCGAAGTCGTCGGCCTGGATGACCATACACCGTTCTCTCTGCATCCGCTGGCTGGACGAAAAAAATCCCCTGCCACCTCCAAAGCCGCCCTTCCGCAGGAAACCGCACCGTCAGTCGTTCCTTCCGACTCGGTTTAACGTGCAGAAAAAGTCCTCGTGAACCCTATTCCCAGAGCCCAAATCGCTGTTGTGCGAGGTTCTCCGGATCCTTAAACGGGAAAAATGTGTACATGAGGTCACTGTTGGTGTGCCTCCGTAGCGGCTTTTTTGTCAGCGAAAACTCCCATTTCATGAAGTTTCCACGAATCTTAAGCCTCCTCAACCCGCGAAATACCCCACGAATTCGTATTCTCCCGCGAATTCTCGATGAGCCTCGTATATCCAGTGCCTCCACCGGTTGCGGAGAGTGGCTGGTGAAGACATGATCGATTGACACTTGCGAAATCTGGAATGCGCCCTTCAAAATCAATTCCAGAGTTTGCCACTTATGACTGAGATTGATCCGTCTTTATACTGGTGATTTGTTCATTTTACCCGCTGGCCAAGCCAGCACATTCTGAGAGTTGAGTCACTGATGAGCACAGATGTCGCCTCTCCGACAGCGGCTAAAGATTCATCCTCCCTGTCGTCCGGGAATGAACCCGTCATTTCGATTCGAAACCTGTCGAAAGACTATCGGGATTTCTGGGGTCGCCCCAAGGTGAAGGCGCTCAAATCGCTCACCATGGAAGTTCGTAAGGGCGAAGTTTTCGGCCTCCTCGGCCCCAATGGTTCCGGCAAAACGACCACCATGAAGCTGCTGCTCGGCCTCCTCTTCCCGACAGAAGGCGAAATCTCCATCCTCGGCAAACCCGCGACCGATGTCTCCAAAAATGAACGCATTGGTTACCTGCCCGAAGAGTCGTATCTCTACCGTTTCCTCAATGCCGAAGAAACGCTCGATTTTTATGGGCGGCTCTTCCGTCTCCCCGCCGATGTTCGCAAACAGCGCACCAACGAACTTCTCGAACTCGTCAAAGTCTCTCATGCCCGCAAGCGGCAACTCAAAGAGTACTCCAAAGGGATGACCCGACGCATCGGTCTGGCTCAAGCTCTGATCAACGATCCCGAGCTGATTCTTCTCGATGAACCCACCAGCGGTCTCGATCCTCTGGGGAACCGGGATATGAAGGATCTCATCCTCAAGCTCAAAGAGCAGGGCAAAACCATTGTCATGTGCAGCCACCTCCTCGCCGACGTCCAGGATGTCTGCGACCGGATCGCGATTCTCTACGGCGGTGAGTTGAAGGTGATGGGCCGCGTCGATGAACTGGTCAAAGAACAGGATGCCACGCAGATCCGTTCGAGCAAGCTTTCCGAAGCCGCTGCCAAAGAAGTGCTCGATGTTCTCAAGAAACATGGCGTCTCCGACGTGCAGATCGATCAACCCACATCGTCGCTGGAAGACCTCTTCCTGCGGACCGTTCAGGAAAGCCGCGAACGTCCTGGTCGCCGCATTTCGGTCTAGGCAACCCCGGCCACAAAGCCTGTGGCCACTGGCCTGCCTTCTTTGAAAATCATCGAGGGCAGGCATTCAGGGATGGCCTGTGAATGCGTTGGGATTTTCTCTTTATCATCATCAGTTTTCTACGGCGTAATCGAATATGGACTTCCTTCCGGATCCCTTTCCGCTGCTCTCGGCCTTCTTGCAATGGCTGGCTGTGATCGCGGTCATTTTTTCGAGCGTCCTGCTCATTACCTTCACCTCGAATCTGGTTTCAAACGGTGCCGCAGGTGCGGCCCTGTATGGCCAATCGTTGGGCCAAAGCCTTGTCGAGATCTTTTCGACCTCTGTTTCTCGCTGCTACGCCCTGGCCAAACTGACGTTTACCGAGGCCATTCGCCGCAAAGCACTCTTCGTTTTTGTGGTCTTTGCCGTCCTGTTCATGTTTGCCGGATGGTTCCTTTCGGATCCCGATCAATCCGCCAAATACGCCAAAGACGCGGTCAAGATCCACGTGACCTTTATTCTCAACGTCCTCACGTGGCTCACGATGATCGTGATGCTGCTTCTGGCCTGCATCGGTATTCCGGAAGATATCCGGCTGCGATCGATTCACACGGTTGTGACCAAACCCGCCCGCCGATTCGAAATTGTTCTCTCGCGTATCCTGGGCTACGTCGGCGTCGGGACAGTGCTGCTGGGGATTATGTCTGTCACATCACTGGTCTGGATTTATCGCCAGGTACCGGTCTCTGCCCGATCAGAACTCACCGCCAGGCAGCCCATCTGGGGCCAGTTAAGTTTTCTTGACCGCACGGGTAACAAGACCGATGCCGGCATTAATGTGGGCGATATCTGGGCTTATCGCAGCTATATCGAAGGGGCTACGAAAAGTCGGGCCATCTGGCGCTTCGAAAACGTCACTCCCGCGATGCTGACAACCATGACGGACGACGATGGCAAAACCTACGAAGCCCTCCGTCTCGAATCCCGCATCGAAGCGTTCCGTTCTCATAAAGGGAATATGGATCGCACCACCCGCTTTCAGTACATCATCCTGAATCCCGAGCGAAATCTGGAGGTGACTGCCGCCACTCTCGAAATTGGCGATGAATTCAGCGGCCGAACCGATGGCATTCGCCGCACGCTGATTGCTGAAACGAAAGATAATGAGTCCAAAACGGTCGACCTGATCAACGATCTCGTCGCCAAAGATGGCAGCCTGACCATTGCCGTCGCCTGTACCGATCCCGGCCAATACCTGGGGATGGCGAGGTCGGATCTCTTCATTCGCCTTCCCGACGCACCCTTTGCAGTCACATTCTTCAAAGCGATTCTGGGGATCTGGTTATTTATGGTGCTGACTGTCACCTTAGGTGTCACAGCCAGTACGTTCGTGAAGGGCCCGTTTGCCATTATGATGACCTTCACCTTCCTGACTGTCAGTATCACGGCCCGTGAATTCATCCGGGACCTGCTTTCTGGTAAGTTAAAAGGTGGCGGGGCCTTCGAATCAGCTTACCGCATCCCGACCTACATGAACGATACCACCGATCTGCCCAGCAATCCGGGCACTCAACTCATCAAATGGGTCGACTGGGTCATGAATGGGTTCTTGTGGCTCATCCAGCAGATTCTCCCAAATGTCAGTTATTTCAATATGACTGGCTACGTTGCCAACGGTTTCGACGTAGATAACTGGAACACACTGCTTCCCGCAGTGCTGGTCACGATTGGCTACTTTATTCCCTGTGTACTTATCGGCTACTACTGTCTGCGTTCGCGTGAACTGGAGGCAAAATGAACCAGTCCGAATCACGTAATCGAAAACTGGCCTATCTCGGCTTTATTGTCCTGCTCCTCGTTCCCATCGTTCTCCTGGGGATGCCAGGTGGTGGAAGTTCGACCCCTCCGGGTCTGCTCTCTTCAATGAGATCCAAGTTCGAACTGGGTGAATCCGATATCGGCAAGATCGATCCCACCAGTGCCGCCATGAATATGGTGCTGCTTGGTTTTCGTGGGATTGCGGTGAACACCCTGTGGTCCAATATGGATCATTACAAGAACACGAAGAACTGGGCTCAAATGAAGTCCACGTCGGATGCCATCATCCGCTTGCAGCCGCACTTCATCTCAGTCTGGCGATTCACCAGTTGGAACCTGGCCTTCAATGTGAGTGCCGAATGGGATAGCGTCAAAGATCGCTTCCACTGGGTGAAGGAAGGGGCCAAATTTCTGCAGAACGGGATTGATATCAACGCCAAGAATCCCGATCTCGCCTGGGAAGAAGGCCGGATCATCGGCTTCAAGATTGGTATGTCCGACGAAGCCCGCTACTTCCGCAAGTTCTTTAAGAACGATCCAGATACCGAACTTTACAAAGGCGGGCCGGATCCAAAGCTCAACGAACAGGGGCTCGATAACTACCTCGTTGCCCGTGACTGGTATCTGAAAGCGAACGATCGCGAGCTCAATCAGCGACAGCGCATTCTCGACCGGACTCTCTTCCGGTCTTATCCCGCACGCTCGTACTTCGATTATGCTGCTGCTCTGCAAAAGGACGGCGTCTTCGGTGAGCAGACGCGCGTCGCCTGGGATGATGCTTATCGCGACTGGACCACCAAGTTCGGCCGGGAAGTCTTCTATGTTCCCGAAGTCCCTGAAGTTGGTATGTCGATGGAAATGACAGAGGACGATATCAGCCGACAGGCCAAGACCGGCGACGAAGAACGCCGGCTTCGTAAGGCCGTCGATGACTATCAGAAGATCTGCAACTACCGCTACTGGCGAGAACGTGCCCGTTGTGAACGTGAACCGCAGATGGCGGATGCTCACCGGGAAATCTACGAAGCACAGGTCGCTTACAGCGAACAGCGCTTGACGGAAGCAAAAGCCCTGGTGGAATCGGGCATGAAGAACTTCGGAGCCATGCTCAAGAAGTATCCCGACCTGTTGCAATACGATGACCTGCTGCTCGAAGACGCACTGACTGCAGTGCTCATGTGGCAGTACATTCTCAAGCTCAGTGGCGAAACTCCCACCGACGACTATCCGCTGAAAGTCATCTGGGACAGCCAGCAGGGACGCATTCCGGATGTGCAGGCCCGCCTCGACCGCTGGTTGCTCGAACAGTCTCGCAACATCGACAAAAAGTAAGCCGGGTTGTTGTCAAAGGCTCTGCGGTAGGGTGCAAGAAGTTCCGACGGATTGCACCATCTTCTCTCCTGTCCTGAATTCGATTCGCCTGCGTCGTGCGCCTCTCTCACAAACCCTCGCCCGCGTCCTCGTGGGAGAGGGTGGCACGAAGTGCCGGGTGAGGGTTTTGCCGCTCGATGTGTAACAGTCAGCAAGGTATCCGCAGGGGCGTCGATTGACTTTCAGAGAGCGGAGTTGAAAAACAGCTCGCGATGAGACTGGGAGTGGATTGTTCGCCCAATACGTTCGAACTCGCCCTCATCCCGGCCTTCTCCCGTCGGAACGGGAGAAGGAGTCAAGAACCCTCGCCTACGTCTGCGTGGGAGAGGGTGGCACGAAGTGCCGGGTGAGGGTCTCGTATGCACTTATTTGCGCAGATTATGACGGAGGCCTAGCCCCATCGGGTGGCAGGGGTCGAATGTCTTCATTCGCCCCATACGCACCAAGTTAAGGCGATTCGTCTTTACGAAAAGCAGAAACTCCTTCAAAAGACCTGGGTATCTGACA
>NZ_LYDR01000104.1 GCF_001707835.1 Planctopirus hydrillae
AGCTCAATCCGTATCGCATCCCAGCTGCACCCCTCTCCTCTTCGCGCAGGCGCTCATCGGCCCCCCAGCAGATCGACCGGGCGCTGTTGCAGCAGGCGGTGCACGGGAACAAGTGCGCCGACGATGGCCATGGCCGGGATGAAGGCGGCGACCATGCCGGCGGCCTGGCCCCAGGCGCTCAGCGTGGCGATCTGCGGGATCACCAGTGCGACAGCAAGTCCGGCGCTCAGGACGCCGACGATATAGGCCGTCAGGAACACGATGCCGGATTCGACGAGGAAGAAGTACAGCACCTCGTCGGCCAGTCCGATGCT
>NZ_LYDR01000105.1 GCF_001707835.1 Planctopirus hydrillae
ATGCTGCCAGTAAGGCATCTTCGGTTCGCAATCCGATCAAAAATACCAGAACTCCCAAGGCGGCAATGGTACTGTAAGCCAGGATGCCCTTCAGGTCAAGTCGGAAAATGGCATGAATGGCGGCATATAGCATGGTTATTCCCCCTATAACAATAAGGGGAATGTTCCAATAATCGTGGTTGCCCAACACATGGGTAAACCTTGCCAGCAGGTAAACGCCGGCTTTTACCATGGTGGCGGAGTGCAGATAGGTCGAAACCGGCGTTGGTGCCTTCATGGCTCCCGGCAACCAGAAGTGGAAAGG
>NZ_LYDR01000106.1 GCF_001707835.1 Planctopirus hydrillae
AGTACGACGGTTCCTCTGGCTGAGTTTCTCGGCAGCCAGGGCTATCGAACAGCGGCCCGTTCGAGCGATGTTCCTCAGGCTCAACGCGAGCGCATTGTGGAACATCTCAGGTCCGGCCGGCTGGATATCGTCATAGCCACTGATGTGGCTGCCCGCGGACTCGACGTCCAGCGCATCACACACGTCATCAATTTCGATCTCCCTTCGGATAGCGAAAGCTATGTGCACCGCATTGGACGAACAGGTCGTGCGGGTCGTCAGGTCGATACCATTCTGTTCCTGCATCCCCGCGAACGTTTGCTACTACGCCGCATCGA
>NZ_LYDR01000107.1 GCF_001707835.1 Planctopirus hydrillae
AATAGCGGGACGTTTGGTTCGGGAACTTAAACGAAACCTAGGTAGTAACAGGGAGTACGACAAACTCATTTCCCTCTTTGAAAGGATTCTTTCGCAACGGCGTAATTCCACTCAAAAGATTTATTCTCTTCATGAACCGGATTTTCAATGCATCAGTAAAGGTAAGGAGCACAAAAAATATGAGTTTGGAAACAAAGTCTCGATTATACGCTCCATGACGGGAGTGATTTTGGGAGCCTCTTCTTTCCGTAATGAGTACGACGGACATACCATAGAGCAAAGCCTCGATCAGGTGAAGAGACTCACGGGAGAAAGGATTAAGAAACTGGCCGGAGATAGAGGTTACCGTGGAAAAAAAGAAATAAACGGTAC
>NZ_LYDR01000108.1 GCF_001707835.1 Planctopirus hydrillae
AAGCCTGGCAGGCGGGACAGTTCTCATCATGATGCGTCTGATCAAAACACTGTTGTTTCTGGGTTCCGCCTCCTCGCCTCTTTTGTCTCAGATCGACTGTGCCATGCTGCCTCGCATCTACGAAAAATCGCCCGCCGAACTCGTCCAGTGGTGCCAGGAACAAGGCTTGCCCCCCTACCGGGCCAGCCAGATTCAGCAGCAGATCTTCCCCAATCGAGCCACACAATTTGGCGAGATGACCAACCTTCCCGCCAAACTGCGCGAACTCCTGGCAGCCAGTTTTACGCTCCTCCCCAGCGAAGTCGTCGCTCATCAGATCGCCAAAGACCGCACGGAAAAACTGCTCCTGCAGCTCCACGACGGCTCCCTCGTCGAATGCGTCCTCATGCGTGAAGACGACCGCCGCACCATCTGCATCAGCACTCAGGTTGGCTGCGGCATGGGCTGCGTTTTCTGTGCCAGCGGCCTTCTGGGCCTCAAGCGTAACCTCACCACGGGCGAAATCCTCGAACAGGTCCTGCGCCTCGACCGCCTTCTCCCGGCTGATGAAAAACTGACGAACGTCGTCGTGATGGGAATGGGTGAACCGCTCGCCAACCTCAAAAACCTTCTCCCGGCTCTCGATCGACTCACCGCCGAAGATGGTCTGGGCCTGGGTGCGCGGCGCATCACTGTCTCGACTGTCGGCCTGCCCGAAAAAATCCGCGAACTGGCCCAGACGGGCCACCAGTTCAACCTTGCTGTCTCTCTTCACGCTCCGGAAGCCGAACTCCGCACCAGGCTCGTCCCGGTCAATAAAAACATTGGCATTGAAGCTGTGCTGGAAGCGGCGGACGACTATTTCGCGATCACTGGCCGCCGGGTGAGTTATGAGTATGTCCTTTTAGGCGGAATTAACGACCTGCCCGAGCACGCGAGACAACTGGGCCATTTACTCAAATCGCGCATTGCCCACGTCAACCTGATCCCTATGAACGGCGTCAAAGAACTCCCCTTCGCCGAACCCTCCGCCCCCAGAACCGGCGAGTTCGTCGCCATCCTGGAATCCTTCGGTGTCCCGGTCACCGTCAGAAAACGAAAAGGCGCCGACATCGACGCCGCCTGCGGCCAACTCCGCATGAAACGCGAGCAGCAAAACCTCGTCGTGCTGTAAGTACCTGATTAACTCCGACAATTGGGCTCGGCAAGCTTCATGGTGAATGGTCACATTAGGTAAGTGGAGTGTCATTCAAATGGGAGAAGCAGTACTGACTGCGAAAAAGGTGCTCGAAGCGGACGAGGCGGTGCTGTACGGCATCTTCGGAGTGATTGGAGGGTCGGGATACTTCCCTCCGCGGGCTTTCTTGAATGAGTTCTTTTTGGTGGGCAGCGACCCTTGCGACCAGGACAGGCGGATGGGTTGCTGGCAGCCATTTACTCTCTCCGACGATGAGTACCACGAAGTCAAAGCATGGTGGGCGGCCAGCCATCCCGGTGTGGTCGCTTCCGACCTTGGCGTCGACTGTTGGAGTGACTGGGTTCAAGTGATACTCAACCCGGAAGACTGGGGTTACCCCGACGGCCTATCACTCACGAACGAACCAGCCGATGCAGACGATGGTTCGGTCTCATAGCTTCCAAGAGATCTTTACTGAGTCACCGCCGTCACAAAAACATCGTCCCGTAGGGCAGGCTCCCGCCTGCCGCAGTACACAGTAGAGACAAGCTTCTCCTGACTCCGATCACCCAGTCGTCCAGAGCGACGTCAGGGGTACCTTGCCAAAGTGAGAGGGCCAGAGTGAGCAATCCGGGGTGAGGGCAAGCCGCGAGAACATTTCCCTGCCCACGGCATCCCACCAAATGGATCTGTTTTGGAGCCGGAACATGGTTAAAATTCAATCCGCATCGAATTCAATGCGAGAAACTTGACCAATGCTCGACTTATCGAACGGGATCGATTCCCTCACCAACTTCAAACGGATGACACCCGGCTATCTCAAGCAGTTGCATGAGTCGGGGGGACCCCTGGTGCTCACCATCAACGGCAAGGACGAAGTGGTCGTGCAGGATGCGGCGGCCTATCAACGGCTGCAGGAACTGGCTGAGAAAGCCGAACGACAAGAGGCGATCGAAGCCATTAAGGAGGGTCTGGCCGATCTGGAAGCAGTACGTACCAAACCCGCCCGCGCCGCCATTCTGGCACTGGCCCGCAAGTTCGGAATGAAGGTCGAAGGCTGAGCGGCATGCGCTTTCGAGTGAGAATCACCCACAAAACGGAGGCCGATATCGATGCCACCCTTCAGTGGTTCCACTCAAGTTCCGCATTGGCTGCCGGTGAGAAATGGCTGAGGAAACTCCTGAATTGCAATGCGACATTCAAAGCGAACCCGGATCGCTGTTCGGTTTTGCTGGAATCAGCCCGTTTCAGCGTACCGATCCGTGAATTGCTGGTGGGCAATTCGAGATTCAAACATCAAATTCTCTTCCAAGTGACCGGCCAAACGGTGACGATCCTGCGAATCTGGCACAGTTCACGCGACGAATTGACCGCCGAAGAGCTGATGGAATAACACCGGGCGGCCATAGTCAACATTCTGATTTCAAGCTGGGTGGCAGTGCGACAGGCGGTCTCCAGATCGCCGCCACTTCATCCGGGTCACAGAGGAGATCCTCAGTCCCGTAGGGCAGGCTCCCGCCTGCCGATCACACCATTCAGACGAATTTCTTGTGATCGACGCCACCCAGGAGTCCAAAGCGACGTAAGGGCCACCCTGCCGCTTGTCCCATCCACTAGGCTCGCCGCAAAAGCTCCGCATGTCATTACACGTCCTTAGCCTTACGTGAGCAATTAAGACGGCCGTATCGAGCGATCGTTGCTAGCGGATTTGTTCGTTTGTAAGACGGTTTCCACATTTTCCGATTTTTCCGCCGAATTCACCTGTAACTTTTTGCGCAGTTCTGTAAAGTTACCATTACGGAGCTACAGAAATGGCGAAAGCATGCATCGACAGAATCGATCGGGATCTTGCTCGCAGGCTCGTGGAGGCCCGCCGAGAGATTGGTGTGTCGACACGGGCAGTAGCCGCAGGGTTACCGCCAGGTTTTTCAGTGTCACACGCAACCATTGCCAGCTACGAAAAGGGCACGACAGTGCCCCCACTTTATCTGCTTGCCGCGTTGGCCCAGTTTTACGGGAGAAGTCTGAACTGGTTTCTTGGAGAACGCACCGGATTAACGGATCTTCGCTACCGAAATCTTCCAAATCGGGTTCGTGTTCAAGACAAGCGTCATTTTGAAGCACTGGCTGAGAGATGGGTGGGGGCGTACGTAGGTCTGGAATCTCGTCTCGATACCAAGCTTTCCTGCCGGGAACCCCATTTCTTTGATCCAGAGTTGACACCTGAAGAACTTGCTAGGAGGGCTAGAAAGTCGCTGGGTATTGATGAGGGTAGCGCTCTTCAGAACGTCGTAGAAATGCTGGAAACTTTTGCAGTTCGAGTCATGGAGCTGAGAACTGTTCTTTCTGTGGACACATTGACGGCTCAGCACAACAACATGCCAGTGTTGATCATTAACCCTGCAATAGCCAGCGAACGGATGCGACTGATACTGGCGACCGAGATTGCCCGCTCGCTGTTTGCGAGGTATGCAGCGTCGATATGCCGTAGCGAAGAGATTTTAGACAGGTTTTCAAACGATTTTGCAGCAGAATTTCTGCTGCCAATCAGCCAGCTTCAAAAGGCCTTTGAGGGTCGCTCTTTCCTTAGGTTAATCAGCTTCAAAGAGCGATTTGGCGTCACGCTAGCCAGTATGATCTTCCGAGCCGCACAGAAGAAAATAATTGCTTCATCACTTGCCAAAAAACTCTGGAGAGAAATCTCCGTCAAAGGTTGGCGAAACAATGAACCCGGAGCAATCTGGAAGGATCGAGCTATCAGATTTGAAACACTTTTGGAAACGGCCATCCAAACAGGGGCTTTAACCTGGGATGAAGCAGAAAGAGCGACTGGTGTGTGCTCGTCCGAGCTGATCCGTCGCATCCAAGAGATAACCGATGATTTTGGCATTATCAATTTTAATGCCAATGGCGAGAAAGGCGCCCCGCACAGACTTAAGATCGCCAAGGCAGATGGCGAATCCGACTTAACACAATCGTAGGACTAGAATGGCGATGAAGTGACTTGGCGGTGGCTTCATCTTTCCTAAGAATCATCTCAGGTGAGGGTTTTATATGCCTTTGAAGCGAAAAGCAATCGTACTTGTTGACCACGAGAAGGCACTTCTCGAACAACTTTACTTGAACACTCGGATAACAATCGAACAGCTTGAAATTCGGCAAGACGACCTTCAACACATGCTCAACGCTTGGCGTAATCAGACGGGGAGAACCGAGTCGAATGAGCATGTGCTTCACTACATGCGGACAAAACGCAAGCAAAAAAAATGGCCGCGACTGGAGGGGGCACAGCAACGTGCGGTGACTTTGCCTCGGCTTTCACCCGAAGAAACGGAACACCTGATCGACATTTTTTACGAGGATGTTGCTCGGTTCGGAAACGGATCAGACACCTTGGGATACGAGCCTGAAGTGGTTGCCCAGATTGAAGCCGATTTTCGGCACCGAACCGACCGCCAAATTCCTGGCCCCCAGCTTGTTGGAATTTTGACGGCGCTGAGAAAACGTGGCTTTCTCCCCAAGGTGCGAAAGCAAAGTGAGAATGATGATTTGTATGGCTTCGAGGACATTGGACTAGTCGGCTGACCGAAGCCAGCGACCGTAAATCTTCACTCCAGGTCAGCGAGCCTTAACAAGAATTCGAGGTGCCATTAAACCCTAACATTTTCTGCACGGAAAACAAAAGAACCTCACCGTTGTTTGCAGCAACAAGTGAGGCTAGATGAATTGCCAGCGTTGGCAAACCACTCCAAATTTGAGTCTAACGCTGACTGGGACGACTGTGAAGAGATTCGTCTCTTCCAAATTTGCACATGCGGTTAATTTAGCTGACCTGAGATACAACAGGTCACTAGAAAGAAAACGATAATGTCCAAAAAAATGATCGAATTGTTTACTCAACACCCGACGGGCGGTGGGCTGAAAAAAAAGTTGACGGCGACCGTGCTGGAAGTGTCAGCGACAGGCAGTCCGACGCCATTCATATCGCAAAGGACAAGGTTCGCCGGGATGGTGGCGGAGAAGTGACCATTCAAGGTGTGGATGGCAAGATCCGAGCAAAAGACACTGTCGCACCTGGAAACGATCCATACCCACCAAAAGGGTAAAATCAACTAACCCGGAGGTCGAATTTCTGTTCTGCCGTGCGATGAAAGTTCGTCGCACGGCAGGATTTTCCTTTTTGACAGTGACACCTTGCAGTCCCGTAGCAGGCTCCTGCGCGCAGCTTTTGCATACATCTATTGGAGTTGCACATTCACCCAGACGACTTCTCATCCCTAAAGCACAGCGCTATTTCTTCACCGGCTTAGGAGCCGCTTTGACATCGAAGTCGAACTTGCGGGATCCTTCCTGGGTGACTTCGGCGGTGATAGTTGTGGCCGTATTGTAGGTCGCGGGGATGGCCTCTTCAACCACATCAACCACGGGGCTATCGGGCGTATCGTACGACTTCTTCTGGCCGATGACGCGGGGAGCGTTGATCTCCACGCGCTTCGAACCATAAGGACTGGAGAACGAATAAGCTCCGTCTTTGATTTTCCCGCCAGCCACCGGGCCTTTCCCGTCGATGGGTGCGAACACAATCGAGCCGGTTTCCAGCGGCACACCATTCAAAGTCACCTGGCCGGAAACGGTCGTCGTGGGCGGTGCATCGGAAGAACTGCAACCCGCACCCACAACCGCCAGCAAACCGGCCAACCCGATCATTCGAAACATACGCTTAAATACCATCAAACACCGACTCCGCATCTTTCGGGAGATTGCTGCGATAGGCACGCCGACAGGTAACGATCACGGCGGCGACTCAAACCACGTGGCCAACGATCATGTGATCGATGCCAATCGACCAGCGAGTCAACGCGATCATTCGAGACTCGCCACGTCTTGACCAGCCATGGTCCCCATGGCGCGATACAAGTTGAGATCGATATTCTCACTGGTGAACCGCACACTCCCATCGGCCAGCAATTGATGGACACCTCCGGTATGCCGGCTCCGGGAACCCAGGCTGACATTCCCTGTTGTACAGGGAAGCCGGGCGGCAGGATTATCCACGCACCATGGAGAAAACACGATATCAGAGGCACTGCTATTGGGAGTTAAACGCGTCATGAACGCCCCCCCTGTATCATCATTATGGATATCACCTCGATGATCAGCATCGGTGGCATTGATCGGTCGCAAGACTTCCGACATGAGTAACGTCGATGAAGTCCCATCGACAAAATCTTTCATCCGGCTGGAGCGTGGGGATTCCGTTTGAGCCCCCGCCCCGCCATTAAATCCAAAAGGCGCCATTCCTGCGGCAATGGTATTGCTACCATTGGGGATCGAAAAATTACCAAAATTTACGACATAGTTCCCACGAGTCCGCCAGTAGGTATCCCCCTGGAAAAGCTGTGCTCCAGGATCACTGGGGCAGTAGTACAGCGGGATCGTTTTCGCCAGGACACCCGACAGATCACTTTGCACGATATTGGGTGACTCAAAAAAACCTCGACTCATATCGTACTGTGCATAGAGCGGTGCCTGATCAATATAAGGCCACAGGCTGACGACCCACGTGTGCCGCTTATTTCTCGTCGCTGCGAAGGGGAGCCGGGTGTAAGTGTCGTGGTAATTGTGCATCGCCAATCCCCACTGCTTGAGGGTATTGCGGCACTGCGTGCGACGAGCCGCTTCCCGCGCCTGCTGCACCGCAGGGAGCAGGAGTGCGATGAGAATTGCAATGATCGCAATGACGACCAGCAATTCGATGAGAGTAAACCCTCGACGAGGTGACAACGTCAATTCTCGGGACATACAGCCCTCCTGAAATCTACTCATGCATGGAAAAGAGAAGTGCAAAATGAAGTGATTTGCTCAAGACCCGTCGCGGAGATTTCCCGCCAGAATGGGATGGAAAGGAAGCCTCAATGGCTCAGTTTCTTTTGAAAAATGTCCACTAACCGCCAGAATGGCAATGACTTGCGAAATGATTCAGCTTCTCTGGTCAGGCCAAATGCTGTTGATATGTTGACAGATCAATATGCAGGTGATGGCCCGACTTTGCAAGTTGTAAAACTGCTCCCAAAGGCTTTTCTGATAAAGCGTAAAATCTCTCAGACCCGAAGATAAAAATCACAATTACCAATTCTTATGTGTTGATTCGAGCATATTTTTGAACAAAATTGAGTGGAATCACTCTCTGGTATTGATTTTTGCCGATGTGTTTCAGAGTTTAGAGACACCTGAGCATTGCTGTGGTGTTCACTACGCATTCCCTTCCCGTTCCTCTCTGATCAAGCCACGAAAGGCCTCCCATGAAAACCAGGCAACAGGCCGGTTTTACGCTGATTGAATTGCTGGTGGTCATTGCCATCATCGCGATTCTCATTGCACTGCTGCTCCCTGCGGTGCAGCAGGCACGAGAAGCGGCCCGCAGAACCCAATGCCGAAACAATCTGAAGCAATTGGGGATCGCCATGCACAACTATCACGACACGCATAACACCTTTCCTTTCGGAAGTATGGCGCAAAGTTTGAATACGGTCGGAGCGGGCGGGCCGGGGGCCATGTCCTGGATGCCCATGATCCTCCCCTATATGGATCAGGGGCCACTTTACAACCAGCTCACACCATGGATGGTCGCCAAGAATTCAGCCCACTGGCCCAGTGCCTTGATGAATACCATCATCCCTGGCCTGTCATGCCCATCGGATCCCAACTCACCCAAGGAGACTTCGGTCCATGGTGCCGAAGCCACTCCAGGAGCTGATCCTCCCGATAACAATGACGGCTTCTGTGGAAACTATCTGGTCTGCTCAGGAAATGAACAGATCACAGCGGCCAATTCCACAGCACTCAGCGGTATGTTTTTCTATCGTTCACGCGTTCGCATGGCCCAGGTTGTCGATGGAACATCGAATACGGTCATGGTGAGTGAGATCAATCTGGTTCCCGAGCAGGCAGGAAATCGCGATTGGCGCGGCCGCTACTATCGCTCCGACCACCTGAGCTCGTTCTTCACGACAGAGTTGCCTCCCAATTCGACAAACCCAGACTTCCTGCGTACCTGCCAGGGTTTACCAGCCAGTCCCACTTATGCTCCCTGCACTGGCTCAACCGATCCTCAATACATTTATGCCCGCAGTCGGCATACCGGTGGAGTCCATGCACTGATGGCCGATGGTTCTGGCAAATTTGTGTCATCGAACATCGACACCAATGTCTGGCGCGCTGTCGGCTCAAGAGCCGGTGGCGAAACCACCAGCGACTTCTAGTCGCCATCAACCCTCGGCTATTCTCAACCAGAGATGCATGTGTGGCCCGTGGTCATGGGATCACGGGCCATTATTTTTGCTCAATCTCATTAGTAAAGCGGATCTCATGAAGCTGCCTCACAGTTTTTCAACTTCCATTCTGGCCGGTTCCCTGCTGCTGCTCTCAGGGTGCGGCGGAGTTTCCGATGCTCCTACACTGGTCGTTGTGAAGGGGAAAGTGACTCTGGATGGCCAGCCTCTCGATACCGGCAATGTGCTCTTTGTTCCCATCGATGGAAAAGGGCGAGCCGATGCCGGGCCTGTGGTGAAAGGCGAGTATGAGTTGAAATGTACGGCTGGTGAAAAGCGCGTCGAAATCACTTCACAAGTGGAAGCGGATAAACCCGCTGCCGACGGCCTTCCCGATTACAAATCTCGGATCCCCGCGAAGTACAACCGAGCCACCACGCTGACCGCCACCGTCAAAAGTTCAGGCGAGAACGCCATCGACTTCGCTGTCACTTCCAAATAAGGAAGTTTCGAAAAACGAGGCTGGACAAGGCTGCATGATGATGGCCCCGTAAGGCAAGGCTGCCGTGCCGCCACCCACCAACAGCTTGACCCTCAAGAAAGTACACAATGCCAGACTAAGTTCTTGTGACTAACGTCACCCAGCCGGTGAGCTGGGTCGTTATGCGAGTCGAAAGCTCTGGCTAAGCGGCATGCCGGTCAGTTGTTACACAATCGGTACACAACTCCTCTGCCGGCTTGGGTATGATCGACGGCGGTGTTCGACTACGTGGTCCCACAGGGGCAAGTCATGTTTAAGACTTCGTTTCTCATCGCGGCCTTCGCGGGATTAATGGTGCTGTGCTGTGCTGTTTCGGCTCAGGACAAGATGCAGCTGGAGAAGCAAGATCACGGCCCCGAGGAGGCAAAGACAACAGCGGAGATCGTGAAGGCCGTGGAGGAACTCCATCGTACCAGTCTCCGGCAAGTTGATGAGTACTCTGTGTCCACCGCGGAGTTCAGCGGCTGGGGGGAGAAGGTCTTCGTGGCCTGGCACTGCCCGTACTCAGGGTTTAATGCCACTCACGTGTTTATCTATCAGCATAACGCCCAGAAGAAAGTCTGGGAAAGGAAGCTATTCAGAATCGTGAATGACACCCACGGTGTGTCAGTCGAGTTCGGCGACAAGGTCACCGTCCGGGATGAGAGCCGAAAGGTCGTCTATGAATTGAAGCTCCTCGACGAGTGAGCCAAGTGAATCGGTGAATTGTGGCCGCCCGACCCAGGAAAGAAGCGGCCGTGGGCAGAGGCAAGTCAGCCGAACCAGACGCTGCAGCAGACGGCGAGACATGATAAGTTCATCCTGGCCTCAGCTCACCGGTGCCCCGCCGCTGCTGAGCTGTGTCGTTATCCGATCACCAAGCATCACAACTGGCACTACGATGAAACTGCTTCTGATGCTTGAAGATGACCATGATCGCATCCGTCGATTCAGAGCGATTGTTGCCCGGCATCACCCAGGCGCAGTCCTGAAGATCGCGCGAACTGCACCTGACTTCGAAACTGAATACTGGTCGCTGAACGACACGCCTGACCTGATCTGTCTGGATCACGACTTATTCACTGACTCACCGGATGAACCGGATCCCGGTGATGGCCGCGACGTTTCTGCATTCTTGATTACTCGGCTGGCAAAATGTCCTGCACTAATTCATTCGACAAACGCCCATGCCGCTGACTCAATGATGTTTTCGATGCGGGACGCTGGATGGACTGTTGATCGAATTGCGCCGATCGGAGATGATTGGATTGAATCATACTGGTATCCTGTTGCTCTGGAGATGATCGAACGCGGAACCAACAGTAAAGACTCGATCGAGATGTGACCGCAGAAAATCGGATAACCAAGCGGTGAACGGGAGCCGCCGATGACGCGGGATTTTAAATCATAGTTTTTTGGCGGCGGCCCCGTTACCGCCGTCGTTCGGCGGCAGAGGCGGAGGCGGAATGCTGGATATGACGCTCGACTGCGGCCGGCGGGTGACGCTCGATGCGTTCGACTACTCCCGCACCTACGCCGAGCTGCTTCAGGGCTGCCCGAACGCCGAGATGAACGCCCGGATCATCGAGCGGGCCGTCGCCGAGCGGGACGGCACTTGGGGGCGTCGCAAGACCCACCTCATCCCGCCCGTGTTGGACGACCGCGACCCGGCCCACCCAGTCCTGCCACCGGTTTGCCTGCGGGCGTGGGTTCGGTGCGACGACCCAATCGACCCGGCGTTCATGGGGTCAGCGCTAGTGGTCGTCTGGTTCGCCAGCGACTGCCACGCCGAGCCGATCGCCAACGTGGTATTCCGGGCCATCCGCGGGTTGCCGTGGGAGCAGTTCGCCGAGGACTTCGATTGGTAGCCGGCACCCGGCAGCGTAAGGCGCTGAACCAGGCGCTGCAGCAGACGGCGAGACATGACAAGTTAATCCTTGCCTAAGCTCTCTGGTGCGCCGCCAGCTTCTGAGCGAGTTCATCCTCGATCTGCTCCAACAGGCTGGACTGCGGGGCCGGTTGCCCCGATTCACCCTATTGACAGGTCCATGCCACACTGCCAATCTGCAGAAACATTCTCCCGCACTTCGGCGGTCGAATATCTGTTCGGCCTCAAAGCATACGACGGAGTGTCGCCTGTGGCTGTCGATGGCTTGGACGCGGATCTGTTCGACGCGGTCGAGTTCGGAGATCGGGAATACGCCGAGCTTCTTCTCGATGCACCGGACGTGAACATCGATGCTCAGGACTTGGCTGGCACTACCATCCTCATGCTGGCTTCTTCCTATGGGCACGTGGAATTGTTGCAGATAATCTTGGGCCGCGGCGCCGATCCCAACTTGCAGGACAAGCAAGGCCGGACGGCTCTCCAGCGTGCAATCGAGTCCGGACACCTTGGCGTGGTCGAGCTTCTCAAACAAGCCGGAGCGGTATAGCCTGGCCGAACAAGGTGCTACACCCGACGGCGGCCGCATTGCGGTTTCTCAGGGTTCAACGTCTCACCAGCGGCCGCCGCTGCTGAGCTGTGTCGTTCGGCCGCTGAGGCCATTTCGTGTTGAAGTCGCTGGGAGCCAGACATGCTATCGTTTCAATTCGTGGTGATCGTATCGGCGAGCGTCATCGCCTCGGCATTACCCACCGACAGTCCGGCTGCGGAGAAGCGTGCCGATGCCAAACTCGCCGCGATCCAGAAGGCACACAAGGACGCCGAGGCCGCCTTCCGAACGGCTACCGAGTCACTCGAAGACAGCGTAGACAAGCGAGAGAAGCACGACGCACTGTGGAAGGCGTTCGATAAGGCCCAAGGGGATCAGTACAACGCCGCCGTCGAACTCGCGAAGGGCGATCCTAAGGCAGACGATGCGGTCGCCGCCCTCGAATGGGTGCTCACCATCCCGCGGTCGTATTATCTGCCAGCCGGTCCCGCAGCGATGGAGGAAGTGGCCAAGCACCACACGAAGAACTCAAAGGTCGGCAAGTTGGTGTCGTGTGTCGGGTACTACACGCCGCATGAAAAGTTCTACCCGAAGGAGGCGGCCACGGCATGGGCCATGATCGATGCCGTCGCCAAGGACAACCCGGACAAGACGGTCCGCGCCCAGGCGGTCCTGGCGAAGGCGGCTAAGGTCAAGGAGATGCATGACGACGCGGTGTACCTGGAACAGCCTGACACCGAGAAGCTGGCGGCCGCAGCCGAGAGCGCGTACGAGGCGGTCATCCAAGAGTATGGCGATTGCCCGCGGCTGATTGGCGAGAAGAGTGGGACCGTCGGCGAGTTCGCCAAGGAGGGGTTGTACGAACTTCGGCTCCTTCGGGTCGGGAAGGTTGCCCCCGAGATTGAGGCGGAGGGAGTGGATGGCACGAAGTTCAAGCTCTCGGATCACCGCGGGAAGGTCGTCGCAGTGATCTTCTGGGCCAGTTGGTGCGGGCCATGCATGGCCGACGTACCGCACGAGCGGGAGATGACCGAGCGACTCAAGGGCAAGCCGTTCACCATCGTGGCGGTGAACGGGGACGAGAAGCGAGAGAAGGCGGCCGAGGTGATGGCGCGGGAGAAAATGACGTGGCCTTCGTTCTGGAACGGGAGCGACGGGGCGGACGGTCCGATCAGCAAGGCGTGGAATGTTCGCGGGTGGCCGACCGTGTACATCCTTGACGCGAAGGGCGTGATTCGGTTCAAAGGACAGCGTCGCGAGAAACTCGAAGAGAAAGTGAAACTGCTCTTAGAGGAGGGCGAGGCAAGCAAGTGAATCACCCAGGGCGGCCGATCGAGCGACTGTGTGTGCTCAAAGCCGCTTGGTGTTATGAGATTGCATTCGCCGGCTCGCTTAGCCAGGTAGGTTGGGTTAAGGCTTTGCGCAACCCACCATCGTATGATTTGTCATTTACGTCGCACGGGCAATTAGAGCAACATTTGGACTATCAGCCCGTCACGGCCGTAAAGAAGAACATCCGACCCTAGTTATTCGTGTGGTAATCGCTCACTGGATCGGAAAATTCTGATTTGGTGGGTTGCGCAGAGCCTTAACCCACCCTACGTAACTGCACGAGTTTAAGTGAGAATTGTCAATGCAGCCTTTTATTGAAACGGTCAGTATTACGGGTGGAATCAGCGTTGCGATTGTTGTCGCCGTAATGACACTGACGCTTTTTTATAGAGGGCTCTCGTGGATCACGGGAGGCTAAAAACCGGAGGTGATCTCAGTCCGAGGCGTCTTGAAGAAGGACACGCTTGCCACCGTCCATGTTTCCGGCCACGAGCCTTTCAACAAGGTGCGATTGATCGGATTCACGAATTCTCAAGGCGCTAGCGGCAAACTCCCCTGGGAATTGAACGGCATGGTGATCCTCGAAGACGAAACGAAAACCCGCTTCTTCATCAGAGCCCAAGACATCAAGATGATCATCATTCCACCCGACGGAAAACCCGATCTAATTGGTGAGCCAAAGTAATAGGAATAGACAAGTCACAAGAACTTCCACTCAGGAGTATGCTTCCTTTTGCGGTGTAGTTGATGGATCAAATCCGATGTTCTTCAATCCGATGTGGCATAGTGAAGTGGAGCGAAGTGGCAAGTGGAGGTGCACGCCATGGGGCTATGCTCTGCATGGATTTTCGGCTTTGATTCGATTCTGTGCCCTGCTCTTTATGGACATCACGATGGGCAGAACTATCTACTTCGCTGTCCTCGGATTGGGCGAATTCCATCGACGCGAACTATGGATCCTTCCTCTCGCCCTGTTCATGGAATTGATTGGGAAGGCCCTATATCATCTTTCATGGGCGATGGCACATTGGAAGGGTTTCGTCTACAACCAAGAGCGGATGGAAGCAAGTTGGGTTGAAAACGGAGAAAGGCAGATCCACACGCGAGATCCTTAACTCCCCCCTACCCCGTAATCTTCACATACGGATGCCCCTCGTTGAGCGTGGGGCGTTCGGGGCGGCCTTTGTAGGGGAAGACGAGGTCCATGTGGCCCAGGCCCATCAGGTGGAGAATCGTCGCGTGGAGGTCGTGGACATGCATCTTCTGCGACACCGCGTGCAGGCCCACTTCATCCGTCTCGCCAATCGCTTGCCCACCTGCGACACCGCCACCAGCCATCCACATCGTGAAGCCAGTCGGGTTGTGGTCGCGGCCGTTCCCCTGCTCGCTCATCGGTGTGCGGCCAAATTCGCCTCCCCAGATGACCAGCGTTTCATCCAGCAGCCCCCGCGCGGAAAGATCTTCCAGGAGACCTGCCACGGGCAGATCCATGGCTTCGCAGAGCGACGTGTGATTTTTCTCGATCCCCGAGTGAGCATCCCATTTGCTGCCGGCTCCATGATAGAGCTGCACAAAGCGCGTCCCCCGCTCGACCAGCCGCCTCGCCAGCAGGCATAGTCGGCCATAGGAAGCGGTTTCCTTCCGGTCGAGGCCATACAGCTTTTGAGTCGCTTCGGTCTCTTCTCCCAGATCAATCGCCTGAGGGGCTTCGGCCTGCATGCGGAAGGCGAGTTCATAGCTTTCAATGCGGGCATCAAGTTCGGTCTGCTGGGGATGCCGACCGGCGAAATCGCGATTCATCGAATTGAGAAAAGCCAGCTTCCCCTGCTGCTGACTGGCGGTTTTTCCCGCGGGGGTCATCAGGTTAGGAATGGGATCCTGCCCCCCTTCAATTCGAATCCCCTGATAGAGGGCCGGCATGAAACCAGCACTCCAGTTCCGCGGCCCGTTGACGACCTGCGAGACGTTATCCTGCATCACAACAAAGGCCGGCAGATCGGTGTTTTCGGTCCCCAGGCCGTAGGTGACCCAACTGCCGAGTGAAGGCCGCCCGCCGAGAATCGAGCCAGTGTTCATCTGGCAGACGCCCGCTGAATGGTTAATCCCATCCGCCCAGCAGGAACGAATGACGGCCAACTTGTCGGCATGCCTCGCGGTATGTGGCAGCCAGTCCGAGACCCACAGACCCGATTCTCCGTGCTGTGCCCACTTACGCTGGGAAGCCAGAAGCGGAGCACTGGCTTCCCCCATGGCTGTGATGACTTTGCCAAAACTCTCGGGCAAAGGCTGGCCCGCCAGCTTGTTGACCAGTGGCTTCGGGTCGAACGTATCGAGATGACTGGGGCCCCCCTCCATAAAGAGGAAAATACAGCTCTTCGCCTTCGGAGCAAAATGGGGCAAGCGGGCAGCCAGTGGTGACTTCACCCCACTCGATGGCGCACTCGCCGTCGAGGCGGCCATTCCCTTCGATGAGAGCATCGAGGCCAGTGCGAGGCTTCCAAAACCCATCCCGGCACTCGCGAGGAGATCGCGGCGGCTGACTGGCTGATCCTGACGATGGCAGAACATAACAACGCCCTCTAAGGGGAACGACAAAATTGACTATTGAACGTACATGAACTCGCTGGAGTTCAGCAGGATGTGGCAGAAGTCGACAAGGACTTCGCAGATCGCTGTCTTTTGTGAAGACGATGATCCCCCTTCGGCTTTCGCTGGTCGATCGGCGAGATGACGATCATGGCCGGAGGCATCGACAAAGGGGCCGGGAGTGGGCTCAAACCGCCAGAAGGCCATCGTGCTGGGCTGCAAAGTATCACTGGTGAACAGCAGCCGTTCGGGAGTCAACGCTTCGGCACTCATGCGGATATCGTCGACCAGGCCATCAAACCGGGCAGCTTCCGTGCGATCGCGGCCACCCACCATGAGAGGCCTGTTCGTTCCACAGATCCCACCCACGAGTTGATGAGGCACTGTCGCAATCAGCAATGGTTCATCATCATTGGCCAGATCCTTGAGATAGAACGTGACCTGCCCCGGTTGTCCATTACGAGCCAGCATGACGGCTGCGGCGGCATAGTAAGGCTGGTTGAGCTGAATGTGATGATCGGAGAACAGTGCCGCTTCGGCCGTTTTACCATCGGCTGTCTTCCCGACCATCTGCATAACAAGCGTTTGAGGCTTACGCCGGCTTCCTTTACCAGTAATGCCAAAGTTCCAGCCAGCCTCAGCCATGTTGCCATTCCAGCAGGCGGCAATCGTGCGAACGGCCCCCGTCTCGTAGATTGAACGCACCACAAAGAACGACTCAATCGTGAAGTCGCTGGCTTCTGGTGATTTGATCACCGGGCCGATGAAGGGAAGCTGCTTGCTGGAAACGACAGCGGCATGTCCATCGCGGAAGGGAATTTTATCGTGTAAAAAGCGGGCTTCAGCCGAGGACGCTTCGGCAAGATTAATCGTGTGGGCCTGATTGCCCAGAAACTCAAGGGCGGCTTCGACCTCGATCGATTCGGGGTCTCGGCTCAAAGTCATCCGATAAAGGTCGGTAATGATCTGGCGATCATCCACCGCAGGCTTTGCCCCCTGAGCTTTCGTCACACGTTCGGCCAATCCTTTCGCCCGTTGCAAAGCCCACTGGCTGTTGAAAAGGAGCAGCGATTGCACAGGAGTGGTCGTCGAGTGCCGGGACGCACTGCTGGTGATCCAGAAGGGGGCATCAAACGCGTCGAGTACTGGATTACGGGTGTTTCGCATCGTTCGCAGAAAGATCGAACGGACAGGAGCTTCGGCTGGTGCACCAGGGCCACTGGTGGTTTTGAGCGAGAGTTCTCCAGAAACCAGATAGCTGCTATCCCGGAACTGTTCGGCATCGAGCCTGCGGACATCACCTCGCCAATAAAGCGTATTCTCGGGATCGACCCTCTGAAGTTCGGCCAACTGGGGATGTGACGAAGATCTTCGATAAGTTTCACTCAGAACAATCGCTTTATGCAGAGGCTTCATCCGCCAGCCACCAGCCACAAAACGGGAAGCGAGATCATCAAGCAGTTCGGGATGTGTCGGTAAAGAACCCAGTCTGCCAAAGTCGCTGGCGTTGGCCGCCAGGCCCCGTCCGAAATGCTGTTGCCAGATACGATTGACCATCACCCGGGCCGTTAGTGGATGATCGGAGCGAGTCAGCCAGTTGGCGAGTGCTGTTCGCCGCCCCGATGACTTGCCTCGTGGTGTTTCCATGGGCAGCACAGTGGCTGGCGCGGCATCGAGAATGGTGAGAAACCCGGGTTCAATGGGTTCTTTTCCCTTTTTCGGAATGGTGATCTCAGCACAATCGACACCCCATTCGGTCACGCAGGTCGCAACAGGAAGTGGTGTCGGTTTGATGGAATCAAACTTGGCCAGCTCTTTACGCAAAGCCAGAACTCGCTCTTTATCGGCTCCTTTGAGACGACCATCCAATCGCTCCCATTCGTACTCGACCTGGCGAAAGGCGAGTGCAGCGAGCTGTTTTTCCAGAGGTGATCGATCCGCCAGAGGCTTGGCCAGAATCGTTTGGATATCGGGCGGGAAGCGACCTTCGGCCTGCTTCTGACCTTGATCTCGATACTTGGCCTCGATTGCAGAAATTTCTTCCCGAATCGAACTGGTCGCTGCTTCCCAGGGGGCGAGCTTTTCCTTGTAAGCCGAGAGTTCCGCATCAGTGGGAATCAGATACTCCTCATGTGGCTGAATCCCGGCAAAGAAGCTCCGCAGGCGAAAGTAATCCTTCTGCAAGATCGGGTCGAATTTATGATCGTGACAACGGGCGCACTGCATGCCTAAGCCGAGAAAGACATCGCCGGTCGTATCTGTGATGTCATCCAGGATGAGATTCCACTGGGTGCGGACGTCGCGGCTGTTGTACTCATAAATTCCATGCCGGAGAAAACCCGTGGCCACGATGGCGTCGGGTTCATGCGGGAAGAGTTCATCCCCCGCGAGTTGCTCCTGCAGGAAGCGGTCGTAGGGCTTATCGTCAGCAAAAGAGCGAATGACATAATCCCGGTATCGCCAGACATGTGGCCGGGCAGCATCCAGCCGATAACCATCGCTGTCGGCATAACGGACGAGATCGAGCCAGAACCGTGCTTGCCGTTCGGCATAACGAGGACTGCCCAGTAAACGATCCACCAGACGCTCATAAGCATCAGGAGCCGAATCGGCCATGAACTGCTCGACCTCGTCCCAGGTGGGTGGCAGGCCCGTGAGGTCGAATGTCACACGGCGAATCAGAGCCTGGCGAGAGGCTTCCTCTGCAGGGTCGAGAGGAAAGTTTTCCTGAGCCCGCTTTTGAGCCATCCGCTCATCAATGACCTGGCTGGTCGAATCGTGAATACGGCCAGCAAATTCTGGCGTGGGTTGTGCCCCTTCAAACAGAACGGGGAGTGGCTGAAAGGCCCACCACTGGCGATCTTCGGCGGTAATCACACCCGGGCGGCGACCACTGGCTTTGACCTTTTCTCCCGCAGGCCACGGAGCACCCATTTCGACCCAGCGAGTGAGTGCGGCAATCTGCTGGGCGGGAAGCTTGCCGGTGGGTGGCATTTCGTAACCATCGTAGTTGATGGCTGAGATCAACACGCTGTCGGCGGGTCGATGGGGAACGAGTGCGGCCCCGGATTCTCCACCAGTCAGCAGAAACTCCCGGCTGTCGAGCCGCAAATTTCCGCTTTGCTTGTCCGAAGAGTGGCATTTGTAGCAATGCTCAACAAGCACTGGGCGAACTTCCTTTTCGAAGAAGTTCAACTGCTCTAGTGTAAAAGACACAGAGTTGGTTTGAACAGGAACCGGTTCATCCGCAGCACACGTCCGGTGACAGCCAACCACGAGGCACAGAATTAATGCGGCGAGACATGGTGTGCTACACCAGACAACCCATGTAGTGAGCCTGGAGTCAGCCATGAGAAAACCGGGACCTCCCGCATTCGGCTCGATCCTGTGTGATCGATTCAACA
Organism: Planctopirus hydrillae; assembly: GCF_001707835.1. GTDB lineage: Bacteria > Planctomycetota > Planctomycetia > Planctomycetales > Planctomycetaceae > Planctopirus > Planctopirus hydrillae. Next base: position 18,705 of record NZ_LYDR01000108.1, read on the forward strand.
TGGCAAAATCCCTCGCAAACCTCGGCCAGTCGATTCATCAACAAATTGTGATGCATCCTGAAAGATTACACCACCCACGGAGTGGCCTCAATCTCTGCTGTGCGATGAATTCTGGATTACCGTATGAAACATCGTCACGCGGCAAGAATTGTATTTCGCATTAAATTTTGCGTGCTTTATCAAGTGGGGGATTTAGGTCTGGTTTGCAGATCGACCAACTGAGAACCACCCGGCAGATGACAGCCGAAAGCCTGTGGACAGGCATGAAGCAGGCAGGCGGCTGCGAAGACCAGCAGCCAGCCGACTGAATTCACAATCTCTGACGTTTTGTGAAGCGATTCAAAGGCATCGCATCGTGGCTGGCCGGGCGGTGTGATCAATTCCAGGAGTGGCCGATAGACCAGCACGTAATCGCCCACGGCAAGAGCTCCCGCGAGTAGTACCAGACCAAAAATCACACGATCACGACCCCATTTTCTAAAGCAGCATAAAACACCCGCACAGCCGATCGCTCCTGCCAGACAGACCCACTGAAAGCCATAGAAAACCGGGAAACGACGACTGACAAGGAGATCTTTCACGGCATCAGAAAGCTCGGGAGTGGTCACTTCTCGAACGCCGGCAGCCACAAAAAGTGCCGCTGCCCCGAGCCAGAAAGATGTCAGGAATCTCGCTGCCGAAGCTGTCTGCTCGATCCACCGCGGTTGACCTCCACACGCACTCATGATCACGGCACCTTGGGCTCTATTCACCGTAGACAACCTGGCGGGGAACAATCATCTCGCTGCGATTTTTTGTGTACCCTCGCAATGATAATCAACATAATGAAATGAAGAGGGGTTCCACCAGAGAGCAAATCCAACGCTTGTCTTCCAGGCAACCAGCATTTTGGGAGTTGACGACTTGCTAAAGAATTGCGAATTAGAATTCAGAGCTTAAGCGATGGGTGTGCCATTATAATATTCGTTGAATGAAATTCCCGTTGAACCTGTTGGTTTACCTAGCAAAAAACCACAGGACTGGCCCCCATGAGGAAGCCAGTCCTGATAGAAATCGCTCACAAATCCGCTTTCCCCCGTGGTGCTCTCTCCCTAAAGCCAACATTTCTGGCTCACGTTATGGCAGCCACGTCCTGAGCGAATGCGGCGAATAAGCGATTGTTTCCATTAAACTTTCAGTTCGAAGCCAGGACTGTTTCACCGACCATTGGCTCGCGATGAGCAGGCTTGGTGTAACCCAGGCTGCGAACGACTTCCAGCACTTCGCTCCAGGTGGGAAACATGCGGCCGCTTTTACGCTTGTAGTCGTCCATCGCCTTCATGAATTCCACTTCATCGCCTGAGTAATCTCGTTCGCAGGTGGTAGGGTCAATCATCCGGCGACGCTCCACTTTACGCCGAGGTGCTGCAGCAGCACGTCTTTCACCACTGGCGAGTTTTTCTTCGACCTTCGAGCGACGTTCGCCAACCACACGGCGGTTGCGGTTCCGCTGCTCCGTCTTGGCAATCGCATCCAGTTTGGCGGCATCCATAGTCGCAGATCGGGGCATTTGTAATTCCTGAATCGAATGAGGGTAAAGACGCATCCGTCTGTTTCATCAGACACATGCATGGGGGATATTCGATTATGCCCATATCTTTTTCGATCAGGCTGAGTTCAACTCCTTTGACGAATTGATAATTTGCGGAAACATTGCGGCCGTATCGACTTTTCCTATTCTAAGGATTATGCCGAAAGCAACACGTCGCTATTGGTCAAGAAACCGTGTTGTGATCCCCCAGTCAGGCGAGAAGACGCAAAACCTCCCAGAGCCAGTTTTCAGCTTGCGTTTTGAGTCGAAATCATCCCACGATACTTAATTAAGAATTACGCACCACAGGTCTACTGAACTTTTTCTTCACCTGATTCGTTTCCTCACCTCGTGATTAAGAATTGCCGCTGATGCAGACCGAACTGCCAAAGTCGCATTTGATCAGTACGATGTCACTACGCCCCATCCAGTCATCACACGGGAGAGTGCTGAAACTCTCTCTTTGTGCGATGCTTTTGTGTCTCACCATCGTCGACAGTGTTGTGGCACAGACCAACCCTGCAGGTGAACCGAAGACGAAAGCTGCGGGTAAGGCAGCACAAACACCCGAACGCAATCGCGGGAAACCACTTCCACCCGCTGTGCGCGATTACACGTCTCGCAACTTTCTCATGCATACCGATCTTCCGCCTGAGGATGCGAAAGAGTTGCTTACCCGCCTCGAAACGATGCTGACTCTGATCTCGAAATACTGGGGCAAACCCAATCGAGCAGTCATCGAAATGTACGTCGTGAAAGATCTCTCGGTCTGGCCACCTGGTTCGATCGATGCTCGCGGGCTGCAAAGCATCGAAGCAGGTGCTGGCGTGACACTGGGGCAGACGGCGTTTATTGGAAATGAGGCGATTGATGCCAAGGCGGTCGTTTACTCAGTGGCCGACCGCGGGACACCGCAACATGAAGCGGTCCACGCCTACTGCCAACTGAATTTTGGACGAACGGGCCCGACATGGTATTCCGAAGGAATGGCCGAGATGGGGCAATACTGGAAAGAAAAAGATACTTCGGTCGCAATTCACCCGGTCGTGTTTGATTATCTCAAAAAGTCCGAACTTAAGTCTCTTGATGAGATTATTGCGCCAGGTCAGACAACGGGAGATAGCTGGGAAAACTATGCCTGGCGCTGGGCTCTGTGTCATTTACTGGCAAACAACACCAACTACGCGGCACGTTTTCGGCCCCTGGGACTCTCGCTACTTTCCAGCAGGCCGGGAAGCTTTGAACTGACATATGGCCCATCGGCTCGCGAAATCAGTTTTGAATATGAATTCTTCCTCAAGCACCTGGAACAAGGTTTTCGAGCCGATCTGTGCAGTTGGGATTGGCAGACCAAACCGGTGGCTGTCAAAGGGACAGCCACTGTCCAATCCAAGATTGATGCCAAAAAGGGATGGCAGGCGTCGAGACTTCTGGCCAAAGCCGGTGAAACGTATCAGTTCACGACGACTGGCACCTGGAAAACAGGCACTGAAGGGGAAGCGATTTCACCCGCAGATGCTTCTTCAGAAACTGGCCGACTGGCAGGAGTCCTCTTCAACGACTACGAGTTGAGCGAGCCGTTTCTCATCGACCTGGCCAACGGTTGGACTGCACCCAGTGACGGAGCCTTGTACTTACGTTGCCACGAAGGTTGGGGTGCACTCCAGGACAACACCGGGACAGTCGCTGTTAAAATCAAGCGGGGAACAGAGAGTATTCGCACGCCGGCAAATGGCGAGCCTGTAGAAACTCTCCCCGCACGGAAAGAGAACGCTGCAGGAAAGTAGCTGCCAAGGCGTCATGGCTGGCAATGGCATACTACGGGAGCATGCCCTAATGGAGTCATCATGACGACCTGAGTTATCACGACGTGAGCTGGTGCAATCCGTCGGAAGTTCTTGCACCCTCCCTAATAATCAACATTCGATACGAACTCATGGCGACTGATACTTCGCGGCCTGCGAGAGAGAAGTGGCATCCATGCCGACAGACCATCCCTGGGATCTCAACGTGGTGGGAAAGAGGGATCGAAGAGGGGCCTGTCCTTCTCTCGCAGACATCAGGCAAAATATGGATTTTAAGATGTCAGCAGAACAGCACTGACGGTACTCGACGAGGGCTGTTTCGGCACATTTGCAGTTGCATGATGCTCGATTTGCAGCTTGACGCGAAGCTCAATCAGTTACTGGCTCAAATCCTGAAAGAGAGGATTGAACTGAGGCATCTCCGCCCTTAAGTGTTCCAGCCAGGCTGCCGGCTGCCATAGCTCCACGCAAATGACCGCCCCGACCACAATCACTTCCTGATTCGCCGAAACTCCGAGAAACTCCCGAAATCCATCAGGTAATAACAGGCGAGACCGATTCGCCAGTTGCACTGTCCGGAAGCGCGTCGAAAGCAGTCGCCCCAGTCGCTGCACCTCCGCATAACGCTGCTCCATCCGGCCTGCCTGGATCTTTTGATGAATCAGCGAGACCCCCTGCTTCAGCTTGAGCTGCCAATCACTGGCTCGCCATAAACTCAAGCACCCGGCTCGCTCCTTAACCAGAATCGTCTGGCCACTTTCATCAGCAATCGCCTGAGCAAATTCCGGTGGTAAAGTCAGTCGAAATCGCTCGTCGAGCGTTCGGCTCACTTCTCCCGAAATCATACCCTGTGCCACCAGAACCTCCCCGCGGAGAAAATCCTCGACAGGCGAAGTTCCTCCCGGCGATGAGCCTGAATCCAACGGTGGCAAAGCTCCTGCCAATCCAGCCTCGCAATCCTGAAACACATGCACAACAAAGGGTCTGATCACCCACAAGATCTAAAGATCTGGGCTTAAAATCCACATTTAAATCATTTTTCAAAGAGCTTTTGGGCAAAAAACCCACATCGGCAGAATCCTACCGAGGGGCAATCGGAAGTTCAAAACAAATTGCTCCACTTTTATCGTTTTTTACGATTTCAACGATTTTGCTGGTCCGCAGGTGCACTCCTGTTGTGAGTGCGGCATCCTGTTGAGTAAGACCTCTCCAGCAGTTCGAAAATCACCCACCATTGCAGAGCGTTCTACGGCAATCAGTTGAATATCCCAGTCAGAAGCCAATGGCATTACAGAACAGAACTTAATGGATCCTGCCATGTTGTCTGAGTTCGATGACAGCATCCCCAACCACATGCCTCAACAGGAGCACGAAGCGGACTCACGCTCCTCCAATGAACCGTCTTCTACGGAGAGCCAGAAGCCTGCTGTGCTGAAGACTTACGTTGAGGTTCCAGAGGATTTGCCCACCCATGCCACGCGCTGGAAGTTCCGGACAACCATGGATGGCTATTGCCTGGCTTCACGCGGACGCTGGACGCTTCAGGGATTAGGTGTGCTGTTCCTGCTGAATCTCTTCTGGAATGGAGTCGTGCTATTGGTCTCGTGGGAAGCTCTGCTCAAACCAGGGATCGAGCGATTCAACATCGACTGGCTGATGAAAGCCGCTTTCCTCTCGATCTTTGGTGTGATTGGCCTGTTTCTTTTACTGCTGCTGATTCTTGAACTGGTCGAGCCTTTTCATACCCGCACCTGGGAGTATGGCAATGTTTTGATCGTCTGCCGCCTCGCCTGGTTTGGGATTGGCTACACCTGGGCTTATCCTCGCCAGAGGTTGGCACGAATCGATGTGACTTATTTGCCGCGAGTTGATCTTCCTGAGAATGAACCGGGGAAGCGTCGCCGTAAACAAAATCGATCAAATTCTCAGCAGTTGAAGCCTTACGAAAAGGCCTCACGCATCTTCACTCTCGCATTGATCTCAGCGAACGATGAAGTCGTTTGCACATGGGACGGCTTGAACCTCGAAGAGTGCGACGTCATCGGCCCGTCACTGTTATGGATCGATCGCCAATTGAGTTGAACGAAGCACGCTACCTGCGGTAAGGCTCTGTTTGTTCCCGTCGCCACACACTGGGGGCCACACCCATCGCCCGCTTGAAGGCGACGCTGAAATACTCGTCGTGAGCAAAACCTGAGCGATGTGCAATCGTTGAGAGGGAAAGATCTGTCTCAACCATGAGCTGACGGGCTCGCTCGAGCTTCAATCTTAGAATCTCAGCATGTGGGGTACGCCCCAGCCGCCGTTCAAACCGCTGTTCGAGAACGCGCCTGGAAAGAGGCACAATCTTGAGTACGTCGTTGACATGAATGCCCTCGAAAGCATGTTCGCGAATGAACCGCAACGCCAGAGCCACATCGCGATCGTCGAGCGCCAGAACATCGGTCGATTGCCGCGTGATCACACCCAGGGGAGGAACCCGCAGACAATCCTCCTTCAGGTTGACTCCCTGCATCTGCTCATCGAGGAACTGGGCTGCCACCGCCCCTGCTCTCACGGCGTTGGGTGCAATACTCGTTAAGGGAGGATCAGCGAGTTCGCACAACAATTCGTCGTTATCCACGCCAATGACGGCCACATCATCGGGCACAGACAGTCCCAGATCTCGACAGGCATCGAGCACCTGGCGAGCCGTGCTGTCATAGCAACCCATGACACCGACCGGTTTGGGCAACATACGCAGCCACTCAATCAGCGATTTCTCGGCAACTTCGGGGGCTAACCCCTGATGATCAAACATCTCACAACGGCCACCAGCCGCCAGGACGGCTTCAAGGAATGCCTGCTTTCGCCAGTTCGACCAGTTAAAAGAACTGTCACCGCAATAGGCAAAATTCTGAAAGCCTCGTTCGAGTAAATGAGCGACAGCCATTTCGGCAATCGCCACGTCATCTGTTTCCACCCACGGAATCTGTGGCCACAAGCGGGCCGCACTGACATCGACGACCGGGATTTTCAGCGCCTGCAATCGCTCCGCAATCAACGGCGTCTCGACACGGGCAATCACACCATGAAAGTTTGTTTTGGAAAGCCACTCCGGCGGTGCATCACCTCGACCCTGCTCGGTTAAATGAATCGACCAGCGCCTGTGCTGCTGCCGGACGTATTGCTGAATCCCCATGAGCACTCCACGGGCATACGCATTCGAAGATTCAATCAGTAATGCGACACGCAGCCGGGGAGGAGTTTGCATTGATGGAAATTTCTTCCTTCCAAGGAAGTGTCAAAGCTTCACCACAAACAACAGATTTGACGCGATCCAGACAAGTCCAACGAAAAGATCATCCCGTTCAAGAATCCAAGCAGCACCTGTGAACAAGTGATCTTTCTCATATCATCAATAACTTTTGCGTTGAAGCCCACTTCATTTCAAGCTTTGATCGTTAGATTTCACGTTTTCCTGTTCAGGTAAATTTTCTCAACTATTTGAATCAAAACCTCATTGTGACGTTATCCCCGCCAGTTATGTTGAATGCATCGAGTCTGAACGGCGCTTGTCGTCGCTCTCCGCTCGATCCCCCTGAAATCAACGCTTTTGTGCTCCGCGATATCCAACTGTTACCAGCCAACCACTCCGAATTCATCGAGCCGAGATCATCATGAGTGTCCCGAATTCTTCCTCGTCACCCCGCTTTCGTGTTGCCATTGTCGGGCTTGGTTTTGGAGCCGAGTTTATTCCCATTTACCAGCGGCATCCCGGTGCCGAGATGTACGCCATCTGCCAGCGGAACGAAGCCCACCTGCATGAAGTCGGCGATCGCTTCGAAATTGGAACGCGTTACACCAGCTACGATGATGTCCTGGCCGACCCCAAGGTCGATTTCGTTCATATCAATTCGCCCATTCCCGATCACGCGTGGATGTCACTGAAGGCCCTGGAAGCGGGCAAGCATGTGATGTGTACTGTCCCGATGGCCACAACAATTGAAGAGTGCGATCAGATCTGTGAAGCGGTCGCCCGGACTGGCAAGAAGTACATGATGGCGGAAACCGTGGTTTATTCCCGCGAGTTCCTGTTCATCAAGGATCTGTATCTCAAGGGAGAACTGGGCGAGATTCAGCATCTGGCGGCATCTCATCCTCAGGATATGGATGGCTGGCCAGCTTACTGGGAAAAGATGATCCCCATGCATTATGCCACGCATGTCGTCAGCCCCTGTCTGGGTCTGCTCGATAAACGGGCTGAGTACGTGAGCTGTTTTGGTTCCGGTAAGGTTCGAGATGATATTCGTGAAAAATCGGGCAATCGCTTTGCAGTAGAAACCTGCCACATCAAGGTGCAGGATAGCGATGTCGTCGCTCACATCTGGCGATTCCTGTACGACGTTGCTCGCCAGTACCGTGAAAGCTTCGATGTCTATGGCACGAAGAAGAGCTTCGAGTGGACGTTGGTGGAAGATGAACCCCACGTGATTCATACGGCGAAAAAACCCGAGCCCGAGATCCCCTCAAAAATCGAAGTTCCCGATTTTGCCCATCTACTTCCTGAACCCATTCGTATGTTTACGAAAACGATTCAGGATGCTGAGCATCTTTCCTTTGTTCAGGGAGGCGGGCACGGAGGTTCTCACCCGCATATGGTCCATGAATTCCTCTCCGCTTTAGCACAGAATCGCGACCCCTGGCCCAATGCCACACAGTCTGCCAACTGGACATGTGTGGGACTGTGTGCCCATCAGTCAGCACTCAAGGGTGGTGAAATTGTCAGACTGCCAGCTTTCACCTTGAAGTAAGAATTTTTTCCACAGACGACGAAGTCCATCACCACGCATCGAGGCACGACTTCACCCACAACAAGGGGAATTCCAGTCTCAGTGGTCATCCCGATTTCTCTCACCAGAATCCTTAATGAAACAGTTTTTCTTTTGATCGATCATTTTCCAGTCGGCAGGTCTTCTATGCGACAACTCATGAATTTCTCTCAGCGAATGCTGGCCTCTTTACTGCTTGCCAGTCTGGTTTTGATGAACTGGCCGACTCTGACAACTGGGGCCGAGAGTGGACCCCTGAATGTCCTCTTCCTGGGGGATAAAGGCCATCATCAGCCCCAGGCACGCTTCAATGACCTGCAGCCTGCACTGGCCAAACGGGGTATCAACCTGACCTACACAGAAGACCCTGGTGTTCTCAGTGCTGCCGGGCTCGCTCCGTATAAAGCCCTGGTCGTTTACGCCAATATCGACAAGATCACGCCCGAGCAGGAAACGGCTCTTATCGAGTACGTGCAGAATGGTGGCGGGTTCGTGCCACTCCACTGCGCTTCTTTCTGCTTCCGCAACTCCCCCAAATATGTGGCTCTGGTTGGTGCCCAGTTTTCGAGGCATGGGACAGGCGTCGTCGAGACTCGGCTTGAAGCCATCGATCACCCCATTCTGAAAGGTTTTTCCGGCTTCAACAGCTGGGACGAAACATATCGTCACTCGATGCACAACCCCATGGGCCGCACAGTCCTCGAATACCACCCCTTGAGTGCCGACGAGCTCAAGAAAGATCCCAAGGCAATGGCGGAAGAGCCCTGGACATGGGTTCGCAATGAGGGCAAAGGCCGCGTCTTTTACACCGCCTGGGGCCACGACGGGCGAACGTTCACCAACCCTGGTTTTCAAAACCTGGTCGAACGGGGGATTCGCTGGGCAGCCCAGGATGAAACCACAGTCCCGGAATACAAAGAAAAAGCCAGCTTCCAGCCCCCAGCCATGACAACCATCAAGCCCTCAGCGGCTCCATTTGAGTACATCGATGTCGGCAGCAAAATTCCCAACTACGTCGCCGGTGCTCAATGGGGTAAGCAGGAAAAGCCACTGTCACTCATGCAGTTACCTTTACCGCCTGAGAAGTCGCTCGAGCATTATGTAAGTCCGGAAGGGAGCCAGCTCAAACTCTTTGCCGCCGACCCAGATCTGGGTGGTAAACCGATTGCATTCAACTGGGATGAGGCGGGTCGGCTGTGGGTTTGTGAAACCATGGATTACCCCAATGAACTGCAGCCCAAAGGCAAAGGCCGCGACCGTATCCGTATTGTCTCGGACACCAACAACGACGGCGTTGCCGATCGCTTTGATATCTTCGCCGAAGGACTGAGTATCCCGACTGCAATCGTTTGCGTCCGTGGTGGCGCGATTGTGCAGGACGGCCCGGAGACGATCTTCCTCAAGGATACCAATGGCGATGGCAAAGCCGATGTTCGCAAGCTGCTGATCAGCGGCTGGGCCATTGGCGATACCCACGGCGGTGTCAGCAATTTCCAGTATGGGCTCGATAACTGGATCTGGGCCATGCAAGGCTATAACGATTCACAGCCGATCTTGACTAATGGTCAGGCGGCAGGTCGATTCAAGCAGGGCTTCTTCCGTTTCAAGGTTTCTGTCGGTGCTGATGGCCTCCCCGAAGTCAACGAACTGGAGTTCATCCGTTCGACCAACAACAACACATGGGGGTTAGGCATCAGCGAAGATGGGCTGATTTTTGGATCGACCGCCAATCATAACCCCTCGGTCTATATGCCAATTCCGAACCGATACTACGAGCAGGTTCGTGGCTGGGCCGCTCGCGGTTTAGGAACCATTGCCGATACCCATCTATTCAAGCCGATTACCACCAAGGTAAGGCAGGTCGACCATCATGGTGGCTACACCGCCGGTTGCGGCCACGCACTCTATACCGCCCGCAACTATCCCGAATCGTGGTGGAATCGCACAGCGTTTGTTTGCGGCCCCACAGGCCATCTGGTGGGTACTTTTGTGCTGACTCAGAATGGGACAGATTTCTCGTCAACCAGCCCGAATAACCTTGTGGCCAGTGATGATGAATGGGCCGCCCCCATCATGGCGGAAGTCGGGCCGGACGGGAACATGTGGATCCTCGACTGGTATAACTACATCGTGCAGCATAACCCGACACCCGCTGGCTTCAAAACCGGTAAAGGGAATGCGTACGAAACTGATCTGCGGGATAAGAAGCATGGCCGCATCTTCCGTCTGATCTGGAATAGCCGTCCGGGTGCAGTCACTGCCGATCAATCGACCACACGCAGCCTGGCAGGTGCTGATCCACAGACTCTCGTCAAAGCCCTCGAAGACAATAACTTCTTCTGGCGAAAGCAAGCCCAGCGTCTGCTGGTGGAGCAGCAGGATCAATCCGTCGCACCCGCACTTCTGGCCCGGCTGGGAGAACACCGCGTCGATGCCATCGGTCTCGATCCCGGTGCCATCCATAGTGCCTGGACACTCAAGGGTCTGGGTCAACTGGAAAGTCTCAGCGATCCCGCGACCGTCAAGGCTCTCACAGCGGGCCTGACTCATCCCTCAGCAGCGGTCCGCCGAAATGTGATTCAGACGTTGCCACCTGTCCCCATGACACCTTCATTGATTGCCAGGACAAAAGTGGCAACCGATGAAGAACCTCTCGTCAGGCTGGCGGCTTTTCTGGCACTGGCCGATGCACCAGCGACCAGCGAATCAGCAACCATCATTGCCGGTGCGTTGCGTGATCCTGCAGTCTTTGCTGATCGATATCTCCCTGAGGCATTAACAGCAGCGGCTGCTCGTAACGATGTCCTGGTCATTGAGGCTCTGGCGGAAAAGACTGCTCAGACCACACCTTCCCGAGCCCCACTTGCCGGACCTGCTCTGGAGTTATTGAAACGCGTCGCGGAACATTCGGCCCGCAGCGACAAATCCGAATCTGGCGCTGTGATGCTCGCTCAGATTTCAAAAATGCCTCAGGATGCAGCCGAAGCGATCATTGCCGGGCTGTCAACAGGCTGGCCTCGCAAATCAACAGAGGCAGCGAATGCAACACCCGAGCAGGTTGAGGCCATTACAAAATTGTATCGCGAGGTTTCACCAGCCAGCCGCTCGCAGCTTCTCGCCTTGAGTCAGCGGATGGGGTTGAATGTGCTCGAAAAGTATTCTGGCGAACTGGCTGCACAGTTTCTCGCCAGGGTGAAAGACGCCAAGCTGCCCGAAGCCGAACGACTGGCAGCCGCCCGCGATTCGATCGCACTACTGCCAACCAATGCCGAGATTGCCGGCCAGCTCCTGGATCAGCTTTCGGTCAAGTCGACTCCGCAGTTGACCAATGGGATTCTATCAGCACTCGCTGCTTCCGAATCGCCCATGACAGGGACAGCCCTCATTAGTCACCTGGGAAGCATTACTCCAGGTTCCCGTCCACAGGCTTTGCGAATGCTGCTCGCTCGCAACGACTGGACACTCTCGCTCCTCGAAGCCAGCCAGGCCGGTAAACTGAGTCTGGGTGAATTGCCACTCGATCAGCAGCAGTCTCTGGCAGCTCACCCTGATGCCAGGATTCAAAAGCTGGCACGCGAGATTCTTGCCAAGGGTGGTGGGCTGGCCAGTGCTGACCGCCAGGCGGTGATTGATCAACTCGATTATGTGACGAAAGAGACGGGCGATCCTGTCGCTGGCAAGCTGATTTACACTCAACAGTGTGCCAAGTGCCACGTGTACGGTGATCTGGGTCAAAAGGTCGGGCCGAATCTCACCGGGATGTCGGTGCATCCAAAGCACGAGTTACTGGTGCACATTCTTGACCCGAGCCGCAGTGTTGAAGGGAACTATCGGGCCTATTCCGTGGTGCTGGATGATGGTCGTGTCTTCACCGGGCTGCTCGCTTCGGAAACAAGAACCACCATTGAATTGCTCGATGCCGAAGGTAAGCCTCAATCCATTCAGCGGGATGAGATCGAGGAACTGGTTGCCTCAACAAAATCGTTGATGCCCGAAGGCTTCGAGAAGCAGATCACTCCCGCCGGGATGCGCGATCTGCTGGAGTTCCTCAAACAGCCCGGCAAATACCTGCCACTTCCACTGGAGAAGTTTGCCACGATCAATACAACTCGGGGAATGTTCTACAGTGCCGATGCTCAGGCAGAACGGTTGATCCTGGAGAACTATGCCCCCCGCAATGTGGGCGATGTTCCTTTTGCTTTCGTTGACCCGAAGGGTGCGACCACCCCTAATGCCATCATGCTCTACAGTGCAAATGGCAAGTTCCCTCCCGAAATGCCAAAACAAGTCACATTGCCTTGTGGCCTTAAGGTGAAAACGATTCACCTGTTGGGCGGCGTGGGTGGCTGGGCCTTCCCTGCCTCAGAAAAAGGGACCACCTCGATGATTGTCCGGCTGAAGTACAGCGATGGTTCGACTGAAGATCACAAGCTGATCAATGGAGAACACATTGCTGATTACATCCGCCGGGTCGATGTCCCCCAATCGACCTTTGCCTTCTCGGCCCGTGGGCAGCAGTTGCGCACCGTCTCGATTAACTGCGGCAAGGATCTCCCTCTGGAGACGATTGAACTCATCAAAGGGAATGACGGGACAGCCCCCGTGGTCATGGCCGTCACACTTGAGACGGGACAGCAACCTGCCGCCAAAAAGGAATAAGCTTCCCACGTAAGAGCTGATGGAACAGTCTTTAAACCTGGTAAAACCATCTCACATTCTGCCGCGGAATCCCGTTCTCAAAGCGAGAACGGGATTTTTTTATGTGCTGATCTCGTGTGTCAGTGAGTCAGACGCAGAGACTCCGTGAGCTGATGGTCACATTCAACATCGCCTGGGGAACGATATCCAGAAATCTGGTATCATCGATTCAATCGCTACATTCTTCCAAGGTGGAAAGATCAATCTTAAGAGTGAGCAGCCGCTTGATAAGCACTGTCACTCAACGAGTTGAGGAAGCTTCTTCCCGAGGCATTTCCACCGGCGAAACTGTGAACGAATCACCAGTCAACCCTTTGAAGAAACGTGCTTGAATGCTGAAGAGGTTTTTCCGTAACTACCTTTCGCGACATCGAGATCCAGTCAATATCGTATTGCATGTCGTGGGGCTGCCACTCACCTTTGTGGCCCCTGTGGTGTGGCTGGTGAATGGTGGAGAACTGGTGAGCGCCTGGAGCCTCTTTTTGACAGGGTACGCACTGCAGTTCACTGGACATGCGTGGGAGGGGAACGACCCTGGCGAAGTGATTGTTGTGAGGAAAATGCGGGGTATACCGTTCGTAGAGGTTGCTCCTCAGAAGCCTGATGAAGCGACACAGTTTTCAAACAAGTTCGCAGCAGCAAGCGACGATAGACCCAACGACCAATAGCAGAGGCATGCATTTGGGGGTTTGATCCACACCAGTTGTGGATTGCCGGATGAAGGGTGGAACCCTTCATCCGCAGGCTGCTTGAGCGGCCTTCATCGATGATTGGAAGGAGCCAATCGTCAGCCCCAGACATGCATGATGGCAAGGGAGCCTCTTCATGCCGTGGCAACGTTGGAAAAAATCGATCGCATTGGCTTTGACGGCAGTTCTACTGCCAGGTTGCTCGGGAACAAACAGAAATGTTTCGTACCTGGGTGATGCAGAGCTGAACTACTACAAGAACGCTTCGCTGACAACCGAGTACGCTGCGGTTGATCAGGCCACTCCGCTTGATATCGTGAATTCGGATCGTCCGCGCACGATTCGGGATCGGACTCAGGACGAAATCTGGGATCTCTCCTTGATGGAGTCGATCCACATGTCCATTGCCAACAACAAGATGATTCGAACCAGGGCACAGTTCCTTGCTCAGAGTCAATTGCTGGTGAACCCCGCTCTGGCACCTTCGATCTATGATCCCGCTTTGAGGCAGACGGGCTTCCTCTTTGGCACACGTGGTGTCGAAGCAGCACTGGCTGACTTCGATACTCAGTTCACCAGTTCGATGCTCTGGGGACGCAACGAGACGATTGCCAACAGTTCCTTTGGAACTTCCCCGCTGTTCGGACTTTCCCAGGAAACCGGGAATTTTAATGCGGCTCTGCAGAAGACGATGGCGAATGGTGGCACTGTCACTTTAAGCCACAATATGAACTACCTGGGGACCAATCAGCCCTTCACCACTTATCCATCGAGTTACACGGGTTCGGCGAACATTAACTACACGCTCCCCTTGTGGGGTGGTTCGGGCGTGGAATACACCCGCATTGCCGGGCCGAGTGGCGGTGGTTTAGGCGCGATTACCGGTGTTTCTCAAGGTGTGGTCATTGCGAGAATCAATGAAGACATCGCTCTGGCCGATTTCGAAAACTCCGTAATCAACATGGTCAAGGATGTGGAAGATCTCTACTGGGATCTCTACCTCGCTTACCGGCAATACGATGCCGATGTGGCCAACCGCGACAGCTCACTCCGATCATGGCGGGAAGTGAAAGCGCGGATGGAAGTGGGTGCCACTGGTGGTAATGCTGCTGCTGAAGCCCAGGCCCGCGAAAACTATTTCGATACCCGGGCCCGTGTCGAGAACTCACTGGCCAGCATTTATGATCTCGAAAACCAATTCCGCCGCCTGATTGGTCTGGGCGTGAATGACGGCCGCATCATCCGGCCTGCCGACAGTCCGGTCGAAGGTGAGTATCTCGTCAACTGGGAAACCAGCCTGACCGAAGCACTGGTTCGGCGCGTCGAATTGCGTCGCCAGAAGTGGCAGATCAAGAGTCTGGAACTGCAGACAATTGCCGCCAAGAGCCTGACGAATCCACAACTGAACTTCGTTTCTCAGTACGGACTGAATGCCTTTGGAAACAAGCTCATTTCGGAGCAGACGTCCAACTACAACAGTGCCTACGGAACCATGAAAGATCGCGATCTCGAAAACTGGACATTGGGCTTCCAGCTCTCAATGCCGATCGGGTTCCGTCAGGCTTATGCCCAGTTAAGAAATATCGAACTGCAACTGACCAAGGCCCGTGCGGCACTGGCCACTCAGGAACAGGATATTTCTCACGAACTGGCCAGTGCGATCCAACGGCTGGAAACAGCGTTTGTGACGGCTCGTACCAACCTCGACCGTCGTATTGCTTCAGCCCGCCGGGTGGAAGCAACTCAAGCTGAGTACGAAGCGGGTGTCCGAGATGCCACACTTGACCTCGTTCTGCGGGCACAGGCCAGCCAGGCCCTTGCGGAAATCGCGTTGTTCACCAGTCTGGTCAATTACAATAAAGCAATTAACGATCTGAACTATCGCAAGGGAACAATTCTCGACAATTCGAATATCACCCTGGGCGAAGGCGAATGGACATACGAAGCCCAGCAGCAGGCACTTCAGAAAGCCTGGGCACGCAGTTACGCCTTCCGTAATCCTTTGCTCAAGGCCAGCCCGGAAGATTTTTCTTCACCTGTGCCTTACCCCAAAACAGATCTCACCTGGCAAGGGATCAATGGGGATGATGGGTTGATTCCTCAGCCTGCACCCGCTGGTGGAGCCATTCCGCCAGCACCGGGGATGGAACAACCCGTGGCACCTGTGGTACCGCCTCAAGATGAGACACCCTAAGAAAGTGGCTTCGGCGCTCTTCACTGTGATTTCACCAGCGAATGTGTTGCTGACAACTCAAGCAGGGCCGGCCGAATGCAAAGTCATTCGACCGGCCCTGCGGTTTTGTTGCAGACTGCACCGTACGGAGCTCTGGTTACTTGCCG
The DNA here is from genome assembly GCF_001707835.1 of Planctopirus hydrillae. Lineage (GTDB taxonomy): Bacteria > Planctomycetota > Planctomycetia > Planctomycetales > Planctomycetaceae > Planctopirus > Planctopirus hydrillae. The sequence continues at coordinate 34,618 of NZ_LYDR01000108.1, forward strand.
AGCATCTTGGCACAGGCCTTGGCACACTTCGCGCACATCTCAGCGCATTCCTTGCAGCAGGCCTTCGAACTCTTTTCACACATTTTCACACAATCGAGGCAAGTCTGCTCACAGAGAGCACAGGCCGCCTTCCAGTTGGGATTCTTTGTCTCAACCATCCCGGCGCAAACAGTGCACATCGACGAGCAGATCTCGCAGCAGGCCGCACATTCAGGACGATCTTTCTTGCAGCATTCAATACAGTCTGCACACACGGCAGCACATTCGCGGCAGTGCTTGGCACAACTGTCTTCAGCATTAAGAACTTCGGCCGCACCCATCGAAATACCTCCCGCACTCAATGCAGCCACAGCAGTCATCGCACCCAGCATAGAATTCAAAGCCATACGACGATTCATGATCAATCCTCTCGAAAAGGGAGCAAAAAACATTTGGGAAAACAATTTGTGAGAAACAGAGATGTCTTTCTTTTCCCAGAAAAATTACAGCGCGATGCTGGTTGCCAAAACATGCCTGCCCAGAGCTGCAAGCATGGCACACATGGCACGATTTTTCTTGAGAAGAGCATCTGTGCACAGCATTCAGCGGAATGCCGACACAATTCGATTCAGTACCCACGGAACGTGATTGGCCACAGGAATTCTGGCACACTCGCGTGACTCAAAAGATCTTTCAATCGATGAGCAGCGGGCGCACAAACAGAGTGACTGAAGAACTTGTGAATCCCTGCCAATCAGCAACGAGCCTTCTCAACATTGCCAGGAGCAATGGAGAATCTGTCGATCAGGGGGCATGGCGTGGGGTGAATCCAAAGGATTCATCACCCGGCGAGAATGCTGCCGGCCACTGGGCCAGACTTCATCGGGAATGACCAGCCAGGTCACGATGGCGGTGAAATCAGCCACTCGAATGTTAAGGCTTTCCGCCATGATCGCACGATCAGGATCAGCCGCCTCGATCATCGGGCAGGGACGATCTTTATTGATCAAACCATAAGGATCCAGGCAGCAATGCAGACGAACCAGGCGTGCGGATGGGCTGGCGTCCTTCGTGGGCACAGCGTCATGGCAGGTCAAATTCTTTGACTGACAGCACGCCGGGAGTGCCTCATGCGGCATCTGAGCAATCGTGCTCTTTGAAGTTTCCGCAGAACCCTCGTTTTGAGCAGATTCGATTTGAGAAGCCGCACAGCAACGCGTCAGCAGCAGCCCCGGGACAAACCCGGAACTGAATTGGAGCAGACAGAGAGTGGCAACCAGTAATCGAAGCATCTGAAACCTGAATCTCAATTGTGTTGAGAATCGTTTTCGAGGAAGTGGAAAAGAAGGTGATCAGTCTTTGCTCAGCTCAAGTATACGACGATGCAGCGAGTCTGGCGAGATGTGTTTGGCAAAGATCTAACGCAGCTTCAAAAGCCTTACAAAGAAACTAGACTTCCAGTTCGGCTGGAGCAATTAAAAGAGCCGTCTCAACTGATCCTGCGTATTGCGGCAATTCGCAGCGGGTCGCTCGCCAGCCGGAATGGACAATCGCTCCGGTAAAAGGTGGCCCACCTTCGACTTTGCCAGTCACTTTCCAAAGACGGGCCTGAGTCGCATCAATGGTCACGCGACTCCCTTCTTCCCGCGACTCCACTCGTTCAAGAGCAAAAACTCGTTTCACGACCGTGCGACAATCGCGATGGATATCCCGGGCGACTGCCCCAATCTGGGCATCGTCAAAGCTGCTGAGATCTTCCTGCAGGAAATCAACGAACCGGGCTTCGCGCTGCAACATCGCGAGGAATGTCACCGCAGGGTTCTGCGACGGCTCAACTGCCTGAGACCGCGCCGGTGGAGTTGCCTGAGGAACGCTCGTCTCGCGGGCTGCTGGTGCTGGCAATGACGCAGCGGCACTTTTCCCTTCCAGTGCCTCTTCAACCAGCGCAGCTTTCTGATCATTGAAAAGCGTGCCGAAAAACGCTCGAAATGCTGTTCCCAGGTGGATCATGCCAGCTCCTTCATTCCCTATCTCTTGAGGCTCGCAGCTTTCCGAACTCAATGATCATTTGATGAGCCGGCCAGAACACCTGACAAAACCAGCGGCTGCAGTTCAATCCGCCACAGCAAGGCAGATTCTGGGGCCGCGAACACTGCTTGAAAGATCCAGCTCACTCATCGCCTCTTGCAATTGGCCTGCCGTCGTACGATGCGTCATGATCACGAGCGGCACCACGGGGGTGTTGCTCTTGGCATCGACTTCAGGCGCTTCCGGCTGCACAATCGAAGCGAGGCTGATGCCCTTAGCCCCCAGAATGCCCGTGACTTCGGCCATCACGTTCGGTTTATCTTCAACCCGCAATCGAAGGAAATAGCGGCTCGTCGTCTGATGGGCCGGCATCACCGGGTATTCGGGACGCTCACGCCACAGATCGAGCCTCTCGAAAGTGAGTTGTGCCCGACCCACCGCGAGATCAATCAAGTCAGCAGCACAGGCCGATGCCGTCGGAGCCTGCCCGGCTCCACGGCCCGAATACCACATCTTGCCAACCATGTCGCCTTCGAGCAAAACCGCATTAAACGGTCCAGAAATCTGCGAAAGAGGCGTATCCTTACGAATCAAAGTGGGCCGGACACTCATTTCCAACTCGCGATTGGTGAGCCGGGCCTGTGCCAGCAACTTGATATGATAACCCAGATCACTGGCACATTTGAGGTCGCTCAAATCGAGCGAATCGATCCCTTGAATTTCGAACTGGCTGGTTGTGACGCGGGTGCCAAAAGCGAGCTGGCACAAAATCCCCAGCTTCTGGGCGGCATCCAGCCCATTGACATCCAACGTTGGATCGGACTCGGCATAGCCAAGATCCTGGGCCTGTTTGAGAGCCGTGTGATAATGCTGGTGGTTGGCCTGCATCTCCGTGAGAATGTAGTTACTCGTTCCATTCAAAATCGCCTGAATGGCAATGATCTGATTGGCTGCCATCGACTGCCCGACAGCCGCAATAATGGGAATCCCGCCCGCCACAGCCGCTTCAAAGCAAACTGTACGCCCGTACTCCCTGGCGGCTTGGAAAATCTCATTCCCATGTTCGCACAAGAGGGCTTTATTGGCCGTGACGACGTCTTTTCCTGCCTTGAGAAGTGCCAGAATCACTTCTCGTGCGGGATGAATCCCCCCCATCAGTTCCATGGCGACCGTAATTTCCGGGTCGTTGATCACGGCCTGAATATCATTCGTCAAGACACCGCTTTCGAGGCGGATGTCCCTTGGCTTGTTCAGGTTACGAACAACTGCCCGCTTGAGGACAATGGGTCGGCCAGCCCGTTCGGCAATGCGATGCGGGTGATCCGTGAGAATCCGAGCCACGCCTGTGCCCACGTTGCCTAAACCAACAATCCCAACCTTCAATGGTGCGACCGCCATGGGGTCTCCGACATACAACAGTTAAGAGCGCTTGCAGTTTTCGGTTTTGAATAGAGAGAAGTCATGTTAGAAACAGCTTTTCGCCACCCAATTATGTTGTCATCGTAATGGCGGTGAAGATGTCCTGCCACACTACAGGCGTACTTCAACCTGACTACCCACTGAACATCTGTGACAATCCGGCTGATCCGCTGTTATTAGTTTTCCACCTTCCACTTTGAAAGGAGACTTGGGCATGTCCATCACAACCCCTGCTTTCCAGGTGGGAGCGGTGACTTATCTGAATTCCAAGCCGCTGATTGAAGATCTGCCTGAACTTTTTCCCAACTCCACGTTGAAGCTCGATTATCCCAGCCGACTGGCGGATGCTCTGGCGGCCCATCAACTCGATGTGGCACTCATTCCATCCATCGAATACTTCCGGCTGGCACCAAAAACTCCCTGCAGCATTGTCTCCGACGCCTGCGTGGCCACACACGGCCCGGTGCACAGCGTGAAACTCTACAGCAGAGTCCCCTGGAGCAAAGTTCGGACACTGGCGCTGGATGAAGGTTCCCGTACCAGTGCTACCCTTGCCAGAATTCTGCTGCACGAACGCCTGGGACTGAAGCCGAGACTCACCTCATTCCCGTTGGCCTCATCCATTGAAGAGACTGACGCCGATGCAGTCCTGATGATTGGTGATCGCGCGATGTCCCCTCCAGGGGAGACTTTTTTCGATGCGTGGGATCTGGGAGAAGAATGGCATCGCGATACGAACCTCCCCTTCGTGTTCGCCATGTGGGTCGCGACTGGCCGACTGGTGGAATCCTCAAACATCAAGCCAGACCGAATTCATCAACCGACCGATCCTGATGCCTCAGAGCAGTTCCATCTCGACCATCTGGCTGCCTTGCTTGCCGAAGCCCGCGATCGTGGCGTGGCTCGCTGTGAAGCTGTGGCTGCCCGAGAAGCACAACACATGCGGCTGACAACCGAAGAGATTGTCCGCTACTTTACTGAGAATCTGTTTTTCACCATGGGGCCAGACGAAAAGCGAGGACTGCAGTTGTACTATCAACTGGCCACCCGCCTGAATCTGGCCCCGTCAGGAGTTCAATGTGAGTTCTGCGATCCAGTCCATTCTCGATAAAGCCATCCAGGGAGATCGCCTGTCATTCGATGAAGGCCTGGCCTTGATCTCATCGCACGATTTACCTGCGATTGGAGATGCAGCTCATCGTGTGACCCATCGCCTGCATCCCGAACCATTCCGAACTTATAACATCGACCGGAATATCAACTACACCAATATCTGCACGGCTGTCTGTGATTTCTGCGCGTTCTATCGACCACCCAAACATGCCGAAGGGTACGTGCTTTCGAAAGAAGAACTGCACCAGAAAATTGCCGAGACTGTCGAGCTTGGTGGCGATCAGATTCTGCTCCAGGGGGGATTGCATCCTCATTACAAACTGGACTGGTACGAGGAAATGTTAAGCGGGATCAAGTCGGCCTTTCCTCAGGTCAACATTCACGGCTTCTCCCCCCCCGAGATTTACCACTTCACAAAGGTGAATAAGCTTCCACTCAAGACCATTCTCGAGCGGCTCAAAGAGGCTGGTTTAGGAAGCTTGCCCGGTGGTGGCGGTGAAATTCTCGTGGATCGCGTCCGCAAGGAGATCACTCGAGGAAAGGTCCTCACCGATGATTGGCTCGACGTGCATCGTGAGTGGCATAAGCTGGGTGGAAAATCGACCTGCACGATGATGTACGGTCATGTCGAAACATTGGCAGAACGCATTGAGCACCTCGAACGATTGCGTCAACTGCAGGATGAAACCGGCGGATTCACCGCGTTCATCTGCTGGTCTTTCCAGCCCGATCATACCGAGATGGCTCACATCCCACCGGCTGGCGCCTTTGAATATCTGAAGACTCAGGCCGTCGCGAGGCTCTACCTCGATAACATTCCAAATATTCAGTCTTCATGGGTCACTCAAGGTGAGAAAATTGGAGGCCTCGCCTTGTTCTATGGAGCCAACGATATGGGGAGCCTGATGATCGAAGAAAACGTGGTGGCACAAGCCGGGACAGTCCATCATTTGACACTGGCCACAATTCGGCGACTCATTGAGGATGCGGGCTATATACCCAGACAGCGCAATGTGTTCTACGAGTATATCGACCAGTATCCACCAGCACCCGGGACAACGATACCCGTGTTACCGCTGGCCCGACCTGCGGATGATCATACTGCGTGTGCTTCCGCACAAAACTCTGCTGTACCGACAAAAGCCGACAAAGAACTTCTTACGATTCTCAACTAAATCGTTGGCATTTGAGCCAGCACGAGACGACGACCGTTTATTCGATGTATCAAGCCATCAATCATACTGACTATGGTATAGCTAAGTAACAATGAACAGTATTCAACGCTACGGAACAACTCGCCGCTGGTCTGATGTCGTCGTGCATGGTGGGGTCGCTTACTTCGTCGAAGTTCCAGCCGATGCAGCGGCCACTCCAGAGGCACAGTTCTCGCAGATCTTTCAGCAGGTCGAAGCCACGCTCCAAAGTGTCGGGAGTCGCTTAGACCGACTGCTGCAGGTGATGGTCTATCTCCCTTATCCTCAGGATCTGGCCGAGTTCAATCGCCAGTGGGACAACTGGATCCCCGAAGGCCATGCCCCATCGCGTGCCTGTTTGCATGCGGCACTGGTCAATCCTGCTTATCGAGTCGAACTCGTGATCACCGCAGCAATCATCGAGCGTTAAGGCAACCTCGCTCGGAGCTACTGTCTTTTACAAACAACTGTTACCCAAGGGTGGCCAGGCCAACTGGTGGCCGGGTTGTCGTACTTTGTACGATGACAAGAAGCCGCGCCATGCGCGTGCCCTGCCAAAACCTTTCACACGGCATTGGGTGGCACGACCCTGCAGGCTTTGCGGAAGGGCGTGGTCATCACGTCCTTCCAGGTCAAATTCAATTTACTGTAGAGTTAGCAGGGGGTTGGGGTGGGATGTCTTCATTCGCCCCCAGTTCCACGGCGTTACCAGCACGAATTCATCCGCAACATGTTTTCCTCACTTAATGGCAAGTTCGCCATCAACGATCATAGTCCAATGATCTGGGGGCAAACGAGGACGTTTGACCCCAGCCACCCAGTTGAACTCGTGCTCACCGCAGCAATCATCGAGCGTTAAGGCAACCTCGCTCGGAGCCGCAAGCCGTCACGCTGTGCGATTTGGTTGCACAGAGATTACGTGGCTCACGATTTTTCTCCAAAGTGGCTCTCCAGCCACTTTCGATCAACACCTGGCCAGTTGGAACTGAATTCCAGTCGCTGACCAGTCATCGGATGGGTAAATCCCAATCGGGCAGCGTGCAGGTAGAGCCGGGGAATTCCATCGAGAGAATGTGTCCCGTAGACATCATCTCCCACAATGGGGTTTCCTTTTTCGGAAAGATGAATTCGTACCTGATGTGTGCGCCCGGTCTCAAGCTGGCAGCGGATCCAACTGACAGGTGCCGGCTCACCACTTCCTGACTTGAAGTGGCCCTGCCGACTGGCCACGAGATTGGTGGCAGCCATTTTTCCGAGTGGTGATTGATTGGCTGGGGGACTTTCTCCAGCTCCCGCTTCGATTAAGTTCGCGATCTGGCGACTTCCACGGCGGCCATCGCCCCGGTCTCGAATCAGTTCACTTTCCAAACGTTGAGGCTCAATCCAGCCCCAGACCAACGCCTCGTACTCCCGCAGCACATCGTGAGCTTGAAACTGTGCGTAGAGCTTTGCTCCCGCTTCGGGAACCCGGCTCAAGACAACGAGTCCACTGGTCTGACGATCGAGCCGGTGAGCAGCTCTGACATGACACGGCGGGGCTTTGGGTGTGTGCCACCTCGGTTTTTGAGGACTTCCCGTCGCATCTCGCCTTTGAGAATCACGACGCAGCTGGTCTCGGCGATGAACAGGGCGTTGACCGGCGGGTAACGACTGCGGCCTGCCCGGCGATGTGGGGTTTGCCCTTCCAGCAATGGTGGCTTCCCGCCCTCCCATCAAACGAATGGTGACTGCTTCATCGAGAGTCAACGCACGCCAGCGTAATTCGGGAGCATCTGGCAGATCGTCATGCCGGCGCTCTGTGACCATTCCTTCAGGCTTGAGTGCGACGACGATCTGCTCATCGACATAGAGCAATTCAATCGAGTTTTCGTCGGGCCAGGCAGGTGCCGGATGGGCGAGAACTTCGAGCCGATCACGCTCTGTAAGACGCCGGGTTTCATCGAAGCAGGGGTACCGATTGACCAGGACTCGACGCTGCTCGATCAGTTTGCGGACAGCACTCCAGCTTTGATCGGGGAGCAATTTCCGCAATGTGGCAACAATCGTCTGGCCAACGAGCGAAGAATCGACCACGACAGGAGGCATAACCACTGGAGCAGGAACTGGTGCTGGAGCTGGTCGGGGCACAGGAGATTCCATCAATACAAAAATCAAGGCACGGCAACCAAACGACATGCCCTTGGCTGGTATTAAGAATATAACGCGAAATGATCTGCAGGGCACGGGGAACGGGGCCGATGACTGCCCAGTACCAGTCTTTTACCGCGAAGTTTTTTACCGCAATTCAGATTCTTGAAATCACGGCATAGGCCAATGCCCCGAGCGCCGCGCCAACGGGGACTGTGCTGACCCAGGCAAGCAGAATTTCTCCCACCGTGCGCCATTTGGCCTGGCCGGTGGTGATGCCAATCCCCAGTAGCGAGCCCACACTGACATGCGTAGTACTCACGGGCAGGCTGTGAAAGCTGGCGGTGGTCACCAGGAACGCTGTCGTTAAGCTGGCAGCAAACCCTTGACCGGGATTCATGGCGGTGACCCTTTTTCCCAGCGTTTCTGCCACTTTGTCAGCATCCAGTAAACCGCCCAGCGCGATCAGCACAGCGATACCCAGATAGCCTCCATAGAACCCTGTTGTTTGATTCAACTCGGGGAGCACAAGCAGGAGTGCGACCATTTTGGGAGTATCATTCAAACCCCGCGCAAAACTGGCCGCACCCGCACTGGCATAGTGCAGTACATCAAGTGTTCGCGTGCGATGATCAGGTGCCAGATGGCAAAACTTCAAGGTTAAATAAACCATCCCACCCACCAGCACAGCCACGCCCGGGCTGAAGAACAGTGGATAAAGAAACGTTTTGCCCAGTACGGAAAACTCGACGTTCGTACCACTGCCAGCCAGACCCGCCCCGGTCATCGCACCGACCAGTGCATGTGTGGTCGAGACGGGAAAGCCCAGTCTTGTCGCCAGAAAACTGGTGCACGCAGCCCCCACAGCGACGGCGCTCAAAAAGCTCGGCGACTGAACTAACTCCTCTGGGACAATCCCTTTCCCGCTGAAAGCCTTCAGTAAGCCTTCAGCAAGAAAAATGGAGGCCATTGAACCTGCCAAAGTCGTGGCCGTCCCCCAGTAAAGGGCTTGCCGCAAGGTGGCTGTACCACTGCCATAGAGCGAGGCCACACCCTTGAAGTTGGCATTGGCACCATTCGTAAATGCCACGAAGCCAACAGCAAGTATCAACAAGATCGTCAGCACGGCGAGCACCCCGCTTCCGTCGTATCCGAAAAGGCAATCAGTCCTGAAGCAAGGTTTTAGCAGGGACTTTTCAATTATCGACTTACCCCGGACACTTCACGAACGCGGGACTCTTCCAACTCGGCAGGGTGCTGTTTGAGTGAAGCATATTCTTTCCACGAGCCTTCATAGAGCCGCACATTCGGATAGCCGGCAATGTGCTTCAGATAAAACCGCAACAGGCTCCCTTCGCGTGATGTCCCGCAATAGACAAGAATTTCTTTCTCGGGAGTCAGCCCGGCAGCTTTCAGTTCGGCCTGAACCTGTTCGAAGGGTTTGAACTGGTGGGTGTTTTCGTCCTCCATCAGCCTCGCCCAATGAAAACTGATGGCCCCGGGGATATGCCCTTTCCGCAGCCAGACGTCATCCTGACCCAGATACTCATTCTTCGGACGGGCATCGACCAGGACCACGCCGGGTTTTCCCTTGCAGGCCAATACCTCGTCGACAGTCAGAGCGATTGAGGGCTGACCTTTGACGGGAAGAAGCCCTGGTGGATTACCAAAATACTCTTGTGTCACGGGGAATCGAGCGGCTTTCCAGGCTGGCAATCCACCATTTACAATGCGGATGTCCTCGACACCAAATTTTTCGAGCACATAGGCCACCATGGTGGCACTCAAAATCTCGTCATTAGGAAGGGACTCCCCTGTCGCGTAGATCAGATGTGTCCGATCGCGATGAACGCCTGCGCGGACTAACAGTGCCCGCGTCAGATCATCGGGAAGATACTGGACGGGAACGCCCAGATCTGTCCCGCGTAAAGTGTCAAAATTCAGATGATGGGCTGTGGGCAAATGGCCGCGGAAGTAATCTTTGTAGCCACCGCGAGTATCGAGCACGACAGGCCTCCTGGCAGGATCGGGGTGCTCAATGAGTCGGGCTGCATCCTGCGGAGAAATGATCCCGATTTCTGCCGGTAAGACTTCTCCGATGAAGAGCATGGCAAAAGGGAGTAAAGCGACATGCAAACATGTCTTCAGGGTGTTTCTCATGGATCCAGACCATCCCGCTGCTGATATTTCCACCGACACCCCGACGGGTCGGACTCATCAACGATCTTACGCCCATTAGATTGTTGCTGCCACTCCACTGATTCCACAAACGGCACGGTGGCTTCACCACCACGATTTCAACGAAATTCCCAATACACGGCTGGTAGGCCTCCATCGCCAGGCAGAGAAAACATTAATCTCGGCCAAACGCTAGAACCTGCCGCCGACTTCGCGCAGAAAAGTGTGAACATGATGTATGTTCAGCCGAATGTTGCAGCCTGGAAAAACATGGTGGCAAAACCTCCCATACAGTAAACTTGACGGCAAGATGAAGTAACGCTTCCGATAGGGGAATACAGATGTCCGTCGCGGAACGAGCCAAAGCCATATACGAATCGGAACTGCGGAAACGTATGGAGCGGGAGCATCCCCAACAGTTCATCGCTATCGAACCCGAGTCGCATGCTTTTTTTCTCGGATCATCCTTCATCGACGCCGCAATGAAAGTCAAAGAGGCTTTCCCGGACCGCAAGGCTTTTGTCCTGCGTGTGGGTCATGAAGCCGCATTCCATATTGGAGCGGCGTCACGATGAACGGGGTCGTCGACAACGATGATCGGGCGTTGATTGAAATCGAAGTCTCGCGAACACATCGAGGTCCCACATCGCGAGTGACGGCCTGGATCGACACGGCCTTCGATGGTCACCTTGTTTTTTCGTCAACACTGATTCGAGAATTGCAACTGGAATCACTCGTTGAAACAGAGGCGATACTGGCGGATGGAACCCGTGTCACACTCGAAACATATGTCTGCTATATGGAATGGTTCGGGCGCTGGCAGGCGATGCAGGTCATATCGAACGATGGTCGCTTCCCTCTCTTGGGCACCGGCCTGCTTTCCGGCCGTCAACTTCTCATCGACTACCAATCCAAAGTGCTGTCCCTCTCGTAGGCAAGTCGCCTGTTCACGACCTAGCGCGAGTACTGGCTATCTCCGGCTTATCTCGGCGAAGGGTTCCGCGACGACTTGAAAATCGTCCTCGTAAGCAATGTAGCCGGGATTTGTGGCCTTTCTTTCAATGACGGCAATCTGTTGCTGCCGCAAGAGGATTGCGAGGTATCGCACCTGTGAAACGTGGCGGGCGGCGGTCGATTTGAACCAGCAGACGCCGCAGGAGTGGGCGCCGGGTCTTCGCGAACAGGCCAGCCGCTGGGGGATCGGCAAGTGCTCCGTGAACCAATCGAGCACCAAGCGGATCTCGCGGCGTTCCAGCGATTCCAGATGATCCGCGTCCAACAATTCGTACGCGACGTGGAAAACCCCGACCTTCAGGCCGGTCTCCGCATGCCGCCCATGAGTCTCGAATCGGAGAAACATCGCCTCACTCCGTCATTATCGGATCGGCACTCAGGATGTACCGCACACGCTCCTTGAACACGAACTCCTCTTCGCGAAGAGTCGCCGGAGTGAGAGCCTCCGAATGGACGGAAGGTTCGCCCCATTCCCCTTCCCAGCAGCCATAAAGCTCAATGATGTCGTGAGACCTGAGTTGGGCCTCCAGATAATCGGCCAACTGCTCATGATTGGCTGCTTCCCTGGCCAAATCCGCCGCATCGAATTCCTGCACGCGGATGTCTGGAGCAAGGCGAAACCAAATCTCGGGCCAATCGCCGCTCTGATACATCGCATGTCGAAATCCGCAGCCGCAACAGGTGCTCGAACCGATGGATTTGAGATGCCGCAAGGTGAGGTGTCGTCGCAGCAGGACTTCGTCCGCCGGATGGACGTCTTCGGCATTGAACGCCGGATCTTTTTCATTCCAAGGGACTGTCGCCAGAGGGGCGTTCGACGCGGCATAAAGTGTGAAGCACACCCTCAACACCTCTTTCAAAAAGAATTTCCTACGCCAGGTTTTGCACTTTATTGAGCGAGACGGCATTGATGCAATAGCGCAAGCCAGAGGGTGCCGGGCCGTCGGGAAAGACATGGCCCAGGTGGGCACCGCAGATGTTGCAAGTCACTTCCACGCGCACCATGCCATAGCTGGTGTCGAGATGATAGGCCACATGGCCGACATCCTGAGGCTGTGTAAACGACGGCCAACCTGTCCCGCTCTCAAACTTTTCCGAAGCATCGAAGAGGGTTGTCCCACAACAGGTGCAGGCATACTCACCCGGTTCGAACAACCGGCACATTTGCGAACTGTGCGCTCTTTCCGTTCCCTTTTCACGGGTGATCCGAAACTGCTCATCCGTTAGCAGGGCTTTCCACTCGGCTTCACTCTTCTCGACTTTTCGCGGCGGGACAGGATTTCCCTGTTGAGCAAAGTTCAGTACGTCTTTCCAGGTCAGCATCGAGTCTCTCCCGCGCGATTTCTCATCAGCACATCCGTAGCGCTCCCGCGGATGTGTTTTCTTTCAATAAGCAAAGTCTATGGCGTATTGTAGGCATGAACTGTTGGTACGATCGACTTGATGTCGAAACCCTGCCGCTATTTCGCATCCCGCAGACGGTCGAAAGTCACCCATTCATTCCATTCAGGGCCCCAGTTGTCATATTTGACCATGTGGAGGCCGTGCTTCATGCCGATGATCTTTCCCGCATACCATTGGCCTTTCCACTCGATCTCCACAGCGCTGTTGACAGGTCTTGTTTTGGGCACGGGAATTCTCAAACGTTCGGGAGTCACCCACTCATCGTCACTTTCCTGATAGCCGTAGTAATGAACCCGGCTCAATGCTCCATTGCGACCGATGACAAAGCCCCGATAGTACTTTCCATGCCATTCGATCTCGGCTCTCTGGCCGACCTCCGGGTCTGTCGGTTTGTGCGATGCACGAATGACGAAATTTGGATCGAAACCTCTCGTGAAAAGACTCTGCGACATCTGCCGCTCGGCAAAAGACATGTCGAGTTCAATGTTCGCGTCCAGTTCGGCGAACGTGATCTGGCCGTTGCCGTCATCATCCATGTATCCACGGCCTCGAAAAGCCGAAATCAGATTTTCGGTGAATGTCCAATTCCCTGTTGAACTCGAATTGTGGTGAGCCGATGCCAGCACTGCGAACGAAACTTTAGGATTGGGAAGCTGGCGTACAGCTTCGGCCATGGCACCGGAGAAACAATGATCCAGGGCGATGACCACGCGCTGTGCCCGACACAACCGATTGATCTCACGGGGAATGGAAGCGACTTCCCAGCCTCGATTGGCACCCGCCGTATCGTAACTCACGAGGAAGGTCTGTTTGTGATCACTCGTGTTGTAACCATGACCGCAGTAGTAAACGATGACAAGATCGTCTTTCGCAGGCTGCTTGAGGAAATGAGTGAACTCCTTTTCGATGGCGGCTGTGGTTCCCTGTTCGTCACAGAGATAGGTGATCTGAGCTGCCGGCACGCCGCAATCTTTGAGAACCTGCAGCATCTCGGCATCTCGCCGATGTTTCTGCGGGAACGGGCCATACTGCGGGTTTTCCCAACGCAAAAGCCCCACACAAAAGACCCACGTTCGAGCGGGTTGCCATGCGGCTGTGGGGATTTCATCGGCTACAACCCATCCCTGGCAACAGGTGGCGACAAGACAGAGGATGGCTAACGTCAGTCGAGGGAAACCACGCATGCCGGGAACAACACCCATCGCAACGTCCACCCTGTAATAAATTTCAAACGCCGAAAATCAAATACCCAACCACAAATCCTTTACGAAACATACCGTTCGAGAAATTCGCGCAGGTTTTCTCTGGCGCGGGCCAGGAGTGATTTCACCGCTGGCTGAGTGAGATCCATGGTTTCGGCAATATCTGCGTAGCTCATGCCTTCGAATTTATGGAGCAGGACGGCCATGCGTTGCCGGCTGTTGAGTTGTTCCATGGCGGCACGCACAGCGGCCTGCAGTTCAGCTTTGTCGAGTTGCCGGGCTGGCATGAGAGCCGATTTCTCGACCACCAGTTGTTCTTCCGGGCGACTGCCCATGGAACCGGATTCACTCCCCGCGAGCGAAATTTCTTTTCGCCGACCTTTGTTCCGACGGGAGTTACTGGCCAGATTGTTGGCCACTTTGAACAACCACGTCGAAAACCTCGCTGTCGCGACATAGCTTTCGCGAGCGCGATAGATTCTGAGAAAGACTTCCTGGGCCAGATCTTCCGCCGTCTGCTGATCCTGAACCAGATGATGCAGAATGCCGACAAGGCGATCCTGATAAGCGGCCACCAACTGCGAAAAGGCAGCGTCATCTCCCTGCTTGGCACGGAGCATGAGCTGCACATCCGGATCGCGCAAATAGCCCGAATCGGTTCCTGCAGACATGAGAGCAGCCGATGTCACGTTACAAGGTCTCCGTCAGTCAATTTCTTCTCAGCAAATTCCCTTTTCAGGACTATACCAGATCAGTGAACCTTTCGTTTCCTGAAGATCTCCTGAAATTGTGACAATCTATGAGCCTGAACTTTCTGACATGCCCCACAAAAGTTCCCGCAACACCTTCCGCAGATTCCAACAGCGGTCACCAGTATATACATTTGTCACCCATGGCGACTTGATGTCAACGGCTATGGGGCTATGCTGTGACAAAATGATCAATTTTTGAACGGGCATCCCTCTCAGATCAAGACTTGCAGGGCTGACGCACAACATTGAATTTCCGCCATTTGGAATCATCCCGGCACCCGGAGTGCCTTTTTACCTTACTAGAGTGGTTTCATGTACAGAGTTCTGATCACTGACAATTTGTCTCCCGCTGGCCTGAAGATTCTCAAAGAAACTCCCGGCATCGAAGTCGATCTCCGCAAGGGGCTCACTCCCGACGAAGTTCGTGTCGCACTTCACGAAGCCGATGGCATTATCATCCGCAGCGAAACCAAGCTCACTCCCGAAATTCTCAAAGATCAGCCGCGACTGAAAGCCATCGTGCGGGCTGGTGTCGGGACTGACAACATCAACCTTCCGGCGGCGACGCGCGAAGGTGTGGTTGTCATGAACACGCCCGCTGGCAATACCACAAGTACGGCTGAACATACCATTGCCATGATGATGGCGCTTTCCCGCAATATTGCTCCTGCCGCCTCCAAACTTCGCGACGGTGTCTGGGATCGCAAGAGCTTCACTGGTACCCAGCTTGCAGGAAAATCGATCGCGATTGTCGGGCTGGGCCGGATTGGCCTGGCAGTGGCCCGTCGAGCCATGGGCCTGGAAATGAAAGTCCTCGGGTTCGACCCGTTCATGTCCGTTGAACGTGCTGCTGAGCAGGGGATCGAGTTGTACCGTGATATCGATGAGATGATCACCAAGTGTGATTACCTCACGGTGCATACGCCCCTCTCCCCGGAAACGACAAACCTGATTGGTGCCGAGCGCCTGGCCAAAATGAAGAAAGGCGTGCGGATCATTAACTGCGCCCGCGGCGGGATCATCAATGAAGCCGAACTGGCACAGGCGATTGAATCGGGGCATATCGGCGGAGCGGCTCTCGATGTCTTTGTGAAGGAACCAACACCACCGGATAATCCTCTGCTCAAACTGCCACAAGTGCTCTGCACTCCCCACCTGGCGGCTTCGACCGACGAAGCTCAGGAACTGGTGGCTGTCGAAGCTGCCGAGATTATGGCTGGCTTCCTGGTGCGGCACGAAGTTCGCCATGCCGTCAACATGGCCCCGATCTCTTCCGCCGAGATGGCCGATATGCGGATTTATCTCGATCTTGGTCTGAGACTGGGTGTGGTCCTCTCACAGCTCAATAAGAGTGGTGTCCGCAGTGCCAAGCTGACCTTCCGTGGCGAAGCTGCCACCAAGAAAACCAAGCTGATTTCCAACGCTTTTGCTGCCGGTCTGCTTTCTTCGGCACTGGCGGAGAACGTGAACATTGTGAATGCCGAGATGCTGGCCCACGAACGCGGAATTCAGATCACGGAATCACTCTCTTCTGAAGTCTCCGATTTCTCGACGATGATCAGTGCGACTGTCTACACCGATGAAGGCGAATGCAGTGTTGCAGGCACGATCTTCGGTCGTCAGTTCCTCAGACTGGTTCGCGTCAATCAGTTCCATCTGGATGCTTATCTCGATGGAACTTTACTGCTCTACAGGCACATTGACCGTCCCGGTGTCATTGGAACAATTGGCACAGCCTGTGGTCAGCACAACGTGAATATTGCTCACATGGCTGTCGGACGCGAGCGGAATGAACCGGGTGGAGAGGCCTTAGCTATTCTGAATCTCGATAATGAACCCTCTGCCGAAGCACTCGCTGCCGTGCAGGCGAATCCAGCCGTTACGAGTGTGCAACTGCTGCGTCTTCCCAAGGCTGGTAATCCACTCCCCTGGTTGACCACACAATCGGTTTGAAACGCACTTTCCTGTGATGTCGTAATCTTTCGTGCCATGCTTGCAGTTCTGTGCAAGCATGTGCTGGGATCATGTCGTGCACGAATTACAGAGATTTCCAGCCATGCTCATGCCGAGTGATGAGCATGGCACAGTAGGCACGTGACCACAGGCGAGCGATTAAGTATTCAGTGAACCACCGTCCGTGAGGTTCGAAGGCACGCCCTGCGGATAATTCTTTTTGAGCCATGCCTCGATTTGTTGAATCCGACTTTCGGGATGGGGATGTGAAGCCAGAAACTCAGGCTGACGGTTTCCCTGGCTGGCCTCTGCCAGAATGCGCATAACCCCCAGCATTTGTGAGGGGTCGTATCCTGCGTCGACCATCGCCACCAGGCCATAAGCGTCTGATTCGGATTCATCTCCCCGGCTGTACTTCATCTGCAGCATCTGGTTGACCACCATGGCTGCCATCTGGGCATTCCTGCCACTGCTGTTTTCGTCACTGGCAGCGACTCCTGCGGCTGTCGCCAGCATCTGTCCCAGTTGACCTTTCGCCATATGCTCGGCACTGTGTCGATTGATCACATGGCCGATTTCATGCCCCAGGACACCCGCCAGTTGAGCTTCGTTTTCCAATCGAGAATAGAGCCCCATCGTGATAAAAATCTGACCACCAGGGAGTGCAAAAGCATTGATGGTTTTCGGGTCGGCCAGGAGATGAAACTGAAACTGCCAGGGGCTGTCTTTGGCCTTTGAGGATTCCACGAGCTTTCGCCCCACTTGCCGAACCATGGCGGCTCTGGGGTCATTGGGGGGAACGACGCCCCCCATTTCTCGCGCCATCTCGGGAGCCGATTGCTGGCCCAGTGCCAATTCCTGTTGAGGCGACATCGCCACAAACTGGCGTTCACCCGTCACGGGGTTCACATCCAGACTGGCGAAGTACCTCACTAGAGCAAAGCCGGCAATCGCCAGTCCAATCAGGATCTGAACTCGAAAGCCACGACGACGAGGCTGATTTCCGTAAGACATGGCACGGCCTCACACTCGATGAAGTTTGCGATCTCAAAGCTGATTGAGATCACCCCTAAAGTCTACAACGCGGGCGATAGCTTCAACCACTCCATTTGTCGGGATCATCAGGGAATGGGTTGATTCAGCCTGACGGGGACGCCGTGCTTGAGCAGGTACTCTTTGGTTTCACCGATGGGATGCGTTCCATAATGAAAGATGCTGGCGGCAAGGGCGGCACTGGCATGGCCCTCCTGCAAGATTTGGCGCAGATGCTCCGGGTGTCCGGCGCCACCGCTGGCGACGACAGGAATCTCGACGGCATCCGCCACCGCTCGGGTCATCTCGAAGTCGTAGCCATCCTTGGTGCCGTCGGCGTCCATCGAGGTGAGGACAATCTCGCCTGCCCCCAGTTTTTCGACCTCTTTCGCCCAGGCAACCGCTTCCAGGCCTGTCGGTTTGCGGCCCCCATTGATGTGAACTTCCCACTTGACGGAGCCATCAGGTTGCGTGACTCGCCGGGGATCGATGTTGACGACAATGCATTGCTTGCCGAACTTCAGAGCGGCGGCCCGCACGAATTCGGGGTCTTTGACGGCTGCCGAGTTGATCGAAACTTTATCGCAACCGGCCTGGAGCAGTGTGCGGATGTCGTCGAGATTACGGATCCCGCCACCCACAGTCAGAGGCATGAAGCAGACTTCACTGGTTCGCCGGACGACATCATGGATGATGCCCCGTTCCTCATGGCTGGCCGTAATGTCGAGGAAAACCAGTTCATCGGCCCCGTCTCGCTCGTAGCGTGCAGCCACTTCCACAGGATCGCCCGCGTCCTGCAGATTGAGAAAATTCACACCCTTCACGACGCGTCCTGCATGAACGTCGAGACAGGGAATAATTCGCTGATAAAGCATGGCACCACCCGGAAAGGAACGATTTCCTGCACAAGAATGGCAGCTACATTCACTTCTGGCAAGTTGACAGACGTTCGAAGAGATGGGCTGGATTGTTTAATTTTGGGTGGCACCCAACATCTCCAGCTCAAGTTCAAAATCGAGGCTCAGGAAGCCCGCCTCTCAAACGAATGGCCGGGCTTTTCCAAGGATCACCAGGAGGAAAGTCGCAATGGGGCCCAGAAAGAGGGAGATAAGCCACCAGATGAGGCCACTGCGATCATAGGCGCGGGCGAGGCCTGCGTTGATCAGCGAGAGTGTTCCCCAGCCAACAGCGAATTGTGCTCGATCATCCATAGTTAATCACCTTTCTTGAGACGCACGGGAAATTGATCGGTTCGTCCTATGCCCCGGGCTGTTTCTTCATGATCACTGACCTGATGGAGGTCCCCAGCCCAGGGACGATAACCATGTTCCCAGAGCGTACAGCAGATAGACCAGCAGAAGGATGCGAACCGCAATACTGAACCCGCTGAACTTCAACTGTCCCTGCTCGCGACGAACTGGAAAGGGCAACTCCCCGTTCCAGAACTTTCCCCAGCCATTCAACCCAAAATGATACGTCTTTTCCGGAGTTGTTACCGTCAGAACATACCCCGGGATGCGGAGAAACGACGACCGAAACGAATACAGCACGGCATCGGTCATCCCGGCATAAGGAATCATCCAGTTGCCACATTCAAGACGGTCATCGTAAACACGCAGTAAGGCTCTGCGTGACGTCACCCAGCGCGGGCCGTACTGACGTTGATCGCCTGTGGAAATCGTCGCCTTAGTGAAGCATCGATAAAGCCACGGTTTGCTCACGACACCTTGATTGGCCGGCGAAGAGGTTGTTTCATTCATCGATATTCGACCCAGATGAAGACGATCTTCTCATGGCAATCCTGCGATGCTTTCGATAATCGGCGGGAGTTTGCCCGGTATGTTTTCGAAAATGCTTCGTAAAGCTGCTTTGATCGAAAAAGCCCAATTCTTCCGAGATGTGTGCAATCGATGAAGAACTCGACGTGAGCCGCTGGCAAGCCTCGCGAATTCTGAGCTTCATCCAATAGGTGCGAGGGCTGGTCCCAAAGGTGGCGAGAAACTGCCGCTGAAAGTGTCTGGCGGAACAGTGACAGCTTCGCGCGAGTTGCTCGATCTCCGGGAAGCGTAACAGATCCTGCCTGAGCAGTTGCCTTGCCGGTTCCAATCCTCCCAGGCTGAAGTCACTTCCGATGTCTGAACTGGCCAGTTGAAATGTCCCCATGATGCCAATCACCTCTCCCAGTCGATTTTTGACGGGATACTTACAGGTGCGGTACCAGTCGGGCAGGCCGATGGGGTCGATACAGATTTCGAGCTGAGGTGGTAGCGGTTTGCCTGTCCGATAAATTTCGGCGTCATCGGCCAGATATTTTTCTGCCAGTGGGCCGGGCGTCAGTTCCTGATCGGTCTTCCCCAGCATTTCATCGAGCGTTTGAAATCCATGATTCCGGGGTAATTGGGAACTGCAGAACAAAGTTTCTCCCGCTCGATTCTTGACGAAAACGTACACGTCGGGAAATCCGTCGAACAACTGCAGAAAGTGCGATGCGACATCAATCTGGGAGAGAAACTCCCCTCGCTCCAAATCCCAGTCTCGCATGGATTGTGTCGTTTTCATACCAAAAATTGTCGCTTGTGTCCGCGACGAGATCAACACAGAAGATCACACTGAATCAACGCATATTGATTCTATTATCCGTTTGCGACGGAGCATCAGGTCATGAGTCTGTCGATCGGAAAGCTTCATTCGCCATTCTTGGTATCTGGACTATTTCTTTGAGGGTGATTCGATGAAGACCATTCAAACAGAGACACTCGTTTGCGGCGGTGGTTGTGCCGGAATTGCCGCCGCCCTGGCGTCGGCCCGCAGTGGTGCCCAGACGTTGCTGATCGAGCGGGCTGGATTCTCTGGTGGAATCATCACGACCGTCGGGTTGCCTTACTTCGATGGACTTATTGATAAGCCATCCGGTCGATTTGTCGTCAAAGGGATCGCCCTCGAACTGCTGCAAAGGCTGGGTGTGGCCAGAGACAAGGCGAACCACATCGACGATCTCCGCCCGGATCTCATCACGAGGTATTGGGGGAGCGTGTGGATACCAAACGTCGAAGAATTCAAAATTCTTACTGACCAGCTCATTCTCGATCATCGGGATCGACTGAGTGTGCTGTATCACACTGTCGCGTGTGATGTCGAAGTCAGATCTCAGCGAGTCAACGCCGTGATTGTCGCGAATAAAGATGGCCTGACGCGTATTGAAGCCCGACAGGTCATCGACTGCACTGGCGATGGAGATATTGCCAATTGGGCAGGGTGCCCCACGATCTCATCGACACCGCTTATGCCCCTGACGATGCATTTTCGAATTGGAAATGTAGTTCCCGTCGAACAGACTAAACCTCTGGCCAAGCAGGTATTGATTGACGCTCATCGCGAAGGCAAACTTCCTCAGTTCTATGGCCCGGGTTTGATCTTTGCCTTTGCCAAAGATGAAGGTTATGTCCACGCCACTCGAGTCCCGGCGAATGCGACCGATGCCGCCGATTTCACCCGAGCGGAGATTCAAGGCCGCCGGGATGCATGGACCATCTTTAACGAATGGAAATCGAAAGTTCCCGGCTTTGAAAACAGTTACTACATCATGAGTGGTCCGTTTATCGGGGTTCGCGACACTCGACGGATTATCGGGCAGCACGTCCTGAGCCTTGAAGATCTGCAGAAGACCAACCGGTACGATGATGCCATAGCGACGGGCTGCTGGTTTCTTGATATTCATCCTCCGGAAACTTCACTCGACAAGCCATTCACTGGCTCTGGTTTCCAGCCGGCCCCGTACGATATCTCCTATCGCACACTGATTCCGCAAAAGATCAGCAATCTTCTGGTCGCTGGGCGATGCCACAGCGCCAGCACCGAAGCGAGCGCGTCCAGTCGCGTGACTGCGACCGCCATGGCGCTCGGCGAAGCGGCTGGGCAAGCGGCCTCCCTTGCGATTCGAGCACAGACCGACGTGGGATTAATCAGCGGTGTCAAAGTCCGCGAGCAACTGACTACCCATAACAGCGGGCCCTTTACAGAGGCGACTTCTAAATAGAATGAGGTGCTTCTCAGTCAGTGATTTGAACTTGCTCTTTGTCTAACATGTGAAGCTCACACGCCAACGGAACTTCGATCATGCAGCGTCCAACACTTCCATCATTATCAGCCGACAGACTGACTCGACGGCATGCAATCTCCAGCACTTTTTTTGGAAGTCTGCTGGCAGGCGCCGGATTTCATGCGGCCACCGAAAGATTGATCGCCAGAGAACAAGTCGCCGATTCATCAAAAGATGCTCCACAAAAGGAGTTCATCCCCGATAACGACTATCCTTTTTTTGGCGGTGAGGTGCCGGCTGGTTACGAATCGCCAACTACGGTCTGAAGCAATAATTCTACGAAAGTGCAGAAGCAAGGTTCGTCAGGCCAACCCCTGTTCGAGGCGAAGACTTCATCACTAACGCTGATAGATCGGTAGATAGCCGTTTTCAATCAGCAGGATCGTGCAGTTCATGGCGGTGGTGTAAACCGGGCCAACGTGGCCTTCTTTCCAGGCGCCGTTGGCGGATTGCTTCCGCATGATTTCCTTGGCGATTTCGGGGAAGTACTTGGCCCACTTGTCATCGCCAAGCCGGTATTGCACCTGAGCGTAGTAGTAGTGGGTATAGTGCCAGTGGCCGAAGAATTGTGATTGATTCCCGGAGCCGACAATTTTCTCTTCGCAATACTTGAGGAGTTTCTTGGCCAAAGCGTCGTCGTTGGCTTCGCCCGAGTTAAAGAGGCAAGCGATGGCAGCCGCCGTGATCGGCGGGCGTGAGCCACCCCCGCGGATGCTGTATTGCACACCGCCATCCGATGCGGTGCACTTATTGATGTATTCGACCGCGCGGTCGATCACTTCCTTCGGGACGGGAATACCCGAGTTACGGCAGGCTCTTAAGCCCTGGACCTGAGTCACACAGGTCGAGCCTTCATCAAAATCGTTACCGTCTTTGGCTGAAACATAGCCCCAGCCGCCAGCAGCCGTCTGGGCTTCACCGCAAAACTGTACGGCTTTGGTGAGAACTTCCTTGAGTCGATCCCGTCGACGGGCGTCTTCCTCTTCGCCGAAGACCTGCGACAGGAAGAGCATGGAGAAGCCGTGGCCGTAGGTGTAGTGATAATCGTTTTTATAGCCGATCAGACCATTGGGCTGTGACATCTCGAGCAGGTAGTCGACAGCCAGACTGATGTTCTTGGAATACTTCCCGCGAGTGGTGGTACTGCCTTCGCAAAGCATGGCATTACCAGCGAGCGCTGTCATGGCTACGCGGTATTGCCCGCCATTTGCTTCCCAGTAGCCTTGGCGGTGCTGTTCAGAAGCGAGCCAGTCCAATCCCTTGAGAGCACTGATGCGAACCTGAGGATCCTTCTTTTGTGCCCATGCGCAGTCACTGGCTCCGAACAGGATCGCCAGAACGAAGGCACCGAATGACAGACTCTTTATCGCCATGCCTTGAAGAATGCTTGCAGGCATTTTTTCTCTCCCTGCACCTGCCAGACGAATTTGACATCTGGCAGGCAACTTTTGATCCGTCAAAATTCACTCTTCGACATTACCCCGCACTGGATGTGCCCGCAATTCGAGTTTCTGCCAAATGTGCCTCGACGATGTGGGATTTCCCAATTGATCAAACCGCACTCCAATGGCATCCCACATGCGGGATCGACCGCAACCTCCTCGAGTAATGACCCATTCCACGAAGCTGGTCCGAGTGGAAAGACAAATCGGGCCTCCCTGTGATACGCTTTCGAGAGAGGAAATCCTGGCGCTGGCAGAATATCCCCCGGCATTTCTGAGTTTTTGACATCTTCCAGAGGCGACGAACGCATGTTCTCAGGGAAAATCGGCTTCATTGGCTCCGGTCAAATGGCAACAGCACTCGCCAGCGGGATGCTGTCTGCAGGTCTCTTACAAAAAGATCAACTCCTGGCCTGTGATGTCTCGTTGGCCTCGGCCGAGAAGTTCGTCGCGGCCACGGGTGGCGAAATCTGCCCTTCGATTGCAATACTTGTAGAGAAATCCGATGTGATTTTTCTTTCCGTTAAACCTCAATCGATGGCGGGTGTTTTACAGACCCTTTCGCAAGTCAGTACCAGCCGGGAAAAGCTGATCATCTCGATTGCAGCGGGGATTACTCTCGCGACACTTGAAGCGGGTCTTGGGGGGCCGGGTCGAATTGTGCGCGTGATGCCGAACACACCGGCACTCGTCGGAGCCGGTGCTTCGGCCTTTGCTCTCTCGCAAGGGACACTTGCAGCATCTGCCGATCGCCCGAGTGATGCTCAGATCGTGCGACAGCTTCTTGAAACTGTGGGTGTCGCCGAAGAAGTTCCTGAATCACTGATGGATGCAGTCACGGGGCTTTCCGGAAGTGGGCCAGCTTACGTCTATCAGATCATCGAGGCCTTGAGTGATGGTGGCGTGCGTGTCGGCTTGCCGCGGGCGATTGCAACCCGCCTGGCAGCACAAACCGTGCTGGGTGCTGCCCAGATGGTGCTTTCCACCGACGAGCATCCTGGAGCTTTGAAAGATGCTGTCACCAGCCCGGGCGGGACGACGATTGCCGGTCTGCATGCTCTCGAATCGGGAGGGTTACGGGCCGCACTCATGACGGCGGTGGTGGCTGCCACTCAACGAGCCAAAGAACTCGGCCAACCAGCCCGTTAGAATCTGGTGGCTCGCATGGATTCCGGGCGAGAGTCCCATCGCGAGGGTGAATTGTCGTAACTCCCTCAATATCAAACAATTACGAATAAAATATTCGCCACTGGTTTTTTCGGCATAACCAAGAAATCCGGAAAAATCGTCATTCTTTGGCAGGTTCTCCTCCGATACCAGACATGACGAAGTCGGTTGCTCGGCAACTCAAAGTGCGTCATCGCGCTCACGGTGCAGAGTCATTCCGACTTTTCTGGGGGAAAGTCGCCGCATGGACATGTCGGCACCATCCATGGTGCTCATGACGATGAGAGGCGGCTGTGTGTCATTGTGGATGGATGGAAACATGCACCGGCTGATCACGAGTCTTTCGCTTGCCGGCTGCCTGGGCCTTTTGGCCGGTGGCTGCGCGACAGTTTCGCCGGAAGGATGTATTGATTGCACGCCATCACAGATGCACCTGCACCACGAATACACACCCTGGATTGACGATCATCTCACGCGGCATACCGCTAAGAAGTGTGCCTGCCGTCATCTGGCGGCCTATTCCTCGACCTGCAATCAACCCGTGACGAAAGACTTCCGCCGAGGGTTTGAACAGGCCTTTGTGGATGTCGCCATGGGAGCACCTCAAGCAGTCCCTGCAGTGGCACCGTCTCGCTATTGGCAGGCCTATTACCGCTCGGGAGCTGGTCGGCCACTTGTTGAGGAATGGTTCGATGGCTATGCGACAGGTCTGGATTATGCAACGCGCAGTCAGGCTGCCGACCTCAATCGCGTGGTTTCGACCGATAAGCCTTATCTGACACCGGAAGAACAGCATCATCAGGGCAACGCTCTCGATCGAAATGGATGGTCAGCACCACCCGTGATTGCGCCGCAAGCTGCTCCTGTCACTTCGATGCCCCATCCGATGGAGCCACTGCCAGAAATGCCGCCGACACCGGGGAGCTATCAGCCTCATCGAACGAATCAGGGACCTCAACCGCTGCCTGAAGTTCCCTCGATGAACCAGTATTCGCCGCCTGTTGTATCACCGGGCTCGGCTCCTGCAGGTACGAATTCCTGGCCACAAGGGCCGGCACAGCCGTTTCAAGCACAGCCATATCAAACACAGCCTTTTCAGGCTCTGCCCTCGCACGGACAGCCACAGCCTTCATTACAGCCGCCTCCCGGCTATCAGCCGCCACCTGTCTATCAGGCGCCTCCCGCTCAGCCGAACTGGGGGGCAGCGCGTGACAACCGGTATGGGCCGACTCGACCCGTTCAACAGGCAGGTTATTTTCCAGCGCCGGCACAAGGGATGAATCGAGCTGCGATCCCCATGACGGGTGGGTTTTCTGCACCGAACAGTCAACCGTCGCGTGCCGCCCAATACATTGAAATGACAACACCAGAAGCGAATGCCAGCATGTATTCCGGGAGTGTGCAGCGATGAGTTTGTCACACACACATCTGCAGACATCCAGGCTGGCTTTACTCATGATGCTCTCATGGGTTTCCATCGTTTCGTTAGGTGGCTGTGCAGCTTTTCACCCGATGTCCGGCGTCCCGGCCCGCTACCTGCCCGATGAATTGCGCGGCCCTTCGCGAGCCGATCAGCGTACGATTGACCTTTCGCTGTTACGTCAGCCCGTTCCAGCCGCTTATCTGCTCGACAGCGGCGATGTTCTCGGTGTGTATATTGAAGGTCTGCTGGGACGTAAAGAAGATGTCCCTCCCGTTCACTTTCCGCTGACGAACGATGTGCCACCTTCATTGGGATATCCGCTCCCTGTCCGTGAAGATGGTACAATCTCGCTCCCGGTGATTGGTGCTTTGCCTGTGCGTGGTTTAACCATCATTCAGGCGGAACAAGCCGTTCGACATGCCTATAGTTCACCGAAGCAGATCCTGCAGCCACACCAGCGGATCAGCCTGGCACTTCAGCAACCACGGCTCTACCGGGTGCTGGTGATCCGGCAGGAAGCCAGCCAGCAGGCGAATGTGGCTGCGCAAGGCCAGCTCAATATCGGTGTCATCAAGCGGGGCAGCGGCAAGATTGTCGCACTCCCGGCTTACAAGAATGATGTCCTGCATGCACTGACCGATACAGGCGGCTTACCGGGGCTTGATGCCGAAAACGCAGTCTATATCATTCGCGCCAGACATGCTGGCCAGCATGTACAGCCCCCCTACCCAGCTACGATTCAGGCGACACCTGTAAGTCAGAAACAGCCCACCAGGCCCAGACTTTCGTTGAACTCGGGGCGTAACCCTCAGAATCAACCGGTGATTCGCGGACAATCGAATGATTCTTACGCGGATGTCAACTGGTCTGGGAACAGATCTCCACAGCAGAATCACTTCAGCGGATTTTCAGATCCTGCTCGCCAGCCAAACCATGGCTATCCATCGCGTCCAACCAGTTCGAACCCTCACGCATTCGCTGGTTTTTCGCAGCCGGCTTCGCCGATGGCTACGCCGAACCCTTCGGAATATGGAAGTTCACCGGCGCCATCAGCGGCTTACAATTCACGGGGGCCGGTCATCCCAGCACGGCACCAGACGAATCAGCCCTCGGTATCGCCTGGCCCCACCTGGCATGGAAATGAGCACAGCCAGGGGGCATTACCTTACCTGTCCAATCCTCATGGCGATTATCTTCCCCCCCAGAATTCTCCGCTGGAAGCGGCACCGACTTATGGAGTGGTGACGGGTTCACCCGTAATCCCGTGGGATGGGACTCAAAGATTTGCCACGGGCCACCAGATGTTCGGAGCACCCACACCTGCATTTTTTGACAGCTACCAGGAAGACTCCATTCCCACGATCGACAACCCGGAAATCATTCGCATTCCGATTCGTCTCAAACCAGGCGAACAGATCGATTTTCACGAGCACGACATCACTCTCAATGATGGTGATATCATCTTCATCGAATCCCGTGATACCGACGTTTTCTATACCGGCGGCCTGCTGGGTGGTGGTCAGTATACACTTCCCCGTGATTACGATGTCGATATTCTGGGAGCCATTGCGATCGCCCAGGGACAAGGACGCTCACAGGGGTCATCACGTCAAATCGGTGGCACATCGGCACTGAATAATGATGTGACAATCAGTGCCTCGAATGCGATTGTCATCCGCCCCATGCCCGATGGCACACAGGTACCGATTCAGATTAATCTGTACCATGCACTACGGAATCCGGCAGAACGGATTATCATTCAACCGGGTGACTATATCCTGCTGCAATATACCAAACTCGAAGCCTGCGGAGCCTTTATTGAACGCAATCTGCTCGAAGGCGCATTATTCGGTGTCGCTGCAGCACAATTGAACAGCAACAATGGTAATTAATTCTCTCTACTGGCGATCAGCGGAGCAGGCGACGATTTCTCACAAAGCCGTATTCTGCTCATAATTCTGTAGCTATGGCTTTGAAGTCTTATGAGCAGCTTTCCCGACACCTTTGACGAAGAAGAGAAGCCAGAGGCTGGTGATGACGCCATTGTCGATGAACCCACCTGGGATGTCGATGATCTTGAAGCGGCTTACCGCCTGGCCCTTGAAGCCTGTGAGGCAGCCGAAGAAGCCTATTCAAAGCAGCCCGTCGATGAACTGGTCGCCGGCGGAATAACTCCAACTGGCCCGATCACCCCATTCAATCAATCGATCCTGAATCCTTCACCAGAGGCGATTGAGCAGCAAGTCGCCACGACTGGTGAGAACCGGCTCGCTGAGGCCTCCTTGCACCAGAACGGGGAGAAGGTAGTCCCTGCAGATATCAATGCGACTGCTGCGAACTCATCAGGAAAGGTATCGACCGCTAGCAGCCATGAGCCGACTGTCAGATCGGTCATCGAGGCCTGTCTGTTTGTCGGTGAACCCGCTGTAACCATTGCGAGACTCAGAGAGATTCTACGTAACGACATTACCGATCAACGGATTGAACTCGCGATTGGTGAAGTGAAACGGATGTACGATGATCAGCAGCGCCCTTATGAGGTGACTCATCAGGAGGGGGTTTACCGTCTTTCGTTGCGTGCTGAGTTTGAAAAACTTCGTGCGAAAGCCTATGGCCAGGGGCCCAAGGAAATCAAGCTCTCGCAAGAAGCGATTGAAGTACTTTCGGTTGTGGCCTATCACCAGCCGATTGAAGAGCGCGAAGTCAATGAAATCTACGAAGTTCCTGCAGGCCCTTACTTAAAACAACTTTTGCGACATGAGCTTCTGGCTGTTGAACGTGATGCTGAAAATCCGAAGGTTGTGCGCTATATCACAACAGCCAGATTTTTGAGCCTGTTCCAGCTCCGCCGACTTGCGGATCTTCCACGCATTGAAACATTCTCGCTGAAGTGAGCCGGGTAATCCCCCTCCAGATCACTACTGCATAATCTGCTCAAGAGGCCAGAGTGGCACTTTCCATTGAGCCAGGCGAGAGTTCTGCCGCGGCGTTCTCTAAATGATCCTTTTCGGCGGATGAGAACGAGAAGGCTCGCTGGTCTTTGGTCGCCTCCCACAAAGATCCACCCAAAACCCACAGAAAGCCACCGATCCAGAGTCCCTGCAGGGCCGCGATCATGTAGAACTGAAACATCAATGCAATCCAGCCACAAGCGATCAGATAGACGATAACCAGTGCATCAAGCCAGAAATACCATGGAATCTTGACGCGACGACGTTTTGCCTGTGATGAGCCTGTGCTGGAAAACCCTTTGGGCGTGACGACCCAGACATTTTTTTTGGTAAAGAAGGCCTCAAAGGCAGAGACTGTGTGCTGACATGAAAGTCCGGAATGCAGCACCATCAGCATGCTTCCCAAAGGGATGACACCCAGTATCTTTTGCCAATGACTGCCTTCACCAAAACGGATTCTTCCCGTGCCGTAAACTAGAAACAGGACGGGAATCAGTGCTACCCCCAGTAATGTCGATGCCAGCCAGTAGCGAGTTTCCGGATACCACGTCACAATCAGCGGCACAGCCCCCGCGAGAATTATATTTGCAAATGTCACTGCGGACATTAGAGGGCCAAAGAGGTGTGTCGTCGCATGTAGCTTCTTGATGAGCGGGTAATCACTTTGCCAGACCTGGCGAATATACTTAATAGCGATCTGTAAGTTTCCCTTCCACCAGCGGAAGAGTTGCAGCCTCAGCGCGATCATTGAATCGGGTAACTCGCCAGGAGTCGTGTAGTCTTCGAGATAGACAATCTTTTTGCCTCGCAACTGGGCGCGATAACTCATATCGACATCTTCAATGGCAGCTGTTGTCATCCAGCCCCCGCAATCCACGATCACCTGTTTTCGCCAGATGCCGGCAGATCCATTGTAAATCAGAAATAGATCGCTATCACCTCGCCCTCTCTGCTCGACGGAAAGATGCCCATCCAGAAAGAATTGCTGAACTCGAGTCACAATTGACGATTCAGGATTCAAATGCCCCCATCGACTCTGGACAATGGCAGTATCTTCACTCTGGAAGTAGCGGATGGTCTGCTGCAGATAGTCTGGTTTTGGTACAAAATCCGCATCGAAAATGGCAATAAACTCACCTGTCGCCCACGTAGTTCCTTCATCCAGATTTCCGGCTTTGTAACCTGTGCGATCGATGCGGTGTCGGTACTGAATATTGAGGCTGGGCTCTCGCTGTTGAATCTCGGCCACTTTTTCAACAAGAATCTTCGAGCAGTCATCTGTCGAGTCATCAAGCACCTGAATCTGTAACAGATCATGCGGATAGTCAATTCGTGAAGCGGCTTCGAGGAGTCGATTAACGACGGGAGACTCATTGTAAATAGGGAGCTGAATGGTGACTCGCGGTAATGATTCAGGAAGGGGTGGCACCTCCCGCTGGCAATCTTTGCGGAGTACCGAGAACCAGTAGCGACGGTACAGGTCGAGTTGCGCGATTGTCATCACAAATGTGAGCAACGTGACAGCAATCAACCCGGCAACAATTAACCAGACCATTGCGGTCTCCCTGCATCCCACTCTCGAAGTCGAACTGGATTCACTAAAGAGATTTCTTGAAGTTCAGTGACGAGACGATCCTGTCAATGAATCGTCCATGTGAAACAGTCCGCGATCAATCAGAGTCTTGACGATCTGGCTCAATCGAAAACCAGCTCATTAGAACTCGGCAGTCAGTTCTCCACCGGAAATACTGTTAAGATTGCGGTGAACCGTAAAATCCAGATTCTCTGAGACGAACCGGACACTTCCATCTCCCAACAGCAAATGCACGCCTCCGGTATGCATGCTGCGTGGTGCCACTTCTCCATCGCCCCGGTCGAATGCACAGCCCATTCCATTCTGTGGTGCGTTCGTGCAACCATCGACATCGTCAGCAAATGCATCCCGGGCATTGATACCACTGCAATCGGCCAGTCCGGCAGTCCCGACATCACAACCGCCCACGAGACTCGCACCAAAGCGGCCCAGGGCCCAGGCTCCTCGTGGATCCTGGTTGTTTACGCCGACACGAATCTCCCAAACCATAGCCGAGTTACTGGTCCCATCCGTGAATTCACTGAGTTTTGAACCCGAGCCAAAACCCATGGCCCCTTTCTTTTGCGATGGAGTGGCTCGATGCTGGATCTGCCATTCGTACATTTCGCGACCGAGATTGGCGCCGTAGTTTGCCCGAGCCCACGGTCTGCCTGGAGTCGTTGCTGCTCCTGTGTTGTCGAAAGTATTGTATCGCTCGAGGGGAGCACCATTGAACGCATCGGAAGGACACAAGTATCCGGGAATGGTGGTACTGCGAACTGTGGCATTGTTTCCGCTGGCAATGCTGAGCGGGGTATTGATATCCACCAGATTGTAAAGAGGTGACTGATCAATAAATGGCAATAGCGAAACCATCCAGTTTGTTCCCAGATGACGATTCTGATCGAGAACTGCAGCAAATCGGCTGGGAAGATCCTGAGTATTGTTTGTTGCCAGCCTGACAATCAGACCGGCGGGCAGAGTGCCGTGATTGTCGTGATAGTTGTGGAGTGCAATGCCCAGTTGCTTGATATTGTTGCGGCATTGTGTGCGGCGAGCAGCTTCACGTGCCTGCTGTACGGCAGGCAACAACAGTGCCATCAGAATCGCAATGATCGAGATCACCACCAGCAGTTCAATCAGCGTGAAACCACTCGAACGTGATCGTGCCTTCAAGGCAGGCAACATTTTGCAGCTCCGAAAACCACCCATAAAGACGGCGACGAGCGAGCTCGTACGTGTCAAGGCATCATGAGCATCAGACCAAAGGATGATCAACAGAATTTCTGAAGTCGCTGATCCAGATCACATAAAAACCTTAATTTGACGGCAAACAGCAGCACTCACCGGTAATATTCCTAAGTATCTCCACCAACAAATAAACAAACAGGCATGAGACGGGAAGAGAACGCGTTACGCCATGTAGCGATGAGGTGATTTTGCCGCTTTGTCGTAGACGCCGAAGTCGTTGAAGAACCAGCGTTTGGCCAGGCGGTAGGCCCAGCTTTTTTCGGGAATGAGCTGTTCGGGTGTGGAAGTTCCCTGAGAGGGAAGTTTTTCCATTGCTTCGAGTTCCGCCAGAGCCGTCTTTCGCGCAGTGCCATCGGGAGCCTGGTGATCTTCGACGAGTCGCTTCAGCAGATCTGGTCGTTCGAGCACAATGCAGCCTCTTGTCGAAGAAGCAGCGAGCTTGCGGAAGTCTTCGAGGAAGACGGACTGCCGGAAGACTTCGCGAATCGGCCGTTCATCATGGATCGACTCTTTGGCAAACTGGACAATCGGGCAAGGTTCGATGCCTCCCCACGGGCTGATGTGATGGGAAATTCCAGTTGCAGCCGGGCACAGGGCACGCCCTTCTCCATCGTAGTAGGCATCAACAACGCCGATGGGCTTCGTGGCGCGAATGTTGACCACAAACTGGCGAATTCGCAGTTGCTCGGCTTGAGAGAGTGCCAGTTGAGGCTGTGGATTGGGGCCCATAGGCCGGTAAACGTGGAACCACGTATAGAGCACACCCATTTCAATCAGGCGATCGACCCAGGCCTCTGTCAACAGATCGTCGATGTTCGTCTTGCAGACACTGGTGCAGACGCCCGTGACCAGACGTTGATTGAGGCAGTTCTGCAGGCCCATCATCGTTTTGCTGAGGACATTTGACCGGCCGCGTCGTTCATCGCTGACAATTTCGGTCCCTTCGACACTGATGAGCGGAGTCACATTCCCGATCTGTCGTAATCGGCGGGCGACCTCTGGGGTAATAAAGTGTCCATTGGTAAAGACCTGAAAGTAGCAATCCGGGTGGCTGGCCAGAATATCGAGCAGTTGTGGATGCATGAAGGGCTCACCACCCACGATCCCGAAGAAGCTGTTGCCGGCCTGTTTCGCATCATTGATCAACCTGTTGGCGGCTTCCAGGCTGATGGTCTGCTGTTTGGCTGCGACATCGACCCAACATCCCTGACACCTGAGGTTACAACTGTTGATAATCGAGATGTATAAAAACGGTGGGAAGCTCTCCCCCTGCTTGAGCCTTTGTTTGAACTTATGCACCGAGAGGGCACCTTTGACGCCCATATTCCAGGCCAGTTTCCAGGCGAGGCGTTTATCAGTGACGGTTAACAGGCGGGCAGCAAATTCAAGGTACATTTGGACTCTCGCATAAACACGGGCTTTGGCAACACAAGCAAGATTCGCAAAAAGAGAAACATGAGTTAACGCATTAGACAAAAACAGTCTAAACAAATGCGAGAAATAGCGTTTGCTTCAAAACCTCATTCTTGCGTTCTCGAAAAATCAAAAAAAATTGTCGCGATCCCTTGACTGCAACAAATTGAGTCGGTATCATGCCGGTACAATACGACTATTTAGAAAACAAAAACTAATTAGATTAACATATTATGTCGTTTCAACGCCGCAAAGTTCTGATTCGGCCGGATGACATACTCGCTCAAAAGTGGTCAATCGCCGTCATTGATGAAGGATTTACGCCGTTTCCAAAGAGGCTACTCAGATGCTTGGATCGCATTTTCGGCGAAAGCCAGGGTGTTAATGAGTTGAGAGTGATTCTCACTTTGGTTGACTATCGTCGCCCAAACCTTACGAGGGATCCGAGCCTTGACTACTTAGCGTTTGTTTCTGGTTTATCCAAAGACAAGTTTTTGCAAATCATGTGTAATTTGCGAGAACAGAATCTCATAGAATTTCGCGGGTCAGATGCTGCTATTCATTACGATTTGACCCGTTTTATGGAGAAAGTTGAATCCCTCACAAATGATGATGGCACTGCTTAAATGAAAAAAGTCGCACTTAACCTTCGTGGTATGAAGGGTGAGTGCGACATAAAGGCGGAGTGTGGGGTAGAGTTGGGTCCATTTGTACAGGACTGCTCTGCCCCACCCTCCGGGGTTTTCAATATCTTGCTTAATATAATGACTTAAACTCTCAGGGGGAATACGAACTTTACCCAGAGTTACACAGGTGTGGCAAGTCGATGGGTCGGATTCGGGCGTCCGGGGCGAAAACTTTGCGTCTGTCGCAAGGTGACCTGAACCCCGAGTTCATCAGCGACTGCCTGCAAGCTGGCGATCACCAGTTCTTGAAGGTGTTCAGGATCAATGGCAACGCGGGCATTCACCACCACTTCAGCTTCCTGGACGGCACATCGCGAAGGAAGAGAGAGTTCAGCCGGGCCATCACTGCTGGTGAGATTGGCCACACCAAAGAATCCTTCCCAGAGCCCGATGGCTTTGAGATGGGCTGTTTCCGCCCCTTTGGCTCCCAACGATTTTTTCAACTTTTCAATGACTCCCAGCAGAAAGGTATCGAGCGAGACTGGCTGTTCACTGCGAATGGTGAGGCTGGTATTCAACCAGCCCAGTTCGGCTTCGCCTTCGGCATAGATGTCGTAGTCGATCTCCAGCACCTTTCTGCCAAAGATTCCTTCCTGTTCCAGAAACTCACAGAAGCCATCGAACCCTTCGCCAGTTTTCGCAGAGACTCGCAAGACGGGTGTCCCGGGGACTTTCTTCTGGACAAGCGAAACCAGTTCCTGCATCTGCTCGGAAGATAATTCATCGGCGCGATTGATGAGGACGGCGTCCGCTTCTTCAAGCTGCTTTTCGAGGATGTATGCAGCCTTGGGTGAGAAGCCACTCCCTTCACCGCGCAGGACTTTCAAACCATGCGAAGGCTTGAGGAGGACAGAATAGGGGGCAATCGAAAATCTGGCGGAATAAAGCTGCTTTAATGGCTGAACCACGGTCGCCACGAGGTCAGTACAACTTCCCACTGGTTCGGCGAGAATGATGCCGGGTGCCCGGGAATCATCGAGTTGCCCGAGCGTGGCAATCAATTCATTGAAGTGACAGCAGAAACAGGCCCCTGCCACCTCGCCCACATCAAAGCCTTGCGACCTCAACGAATTGGTGTCCACAAGATCGGTCGCTTGATCGTTGGTCACAATCCCGACAGTATGACCTGCGGCCATATATTGCCTCGCCAGACGGGCGAGTGTGGTCGTCTTGCCAGCTCCGAGAAAGCCACCCACCATGATGAAGCGAATGGTGCGGGATGGGGCTGCCACTGGTTGAGTTACGCCCTGCCCTGGCAGCTTTTCCGATGACATTTCAAAACTCCCAACATGCTGGACAAAAGTAGAAACAAATTGGCGGGATCAAATGTGAACACAGTATTTTAGTGTGATGAGAGATCGAAAGTACGCTGAGTCTTTTCCTCGGAAAAAACGGTGCGGCGTTGGATACCCAAACATGCTTGCTCAGAGCTTCCAGCATGGCACACAAATCGCCATCGTTTTATGAAAAGCACCCTGAGATCCACGAATCCTCCGAAGCATGAAGAGCGTGTGATCTGACTTTTCGTCCATCATCTGTCGCCAGTTCCGTTCGTGAGATGATGTTCAAACTCGAAGACGACCCCTTAAGTTGGGTCAATCGGCTAACAACCCCAACGACCGGCGATAACTCTTCTGAATCTGTTCGGCTCCCACGGATGCCACACCGGCGGCAAAACCATCGACAAGCTGTTGCGCAGCCGCTTCGCCCTGGGCGGGTTTTTCGAGCCACTGCCCCAGTGCTTTCTGCGTCGCTTCGATAAAGATCTCCTGCCCCAAAACCGGAAGGTACGTGGTGACATCGTTCGCCCGTAATGCCTGAGCAATCGAATCGAAGGCTTCTCCGGCACTGGCCGCGTTCAACCCCGAGATGGGCAATTGGCTCAGATTGGTCAATTGCGATTCCCGAGTCAGAGAGAGTGCTGCCCCAGGGAAAGCTTCGTCGGCGCGCAGGTCAATCAGAAGTTCCAGCAGGCTTGAAAGAGCCCCGAGTGTTTGAGTTTGCGAATGACGGAACGTCAGGCTCCAGCCATCAAAACCGACGAGTGCCGGACGGTACCCAGCCGCATGCTTGAGCCATGTTTTCCGCAGCGGATCGTAGGCTTCCGCTGTGGCTGGGATGGGAGCGACAGCAATTTCGCCAGTGCTGTTCAATTCCAGTGACGGGGATTCTGCGGCGATCGTGGCTGAAATTCCCGCATGAGCGACCGGCTCATAGCCAATCGCCATGGCGGCTTCACCCTTCAACACTTTCGCTCTGGCTTCGACAGCGGTGAGTTGTGCTGATACGGGATCGAGGAACTCCCAGCGTCTGGCGAGCCTTGCAAAGATGGCATTGGCGACGGGTTGAGAAACTCTCGACGCACCACTTCCAATCTCAAACCAGACGGAATAGTCGCCCATGCCGCGCAATAATGGCACGAGTTGAGTGTGGAACCAGGTCGATCGCGTGGCCTCACTCCAGGGCTCGACGATGGAAAGTCCATTCGCCCAGGCTTTCTGGCTCGTGAGTAAATTTTCGTAATCACTCCAGGATTGAGGAGCTTTAAGACCGGCTTTTTCCAGAAGATCCCGGCGGTAGTAGAGCAGATACACGGGCTGCGAGATCGGCAAAGCAATCAGCCGCTGATTTCTTGTGGCCAACCTTTGCTTGAGGCCGTTGAGAATATCGAGCTTTTGTGGTTCACCTGTCGAATCGACAGGCTCAAACGGGGAGAGGAGATTTTTCTCGTCGAAAGCAGTCAATTGATCGTTGGCCACAAAAGCGAGTTGCGGGTGAGAAGGGACCTCCATCGAGCTGGCGGAAAAATTGACCACGGCACCTGTCTGGGCTTCCCATTCACCAATGAGAACTTCCCAGAAGTCGGCCAGCTTCCAGGCGGCGGGGCTGGCGATTTCCAAAGACACCCCACTGAGCGGTTTGCCAACTGGCTCGGATTTCCCCCAGGGGCAACCGGATAAACTCAGGCAACTGGCACTCACGGCCAGCGATGCACTCTGAAGAAATGTGCGGCGGGTGACGACATGATTCTGCTGGGCGGGAAGGAGCGGGGTCGCAAGGATCTGGGTCGAACGGAACTGGGCCGCGAGAGAAACATCGTGGTGTTCGTCACAGGAGTTGCCCAGGCTGGCATTCAAAACACGCGTGCCAGTGTTGTCATCCTGCGGGCGGGAATTCATGAACGTCTTCTCCAATTCTCCAAAGGATCGATGTCTCAGTTTCGCTGTGTTTTGTGGCAGGTCACCCGTGCTGCAAACAGTAGCGACTGGGTGGCTGGGGTCAAACGTCTTCGTT
Organism: Planctopirus hydrillae; assembly: GCF_001707835.1. GTDB lineage: Bacteria > Planctomycetota > Planctomycetia > Planctomycetales > Planctomycetaceae > Planctopirus > Planctopirus hydrillae. The sequence goes on from NZ_LYDR01000108.1 coordinate 71,311, forward strand.
TGCCCCCAGTTGATTGGACTCGGTTCGTTGATCGCGAACATGCTCGATGGTTGTTGAGGCATGCGACGATTGCATTAAAGCTGGCAGAGCAGTGGAACTAAGGGCGGATAAGGATATCTGTCACCGATCACCTTACCAGATTGATTTTAAACTAGAATTGACGTGTAAGGATGTAAAGACCACGCCCTTTCACACTGATTTAATTTTTGGTGCTTCATGGTTGTGCCATCCAAAAAAGTTCAAACGGTAGTGACAGGAGACGCGCATGGCGCGGCTTCTTGTTGTCGTGGAACTGCACGACAACCCGGCCACAAGTTGGCCGGGCCACCCGTTAGTGAAGATGACTCCTAATTATGTGTGAAAGACAGCCCAGAGCTGCAAGCATGGCACATTTCAAATCACTCAGGCTGCAACAAAAAGTGATGACTGGACCGTGAGTTATCTATTCTGGACAAACAACCTCAAGCCTTGCCAATGAGTTTCATGAATTCGGCTTCATTGATCACGGGGACTCCCAGCGATTGAGCCTTGGCCAGTTTGCTCCCGGCATTCTCACCAGCCACAACGAAGCTGGTCTTTTTCGAGACACTGCTCGAGGCATGTCCACCATGAAGACGAATCAATTCTTCAATTTCCTCACGACCCATGGAGGGCAACGTGCCAGTCACAACAAACGTCTTCCCTGAGAGTACTCCGTCTGTGGCAGCTGTTTGCTGCTGTTCGCTTTCAGTGCCGAGATTCAGCCCCAGGTGCTTGAGTTCTTCGATGAGTCCTGACCCATATTCCGAGTGAAAGAAGTGATGCACGGATTCGGCAATCACTTCACCCACTTCGGGAGTTGCGGACCCAATCACCATTTTCACGATACGAAGCTTGGGAAGTCCAAACGGGCTATCCTGCGAGCCCAGCTTGTCTTCTCCAA
>NZ_LYDR01000109.1 GCF_001707835.1 Planctopirus hydrillae
TACAAATATACCTAAAATACAGTGGCTTAAACAATAAGGAGGTTTATTTCTTTCTCACACAATGGTTCAGAAGTACATGGGTGGTTCAAGATCAATAGATGGCTCTGCCCCAGTAGGTCTTTAAGGAACCGAGATGTCCTTTGTCTTGTTGCTCTTTCCTTTTCTAGGATGTTGTCCATGTGGTAGAAGATGGCTGGTGGCTAAGTACATTCTAGACAGAGTATGTGGTTTAAGAGAATACTTATGGCTGAGAAAGGAACAGGGAAAGACTGGGCTAATATGATTTGAGTGATATGGATATAAAAAGTTATGTGGATAG
>NZ_LYDR01000110.1 GCF_001707835.1 Planctopirus hydrillae
GCAATCCCGAACTGCTCAACTACGCCTTCAGCCCTTAACTTGATGCGTATGGGTCAAACGTCTTCGTTTGCCCCCAGATCATGGGACGCAGAATGCTAATGGCCATCGCGATGAGAAAGCCTGAGTCTTGTCACGGATGCAGATACGGATGCAATAGTGCTGGCAGAGTGATTTCACTGGGGGCGGAAGCAGACATCCGACCCCAACCACCCATGTGATCACCAAGCCATAACATCTAAATCAGATGGTGAAGTCGGTTGAACGACCGAGGATCCGATCGACAACCTCCTGACTCAAGTCGATCGAAGGCGAGATGCCGCCATCAACATCGGTCGCGTTGATGCCACAATACATGGCCCAGGGGCCCAGATGTCGCCAGCGGCCAGCGCGCTTGGGTTCATTCGGCAAGACTGGCGTGGTGCAACGGTTACAGCCAATGGTGGAATAACCTTGATAGTGCAATGGATTGATAATCACGTGATGCGTCGCGATGTACGCATCCATTTCGTCATCTTTGAGATTCGCCAGAGGATTGAGCCGGAGTGAGTTCATCGGCGGGTCGACCGAAAGGATGGGCACATTATCGCGTTTGCCCCCTTCCGCACGTCGCAAGCTGCTGACCAGGCAGTCGAACTGTCCTTTAGTTCTGGCCAGTGGGAGTGTCTTTCGCAGGTGGCAGCAACGCTCCTGGCCATCAGGAGTCAGGTAGAGCACACCCAGTTCCCGGGTCTGTTCTTCCATGGACATTGAGGGAACGAGCGTCCGGACTTCGACTCCATATTCAGCCGCAATCCGGTCACGCGTATCGAGAGTTTCCTGGAAGTTGACGCCGGTATCGACAAACAGGACTGGCAGGCTGAGTTTTTGCCGGCTGATGATGTGGCAAAGGACACTGCCCGCCATCTGCATGGCGGAAATCGCAGCCACTCGGGTGCCAAACATTTCTGTGGCCCAGCGCAGCAGTTCTTCGGGAGTCCGCTCCTCGAAGTTGCGATTGAGTTCAGTCAGATCGGCCTGCGAAAGCTTCGCCATACAAACGATTTTCAGCTAAGGGATTGCCTTATCACCATCCACGGGCGGCGAGTTTAGCAAACGGCTTCAAGAATCGGCAATGCGAGCCTGTCCGGGCTGAATTCGTGGTTTTCCTACTGTCGATTGCCAGTGAAATGACGAACCCCTCAACATCCCGCAGAATGAAACCGCTTCACACCAGACCATCTCGAATTGCAATCGCGACGGCACCGGCGCGGTTGTGGACGGGCAGCTTCCAATCAATCTTTGCAGGTGAATGTTAATCGCGCGTCGGCTCGGCTTCCATACGCGGGGGGATCTTGTCGTTGGTGAAAACCATTCGACACACCTGAGTCGATAGGGGCACCGGGTTAACGGGAAGTGTCGTAAGTCTGTGGATCTCTGTTCTCTCGACGAGTTCGGAAAATCATCCACGACCCGGCAAATGCGACGACTAATCCAGTTGCGGCCACAGTGCTGTTCCACAGCACCATTGCACCGGGATTTGTAAAGAGATAACCACCCTCCGGCTGATAGACCACATTCTCACGTCCCACCATAGCCTCAATGCCAATAAAGTACTCCAAACCTGGAAAGACAATTTGCTGGCTGAAAACAGCGACAAGCAATCCCACCACGGCGAGGAGGTAGCCCAAAAATTTCTGATGAGAAATTGTCATGTTATCTGAGGCCACTTACAGGCAAACACGATTAACGACAATGAATTCTAAATCCAGTATTGCCTCACGGTTATGAGACAACGTTTTTTATTCCACACTTTTCTGCATGTGACGTTTTCGCCTTATAAGCCTTGCGACTGTTCGTCTGTATCAGGTTTCTTCGCTCGTTTCCAAATCTCTTGCCATTCGGGAAATGCAGAAGCCCATCTCTCCGCATCCTCCATCGTTTTGAACCAACAGCGTTCATCATCCTTTAAACGGCGTACGACTTTCGGGTGATAGGCCACCTTAGTTCGAAAGTTTTCCAGATGTGTCACCGAAACGATACAGGTGATGAAGCGACGACTCTTGCGGTGAAGCCCAATGCAAGTCACCCCGCCACAAGTTCCAGCATAACAGCCGCCAATGTAGACCTTTGTTCCGCCACGGAATTGTTTGGTTCCCGATTTTGTTTCAATGCCACCTTCACCAAACGGGTGTTCTCGTTTGATGTTTGCGACAACGCACCAGACGCCTTCAGTGAGGTTTAACTCGTCAGAACTCATGAATCGAACCTCCATGTCGCAGGCTGGCCGCCTTCTAAATACTGATTTCTCACAAAGAGACAATGCTGAGAGAGGCGCTGTTTCCCTGAGTTGCAGTTCGGATTCAGCCTGATGTGATGAAACAAAAGTGTGGCTTTCTGTTTCGTACCATAAACTTTTCGGCCTGCGGCACTCTAGGGTTCTAGGAACAAGAAACCTGCACCACCTTGTGGAGTTACTTATGCGTGATCACATTTTTCGCTTCGATAATCAACTCTTCGATGATTTCGAGGGGTAAGTCTCCGTTTAACGTCTCCAGATAGTACTGCCCTACTGCGTCCCAAAAGACAACCTCTGCCGCAACTGTGACTCTGTTCTCCGTTTCTCTATACAGGCGGAGAGTTGTGTTACCCGCTTTACAGTTGACTTCGATAGGCTCCGTCCAGAAGCGATGAATACCGTGCTTTTGATTCAAGCAATAATCTCCGAAACAAAATCATTCAAACTGAGCGATTGCCGCATGAGGCCAAAAATGCACTCGGCGACTTACAATATCTCACACCAGACCATCCCGTATGGCAATCGCGACGGCACCGGCGCGGTTGTGGACGTGGAGCTTCTGATAGATGTTTCTGAGATGGGTATCAATCGTATGGGGGCTGAGTTTTAAGCTGCGGGCGATTTCGTCTTTCGTCAGGCCGCGTACGACCTGTTTCAACACATCCTGCTCTCGCAGACTGAGATCACTGGGTGATTTAGGCGCCGTCGCCTTGGGTGGCGTGTTCGACATTAACTCCAGTACTTTACGCGCAATCTGAGGGGTCATCGAAGCACCGCCTGACAAAACTTCCTCAATCGCCCGGGCGATTTCTTCCGACGAAGAGGTCTTCAGCAGATATCCATCGGCCCCGGCACAAATGGCTCCAAAAATCCGGTTATGGTCATCGAAGACTGTCAAAATGATGATTTTGAGTGCCGGTGACACTGCCCGTAATGGTTTCATGGCCGAGATGCCATTCATGCCCGGTAAACCAATATCCAGCAGAATCAGCTCGGGGGCGGGTTGAACTTCAAGAGCTGCTAACGCTTCCTCGGCGGTCGAGAAATTCGCGGCACAATGATAGGCCGGCATGGCATCAATCGTTTTCGATAATGCCCGGCGGAATGACTGATTGTCTTCAATCAGCCAGATGTTGCGGCGTTCGTTCGTCTTCGTCATCGCCCATCAGTTTCCTGAGAAAGCCAGATTTTACGGGAGTGGCACTTTCAAGGTGGTCGTGTGCAGAGTTCCCGTCAAGAACTCGATGGAGCCGTGAAGTTCGCCGATTCGTTTGCGAATGTTCGGCAGACCATCCCCGGTCAGCACCTTTTGTGAATCAAAACCAACGCCATTATCCACGATTTCCAACAGGAATGATTTGCGACCAAGAACAATCGTGATCGAGACAGCCGTCGCCTGGCTATGGCGACTTAAATTATGAAAGATTTCTTTGATCGAAAGAAATAAACTCCTGCGCCAGGCGATGTCGACCGTGACCTGTGGTGTCTCTTTCGGTGTCTCGATCCTGAGATCCAGATTCCCGAGCATTCGCGTCGCGGACTGACGGACCTGGCTGATGAACTCTTCCAGAGTGAGGGGTGCAGGTTTAATAATCCAGAGCATATCCCGCATTGCCTGGCTGGTTTCGGTGGCAATCTTGGAAATCTCAATCAAGTCGTATGTCGATTCCTGCGGGATACCTGTCTCGGTCGCGAGATTTCGGCTCATGAGGGCAATCGTTCCGAGATTGCTGCCAATGTCATCATGCAGGTCACTGGCAATTCGTTCGCGAAGTTTCGTCGTCTCGCGGTGAATCCGACCTTTCTGCCAGATGATGGCAGTCAGTAAGAAACTCAGTGACAAAATGAGAATGCCGCCACCTCCCACACCGGCATTCACCCAGAACGAACTGCGGCTCTGTGCAAGCCTTTCCTGCACACTGGAGAGCTGGGCTTCGTATTGCCGGCGTAAATCGATCTGTTTCAGCCAGTTGGCCAGTTCGATAATGTCGTAGCGACTGGTGAAATCATCAACGATCGCCGCGGGAAACCAGCGAGAGGAAACCGCCTCTGACGTATCGGACTTAGTAGCGGAAGTGTCAGAGTGAGTGATCGTCACCTTTTTTTTGAGGGCGACATTCTGATCGCCGGCGTAGACCTGCATCTCGGCCAGCGCTGCGACGGAGGGCGATTGTCGTTCATCAGGCACATCGACGATCAATCGCACATATCGGGCTGGGAGTGGATCAATGGGTAAATCGATCTCGCCCCGCATATCGTGAAGTTGAGGTAACTGTTGCCTGAATAACCTGCGTGAGGCGACAGGGATAATCAGCGGCCGATCTGTCCAGTGGCGCAGTTCAAAACGACTGAAATCGAGGATCGCTTCGGCATCTTCAAATTCGGGCGAATTGCTTAAGAGAACTTGGAAACTGGTGGGGAATCCCCATCCGGGAGAACTGGGTGAATCGGTGGGTTGAGCCGGGTAGAGCCGCACTTCGTCGATGGGGTAGGTTTCGCCCAGATCGATGGTGATCGTGAGCTGAGTGGCCTTAGGCCCTTTCTGCTGAAATCCATCAGATGGGCTTTTCTGCAAGCCGACGGGAGCGGGCATGACTGAGAACTCATCGACAAGGTATTCGGTCGACCAGCGTAAGTCGGCCTCGATGGAACTCTTGGCATCGACCGGCCGCCAGAAGGCAATGTTCCGCAGGCCCGAGATGACGAGCAGTTCGCCAATCGCCACAAAGTGATTTCCATCCAGCGTTGCCAGTCGTGTGAAGGTGATCCGTACATATCGACCAATGGCTCCCGGCGTCGCAATTTGAACCGGGAAGTAACCTGGTGCGGGAAAATCTTCGGCGGTGAAATCGGCCAGTATTCTCGGATTCTGAAAATCCAACTGATCGGCAACTTCCACTCGAAACCTTTTGGGAAAGCCATAGCCCGGGATTTGCTGATCATTCAACCTCAGCAGGACAGGAGCCAGCACAATGGAATCGAACGTGCGAATGGCCCCCAGATCGACCTCGATCCATTCCTGATCATTGGGTGAAGGTTGGAATTGTGAATGATATCCAGCTCGTAAGACTTCTTGTGGCGTGTAGAGGGGTAACGATGCCAACCGGCTCTTCAGATCCTGCTCCGAGCGCGATAACTGAGCAACTTGAGGGCTGAGGATGCGAGCGAGTTGATCAAACCAGGGAGTTTTCTCTTCGGCCCGCAGATTTGAAGTCGAAAGTAAGCCCACAAGAAGGATCGCCAGCACTCGCCACGGCCGGAGCTTCAGAGGAGCGAAAACTTCCGGTGCATACCTGGCCACAACATTTCCTCATTTTGTGAACGAAATCACGCGAATGCGTGAGGCGGGAACTGAACCTCGAATCTAATCTCATCATTCACATCAAACCCGGCCAATGTGACATTGTCGAGGAAGTCACCAGGCGGAAGTTAAGAAGTCTCTCAATTCCCTTTCTCCTTCTCTCCGTTTCGAACAGGACTGAATGATGCATCTCTCCAGCGCCAGACGAGGTTTTACGCTGATTGAACTCCTTGTGGTGATCGCGATTATTGCGATTCTGATTGCACTGCTTTTACCTGCCGTTCAGCAGGCCCGGGAAGCAGCTCGCAGAACGCAGTGCCGCAATAATCTCAAGCAGATTGGTCTGGCGTTACACAATTATCACGATGTGATGCAGTGCTTTCCATTCGGAAGTATTTCGAATGCGCTGAATAACTCTGGTGGTGGAGGTGCGACACCTTCGACGACAGCCACCGGAGCGTCGCTGCCACCGACCGACATCTCGTGGATGCCGATGACGCTGCCATACATCGATCAGGCTCCGCTTTACAATTCCGTCTCGCCCTACTTTGTGACGACGAATTCGCGTGATTTTCCGAGCAATTTGATCAACAAGGTCATTCCGGCTTTCGTGTGCCCATCGGATCCGAATGGTTCGAAGTTGACCGAGTTTCACGGTGCTACAATCGACCGTAACGATGGTTTCTGTGGGAACTATCTCGCCTGTAACGGCAGCACAGAAGTGACGGTCGCCAATTCGCGAGCCATGGACGGTATGTTTTTCTATCGTTCATCAGTGCGTATGCGTGACATCATCGACGGGACGTCGAACACCGTTATGCTGGCAGAAGTGAATCTGGTTCCGGAAGTGACACCCAACGTGAGTCGTGACTGGCGTGGTCGTTACTGGCGAGCCGACCATTTGAGCAGCATTTTCAGCACCAACCTTCCGCCGAATACGACCGCATCCGACCGCTGCCGGACGTGTGAAGGTTCTCCAGTCAGTCCGACATACGCGCCTTGTACCGCCTCAACAGATCCTCAAGTGATTTATGCCCGCAGTCGGCATACCGGTGGTGTCCACATGGCTTTAGCCGATGGATCGATGCGATTCATCAGCGAGAACATTGACCTGGGTGTCTGGCGTGCATTAGGAACCCGGGCCGGTGGTGAGGTGGTTTCGGAATTCTAGACCGACTCCTGTTCAATTCATCGCTTTCACTACGATCACCAGGCGACAGCATGGATGTTGTCGCCTGATTTTCGAGTATCAGTCATGTTGCGAAGTTGTGCGTCTTGAATCGATCAGGGGTATCGCGGCGGGTAGCTGGTGTTGAGCCATTGAACTCCCAGCCACCCATAGCAGGTCTTGCAGTCAAATACTGGAATTCATTGATATCTCTCGTCAATAGCTCGTTAGCAATCAGCAGGATCAATACGAATGTTCATAAATACAATTTGCAAGAGCTATCTGCCGTTCATGGCTTTGAGTGCCGGATGGCTGCTGACAGCGTTAGCCGGGTGCGGAGGGGGCAGTGATGCACCTCAGCGGTATCCGATCTTGGGGCGGGTCACTTTGGATGGCAATCCACTGGAAAGCGGCGAAGTACTGATTCTTCCAGCGGATGGGAAGGGTCGGCCCGATGCCGGGACAATCAAGAATGGAGAGTTTTCGTTTGATTGTACCGAAGGTTCGAAGCGCGTGGAGATTACTTCTACGAAGGAGATTCCGCCCGCTTCTCCCGGAGGGATGCCCGACTATGTAACATTAATTCCCAAGAAGTATAACTCAGCCTCAACGTTGACTGCCGAAGTAAAACCCAGCCGCAATGTGAGTGATAACACGTTTGAGTTTTCGTTGAAGTCAAAGTAGGTATCTCTTATTCATTGATGACGGAATAGGGGACGTCTCCATAAATAAAGGGGCTGAATTGATTGATGCAATCCAGCCCCTCATGAGATTTGGTTAGCGTGTCAGAATCTGTTTGCGAGTCGTCGGAAGATGACTGCATCAAGTTCGTGATCAGAATTTAATTGTCGAGTGAAGCAATCTGGCCATCGCTCCTTCCACCGAGTCGTTGCCACGTGGTGTTGTCCACGTTATCACTCACAAAACGGACAGCTCCGTCCGCCATGAGAACATGGACACCACCAGTATGCCTGCTGCGAGCGGTATAAACTCCAATGTTGTCAGTTGACCAGCAACCGCTACAGGCCACACAGTTCGGAAATGGCGAGTTAGGATTATAAACCGTGTTAAAAACTGTTTGGCCGCCGATTCCGAGGGCCCAGTGAATCTGCTCCTTCAAACTTCCTGATCGGCGATGGACAGACCCCGTCGCTGAAGCGGCATCAGAAAGTGCTTTGCAAGCCGTCCCCAGAGCCTGCATTTGGGTCTGAGTGGGGAATGACAAATTGATGGTGCTGAAGTCACTAGGTCCCCAGCTTTCCGCAAGTTTGGAATCGGGAGATCCGCTACCGGAAGCAATCTGTTCACTGGCAGCAATAGTGTTTGATGTGCCATCTGTAATGTCACCAATTCGAACGCGAGCGCGGAAGTTAAAGACACCCACCTGCTCGCTGAGTGGAACCCCGCCCCGTAGTGCTCCACTATGCCCCCAATAAAGCGTAGGGCCGGCACTCATCACATAGCTGTTTCCGCCACCACGAGGATCACTTGGCCCTTGATCTGATGGGCACAGGAAGACGGGAATGCGACGAGTGATCATTTGCCAGTTGGGAGTTCCTGCTCCGGATTCATTCACTGCTAGTGAAAAATCGAGGTCACCAGTAATGTTCGCCTGCTCAAAATAAGGCAACAGCATCGAGTGGGCGCTCCAACCCCAGTACGAGTTGTCACCGGTACTGCGAGTTTCAAAATTCGCACGCGGAAACATGTTATAAACATCGTGATAATTATGGATTGCCAGTCCAAACTGCTTCAGGTTGTTTTTGCAGGCTGACCTTCGGGCTGCTTCGCGTGCCTGTTGAACAGCAGGTAACAGCAAAGCGATCAAGATGGCGATAATCGCAATCACGACCAGTAATTCGATCAATGTGAAGCCGTGCTTCTTCCGCATACGTTCTCTCCAATTGTGGACAATTGAACAAATCGACAAATCGATAGGCATTATCGACATCATTGGTGGGGATGGCAACCATCAATATGTCAATAATTGTTGAACGAACGCTTAATCGAGGCGGATTTGCATCGTTGAGAACTTGAGATTATTCCAACGGATAATCAAAGCAGTCAGGGTGAGAGAACGTATTCCCAACGTCACGAGAAATTTATCTCGAAACGCCATCATCGTGGCTGAACAGCAGCAGGATGACCTGGGTGAGAGCGGCGTGCTGAGCGGGCGAGACTTTGCCAGAGACTGGCTTTTCGCCGATCTTTAACAACTCGGCAGTGGTCTCTGGTTGAGATTGATAAGTGACCACCTGCTGCTCATAGAATGCCAGCAGCAGTTCCAGCTCGCGTGAACCTGGTTCGCGCGTGAGGAGTGCCGTGTAAGCGACTTTCACCTGCTCAGCAGGTGCTGCATGTGCTAGGCTGAGATTCTCGGCATAAACTCTCGCGGCCTCGATGAACTGGGGGTCATTCATCAACACCAGTGCCTGGAGCGGCGTGCTGGTGCGCTCTCGCTTCGCAATGCAGCTTTCTCGGCTGGGGGCGTCAAAGGTGCTCATGGATGGTGGCGGCAGAATTCTCCGCCAGAATGTGTACATACTCCGGCGGTAAAGATGCTCTCCTCCTGCCTTAGGATAGCTTTTTCCTGTTCCCGCTTCTTCCCAAAGTCCAGCCGGTTGATAAGGGTAGACGCTGGGCCCCCCCACTTTTGTGATCAGGAGGCCACTCACCGCAAGTGCCTGATCGCGCAACATTTCTGAGGAAAGACGAAACCTTGGCCCACGAGCCAGTAATCGATTTTCAGGATCTGCCGAATAGTAGGCGATATCGACCGGGGTTGCCGATCGCGCATAGGCATCCGAAAGGACAATCTGCCGGAGAGTGTGCTGCAGGTCCCAACCGTGATCCATGAAATCGCGGGCCAGCCAGTCCAGGAGTTCAGGATGACTGGGTAATGCTCCCTGGCTGCCATAATCTTCCGGCGTGGCGACCAGCCCGCGACCGAAAGCCATCTGCCACAAACGATTTACGGCTACACGAGCTGTCAGTGGATTCGCATCATCGACCAGCCAGTTGGCTAAGCCCAGTCGATTGCGTGGCCATTCGGCTCTCAACGAACCAATTGCCTGCGGGACATCCGGCTGCACGACTTCGGCCGGTTGAAGATACTCACCTCGCTTGAGCAGATGGGTCGGTCTCATGCCGGGAAGCTCTTCCATCACCATGATCTGTTTGACTCGAGTGATGAAGTTGTCTTCTGCTACTCGAGCGGAGGCGAGTTTGGAAAAGGCCTCCTTCCATTCAGGTTGAGCCCTGAGCCAGTGAAGTGGTCGCGAGGAGCTTTTTGCGGGGGAAAGACTTTCTGCTGTCGATTCGGCCAATTGAGCGACTTCGGCCTGTGACAATTCCACCTCAAAGACCTTGAGGTCATCAAGCTGCCCTTGGGAGAAGCCGATGTCTCGAAAGCGGGCACCTAGTGAGAGAGATAAACTTCCAGCAGCCGAATCGCCCCATTCGGATCGATGGCGGATATCGCGTGTAAGTTTGTCGCGCTCGACAACCAGCGAAAGTGGCTGGCCATCAAGATAGATCTGCACACCGGAGGCTTTGCTGGAACCATCGTAAGTGACGGCCACATGTGACCATTGACCCAGCGGTAATACGTTCGGAGCCTGAACTCGAATGGCATTTCCTGGCCAGAAATGAATGAGTGCAAACGTCGGTCTGCCTTCATCGAGTGTCAACGCATATCCTCGGAAGGCAGAGTCTTCAGCCGCTTGTGAACAGTGTGCAACAACCATACGGGGCTTATGCTCAGTGGGCTTCAGCCACAGGGAAAGGCTGAACGGGGAAGTCCTGGCAAAGTTCCCCACTTCTTTAAGTTTGTATTCGTCGTCGCCACTGAACTCGATCGCGTGGCCACGATCTTGTCCGCTCGCGGTCTTGCGGCTGTCGACCAGTCTGTTAGTGCCGCCGGGCGAAATCCCCTCAAAATCAAACTGGGCGACCGGTTCAACTGGTTGTATTGGCGTGAGTTCCTCTTTGCTGTTGGCCTGTGACTGCTCACGCTGAGCGAGCAACCGGCTTTCGATGTCTTTCAAAGCTGTGGCAGCCTGGTCGATTTCTTGCAGCAGTTTTTCGTGCTGTGCCTGCTGCCCATCCGCATAGAGTGGCAGGGCGGGTGTGGGGGCAGTTTCTGTGAAATGCGAGTACAGGCCGTGCTCGTCGATATTCGCGAAGAAAGCACTGAGGGCGTAAAACTCCTTTTGGGAAATCGGGTCGTATTTGTGATCATGACAGCGGCAACATTCCATGGTGAGGCCGAGTGCCGCCGTCCCGATGGTTCGCACGCGATCTGAGACATATTCGATGCGAAACTCTTCTTCGACACTTCCCCCTTCGTTGGTCTGTCGGTGGAGGCGATTGAAGGCCGTGGCCAGCTTTTGTTCTTGCGTGGCCTGGGGAAGGAGATCTCCTGCGACCTGCCACGTGAGAAAATCGCGGTAAGAAAGATTCTTTGAGAAGGCGCGAATTACCCAGTCACGCCAGGGCCAGACATGCATCTCCCGGTCGGCCTGATAGCCGAAGGTGTCGGCATAGCGGGCAAGATCGAGCCAATCGTTCGTCATCCGTTCGGCGTAGGCGGGCGTTGTCAACAGGCGATCGACGACAGCTCGGCGAGTTTCAGGAGAATCGGCCAGCGAGAGAAACTGCTCGATTTCGGCGGTTGATGGGGGGAGTCCTGTGAGGTCCAGCGTGACGCGACGCAGCCAGGTCAGTCGTGATGCCGGTTGAGATGGTTGCCAGCCGACTTCTGCCAGGCGGGCTTCAACGAACTGGTCAATGGGCTGCTTCTCACGAAATCTCGATTGTGTTTCGGCAGGTGTCGAGATTGTTTTGGGGACGGGAATAAAGGACCAATGCGGCTGATACTCGGCTCCTTCGAGGACCCATTGTTTCAAGGTGGCCTTTTGAGTCGCTGAGAGAGGTTTCTTCAGTGAGGGGGGAGGCATGACCAGATCGGGATCATCGGATGAGATCCGTGCCAGCAACTCGCTCTGGTCCAGTTGATCGAGTTGAATGGCTTTCGCCCGGACAGCTTCCTCTCGTTGATCGAGTCTCAAGCCGGCGGCCCGGGTGGCACTATCCGGCCCATGGCAATGAAAACATCGGTCAGAAAGAATCGGGCGAATATCGCGATTGAACTGTAAGTTGTGAGACGTCTGAACGTGTGCAGGAGGCTTGGGAGGTTTTTTTGCATCCTGGCCCTGTGCCTTCTGGACTTCCAGGTTGCTGGAGAAAATCACTGTCGCAATCAGCAGTGTGGTCATGGGGCCGATCAAAAAACGATCGATAAAGGGCATGGCAAGCTCGCGAGAGGGATGGCATTCGATGGAGGGAGGCAATTCAGTACCGGCGGTTCGATTCGAATCTGAAGGCGGGTGGCAGAGTCCGTCAATGTTCGAAACTCAAGTAAGAGATGATGTGTTGCCTGAGTGTATCTACCTGTGATGATTGACGTTGTGAAAAAACGGGTGTGGCTGGCGACAGATTCCATGCCAGCTTCGCAGGAACATTCGGACAACACTCTCAACGGAACCATATGGACATATTTATTCAATCGAAAACGTCTGTCCAAAAGCAATGGTGTCTTTTTGATCAGATTTTCAGGTCGTTACGATTGAAAGTCTGTGACAGAAAGTTAGACTATTCATCATCAATGATTGGGAAAAACTAGGATTGCTCCCCAGTTCGTCGCGACGGCTGGATGTCCCGAGAAGTATCGGGTGGAGCGAAGAGGAACAGAAATGTCGATCACAAAAGAGCGTAAAACACAGGTTATCAAGGACTTCCAGCGATCAGAGTCAGATACTGGCTCGCCTGAAGTTCAGATTGCTGTGCTGTCTTCACGAATTGCCGAACTGACCGAGCATCTGCGCAGCCACAAGAAAGATCACGCCAGTCGACGTGGTTTGTTGATGCTGGTGAGCAAGAGACGACGGCAGCTCGATTATGTGAAGGCGAAGTCTCCAGCCAAGTATTTTGAACTGCTCGAACGACTGAGCCTCCGCAAGTAGTTTCAACATCCGCCTCGACTCATCCGGAGTTCGAGGCGGTTTCTGTTGAGACGGGTGGTTTTGCAGAATGATTGAGCCTTGCAGGAAAACTTGCAGGGCTTGCGAGTTCAGGTTCTCAGTAGAGTTTAGTTTCTAGCGAAGTTGCATTGGTCAGTAGTGACTGATGCCTCTAAGCGATTGCAGTAAGAAGTACTGTCTGGTTGCTTGCGAAGATTTGCAACCCATGAAAACGATATGCCTGTCTGGGGTGTCTCGTTTCTTAGGTCGACAGTCAGGGTATGGGCATTCCGGTTTTGCAGCAGAGTCAGACCTCCTGTTCGATTGTGCGATTGATGCCGCAGCACCAGCAATCAGGGCTGGCGAGCTCAAGTGTCTTCTCGTCTGATGAGCGGAGATTCGCGCCAGGCTCTTTATCTCGACGCTCACGGTATCGATGCTCACTGCCACAACATTCCCTGGCATTTCGCACGAAGATTCAGCCATTGGCTCAGAGCCTCTGGTTCAGCCAATCGAGTCCAAGCCAGGTATCAACAGGCTCTATTGCCAGTCTGACTTGTCTCTCGATGGGCATGCCAACCAGCTTGTGGAAGACAAACGTCGGCTGGAAGTTTTCCAAATCTTCGACTTGTCGATTTCTCGGCAGTGGCGGTTTCCAGCCATATCACCAGTTCCAGGTGATTGGCTTTTCCAACCAGACAAAAACCTGCAGAGAGAGTGATGTCACTCGTCTGAAGGTAATAAGTCATTTCCCGTCAAAGACCATCTGGCTCAAAACCAGGGGTGAATCTGCAGCCACAGCCATGGCTCAAGTCTCGCTCCAGAGCCTGTGTGTATGAATACAAAAGTTGTTTGTTGAAAAGTGTTTGTTGTTGAAGGATTGAAACGTATGAAAGTTACTGTAGAGCGTCAGTTTGCAGGTCGCACCTTATCCATCACTACCGGCGAGTTAGCCAAGCAGGCTGCTGGTGCTGTGACAATTCAATATGGCGAAACCATGGTTTTCGTCGCTGCTCAGAATGGCCCTTCCCGTCCGGGGACCGATTTCTTCCCGTTGACCTGCGACTATCGGGAGCGTCTGGCTGCCGCTGGGAAGTTTCCTGGTGGATTTATTAAACGAGAAGGTCGCCCGACACTTCGCGAAGTGCTGACCAGTCGGCTGACAGATCGTCCGATTCGGCCACTCTTTCCGGAAGGGTACATCGAAGAAGTCCAGGTCATGTCGAACGTTCTCGCTTCAGATGGCGTGAACGATCCCGATGTGTTGTCGATTATTGGTGCCAGTGCCGCTCTTTGCCTGGCTCCTGTTCCCTTCCAGGGGCCACTGGCCGCTGTGCGGGTGGGCTTGATCGATGGTGAATTCATTCTCTTCCCGACTCAGGAACAGATTGCCGATTCCGAACTGGATCTGGTGGTGGCCGGTACTGAGAAATCAGTGCTGATGATTGAAGGTTTCGGTAAGCAACTTCCCGAAGATCAGATGGCCGATGCCATTATGTTCGGGCACCGGACCATTGTTGAATTGTGCCAGTTGCAACTGGAACTGGTTGCAAAGTCGGGCCGCGAACGATTTGTGCTCCCCGCTCCCGAAGCGAATCCTTTCGAAGCGATTCTGCTCGAAAAGGCTTATGCTAAACTGCGTGAAGTCAAGCAATCGAGCGTCAAGAAAGAACGCAGCAGCCAGACATCGGCTTACAAAAAAGAACTTCTGGCGGAATTCTTCCCGGAAGATGCTGAGACAACAGCCGCTGGTTTGACGAAGGCTCAGTTCTTTGCCGCTTTCTCTGCCATCGAAACCAAGGCTGTGCGCGATCTGATTCTCGATGGCGTGCGTCTGGATGGACGTAAGCACGACGATCTGCGCGCCGTCAGTTGTGCTGCCAGTGTCTTGCCACGAGTCCACGGCTCATCGCTCTTCACACGGGGTGAAACTCAATCGCTGGCCACAGTGACATTGGGAACGATTCGCGATGTCCAGCGTGTCGAAGGGCTCTTTGGTGAAGAAGCCAAAGCCTTTATGCTCGACTACTATTTCCCGCCTTACTCAGTCGGTGAATGTAAGCCTTTGCGTGGCCCTGGTCGTCGCGAACTGGGTCACGGGGCATTGGCTGAACGATCCGTTGCCAGTGTGCTGCCCTCACAGGAAAAGTTCCCGTACACGATTCGAGTGATCTCGGACATTCTCGAATCAAACGGATCGAGTTCGATGGCTTCCGTCTGCAGTGCAACTCTGGCACTGATGGACGCCGGTGTGCCCATCAGCCAGCCAGTGGCCGGGATTTCGATTGGCCTGGTGAAATCTGCTGATCGATTCATTCTGCTGACAGACATCATGGGTGATGAAGATCATTTTGGTGATATGGACTTCAAGGTGGCCGGTACTCAGAAGGGTGTCACTGGTATCCAGCTCGACCTGAAGATCGATGGCATCAGTGAAGAAATCGTACGTGCGACACTCGAGCAGGCTAAGAAAGCCCGTATTGAACTGCTCAAGACCATGCTCAGTGCCATTCGTCGGCCTCGCTCCGAGATTTCGACACACGCACCGAGACTGCTTCGCACCAAGATCGACCCCAGCAAGATCGGCCTGCTGATCGGGCCTGGCGGCAAGAACATTCGAGCCATTCAGGAACAGACTGGTGCGACAATCGACATCGAAGATGATGGTACAGTCGTGATTGCCAGCAGCTCGAGCGTTGGTGCTGAAGACGCACTGGCTCGAGTCGAAGCGATTGCTGAAGAAATCAAGGTTGGCCGGATCTATAACGGGACGGTCAGCTCGATCAAGGACTTCGGTGCCTTTATCGAAATCGCTCCGGGCAAAGATGGGCTCTGCCATATCAGCGAACTCTCAGACGGCTTCGTGAAGAATGTGAACGAAGTTGTCCAGGTGGGCGAGAAGATTCAGGTGAAGGTCATCGCCATCGATGAACAGAACCGTGTCAAGCTTTCGCGGAAGGCTGTATTGGCTGATGAAGCCGAGAAGCCAGCCGCTGAATAATCTTTGGCTGAGTGATCTTTGGCTGAACAGGTTAACCCACGGGTTTCCTTGAAAATGACAAAGCCCGGCAAGCACAAGTTGTGTTTGCCGGGCTTTGTTACTTGAGCACTGTCATTCTGTGACAAGGTCTTGCGAGTGAATCGGTGGGGTCAGGACTGACGACCACGCGATGAGTGACAGCGGTTTAGATCCCGGGGATGTCGAGACGTTCATCGGTGGCAATACGCTTCAACTTTTTCAAAGCGCGGGCCTCGATTTGTCGAATTCGTTCTTTGGTGACACCTAAGCGATGCCCCACCTGTTCGAGTGTTTGCGGTTGCTGGCCAGTTTCCAGGCCGTAGCGATGCATGATGATGTCGCGTTCTCGCAACTCGAGCTGTCCCAGAATTCCCATGAGGGCTTCCCGCTGACGATAGTTCACGATTTCGTCGCGGAACTGATCGGTGCGCGGATCCATGGACTGCACAAAGACTTCTTCGCTTCCTGTTCGGAAACGATCGAGCCGAGTGTTCTCAGCGGGAATCGATCGGGCGAAGTTCTTCATGATCGCCCACGAGGCGTAAGTGGAGAACTTGAAGCCGCGTGTGTAATCAAACTTTTCAATCGCCTTGATGAGAGACATATTCCCATCACTGATCATCTCAAAAAAATTGGCTGTCGGATGCGAGTGCTTTTTGGCAATCGACACAACCAATCGCAAATTGCTGCGAATCAGGAAGTTCTTGATTTCGGTTGCTCTGGCGAGCAGCGATTCAATTTCATCCATGAGCTTCACACGAGGCTGCGCTAACGAAATGGTTTTCCGCAGATTGTCAGCGGCAAACTTCAGGTAATTCATTTTGCGGAAGTAATGATGCTCCTGCTCCCTGGTCAGCAGTGGAGTGGCATACAGGCTCGCCAGATAAGGAGGCAAACCAGGCGGCGCCTTGGTGACGCCCTGATCGATGGCTGCGGGTGGTTCTTCAGACTCGATCGCTTGAGCGGCTTCCTTGTGAAATTCAGGCGCATCCATGTAATCAATCGAGCGACTCAGGAGATGGCGGGCTCTCACTTCGGCAATCGTTCGGTAAAGACTCGACTTGGTCCGCTTGAATTTCGTGGCAAGATCCTCGACGGCCACACCCTGGTGGTAGGCCTCGTAAACTTCTTCGCGTTCGGACAATGAAAGCACATCGGAGTCATCGGGGAACAATGCAATCTCCGGCTGTTCTCGATCAAAGTCTTTCAACATCAGGCGAATCGTTTCGGGAGAACGATGGAACTTCCTGGCCAGCCGACGATTGATTTCTGTCGGGCCTGCACCAAAGCGTGCCAAACGCCTGGCACGACTGAGAATCATTCGTCGTTCATCCTCCGTGACATGGCGAAAATTCCCCACGCGGCCGATGTCTTCGTGATTGGCTTCCACAAATTGATCAACAGATGACCTGAGAAAGGCCACGCGCTTACGACCACCAAAGAGGAACTTGCGACTGATCAAGCCACGATCACGCCAGCGATCAACGGTTTTTGTGCTCACATTGTACTGTCGGCTGACATCTTCGACGGTCAGCACATCTTCCGTCATCTGCTCCGGACGCAGTTCGATCGACTCTGAAAGGTCTTCAATGAAGACCCGCAGATCATGCAGCAGATCGGACCCGGTGATGAGCAGATCCGGGTATGACTCCGGTCGATACGAAGTCACTTCCTGGCAGACTTTCTGCCACGGATATTCAATCTGCGGATCGACACGATGAGCCAGCCGTTCAGCACGTTCAAGTTGCTGCAGGCGGACATCCCGTGGTGAATAACGCATCTGCTGTTCGGCCAGAAGTCTCAAGGCCGGATGGCGGTAATTCGACATGATCGGCCCTTTCATTTCTGGCCTGAGGAAATTGGATTCAAAAACCTGGAATTCGTTCACACAAAAAGTATTCAACAACAGCGATTGTCAATGGGCCTCAGGTAAGACATTTCATGGAGGTTTTCTTCGGGACGGTCGTCCATCAAGACAATTGTTCCATTATGAACCGATGAACGTTGCAAACTGTCTCACTCCGTTCAATTTTTGCTGAAAGATTGCGACAGAAACTCGTTCTTCCGGCTCCTCACCTGATCGAGTGCAGATTTCAGGCCGGAAAAGCAGCATTCCGTCACATCTGAGAACCCCACCAGTCTGAAAACTATGCTTGAAGCTGAGTTGATTGTCTGACTCAAAGCGACAGGTCTTCAAACGCTCTTCCCTTCTCTACGAACGAATACCTGACATTACTGGATCATCTTTCGCGCTGAGAAAGAATTCTGAAGTCAGAAAAGAGTTTCCGTCCGTAACGACGAAACGGCAGATCAGTGAGTTATCCGAGTCGTGGCCACATCACAGACACAACAAATGGTTTGCGACGTTTCCAATCCGGGAAATAAGCCTCACTTTTGACACGTAACGCGCAGAGAGGTTCGCGGAGATCATCATCAGATCTCAACTGGCGCAAATACAATTGACTGCAGTTTGCTGACAAAGCCGTCATCTGTGGAGGTGGATCGACTTTAATCTTCTGCAAGGACTTCGCCGGGCTTTTCGAGGTAAGAAGGGCGCGTCTGATAGAACAAGGCTTTTCTTTCGCCAGGAAGTGTGAAATCAAAACCACACTTTCTGAAGAAATCCTCGGTCGAAGTAATTGCCAGAACTTCGAAAACGTTCTGTTCCCGTGCTCGATCAATCACGGCCTGTACGACGGCACGACCGACGCCGCGCCCTTGATAGATAGGACTGACTGCCAGACTTCGCAGCTCTCCGAGTTTGGGCGAATAAATTTCTAAGGCGGCAAAACCGGCAATTCTGCCGCCAATCTCTGCGATAAAGCCATGCTTGGTAAGGATCTCAAGTTCATCGTGAGTTCGCGGCAAAAGTCGGCCGACGGCGACAAAGGGTGTCAGAAACTCAGCCAGAGCTGGCACATCGGCCGGCAGTGCCTGCCGGACAGTCAGTTCGGACATTCCTGTTTCATTCATGACGTATGAATACCCTCTATTCCGCATCAGCCGAAAGTCTTGAAAGCGAGAACTGTTTTATCGTCAAAAAACTTCGGGCCGGCAATTGTCTTCAGCTCTCAATCGTCAGTCGTGTTCAGGATTCGCGATGAGTTGCTGGAGTGTCTGCAGATTGATCAGATCGAGATCCACGCCATCCCGCTCCCCTTTTTCGGTCTCCAGATACTTGGGGATGTGGGTCAACCGACCGTCATGCAGCAATCGTGAAAAAGGGATACGACCCAACTGCCCTTCGCCAATATGGGCATGTCGATCCACCCGGCTGCCCAGCCCTTTCATACTGTCATTAAGATGAAACGCACGCACGCGGTCGAAGCCAATCTTTTGTGAAAACTGCTCCAAAGTGTCGGCGTATTCATCAGCCGTATTCAGTGGATAACCAGCGGCGAAAATGTGACAGGTGTCGATACAGATTCCAATCCGATCGGGTTCCCGCACACCGTCGAGCATCTGAGACAACTCTTCAAACCGGGCGCCAAGGCAACTTCCCTGTCCGGCCGTTGTTTCGAGCCAGACCTGAGTTTTAAATCCTTTACACGTCGAATGGACATCGTCCAGGGCTTCTATCACGCGGGTAATCCCGGCTTCGGGTGTCGATTTAACGGCACTGCCGGGATGCAAAACGACGCCGGGAATCCCGAGCGCTTCGGCCCGCTCCAGTTCATCACGCAGGGCATCACAGGATTTATTCCATAGCACGTCATCAGGACTGGCTAAGTTGATCAAATAACTCGCATGAGCGCAGGTGGCCTGAATCCCGGTCGATTTCCACGTCGCCTGGAATTGGCGAATGTCGTCCTCTGTCAGCGGTTTCCCCCGCCATTGATTGTTATTCTTGGTGAAGAGCTGAACGCAGCCCATCCCCAGGCGATGACCCGCTTCGAGGGCTTTGTAATAGCCCCCCGCAATCGACATATGCGCACCAAGGATCGACACTGGCATTCTCCGGACGGATTCAAATTTTCTGACAGAATACCTTAACGCTCTTGGGACTCACATTGAATGACTCGATAATCATCGAGGTCTGGCTTTGCCTGTGGAAAGTGAATCGACAGTGACGCAGTGGTACCAGGTTCTGATCATTGGTCTGGCGATAGGGTTCATGCTCCTCGGGATCGCAGTCGCAAGTGTCTCCAGAAAGCGAGCCCGCACAAAAAATCGGGGAGGCTCAACGTCCACTCCTTCATATTCAGAAAACGAGACATCTCCTGTTGGTCGAGATGTTTCGCATCAGTCGCCAACTGTTGGTGCTGCGTCGAGTGAGTTTTCTGATATCACCATGACGCCAGATTCGGATCAGCATCGCGGGGCCGAACAGCAGGTTGATGCCGAAACTCTGATTGCAGCCGAACACGAGATCCTTCTGCATTGGAACAGCCTGGCCCGAACTGCAGAAGACTATTTACATAATGGTGGCCATCGCGGCATTTGCTGGCAGATCATGGTTTGGCAACCGGAGATCGTGCTGGCGACAGCTTCTTCCACCATGGGCGTGTGGGCTCTGGCCGGAATCGAGTTGCTGCCCGATCTTACCCGCAACGAAGATCTGCTCGATGCTCCTGGTGCCGATCAGATCAAGCAGGCCAGTTTGCTGTTTCACTATGCGGCCATCGATATATCGGAGCCCATGGAACCGCAGTTTCATCGCCCCAATCATCCTCTCCCCCACCAGAATACAGATTCAAAAACTGGAACTTTTGATCTGCCATCTGTGGCGGATCCAGCTTCCGATCAGGCCTCACCTCTCCGCTCGAATTCCTTAAGAGCTGAATCATTGCGGTGGCGATTTGCCGGTCGATTGCTCATGAATCTCGCCCCTCAAGAGGCGGTTGAGCGGCTGGACTACCGTCTTCAAGCAAAAATCCTACGCCCTGATCGTTGACTTGTTTCGGCAGAAGTTGCCATTGGCGAGGCTCGTCAGAAAGTTCGTCTTGGTGTGATCGAGCAATTGTGCCTACAAGCGATAAAAGCGGCACGAAACGCACGACTTTGATGTGAATCTGTATGGCCTGTATCGATGTTGCGGAATCAGTAAACCTGACGCCCTGAGCATTGGACCATGTGTTGATGCGGTTAACGATTCCGATACGTTCGACGAGACCATGGCAGACGCTCGCGCTCAAGAGGCCTGCCAGTCGCGAATTTCGGAATGGATGCCGGTCGGCATCATCCCCTTGACTCTGCAAGGCTCGCAGGGAGTTTGGCGGTGGGATATCGCCAGGCTCGGGATTTTCCGAACACATGGAACGTGTGATTGAGGAGCGCATGATGCAGTTTTCTCTCCCAAAGTCCTGGCGGACGTCACTGGCTCGCGCCGGTGTGCTGCTGGGTGCTTTTGGCGCGATGGCAATGCCGGTGTTTGCTGAGGATGCAACCACGATTGCCGAACAGGCCAAAAAGCGTTTGAACGGCGAAGTGGTGGCAGCCCCTGCCTCACCGATTTACCAGGTCAGCGCCATGCAGGAGCAGGTGCCCCCACCTGCTCCCGGTGCGAACGTTGGTCAACCAGACCAGATTTTCGTGGATCCTGGTTATGCTGCTCCAGCAGAAACTGAAGAAGCTGGCCCCTGGACACTCCAGAGCGTGATGGGCTCTGGTCTGGCCGATAAGGGCATCGTCTTTGGTGGGTGGGCCGATCTCGGCTACTCCAGCAATCCTGATCTGTCATTCACAGATGCAGGCGAAGACGACAACGTGAACATGAGCCAGCTTTACATGTTCGTCAAGAAGGAAGCTGACGGCTCCAAAGGGATCGATTGGGGTTTCCGCTTCGACGCCCTTTACGGTACCGACGGTAACGACGCTCAGTCGTTTGGTAACCCAAAACCTACTTATGATAACTCCGCGACGTTTGATCACGGGATCTACGAGTGGGCCTTGCCACAGCTCTACGGCGAAATCGCTGTGGGCGATGTCTCGGTCAAGATGGGTCACTTCTATACCATCGTTGGCTACGAAGTCGTGACCTCTCCTGATAACTTCTTCTACAGCCGTCAGCTCACATTCTGGAACAGTGAGCCTTTCACTCATACCGGTGCTCTTGCCACATGGAAAGCCAGCGACAAGCTGACGGTCTGGGGCGGCTGGACTGCTGGCTGGGATACCGGCTTTGCTCAGTTCAATGGCGGTAGCAACTTCCTTGGTGGCTTTAACTACGCTGCTACTGACAAGCTGAGCTTCATCTACACCACAGCACTGGGTGATTTCGGTGCCCGTGGGACAGGGGCGATCAACAGCTTCATTCTCTCCTACATGATTACCGAAAAGCTCCAGTACGTTGGCCAGTACGACGTGCTCGGTACCAACAACGATGTTGATTTCCAGACTGACGGCGTCGCCCGCGACTCCGGTGGTTTGATCAACTACCTGTTCTACACGATCAACGATCAGTGGAAGACTGGTGCTCGTTGGGAATGGTACAAACCCGATGGTGTTTCGTACTACGAAATGACCTACGGTGTGAACTACAAACCAACACAAAACTTTGTTCTGCGTCCTGAAGTCCGCTACCAGTGGTCTCCTGGAATCAGCTACGAAGAATTCATCTTCGGCGTCGACGCTATCTTCAAGTTCTAATCTGAAGACGGCGGGAATGATCTGACTTGATACTGCTGCCGGAAGAATTGCGGTCTTCCGGCAGCGTATTTGGCCTCATCGCGTTCACGGATGTCCTGCGAGCCGCGGGGACGAGAATTTATCTCGTCCCCGTGTCTGTTTTTATGGGTGGGAAGTTGATGGTTGTTGGTAGTTGGTTGATGAGTGAAACGCGGCGATACTTGGAGAGTCATGACCAGATCGTGTTGACTTCACACGTTGGAACAGAACGCCGCCAGCTCCACCGCCAGGTAGATGGCACCTGGGTCATGAACGACCCGAGCGATAAGCAATTCCAAGAAGACGACTCACTCGATGGCTGGAAGTTCCAGCAGCACTGAGATCCGCCGACTCAGCTCATCATTTCTCAAGCGGCATCTCGCAAGGACGATTGAGCGACTCCAGCCCTGCCCTTGTTCAATCGAGCCATGTTTTTCTCGTGAAGCACGCGTTCCAGTTCGGCGATCTGCTGGTGCAGCGATTCCAGCTTTTGTGCGGTTTCGATCGCTTCTTCCTTTAACTGCGACAGCCGCCCTTCGGTTGCTGGTGCCATCAGTTTCTGAATGGCCTTCATCAGCAACAGCACTCGAAACATGCGCATGGCCACGCCGCGCAGCCGGTAGGCTCTGCCAAGTTTTGAAAGCTGCTGCAGTCGCAAGAGGCCGCTGATCTGAGCAGCCTGGGCGAACATCGCCAGCGGCATGAGAATAATGGCCAGATCGAGCCAGTTCGTACGGATATACTTGGTCTGCCGCTCAGTCAGGCTGATCATCGTGAAGAATTCGAGCGTAAAGGCGAGCCACACAAAAGCGGTACCACAGCGAATGGCCGCATCCAGCCGGGCATCGGCAGCAATCCGTTCGTGGTAGGCAAACTCAATCCCGATCAGTGGCAGAACCGCCAGGGCGACGACGAACAGCGGACCTGAAAGCCGCCCCTGCATCGCCACAAATGAAGTGGGGCCCACAGGCGTCCAGCCGATCTTCGGAAACCAGACGGCATTGCGTGATTGATTTCGGGCAGTCAGCCGTAAAGGGGGTAAAAGGCAATACAGGAAGAATCGAGTCCAGCGGGGATCACCTGCTGCCCAGCGCGTGAGCAATTCGGCCCAGTACAACGGATAAACTGCCAGCGAGCCCGCTAAACAGCCCACGAAAATCGGCAGGAACTCGGGGCGATCGTGAAGATGAAGCACACCGCTGAAACAGACCAGCGAAGCCACTGAGGCAAAAAACATCAGCGGTGCCCAGCGCTGTTCCAAAGCTGTCACTTCAATCGAAGGATGGGGAACGGCAGCTTCGAAGGTGATCGCTTCTTCAGAGAGTGGCCGTTGTGTGTTGTCATCCATGATTCCACCCTGTATCAGCGGGTTTTGGTCGATGCGGGCATGCACACCGAGAGATCGCTTCGTTTGTGCTTGTTGGAATCTATGCGAAACATCGCAATTGCTGAACAGATCTCCCACCGGCAGGAATCGCCGTCGCTGAGATTTCAAACATCTTTGTCAGCCATCAATTGATCGAGGCGGGGTTTCGATAGATCCAGACAAACGCATGGCCGCCTTCATCCTGCAGTAACTCTCGCGAAAGTCCCACTTGAGAAACGGCACCTCGAATGGCCACACTCCAGCTCGTTTTACGGGCAGGGTACTTCACAAGTAGATCCACAATGTCGATGTTCCCGCGATCAATGGCTGCAAAATCAAAGTGAATGGGAACTTTGCTTTCTGTTTGAGCTTTGATCAGCACCTCACCCAGGGGCATGCCGTCCAGCATCATGGCCTGAATATCAAACAAACCTGGTGCCAGCTTTTGCGGTGCCACTTTGACCGCCCAGCCGACCGGCCAGAAGTCGGCAGTCTCCATCTGGGGTGTCTGCAATTTTTCAGGCAAAGGCTCGATCAGAAGTTCAATCTCTCCCGCGGGAGTGCGGCGCGGGTGAAACCCCAATTCCAGATCACGCAGGGCCATGGCAAGTCCCGTCCCGATCGTGAACCTGCCGACGCTTTGCCGCACGACGCGACGATCCTCGGGCCGTTTGGAGATCGCGAGCGCCGCCGCCTCAGCGACGCGCCACTGGTAACGCTCTTTTCCCGGAATCAGCGGCAATACTTCAGAGAGAGTTTTCCCTTTCAATTCCACTCCCAGTGGCTGGCTGAGCGTGTCGTATAATGGGTTGAACTGCAGTTCACTCAAACCCCAGAGCGGCTGGCCCTGAGGGGCTCCCTGGGCACCATAGACACGAAGTTCATCAATCCACTCTTTCAGAGCAGCAACATCCTTCTGGGCGAATGTCCGGCGATCTGTCTTGATTGAGCCATCTCTGGTCAAAATCGCCATAATGGTGATTTTCCGCAGTGTCCCCAGCATTTGCTGCTCAATGCGCGGCTTATCGTCGAGAATCGGTTTGCGGGTGCTCAAGGTGACGTCCAGCTCTTCGAGCGTTGTTCGCCAGGCATGAGCATGAACCGCAGCAGCCGGATCCGAAGTCAACAGTTCCATCCCGATCAACGTCGTGGGAACTTTTTCGTTGCGTGGAGCCGTCGGCCCACCTGCCGTTTTTGGTTTGGCGTTTGCCTGCCCGTAGCAGCTCTGGTCATGCATTACGAACAGCACCAGACTCCCCATAAGGATCAGGCCCGATGGGAAAGCGAATCGCTGCCGATGATCGAATCGTCGCCTCATGGCCTAATCTCCTTCATCAACGACCTTCCGTCCTGCCGGTCTTGTCTCTGGCAAGTGAGGATGCGAAAGACCAGAATCTGATGATGCCCGAAATCTCAAAATTCCTTGAGATCCCCTTGAACTTACGCGAGAAATTCGCAATCAGGCAACAGGAATTCACCGCATTGGTCTCGTATGAGTCTCTGTGGACATTGAATTCTGAACCGCTGGAGAACCGGTTGAACTATTTTGCCCATGCACTTCCTCATCTGGTCGACCCGTGGTTTGTCGCGGGGACGGCGGTCCCTGACTGGCTGGGAGCTGTGGCCAGGCGAACTCGTCCGCGACCCGAAAAGCTATTGCCAGAGACCATCACCAACGCATTTCCCCAAGCGCCCGCCCGGCAGCAGGTTCAATCCATTCTGTCAGGGATCGTGCAGCATCATCAGGATGACGACTGGTTCCATCGAACAGCCGCCTTTCAGGAAGTGCAGGCCCAGCTCACACTCGATTTTCGGCAGGCCTTCGGTGCACAGGATGGATTTCGCGGTGGGTTTCTCGCCCATTTGTCACTTGAACTTCTGCTCGATGCCAGCTTGATGGAGCGGTATCCCGGCAAGATCGATCAGTATTACGAATCCCTCAAACTGGTGGATGCGGAGGTCGTGGAACTGGCAGTCAACCTGGCGTCCAAACATCCGACGACCGTCTTCGACTGGTTCATTCCCGCATTTCTGGAAGAACGGTTTCTTCCGGATTATCTCGATGATACGCTGCTCTCGTGGCGACTTCGGCAAGTCTGGAAACGGATCGGTCTCGATCACATGCCCGAGCAACTGGAACAAGCCATTCCTGCAGCACGCAAACTCGTCAGGCACCGAACTGATGAACTCTTGCCCGAACATTTGTACGCTTGGCCCATTCGCTGAATGGCAGCGTCAATTGTCATGAACCTGAATCATCCCCTCACCTGAACAACTCCCGGAGAGAAATTGCAATGAAGTACGGCATGAACATGCTCCTGTGGACTTCCGATGTGAACGAAGAGCACTTTCCTCTTCTTGAGCAGTTAAAGACGATTGGTTACGACGGCGTCGAATTGCCGATTTTCGATATGGATGTCGCCCGCTTCGAAAAAGTGGGCAAAGAACTTTCCCGCCTCGAACTGGGGCGTACTGCTGTCACAATCTGCACAGACACCGAGAACCCGATTTCACCTGATGCGGCGATTCGTGCAGCCGCACTGGCTCGCTTGAAGAAGGCCATTGATTGCTGTGCCGCCGCTGGGGTCTCTCACTTGTGCGGGCCCATTCACTCCGCGATTGGTTCATTCAGTGGCCAGGGGGCTACTCCTGACGAGTGGAACTGGGCCAAAGAAACGCTCTCGAAGGCGGCTGATTACGCTCAACAAAACAACGTCACTTTGGTTTGCGAATACCTCAATCGTTTTGAGTGCTATTTCCTCACCTGTGCTGCTGACGATGCCCGCTTCTGTCGCGAAGTCAATCATCCCAATCTGAAGATGATGTACGATACCTTCCACGCCAACATTGAAGAAAAAGATCTGGCAGCCGCCATGAAGGGCTGCTGGGATCAGGTCGTTCACGTTCATATTTCCGAAAACGATCGCTCGACACCCGGTGAAGGTCACGTCGACTTTGACACAACCTTCAAGATGCTCAAGGAACTTAAATACGACGGCTGGCTGATGGTCGAAGCCTTTGGCCTCGCACTCCCGGCAATTGCCGCCGCCACCAAAATCTGGCGCCGCATGTTCCCCGATGAAACCTATCTCGCGACCAATGCCCTCAAGTTCATGAAGCAAGGCATGGCTTAACATTCACCGCAACGTGCAGTGTTATGACCAAACAATAAAACCCCGGCACGATCTTGTGTCGGGGTTTTATTGTTCAATAGTCATGGGAAATAGTTTCGCCACCCGATGGTGTGGTTAATGCCTTTAATACGGCGGGGTCGATGTTTGTCGAAAGTCGTCTCACAGTTCCATCGGCGAGCAAGACGAGCCCGCCACCGGGATGAGCAGATGAAATCAGCGGGTTGATAAGATCTTCATTCGTGTCTGCGGCTTTGATCGCCATTTGTGCAAAAGGGGCATAGATATCTTTCGGCTCTGCCCAGCGAATACCCCGACCAACCGCTTCGACAATCGCGATCGTATTCGAGGTCCCGTCGGCGACATCTTTCGCTGCCAGAAGTTTCCCTGGGGGAGCCATGGTCTCTTCACCGACAAGGGCCGCATAATCCGTCATACCAAGCGGAGCTGGCTGGCCGCGTCTTTTCCTGGATGCCAGTGGGCATTCATAGACTCTTAACTGCATCGACGAGACGGGTAGATTCGCCGTAGAGTCCCAGGCTTGATCCTGGCGGTAGCGATTAAAAATCGGACTATCTTCGACATAGGGTAGAATCTCCACGCGCCAGCTCATTTCATTCTTCTCGGACGTCGGCATGCGCATAGGAAACATGAATGTTGCGTCATGATAATTATAGACAGCCAAACCCAGACTTTTTAAGTTGCTTCGGCATTCGGTAGCACCCGCCATCCAGGCGGGGTGTATCAGCGTCGGCTGCAGCATGATAAACGAAATCACCGCGAGAAATATGCATACGAATGCTCTACCTCGGTAATCTTTAGCGTTGCCAAGAAATAATCGATCAATTGTGCTGAATAAGCCACACAGCATGACGACCCATAAGCTGCCAAACACATAGAATTCAACATTCGCAAAGAGCTGTTTATGGAAAAAGCGAATGCTCGATAAGTAAAGGTAAGGAATCCAGGGGACGAGCAGCCACCGGATGAAATGACTCCAGTGAGCATCCTTTTGGAAGCAGGCCGGGTAAACCAGCAGGAATGTCACAAAGAGTGAAAATATCAACAGCAGAATCGCAAAGTTATCGGAGATGTCGTACATAAGAAGTCCCCTGTATCGCGGCAACACGGCAGTGCGATCTATTCGTCCCTGATGACATCACCAGCACTTGCTGTTGTTAGCATCCTCAGTGTCTCGGGTGAAATTTGTGATGAGATGAATCGAACGCTGCCGTCACCTAAGAGGATATGCGACCCGTGGCTATGGGCTGAAGACATGATCGGATGAGTGGCCTGCTGGTTTGTATTTGAGCTTTTGACAACCAATTCCACCTGATTCACATCAAGGTCTTTAGGTTCTGCCCAACGAATACCCGTGTCGATTGCCTCGACCACAAAAGCCGTATTGCTAAGTCCATCTTCGATATTCTGGATCAAAAGCATTTTGCCCTGTGGAAAAGCGGTCTCGTCTCCCACGAGAACCACGTAGTCTGTGAGGCCAAAGCCATCCTTGGGATCGGCCCGCCTATAACCAGCCGAAGGGCATTCATAGACAGGCCTGCGGCGTTTACTGAATGCCCAATTGGGTTCGGCATTCCAGGCGAATTGATCGCTGTATTTCTGATCGAGTTGATGAACATCCAGATAAGGCTCCATAGTCACTCGCCAGCTCACGGCAAGTTCTCCTTGCCCCGAACTGGGCATGGGGAAAACGCCATGTGCGTTATAGTACCTGTGGATTCCGAGACCAATGGAGTTCAAATGATGTCGGCAAGCAGTGCGCGCGAGAATCTCGCGAGCGGATGTCATTGTGGAGAGGAAAAGAAACGCCAAGAGCGGTGAGAGAATGGATGTGGCAATCACCGCACCCACAGGACGTGCCCGTGGCCGTTGCGATTCTGTTCGCCAGATCGTTGAGATCGCCCCCAGAATTCCCATGACCAGACAAAAGAATGCCAGCGCATATGCGAAGAAGTGATTCTCCAGTGGATAAAACGAAAGGAATGGCAGAATGAACAGGGGGATCACGGAAACGGCCAGCCACCACCAGAGATCACGATAGCTTGCGGGTTCATTCTTCTGACTGCGAAACGGTGCCACCACGATCACGACTGCCAAGCCCAGCAGAATCAGGTGCAACAAAATAGAAACAAGCATGTGGTCCCTTTCACTGCAGGATGCGACTCGTCCGCTGCAATCAACAGTACACCTCTGCGACTGGCAAATCATCAGGTGGGCTGCGAGAATTGCGGGTATCTGTGGAGGCTCTCCATAGAATCCAACAGGGATCGCCAAGGCGTTTCCATTCACTCCGACATCAACATTCACTGGCAGATCAAAGATACTTCCTATGGCTGATGAACAGACCTGGCTTTCGACACTTTCACGTTTAAAAGAACCTCACCTCGGGCGAACTCTGGGGGAATTGAAGCTCGTTCGCGGAGTCTCGCTGGGGAGCGACAAAATCATCGTCTCGCTCGATGTCCCTTTCCCTGGCTTTGTCAAAGCCAACGCCCTGAAAGAACATGTCCGCAGTGCTACCCACGAACTGGCGCAGGGCACCCCCGTTGAGTTTGATCTCGAATTGAACATCAAGGGGAAAAACTCGGGGGGATCGATTGGTCTGAGTGTGAAAAACGTGATTGCCGTCGGTAGTGGGAAGGGTGGTGTTGGTAAGAGCACCGTCGCTGCCACGTTGGCTTATGGCCTGCAGGAACTGGGTGCCAATGTCGGGTTGATGGATGCCGATGTGTATGGCCCGAGTGTGCCGCATCTGGTGGGCGTGAATGAGCAACCTGTCGCTCTGGAGAGAACAGCCCCCGATGGCAAGAAGATGATGCGAATCCAGCCAGTGCTGGCCAGTGGCTTACCAACGATTTCGATGGGTTTTTTTGTCCAGGCCGATCAGGCGGTCATCTGGCGTGGGCCAATGCTGCATCAGGCAATTTCCCAGTTTTTGCAGCAGGTCGACTGGGGCCCGCTCGACTATCTGATTATCGACATGCCTCCAGGAACCGGCGACGTCTCATTAACGCTATCGCAGCTTTTAGGCCTGGCGGGTGCGGTGGTTGTCTGCAGTCCTCAGCAGGTGGCACTCCTGGATGCCGTGAAGGCTGTGAGTATGTTCCGGCAGGTGAAGATCCCCGTTCTGGGGATGGTAGAGAACATGTCGGGTGAGATTTTTGGGCGCGGCGGTGCGCAGTCGAAAGCCGCAGAACTCGGAATTCCATTCCTGGGTGAATTACCCATGGATGCCGGGATTCGAGTCGCTGGGGATGCTGGTGAAATTGCCCGCCTTGTCCGGGAAGAGAATCCCTCGCGGGATGCCCTGCTGACGATCTGCGAAAATGTGGCCGAGCAGATTGCCAAAAGCCTCCTCAGTGCTCCATCGATGCCGACACTTGAGATTCTGTAGTCCGATACGCAGGTTCAACCAGGGTCGCTCCAGCTCGTTTTCCATCAGGTTCAGATTCCTCCCAAGATGCCACCACGTTCTGCCGCCAAAGCTGTTGCCGAACGATCAACTTCTGAAAGTGGGAAGCGGGCCTCATCATTCCTGATTCCAGAGTGGCTCTGGGCTCTGGGTGCAGCGATCCTGGCCTCTTGGCTGGCATGGGCGTCGTTCTACGAAGGTTCTACGCTCATTGGTGGCGATCTTTACACGTATCTGCTTCCACAGAAGGCATTCTTCCAGCATGAACTGGCTGCTGGCCGCTGGCCACTCTGGAACAATCTCACAGGTCATGGCTACCCGGTACTTGCCGAAAGCCAGACGGCAGTCTTCTACCCGCCACGCGTCATATCGCTGAGCCTCCTGCCGGCAGACCACGCTTACACCGCTGAACAACTTGCCCATTATGTGGCTGCATTTTTTTGTATGTGGCTTTATTTAAGGCAAATTGGTGTTTCCATACCGGGCACGATTTTTGGTTGTGTCGTCTATGTCTACGGCTGGTTTCCGACACGGATCATACTCGAGTGGGCCATCATTGGTGGTGTTTACCTGCCGTTAGGCTTGTGGCTGATCGAACGATTTCTGCAGCGAAAAAGCTGGAAGTACGCGATGGCACTGGCCGGTGTGTTGGGGTTGCATCTGCTGGCAGGGCATTACAACCTCGCCTTTATCGAAGTCCTGGTGTGGCTGGTTTACATTCCTGTTCGTCTATGGCTGTTGCCCTCGCTGGTACATTCGCCACAAACGACGGAATTCTCGGCAAGAGCACGTCTGCCTGTAGCGATACCCCTCGTTGTGGCCATTGGTTTTGGATTTGGTCTAGGTGCTGTTCAGTTATTGCCAACCTGGGAACTGAAGGGACAATCTCAACGAGCTGAGACCGGGCAGGACTTTCAGCCGGGATATGGCCACATTCCCCCACAGTTTCTGGGCCAGTTATTTGCGCCCACCTGGTGGAATCCAGCGAATCACAATATTGACGAAGAACTGTCGCAGATGTGGACACCCACCGGCGCAGGAACAAACCG
Source organism: Planctopirus hydrillae (assembly GCF_001707835.1). Classification (GTDB taxonomy): domain Bacteria; phylum Planctomycetota; class Planctomycetia; order Planctomycetales; family Planctomycetaceae; genus Planctopirus; species Planctopirus hydrillae. Next base: position 31,369 of record NZ_LYDR01000110.1, read on the forward strand.
TGTTGAAGCTCATTTGTATGCGGGGCTGGCTGTCTGGATGGGACTCGTGGGTGCAGGGTGGCTGGCCTATCGAAGTTCCGGGAACTTGATCCTCTTTCGCTGGATCGGCATTTTTCTCGTCGGCAGTCTGGTGGCGATCTTGTTTGCAACCGGGTTACCACTTTTCATTACTGCCTCACTTCCCGGCTTCTCGTATTTCACGGGCCCGGGTCGATTTGGAATAGTGGCCACGTTCTGCCTGGCGGTCGCCGGGGGATTGGCGTGGGATCAGTTACTGAGTCACATCAGTGCGAGATATCGCTGGATCTTGTGGTGTCTTGTGATTGGGTTCACGTGGTTCGATCTGCAGATTGTGAGCATGCAGGCCACGTATGGAGTGATCATTGAGAAGTCTCCTTACTCGATGATTTCGAAAAGCGAAGTTCGCCGCATTCTCCTCGCCGATGCCAGGCAACCCGTGCGGGTTTACGCTCCTGGAGCCAACCTGCCGAACCTGCTGGGCGTTTCGACAACGCCGGAGTTTCTCGGGATTGGACCGGCGGCTTACTTCTCGCCTGCTGCCAGATTTCCCGCAGAAGCCCCACTCTCTCAACAGATCGAGTTTCTCTCGAAACAAGGCGTCACGCACTGGTTGACGATGGATCCTTTAAGTGTCCCTGCTGCTGGAAGCAAAGACTCTTTGACAGGCGAACCAACAAATGAGGAATCGGTACGACTGGTCTGGAGTGGTTTTGATGAATTCCTCAATCGGGCCTGGGGTCGTTTTGATCAGCCGCTTTATCTCTACAGCCTGCCTGCGGCCCCTGGTCGCTGTTACGTTGAAGGCGTCGGTTCCCAGCCAGCCCGAAAAGTGACCATCGTGGAGCATGGCCCCCAGAGAATTGAAGTTCAGGTCGAGGCCGGCCCCCGACAGACGCTGGTACTGACGGAACTCGCTGACCGCGACTGGAAGCTGACTATCAACGGTCAGCCCGCATCCTGGGAAGCAACTGGGCTTTCCCGAAAGGTTGAAGTGCCAGAAGGTGAGACGCTTCTTGTCTGGAGTTACCAGCCTTGGTCACTCGGGTGGGGTGCGGGAATCAGCCTGTTCGTCTTACTGATACTCGCGACGATCGGCCATATCCGTTTCTGGCATCCTCAATGGACACGCTGGTGGTTGCCGTAAGCACCGTAAATCGGTCTGCCTGCTGTGCCAGAACTTCAGGTCGAACTTCTCCTGACCATGCAGGAGCGTCTTTCAGGCGAGAAGGCCTCAGAACTCAGCTTTTTCCATGACTCACAGCCTTTGAGCATCGCGTGCAAGGGTGGCCCGGCCAACTCGTGGCCGGGTCGTCGTACTCCGTATGACGACAAGAAGCCGCGCTATGCGTGTGTCTCTGGAACCCTCGCCCGCGTCTTCGTGGGAGAGGGTGGCACGAAGTGCCGGGTGAGGGTCTTGCCGCTGGGTATGTAACAGCCAGCGAGCCATCCGCAGGGGCGCCGATTGACTGTCAGAGAGCGATGATGAACAGCATCATGCGTTGAAGCCGGTTGTTGATCACGCGCCCAAAAATGTTCGGACTCACCCTCATCCCAGCCTTCTCCCGTCAGAACGGGAGAAGGGGTAAAAAACCCTCGCCCGCGTCTGCGTGGGAGAGGGTGGCACGGAGTGCCGGGTGAGGGTCTTGCCGCTGGGTATGTAACAGCCAGTGAGCTATCCGCCGGGGCGGCGATTGACTGTCAGAGAGCGAGGATGAAGAGCATCACGCGTTGAAGCCGGTTGTTGATCACGCGCCCAAGATGTTCGGACTCACCCTCATCCCGGCCTTCTCCCGTCGGAACGGGAGAAGGGGTAAAAAACCCTCGCCCGCGTCTGCGTGGGAGAGGGTGGCACGAAGTGCCGGGTGAGGGTCTTGCCGCTGGGTGCATAACAGCCAGCGAGCTATCCGCAGGGGCGGCGATCGACTGTCAGAGAGCGAAGATAAAGAGCATCATGCGTTGAAGCCGGTTGTTAATAGAACACCAAATACGTTTGGACTCGCCCTCATCCCGGCCTTCTCCCGTCAGAACGGGAGAAGGGGTAAAAAACCCTCGCCCGCGTCTGCGTGGGAGAGGGCAAATGCATCTGACAACATGCTTTGCGGCTTGAGCATATCTTCGCCATCAACATTCAGAGTCGCATTATCTGGGGGCAAACGAAGACGTTTGACTCCAGCCACACATCAAGTCAGCACACCAGAACACCAGCACAGTTAAGTGAAAAGATAGCAGCTTAGCCCTGGTCAGCGATCGCACAGCGTTCGTTTGTCTTCATACGGCTGGAGGTGATTCCAATGCTTGTGCGAGGCCTGAGCGATAACTTTCATAGCGAAATTCGAATTGATCGGAAAATTGGGAACGAACTCGCTTATTGAGCCCGCCCGAGCCTCGTTTGGGAAGAGAGGCTTCATCGAATACTGGTGGTGCCGATCCAATTCGACGTGCCAGTTCGCTGTAATAGTCAATCCGCCGAACAGGTTCTCGATCAACCCCCACCACAACTTCTGGCCCTCCTTCACAGAGTAATCGATAGGCTAAAGCAGCCGCATCGGCCTGATGGATGAGGTTGAGCCATGCCTCTCCTGAACCGGCAATCGGCTGCTTTTGTTGCAGTGCCTCCACTTTCGCCAGTAAACGTCCCGGGCCGTAAATTCCCGCTAATCGCAGAATGGTCGACTTGCCAGCAGGGCAGAGAGTTCTCACAACCTCTTCGGCTGTCGCACAGATTTCGCCACCTTCGGTTGTTGGTGCGACTGGCGTCAGTTCATCGACCCAGCTTCCATCATCAAACCCCCAGACACTCGTACTGGAAATGGATACAACAGACTCAGCGGCAGGAGCCGTCGCGAGCAATGCATTTCGTAAGCCATTAACATAGACCTCACGCTTACTGGCGGTGGAATTGCGATCGTAACCAACGGCCCAGAGGATGCGCCTTGCCGCAGGAAGCACTGCGAGTGATGCGGCATCGGTGACTTCCGCCAGAACTGGTTCGATTGACTGGCTTTTCAAAAAAGCCGCTTTTTCCTGGCTGCGTGTCACGGCAGCACAATGGAGCCCTGCAGAGACAAACTGGCGAGCAACCTGCAATCCCACATAGCCACAGCCAAAAATCAACACATCAACCCTGGGGGAATTCGTCATAACGAGCCTGGCATTCAATTTCGGTTTGTTCAGCGATCGCAAGCATGAACATTACGAATGGATTTATCTGCTCTCTTCAGAGGCAAGAGCAGGTTTCGGTTTCGCAGCGAAAATTCGTTCGAGATACTGTTTGGTGACATCTTCGGGGATCACACCATCTGTGGGAATGAACTCAAACGTCTGGTCATCAAGTGGTTCGTCGAGAACGACCTGGGAGAACTCCATCGAGAAAATAGGACGCAAAGATTTCTCGGGGCCGGTCGTACGCTTCAGATAGAGCAGGCGGTGTGGGAAAAGTGTCTCGGCTGAGTAGGTGATTCGAACGACCTCAGGAAAGAAGGGAAGTGTGGAGAGAGGTTTGGAAGGAAACCATTTGGCAGGAAATTCAGGTTTCCATTCCCCCTGAACATGGAAGACTTTGCCTTGTTCGGTTTCCTCGGGTTTGAGTGCAGTAAAGTTCATGCATCGCTGGATGGAGGCCATGATCCCAGGGAGACCACCCAGCCCCAGCTCGGAAAGCATCAATGTTTCTGCAGTGCCACCCGCTGCTCCCGCATTGAGAATCTGCCGCACATCCCGGCGTGTATAGCGTTTGATGTCATCAATCACCGTGCGATTCCAGAGGGTTTCACCATCGCAGACTTCGAGCGTTTCCCCTGTGATTCCGGATTTGAGTTTGAGCTGGGTTGTCAGTCGCAGCTTCAGCCCCTCGGCTTCATACCGACCCGTGGAAATGATTGTCTGCTCTCCGAACTGGACGAGTGTTTTCACATTCGCCTGAATCGATTTCCGCCGGGCCAGCGAAACCTGGGCCTCCTGGACCAGTGCCAGCACTCGGATCGATGCCTCAGACGGTGCGAGTGCATGTGGAGCAAGTTCGCTGGAAGTTGTCGTGTCTAATGTCGTCTTGGAGCTGGATGCGGATTGATCGGCACTCTTTGCAGGCGGGAGAGGTTGAACAGAACCAGTCGCTCCACTCAGCAGAGCAGGAGTTTGGCCTGTGCCCGGGGCAGATCCTGGGAGGATTTGCGGCTCGGCTGTTTTTGTAAAAGCGGCCTGTTCGATGGGGTCTTTTTTTGACGTAACATTTTCTTGGGTATCAACTTGCGAGGCAAACGCGATCTTCCGAAGTTGAGGCGTTACCGTCCAGATTCCTCCCATGACCACGAAGCCGGCGACAAACAGAGCCGCATACCTGAGCCCTGAGGCTCTTGTCTGTTTCTGCGTGTTTGTTGGGGTTGGTCGAGTTTGCTGATTATGCATTTCGTTCCCAAATTGACGGATTTTCCAAAGCTGCATGCCCCGGAGTTCCGAAAACAGGTGTGTCAAGTGCTTTTGCGCGTGGCCTTCAGAGGCAATCCCGAACAGCAGACATTCCTTCTGGAATGCCGGTCTGGGGATGGTATGCAATTGAGGCCGCGAGGTGAACGGGAAGTTCATCCGTAGGTAAAGGCATGTGCGCGTCATATGTTCGGACACGAGGTCTGTCCTATTTGGCAGCCCGGCGTCCCCAGGCGGTGCGTTGGATAGCAAAGAGGGGTCGCGATGAAGTTTTACTTCCTGGCATTGGGGACGGTCGTCGTCGTGTGCGTCGGCTGCGCCATGGACGGACAGCAAGTGATGAACAAGGGCGAGTACCATGCTCCCCCTGCCGCGATGATGATGCGGCCGGGCCCCATGGTCGATGGCCCGGGACCTGGCGTGATGCCAGCACTTCCGACAGGTATGGGTGGCCCCATGATGGGCGGCCCGATGATGGGTGGTCCTGCTGGTGGGATGATTCCTCCCGGGATTCCCACCACGACTCAGGTTCGCTTTGTCGGGCCTGACGGTATGCACGTCGGCTGGCAGATTCCCGATGGTTATGCTGAGAACCAGCTCGTGGCTCCTGCTCGATTCAACTTCCAGCAGGCTGCAACTTATCGCCTCAAGCTGACCAATATTCCTGGTCGTGCTGGTTTGAACCTGTATCCGACCTTGCAGGTCTACCCCAGCCACCCGAATACAGTTGGTTACCTGTCTCACAACAGCGTGCCACTGCAGATTACCGTTGAAGATCTCGATCAGGTCGAAAGCAACAACTTTGTCACCAAGGTGATCTACCTGCCCGATGCCAAGTATCAGGAACTGGCGATTGCCAACGTGGAAACGCTCGTTTCGACTCGGCTCGACCCAGGTGTGGATCCCGTCCAGGAAGCTGACAAGCGTGGTACGATCATGGCGATCCTTCGCTTAGGCAACATGGATCTCGAAATGCCCGGTGCCCCAGGTGCTCCCGGCGCAACAGTCGGTGGTCCGAACGGTGGTGTGAATCAGGTCGCTTACAACGTGGTCGATGGTGACAAAGGTCAGCATGTCCCTCCGATGCCCATGAGCATTATGCCCGGGTATGGCCCAGGTGTTCCCGATGCGATGATGGTCGCCGGTTATGGTATGCCCGGACAGCCAGCAGGCAGCCCTTATGTGAGTGGCGTTGGTATGCCAATGTGGGGTCAACCGATCACAGGGACACCTATCGGACTCGCCGGCCCTCCCCACCTGCCTTATGGTGGTCCTGCCGGTCTCAAGAGCCACACCATTCGTAACCGTACCAAAATGGATATTCCAGAACCTGTGGACCATATGCTGATCGATGTTGAGCATGCCCCAGGTCTGAGCCTGCCCAAACCAGTTCGCTATGTCGAGTACAAGGAAACTCATCCTGTGTACTCACCCGGCGAGCTGAGCAACCCAGCCTGGAATGCTCCCGGTGCTGGAGCTGGTGGGGACGGTGCTTACTGCCCACCAGGTATGCAACGATAATTGAATGGAGATTCGCCTACCCCGGAGAACTAGCTTATGTCGGTTCTCCGGGGTTCAGGCGTTCCTGATGATTGAATTTCTGCTCTCGTTTTCTCCCGTCGTGCTGTTCAATTCGATGGTTTCCTCTTCTCGAAAAGAGTTTCCTGCCATGCGATGCCTAGCCCCCCAGGCAAACTCGAAAGTTGTGGCTCTTGGATGGAAAACTGTCCTTTGGATGCTCCTGTGGGGCTGTCTGCCTATGGTGGCTTCAGCGCAGCAGTATCCGTCGACTGACCGTCGCCACTTCCCATTGAATCACATGACCTCACCCGGCACAGCTGCCGCGTGGGCCGTCGCCAATGGCAAAGCCCATCCGGCCTACTTCCAGCCAGTGCGGATTACGGTTCCCACACAGGGCCGAGTTGACTTCTTCGATGGCTCACCAGCTCGGCCCGTGTCGATGGCCGCACCAGGGCAGGCGGGGCTCCTGGTTGGCCAGACATATCGGGTGCGTTTAACTGGCCTGCCCGAGTTCCCGAATCAGGAATTTTATCCCACGATTGAACTCATCGATCGCCTGCATCCCCCTGAAGGACTGGCTGATCGATTCCCTGTTGAAGTCCAGTTCAGCGAAGATGATTTCGAGTTTGCCGCCCAGGGCCGATTGGTAACGAAGGTTATTTATCTGGAACAGCCCGACCGAATTCCACTCTCAGTTCTGGATGCTGATCTCCGTGTGACAGAAGTCCCTCCGCAACAGAACGCGCTGGCCGAAGCTGATCTTTTGGGACGACCGGTCGCCATTGTCAGGCTGGGTGGACGCACACCCGATAGCCACAATCCGCTGGATCCGACCTTCTTTGGATTCTGCCCGCCAGTGCAACCTTCTCCCGCAACGGCAACGCCTGAAAACGGTCAACCGGCCAATCCCACTCCGATCCAGAACGAAACTCCACAGGCGCGGACTCGACCAGGTGGAGTGCGAGCCTCGGCTTCCATTCAGCAAACAGGTGGTCGCTAATTCCGGATCGACCTTCGGTCTCATCTTCAGTTCGAGTTTTTACCCATTCTGGGTTCATGATTGAGAGTGTCCTTATGACTCGGAAACTCCTCACAACTGCGACTCGCCCGTTATCCTTCGGGCTCCCTGCGATGCTCACGAATCATCTGCAGGGGCATCGTCTGCTGCCAGGTCGTCTGATTCTGGGTGGTCTGATGTTGGCAGCGACCAGTTCGACAGGCTGCACCACTCAACGGGCTGTCACAGCCATGCGGCAGATTTCTGAGCCTCCCGCTTATCTGATCATCGTGAATGACGAAATCACAGTTCGCGGGCAATCGCCCGACGATACCGGCAACATGGCTGGTCGGGTCAAGCTGGGTTCGAAATCTGCGAATGGCCAACAGGTTCAAACCGTCAGCCATACTCCGGCCATCGAAGCACTTCCCGTGGGGATGAAGATCGAAGTCTGTCCCCCGGATCGACGAGTTGTGGCTGGTTGTCCTGATCCCAAAATCTGCCCGCCACCCTTTGCACCTGGCTTTACCATGGCTGAGTGCTACCTGATGGAATGCAAAAAGCGTTATCCCGACGAATACATTTGTGATGGCGGCGATCGTGGTCTGCCGGTGCATTACGATTCTGTGGGTATTCAAGGTCTCGAAACGGAAGACACTGTTGCCGAGTTCGTTGATCACACAGGGAAAGAGCGAGTCAAGCCATCGAGCCGCGTGTGTGTCTATGCACCTCGATTTGCCGCCGTTCGATCCGTCAGTGTCCCTGCCGTCGGTGAAGCGGTGAGTGAGCTGGCGAATGTTGCCGGCTCAACGGGCGATCGCAGCATGCGAGCTCAGACCAAAATCGATCAATCGGCTCAGCAGACTCCGACCGGTGGCTTGCGAATGCGTTCTCGCTCCAGCGGTCTGGAATCGACTTCCGGCCAGGGAGATTTTGCATCGATTACCCGGCTCGCTGCTCATGAGAAGTTGATCAATCTCTTCCAAGACATTGGCTTTCTGCGAACAGGTTTGATGGAAGTGGATGACGTGGCTGCCATTCAGCAGGGGATGCAGGCTTCGATGGCCTGGAGCCGCGAGCAGTCGCCAATCATTGCCGCCAAACTCGATGTGCCGATTGAAGGCCGCAGCGATGTGCACGCCGCTGTGATCACATTGATCGATGATGCCAAAAACAACGAGCCCGGCGAACTTCGTGTCGTCAAGCTGGCCGACAAGCAGGATGCCGTCAGTGGTGATGTGATTGAATTCGTCATTCGCTTCGACAACCTTGGCCCGAATGCGGTCTCGGGAGTGCGGTTGATTGATAACCTCACGCCACGATTGTCATACATTCCTGACAGTGCTACCTGCACGTTGCCAGGCCAACTGGTGGTCACACCCAACGGCGTCGGGAGTGAGATCCTGATCTGGGAACTCGAAAACTCTCTCGAAGCCCGCAAAGGTGGCGTCATCACCTTCAAGGCCCGCGTCCGATAAACCCTCGCCCGCGTCTGCGTGGGAGAGGGTGGCACGGAGTGCCGGGTGAGGGTCTTGCCGCTGGGTGCATAACAGCCAGCGAGCTATCCGCAGAGGCGGCGATTGACTGTCAGAGAGCGAGGATGAAGAGCATCACGCGATGAAGCCGGATGTTAATGGAACGCCCAATACGTTTGAGCTCGCCCTCATCCCGGCCTTCTCCCGTCAGAACGGGAGAAGGGGTAAAAACCCTCGCCCGCGTCTGCGTGGGAGAGGGTGGCACGGAGTGCCGGGTGAGGGTCTTGCCGCTGGGTATGTAACAGCCAGCGAGCTATCCGCCGGGGCGGCGATTGACTGTCAGAGAGCGAGGATGAAGAGCATCACGCGTTGAAGCCGGTTGTTGAACACGCGCCCAAGATATTCGGACTCACCCTCATCCCAGCCTTCTCCCGTCAGAACGGGAGAAGGGGAAAAAGACTTTGATGTCGTCCGATGGCGTGTCACACCGCAACGAATTGCGATCAATCGGGACGACCTCTTCGCCAGTAGCTCTGCCCCTACTTCTCCAGAACCTGACCTGCCTCGATAAACTTGCGGAAGTCGAACGTCCCCTGGCTGGCATCATAGGCCGCTTCCAGCTTCGAACGATCCACCACGTATGCACCGCGGAACTCAGGCTCGTACAAGTCGTTGAGTGGTGCTCCAATCCGGACGGCATTGCCATTTGCTGTATCGTACGTCGCCCGGAAGAACTTGCAGGTCAAAAAGACCACAAACGTATTACTGCGAGTCGTCGCATTCTGCGACATCTTCGCAATCAGACGCTCCCGAGTCATCGGATCGAGTGCGCCGTTACTATGGTCCGTATCTGAACCAACTTCGAATAGCAACCGGGTATTCTGATCCAAAGGATCGACACTGCGAATCAGTGAAGGCAGTGCAGGATTCCCGCCTCCCACTGTCGGAGTGGCACTGAAGCTGCGGAAAGGGCGGCTGCCGGGCAAGCCAGGTAATCCAAATTGTTGGCCCAGATCTCCATACCAGGGATCAGCTTCTGAGTAATCTCGGTTGAACAGAAACTCATTCCACCAGTCGAGACCATCAATTGTGTTGAGTGGTGGCGCAGAAACATTAGTCGTGAGATCGACATTCACCACGCGTTCATCATCCAGCCATGCCGCCAGCACTTCGGGATGCCGGATCGTGTTCGGATTCAGTTTGCCTGGTACTCGATTGATGGAGTTCATAGCGGTCTCATTGCTGAGATTTTTATTGACCCTGGAGGGGACTTCTAGAAGCTCAAGGACGCGGTGCCAGCGGTTATGGTTATTCCCGGCTGGAGGTGTGGTACTCACAGGAGATTGATACAACGGCGCCAGGAACTTGGCTCCCGCAGTTCGCGAGTACTCGATGAAATCGATCGCTCCATCGTTGTTTGAGTCGTATTGCTCTTCGAGGTTCTGCTGACCGGCGGCATAACTCTTTCGTGTATCGACCAGTCGTAACGTCAAGTGCTTCGGACCAAACAGCGGGATCAAAAACAGCTCGCCCATGTTTGCCAGATCGCGGTCAAAATGCCTTTGCAGTGCTGTCCATGTCACCAGCGCTCCCGGGTTGGCTGCTCCAATCGAGTTGACATAAGGATCGAGTGGCGCTGTTTCGGTACCATCAGGCGGAGTTGGTGGTGTGCCATCGGGATGTTGAGTCAGGCTGGCAGCAGTTGCGTCGAGTGGCTGGTTTCGCTCAAAGGAGCGCAGCTTATTCAGTTCCGTATCAATATTCGGATAAGCCGTCGATGGCTGAAGATCGAACTCTCGCAATCCAGTCACTCGCAATCGATCCACTTCGACCCATTCGTTGTCAGTCGCTGCCGTCGCATCAGCGGGACGGGTTCGCCCCAGGTACTGTCGGCGGTACAAAATCACATCCAGTGGGTCGTTGGCATTGGTAATCATGCTGTCTTCGAGAAGCCGGATACCAGCGGTCACTGCTCCGTATTCGTTGGCATCTCCTGCCATGAGCCGGTGCGTGGTGCCGTTTGTTGATTCCCGCCTGACGACATCGAGATCAAGCACTCCGTTGCGAGGTGCAATCCAGGTTCGATTGATCGTGAAATCTGGTGTCCCGCTCGTCCACTCAAAATCGACCTTCATCACGCTCTGCATATCCGTCGGCTGTGCAGAAGCGCCGACATCAAAGCTCGTTCCTCCAATCGTATACCGGCCATTCGGAGCAATTGTGCCTAACTGCATCGTCAGTGCTCTGGCTTTGGAAAGATCGGGTAAAGTCATTGCAATTCGAGGCTGGACGACGATCTGATAGTCACCATTAGTAAAGTCAATGTTATCATGGCCGGTGTTGGCCAGTTCGATGTACATCAGATATTGATCGGTTGTGTCATCCCACTGTGTGGCCTGATGATCGACAGGGACCATGGAGGCATCTTCGACTTTGTTGGCTTTAATGGCCAGCACTTCGTTGATCGCCAGACGCTGCCGCTCAATGCCATAGACCTGAGCATAGACAGAGCTGCCAGAAACCGTCGCAGATGTGGGGAGGTTGGCATCGTCGACGTTCCAGCCATCAGAAAGGTCGATGTCGTAGACAAAACGGGTGATCACTTCATCGCGATCCATGGCATCAACATAGTTGACGGCAAACTGTGCCATCTCCCGGAGTTGATCTGGCGAATAAAGTGCAGAAGCCGGCTGGGTGGCAGCATTGAGATTGTCCGCCGCTCCACCAAAGAGATAGAGCAGGACATAGATATCGCGAGCTAATCGCTGTCGATCCAGCCGCGCCTGCCGCTCTTGAGTGCTTGTCGCGATATTGGCACCGGCATTCACTTCATGCTGCACCAGTGGGCGGACTGACGGACTGGCTGCTGTACCATCGATGACACTGTTGAGAGGAATGCGGCGGTGGATGCGTGCTGTGTTGTTGTCATTTTCGATGATTTCCAGCCACTTCCGCACTGGGCCGCGCAAGGGATCTGCCGCTGAATAAAGGGCGACCGCACCAAACTGGGGAGGAAATACATATCGCCCGCCACTGGCTGTATACTCCCAGGATCGATTGATGCTTCGTGGCCACGAGAACTGCTTACGATCCGAGCTCACTGTCGTCAGCTTCGTGCGAATATCATCGGCACGAGTGCTGTTACCTGTGTTCAGATTGAAAGGAGCCAGATCAGTCAATCGAGTGGAGACATTAAATTCTGTGGCCTTGGCCTGGCGCATCTGCAGGACAGCGCTATCAAAAGCATCGAACAGGCTGTCGTTCAGATCGGGGGTGTCTCGGTAGTAGGCCGTCTCGTAAGGATCATCACCTAACGTAAAGACACCCGCCAAACGAGGTGCGTTTGTGGTGTTCCATTTCACGAAGGAATTCGTGTCCTGCCCGACCATCCGGCTGAAGCGGAACTGGTTGTTGAAGAGATCCAGATTTTTCACATTCGTTGATAAGACATAAGATCCAACTCCCATGAAATCGAGTGGCCACGCGAATGTCGAATTCAGCACATTCGCAGCAACCGGATAAGGCCATGATGTGGGATAACCAGTGCCACCATTCGCAGAATCATTGTTATCGTCGCTGTTCGTCAGGCCTGCCCGAGGGAGCACAGTTCCCGTCCCTGTGGCAACACTCTGCAAGAGCGATTGCTCGCCATGGCGACCTGGATAGATCGTTTCAATCACCGAAGGAGCACTGAATTTCACCCGGCCCAGCAGGATCATCGCCAATTCCATATTGGACGCTTCCTTCCAGGTATTGACGACCGATGTGATCGGTGGATTCGTGGTGGGCCCTGGGTAGCTTGCAGGCTGTGTTGTGAACATCTGGGTGTAAGGTGACCAGTCCACACCACCTGCCACGTCAGCAGTTCCCGGTCGGGAGTTGAAGACCCACGACGGGTTCACTTCGGCAGGCCCTAAGCCTTGATTGGATCGCGAAAAGAATTCGAGCGAAGCGGCTGCACCGAGAATTCCTGCAGGGACTGCTCCCGTCGCACCATTGGGATTTGTTCCCAACGCGGGCACCCCCAATGCCTGATTCAAGGCCAGATTACCATGCACATTCAGATTGATCAGACTGTCCAGATCATAGATCGTGGCGGAAAAGAGTGGTACGAACGGATTCCCATTGGCATCTTCTTGGACAGGGTAGTCGAGGTCGAGCCAGATCCCTTCCGGAATGCCATCCTGGTCATTATCAACGTCATATTCATAAGTGGCAGCATCGGTGAGGAACGTACCGGAAGAAGTCGCGATTCGTTCCCAGATGCCCTGACGCCCCGTCTTAAATACTGGAACCGATGTGGTATAGGTCCCGTCCATCGGCTGCATGGGGAAGCCTTGCGTCATCGGTGGATTCAGTGAGGGACTCGCCGCCTCTGCATTTGTCAGAAAACGGCTGACGGCAGGAGAACCCTGCACCTGGATTCGATGATCAGGGTGCGGCCTCAAGGATCGGCTACCCCATCCGCTATAGTCATACCAGCGCTGACCAGCCGGGTCTGTTGCTAATAATGGATCGTTGGTACCTGGCCGCCGCATGTACTGAGGTCTGTGATAAGAAGGCACGATGACCGGGACAGACAATGCGGGATTGGTCGGATGTGGAATATATCCCCGATATGCCAGAAACGCGGTATTAATATCAGGGGCTGTGTAATCACCACCACGGCGGGGAAGGAGCAGTGGGTCGGCACTTCGCCAGTTATTGGCCGCCGGTGAGACATTCAGTGACAGCGGATTGTACTCGGTTTGCCCGGCAGTGATAGTCGAAACGGTCGCTCCAGTGGAAACATTGATGCGATCTCCAGTTCCTGCGAGGAGGTTAAAATTACTGACACGGACAGGAGCCGCTACATCGGCAATCAGATAGTCATCAATGACCAGAGTCCCGGCATTCCACGACAGACGCATCGATCCGCCATCAAACGGATGCCGGTCGGGATACTGGTAAACGACACGACCTGTCCCGGCTGAATCAACGCGTTGCACATTCCCCATGGCGTTGGTCACCATCGAGTGAGTGCTCGACCACAATGCACTGCTGCGATATTCGGGCCGGGTGCCAACGACGATCTGTTCCAAAGCGAAGTCGAATAGAACTTCGCCAGTCAGTCCCAGTTCCTGGGGAGCTTTGGCCGCTTCCGAAAAATATTCGGCGTTACTTTGCTCCTGCCGGGCGAAGGTGAAAAAGATTACCCCCAGGATCGAGAGCAATCCCAGCAGCACGAGGACGATCAGCAATGTCGATCCCTGGCGAGGATCTGCAGCGATTTTTGGCTTTCGATCCTTACCAGGCCGGAAAACCTGCTGAGCCGATTTTGCATGAATCATGTTTTTCATAATGTTCTCTCCTGCCAGAATTGGCAGAGGCATCAATCAAGATGCCCATCGACGGTGCTCGAACACTTCGTTCACGAGTTGCTTCGGCCCGCAATCTCGAAAGGAATGGATCAGTACTTCTGGTAGATTTTGTTGATCACGCCTACTGCAGTTGCCTGCATTGGCGATTTAAACTTATTGCAGGAAATCACTTCGTGTGGTCTGTCCTGGAAGACATGCTTGCCCAGAGCGGCAAGCATGGCACACAGAGTGTGATCATTTCATAGACAGCGTATTGTTTTCCTTGGGATGAATATCATTGCATTGCTGACGATAGGCTTCTAAATGGTCTGTCGTTAAGGAGTCAGGTCACATTGCATGGTGACTGTTCGTAGTTGCTGGGATGTCGGGTCTAAAAATCGAACCGTGATCTGTATTAGGCGAATCGGGCGACGGTTATCGACAGGTGTCCATTCGACCGATCCATCAAAAATCGGCGTGCCATAGACGATGGGTAGTGTCAGTGGAATAGTGGCTCCGGCGGCATTGTTCGTCCCGGCACTGGCTCCTGAGCGAACAAAGAAGACGGGATCGCCAGGAATGCTGGAGACACCCCCCACGAGCTCCGGCAATACAGCACCCGCTGTCGTACCGCTGGTGAATCGAGGCAATTCGTAGGCCGAAGCAGTCGCCGCCGCAATGTAGCGTCTGGGGAGAAACGGTGGATTCTCCGCTGGGTCTGAAGCGATGGTCGCCAGTCGAACAGCCGGTCCCCAGGTGTCGAATACGTTGTTGTTGTTGGCGGCACCTGGGCCAAAGTTAACGTTGAGGCGACGGTCGATATTGCCACTCACGGCAGGGTTGGCACTATAGAGCACACTTCCAGGACCGCCGATATCAACAAAGGCTCCTAAACCACCATTGGCAAAGTCATCCCAGACTTTCACGTCGAACGATACCACATTCGCCAGCAGCAGATCTTCACCACGCCGACTGCCATTGGCCGAGTCGTGCTGCAGTCCATCAACAACGTTCGTTTGCGGATTTACAACCGCAGGGAATGTCGTGTTTGATTGATTCATAGGACTTGTTGCTGTCGTGGCACCGAACGGATACTGAAAGTTATTGCTCGATGTTTCCTCCATGGTGTAGCGACCGAAGAAAACATTCGACAAAAACTCTTTGGGCTTACCGGCGTTGGCAGTGCCATCAGCAAACTCAAAGCCGAAACGACTTGTTGGCAGTCGCAGGTCATCCAGAGTGTTGAAACGAACTCCGCCTGCATCGGGAGGCGTTGCTGAGCCAAAGACTCGACTTATGATCGGTCTGGAGGAAAAGTCAAAGTCCTTCCAGAATGATGATGTTGATGTCGGGTAATAGGGTGTTGTAGTCGATGAATTGGGATCGAAGATCCTATGAGTTGTGTTTCCGTCATTGTGAGGATCAATCTCGGCTGTTGAATCAGCAGGTTCACGAACCAGCATGACTCGCCTGTAGAGAGCACCGGGGCGACCGGTGGTACCACGCCGCATAAACAGCGAAATCTCGGCTGTCGAACTGAGTGACGAAAGGTTACCCAGGTCGCCATCATCATAATCGGGTTGATTCAGACTGTTGCCCACCTGCAGGGCTCGCCCGGAGTAGCTGTCCGTATCAGCCAATGAGTTGACTGTCGCAGTGATCTTGCCCGTGAACTGCAAGACATCATCAGTATCATCGAACGGATTATTTTCCGAAATATAGAAGTAGCCGAGCATATCGCTCTCTTCTGTATTCACGGTATCTGTATATCCCGTGGGCCTGGCGGCCCAGGGCCAGACATAGCGATAGGTGCGGTTATTCAAATCTTTAGTGATGATCGTCTGGATCGATCGCGCCCGCTGGTCGTTCTCCATGATGCCGCGTTGGGTTGAGACTGTCCCCGCAGCAATTTGAAAAACCTGCGCAAAGAGCGTCATCATCAACAGAACGAGTGCGACCGAAACGAGCATTTCGACCAGTGTAAAACCGGCGGAATGCCCCTTTCGATGGCCTTGTGGTCTTGGGTGTTTGGTTAAAGAGTTCATTTATTGTACATCTCGAATAGAGACTGGATTGAGCGGAAAGACATCCACCACATTGGGCATGATGACTGCCGATCCATCATTCGCATTTTCAAACACGCGGCCCTCAATACGTATGCGGGCATAGCTGGTCCCTGAGCCGGATGAAAGACCCGTGGGGTAAAAAGAAGCCGCTGGAAAATCCGTCGGTTTCGCTGCCGCCAGACTAGTGAAACTTTCTTCCAGTTGGGAAATGCGATACCACCGCATGCGGCCGGCATCGAGGATATAGCCACCCTTCTTCCACTTGGGAGGATCGTTTTCATCGTATTTGACAACGATCACCGACGATGCTGCGCCAGAGGTGTCGACGTACGAGGCGAAGAAGGCTCCCTGGATCCGTTCGTCATTAACGCCGAATTGCCGGCGGAAGAAGACCACCGCATCCGAATTGCGTGTCCCATCAGCTTTTACGCGCGTTGTCGTGAGCCAGGTGTATCGCAACTCCTGCGTTTCGATACGGATCTTGACGGGTGAAAAGCCAAGTGATCCGACAAACGACAAACTCGTGGATGTCGGTGCAGGTGTCCCGCTGATCGGACGAATTTCGACGCGACGCATATCGGCATCGAACATCACCATCCGGCTCGAAGTGACAGCCGGGTTGACGATCTGATTCAATCCGGTCTGATCGGCAAAGGTGATCGTAAAGGTGCCGTCTCCATTATCGGCGGGAGCTGCGAAATCGACTGATTCCACCTGCAGGAGCCAGCTATCGGGCAATGTCGCAATCTGGCTTGCCTGCAGTAATGTCGTGGCGCCGCCTGTAAAACGCGGTACGACAGTCAGTGCGTTGGTTCCATCATTTCCAAAAAAGCGACCAGCATTCGGTGCCAGGACATCCGCCATGCGGAAGGAACCCAGGGGATCAACCACATAGCCATTCGCAATGGAAACTGGCTGCCAGATCGTCCCATCAGCCGCTGTAATCGGCCCGGTACTGGCCCAGACGGGTTCCGTATTTCCCAGCACACCACTGGTGCTGCAACCAAAGACCAGACGTGGAAATTGTGAACGGGTGATGGGGTTACTGGGCAATATAAATGTAGGGCGCGCGGGATTATCGGTTATGGATGTCGCCGTGAGGCCGGGTTGCCAGAGTGCAGCACCGGTGTTGACCTGGCTGAGTGCATTCCGCATTCCGCGGACGTTGTAACTCAGGATGGCCGAGTTGGTCATATTGGTCGCTGCGACCGACTTCAGCACGCTGATCGGAAATAGCGAGGCCAGCCCGACGATGCCAATCCCCATAATCATCAGCGAGATGAGGACTTCACTCAGCGTCACACCCGCACGGGCTCTTGAACCGTGTGTTCTGTTTGGCCGATAGAAAGTGCGGGCCGACCGAGGGAGCGGAAGTAATGTTTTCATTTACCGGCTCCTTCACCAGTTTCGGCATACAGCAAGCGATCACTCCCTGCTCCGAATCCCACTTCATGCACAGAAACTGCGCCCGTGCGAGTTGCCACACTGACGAAATACTTATCGCCTCGATTCTCACTATCTTCTGTTTCGGCAGTTGTGCCGCCTTCCCAGGCCAGACGATCGAGGTCGGCATCTTTTTGTGTTCCGACATACAGGTGGAGTAAGCCCGCGGTGGCAGCCTGACCAATGACTGTGCCACTGGGTGAGAACATGATGTCAAGCTGATTGCTGTAGCGAGGTGGATTGACGGAACCATCGCGCCAAGCGGTTGGAAGAATATTACCCCGGACAGCAGGAGCACTCAGGGCATCGATATTCCGCGAACATCGATCCAGATGTACGACCACACCTGCTGGTAGAAAGACAGGCTTCTGGCCCACAAACGGAACCGGATCGAGTTGCAGATCATAGGTTGTCACGCCATCCCGACCTGCAGCGAAGGCTTGAAGTGTTCCAGAAGGTGTTTCTGCCGGGAGCCGGAAGGGAGTCGTGAGTCGTAACCGAATCTGGCCGGCACTGGTATCCAAGGTGGCTCGATACCACGTTCCCTGACTTCCTTTAGGAATTCGAATGCGAATGTCATTAGGAAATCGCTGGCGGGCAATCAGATTGGCCCAGTTCGTTCCTGCCGCTTCAGCAACGACTCGAACATCCGTTGAAGTCAGATTCGACTCATCCCGTCGCAATTCAATGGTTCCATCCGACCATAACTCGCCGGGCTGAATATAGACCATGCTGGTAATCGTACGGTCGTTATTGGGGCTTTTGATGAAACGCACACCCACGGGCGATTTGGCATAAATGGCCCGGTCTCGGGCACCATTCAGGAATGACTGGATCTGCCTGGCCCCTGCGCGGACTTTGTCACCATCGAGGCTCAGTCGCACCATGGTCGCAGTGATGACCAGGAGCGTGACCAGAATCGAGATCACAACCAGCAGTTCGATCAGCGTAAAGCCGCGTCGCTCAGAGATTCTCTGAACCGGCTTTCGTCCGATCGTCAATATCAGGTGTTTAACAGACATGAGAGTCAATCTCCCGCCCTTGAATCAGCGACGGTTGTTGAAGTTCGAAATATCATCCAGTAAATCATCGCGAGATGCCGGCAAGCCAAGTCGCCCTGTGGTGGTATGTGGTTCCTGCAATCCCAGGACTTTCCCTGGCCCTGCGGAAACGATGAGAGGTGTAAAGAACGTGTCGAGCTGGTGGTAGTTATTACGAAAGGCAGTATCGCTTTGACTCAGCCCCACTAGCATCGACTGAATTCGGCCGTAGCCATCATCAGGATCAACACCTAAGGGATCGAGATTTGTGCCGGTCGATGCCGGCAGATCAGGAATCAATACAAGGCCATACTGGCGATCGATTGTGCCGTTGGGGTAAGTGAGTGGCGGGTTGGAATTGCTGGCTGTTGCCAAGGTGGCTGTCGTGCCACTGGTCGTATTGCGGACCAGAGCCGTTGGCCAGCGATAGAACCGCAATGGTTCTCCCCAGGCATCAATAAACTCCAGGTGACCATCGCCGTCGGTATCCCGGATTTCGTTACTCGAAAAATTATCGGGACTGACAGGTGGTAATCCAAAGACCTGGGCTTGAGTGAGGGCGTAATAAAGGAGTGCTGATGATTCGGTTTCGACCTTATGGTTGGCACTGATATAGGCTGTTGATGTCAACAGGGGATGACTCGAGGGCAATTCGCTGAACGACTGGGGAAACGTTTGTTTCAGCAGCATCTTCCGGGCCAGGACTTTCATCGCCGGGATGTAGTTGTTGGTGTTCGCATTACTGATCCCCAGATCAGCCCGTACCTGCCGGAAGTATCTCTGGTTATTCGTTCCCTGTTCGAGTGCTTTATCAACCGCGCGATTAAACGATTCCAGCCGCTGTTGCAGGAGGCCATCAATCTTGAGAATTGTGGCCTGAGTCGCCCGCTCACGTGCTGTGAGAATCGTATTCCCAAAAACAGCCGCAAATATCGAAATCATCAGCAGAATCAGGCCAATCACCACCAGCAATTCAATGACGGTAAAACCTGCCCGGCGATTTTGCGAATCGCGACGACGAGGCGGGAAGCTGGAATTCGACGAAATTCTGTTCGCGCAACGGGCAATAGCGCCAGTTGGCGAACTACGAAAATCGAATTGGTGAAACGGATGGATCATCTGAGCATCCCGCGATCGCCCCGTGGCTATGACTAGAAGCAAGCTAAATATCAATCTTGAACTTAATAGAGAGAGGTTCTACTAAACGCCTAGCGACCACCCAGCGTTCCTGAATAAAAGTTAGTAATGTTATCAAATTCCGCCTCGCGGTCTGCCACACTCACAGCCCCGGTGATTCCCGGTGCCCAGACAGCCGAAGGAATATCGGTGGAAGCGTAACCTGGCAATGGTGTCGCGACTTCCGGCTGGAATGGTCCGCCCGGCCCGAAAGTCTGGTCATACCCAGGGGAGATGATCTGGAATGACTTGGCGTTCCAGGCGGATTTATTGCCTTTATCTTGTGCATAGGGGAGGATGGGGTAATTCGCTGAGTTCCCCTGAGGTCCGTAAGTTAAAATGCCATACTTACCGTTCGTGGTGGCTGCGTAAAAATAGGGAGTCCCCTGCCCTGAAATGGGATCGACAAATTCTGGCAGATTATCGCCATCAAGATCGGTATAGCGACTTGCTGGATGTTCGTAAAAAGGAGTAGTGCGTGGGCCTGCTCCACGTCGGAATGGAGCAGCAGGGTCTTTGGAAAAACCAATGGCCCGCCATAAAGTGGTCGAACCTTCAACGGTTTTTTCGTGTAAACCACCGAGGAAGAAGGCCAGGCATTCGGCATTGGAGAGTACGATTGCGCTCCCACCAGCAGTCCCATCGCCATCGATATCTGGAGCACCCGCAGTATAGGCAAAGTCAAATTGTGGCCAGAACTGGCGGATTATGGCTTTGGATTCACGAATCTCTTGAGCCGTGTACAAATTCGGTGCCACCCCACCATCCGCCGGAGTGGCCCAGAGTGCCGCTGTCTGTGGAATCACAATACGGCTGGGAGGATGGATACCATACTCTTTCTCAAAGGCGACGCAGGCCGATTCGATCGCGCTGATTTCAGTACGTACCTGAGCAATGGTTGCTCTACGGCGGGCGCCGTTGATGGCTGGTAGTAAGAGAGCGATCAGTATCGAGATCACCACAATGACAGCGAGCAATTCAATCAGTGTGAAGCCCGCACGAGGCCCTGAAGAGGCACCTTCTGGCTGTGTACTGGAATCGCATCCGCGCCCGGCATAACGAAGGCTGTAGGGGCTAGTTTTCAGGAACATGATGAACTCCAGTCGCAGCGATGAGAGCCGGTTGTCGATGGATGAATTTCTCGGGTTGTCAACAAATCGTTCGAGGCGAAGGTCGCGGTGCTCTGCTCAGACTCTGGAAACACCTCGCCCGCGAAATCAGAGATTTCTCTGATTTATCCAGACGGGCGAGTGGCACCTGTGTCAGTTTCCACAAGGTTCAGGACAGGTCGTTGAGCAACTGAATCAGAGGCATGAAGAGGGCAATCACAATGAAACCCACAATCAAGCCCAGCACCACGACCATGAGTGGCTCGAGCATGTTGATCAGACCTTCGACCAGCACGCCCACTTCTTCGTCATAAACATCAGCGACTTTGTAGAGCATGTTGTCGAGTGCTCCCGTCTCTTCACCGACGTCGACCATATTGACGACGATCTCGTCGTAAATTTTTGTTTCTCGGAGAGGAACAGCCATCGATTCCCCTTCGCGAATCGCCGCATTGACATGCTCGAAAGCCTTCACGAACACAGCGTTTCCAGCGGTATCACGCGTAATCGAAAGCGCTTCCAGAATGGGTACACCTGAGGCCACGAGTGTTCCCAGCGTACGGCACGTTCTCGCGATAATCGACTTTTTCAAGATCAGCCCCAACATCGGAATGCGGAGTGAGATCCAGTCGATAACGAACGCGCCGGTTTTGTTCTTTTTGATAATCTTGATCAGCAGCCAGATCGAAATCGGAATGACGGGCCCCAGGTACCAGTAGTTGACGACGGCACTGCTTGTATCGATGAGGACAGTCGTCATAAGTGGCAGTTTGGTACCGAAGTCGTCGAAGATCTTTTTGAACTTCGGGATAATCCAGTACATAATGAAGCCCACGATCAGCGTGGCCACGGTGATCACCGCCGCCGGATAGATCATGGCCCCCTGAACTTTACGCTTCAGACTTTGCTGCCGCTCTTTGAACTCTGCGAGACGCTGGAGAATCACTTCCAGTGCACCACCGGCTTCACCGGCCCGCACCATGTTGACGTAGAGATTATCAAAAGCTTTGGGTTGCTTACCCATGGCTTCCGATAGAGTGCTACCAGATTCAATATCTTCAATAACACCCATCAGGGAGTTCTTCAGGGCACCAGGCTTGGCCTGCACTTCCAGAATTCGCAGACTTCGAAGAATGGGTAGGCCTGCATCCTGAAGTGTCGACAATTGCCGTGTAAAGGTGCAAAGCTGCTTGGCACCGACCCCGCCAATCGTGAAGGTTCCCTTCTTGCGGGCGTTGGGTTTTTTCTTCCCATCCTTAGCAGGACTTGTGTCTTTTTTCTTCTTGGTGCGACCTTTTTCAGAGATCTTGGTGACATAGAAGCCACGCTCACGGATCTTCGATTGAGCCTCCTGTTCGGTGGCGGCTTCAATCGTATCCTTGACTTCCATGCCCTTGTTGTCCATCGCTTCGTACATGAAGGTGGGCATTATCAGTTCCTTATCTGAAAAAGATGCAGAAGTAGTCGACTCTACGAGCTCAAACAAACCTGTTTCAATCGATCGATTGATCGTGAAGTGTCCAGAACGTCATCAAATCCCGTCGAGGGAATCATGAAAAACCAGCGAAGAGCCAATGATCTTTAGCCTTCACCATCTTCCGTAATGGTTTCCCTCACAATTTCATCAATCGTCGTTACACCGTCAAAAATCAGCTTTAATCCCGCTTCTCGCAGAGTGGTCATCCCCTGCGAGCGGGCAAAATTACGGATGTCGTCGACAGAAGCATTCGCCGCAATCAGATCGCGAATATCGTCGGTGACATCCAGCAGTTCGTAAATTCCACAACGGCCTTTATAGCCCGAGTTGTTACATCGCTGGCAACCTTTGCCGTAGTAAAAATTATATTTACGAGCCTGCTGAATCGGCAGTTGTAATTCCATCAGCAATTCATCGCTCGGATCAAACTTCGTACGGCATTCTGTACAGATTCGCCGCACCAGTCGCTGTGCCAGTACCGCTTCAACGCAGGCCGTAATCAGGAAGGGTGGGACACCCATATCTCGCAATCGAGTAATCGCCGATGGAGCATCGTTGGTATGCAGCGTACTGAAGACCAGGTGCCCAGTCAGTGCTGATTGAACAGAAACTTCAGCCGTTTCGTAGTCGCGAATCTCACCCACGAGAATCGTGTCAGGATCGTGACGCAAAATTGCCCGCAGCACTGTCGCGAAAGTTACTCCAATATCATGGTTCACAGGGACCTGCAGCAGACCCTCAATTTCATATTCAATCGGGTCTTCTGTCGTAATGATCTTGGTTTCAACGTCATTGAGTTCATTCAAGGCCGAATACAGTGTGGTTGTTTTGCCAGAACCTGTCGGCCCCGTCACCAGCACAATTCCGTTCGGCCGCTTGATCATGCTGCGAAAGCGAGTCAGCGTATTGGCGTCCATCCCGATTTTATTCAGATCGAGCTGCACGACGGTGCGGTCGAGCACTCGCATAACGACTGCCTCACCAAAGAGTGTGGGTAGAATACTGACTCGCAAGTCCACACTGTTTCCACCCACGTTCAATTCAATTCGACCGTCCTGGGGGAGCCGACGTTCAGCAATATCCAGATCACTCATAATCTTGATACGACTGACAATGGCATTGGCCAGGTGACGCGGAGGAGGCACCATTTCATAGAGCATCCCGTCCGCTTTCACACGCACCTTGAACTCGTCTTCAAACGGCTCAAAGTGAATGTCGCTGGCCTGATCCTTAATGGCCAGCAGCAGAATCATATTCAGCAGCTTACGAATGGGTGCGGCATCGGCCAGTTCGGCTTCGTCGAGATTGTATTCACGGCTATTCAGGCTGCCGGACTCTCCATAAGATTCCTCCATCGAGGTAATCAGATCTTCAATACTATCCTGCTTATCCGCGTAGTAGCGGGCAATCGCCGCTTCGACATCCTTCAAGTTCGAAATCGCACCGCGGACTTCGGCTCCCAGAAAGTTCCGCAAATCATCCAGAGCCGCCACATTCTGGGGGTCGGCCATGGCGACTGTCAGCACATTGTCCTTCAGGGAAATGGGCATGATCTTGTAAAGTTCAGCCATCGTCTGGGGCACCATTTCAATGGCGCGGGGTGGGATTGTTGTTTCTCCCAGATTGACGACTGGCATCCCCCATTGTTCCGCCAGAGCTTCCGTGACCTGTGCTTCGGTCACCAGACCCATGCGGATTGCTACCTGGCCGATAATCTCGCCCGGACTGCGCTTCTGCTCCTCCAGCACATCCCAGAGCTGATCCTCTGAAATGTACCCCAGGTCGACCAGAATCTGTCCGAGTTTACGCTGTGCCATACATCCAACTTTATCTAACAACTGGCCAACAGATTTGTTTGCCGTTGAAACGAACTCTCAAACTTAAACCCGCACTCAGCACCCAGTCGCTCGAGGTGAGCATCACGACATGCAGACGTCCAGGACCTGGTCAACTGAAGTTGGCACATCCCTTGAGCGAAAAAGCCGTCTCCCGCCAGGAAAGATTATTCCTCTTCCTCTTCGTCTTCAGGTTCATCATCCAGTAAACCCTTCTTGGCCCGGGCAATACGGGCTTTCAATTCGCCCGGCTGATTCGAACGAACCACCACGTCGTCCTCTTCGCAGATCTGGTTCTTCCACAGATTGAAGAGTGCATCGTCCAGGAGCTGCATCCCGAACTTGCGCCCTGTCTGAATGGCTGAGTTAATACGGTAAGTCTTTGCTTCACGAATCAGGTTCGCAATGGCAGGAGTCACCACAAGAAGCTCATAAGCAGCCACCACACCCTTGGGTTTTCGCGGCAACAGCGCTTGTGAAAGAATCCCGATAATCGAAGTCGAGAGCTGGGTGCGAATCTGTTCCTGCTGGTTCGTCGGGAACACGTCGATAATTCGATCCACCGTCCCCTGGGCACCCGTGGTGTGCAAAGTTCCAAAAACCACGTGGCCTGTTTCGGCTGCGGTAATCGCAGAAGAAATCGTCGCCAGGTCACGCATTTCACCCACGAGAATAATGTCCGGATCCATACGCAGCGCACGTCGGAGTGCTTCTGGAAAATCAGGCACATCGACACCGATTTCGCGCTGATTGATCGTCGCTTTTTTATGCTGATGGTAATACTCGATCGGATCTTCCAGCGTGATGATGTGCGCATCATCGTTGTCATTCAGGAAGTTAATCATACTCGCCAATGAGGTGGTTTTGCCGGAACCAGTGGGCCCGGTCACCAGAAACAAACCTCGCGGCCTGCGGATCAGATCACGAATGATCGGGGGCAATCCAAGTTGTTCGAACGAGAGGAACTCATTGGGAATTCGTCGCAGCACCATGCCGATGTGGCCGCGCTGCTTGAATACCGCCACACGAAATCGAGCCTTATCGCCAAACGCAAACCCGAAGTCAGTTCCACCAACCTCCTGGAGTTCCTGCTGATTACGCTCAGGAGTGATACTTTTCATCAGAGCGACTGTATCTTCAGGCTCCAGCGATTTGGTGTCGAGTCGCACCATGTGACCACTGACACGCACCACGGGAGGCTGACCAGTCGTGATGTGCAGGTCGCTGACGCGCTCGCGAACCACTGTCTCCAACAGTTTGTCGATTTGCAGAAAAGCCATGGCACCCAAGTTTCCGTCGATAGTTCACAGATCAAGAAATCGCACACGGAGAAATTACAGATTTTGGAGATCAAATGCTGTTCAATTGTCTGATCAACCACACAAATTGGCGGAACTCACTGGGCCTTTCCGGAAGGCTTCGTGTGGCCAGAAATAATGTGAAAGTGAAATCAGTACTATGAGATCTCTCTGCCAGATTTCCGTGAATCCGTATCAGTTTTCGGTGAAGATCGAATCAGAAGGAAAACAAGACGAAAGGAATGTCGAACTGGCGCCTGAAAAGCAAAATGATTTGAATGACTGAGAGCGACCTGCGAACCAGGTCAAAATTCTGTTGCGAACAATCGAACAAAGATTGTGAATAAACTGCGATGGATCGATGGCCCGCTGGACACATTATTCATCGCTTCCTGGCGATCTCAAGCCATCGCATCAAAAGCCCCTGATTTTGCATTCAAGTTCATGGGGAAGCATCAGCACACAGTCGGCACGCTTCCGCCGATCTGGATCTCCCATCAGGCAAGTTGACTGTTCTGTCAATCTCCGGTCACGCCCACGCGAGTGTTGCAGTATGAGCAGTTCCTCCAAAGTATGTGCTCATTTTTGCAACACTCAAGTCGTTGCATGGGAGGGAAGTCGGCAGGCAACTCCAGGGAGATCGTGTGTTCACTTTTGACTTTAAGGTTGGGACTGAGGTGTCAGTTCCCGTCAGGTTCAGTCGTGGGGACTCCCCACCAAACCCCAAGCCACAGAAATTTACTTCGCGTGCAGTGTAAATCTGTAACAGCGCTATTTTCGGCGCCGAAATCTCCCCGTTTCGTCTAGTGGCCACTCCCCTTGTCGAGTTTGTAAGCCTCAAGCAGGGTTGACTTTCCGATTAATGCCTTATCGACAGCATCTTCAACAAGGGTCTTCATACCAAACAGACGTGCCTGTCTCCGCAGTGACTGGGAAGGTTCTCCCTTGAATGTCATTTCACGCAATGTGGAGTTCATCATCATGAGCTCGAACACAGCGGCACGACCTCGATAACCCGATTGCTGGCAGTGATTGCACCCCTTGCCTCGCATAAAGTTTGCCGCCGCAACTTGTTCTGGCGTCAGGGCAAAGTGTGCAATTTCGCTGGGGTCGGGTGCATACGGTTCTTTGCATTTCGGGCACACGGTACGCACCAGGCGCTGTGCCATAATGGCCACAATCGACGAGGCCACCAGGAATGGCTCGACTCCCATGTCAATCAGGCGTGTAATAGAACTCGGTGCATCGTTCGTGTGGAGAGTACTGAAAACCAAGTGTCCAGTTAAAGAAGCCTGAATTGCCATCTGAGCAGTCTCGGCATCTCGAATTTCTCCCACCAGAATGATATTCGGAGCTTGTCGCAGCATCGCACGAATAATGCGTGCAAAGTTCAATCCAATGTCGGCCTTCACTTCCACCTGATTGATCCCGGGCAGGTAATACTCCACGGGATCTTCAGCCGTGATGATCTTTTTATCCGGCCGGTTCATTTCGCCCAGAGCACTGTACAAAGTAGTAGTCTTTCCGGAGCCGGTGGGCCCTGTGACCAGAAAGATTCCATTCGGACGTCGAATCGTGTTGTTGAATCGGCGGTAGTTCTCGTCCGACAATCCCAGGCTGCGGATCCCCACCTTAATATTGTTGCGATCAAGGATTCGCATCACGATGGCCTGGCCAAAACCAGTGGGGAGAATACTGACTCGCAGGTCAAAATCCTGGCCGTTGATGCGGGTTTTGATTCGTCCGTCCTGAGGCCGGCGTTTTTCGGCAATATCCATGTTTCCCATAATCTTGAAACGGGAAATCAGTGCCGAATGCAGACGCTTGGGAGGGCTGTCTCGTTCGACCAGCACTCCGTCAATCCGGTAGCGAACACGCACCTTGTCTTCAAACGGCTCAATATGGATGTCAGAGGCGCGCATGTTCACTGCCTCGCTGACAATCAGGTTTGCGAGGCGAACAATCGGGGCACTCTCCTCCGCGGTCGTGGCCGCCGATGAGGGGATATCCGTCGCGGTAAAATCGATGGCTGTTTCGGTGAACTCCAGCAGAATCGAATCGACAGATTCCGTTTCACTCTGGCCATAATGCCGATTGATGGCATTTTGAATCGATTCTTTGGATGCCACTGCCAAATCAATATCGCGGTTCAGCAGAAATCGGAGTTTATCAAGCACTTCATAATTCATCGGGTCGCTGATCGCGATCTTCAGCCGGTCATCGTCCATTGCCAGCGGGATCACAATATTTTCGCGCGCCACCGATTCGGGAAGCAGCCCGATCACACCACTGGAGATCTCCATCCCGTCCAGACTGACGTACTGGTAACCAAAAGCGGCGGCCTGTCTCTGGCCCAACTCGCTGGCTCCCACATACCCCAGTTTAATCAGGGCATCAGAAATCGAGATCCCCATACTGCGGGCGAGGTCCTCGGCTTCACCAAGCTGATCCTTACTGATGAGACCATCTTTGATCAGTTTGCGAAGGTAATCATCCGCCATCGGTGGCTCCTGAGTTTTCTGAAGTCAATCAAGTTCAAAGATGCACAGAGTATGCGTTCAATCACGGTGAATCTGCGGCTACAAAATCGTCAGTTCATGACTCCCACAGCCACTTACATGGCTGGTAAAAGTCCAGCGTATTGCTTGATGAGAAGGCCAAATTGAGGCAGACAACCGTGGAGCCATTGTGCAATGACGTTGATCGAACGGCATTGATCGATCCGTATTGCCCAAACAGTCCCGATCATCACCTGTGTCTTGGCATGACATGAAATTTGAAAGGACGAGCTGAGAAACACCACACAACAGGTTTCTCTCTCAGCGAATTGTGGGGTTGCTCAACAAGAGAAGTCAAGGACGCAAGTGCCCATCGATTCGATGGTTACACGCATTTTTGCACACCCCCGCCCAATCGGCTCATCTCAACGGATTTTTCGGATCAGCTTTCTGTGGGCTTCTCATCCGGCAGACGGTGCAGCTCAATGCGATTCAACTCGATTTTGGAGCGTTATTCTGGGGCACCTTGCATATCGGAGGTCAGCGCGCGGTAACTCCCCTGGTTCGGAACAGACGCTTCGGCTGCCGCACCCTGGTTTGGATCACTGTCGGCTGGATTCATCTCAGAGGAACCTGAAGATGACCTCAACACCCGATTCATGGACCAGGTCATGGTCAGAATCACAATCGTCCACGCCGGAATCAGCATCGCCCATGCGGCCCATGTCATGATCACGTCACCTCAACGGAAAATCAGATCAGCGAGAATTCAATCAGTCATTCAGCATCGTAGCTCTCGCCAGTGACGTTTAACACAGATTTCTGAATTTCACGCCGCGTGAAGCTCCTTGCGTCTGTTCTGTCCTCTCGACATTCATCCCGAAACAGCGGCCGTCACTTTCTTCAATGCGATTCTTCGAGACCGGAAAACATTGCCACGAGCCCCATCATCGATTGAGCGGCATGAAGCTGCATCACAGTCGAAA
Organism: Planctopirus hydrillae; assembly: GCF_001707835.1. Classification (GTDB taxonomy): domain Bacteria; phylum Planctomycetota; class Planctomycetia; order Planctomycetales; family Planctomycetaceae; genus Planctopirus; species Planctopirus hydrillae. The sequence continues at coordinate 60,072 of NZ_LYDR01000110.1, forward strand.
TCCAAAGCCGTCGCACACCGATCTGTGTCATCAGTTCAGTGTTATCAATTCAGGGTCATTAATTCAGGGTCATTAATTCAGAGTCATTAATTCAGAGTCATCAATCCACAGACGCTTCCGCCCGGCCTGATACTTCAGACCAGTTTTCGGGGCTGACAGCTAAGCTTCAATTCCCACCCCGATCAAAAATTCAGGAAAATGAGTGTCTGAGCGGTACTTTTCGTCATCTGCAGAAATTCTCATGCGTATTCCTGTCTGGTGGTTGATTGAGAAGCTTTTGTCATCCAACATTTTTGGCGGGAGTGTCCATCGATGCCTTACAATTCTGTTCTGTCACAACCGGGGTTGTTGAGAGACTTCCACACCAGAGCAGGACATGCTGTGAATCCAGCCAAACCACCACTCCATGTACCGGTGATCCTCCCAAAGGGGCAGAAGTTATCCTCTCATCCAGAGGCCGCTGCCGATCTTGATGCCGCACAAACACGAGATTCCGTCGATCTGGATCGTCTCCTGACGATTCAAAAGTGGGCTCGTTTACTTGATGCTCGCTTCACCATCCCGGGGACCAGCATTCGCTATGGCTGGGATTCCATCATTGGCCTGGTTCCATGGGCAGGCGATTTGCTCACCGGACTGGTCGGAGCATGGCTGGTCTATCTCGCCTACCGAGTGGGGCTCCCTCGATGGTTGTTACTGCAGATGTCGGCCAACATTGTTCTCGATTTTGCCGCCGGGAGCATTCCCGTCGTGGGCGATCTCTTCGATCTCGCCTTCAAGGCCCACATCCGCAATGCGATCCTGGTCGAGAATTACGTTAAAGCCCAGCAGGGTCAGAAGTAAGCCGTCTGTCGAGGGGCGTGCGCTGCGATCGCTCGATCGGCAGGCGAGATGATCGGTTGGCAACCAGCTTCAGGGCGATTCTTTTGAGGTCTGTCTGATCAACAGTCATCGCGAGATCGAGATTCTTCCCGGTCAATGTTTGGTACACGTCGTGCAGTGAGCGTGGAATCGGTGATCTCGAAGCGATCAGAGGTCTTCTGGTTCAACTATTCTGCTTTCATGCCGGTCACTGACTTCGCATGACTTCCTGGCAGCGCAGTCACTGAATAATCTCTCAAACATTCTGCCCCCTGAAAATGAGGTTGCTGATGGTTCCGGCGAACGTCTCTGTCGAAAATCGGGCATCGATTGAAGGTCAATCGTCGCAGTCATCAGAAGCAGTTAAACATCATGCGGGCATGGGGGCCATTCTCACAGAACAAGGGGTGGCCTTCCGTGTCTGGGCACCTCATGCCCAGGCCGTCTCTGTAGTGGGGGATTTCAATGACTGGCAGGAGACTCAGCATCCCCTTTCCCAGGAGTATCGCGAGCCGACTGAAGATCACGAGCAGGCAGGAACTGCTCCCGAATCTGTCGCCAGTGGTTTCTGGTACGGCGAAGTCACGGGGCTCAGTGTCGGCGCAGAGTATTTATACGCCTTAAAACTAGGCGAGAACTGGGTGACGCGCATTGACCCCTATGCCAAAGAGGTCACGAACTCCGTAGGTCACTCCGTTGTTGCAGACCCCGAATTTGACTGGCAGGATGACGCCTTCCAACTGCCGCCCAGAAACGAACTCATCATTTATGAGATGCATATTGGCACCTTCGCCAAAGATGCCGGCGATGGCCAGCCAGGAACACTTTCTGCTGCAATTCGCCAGCTTGATCATCTCAAACGTATGGGTGTGAACTGCGTCGAAATCATGCCTCTCGCCGAATTCGCGGGTGATTTCTCCTGGGGTTACAATCCTGCTCACATTTTCGCCGTCGAGTCGAGTTATGGCGGCCCGAAGGCATTTAAGGAGTTCGTTCGCGAAGCTCACAAAAGAGGCATCGGTGTCATCCTTGATGTCGTCTACAATCACTTCGGTCCGTCTGATCTGAGTCTCTGGCAATTCGATGGCTGGAGTGAAAATCAACTCGGCGGTATCTACTTCTATAACGATTGGCGGGCAGAGACTCCCTGGGGCAGCACCCGCCCGGACTACAGCCGACCTGAGGTGCGACAATACCTGCGTGATAATGCACTCTACTGGCTCGATGAATTTCATTGCGATGGACTCCGCTTCGACATGACTTTATATATCCGTAGTGTGCGCGGCGATGGCGACCCCGGCTGTGATCTTCCGGATGGATGGTCTTTAACACAGTGGATCAATTCGGAAATCCATGCACGCCATCCACAGGCTTTGACCATCGCGGAAGATCTCCACAATAAGGACGAACTGACAGCACCCGTCGAACGAGGCGGAGCTGCCTTCTCCGCGCAGTGGGATGCCAGGTTTGTTCATCCCGTACGAGAAGTCCTGATTGAACCCGATGATGATGCCCGTTCCCTCGACTCCATTAAGGGGGCTATCTTTGCCACCTTCAATGGCGATCCATTTGAACGTGTGATCTATACCGAATCTCACGATGAAGTCGCGAACGGCAAAGCCCGCATCCCTTCAGAAGTCATGCCGCATGAAACCCGTAACTGGTTTGCCCAGAAGCGGGCCACCCTGGGCCTCGCCCTGGTGATGACGACCCCCGGAATTCCGATGGTCTTTCAAGGGCAGGAATTTCTGGAAGACGGCTGGTTCCGCGACGACGTGCCACTCGACTGGGATAAAGCCATCGAACTCAAAGGCATTCTCCGTCTGTTTCGGGATCTTTGCCACTTGAGAGTCGATAAAAAAGGTGTCTCTCGCGGATTGACAGGTTCAGGAATTGCGCTGCTCCATGAAGATCATGCCGCGAAAACATTAGCCTTTCACCGCTGGCATACCTCGGCCCCGCAAGATGATATTGTCGTTATCCTCAACTTTTACCGCGAACCCCGGAAGGTCGAGTTCAACTTTCCCCATGCAGCGACCTGGCAACTGGAATTGAATTCCGACGCCAGTATCTACAGCCCTGAATTCGCGAATACCGCCTGTATCGATCATCTGAATCTGCAGGATGAAACTGCCAATCCAGCTCACCATGCCTCGCTGGAAGTCGGCCCTTACTCGGCTCTCATCTTTTCGCGGCAGACTTAGCGGGTCGTCAGGATTTCAGTGAATGAAGGTACTGGATTTCATGTGAAACGACGGGCTACTCCACCATGAGTCGCCCGTCGTTTGTTATGAATGTTGATTGATATGAATACAGAAAAGTGGCTGGGAGAACGGTTACCAATGGCGAAGTCGCCAGCCCAGTACAAATCCGACGCCCAGACAGACCAGGGCCGCAGTGCCAGGTTTTTCACGGGCGTAGACTTTCAGGTATTCTCCCAGATCATGAAATGGCTGAAGCTCGCAACCTGGCTGCAAGGCACGAGAAAACATCTCACTTCCTCGTGTTGAATATTCTCTCTCCTGGCCAACGGGATTCGTTGTCTCATAACCTTCAGTGATGACCATGATTGACTTTCTATAATAGTTGCTTTTCGTGGAGCTCTATAAATTCAATGGGTTTCCGCCAGTAATCAAAACGAAGTCAGCGTTACCGGCTGAGAATGATCATTGCTCTTTGGCGTCGTTGATCTCATCCTGATGCAACAGATGTCTCATCCATTGGAGGTTCGCTCGCAATTCTTCCTGATTGCTGGCGAGTGGTTCAATCGCACGCTGTAATCTCATCACAGCCCACGCCAGCGTTGTGACTGCGATGATCACACCCATGGCAGCCGTGCAGGCGAGAGAAGCTTCTCGAGTGAGGCCGATAGTCGCTTCCAACCAGGCGGCGATCGCCATCAATGCGATGGGTAAACTTCCCAGTAGCAGTGCACCACCTAATACCAACAATCCCAGTGCCCATTGCGATCTCTTCCAGAACTCAACAATGTCCATCTGAAACAGTTGGAATTGAAGATCGGCCAGTTTGAGGCACTCATGAATAATCGTAATGAGTGTCGGCGGCTGATCAGAGTTTCTCACTTGGGCGCGACTGGCGGGGACCGGCTCACGTTCATTCATGGCGATCTTTTCTGAATCCATCCCCAGGTTGCTCCCAAAGTCGCAGCGATCAACAGGCTCATGGCTGCATTTTGCGAAATCCAGCGATTCGCCACATCCCAGGTAATATAAGGTCTCTGTAAAGGTTCGTGGTCGGTTGTCCTTTCGAGAACCTTGTTCTCGGTGCATCCCCCGGTAACCCTCAATGCCTGAGTCTGGTTCTCTCGTACTCTCATTTACAGTAGCAAACCCCGAATGATTTGAAGAATGAGAATGGCTGCAGACCAGCTATTGGTTTCTGTGATCTGCATCATCACCCATGGTAGAGGTGAAGCTTGTTTTCTGGTATTGGCGTATTGCTCGAATAAATATCATGAGTCCCGGAGGTGTTGAACGTATCTGATGATTGATGCTCAGTCGATGTTTGAGCAGAGTTCATTAAACGATCAATTTGAGAAATACCATAATTGATCGCACTGCGTAGCAGAAACTGGCTGGCAATCGTCACTCCCGTCTGCCATAAAGTTGGTACAGCCGGTGACTGACTGATGGGCTCGTTGAACTGCTGTATCTGAAGTTGCTTGACGATCTCCCGCCGCGTTGCCTCATCGATTTCTACCCGCACAGGAGGCTTTTTCCTGGGGATTAATAGATAACCGGCTGCTGCTGCAATTCCCACACTCAGGAGTGGATGCTGGCTGACCTGATACTTCCAGTCGAACCAGCGGTGGGCCTGAGCACTCCACTCACTGGAATGTCGATCGAGTTGTCGCCTCAACCGCCGCATCTTGAATCGAATTCTCTCTCGATCATCCATTATACGTCTTTCGGCGGTGAGGCTCTCTACGGAATGATATCCATCGTTATAAGAATATCTTTATGATCAAAAACCTGTTATCAGGCCCGGTCAGACCGCAGCAGCAGCGTGACGACAACGCCGGCCAGGAGGCCCACACCAAAGGCTGTCGTTATCGATTCGAGTGGACGCGAAGAAACCATTTTGTGAGCTTCCTGCATCCCGGATTCAATCCCGCTTTCAATCGAACCCAGTCGCTGGCTGGCCGCATGAGCGGCTGTCTGGGCATATTCACGAACGGTTTGTCCCGCATTCCCCAGGAAATTCTGTCCGTTCTTCACCGCTCCTTGAACAAACTGCTCCAATTGACGGCGTGATTCTCCGGTCTTCTTTTCCAGGAGACCAATCAATTGCTCAGTGTTTCCCTGGGCCTGCTGAAGCTCGTCATCACTGATCTGTCCCCAGCGTTCCCGAATCTGACCTTTAAGTTGTGTCCACTGTCCTTGAATTTCTTCTCGAGTAATCATGCTGATCAATTCCTTAATAAAAGTTCACCGTAATGAGCGAGCGTCAGGTGTTCGTGATCTGATTCGATCACAAGCCATCATGTTGATAGAGCATCTCTATTGAGAAGTTCGACCTATATCGAAGGGCGCCGGACTCCCCCCATGATCAGGCTCAACAGGAACAACACGATAAACACCACGAATAACAGCTTGGCAATCCAGGCGGCCGTACCAGCAATCGCTCCAAACCCCAAAACGCCGGCAATGATCGCCACAATCAAAAATGTCAGTGCCCAGCTCAGCATGATGCTCTCCAGTCTTTGTGAATGCGTCATTTCGAAATGTGTGTGACCTCGCCAGACTTTGACAAAACATTGCCAGCCTGATGTTCACACGCTGTAGAAATGACTGTAGGAAATGATTCGATTCACAGTCGTGACTCGAAAATTGGCGTTGACTGATGAGACCTATAAAGCACGGGTCATGCCAAACGCACGAAAGTCACCGATCGACTCACAATTTCCTGTTTTTGACCCTTGTCGATGGCTGATAGCCGCTCAACTGGTTGCCAATCGACCAGTTGGAAGTCGAAATCTCCTCATTTCCCTGGCCGCGGTGGCGTCGTCTGTCCCGAGAAGAGAAATCCTGTGCAGCGAGCTGGACTTAAAGGGTTACTTCCATTTCTCAGCCTGAGGCATGACAGAGCACCCGAAACATCAGTCAAAACAGCTTTTGGGAAATGGGCAGCTTTCAGTCGTTGCAGCCGGATCCATTTGTTGCCGGTCAGTACGCCATGAACGACAGACTCCCTGGCAGAAATCCTTTGCAGCCGGGGTACGAGATTTGCCTCTCATGCGATCGACAAATCTCTATCAGGAGTCACATTTTGATCCTTCAGACCACTGCCACTCATTTGTTCAAAACACCCGTCAAGCGATCACGACGACGAAAAGAATCGTTGGATCGACAGGGGAACGATCCCACTCTCGAGGAAATTTTGCTCGCCTGCCAGCAGATTCAGTCGGAGTGGTCCCCCGAAGAAAAGCGTCGGCGTCGATGTGCGGCTTTCCTGTGGAATGAAGAATTGCCCCTTCAATTCCACTCCATTGGAAAGTGAAAACGGGCACTTCCGCCACCATCAAGCGATCAGCCAGCACGGTTTTCGTGGTGAATTCAGACGGCAAAAGCCGTTGGTGGAGTGGTTTCCATCGACCGCTAAGAGCCCTCTGCAAAATTTCTGTGGAAACTTTGCTGGTGAAGCAGGGCTCCAGGTATTTATCATTCGTGATATGAACACGATTGATTGGAAACCGATTGTCCCGCTGATTGAGTCTCATCAACGCATTCTGGTATCGAGCCATGTTCGACCAGACGCGGATGCCATTGGGTCAGCTTTAGGCCTGGCCTGTCTGCTCAAACATCTCGGCAAGACAGTCCGCATTGTGAATCCCTCGGCACCGCCAGCCAATCTGTTCTGGATTGACCCTGAGCAGATGGTCGAAACGTTTGGCGGGTCTGTGAATGGTGCCAGCCTCGCCGAGACCGATTTGCACATCATTGTCGATACCAGCGCCTGGCAACAATTGGGCGAACTCGGCAAATGGATGCGTACGACCACCATTCCACGGATCGTCATCGATCATCACGTCAGCAGTGACGATTTGGGAGCCATGGAATTCAAAGACACTCGATCCGAAGCCACAGGCTCTTTGATTTTCCGTCTTTGCGAATTCATGAATGTTCCTCTGACGCCAGTGGCAGCGACAGCCCTCTATGCGGCGATTGCCACTGATACAGGCTGGTTCCGCTTTCCTGCCACCAACGCGCAAACCATGCAGATCGCGGGTGCTCTCATGGAGCGGGGGGCCGACCCCACAGATATCTACCGTCATCTGTACGAACAGTCGACTCTCGCCCGGCTCCACCTTTGCGGCCGAGTTTTAGGTCGTGCTCAACTCGATGCCGATGGTCTTCTCGCATCGACAGTTGTTAAATGGAGCGATTTCGTCGAACTGGGGGCAGTTCCAGCAGATACCGAAGACCTTGTGAACGAATGTCTGCGCATTGCGGGGACCAGAGCTGCCTATATCGGTGTTGAACAGATGAATAGCCAGATCAAATTCAGCTTTCGCAGTCGCGGCGGTCTGAATGTGGCGTCGATTGCCGAGAAGTTCGGCGGTGGTGGTCATAAACAGGCTGCCGGGGCAACTCTCCCCGGCCCGCTCGATGTGGCCCACGCGCGAGTTCACGCAGCCATGCTTGAAGGCTTAAAGGCCCTTCCCGATCCTGCCAGCAGTTCCATTCCGGCCAGTTGAGCCAATTCGGTTAAGGCAAATCGAATTATATTTTCAAATCGGTGTATTTCGATGGGTTGACCGCGGCGGTATACTCAGGTTTCCAGGCAGGTTGTCAAAACGCCTTCAGGAAGTTCGTCTTGTAAGCCATTGACAGCCCTTCCCTCCCACCCGAATTCCCACCGAGCGGTATTTCCTTTATGACGACCAAACCCAGCGTGGCGTCTGAGTCTGTGGGTTCACATCTCTCACCTCCTGCTCCGGCAGAGGCGATCGTTTCGCAGACATCAGCGGATGTAGCGTCATCCCGGCGCGACGCGGTCGCAGCCATGCTCGCCTGTGGCTCGTTTCTGGCTGCTGTCGCCATCCCGGTCTCTGCCGCAGTCGGCCTGACTCTCGATCCACTCCTGAGAAAGTCCGGTACCTCTGCGGATTCATCCCCAGGAGGCAACCCGGCAGCAGAACTCGCCAGTGGATTTTTGCCAATCATCAGGTTTGACGAACTTCCTGAAGATGGAACTCCAGTCAAGAGTGTCGTGCGGATTGATGTTCGCGATGCCTGGCAGGTTTTTCCTGATCAGCCAGTCGGCACGATTTACCTGAGAAGATTTCCAGATCGAACCGTCGTGGTCTTCAGTGATATCTGTCCGCATCTGGGTTGCAAAGTCGATTACGAAGCTGATCAGAGCCGGTTTTTCTGCCCCTGTCACTCCAGTGCCTTTGCTCTCGATGGCCAGGCCATGAATAAAGTCTCGCCTCGGCCGCTGGATCAATTGGAAGCACGCATTGATCCCGCCGGAATGGTCTGGGTCAAGTATCAGGAATTTCGAACCGGGATCCCGGAGAAAGTTGTTGTCTGACAGCCCACAACAGACCTCGAACTCGACTCCATCTCATCAACCTTGAAGTGTCAGTTCGGCGTACAGCAGGTTCCCGCTGGCATTGAGGAATGCGGCAATATGCATCGAGTGAGTCATTGGTTAGAAGCACGCACCGGATTGATCACCTGGTTTCGAGAGCTGGCAAATGCTCCCGTAGCGGGTGGCCCGCGCTGGCGTTACGCCTGGGGGTCTGTACTGGTGGTGCTCTTTATCACTCAGCTCGTCACTGGCCTGGCCATGGCGGGCACATATTCGCCAGGTCGCCTTTCTTCGTGGGAGAGCACATACTACATCCAGCATCAATTGCATTGGGGCTGGCTCGTCCGCGGAATTCACCATTATGCCGCCCAGGCCATGGTCGTCGCTCTGGCTTTACAGGTGCTGCAGATTGTCTGGGATCGCTGGTATCTTGCACCTCGTGAATTGAGCTTCTGGGCCACAATTGCCGGCGGGCTCTGCATTTTGGGGTTGTCGCATACCGGCTATCAGCTCCCCGGTGACCAGCGTGCCCATGCAGCGACCAGCATTTTTCTCAACATCATGTCTTCCGCCCCTGTGGCAGGGCCTTATTTGCAGGAACTGGTGCAGGGGAGCAGTCGTTACGGAAATCTCACCTTATCGCGACTTTACGTTCTGCATGTCGGCTTACTTCCACTTGCTTACCTGGCGGTGCTGGGCTTGCAATCGCTGTTGTGGAGAGCCGAAGCCAGACGAAGCCGGCAGGACGATGTCCCGCTCAACGCGACTCGATTCTGGCCCGGGCAAGCACTTCGCAATGGAATCTTTTCATTGCTGGCTGTCGTCACTGTTGTCGGTTTGACTTTGACTCAACCGGCTGAACTCGGAGCGCCCATGAATCCCGCCGAGGCGTTTTCTGCTGCCCGGCCGGAATGGTACTTTCTGTTTCTGTTCCGCTTCCTGAAGTTCGAATTCGTGCAGCAACTGGGCGGCCTGGTGTTCGGTGCCATTTACCTCCCCACACTCATTGGCCTGATTATCCTGATCATGCCCTGGACGGGACGCTCCCGATGGGGTCACAAGGCGAACGTCGCCTTTCTGCTGCTCCTTTTCACCGGTGTGGGTTATCTCACTGTCACCACTTTGCGAGAAGATGCTCTCAATGTTGATCATCAACTCGCACTGCACCACAGTGAGCAACTCGCCCAACGAACAGTGGATCTCGCCTCGCAGACTGGTATTCCAGCCAGCGGTGCTGTCTCTTTGCTGGCCAACGATCCACTGACACAAGGGCCACGGCTATTTCAGAAGAATTGTGCTGCTTGTCATCACCACGAAGCTGTCGTGGCAGGTCATGCAGCGCATCCCCCCCAATTCTCGGCGGCGGATCTGAGTCAGTTCGGCTCACGTGAATGGATGAAAGCCATTCTGATCGATTACTCCACCGTTCTGGCTCCGCTCAAAAATCACTCCGATGCCACCGTCGCAGCCCGGTTTCTCGAAGGCGATATGGCCAGTTGGTCGAGTGAAAACCGCGATCTGTTGCTGGCTCCAGAAAATGCCACCAGTCTGGCGGCACTGCTCGAATTTATGGCGCAGCAGTCCGGCCGGAAAGATCTGGGGACCATTGATGAGAAACTGGCACTGCAAGGTCGTGAAGTCTTTGCCACGGGCAAGCTTGCCAGTGGAAGTCTGTCATCCGCCTGCATTGATTGTCATGCCATGCACGTTCGCGGCGAAGACAAGCCTCTTGCCGAAAACTCCGGGACAGGAGCACCCACTCTCACAGGCTATGGCGGAGGTGTCTGGCTGACACAGTTCCTGAAAGCACCCGGTAGTGACGATTACTTTGGTGCGAAAAACGCCATGCCCGCTTTTGACAAGCTACCGCCACGAGAACTCGAAATGCTCGTGCAATGGATGACGGGCGATTACTGGCGGCCGGAAAGATAAGCAACTCTCGCGTTGACTAATGATGCGTGCTCAGCTTGAAGATCGGCAGCAGCATCCCCAGGGCAATTGTGCCAATCACCAGGCCCATCACAGCGACCATAATAGGCTCGATGAGGCTGGTGGCCGACTTAATCGAGACGGCCACTTCGCGATCATAATGATCACTCAGCTTGCCCAGCACAGTTCCCAATTGCCCCGTCTGCTCTCCCGCAGCAATCATCTGCACGACCGATTTGGGAAAGACAGGGTTCGTCGCCATGATCTGAGCAATCGACTGACCAGAGGTCACATGCAAGGCCACATCTTCCATCGCATCCTGAAAGATGCGGTTTCCAGCCACTTTGGCAGCAAGTTCGAGTGCCGGCAGCACAGGCACACCGGCCGAGACCGTCGCCGAAAGTGTTCTGGCAATCCGGGCGAGAATGGTTTTACGAACCAGTGGCCCCAGAATAGGTAATTGCAGCATCAGGCGGTCGCGAAGACGTTGCCCCCATTCCTTAGAAAGCAAATAAGCATTCGCCGCCACGAGGGCCACGACACCAAGGATCCACGCCCACCAGTAGCCTGTCAGCGAATTCGAAACCGCAAGCAGAATGCGTGTCGCTGTTGGCAACTCAATCCCGCGGCCAGCGAACATCGGAGCAATTTTCGGGAAGACATAAGTCAGCAGAAAAATACAGGCTCCGACGCACATCAACAGCATGGCTGCAGGGTACATCATCGCCCCCTGCACTCTTTGCCTCGTTTCGGATTCCTGCTGAAGCTGTTCTGCCAGCCGACTGAGAATTGGCCCCAGATGACCTGTCGCTTCACCGGCTTTCACAAGATTGATGTACCGTGCATCAAAGCTTCGCGGGAACTCACTTAAAGCCGTCGAAAAGTCGTCTCCCGATTTCACACGTTCTTCGATGGTCGTCAGCATCTGTTTGAGTGCGGGCGAAACCGCTTGCGAGGCCAGTCCTTCCAGAGCCACAGAAAGTGCCACGCCGGCATCGACGACAACGGCCAACTGGCTCGTCATCGAAACGATATCTGCCTGCCTGGGTTTACGTGTCAACCAGGGCTTCAATTGAAGAGAGACTGCCGATTCCACCAGTTGGACAGGATACAATCCATCGGTTTTGAGCTGACGAACTGCCATGGCCAACGTTTCGGCTTCCACGCTGCCCGAGTGTGTCGTGCCCTGAATGTCACGTGCTGTGTAGGTAAATGTGCTCATCACGGGCACCAGGTCCCTTGCAGGCCATCAGAGGAAATCAATCTCAAACACATCTCATCACCAGCGCAGATTTCTGTTGAACTTGGCCGAGCATTTCACATTGCAGTCTGGCATTGATCGGCCACTCACTTCTTCCTGCCATTAACTTCCCGCCATTAACTTCCTGTTATTAACTTCGAAGTGGTAGCCAGCCTTCATCACTTGCCTGAAAGACTTCTTCAATCGTCGTTAAACCTTCGCGAACTTTGCGGAAGCCATCGAAACGAAGTGGCATCATCCCCTGCTTCTGGGCATAACTTTTCAGCTCTCCCAGTGCTGGCGATTGCGCAATCAGATCGCGCATGCCGTCGTCCACCACCAGCAGCTCATGGATCGCAACCCGTCCCGAAAATCCCGTGTTCCGGCACTTCTTGCATCCCACTCCGCGGAAGAACTCCTTGGCTTCCATCCCCATTTTTCCCATGGCCAGTTGCATGGCTTTGGGTGGTTCATACGACTGCTTGCACTTCGGGCAGATACGCCGGCACAGTCGCTGTGACAGCACCATGTTCAGGCTGGCAGCCAGCAGATAGCTTTCGATGCCCATGTTGATCAGACGTGTCACAGCCGAGCAGGCGTCGTTCGTATGCAGCGTGCTGAACACCAGATGCCCCGTCAAAGCGGCCTGAATCCCGATGCGGGCCGTTTCATTATCGCGGATTTCACCCACCATGATGATATCCGGATCCTGCCTGAGCAGGCTTCTGAGCACTGCTGCAAATGACAGACCGATTTTTTCATTCACTTGAAACTGATTGACCATCGGCAATTGAAATTCCACCGGGTCTTCCACAGTGCAGACGTTCTTTTCCATCGAAGTCACGGCATTGATGGCCGAGTAGAGCGTCGTACTTTTGCCACTTCCCGTGGGTCCCGTCACCAGGGCAATTCCATTGGGATGATGAATCTGGGCAATAAATTTCTCCAGAATTTCGGCACTGAATCCCAATTGCGAAAGTGTCAGGTTGATCTTCTGGCTGTCGAGAATTCGAATGACCACCTTCTCGCCATGCGGCAATGGCAAGGTGCTCACCCGCAGGTCGATCGGTCGCCCTTCCATCAAAACATGAATGCGTCCATCCTGAGGCAGACGACGCTCACTGATGTCGAGGGTCGCCATAATCTTGATGCGAGAAGCTATCGCTGGAGCAATATGTAAAGGCAATTCGAGTGCCTGATGCAACGCTCCATCCACGCGATAGCGGACACGAATCTGGCGTTCAGTCGGTTCGATATGTACATCGCTGGCACCATCCCGCACCGCGCTGAAGATCACATAGTTCACCAGCTTGATGATCGGGCTCTGACCGGCAAGATCAACATCAAACGAAATATCGTCGATCGATTCCTCGATTAATTCGACAGCTTCGGTGTTCACGTCATCGATAATGTCATCGATCACAAACACTTTGGAGTTCGGCAGGTACATCTGGAATGTCCGCCGTATATCTCGACTGCTCGCTACTGCCAGTTGAATGTCGCAGCCCGAGATCTGCCGCAACTGATCGATGATAAAAATGTTCGATGGCTCCGCCGTTGCGACAGTTAATGTCTGGCGAACTTTGAACAACGGCAGGATGCAGTTTTTTTCAAGAAACTCCCGAGGCAGCAACTCGACAGCGCGTGGATCAAACAGTCGGCTGTCGAGACGGATGTAAGGAATGCCGCAATCATCAGCGACGCATTCGAGCACCTGGTCTTCAGAGCAATAGCCCTGAGCGACCACAATTTCGCCCAGCAGTTGCATACCCCCACTGCTGTGCTGTTGGGCTAAAGCTTCATCCAGATGCTCTGCACTCAGATATCCCTTCTGGACAAGCAGATCGCCAAGTCGAGGTTTATTGAGTTGAAGTAAACCAGCCATTTCAGTTGCCGAACTTTCGAATGAGAGGCCACTCAAGACGTGGAGCCGATTTCACGACTGGAAACTTCCGACAGCATCGATCATCGATTCATACAGGTCGAATTCTTCATCGAGCCTGGTGACATGAAAGATCTTGCGGCCCGTCTCTGTCAGTGCGCAGATTTTGACGTTTCCGCCCTGTTCGCGAAGTCTTTCATGCAGGTCAACCAGAGCTGTCAAACCAGCACTGTCCAATGTTTCGCTGCGATCCATCTGCAACACGACGCTTTTCAGCCCCGCCTGCAGATGCGTCTCGATGGCTTCATGGAATAATCGCGTCGTTTCTTCGGTCAGCTCTTCCGGAGTATGAGCGACCAGCACGTTTCCAAAGGTTTCTGTCGAGACCTGCATATCATTCACCGTTCACAGGAAGAATCAGCTCTGCATCGAATGGGATCAAGTCAGGCAGGTTATGGCCGGAAGTGATTGGTCAGATCTGTAATCTCGACCGAATCGTGTCCACCGGGATTCAATAATCGGATCGCTGTCTGCACAACTTCTTTCGGGCTGAAGGGTTTAACGACCAGTGCCGAGACTCCCAGCCGCTCCTGAAGTTCTGCTTCGTCCATTTCGTAGCCTTTAGCGGTCAGCAGAATGGCTGGCAGATGCCGTGTTGCCTCGCAACTGCGGATCTTTTCAATAAGTTGCAGGCCACTCATATGCGGCATATTGCAATCCGTGATCACCACATCGGGCTGTTCTTCCAGAATTTTTGACCAGGCAATCCCGCCATGTTCTGCCATCTGCACATCAAACCCCGATTTGCGGAACTTGAGTGACAAAGGCAACAGCACATGCGGTTCGTCATCACATAACAGGACACGGTAATTCATGATCTTCCCAATTCGCAGTAGTCAGTATCGCAGTCGAGATGACAGTGCTTCGGATGGCAGTGCTTCTTCAGTTATCGAGCAGGACGTGGTCGTTAACACGATGTGTTTTTCGAATGCGATGACCAGCCGGTATGCTGATCGTAAAGCAGCTTCCTTCACCTTGTCTGGAAGAGACGCTGATGGATCCGTCGTGAATGCTGGAGATGATGTATTTCACAAGTGCCAGACCTAACCCGGTTCCCGCAGCAGCTTTCATATTCTCCGGGACTCGATAAAAACGCTCAAAGAGTCGAGGCAGGCTGGCCGCAGGAATCCCCATGCCGGTATCCCGGACTTCAATCAGGACACGATCTTCTTCCAGTCGGCTTTTGAGGGAAATCTTCCCGCCGGCTGGGGTGTACTTCACAGCGTTCGATAACAGGTTCACGACTGCCTGGCTGAAGAGGTCTTCATCGACATGGGCGGGGATATAAAGATCACTCAGTAACGATTCGACCGTCTGCGATTTAGCGGCAGCCTGAGGAGTCACCACATCGAGCGCGCTCTTGAGCAAGCGGTTGATTTCGACATCTTTCCGCTGAACTCGAATCACACCACTTTCAATCCGTGCCAGATTCAGCATGTTGTCGACCAGCCGGCTCAGGCGATCGACCTGTTCATCGATAAATACCAGAATCTTCTGCTGTTCTTCAGCTTCATCAATCTCGCCATCGCGCAAAAGCTCGGCATAAGCCTTGATGCTCGACATGGGTGTCTTGAATTCGTGGCAGACCGAAGAAACAAACTCCGCATGTCGGCTGCGATCCTGCACTTCTTTCCCGATATCCTGCAGCACCAGTGCAGCCCCCAGCAGGGCGTTTTCGTTCTCTTTGAGAGTATGCGCATGAATTCGGTACGTCGTGGCCAGACAGGGAACATCGGCTGTTCGACGATCACTCGCCACTCGCCGCGTCAAAGTCTCCTGCAGCAGCGGCTTCATCCCTTCGAGAATGTCAATCAGCCCCGTCTGTTCTTGAACTTCCCGTGCAAGTTTCTGGCTGATCTGTTTATAAAGACTTCTCGCAGATTCGTTCTGGTACAGCGCATGTCCATTCACATCGGTCACGACCACTGGTTGTTCCATATCATCCAGAGCCATTTCCAGACGGCGGACGTGACGTTTCTGCACTTTGAATCGCGCTTCGACAGTCGCTCGGGCATGCACTGCTTCTGCCGTTCGTTTTTCAGCCTGCTGTAAGAGATGGTTGGCTTCCGAGATAATGTTTCGAAACAGCACCAGATCTGCTGTCAATTGTGTGCGATTCTCGGGTTGACCAAGCCTCCTGGCGGCATCGGCTTCGTAGCGGGCGGCAATCATGGCGCTGATCAGCACACCACCCAGACAGAACAAAAAGACAATCAAAGAACTGATGGGCGTGCCAAACAGTAGAATACAGAGCAGAACTGCGGTCTGGCCAAAGACAGCCACCGGGATAATCAGCGGCAAAAGAACCGAGTAATGGGCCTGAAAAATCCGCCGGTGGGGTGGCTTGCCAGGCGATGTGCTCGAAGAAGTCTGTGCTTCCAGTTCGTGCGCCTGAGTTGTTGGACTGTGGGTCGTTGAACCCTGTAAAGCAGAACTGCGAGAAGCTGAACCCTGAGTCGATTTGTGAGATTTCGATCCTTCTCTCGTCGAGTGAGGATCGATGCCCGAAAGCTGTTGACAGAGCTTCGTATTTCGATCTGTCCCCTCTTCCGAGGGAATATCGAACTCGGCCGAGAGGGCATTGAGCCTGGCATCGAGTGCAGGCAGGTCGCCCCTCATGAGCTGGAGTAGTCGAGTTGAGGATTGTGAACTATTGGACACAGTGCTGCCTTATCGCATTCTGAGCCGCAGGGTGCCGTGCCAGAACTGATGAGTCGCTTGTGGCAAAACGGCAACAGGCTGGGCCTGCGTGGCAACCGTAGGTCAGGATTTCCACTCAGTCCAACGAGAACTCGGGACAGCTTGAGAACTATCTTCAACTCCCGGCATCACTGATGGCTCGTGACGAAAATCTCGCCAGAGACAGACCTCGCGAGTCCGCGATCCGACAAGATCATGCGAGGATCTTCGCAGCCACAATTTCTTTGGTTTCGCTGCGGGTGGCTTCCACAAGTGCATCCTGCAATCAATTCCTCGATCACAATCGATACTGACGGAATCAACGCGTCATCGGGAGCAATCGTTCGTTTTGGAAGCAATCCTGCGATTCGCCTGGAGCAGAATTTTACTGATCATCGTCCGCATCAACCTGCAGAACCTGGCTGAGAATCTGTCCATCGGCCACGAGAGTCGCCAATCGATCGCCCACTTGCACTTGATTGACGGATTGAATCAGGTCACCACCGGGTACTCTTTTGCTGATCGAAAAGCCACGTTCCAGCACTGCCAGTGGACTCAATGCCTGGAGTGCCCGACCAGCACTCTCCAGTTCTGCACTCAGACTGGCCAGTTTTCTCTTCCAGCCTTGTTTAAGACGAGCCTCGAGATCATCCAACTCCCGCGAGAAGCGATGGATCTGCTCCAGTGGCTTTGCCAGGGCTCTTCGCTTCTTCAGTTGCTCAAGTTCTTTGCGACGACTGTTTGTTAATCCGACCAGCGAGGAACAGAGCCGATCACGGAGCTGATCGAGATGCTGAACCCACTCTGCCTTAACCGGAATGACACGCTCGGCAGCTTCACTGGGAGTTAATGCCCGTTGATCGGCCACCAGATCGGCAATCGTCACATCGGTTTCATGCCCCACGGCACTGATCACAGGAATCCGGCATTGTGCAATGGCCCTGGCCACAAGCTCTTCATTAAAGGCCCAGAGGTCTTCCAGGCTTCCTCCACCGCGACCGCAGATCACGACATCCACATCCGGCAGTCGGTGGACCATTCCTAAAGCCGCTGCAATTTTTGGGGCAGCCTCTGACCCCTGCACAGGGACTGGAACAACAACCACATTTACGCCGGGCCAGCGTCTGAGAAGAATCTGCAGAATGTCATGCACTGCCGCACCGGCAGGACTGGTGATCACGGCAATCCGCTTGGGGAAGCGAGGCAGTGGCCGCTTCCTTGCCACATCGAACAAACCTTCCGCCGCGAGCTTGGCATGCAATTGACGAAATGCCAGTTCAAGGGGCCCAATCCCCTGAGGCGTCAGCCGTTCTACCATTAACTGGTATTGCCCACGTGGTGCATAGACTTCGACACCTCCAATCGCTTCGACGGCTAAACCGTCGCGGAGGTCGAACTTCAACTTGATGGCCGATGATCGCCACATCACCGCCTTGATCTGCGAGGCTTCATCCTTGAGTGTGAAGTAAACATGCCCGGAACTGGCTCGGGTTAACCCTGAGATCTCTCCAGTGACGATTACTCGCGGAAATGCCATTTCCACGATTTCCCGGAGACAATCCGAGAGCTGCGAAACTGTCAATTTGGGCAAGTCGTTTCCCGGCAAACCTGATTCTCCAAAGACATTTCATAGAAAGCGAGTAGACCACCGAAGCGGTATTCGGTGGTCTACAATTGAATGGTTGTCGTTGGAAAAGCTTATCGGGAACAGCACCGGGTTAGAAGCCTGGCGGCAATTCCGTTGTGGTCTGAGAGACCAGCGATGTTGGCGGTGCCGCAACGACTGGCTGGCCAGTTCTGGTGGGAGCCGGTGGAACATGCATATTTGTCGCTGAGGTTTCGAGATTTGTAGCCGGTGACGAGGGCGGTTGGATCACTCCCGGCAACACCAGCGTTTCCGTGGGTGTCGAAAGTACCTGAATTGGCGTGCCACTGCGGTTGGATGTTGTCGCGGGAGCAGTCGTCGTGTGCGATGCACTCACCACGGTTGGTTCCTGCGGGGGAGGTGTAAAGGCTGGAACCTGAGCTGGTGCTAACGTTTCTACAGGCGAAACTTCTTTACGACTGGTGGCATTCATCATCGGCAATGGATGATAGCTGACAGGGAAGATCGTTTCCGATGTTCCGGGATTTGGCACTGAACTGACCATGGGCGAACGAACAGCCGCTGGTTGTTGCTGGTACAATGGCGGCGTAAATGTCGTGGCATGGTTCTGTGTTGCGAAATTCTGTGTCGCCGGTGACATCATGGCCTGAGTATTCGGCGCAGCTTGTGGGATGACCATCGCCGTCATGCCATTGGCTGGTACTCCATAACTTTGAGGCCACTGATAAACCACCTGCATCGGCTGAGTCTGAACCGGCTGTGCCTGAGTCACAACAGCCTGTGGGAGCATGGCGGGCTGAACTCCCGCTGGCTGTGACATCACCGGCTGATAGGAAACCTGATGCCGCTGGGTCATCTGTCCCTGCGGCACCATGAAGGCGACTGGCTGTTGTAGAATCACATACCGATATCCCGGGACCTGCGTTGGTGCCTGTGCAGGTGCCTGCCACTGCACCATATTCCCTTGTGGCATCGCCGAAACCTGGCTGGCCATGGCGAATGGAGCGGGTGCATTCACAGCAGGTGAAGCTGCAATCGGTGTCGGCTGTCGAGCCGGAATGGGCTGCAATGCTGGTCGATGCTGAGCCACCTGATTGATGGCAGGTTGGTTCTGGGCATGCTGCTGGACAGCCTGATGGGCATTTTGCGGGGCCCGCCGGGCAATTGAAGTTGGAGCAGCAGTCGGAGAGACAGGAGTTTTCTGGCCGGATGCGATTGGCTGCAGAACTGAAGGGACTTTGGGCATCGACTGTGCCAACTGTGCTGCGGGCATACTTCCTGGATGAGCCTGGTTGGCTGTCGCCATGAGTTTCGCCTGCACTTCCGGCTGATGCACATTGGCAGCCAATGACTGCTGATACATCTGGCTGGCCATGGCCATATTCCCCTGAGCCTGATGGATCTCGCCCAGTTGTGCGAGGACTTTGGGCTCGTTGGGCTGGACTCGCAGTGCCTGCTGTAATGTCTGCTGAGCAGCACTCAGATCACCGGTCTTCTGTTGAGCCGAGGCCAGGCCGACATAAGCATCAGGATTGTAAGGCTGTGAACCCACCCAGGTCTGCATCACTCCGACAGCTTCGGAAGAGCGTCCTGTGTCGATCATCAGTCGTGAGAGGGCTGCGTAAGTCGGTTCGTGCGATGGATCAATGGTCAAGTTGTGCTGCAGAATCTGTTCTGCCTCCGCCACTTGTCCAAGTCGCGATTGGGCCACAGCCAGATTGAAACGATAGTCAGGGTTGAGCGGATCATCATAGACGGCTCTCGCAAACTCGTTGCGAGCCATTTCAAACTCACCGCGCTGGTAGTACGCCGCACCAGAACTGTTCATCACCCAGCCACTCATGGGGGCACAACCAACAGTAGATCCAATTGCCCAGGCCAGACTGGCAGCACAGGCAAAACGACGAATGTTGACGAGACGAACAGGCATCGGAGAACTCCGGAGTTCGCTGCAGCGGGCAGGAATGGGCAGCAGTGAGGTGAGAAAGAAACAGTGTGGAGAGAGAAACAGCGTGGAGAGAAAGCAGATTCAGGCAGGGAGTGATCGCTACTGGTATCAGAAGCTGAATACAGGCGAGTTCACGGTTCACAGGTAATGAGAATTGGGGCAAGGGCAGGAGTAGGTGGCGGGAAGAAAACAGGCACGTATCAAGATTGCCTGTGATGCTTTTCAAGGTGCGAGACCCTGACCAGCCCGACGAGCATTCTCGATAGTTCCACAAGGTGTATGCCATCTATTCAAGTGAATCAAGACGAACTTGAGTCGATTTAACGGCAGATTCTGCAGGGAACTACAGGTGAAGAATCAGACACCCGGGTGTCATCGATAAACTCCCGTTGCTCCCCAAGCCCTTCTAAAGCTACAGTCCTCGTGGCGTAGAATCCCCATGTAAGAGGACTGCGCCAATACTGGGAGTCGCTTCCTGGCTGCACACCATTGGTGAGCAGCGAGCGAGACTTCCGAAAATCATGAATTGAGTTCATGCGGAATGGATTCTGCCTGATGATGCTGACAACTCGACAACGATGGGGTCTTTTGCTGGCCGTGGGGCTGGTCTTCTTCACCGGCCTGGGAAGTCCCTGGCTCTTTGATGAAGATGAGCCCAAAAATGCTGAGTGCGGTCGGGAAATGTATGTTCGCGGCGACTGGCTGGTCCCTACGTTCAACGAGGATCTCCGCACTGACAAACCAATTCTCATCTATTGGTTGATGCTGACTTCGTTTCACCTCTTTGGAGTTTCCGAACTCACTGCCCGGCTGCATTCCTCCATCTTGTCGGTCGGAAGTGTCCTGCTTGTCTGGCAGTTGGGGAAATCGCTCTTCAGATCCGAAACTGGTCTCTTGGCAGGTTTGATTCTCGGCACAAGCCTGATGTTCGCCGCCGTTGGTCGATCAGTCACCCCTGATGCGACGTTAATCTTCTGCATTCTTCTGACGATGACCGCTTATGTCACTGCCGTCGCCCGTCGTCATGGCGGAAAATTCGGCCAGCCCGATAGTGATGGAAATATGGTGGCTCAAAGATTGTGGGGTGAATACGTTCCTCAGTCGACATGGGAGTTCGCCAGCATCTATGCCAGTATGGGTTTAGCAATTCTTGCCAAAGGCCCGATTGGTTTTCTGCTCCCCATGGCGATCTGGGGGCAGTTCCTCTTGTTGCAAAGGTATCGAGACCGCACTGAGTGCGGAAACAGCGTCATCGATGCCAGACAGCATTGGTTGAGCCGGACATTCCTCATGACATGGGAATTGTACCATCCCCGTGCCTTCTGGGAGGCACTCCGCGAGATGCGAGTCTTTCAGGGAACTTTGATCACGGCGCTCGTGGCCTTGCCTTGGTACATTGCCGTCGGGTTTGCGACTCAAGGAGCATGGCTCGCTGGTTTTCTTGGCGGGCACAATGTCGATCGCTTCATGCGGCCGATGGAGAATCACTCCGGCCCCATCATCTACTACATTCCTGTGATTGCTCTCGGCTTCTTCCCCTGGTCGATTTTTCTGCCAGCAGGGATCTGGCAGATGACCCGGCAGGTGCGAAAACCTTCAAATGACCGTGCGGCAGTCACCTTTGTCGCCACATGGGCCATGGTCTGGATTGGTTTCTTTTCGCTGGCCAGCACAAAGCTGCCCAACTATGTCCTGCCCAGTTATCCGGCCCTCGCCTTACTCGTGGCCAATTACCTTTCCGAATGGATGCAGGAAGCGTCTCACATCCGTTCGCTGGGATTTCGCAATGCCTGTCGACTCCTTTCGGTGGTTGGCATCGTCGCGATTCCAGCCCTGATCTACGCCACGAGTGTTTATCTGCCGAATGAAGTCTGGCTGGCCAGTCTGGGGGTCATTCCTCTGGTCGGTGGAGTCCTCGCATTCAGTGCTGCTCAAAAGGCATTGAGGCATCGAGCCGTGGCAATCTGCTGTGCTTCGGCACTGCTACTTTCTTTGGGCATGATGGGCGTCGCTGCCCCACGCATCAGCCGCTACCAGGATTCTCCCCAATTGGCCAAACTGATCCGGCATGAAGCCAACGGACGCCCGGTGCGGATCGCGACACACAATTATTCAGCCCCCAATGTCGTCTTTTATGCGGCACAACGCATCGAAAGGCTCGATTCTCCCAAAGACATTACAAAGTTCTTCCATGAGGCTCCCGAAGGTTATCTGATTACCCGGGCGGATCGCATGGAAGACATTGTCGATGCGCTTCCACAGGAGATCACGATTCTGCACCGCATGCCCAGGTTTCTACGCCGACATGATCTGATTGTGCTGGGCAATGAGAGTAAAGCCGCATCGATGACCGCTGCTGCACAAGATCTGGATCGTCTCCGCTGGCAGTAAAAAGCTCAATCGGAAGTCATTGGCCCCACATGCACAATCACCTGATCGTGCATGGTGTAAAGGCGATAGCGCAAGCCATCATGAACGATGATTCCGCTCGACTTATTCTCTTCGATCGGCCTGAGTGGCCCGCCTGGAAACTTTTCCCAATGGTGCAAATCGGTTGAGCGCGCCAGACTCGTCGCCCAGCGACGAGGTGTTGTGGCATCTCCCGAGCCGTGAAACACCATGTAGTACATCCCTCCATGACGAAACACCTGATTTGCAGCAATCTGCAGGCGATCAAAATCCTGGGGCCCACAAACCATCACCGGGTCGTCCTGTACCAGTTGCCAGACTTTGCCATCGGCAGACGTGGCGTGCCAGATCCCCAGATCACGCCGCTCGTAGAACAGGTGCCATTGATCATCTTCAATCCACAGTGTCGGTGTCCCATAAGGGCCCGGCTCAATCGGTTCACCCGACGTCTTGCGGATGTCAACTTGTCCCTGATGCGACCACTCGATTCCATTTTGTGATCGAAACCACTGCATCTGATCCCCTTCCCCTTCCGCGAACATCAGGAGGGGTACAGCGGATCTATTTTTCTGGCTCTTGTGCATACGAACACAAACATCTTCCACCCAGCGGCCGGGAATCAGTGGCTCAGGCTGACTCCGTTCAAATCGCAAACCATCTTTGGAATGTGCCAATCCCAACTGTCGAATGCCGGTTTTGCTACCGTCGTAGCCTGTGTAATACAATCGCCAGTCGTCAGGTGAGAGCCGCAGGATATCCCCTCGTTCGCGAATTCGTGCATCCCAGGCCGGTTTTTCCTGGCTGGTCAGTTCTTGCGATGTCGGTAAACCGCGACCAGTCAAGATGGGTGCAGTGGAAAGAGGCGTAAACTCAGTCAGTGCTCGTGGCCAAACTCGTGTGGTTGGTACAGAAGCCGTTGGCACAGAAGAGGAGTGATCTTCCGCGATCACCCACCGCTGGCCCATGAGAATCACCGCACAACTGGCCAGCAGAAATCGATGCATCGCTTTTTGCCACATTTCAGAGATCACAGGGAGACTCCCGTCTGTCGATCTTTTCGCCAACCAGCCTGATTCGTACACTGTGTGGGGCCAATGGTTTTACCAGCGATCCGACCTTGATTTTGACACGCGGTGGATTGAACTCGTTTCGGCCTCGACTTCATGTTCCAAACTTCAACGCATGATCGCAACCGCCGATCGCCTCAACCGATGGTCACGACCTTCGGCCACGGGCCGTTGCGTACCACCGTTGAGTGTGTAGTGGCTTTGTTATTGGCCGTATTGCTGTTTCGAACCTTCGTGGCTGAAGGCTTTATGATCTCCACGGGGTCGATGGCCCCGACATTGCTTGGCTTTCATAAACGGGTGGCCTGCCCCAAATGCGGTGAGCTGTTTGCCTATGGAACTGCCTGGGATGAATCGGCCAATCACCTGGCAGCCAGTTCATCCGAGTTTGAGGTGGAACAATCGATCTGCCCCAATTGCAGCCAGCAGGGGATCGATCTCAGCCATGTACCGAGAAATCATGGAGATCAGTTACTGGTCAACAAACAGGCTTATTTGTGGAGCTCTCCCCAAAGATGGGAGATTGCGGTATTTCGTAACCCGAATCTGCCTACGGAAGCGTATGTTAAACGGATTGTTGGTCTGCCCGGCGAAGCCGTTTCGATCCGAAATGGCGATCTCTGGATCAACGGCGAAATTGCCCGTAAACCACTCGCTGTGCAGCGGACAATGTGGATTCCTGTCTATCATCAGGAACATCGTCCCACTCACGATACCAGCTTTCAGGATCGCTGGGTCAGCACTGATGGCTGGCTGGAGCCGACTTCCAACCTTCGTGGCTGGAGAAGTTCGCCCACCACGTTTCTCTTTCGAGAACAGACAGCAGGCGGCGCTACCGAGGCTCTCCCTGCGATAAGTTCTGATTCTGAACAAAACACAACATCCCAACCTGCTGGCCAGACGGCTGTGGCTGCAGAATCCTCCATTTCCTGGATCGAGTACCAGCACTGGGTGCGTTCTGGTGGAACTCATATCACCACGGTCACTCTCGAAGAGTGGCCGAGCGATCTTCAACTGGCCACTCTTCCCCCGTCGGGTTTGAAATACGACTCGAAAACTAAAAAACTCTCCAGCTTTGGTGTTCTCCCCGATGATGTCGTGTCTTTTTTAAAGACAAACTCGCAGAACCTCGTCTTTCTGCAGGCGATCAACAAATTGAAGGCCGCCTCTCACCTGGCTCCGATCACGGATAGTTACGGCTACAACCTCGCCGCCAACTCCATGGAACCAAATTCTGTCCGCGATATTGCCTTTGTTGGTGAACTCTCGTTGCCGCAGGATCAAGGACGCTTCTTCATTCAACTGACGGACGGCCTCGAACGATACACACTGGATTTTGACAGCCAGCGCGAATCGGTCCGGCTATTCCTGGAGGGAACGGATCGACCACTGCGAGTGGGCCCCTGGTCTCCTCCAGAACGCGGGCAGAGTGTCCGGATCGAAGCGTCCATGATTGACCGGCAAGTAGCCCTGGCGATTGATGGGCACGAAGTCTTTCCCGCGTGGCCCATTTCGGCTGTTCCTCCGGGTGCCGAGTCACCTCGCTCACCTGTTCGATTTGGTGCACTCAGTGGAACAGTGCGAATTTCCAATCCTACGCTCTTTCGGGATGTCTTCTACACGTTTCAAAGAAGTCGCCATGCGGTCAATCGCCCCTATCCACTGGGGCCTGAAGAATACTTCGTCCTGGGTGATAACAGCCCGGTTTCGCACGACAGCCGACAGTGGGAGAAGCCGGGTGTTCATCGCAAACTGCTCGTTGGAAAGCCCTTTCTGGTCCATTTGCCTTCACAACCCGGTCGCCTGAAGATTGGTGATCAAGAGTGGCTGCTCCGCCTCCCAGACTTTGATCGAGTCCGTTTTCTCAGGTAGCGAATTCATAGTGGCTATAGCCAGTTGAGTTCAGGCGGGGATTGATCTCCCGAACTTTCGCAAAAGCTGCCCTTTTGGGGAGCAATTCCTCGAGTAGTTCGAGCAACTCAGTCTTGACTATCAGATTTCCGTGAAGTCGTGCATGCCATCAACGAAACGTCTCAATCTGACGAGGCAGGAAAGCCACTGCCGATCGGAAAAACTGGCGAAAGTTGCGGCGTCAAGGGGTTTCTCAGCATCAAAACCGAAATGTCACTGCGGGTAATAAACTGTAAAGCATTTCTGGGTAATTGGTTGCGTTCATTTTCTGGAAAGTCCGCCAACCTTGCAGGGTCGGTAGGGGTTGCTATACTTTTCATCCAAATCGATTTTCTCAGGAAAGAAGCTCCACAGTTGGTGAACTGGCCCGTGGCTGGCGTGTCAATTGTGTGGCTTGCTTTAGGGTGACGAGTTTTTTGTCATCCATCTGGAGGAGTCAGTTCAGGCTGGTGTAGCTCAACGGTAGAGCTCCTGTTTTGTAAACAGGAGGTTGTGGGTTCGAATCCCTCCGCCAGCTTTAATGAGTTTCTGACGGCGGAGTTCCCGAGCGGTCAAAGGGGCCAGACTGTAAATCTGGTGGCTATGCCTTCACAGGTTCGAATCCTGTTTCCGCCAATGTTTGTGTGTTGATCGCTTTTCGAAGCAATTGCGGGTGTAGCTCAATGGTAGAGCTCCAGCCTTCCAAGCTGGTGGTGAGGGTTCGATTCCCTTCACCCGCTCTCTGTGTGAAATTGTCACATTTGTGCAGCTTTCTGGGGTTTCTTTTAAAAGGGCTCTCAGGTTTCGAGGCTGTGCAGGTCGTGTCGGTTGACATTGCGGAAAATTCGGGTCATCGTCTACAGCCTCGTAGGGAAGTTGTCGGTGATTTGAAGTTGATCTCGCTGCCGTAGCTCAGTCGGTAGAGTGCGTCCTTGGTAAGGACGAGGTCGTGGGTTCGAATCCCACCGGTAGCTTTTGGTGGCGAGATTCTGGCAAAGTTGCCAGTCTTTACACGAAGTGTTTTTGTCTCGGTGTTGGCAGTTTGTTTTCTGCCAGCATCAACTGAGTGTTTGGGTCCACGTATTTGGCGTGGGTGCCGTCGTGGTGCCCATGGGATTGTCGTCCTCTCGTTCTGTCGTCCCAATTTGATACACGGGCGGAAAGTTCCGCTGGTCGACAAACAGCAACAAAGAAGGTTTCGGAGAAATGGCGAAGGAAGTTTTTCAGCGGACAAAGCCCCACGTCAACGTTGGAACGATTGGTCACATTGACCATGGCAAGACCACGACCACTGCCGCAATTCTGGCTGTGCAGACTGCCAAGGGTCTGGCCAAGTTCAAGAGCTATTCGGATATCGCCAAGGGTGGTACCGTTCGCGACGAAACCAAGACTGTGACGATTGCCGTTTCGCACGTTGAATACGAAACAGCCACTCGTCACTACGCTCACATCGATTGCCCAGGCCACGCTGACTACATCAAGAACATGATTACCGGTGCCGCTCAGATGGACGGCGCTATTCTCGTGGTTTCCGCTGCTGACGGCCCGATGCCACAGACTCGCGAGCACATTCTGCTCGCCCGTCAGGTGGACGTCCCAGCCCTCGTGGTCTTCCTCAACAAGTGCGATCTTGTTGACGACGAAGAACTTCTCGAACTCGTCGAGATGGAAGTTCGTGAACTCCTCTCGAAGTACGATTTCCCTGGCGATGACATCACCATCGTTCGTGGCAACGCCAAGGGTGCTCTCGATAATCCAGCCGATCCTAAGTTCAACAAGTGCATCGGCGACCTGATGGACGCACTCGATGCCAACGTTCCTGAACCAGAACGTGCTGTCGACAAGCCCATGCTCATGTCGATCGAAGACGTGTTCTCAATCGAAGGTCGCGGTACCGTGGTGACCGGCCGTATCGAGCAGGGCATCCTCAAGGTGGGTGACAAGGTTCAGATTATCGGTCTGAAGGACACCATCGAATCGGTTTGTACCGGCGTCGAAATGTTCCAGAAGACTCTCGATGAAGGTCGTGCTGGCGATAACGTGGGTGTGCTCATCCGCGGTATCAAGAAGGAAGACGTGCAGCGTGGTCAGGTGCTGGCCAAGCCAGGCTCAATTCAGCCGCACACCAAGTTCGAGTGCCAGGTTTACGTGCTGAGCAAAGAAGAAGGTGGTCGTCATACACCGTTCTTCAATGGTTATAAGCCACAGTTCTACTTCCGTACTACAGACGTCACCGGCGGTGCCAAGCTCCTCGGCGGTGCAGAAATGTGTATGCCCGGCGACAACGTCAAGATGGAAGTCGAACTCCTCAAGCCTATCGCCATGACTGAAAACGTTCGTTTTGCTATCCGTGAAGGTGGCAAGACGGTTGGTTCAGGCGTGGTGACAAAGATCCTCGCCTAGTTGATCAGGATGGCTCTCGTCTCCATGAGATGAGTGTGCCATGCCATTGATGGAGTGGTTTCCCCGCGGCTTTTTGATAAGCCGCGGGGTTGTTTTCAACAGATCTCTGATTTTTGAGTAAACTCTGGCTGCCACGGCCTTTTGCCTGTGGTGCTGTTGGAGAGAGGCAATTATGGCTCGCGAATTCGTTTGGCTCGAATGTACAGAATCAGGTCAGAGGAATTACCGCGTCTCCAAAGAGACACGTGGTACGGAACGACTGGAACTGATGAAGTATTGCCCGAAGCTGCGAAAACATACTCTTCATAAAGAGTCTCGTAAGAAGTAGTTTCTCGGCTTCGAGGCCTGATTGGTGTGGCCATGAATCGAGTCATGCCTTGCGGCTTACGGGTGTAGCTCAATTGGCAGAGCAGCGGATTCCAAATCCGCAGGTTGGGGGTTCGAGTCCCTCCGCCCGTGTTTGCGGTGAGATTCGTTCACGGCGAGGTTCGTTATCGGCAAGTCTCGCCCCAGTGAGTCTCGCTCACCGTGAGATTTACAGCTCACAACCTTCTGTCACGTCAGCTCCGATTGTCTTGTCGTGCAGGGTGTTGTGAGATGTTTTGCAGCGGCACCCGCCTGTAGATTTCGATTTGATTGTAGTTGTTTTCGATGACGTCAAGTCTTGATGAATGTTCAACACTGAGTTGGGTATCCATCAGGCAGGTTAATGGATGTATATGGCAAGCACTGCCCAAGCCACAATCTGGCAATCGATCATCTCTCCTGGCCTTTATAAGAAGAATCAGGGACGACTTGTTCGTTACCTGACGGCCGCTGCCATGATTCTTGCGGTCCTCCTGGGTTCATGGACATTTTCTGTACGAGTCTTTGACGATCTTGTGGCTCAGTTGGCTGCGGCCTTTCCGGCGATCTCTAACTTTTCGAATCCTATTCGAATTGCGGTTCCTACAGTGATGGCAGTGCTTGGAAGCTGGTGTGCGTGGAGGCTTGTGCACTACCCTGTCTTTGCGGATTTCCTGATTGAAGTTGAATCAGAAATGAGCCGCGTCACCTGGCCGGAACGGCCTGAACTCATGAAGGCGACAGGAGTTGTTCTCTTTGTGACAATTTCTTTGAGTCTGGTTCTGTTCGGGTTTGATCTTTTCTGGCAATGGGTCTTGGGCTTGATTGGTGTGTTGCAGATTTACGGTTAGGCGACGGGCATCATCCGGAACTGCTGGTATTGGTGATGGAGGGGACAGCCCTCCAGACTCAGCGAAATGGGCCGGGCTCTGCTGAGTTGCAAAATGTCATAGCTGCTGTCATGATGCCTGCTTCGCGCAGAACGGCCATTCCTGGCTGGTGATCCATCTGGCTGGTAAAAAGTGTTTTGCGATCAATTTGTCGAGAGGAGTCGTCATGGCGGTAGATGGGAAAGCGACAGAAGGAGTCGCTGGGGGTGCTTCCTCCGGCAGCTCAGAGGTTGCTTCGACCGAAAACGCCATGCATTGGTACGTTTTGAAGATTACGAGCAATCGTGAGAAATCAATTCGTGATAACCTCCTGAGGCGAATTCGGCAGGAAGGCCTCGAGCAGTTTTTTGGTGAGATTCTGATTCCCACTGAGAAAGTGGTTGAGAATAAAAACGGCAAGAAGAAAGTTGTCGAGCACAAGCTGTATCCCGGGTACCTCATGGTTCAGATGATTCTGAATGATGATACCTGGTACATTGTGAGGACGACGGGTGGTGTTGGTGATTTCACCGGTTCTGCCGGTAAACCGACACCTATGCAGGATCACGAGATTGCTCGTATGCTGCAGAAGCAGGAGCAGAAACAGGAATCTGCGGCTCCTGCCATGAAGATTGAGTTTGCTGTCGGTGATATTGTCAAAATCAAGGAGGGGACCTTCGAAGGTTTTGAAGGCCCGATTGATTCGATTGACGAAGCAAACGGCAAGATTAACGTACTGGTGGAAATTTTTGGACGGTCAACACCCGTTGAGCTGGAATATTGGCAGGCTGAAAGGCCCTAGTTTCCGCTGCTGGTTGTTAACTCGCTCCAGGTAATAGATCTGCAATCCTTGTTGAAGCTGAATAGATATGGCCAAGAAAGAAGCGAAGATTAAGGCTCAGGTGAAGGTTCAGATCCCTGGGGGGAAGGCTACGCCTGCTCCTCCTGTGGGTACTGCACTCGGGCCTCACGGTGTGAATCTTGGTCAGTTCGTGACTCAATTCAATGATCGCACCAAAGACCTGAACGGGATGATCGTTCCGGTTGTGATTACGATTTTTGAAGATCGTACCTTCAAGTTTGAATTGAAGAGTCCGCCAGCCTCTGTGCTGCTGAAGCAGGCTGCGGCCATTGCCAAGGGTGCCAGTAAGCATCGATCCGAAAAGGTCGGTTCTGTGACCAAGGCTCAGTTGGCTGAGATTGCCAAGACAAAGATGGCCGATTTGAATGCCGCCAGTCTGGACGCTGCAGTCCGGATTATCGCCGGTACTGCTCGCAGTGTTGGTCTCGAAGTTCTGGATTAGTTTGGTTCTCTTTCGCGTTCGACTCAGTTGCGTCTTGCGACTGGGGAGCGATTAAGGATGAATGATGGCGACTGTTTCTAAGCGAATGAAGCATCTCGGCGAAATCGCCGGAAAAATTGGTGTGGTTGATCTTCCCGCAGCGGTGACATCTCTCAAGGGGATGGAGTCGAAGTTGCCCAAGGGTGTGAAGCCCTGCAAGTTTGACCAGACAGTCACAATCTCTGTCCGCCTGGGTGTTGATCCTCGGCAAGCCGATCAGATCGTCCGCGGCTCGATCGTCTTCCCTCACGGGATTGGTAAGTCGAAACGAGTCCTGGTCTTTGCTCAGGGCGACAACGTCAAGATTGCCCAGGAGGCTGGTGCTGAGTTTGTGGGTGGCAAAGAACTGGCCGACAAGATTAAAGAAGGCTGGGTCGACTTCGACGTCGCTATTGCCACACCCGACATGATGGGTGTTGTCGGTCCCCTCGGCCGAGTCCTCGGTCCTCGCGGCTTGATGCCCTCTCCCCGAGCAGGAACCGTGACAGCGGACGTGGCGGCCGCTGTGAAAGAATACCGTGCTGGTAAAGTCGAGTTCCGCGTCGATGATGGCGGCAACGTCCATTGCGTTGTGGGCAAAATGAGCTTTAACGAGCAGCAACTCATTGAAAACGTCGAAGCGTTTTTGAAGTACATTCGCTCGCTGAAGCCCGCGACCTCCAAGGGCCAGTACATTCGTAATATTGTCATCGTCGGCAGCATGACTCCCGCCGTCTATGTGACTGCAGTCTAGTGCAGGTGGGGCTGTTTTGCTCACCCATAGATAGGCAGTCATAGACAGGCAGTGGATTGACGGTTTTCTTTGTGTCATGCGATGAATAGTCAACGGTTCGGAGTCGATTGAGAGATCATGAGTAAAGTTGTCAAAAAAATGATGATCGACGACATCCGCACAGCGGTCGGCGAACATCGTGATTTGTTAGTGCTGGATGCTTCCAAGGTGGATGCAGTCTCTGCCAACAAGTGGCGATTGCTGATGCAGTCCAAGAAGATTTCCGTTCTGGGCGTGCGTAACTCAGTTGCCAAGGCGGCACTGCGTGAGGTTGGCATCGATCTGGCAGATTCGCTTAAAGGCCCTTCCACCATTGTGTGGGGTGCTGAAGATGTGGTGGCTCTGGCCCGCGAGATTGTTGACTCCCTCAAGGATTGCAAGAATCTTGCAGTGAAGGGCGGCACGCTCAGCGGGACTGCACTTTCAGCTTCTGACGTTGAGAAACTCAGTAAGAGCCCCGGTCGTAAAGAGGTTTTGGGTCAACTGGTGGGTTTGATTCTGTCGCCGGGTGCAAATCTGGCTGGCGCTCTTCTGGGTGCTGGTGGCACATTGGCTGGGCAGGTGCAAAGTATTGCCGAGAAGACGGAATAGTTTGGTAGTTTCCTGATCGCCTGCGATGGCATGCGATCCTGTTTTAGAGATTGGTGGCTCGAACTCAGTGCTCTGGATGCTTCTGCCAGTCGCTGGATTTTGAGTGATTTTTGATAAGTTCGTGCGATCTACGAAAGGGTCGGGCAAATGGCTGATTTTGATTCTGCAACAACTGAACTGGGCGACAAGATTGTTGCTCTCACTCTGCTCCAGGCGAAGGCTCTGGCTGACTATCTTGAGCAGGTTCACGGCATTAAGCCGGCTGGCGGCGCTGTTGTCATGGCAGGCCCTGGTGGCCCTGGTGCCGCTGCTGCTGCTCCTGTTGAAGAGAAGACTGAGTTCGACGTCATTCTGACAGGCTTTGGCGATAACAAGCTGAGCGTCATCAAGGTTGTCCGTACAGCCACTGGCCTCGGTCTCAAGGAAGCCAAAGACCTGGTCGAAGGCGCTCCCAAGCCAGTCAAGACTGGCATCTCGAAGGAAGATGCCGACAAGCTCAAGAAGGAACTCGAAGCTTCTGGTGCCACTGCTGAAGTTAAGTAATTTTGAGACGGGGGTGATCTGTCCGCCTTCTCGTTTTGCTGGATGGCGTCTTGCCCACGTGTGACAGTTCTCGTCGGCGGCACAGAAGCGGTCTCCCTCGTTTTGAATGAGCTTCGATCAATTGTCAGCAATCTGCTGTAAAGATTTGTCGGTGCGACCCTTCGATTGTTTTCGAATTGCAGCGATAGCAAACTGCTGTCGCTGCAATTTCGTTCTCATTTGGCTGGTTCTGCATCTCTCCCGGGTTTCTTTCAGGCAAAGTCTTGAATCATTCCCGTGGCCGGGCAACTGAGTGGCTGTGGTCGAAATGGCTGCACAGTAATGGTTGCAGAGTAATGGCTGCAGAGTAATGGCTGCAGAGTTGCGATATCAATCTCGCGCGTTATGCTGACTTGGTGAGGAAGCGAACCTCTTCCAGACTCATGATCTCTCGTGCAGAGTCGTCCATGAGTCGGTTGGATGGTGGATTTGAAAATCTCCGGCAGTTCTTTTGCTTGCAATAATGAACAGGGTGTTGCTGCGTTGTTCTCGGCTTCAGTCTGCAGATCACTGGTGTGTTCTGCATCGAATGGTGCCAGGTCTGCGTACATGATGGCATGAGAAAGACTTATGCTGTTCGACAAGCCTGTTTTGTATCACGTTGATTGATTTAGTTGTCACAGGAAGCTCGCATGCCCAACCCCGCCCAGCGTGTGATTGAGACTCATGAAACTCGCCATTTTGGATCCATTCGTGGTGAGTTTGCCATCTCTGAACTCACACAAATCCAGACAGCTTCTTACCATCGCTTTCTGCAACTGGAGAGTGAGCCACGTGAGCGAGCCGATGACGGTCTGGAGGCGATTCTTCGTGAAGTCTTCCCCATCGAGAGCTACGATCAGAAGTATCGCCTGGAGTACATCAAGTATGAACTGGGCAAGCCGCGCTATACACCACTTGAATGCCGCCAGCTTCGCTTGACCTACGGACGTCCTTTCCGCGTCTGGCTGCGGTTGATGAAGGAGCAGCCACAGGAAGAAGAAGTCTACCTGGGTGATTTGCCCATCATGATTGGTGGTGGCGAATTCATCATCAACGGTTCCGAGCGTGTTGTCGTCAGCCAGTTGCACCGGTCTCCCGGTGTCGACTTTGTGATGTCAGCCGAGCCCGGCGAAAAGAAGACGTTCTCCTGCCGTGTCATTCCCGAGCGTGGTAGCTGGATTGAGCTGAATATCGGCAAGCGGGATACTCTGAATGTCCGTATCGATCAGTCAGGCAAGTTCAGTGCGATGACCTTCCTGCGGGCGATGGATCCTGCCTATGGTCGTACGAAAGACCTGGTCAAGCTGTTCCACAATGTGGTGACATTCAAGGTCAGCGACAGCCACTTCGTCGAGCATGTCGCTGGCAAGCACGCTGCGGACGATATCGTTTATCCAGCCGGTCACGAGCGGATGGGCGAGATCATTTGCGAAGCCTGTCATGTCATCACGAAGCCACTGGCTGAAGAGATCAAGGAATCGGGGATCAAGACCGTCGATGTTGCCGAGAAATCGGATGATCCCATCATCATGGACAGTCTGATTGAGGATTCGACAGCGAGCCATGAAGATGCGCTGCTCCGAATCTATCAGCGTCTGCGTCCAGGCAATCCACCACAGTTGGAAAAGGCCATCGAGCTCTTCAAAGAAAAGTTCTTTGACGTGAATCGATATCGGATTGGTCGCGTCGGTCGTTTCCGCGTGAACCGCAAGTTTGATCAGGATGTGCCTGATACCGAGATGACTCTTCGACCCGAAGATATCATTAACTCGATCCGGTATGTGATGAAGTTGCGGACGGGCGATGCGACAGCCCATGTCGATGACATCGATAACCTGGGCAATCGACGCCTGAGAACCATTGACGAACTCGCACAGGAAGAACTTCGCAAGGGCTTCCTGAAGCTCCGCCGCACTGTTCAGGAGCGTATGAGCCTCAAAGACGTGGAAGAAATGTCGCCACGCTCTTTGATCAATCCGAAGAGTGTTTCGGCAGCGATTGATTTCTTCTTCGGTCGTGGCGAGCTCTCACAGGTGGTGGATCAGACCAATCCTCTGGCCACGTTGACTCACGAGCGCCGGCTCAGTGCCCTTGGGCCGGGCGGTTTGAACCGCAAGCGGGCAGGTTTTGAAGTTCGCGACGTGCATATTTCGCACTATGGCCGCATCTGCCCGATTGAAACACCCGAAGGTACTAACATCGGTCTGATTTCGAGCCTGAGCATTTTTGCCAAGGTCGATGATTACGGTTTCCTCATCACCCCTTATCGCAAAGTGGTTGACAAGAAGGTGACAGAAGAAATCGTCTGGCTGCGAGCCGACGAAGAGTCGCATGTTTATATTGCCCCGGCTGATACGCCGGTGCAGGACGACAAGATGCGTGATGAACGTGTCATGTGCCGTCACCACAACGATTTCCTCTGGCTACCCGCTTCTCAGGTGAACTACATCGACGTCGCACCTTGCCAGATGGTGGGTGTCTCAGCCGGTTTGATTCCATTCCTTGAGCATGACGATGCCAACCGCGCACTGATGGGTTCAAACATGCAGCGGCAGGGTGTTCCTCTGCTGATTGCGGAACCACCTCTGGTGGGAACGGGTCTTGAAGGCCCGGTCGCCCAGAACAGCGGGATGGTTTTGAGAGCCGAGAAGTCAGGTAAGGTCACTTATGTCGATGGTGATTGCATCGAAATCGATGGCAAGCGCACACCACTTCGCAAGTACACAGGTCTTAACGAGCGCACCTGTCTGAATCAGACACCGACAGTCAAAGTCGGCGATAAAGTCAAGAAGGGCGATATCCTTGTTGACAGTGCCGCTGTGGGCGATGGCGAGCTGGCACTGGGACGAAACGTGCTGGTCGCGTTCATGTCCTGGGAAGGCTTTAACTTCGAAGACGCGATCATCCTTTCGGAACGTCTCGTCAAAGAAGACGTTTACACGTCGATTCACATTGATGAATTCGATGTTGAAGTTCGCGAAACCAAACTCGGTCGAGAAGAATTCACCCGCGACATTCCCAACGTGAGCGATAAGGCTCTGCGTCATCTGGATGATGATGGCGTGATCCATGTCGGTACACGCGTTGAGCCAGGCGATATTCTCGTGGGTAAGGTTTCGCCCAAAGCCAAAACCGAACTGACACCGGAAGAAAAGCTCCTGCATGCGATCTTCGGACGGGCCGGCGAAGACGTTAAGAACGAATCACTGGAAGTCCCCAGTGGTGTGGAAGGGATCGTCATTCATACAGAGAAGTTCTCTCGTCGAATGAGTCTCTCGGAAACCGAACGTAAGAAGTTCGAAACGGACCTGAAGCGTGTGGAAGAGTCTGGAAATGACTTGATTGCCGCTGCTTTCAAGACCTTCCTCACTCATTTTGAAACAGCTCTGGAAAAGAAACTGCAAGACGACGATGGCCGTGATCTTGGCAAGCTCGATGATGCCAAGTTCCTGGCCACTTATGCCGAATCGTTCCTGCATCGTTTCGAAACCATGGATCTCCGCAGTCCTCAGAAGAAGGCCGATTGCAAGAAGGCCATCAAGGAATTCTGGGGCCCGGTGGAAGAAGCGATTGATGATCGTGACCGTAAGCTGAACACCATGAAGCGTGGCGATGAGTTGCCCAGCGGTGTGCTGCAGATGGTGAAGGTCTATGTCGCTCAGAAACGGCAGATCTCTGTCGGTGACAAGATGGCCGGTCGTCACGGTAACAAGGGGGTGATTTCCAAGGTGCTACCTGTTGAGGATATGCCATTCCTCGCCGATGGAACACCGGTCGACATCATTCTCAACCCACTGGGTGTGCCGAGCCGTATGAACGTGGGGCAGATTCTCGAAACTCACCTGGGCTGGGCTGCAGCCAAGCTGGGTTTCCGAGCGAAATGCCCTGTCTTTGATGGACCGGCTGAAGAAACGATTCGCGAACTGCTGAAGCAGGCTGGTCTTCCGGAAGACGGAAAGGCTCAGTTGCTGGATGGCCGCACAGGTGAACCATTCGAGCAGAAGACCACGGTCGGCTACATCTATATGCTCAAACTGCATCACCTGGTCGAAGATAAAGTTCACGCCCGAGCTACTGGCCCTTACTCCTTGATTACTCAGCAGCCGCTGGGTGGTAAGGCTCGTTTTGGTGGTCAGCGGTTTGGTGAGATGGAAGTGTGGGCTCTGGAAGCCTACGGTGCTGCCTATATTCTGCAGGAATTGCTCACTGTGAAGAGCGACGATGTGGAAGGCCGCACGAAGATCTACGAATCGATGGTCAAGGGAGAAAACACTCTCGAAGCCGGGACACCTGCCAGCTTTGAAGTGCTCAACAACGAAATTCGTGGTCTCTGCCTGAACATGCAGTTGGAGAAGAGCCTCACATAGTTCTGCAAATCCTACTGCTCATCTTTGTCAAGCAAAGCAGGGGGATCGGTGCTCGTCACCGATCCCCCTGCTTTGTTTAGTCAGCTTGTGGAAAACCAGCGGGCGTTGGGTGGCACGCCCTGTAAGCTTTGTGAAAGGGCGTGGTTATCAAGCGGGTTGTTGGGCTCATATTCAAGTCCGCACAATTTTGCAGCGGTTCTTGTGCCATGCCTCTTGCTCTGAATTGGCTTTTTCACAACCTGGTGCAGCGCCAGGCCTTCAAAATTTGTGACGGGTAGCCCCGCCAGCTCTTGGCCGGATTGTCGTGCATCGCCACGACAACAAGAAGCTGCGCCCTGCGTGTGTCCTGCGACGACCCTTTACACCGCTTCGGTTGGCATGCTCAATGTCAACACACGACGAACATCGCATGAAAGGACTGGTCAATCGTAAGTCCAACCGATCTTCAGCCAGGCGTTCATCAACGCGATGGTTGGCCGGTTCCTTCCTGGAAGCTGGTCTGCTCAATGGCAGGGACTGCCGTTTCGACATGTTCAGTCGTTAAAGAGGGCGTGGACTGGTCGGGTTTCTCACCAGCGGCTTCTTTGGCCTTTTCGGCAGCATAGAAGACATCAAAGTTTCGAGCGAAAGCATGCTCGAGCGGTGCGTAGTCGTGACGCCCGAAAAGAGGCATCTTCGACAGAGCTTCTTCACCGGTTTTTCCACGGAACATTACGTCGTACATCGTTAACACGCGGCCTGTCCGATTGAATCCATGCTGGCAATGGACAATCAGCGGGTAGTTCGCTGGATCCTTGAGGACAGCGATATGTGGTGCAATCAGAGGGCTCGAAGGATCATCGATATCCGGAAGTGAAAGTTCAATCAGCTTGGCACCGGCGGCTTCCACAGCCATTCGCTCCTGTCGTGCGCGATCCGGGCCCATTTCTCCCGGGCGGCAAAGATTGAGTACCGTCTTCACCTGGTGCTTCTGGACGAGTTCGGCCATCACGTCGGCCTCCACCCAGGCGCAGCGAATCACTTTTCCGGGATCGTGAATCGCGACATGCTTGTAGCGATGATTCTGACGATAAGCCCAGCCACCAGCACCCATGGCAACGATCGTTGCCAGAATCAGAATCCAGCGAAACCGCAGCCGCGAAGCTGCTGGAGTCGTTTCTGTCGAATTCGTCGTGTTCTCGTGCGTCATGGAATCAATCATCCTTGTCTGCCGCCAATCGGCCCTATCGAAGTCTCAATCCTTGAGCAGCAATGACTTTTTGACATGCCGCCCGAGAGCCCATGAGAAAAATTCAGTAATGGAGTCGAAATGACACCCGCGCTCATGCCGCCCGGCGTGAGCGAGGATCCAGTAGTGGGGCCGGTGAAATGGCGAGTGAAACTGTCTCAAAATTGGTCGTTTTGCGGACAGCATAAGTCTGTACGTTCTGCACCTGAAAATAGATGCGGGAGCAGAGTTCGCTCAGTAAACCCAGAAAGACAAACTGAATTGCCGCCAATCCGGAAACAGCACTTAGCAGCAGCAGGGGGTTGCCTGTCATATCATAGTTATAGGCGAGCTTAAGGCCGATACTTGCAAATGCCGCCAGACCGCTGGTGAACATGGCCATCAGTCCCATCATCCCGAAGAGTTTCATGGGGCTGACGGCGTACTGAATCAGGTATTTAACGGTCGCCAGATCCAGCAGCACGCGAGTGACTCGGCCCAGACCGTACTTCGAGACACCAAAACGCCTGGCATGATGCCTGGTAACGACTTCGATGCACCGTGCTCCACGCTGCCTCGCAAGAATGGGAATGAAGCGATGCATCTCGCCATAAAGCTGTAATTCCTTGGCGATTTCGCTGCGAATGGCTTTGAGTGTGCAACCGAGGTCGTGCACCGGGAAACCAGTCACCTTCCCAATCAGCCAGTTGGCACAAACCGATGGAAGTTTCCTGTGGAGAACTGCATCCTGCCGGTTCTTTCGCCAGCCATGCACGAGATCGTAACCTTCCTCGATTTTCGCCAGCATCATCGGAATATCTTCGGGCTCGTTCTGCAGGTCACCATCGATGGTGACAATGACATCACCAGTGGCTGCCTGAATCCCCGCCTGCATCGCAGCGGTTTGGCCAAAATTCTTGCGAAACTCGATCAGCTTCACTCGGGAATCTGCCGCAGCAATCTGATCCATGACCTCAGTAGAACCATCGGTGGAACCATCGTTGATGAGGATTAACTCACAACTGTGTTCCAGTGGCTCCATCACCCGCATGATGGCGGCATGCAAAAGTGGAAGGTTTTCGAGTTCGTTATAGATAGGAACGACAATCGAAACGTGCATATTAAATCGCCTGTTGCCGACATCCGTAGGGCATTTGCATCGCTCGGAATGACATCCATGTCATCGATGCAGGCATTGCCGGTGAATTGGTGTGTGAATTGGTTGCTGAGTCGTAAGTCTTGAGCTCGCAGGTTTCGTGGAGAGATTTCCGAACGGAGTTTTGCAGAAGTCGAAGAAAACGTCCAGACCGGCTGCCCGGTTGAATTGGGTGGTTTTGGTGTTTCCGGTGGTTTGGGAGAAAACCGCTGAATTACAATATCGGGGCGAACATGCGAGCCCAGTTTTCCTGGAGCTTCTGCCAGCGGGAACGTTTGAACCACAGGCTTTTCTCGATCGGCTCTGCCTGGCGAACATCAATTTCAAACTGCGAATTGAGCTGCTCGGCAATGCCTTTGTCGTACATCGCGACAGCAACTTCAAAATTCAGAAAGACGCTGCGGGAATCGAAATTGGGGCTCCCTACCAGAGAGTACTCGCCGTCCAGAGTCAAAGTTTTCGAGTGCAGATAACCTCGGTTGTATTCCCAGATCTCCGCACCCGCTCGCAGCAGCGGGCTGTAACTCGACCGGCCCGCCATACGGGTGTACCAGTAACCCTTGGCACCTGAGAGCAGTAATCGCACTTTCACACCACGCACAGCGGCACACTCCAGGGCCACGACCAGGGCGTTTGTGGGAACAAAGTATCCTGTGGTAATTGTGATGTGATGCCGGGCTTCATTGATGGCTGCAAAGAACAGCGCCTGGAATACGCTATCTTCCATATGCGGCCCACCCGAAACCACCTGAGCCTCGACATGACCATGTGTTTCGGGTCGGGGAAAATCGTCTTGCCACGAGATCTCGCGACCCGTGGCACAATGCCAGTCTTCTGCAAAGATCATCTGCAATTGCAGCACTGAAGGGCCCATCAGTCGCAGGTGGGTATCACTCCAGTGGCCAAAATGGGGGACGCGACTTAAATATTCATCGCCCACATT
The DNA here is from genome assembly GCF_001707835.1 of Planctopirus hydrillae. Classification (GTDB taxonomy): domain Bacteria; phylum Planctomycetota; class Planctomycetia; order Planctomycetales; family Planctomycetaceae; genus Planctopirus; species Planctopirus hydrillae. The sequence goes on from NZ_LYDR01000110.1 coordinate 99,760, forward strand.
CATACCGCCTGTGAAACCGATCTCTCCATCGACAATGATGATCTTGCGATGATTACGCAGGTTCAACGACCACGATTCGAGCCAGCCTCGTCCCGGGACAAACGCTGAAATCTCAATTCCCGCTTCCCGCATTGGTGCAATAAAGCGGCGGGACAATCTCAATGAACCGATCGAGTCATAAAGAAATCGAACTTTGACACCCGCTCTGGCCTTTTCGATGAGCAGGTCTCTGAGCCGAGTGCCGATTTTGTCGGGTTGCCAGATGTAGTATTCGAGATGAATTGTCGCGCGTGCGTTGCGGATCGCGGTTTCAATTTCATCGAAGGCAATCCCGGCATCATGCAAAAGATCCACTCGGTTATGCATGGTCGGGCGGGATTCGGCAAGGCGGGTGGCGACCTTTGCCATATTGGATTGAAGTGGAGTTAATCGATCACTGTCCAGCAGATGTCGTTCGGAGAGTTCGGGAAGCCGATGGCTGAGTCGCCTCCAGGCCCTCAATCGATGTTTAACAGTCGATTCAACACGATTGATGCCAAAGATCAGGTACAAAATCGCACCAATGTACGGCAGCGTAATGATCGTAATGATCCATGCGACGGTGGCTGTTTCCTGACGGCGTTTTGTCAGGAGCACCACTGAGACGAGAGAAAACTGGAGTACAAAACTGATGACCGCCAAAGTGCCCGGCAACCAGTTGAACACGTCACAGTTCCTCTCAAGAGTGATCGTCGCCAGTCGCTACTGCTGGCTTCACGTGGACAGATTTTATTCTGCCCTGAGTGAAAGGACTTCGCTATGAAGGAATGCGATCGTTGCCGCTTTCTTCTGCGACGAAGCTCCCGATCGGAATTGATTGATATCGAGATAGATCAATCAAAGACGACAGTGCCGGGCCTTGAGCTTTCCCGATCTCGGATCAATTCCTGGGCGACACAGTCGATCGTCTCCGCACCGATCAGTTCTCGCCCCTCAGCAGACCCGGCCAGCAGTGCCAGATCGGCCAGTCGGCAGATCTCCAGCGGAATCCCGCGCGAGCGTGTGTAAAGCCGATCCACGGCCGCTTTGGTAAAGATCGGCAGTGAATACTCACTACGGGCCAGTCGCCAGCGGAGGAATTCATCGCAACGGGCAGATGACCAGATCGGCAGATCAATTTTGAGACCGCTCGATTCTTCGAGCCACGACAGAAAGGCATGCTCTTCTGAGCGACCAATTGCAAAGATCCAGGTCACGTTTGATTCACATCCCACCGATAGTGAGAGCAATCTGCGGAGAACGTGCGCCGCCGCAGGATCGAGTGTCTGGCAATGATCGATCATAAATGCCAGACGCTGGCCAGTGGATTTCTGGCCTTCGAGGAAATCTGTCAGCCGCGACCAGAGCCAGAGCGGGCTGTCTTCGACATCCGGGCCCAGTCCCAGGGCTTCGACAATACGCCAGAGCAGTTCGTGACGGTCGAGGCTGGTGGCATCCAGCAGAATCGCTTCGACTCCCACCTGCGAAAGCTCTCGAGCCAGGACATGCAGCAGAAACGTCTTTCCCGTACCACTGATTCCGCTCAGTACACCGACAGGTGCCCGCTGTTCCGCCAGATACCACAGGCGGGAGAGCGCTTCTTCGTGTTCCACACTGGCAAAAAAATCATCGGGAGCCAGCGTGAGCCTGAAGGGTGAGGGGCGCGTCAGTGAATCTTCCGGCATCATGACGAGCATCCGAAGACAAGCGATTGAAGAAGATAATCAGACCCGCCCACAGCATTGATGAGCACCGCTCGATCAACGTGGCGTTACCAGATCGCCAGCGCTGACCTGTCAGTACAGACTCGCAAGCGCTGGCACGAAGGCACTCAAATTCACAAATGACTGGCCCGGTGAATCAAAGTCGACTCACCATCTCCTCGAACAGTTTCTGGAGGAGGTCCTCACCAGATCCTGTAGGAGTCACGCCGTCAGTTAGTATGAGGATTCGAGCTGTTCGCGTTCGAGATTGTAGCGTTCCATCGCCTGAATCTGGTTGTAGAGCCTCGTTTCAGGGCCAGCAGGGAAATACTGGACATCGTCTTCGAGATAATAGGCTGAAGGCAATGTCTGTCCGCCGACAGTGGTCTGGAAGCAGCCCGACATTGAGGCTGAAGCCGACAGCACCATCAGGGCGACTGACATCCGCCATCCGGTCGATTGCATTCCGTTCATGATCTCTTCCTGGCCACAGGCGAAAATGGGGCCGCCCCGGGCGACCAATTCGACAATTCTGACAATCGATCTGGAAAGCATGGAATGTTCCATCTCTCCTGGCCTTCCAATCATCGGCGCCAGTTGGCCAGAAACTTCGCCACAATCCGCATAACCAGTGAAATTCTTACGGTCGGCAGTTTGATGAAAGGCAGTTTTCGTCAGTTCGCACGACGGAGAATCAAAGGCTGGCATATTCCGCCGATGATTCCCCAATCGCTGACCTGAACACTCAGACTCGACTCGAAACAGCCATTTTGCCACGCAAACCAAATAGCTCAGTCACCCTTTTCATACCCTGCGATCTGCCAGGCGGAGAGATCCTGGTTTTTTGGCACTCGTTCCATGTCGTAAGCTGTTTTAAATTAATACGTTGCGAAAAATTTAGTTGTCATCGGAACTCTCTTGAGTCTGGGGAAGAATCCTGCGACTCGGAGTGTCAATTTTTCCTCGATTCTGGTATGATCGAAATGACCTTAAGCCTTTGGCGCGAGAAGGATTGAGCCAGGGTACAAGAGAGCAACACACAGCCGGGAGTGACCGTTGTCCGACGCCGCCGCGACGCCTGCCCCTTCGACGAGTGAGTACAGTGAAAAGAACATTCGAGCCTTGGAAGGGATTGAAGGGATTCGTCTTCGCCCCGACATGTACATTGGCGATCGAGGCTCCCGTGGATTGCATCACCTCGTGTTCGAAGTGGTCGATAACTCCATCGACGAAGCTGTGGCCGGCTATGCCACCTGGGTCTCCGTAAAGATCAATGTTGATGGCAGTGTTTCAATCATCGACGATGGCCGCGGGATTCCTGTCGGAGCGATGGCCGATCAGGGGGGGAAGTCGGCACTCGAGATTGTCCTCACCAAGATTCATGCCGGTGGGAAGTTTGACCGTCAGGGTGGCTACAAGACCGGAACTGGTGGCCTGCACGGCGTCGGCATCACAGCGGTCAATGCCCTCAGTGAATGGCTTTCAGCGGAGATCCGTCGTGAAGGCCATGTCTGGACCATGGATTTTGCACGCGGCACCCGCACGACTGAATTGACCAAACTCGGCCTGGCCGATGTCACCGGCACCAAAATTACTTTCAAGCCCGATTCCACGATCTTTACCGAGAGCAAGTTCGTTTTTGATGTCCTTGCCAAGCGACTGCAGGAACTGGCGTTCCTCAACGCAGGGATTCACATTCGCCTGGCTGACGAACGAACCGAACAGTCCGAAGAGTTTCACTACCCCGATGGATTGCGAGAGTTCGTCAAACATCTGAACCGCACCGAAACCACCTTGTACTCGGATATTCTTTCCATTGAAGGAGAAGTTGAGGGCGTCAAGGTCATGGTCTGCCTGCAGCACAACGATGGCTTCAGCGAAACCGTGCGGGCATTCGCCAACAACATTTACAACATGGAGGGTGGAACTCACCTTTCGGGATTCCGCTCCGCACTCACACGCGCCATCAACAACTACGGCAAGCGCGAAAACCTGTTCAAAGATATCGACACCACTGGGGATGACTTCCGCGAAGGTCTGGTGTGCGTGATTGCCGTCCGCGTGCCGCACCCTCAATTCGAAGGTCAAACCAAGACCAAACTTTCGAACGGAGAAGTGGAAGGGATTGTCAACTCGATTGTCTTTGAAGGTCTCACCAAGTTCTTCGAAGAGAATCCAGGGATCGCGAAGAAGATCTGCCAGAAGGGTGCGATGGCGGCTGAAGCCCGCGAAGCTGCCCGCAAGTCCCGCGAAATGGTACGCCGCAAGGGGGCTTTGACTTCCGGAGGCCTGCCCGAAAAGCTGCGCGATTGCCGCAGCCGGGAACTCGACATCACCGAGCTGTACCTTGTGGAAGGGGACTCAGCCGGTGGTTCTGCAGATACCGGCCGCGACTCCAACACGCAGGCCATTCTGCCACTGCGTGGTAAGATCCTGAACGTCGAGAAGGCCCAGCTCGTCAAGATTCTCGACAATGCGGAGATTGCCAACCTGTTCAAAGCCGTCGGAATCCCACCGATGGCGGAACTGGAAGATGTCACCAAGCGACGGTACGGCAAGATCATTCTGATGACTGACGCCGACGTCGATGGCAGCCACATCCGGACGCTGCTGCTCACGTTTCTGTTCCGCCACATGCGGGCGCTTGTGGAGCACGGCTGCATCTACATTGCCCAGCCACCTCTTTATCGAGTCATTCAGAAAAATAAGACTCGTTACGTGCAGACACACGACATGATGATGACGGAGCTAATCGAACTCGGGATGAACGGCACCCGGCTCGTTGACCCGAATGATGGCTTCACCTTTGAGGGCGAATCGCTCAGACACGTCGTGAATCTGATGCGGCGGCTGGCCGAACCTGTCGAACTTCTTGAGCGACGGGGAATTTCTTTGAAATCTCTCGAACCGCTGCTCAATGCAAATTTCAAGCTCCCGCAGTATCGGGTCACGATTTCACGAACCGATCACTGGTTCCATGCTCGCGAAGAGGTGGAAGCATTCCTGCAATCCGAAGCGGCTCGTCGCGGCAGCGAACTGAATATGGCTAACAGCGATGCTCAGCCTGTCCCTGCAGAGACGACCAAGCCCGTGGAAGGTGCTGCTCAACTGACAGACCTTCACGAGATCCGCACGCTGAACGATGTGCTCTCTGATCTCAGGGGCATTGGAATTCAATTCCGGCATCTTATTCCGGCTGGTATGCGCGATGGCGAACTGGTCTTCCCCTTCCGCATCGAACAGGAAAAGTCTGTTCTTAAACTGCAAAGTCTCCGGGAACTTCTCGAAAAACTGCGTGCACTCGGCGAAGATGGTCTGACAGTCACCCGCTTTAAGGGGCTGGGCGAAATGGATCCCGAAGAACTCTGGGAAACCAGTATGGAACCGTCAGCCCGCACGCTTCTGCAGGTTCGTATGGACGATGCTGCGGCGGCTGATGAAATGTTCCGCGTCCTGATGGGCGACCAGGTGGAACCTCGCCGGGAATTCATCGAGAAGCATGCGCTGGATGTCAAAGATCTCGATATTTAACTATTGTCACTCAGAAACCAGTCGTACGGATGTCAGGTTTGAACAGCGCTTTGCGTGCCATGCTTGCAGCAGCCTTTGTGCCATGCTAGCAGCTCTGGGCAAACATGTCTTCGCCTCAACACTTCGCTGTGATCTCCTGGAAAGCATCTGCAAGCGAAAATGGCTTAGGTATCAACAACTCATCGTTTCAAATTGTGTTCGATTTCAGACCCTTTTGTTGATCATCAAATCGACGGCAGGAAGAAAAGCGAGATCATGGAGACTCCTCGAACGACTTTCGAAGGTCCTCGCCCCATTCCCTTTCAGGCTCCTCAAGGCGATCTGGCGATCCTTTCAGGAACTGCCAATCCCTTGCTGGCGCAGCATGTGGCCACGGCTCTGGGAGTCAGTCTGACTCCGTGCCGGGCTCATATTTTCAGTGAGGGAAACGTCTTCGTCCGCATTAAGGAAAATGTCCGCGGGAAAGATGCCTATATCATTCAAGGTTGTCATTTTCCGGTGAACGACAACTTCATGGAACTGCTCTTCTGGATTGATGCACTCCGGCGGGCCAGCGCTCAGAACATCACGGCTGTGATTCCTTTTTTCAGTTATGCCCAAGGTGACAAAAAGGACGAACCTCGCGTCTCGATCAGGGCTCGTGTTTGTGCCGACGCCATTGAAGCGGCTGGTGCAGATCGTGTTCTCACCATGGATTTACACAGCCCGCAAATTCAGGGGTTCTTTCGTGTTCCTGTTGATCATCTTTATGGTCGGCAGGTACTGGCTGAGCACGTCCGCCGGTTGCAGATTCCAGATCTTGTGGTGTGCAGCCCGGATGTCGGCTTTGCAAAAGGTGCTGCCGCTTACGCCAATCTGCTGGGGACACCGGTGGTCATCGGTAACAAACAGCGGACAGACCACTCTGAAACGGTGGAAGTGCTGGAGGTGATCGGTGATGTCAAGGATCGTAATGTGCTGCTCGTTGATGATCTGACGATCACAGGTCGCTCTTTGATCGCGATGGCCGAGACATTAAAGAAGCGGGGCGCACGAGATGTCTATGCCGCTGTGACTCATGCCGTCCTTTCGAAAGGGGCCAGTGAGCGAATTGCACAAAGTCAGATCAAGTCGATGTTCGTGACGGATACCATCGAGAACTCATTCGATCCGCTTCCGCCGAATGTTCAGGTCGTGACTGTCGCACCACTGTTTGCCGAAGCCATTCGCTCGATCCACGAGCGCACCAGTATCAGCATGCTCTTCCCGGATGGACGTCCCATCTGCCCCTGAAGATGCCGTCGTGTGGCTTTCTGGATTGAGCAGCGCGCTGAGTGCCATGCTTGCGGCTCGGAGCAAGCATGTTTGACTGGCCCTTAACACACTATTGAATTCTCAGGTGCAGTTCTGAATTCCGGGGTGCTCTTCGCAGGTGATTGTTATGAGCCCCAGGAAACGGGAGTGGCCTCCACGAATTGGCACTGACTGGCCATCAGGGCGTTGCGGGAAGTTTTCGCCAGGCGATCAATCATCCTGTAGTTAACCGAGAATGATCAGGAGGAGAAGGAATTAAGGCCTGCCTGCAATGGCAGGCTGGCGAAATCTTGCGTCACATTCGTAATCCATGTGACAAACGAAAAAAGCGAAAAATAGCCTCCAACTGGATTCGAACCAGCGACCTACGCTTTACGAAAGCGTCGCTCTGCCAGCTGAGCTACGGAGGCATGTTGTCTAGAAAATGTACCAGAAAGTATTTTCACGACAAGCCAGCGACTTTCGACTCAGCTTGAATTCTCAGGAACAATGCGGCAGACCCCAGCCAAATCGGCGTGAATGAACAGAGCCCCGGAATCAGAGATCAGCCACTGCGGACTGGAATTCTGACTGCGAAGTGATGATTCTGAAAGGAGTGTTCACTGTATTCCGAACATTGTCGGAAATCGTCGCAGCAGTTCCCGCGGGATGACTGAAATCGTTACCGCTGAGCTTCCGATCCGCATCCTACTCATGAAACATCTCGTGACAAATTCAACTTCACCAGCGGCCGACTACTTGGCGATAGCAGCTCGATACGCCCTTGCCGAACAGGATGTCGCGCAGTTGTCATCGAACCTCATGGAGGTTCAGCAGGAGATCATCCAGGCTTGCGAGAAGTCTGGTCGTCTCCCGAACGAAGTGAAGCTGATTGCCGTCACGAAATATGTCCGCGCGCCGGTGATTGCTGCCCTGTATGATTTGGGTGTGCGCGATGTCGGCGAAAGTCGTCCACAGAATCTGGCTCTCCGCCGCAGTGAAGTCGAAGACTTGTTCCGATCAATTACCAGCGGTTCGAGTCGTGGCGAGGGGCTACCAGCCGATTTGAAATGGCATCTGATTGGGCATCTGCAGCGAAATAAAGCGGATGTCGCCTTGAGTAAAAGTGACGCGATCCATTCGTGCGATAGCGAACGGCTCCTGGCCAGGCTGGATCAACTTTTGACGGTTTCGCCGCGCCCATTACCCCTCTTCGTCGAGATCAACGTCAGTGGTGAAGCCTCGAAGCATGGATTCACACCTGACGAAGCGCGAGCCTGGTGGCGAACTCAGGCGGTCGAGCGTCCTGCAGGTTGTATGGCCCAGAGCCACCTGCCTGTCGGCCTGATGACAATGGCCCCGATCGATGCTTCGCCGGCAGAGCTCGTTCAGATTTTCAGTGGCCTCAAGGCTTTGAAAATCGAGTTGGAAGCCATATCCCCGGAGTGTCGCTTGCCATGGCTCTCGATGGGGATGAGTGGCGATTTCCCCATCGCGATCGAATGCGGTGCCACACATGTACGCGTGGGCTCCCGGCTTTTTCAAGGTCTGTCAAATGGCTGTTTCCTCAATGACACGCCACCAGCCTGATGAATCCTCACTGAGTTCAAGAGGAGCGATCTACCAGGCTTTTGAAAGTCCAGATGGGAATCGATTTCAGTGACTTAACGGGCGATCGTGGTAAATCAACTGGGATTTTCCGGCGACGATGGCCAGACCCGCGGGGATCTGACCCAGACGCAATTCCTCAATCAGCAGTTGATCGTCGATCTTCTCCCAGAGGGGCGCCTTTCGAGCGATCGATAGTTTCTGCCTCAGTCCAGGATCCGTCTTGATTTTCGAGATCACTACTGGTGGACGGGCTGGCTGAAGATGGGGGGCCCGTTGAAGATCACGAGCCGGTTGAATTCGACGATCTGGTGCTTTGACGAACTCAGGTTGTTGTCGAACCGCCGGGTTCTGGCCCTTATTGTCGATCGGCAGAACTGGTTCCCTTGTTGGCAGATGAGGAGTCGGAGCGTGTTGCACAAATCGCGCTGTTTCGGTGATCACGATTTGCCAGGTCGCAAAAAGACCACCAGCGCAGAACATCATCATGATGCCCCATCGGGTGGCCACTCGCCGATCTCTACGCCGCTTGCCAGCCTGCTTTGCCAGAATCAGGATGGCCTCTTTTCGTCGCTCACCTTCGCGACTCAAGTTCGCGTCATCGATCATAAGTTCCTCCCCCGTGGATGGCAGGACGAATGGTCTCGCATGGATAGCCTGATCTTGAGGTGTTGATTTCCTCGAATGCAACCTGAGACATGGCGGCTTTTTTCAATCGGTCGATGGCTCGACGAAGCCTGCCATCAATCGTCGCAATCGATAGTCCCAGAAACTCAGCCATGCGGTCGAGTGTCCATGATTGTTGATAGCGCAGATCAATCATCTGAGCGAGTTCCGGATCGAATTGAGAGAGCTGTTGTCGTAACCAGACCAGGCGGTCATGCGCTTCCTCGTCACCAGCCAGAGCGGCAGGCTCAATGCCGACTGTTGACTGTCGGTATTGAGCCGCCTTTTGTTCTCGCTTCTGGCGGCGGGCTTCCGCTTTGAGCAGATCGTAAGCCGTCGATTTTACCACCAGATCCAGCCAGGCATCGAGATGCTGTTGATTCTCCATGGGTTTGATACAGCGGAGAATTCGCAGCATGGCTTCCTGCACCACATCGAGACCGAACGACTCGTCGCGTCCGGTGATGCGCCGAGCCGTTCGGTAAATTTGTGGAAAGTATTCCCGATAGAACTCTTCAATAGCCTTCACAGATCCAGCAGACATCGCTCGGGTGAGTTCGCTGATGGGCTGATGCACATGGTTTCTCGGTTGCAGGTATTAGATCGATCGGGGAATCGTCTCAGAGAGCAATCCTTTGAAACTACTTGGCCGCTGCCGATTTTTCGAGAGCATCGAGTCTTTTCTGCAACGCGGCGAGTTCGCTTGAGGTCGCTTCAGAGGTTTGCTTTAACTTTTCCATGACAGAAACAATTCGCGGCAACGCCTCCGACAGTTGATGGATCTGTGCTGCCATCTTTTCCAGTTCCGCCTGAGATGTCTCAGCGACCTTTGCAGTTTTCAACTCGTCAGACGTCGGCGTGAGAGCGATAATCGCCTCCTCGACAGCGGCGACCTGCTCCAGAGTTCCTCGAACCAGCACGGTTTCGGTTCCTTCATGCACCTTCATGGAGACCGAATTGGATTCTCCAATCGCTTCGAGAGTAGCCTGAAGGAGAGAGAGAGTTTCATCCAACGCTGCTCGACGATCATCAGACCTGCCTAAAATGGTTCGCAAAGAGAAGATCTTCAAAACATTTTCTGGGGCATCTTCGGTGGGGTCGACTCCGAATACAGTAATGCGATCAGAATTTTCTTCGCCGTCATCAATCGTTTCGTAGGCAAGACCCGGAACGGAGATTTCCAGCAGCCTCAGGATATTTCTCAGTTTCACATTCTTGAGTGAAATGTTCGGCAGCACGGGATCGGTGGCAGGGACATTGGATTTGGTAATCACAATGGCCTGAAACCCCGGATAGACCTCTTTCAGGTGCTCAATCGCTTCTGATAATCGCACACCCTCCAGATGAATTTCTGCAATCACCCGATCCTCGACTGCGACTTGGCTTTCCGCCGGAGCGTCGGTTTCCTGGGCCATCAGTAGCGAAGGGAAAGCTGCCAGCCATGTCAGGCAAATGGCAAAGAGGGCGGTTACAGAGCGTTTCAAAAGCATGTTGAGTTCCTTGAAAGAGTGATTCGGTGACCGCAATCCTATCACGAACCCTGTTCATCAGGACGTCATCGATTCGCCAGGCTCAGGATGTCGTATCATCGAGAAGTGGATGCAGACTTTTGAGGCACAGCCTGTGACAAGGTAAACCCTGTGAGACTTTGCCTGACAGCCAGCCAACGCCAACGATGACAATTGAAAAACGACGCCCAGGTTCTGATTTCTCGCGAAAAATCGGGAAATCGAGAATTCTTTGGGAAATAGATCGCGGTTTTGGCTTTCAAAAAACGAAGGCGGGGTCGGTCCCAACAGACCAACCCCGCCTCGAAACCTCACCGCAAGTGCCGGGCACTCACGCTGGCATCAGGTTATGGGAGAACTCCCCAGCCGTATGGCATCGTGTCGACACCACTTGGACCAGGAGGAGCAGTGCTGATTCCGTTGGCATCTGTGAAGTCGTTGTATGGATCAACGTCGAAGATGAACGGCGTCCCAGCGAAACCAGTGTTTCCACCGGAGAGCTGATTAACGTTGGCGTTGACACGGAAGGTGCTGGCACCCATCCCTGGGAACAGGAAGGTGGGGGAAGTTCCGATGACCAGAGTTGGTGGCAGGTTCGTGCGGTTCGCTTGCCGCTGCGCGTTGCGTTCACGTGTACCGTTGGTGAACGGCCCATTGTCGTCGGCACCGCCGTCAGTGTTGTTATCCTGGGTGATGGTACGCGACTTGAAGACCGATTCGTTGTTATTGTAGAAGGCCCCAGTTCGAGTAGCGATGATCCCTTCTCCACTGTTACCAGTGAAGATCAGATCAAGACGGGCGAGCGGATCTGACTGGTAGCCTGACGGCGTGAAGACGTCGTTGGTTGGATCTCGCGGGTTGGTATTCTGGTCGGACCATGCTCCACCGGTGGTATTCGGCGTGACGGTCGACACGAACGATTCAAAGGTCACGTCTGCACCGAAGTGGCCGCCGAAAATATTATTTGTAACGCTCGCCACAACGCCGGCTCTCGTATCAGCGAATCCGCCTGCGTCAGTGAAGCCGTTTCCGCCATCTGCCGTACCGACCCTTACCACCAGACCGGTCGTGTCGAATACTTGTGATGAATCGCTGATCCGCCCGTTGGCAGTGATTTCATTCGTGTTGATGTTGAGCACGAGCGTGGGAGTGTTGAAAATACTGCCGTCCGCCGCAAGAGCCGTGTCTGCCAACGCGTCAACGTTCTGCGTTGATGAGGCGGTATTGATGATGTAGATACCTTCCAGTTCGCTACGGCGGATCTGGTTTTGGTTGCCGCTCGTGCCGTCGCCAATGTTGACGGTTGAGCCAGCGCTGCCCCGGTTCAGAATGTTGAGCCCGCGCCTTTGGCTATCCGCAACATCGTTACGGGTCATTGTCAGCGTAGCGCTGGAGACGCCAGACGCGACAAGTTGCACACCGTCACCCTGACTGTTGCCGACCAGATTGTTGTCCATGGCGATATTCAGCGTGGCCGTGCCGTTTGAGGCAAGTTGGACACCATCGTTGCCGGAGAACGTGATGACATTGTTGGTGATTAAAGCGGTGTTCGAACCGCCGGAAGTGATGACGATGCCGTTGGATTCATTACTGTTTATAAAATTATCGTTGATCAAATCCGTTCCGGCGCTGGAGCCGGTGATGATAATTCCATTTGCACCGTTGTCACTGATCTCGTTGGTCACGATATCGACAAGGTGGGTGACGGAGATGTCGATGCCGTCGCCACCGTTTCTTACAACGGTGTTGCCCGTGATCAGAGAATCGATGGTAGGACTATCGGTAACGGCGGCATTGACCGAGAATTGAATTCCGTCGCCGCCGTTGTTCTGGATCGAGTTGGTGTCGATATCAACCTGGAGGTCAGCATCAGCCACCAGTTGTGCCGCAATACCACGGGCCCGGTTGTTATCGATTGTATTGTTACTGATAGTGTAAACATCAGCATCGAGATCGCGGGCACGGGCGGTGATATCAATACCGTCGCTGTTGCCTGTGATGATGTTGTTGTCGATCAGCACATTGCGGATGAACGAGTCGGCTTCGCGATCGAAGTGGAGACCATCACCTGTACCGGTGTTGGCGTTGAAGGTCGATCCCGTAATTGAGACATCGGTAACGTCGGCAAACGATCTCGTGTTGAGCGAGAATCCGTGACTGCCGTTCGCCGAGGAATTGATGTTTTGAACCGTAATGGCATCAACAGTAACATTGGGAACTAAAGTGTTGTCTGTTAATGTGATTTCAATCCCTTCAGCAGCATTGCTGTTGAAGATCGTTGTCGAGGCATTGGTGGCATCTCCGATCGTAATACCGTCAGTCGGGCCAGCGCCGATAAACGTGGCCGAACCGACTCCTCGAAGTGAGAGACCCTGGCCTGCGTAACCTGCAACCGTACCGACCTGGGTATTGGAAATTGTCGTGCCAGAAATATCGACATTCGCACCGGCGGTATTGCTCAGTGAGACCGCCACACCCGCGCCGCGGTTGTTGTCGACAATATTTACGAGGCTGGGGTTGGCTCCCGCTTCCATCGTCAGGTTGACGGCATTGGCATTGGTACCGTTAGCAACAACGTTAATCCCGATGCCCGTGTTGTTGTTGACACGGTTGTTGGCAAAGGTCGTCGTGAGCTGCGAACCGTTCTGGACGAGGAAGTTCACGCCCTCGGCACCGTTGGCAGAAATCGAGGCGTTATCGGTGAATGTCATCGTCGCCTGGGCAGTGTCAGCGAGGACGAGATTCACACCTTGATCGCCGTTGTTATCAATCGTGTTATTCGTGAAGGTCTGGTTCAGGATCGTTGTTGAATTGGCGGCGAGATTGATACCCGCACCACCTGTGTTATTGGTGATGGTGTTGGCATCGTAGACGATATCGATGGAGCTGCCGCTGGTGGGGTTGATCATGCGGATACCGTCGCCGCCGGTGTGGCCGTCGATGGTGTTGTTGCTGATCGTACCGCCGATGGTGCTGTTGACGACGTTGAATTCGATGCCATGGAGACCGTTATTGGCAATGTTAGCCAAAGCCGCATGGGGAGCCATCGCCTGAGTCACGACGAAATTGTTGGTTCGGACAACTTCGGCGTCGGCTGAAGGTGTCGATACCACTGATCCCGTGGTGATAGCCTGCAAATAGGGATCCGAGGCGTTGATGTTGACCACATAGCCCTGGTCGGCCAGCGAAGCGGTGGTCGTGCGGCTGATTGGGTTGTCCACACCCGGGTTGAGGAAGCCGGTCATCAATTCGTTATCGTAAATCGATTCACGCCAGTGAGAATCGCGAGTTCCAGGGCCGCCGGTGTTTTCGACTGGCACGCCAGTTTCGACGTTCGCGAAGCGGGCATTGTATTCCGCCGTTGCCTGAGCACCCGTGAAGCGTGGATCGGCTGTGCCCGCTCCCTGTAGTAACCCTTGAAGATTCCAGACGGTACCAATCCCGAGAACGTGTCCCATCTCATGGAGGATGACATCGTAGAGCTGTCCGCTGGCTTCGAGACTGGCGAGATCCGCACTGTCGAACCGCATAATACCGTTATAGGGCAGGTTGCTGCCGGCGCGGATTCCAGTTGGCCCGGCTTGGCCCAGAATGCCACCGGCCCCATCGATTGCCACCCCTTCCGCGGAAATCCGCAGGTCATCGATGATGTCGCCGCCACCAAGATCAACGTCGGCGAGGTCACCAGTGATGAGTTGCGACCAACGAGCTGACGCCTGGGCAAAAATGGCCTGTTGAGAAGGTGTCAGTCCACCGAGTAGTACGACCTCGATATTGAACTGGCTGATGGGGGTGACAGAGCCTCCACCAAGACCATTCGAGTCGATTAGGAAGTTGGCGAAGCTCGAGTTGTCGAGATCAATATTGATCCCGTCGAGAGTATTGCCCGAGATCGAACTGTTATTGATGATCTGGAAGTTATCGGCTGTGGAGTTGACCAGAGTCAGGTTGATACCGTTGGCCAGGTTGCTGTCGATCGTATTATCGTCAATCACCGAGCCGCTGAAATCACCACCGGTCGTCGCTGTGAGATTCACACCGTTACCACCGTTACCGGTGATCGTGTTCTCGGCAATGGTCAGCACAAGTGGCCCGGCTGTCGTGGTGGGATCAACGACGCTGATGCCGTCGCCTGCGACTGAGCCAGTGATGGTGTTGCCGCGAAGTTCTACACCGTTGGTAAAGTCGGACCCGTTGACAACCAGTTGAATGCCATTCAGTGCGTTGGCATCGATGAGCAGGTTGTTGTTGATCGTGGTCGTAGCGACCGTCGAGCCGTTAGTCAGATCAACGACGATGCCTGAACCACCATTCCCGCTGATATCGACGTTATCGCTGATATTGAGCGTGTTGAGGTTCGAACCATCGAGAGTGACCAGTACGCCATCGAGATCGTTGTTGCTGAAGGTATTCGTGTTAATGTCGAGGTTGAGTTCGGTCCCTGGCGTCGTCGAGTTAAGCAGGCTGACCAGAAGACCGGCACCATTTGTTGTTGTGTTCGACTGCGAGTTCGTGACAACAATACCAGCTGTCCCGGAGCCGTTGGTGACGGTATCACCGACAATTGCAATCCCTGCCGCATTGCCGGAGGATGTCCCCGAGGTGTCGGCCAGCATCGAGTCAATCACGATCCCATCGGCAGTTGGCAAAGTGGCAAGTGAGTTGAGCGCCAGATCAACCGGCACTGGCAAGCGAGGTTCGGTCACATCGTTGTCGGTGCGAGTCAATACCGAGTAAGTGCCGGTTCCCACGCCTGGTGGCAAAGCACCGAGAGCCACATTGGTCAGAGCAATGTCGATGGCGTTGTCACCGTTGGCGGAGAGAACAGTTGGCCCGGTCAGGTTGACTGCAGCAGCACCAAGGATGGTATCCAGATTGATGTTAATGCCGTCGAGTGTGTTATTGCTGATCGAATCGTAGCCAGCGACGGTGACTCCCGCGTTAAGGAGGTTCGTCATCGAAATGTTGACGCCGTTTCCAGCGTTGCCATCGATGGTCTGACCAGTGGCTCCATTGAGCAGCACCAGGCCTGTGCCTGTCCCTGTGCCGGTCATATTGACATTCACGCCATTGCCTGGCCCGTTGTTAAACGAACCCGAGAGGCTGACGATCGCA
Source organism: Planctopirus hydrillae (assembly GCF_001707835.1). GTDB lineage: Bacteria > Planctomycetota > Planctomycetia > Planctomycetales > Planctomycetaceae > Planctopirus > Planctopirus hydrillae. The sequence continues at coordinate 115,181 of NZ_LYDR01000110.1, forward strand.
GTATCGACGTTGGTGAACGTGGCGTTGTATTGACCCAGCGTGTTGCCGCTGATGTCGTTGTCGCCTTCCATCAGGAGGACGGCTGTGGTGCCGGCTCCTGTGCCCGCCATCTGCACACCAAAGCCCTGGTTGTTGGTGGCCGTTGAGGTGTCGATGCGGGCCGTCATGTAGGCCCCGTTCGATGCAGCGAAGTCGTAGCCATCGCCGGTATTGTTGTTCGATTCCGAATCGGCGAAGAGTGTGCGGGCGATGGTATTCGCACCGTCAGCAGTGACATTCACGCCGTCAAAGACACCCGAAGTTCCGTTTCCGTTAAACTGGCTGCCGACACTGCGGAAGTTCAACTCACCACCTGCAGTCGCAGAGGCCACGAGTCCTTCTTCTCCATTGCCGTTGAACTGCGAATCGATGGCACCGAAGGTGGCGACGGAGTTGGCATCGCTCACAGTAACGTTCAAGCCACTGAGCGTTGAACCCGTGAGGAACGAATCCTGGATCACACCGGTAAAGGTCGAACCACCTGTCGAGGAAACTAGCATGCCATCAGCACCGGAGCCGTTGACAGTGACATCTTCGAGCACGGTGTTCAGAGTCGAGGCACCTGAGGCGGTGAAGTTCAATCCGTTGCCGGTCGCAAGGTTGAAAGTGCCGTTCAGAAGTTCGAAATTCTGTGTCGCTCCGAGCAGCGAGGAGACGACGACTGCGTCGGCACCGGCATTATTGCCAGTAAACCCATCAAGTGAGACATTCGCGATCGATCCCGCACCGGTCGCCACGCCATTAATGGCGTTGACGAGGTTGTTGTCGAAGGATCCGCGAAGACCGTTGACAGTCAGCGAACTGCCTGAAGCAACGTTGTAAACAAGACCGCGTTCCTGGGTGGCACCACCATCGCCGATGACATCTGTCAAGCCGAGGCCGAGCGAAGAAGCATTGGCAAGATCGAGATTGATCGCGTCTTGCAGACCTGTTCCGCCTGTAGCTTGCCCGTTGTTGGAAACATCAACATTTGTGAGCAGAACTGTCCCTGTGGCTGCATCCAGAACTGCATTCAGGCCGTTCGCACCGGCACCGCCGAATTGCGAGTTGGAGAGGTTGGCTGTGACGTTCGCACCTGCCGTCGCATCGATGTTGAAACCGTGACGGCCGGCGCTGGTGCCGTCGATATTGGCACCGGCCACCGAAATGTTGGCTCCTGCACCTGTACCGATCAGGCTCAGTGCATCTCGGCCATTGTTCGACAGGTCGGCCCCGTTGAGTAACACGGGGTTCAATACTGTTCCCACGATGCCACTGGTCGATTCCAGCCTGATACCATCCAGAGCGTTGCCTGAAGCATCGATCGGTGTGGTCGAAGCGAAGGTACCGGTCGCATTGTCAATCGACATGACAATACCAGAGCCTGCCGTGCTGCCGGTAAAGGCATTGGCACCACCGGTGGAGGTGAGAGCGACATCAATATCAGCACCGGATGCACCAGAGATGTTCAGGTTATCCAGTTGGTTGCCAGTGCTGGCCAGACCATCGAGCAGCAGGTCGAGATCAGCATCTGCGGCAATGCGGGTACCAAAGCCCTGGTTGTTGGATGTCGTAACTGTCCGAATTGTCCCTGTACCATCGACATTCGACAGATAGATCCCACCGGCAGTGGCGGAGCCGGCTGTGTTGTTGTTTGTGATATTCAGGTTCTGCAGCAGGAAGTTGGTCGAACCGCCAGGAGTATTGGTGATGCCGCTGCCAAGTGCGTCCTGAATGTTAAATGCCGAGACTTCGTTGTTGCTGGCCAGCGTGACGACATTGCCACCCGTGCTGGTGAGTGTGGGATAACGACTGGGGTCGTTGAAATCAAACTCTGGCAGAGTGAATGTCTGCTGTGGGATCGAGAAGGGGCCATAGTTGGCATAGCCCTCGATCTGATGAACCTTGCCTTCACCCAGCAATCGCTGGAAGTCTGTGAGGGTGATCGAATTGTTGTAAGGAGTGACGCCGCTGTTTCCTTGCCTTACAAGAATCAGATCGGCAGGTGGTGAGTTGGCGGGAAGCTGGGTCAACGGATCTTCATAAGTTCCAGTACCGGTTCCACCATTGGGATTGGCACTATCAACCCACGTGATGAAGTAGGCTTGATCATCCCGAGGATTGATCACCGGAATGGCAATGCTCGTACTGTAAGTTGTGGTTGAGACACGCCAGTTACGCTGCACAGAAGTCAGCATGCGATCCTGAGTATTCAGGCGTGGGAACCAGACAGTGGGGACAAAACCGGCGAAACGCCATTCGACATAAGCGTTCACGCGGGTTTTAAATGTGCTGTCGTGAGTTGCAATCACACCGGCTGTCAGGTCTGTCGACAACTGCGCATCGAGGCGGCCGCGCACACCAGAGACGTTGTTCTGTGTCGCATCATAGAAATAACCACCGCCATAAGCGCGCAGCCATGACATGTTCTGCGAAACAGGAACGCCCAGTTCGAAATCGGCCCCGCGAAGAGCTTCTTCACTCAGGTAGCTACCGGTGAAATTGAGCTGATTTCCAGTGTAAAACAGTGTATTGGAAAGACCATTGGGTCCAATGACTTTGTCGCTGCTGCCTGTCGGCAGATAGGCGTTGGCCCGCAGATCAAGGTTCTGACCCAACGATTCGAAACCAAAACCAATCTGGCTGTAGCGATTCGAATAGGTCGTTTCGTCATTGTCGTAGTAAACGTTGGCACCCCAGATGCGATCTCGACCAGCATCGTAAACACGGCCGATCAAACCTACATTCACGCCGATCTTACTGGTGTCGGTAATCAGTAATCTGGCCTGTGGAGCAATCAGGAACTGCCCGTCATTGAGCAGTGGTGTCAGAGCACCAATCTGCGTAAATCCATGCTGGTAACCAACCCCGCTGTTCGACTGATTGCGAACATCGAAGTAGGTGCCATTGAGCATGCCACCACCACTGAAATCCTGCATGGTGGCCACGCCGAGTTCGTCTTCTACAGATTGCGCGACAGCAGGAGCGGCCATTGCCAAGAGAAGAGCGGACGCCAGGCTGGGTTTTGTAAGTGGCATTGAACGATCTCTCCAGTTTACTTGATACGCATAGCCTGCGATCTGGCAGGCCGAGGCCCTCATGCTGCGAAATTGGCTGCAGAGCGGCCCTTTTTGCCGACTCGAAACCATGGACAACTCAATTCGTGCCCACACGTTCCGTACAGCCACTCCGTCGAGTTATCGTGAATATTCGGTCTGTAACGATTCTGATCTTGAATACGGTTGAACCGTACCTGAGGGTTTTTCAGGCTGTAAGGGAGGGAGAAGAGTAGAATCCGGCGATGTTTCGCACTCGATCTCTGGATCGAACCGCAAATTCTGCCAGTAAAATTCATAAAGCCCGTGACTGGCGGATGACCTGCGAGTTGCAGAGAGCCTGGCTTCTGTTGCCAGCGACTTATTGGACGTGTTGAAAGCGATCGCATTCTGGAGCGATTCGGACAATCAACGAGCGATGCGGCCTGAGGGAAGAATCCTCGAGAAGATGGCCGGCAGTTCATCGATGGCGATGTCTTTGGGGCTTGCCCGGTCACCCTCTTCAATGAACGCATGCGAGCATGCAGTCGGCTGGCGACACAGGGCTGTGACACTTCAGCGTGATAAACAAAAAGTGTCCGTGCCTGAAATGAAATCAGACACGGACACACAGCGAAACGTGTTGTTGCAAAGTCTCAGGCATTAGACGCTCGCATCGTGCCTGGGCTTTGCTGATGTGACCTTCTGAACTTAAGCCGCCGGTTTGGTTTCGGCAGTTTTCGCCTTCTTGGTTTTGGGTGTTGACTGAATCGACTTGAGCTTTTCTTTCTGGGCCGCGGTCAAGACACCTTGAAGTTCTGCATCGCGTTTGGCTTTGAGAGCTGCCAGTTGCTTTTCCAGGCTCTCAATTTCGTCTGCATACTTCTTCTGGATGGTATAGACTTGCTCTTTCTGCTCGCCCGAAAGTTCGAGTTTGCCAAAATTATTGGGTAGACGCGGAGAATCTTCTTTATCGTTCGCTGGTTTGGCACCGGCTTCGGTTTTGGGAGTCATGGCTTTTTTCGCGCCGTCGGCCTGAGCCAGCAGATAAGTACCGGGGGTAGAACGAATACCCAGGGCGGTGGTTTCTGTATGAGCAGGTTGCTGTTCAGAGCTTAGTGGCAGGGTTTCTGAGGCGAACGATAAAGTCGATCGTCCCTCGTGATTCCAGAGGACTCCACTCAGGACAGCCCCACTCAGGAGCACTCCGCCCGTCAGTCGCATGAGACCGGTAACTCGACGCATACTCAATTTCCCCATGATCAATGAGCGTCTCGCAGATCCTGTTGCCGGTCGAGCGTAGCGGCAAAATGTGCTCATGCTGCGATAATCACTGAACACACTTATCGCATATTTGCCGCCAGTCGATGCCGACCGCAAGGAAAATCTGGCTGAAAAAGGGAAAAACGGCGAAGGCTCGCGTTCTATGCAAATCGCGGACTCGAAATGGAAAACGGTCAATTTGCAGTTCGTGGCAGGATCATGTCCTGGTGCCAGAACTGATTCAGATCGATCATCAACCGATTGAACTTCTCGATATCGAGCGGCTTCGTCAGGTAACCTTGCACCTGTAACTTCTCTGTTTCGACGAACGTGGCTTCGTCTGTCGAAGCCGTCATGATGACGACCGGGATCGATTTGATCTGTTCTTCGGCACGCAGTTCCGCCAGAACATCTCGACCATCAATACCGGGTAAACCCAGATCCAGAAAGATGAGATCCGGCCGGGGGGCTCGTTGATAAATCCCCCGCTGATGGAGAAACTCCAGGGCCTGCTCACCATCAGTCACCCAGGTGAGTCGATGTCGCAGGTGACTGTTCTTCAAAGCACCAATGGCAATACGCGAGAACATCAGGCTGTCTTCGACCAACAGGATCTCCATCGGGCGGCCAACGGTTTCTGTATTGATCATTTGACCTCCTCGCGAATGAATCACCTGCCTTAAGGATTTTCGCTTGGAAGATCCTGTTCCAGCAAGTGACCTGTGAGAAAATCCCTGCTCAAGAGGACGAATACTGGTCTCACCAGAATTGCGAATAGCTGGTGATGTTGCGTCTGTTGTTGACTGACCACTTCTTGCGAACGGGAGATGAGCCCCATGAAATGACCACGAGCGGAGTACCTCCTGACTCCTGTGCCGCGCGGGCAACGGGTCAGTACTGCCATTACTTTGAAGAAAATCGTCGGTGTCAGGTCGATAGATGTCGATCATTATGTGCACAATTCAAATAGCGAAAAGAGTCAGCGAAAGCGATTCGTCGGCGAAAATGGAGTTGTTGAAAGAGAATTCCGGTACTCACGAGAGCTCATTTCTGAGAGGCTCTACCGTCTGGGAGGGAAAACCCTTTCAGCAAACAAATTTGTCAGGTGAGTTTGTCCTGCAGAATCCTTCTGACACAAAACGCAGTGCTCCGTTGTGATCAGAGGGTCAGGTGGAGTCGAAATGCTCCAGGCAATCAACACCAGGGATTGACACCTGACGACCTGTGAAAGTTCGCAGCGAGAATCCATACGTCTTTTTCTGAAAAGCGATCTTTTTAATGGAAGTCATGGAAGCTGTGTGATGCCGGACGAACATCAACAGAAACGCAAAATCGAAAACGAGCCCCATCAACCGGCAGAGTTGAAGGTCAGCCACCACTCATTAAAGCAGTGGCTTTCCGGCTGGTGGCAACGTGTCAGCGCATGCCGCTGGCGTTTCGATTTCTGGCGGGCATCTCTTTCGCCATCATCTCAACGAGCACTGAAGATCGGGGAGCAGGGCGAAGCGAGGGCCGAGATGTACCTCAAGGGGTTGGGATATCAGATTCTCGCCAGAAATCTACGAACCCGGCTGGGTGAGATTGATCTTTTGGCCCTCGAAGGCGAAACGATCGTCTTCATCGAGGTGAAAACCCGCAAGTCGGATGCTCGCGGTCGACCGGAAGAGGCGATTCATCCGCGTAAACAAAAGCAGCTATCAAGAGTGGCGATGGCGCTCTTGAAGTCGAACGGGTGGTTGCATCGACAATCAAGGATCGATGTGATCACGATCACCGGAGAGCCAGAAAGCCCGGAGTGTGAGCTCAGGCACTATCGCCATGCCTTTCCTTCGACACTCTGACCAGATGATTCCATGATCCTGTCAGTCGAACTTCACGGTCTAGCGTAATGGCAACAGATCGGTTTCGAGGTCAAAGCGGGAATCATCTTCATCCCGGCCTTCCTGCGGCTTCCAGTTGACCAGGTCACTGAAGTCAAGAAAACCATCGTCCAGTTCTTCTTCATCGGTCGTCAATGAAAAATGATTCGACCCGGCATTCAAGTGAGGCTGTGAAAAGAAAGTCTCGCTCGCGATCGAGTCACCGAATGGAACATCTTCAGTCGATGATTCGTTTGCCGAATCATCTTCAGGATTGAGCCAGAGCGTCTCAACGCGTCGGGTTTCCGGATGCCGAGTCTGAAGAATCTCAAGCCTGACGAAGGCTGGCTGAATCTCAATCACACGAATGATCGTATCATCACCGACAATGAGACACTCGTTCACAGCTCGGGAAAACTCAAGCATCCTGAACCTCATCAGTTGTATTCCGGTATCACTTCCGCACGACCTGCGAGTATGAGCCAGGCATTTCGCGTCCGAGTGATGTCATCAATTGAGGGGTCATTCTGCCGAGGGACATCAACTCGCACAAGTCGGAAAATCATCTTGGCGCATAGTTCCGTAAACCTTCTAAAGGTCAAGAAGTACCGCAACATTTCCCAAGATTTTTCTGTTGAAAAGCCAGTGAAATTGCCCTTGCATTGAAGCCTCATCACTGATCACAGAACGTGCTGGAGAGTGATACTGAATCAAGTCAAGTGTTGAACAGTCGCTTCTATCGGCTTCAAAAAAAATCATCGAGTATGGCTCAGACTCTTGCATCTCCCATGCGATGTCTTTCTCGCCGGATCCGCAGATCGTGGTCGTGATGTGATGACTTATTGATTGATGAGTTGTCCATGGCTCAGCCTGCGGGCTGCAAAGGCCGGCTTGAGAGAGGCATCCATCAGAGAGTCCACTCCTTCCAGACGTGCCAGGATCTGGCCTTGCCGATTCAGGATTTCCACATCCAGACTCACAACATGGGCTGTTGCCTTTTTGATGCGGCACATGACGATCACACCGTCAGCAGGCCACTTTCTTTGCAGAAGTTCAATGCGGCGAATTCCAGTCGGTAACGACGGCATGCCACGCTGTTGCCATGCCCAGACAATCGCCATCTGAAAGACAACGTCCAAGACCAGGGGATCAATAAGCCAACTGTGGCGATGAGGTTTATGCATCCACAACCGAGGGGCTTCAGCCACGCGTGAGATCACACTGACTTGTTGTTCGTTGCAGGCCAGAACCTGCTCGATGCCCTGCATTAAAGGGCCATGAAACAACCACTCCTGATACAGATCGGCGGGAAGGATCGAACGATCGAACGAGTCACCTCGCAAATCGTAGGTGGTGCTCAAGAGAGGTGGATCGATGGTCTGGCCCTTCAGAATGACATCTGCTGTGGCGTGCAGCAACGTCCGTCCAGCCGCTTCACTGGTCAGCCGGGCTTGCCATGGTTGAACCCATCCACTGGTATGGCGGGAGCTGTCAGCTTCGGCTAAAGGCTCCAGTTGAACTTTGAGTTGAGCGAGCTCATGAGAACTGAGGCGGACACCTTTCATCACTTTGACGTTCTCAAAACCACTCAGTGCCATTCCCGGGGAAAGATGAGCTGCCCCGTGAGCCATCCATTCGAGCATCATCGCCAGCGGAAGGACCGCTTTTCCTCCAATCACGTGATCGTCCAGAAAAGGATGGTCATTGACTGACAGTAATCGATCAAACCCCTGACGACTGGCCACGACTGGCTTTGTCTTTTCAATAGGCGTTTCTGACTCAACGAGTGATGCAGCAGCCGTCGGTTGAACAGGAGCCAGAACGACGATTTCGACCGGCCGCTCGCTCGCCTGGCAATACTCACTGGCAAAAATTGAAGCCCCTTCCCGAAGGGGAATCAATCCCACCTGTTCTCTGGCAAAGATGGCTCGCAACTGATCATTCACCATGCCGCCATCCCACGGCCCCCAGTTCCACGAGGTCACGTGACACTCGGGATGCTGCACTGCCCAGGCCCGTGCCTGCTTATTGAGAATTTCATTGGCAATCGCGTAGTCGGCCTGTCCCGTTCGGCCGTATCGACCTGTGAATGATGAGAATAGCCCGAGCATGCGCAATTGAGATGGATCAATGGCGGCAAGGAGATGCTTCAGCCCCTGCACCTTCACACGCATGACATCTTCAAATTGTTCGCGGGTCTTACGCTCAATGCGTGCATCGGCAATCACTCCCGCCCCGTGAATCAAACCCCGGATCGGGCCCATCGAAGCGACGATTTCTGCCAACACCTGGCGGACACTGGAGGGATTCGACACATCCAGTTGTCGATAAACGGCTCGCACGCCAGCCTTGGCAAAACGATGCAGATTGGTACGGAGTTCCTGCTGCGCCAATCGTTGACGGGCTTCATCCGCGACCATACGAGGTGTCCAGCCGACGGGGTTTTCGCTCATGATCTGCTGACGGAATTCGATTTCCGTCAGTGGTCGATCATTCCCGTTGGTCGCCGAAGAAAGATCAGGAGGTGGAGTTCGCCCCAGAAGCACCATGGTTGCCCCCAGGGCTTTGCCAAATTCAAGGGCGGCTTCCATCGTCACGCCGCGCGCACCACCTGAGACAACGACGATATCATCAGAAGCCAGGACCGGGTTCGCCTGGGCAGATGCGGCCTGCACATTGAGCGTGTCCCATTCCACCTGAACTTCTACGGGAGATTCTCCCGGAAACTGCGCGATCCCCGTTTCGAGGGGGCCTGTGGCCAGAAACTCCTCGACAAGCTGCGGTACAGCCTCTGAGGGGGAGAGTTGTCCGATGTCGAACACTCTCGCAGTGACTTCGGGCCATTCGTGCCGGGCGGTTTTGATCAACCCGGTCAATCCGCCCGATTCTGGAGAGACGATGTGGCGCAGAGCTTTGGTATTCGACACACCAAAGTGGCCATTGAGACGGACAACTCCGCCTAAGAATCGTCTTTCACCGGCCATGATGTCTTTGCGAAGTGCCGATGAGACCTGCTGCAGCCATTCGAGGTTCTGCCACAGGTTGATCAGAGGATCCTGGGCCGTTGCACCGGGGAGTATGATCAAGCCGCTGAGAGTATCGGGAATATTCACCACAGACGCCCCTTGCAAGGTGGCTGTCTGAGGCACAATTCGAGAGGCGATGCCCTGGCTGATCAGAGCACTGGCGAGTGCGCGGGAAAGGCCGCTCTCTCCGAGGCCATCGTCAGTGATCCAGACTTCGTGCCGGAGCAGATCCTTCGTGCGGCGTTCGCCAGCCGGAGCAATGGCCACTGTTTTCAGAAGGCCACGCTGGAGTGAGTGTGGTTCCGGGAATCGAGTCTCACGAGGCGTGGTCTGATTGTCACCAGCAATGACCGTCGGGGGATGCTGATTCTCTTTGTGGGCGGATTCAACGACGAGTCCGGCTGAGCCTAGTGCATCAGATGAAGTGTTTTTTTTTAACTCGTACGTGTTTTCTGGATAGCCCGCTGGAGTGGTCTCGGGGTAGGCCGCGACGACATCGGCGAGTGTCTGGAGTGAGCCGAGCTGTTCTGGAGACACAACCGGCAGGTTTGGAAATCGTTCCTGCATGGCACTGAGAATCTCGACCCGCTTGATCGAATCAATTCCGAGGTCATGATCAAGACTCATCCGCAGTTGCAGCATCTCCTTGGGATAACCTGTCTTTTCGGCGACGACCTGCAGCAAGGCATTAGCGAGATCAGATCCACCAGAATGTCCGTTAGAACCATTGGTTCCATGGGAAGCTGCCGGCATGCTCACGGATGGAGAAGCCGAACTTTGATCCGCTGCCGAGGAAGCCGCGATGCCTGCGGAGGGTATAGTTTCGCCCGGGTAGGCGGCGACGACATCAGCGAGTGTCTGGAGCGAGCCGAGCTGTTCGGGAGACACGACGGGCAGGTTTGGAAAACGTTCCTGCATGGCACTGAGAATTTCGACCCGCTTGATCGAATCGATTCCCAGATCGTGATCAAGACTCATCCGCAGTTGCAGCATTTCTTTGGGATAACCCGTCTTTTCTGCGACTACTTCTAACAGTGAGGCAGCCAGACCGCTCAATTCGCTGACAGGACTCGTCTGTGATCGGTTTTGAGTCGGTTGTGGAGGAGTCAGTTCCTGGGGAATCTTTGCGACTGCTGGTGCAGTCCCTGTGGTCGATTGCGGATAGGCGGCGACGACATCCGCCAGAGTCTGAAGTGAGCCGAGTTGTTCGGGAGACACGACGGGCAGGTTTGGAAATCGTTCCTGCATGGCACTGAGAATTTCGACCCTCTTGATCGAATCGATTCCCAGATCATGATCAAGACTCATTCGCAGTTGCAGCATCTCCTTGGGATAACCCGTCTTTTCAGAGACCACTTCCAACAGTGACGCTGCGAGTTCGGAATTCGTCTTTCCGGCTGGTGGTGCGACAACTGGCACTGGAGCTTGTACAGGGACGGGTGCTGCCGCTGAAACAGCCGCCGAGACGACAGGTTGGGCGGATGTGATCATGGGCGGGGCTGGTGGCAAGACTGCGACTGGCGGTACAGCCGAGATCATTGTTGCGGGCATTGGTGCCAGCACTGGAACCGCAGCGCTGGGGGGCACTGCAGGTGTCACGATGGGTGGCATTGCCGGTGGCAGAGGTGCTGCCAGTGCCTGGGTCGCAGGGCTGGTCATTGAACCATTGGGACTGGCGGCTGGCACATGCTGAATGAGTTGTGTCAACAACTGCAAGGCCTGCTGCTGCTGTGCGAGAAATGTCTGATGTGCCAGAGCGGTCTGCTGCTGAATGGCCTGCAGTGTCTCAAGGTAGGATGCCACGGGGGAAGAATCCTTGATCTGAACGGGAGAATTTAGCGGAAGCGTTTGCGTAGTCTGAGCGTAGTGCGCCGGAGCACTAACGAGGAAACGGTCTTCGGAAGAGTTCAATCCAATCGCTGATGAGGTGAATGAAGCGTGGGAATTCACGACTTCCGATGAACCTTGGGTTGTCGGATGGATGACATTGGTTAGGTTGGCTCTCGGCAGGTCAGAGCTCGATGCCGGGTTTTGAACAGGCTCAGGCACCTTCGTTTTGACAGGCAAAGGTGGCTTGGGTCTGGTGTAGTTGGCACCACAGATAGGAATGGTGCCTTCCCGCGGTTCGGGAAGATGGTGATTGCTCCAGAGTGTGGGGGCATCCCAGTGGGCGAGTTGAAGATCGTGACCACTTACAGCCAGTTGGCCCAAAAGCCATGCCAGATCCCATTCACCTCGTCGACGTCCCTGGGAACTGTCCAGAGCCAGAGCCTGATGAGGTTGTCCACTCAGGATCGAAGAGACCAGCCCTGACAACACATGGCCGGGGCCAACTTCGATAAAAGTGCGCACCCCTGACTGATACATGGCACGAATCTCATCCACAAAATGGACAGGTTTGGCCAACTGACTGGCCAGCAGTTCGCGGGCAGCCTGTGCTTCCTGTGGATAGACTTTGGCAGAGGAGTTGGCATAAACAGGAATCGATCCGCCATGAAAGGGAATCTGTTCGAGTACGGGACGAAATTTGTGAGCTGCCTGCGCGACCAGCGGGCTATGAAATGCGGCAGCGACGGCCAGTTGTTTTCCTCGCAGATTCCGCTTGCCCAGCAATTCACCAGCCCGGGTAATCTGATCCAGCCGACCTGAGATTACGACTTGTGAAGGGCTGTTATGGTTGGCAATCACCAGTTCGAGATTCAATTCGCGAAGTGCCTGCTCGACAACTTCACTTGAAGCATGGATTGCGAGCATGCCACCAGGCTGAAGTTCTCCTTCTGCCATGAGTTGCCCACGCAGCATACTGAGTCGATAGAGTTCTTCCGGCGAAAATCGGCCCGCAGCACACAGTGCGGTCAATTCCCCATAGCTATGCCCGGCGACAGCGGTCGGTCGAATTCCGAACCGTTGAAGAACTCTCCATCCTCCCAGGCTGACGGCACCTAAGGCGGGTTGTGCCACATCAGTCGCCTTCAGCCGGGCCATGGCCAAAGCCCGCTCTTCGTCATTCCAGACGTTGACGGGGTAAATCGCATCCGACAACGCCCAGGAAAAGGCCCGTTTTCCAGTTCGAGGTGCATCTGCAAACGCATGATTGGCAGCAGTCAGTACATCCCGCATTTCGGGAAAGAGACAGGCCAGATCGCGGAGCATTCCCGGATACTGTGATCCCTGTCCGGGGAATAAAAGTCCGATCGATCCAGTGGCGAATCCTCGCGAATAGGCGACTCCTTCGGGAAGTGTCCATTGCACAGGTGCTTCGAGAGGAGACTGCCGCGTGCGGCCGATCTGCTCAATCGCTCGTGTTGCCAGTGTTTGCCAGTCGGTCGAGGAAAGATCAGCCACCAGGGCCAGTCGGCAGAGATCCTGAGCGCGAAACTGGCTTCGCAATTGTGAGGCGAGCTTGCGAATGGTTTTTGGTAAACGACGAGCCTTCGCGAGAAACTCATTGATCGTTCGAATGAGTTGATCTTCATCGGGGCCACTGAACGCGAGCAGTTGAATCTGACCATCCCACCCTGGTTGACGTGGCGGGCGGCATTCAGCCAGTGCTTCTTCCATGAGACAGTGAAAGTTACTTCCTCCAAAGCCAAACGCACTGACTCCCGCCCGGCGCTTGCGATTCAGGCCCGGCAGCCAGGGGCGGCTCTGGATGTTGACATAAAACGGGCTTTGGCGAACGCCAGGATGTGAACGCAGAGCATCCGCCGGTTGCTCGACTTTAATCGTCGGAGGCAAGACCTCGTGGTGCAGTGCGAGGAGCACTTTGATCAGACTGGCAATGCCGGCAGCCGCTTTGGTGTGACCGACCTGCGACTTGACGGAGCCGACAGCACACCAGGCATTCTTCTCCTCACCGGCCACTGTTCTGGCAGCGGCTTCGAAGATCGTCGTCAGACCTTTGATTTCGGTGGCATCGCCAACTCTCGTGCCCGTCCCGTGAGCTTCCACCAGATCGATTTCGTGAGGAGAAACCCCCCCCTGCTGATAGGCATCTTCCAGGCAGCGAATCTGTCCCTCGGCTTTGGGAGCATAGACTGCAGTCCCTTTGCCATCGCTGGATGTTCCTACACTTCGAATGACACCGAGCACGCAATCGCCATCTCGTTTTGCATCGGCCAGTCGCTTGAGGACAATCAGCCCGACACCTTCACCCAGCATTGTGCCGTCTGAGTTCTGGCTGAATGGCCGGGCATCTCCTGTCGGAGACAGCGCCGGAGTTTTGCTGAAGCACATATACATGAAGATGTCATTGAAGGTATCGACACCTCCAGTCAGCACCATATCGCTCCGACCCGCCTGCAGTTCGAGCAGAGCCAGGTGTAACGCGCTTAATGAGCTGGCGCAGGCAGCATCGACCACGCAGTTTGTGCCCCACAAGTCGAGCTTGTTGGCAATCCGACCGGCAACGACGTTTCCCAGGAGTCCCGGGAACGAATTTTCCTGCCAGGGGACATACGCTGCCGAGATGCGCTCGATGACATCCTGTGCCACCGAGGGAGCCACTCCCGCTTCTTCGAGAGCCCGTTTCCAGTGCGGATGCCCCAGTCGAGCACCCAGTGGAATGACCATTTCGAGAGTCCCAGTGACTCCGAGAATGCACGAAACCCGCGATCTGTTAAAGGCTCGTTCCTGCCCGTAACCTGCGTTTTCCAGTGCTCTTTTGGCAGCCACCAACCCCAATAACTGGGAGGTGTCAATCGCTTCGAGATTGTTTGGTGAAATGCCGAATTCGAGCGGGTCGAAATCGACGGCCTTCAGAAATCCACCCCTGCGGGCATAGGTTCGATCAGGAGACTTCGGGTCGGCGTGGAAATAGTCGCTCACATTCCAGTGTGTCTGGGGGATCTCACGAATGCAGTCGACACCACGCCGGATATTCGACCAGAACTCCTCTGCGCTGGCCGCTTCCGGAAACAGACATGAAAGACCGATGACTGCAATCGGTTCTTGAGCAGGCGCAGCGTGCTGTGGTGTGGTCGCCAGGTGAGACATTGTCGAGTGAGCCATGCCGGTCATTTATTCTTGGGGATCAGGACGTGATGCGCACTGTCGATTGTGACCACAACCATCAGTTGATCAAGTCGAGAAGAGTTTGTCGCTCCTGTGGAACAACTCTCTGCCAATCAGGATGAACAGGAAAGCCTGTCCATTGCAAGGCATTGGCTCGCTGCACATAGGCTGCTCCGTAGAGCAGATTCAAAGCGACAGTACTCACTTTTCTGGCGGCAGGTTCCGCGAGGAAGGTGCCCTTCGTCCATTCATTAAAGGCTCCCATCGAAGGACCGCACCAGATCTGGTAGTCGAGTCGGCGTTCTGGCAAGCCTTGATTCGCCCAGCGTGAGGACTGGCCCAGATACCAGCGGAAAATCAACGCCATTTTATGTTTTGGCTCTTTTTCAGCACGTTCAAGCTGACGTGGGTCCCGCTTGGTGAAGAATTCGACGGTCTGTTGCCACACGTGGTCGAGTGTGGTCTGGAACATCGTCTTTTCGATCTGCTGACGTTCAGCAACTGGGATCTCATCAACCGAAGCATAGGTGCGATAGAGTTCGTGCAGCTTGGCGGCTCGCATGGCGAACATGGTGCCCCGTCGCAAGACCTGCAGCTTAACGCCCATCTCGAACATGTCGGCAGCCGGTGCCATAATGCAGTCAGCCTGCTGAGCTTCGGCTAACAGTTTTCGCACGACATCGCTGGTTCCGGATTCCACACATGCCTGATGAACAGAGCCCACCATCACATAGGCGGCACCCATCAGATAGGCAGCGGCTGTCGATTGGGGTGTGGCAATCCCCCCGGCGGCACCCACTCGCACTGGTTCGGCAAACTTGAATTCATCCTGAAGGCGATCGCGCAGGGCAATCAGCGAAGGGAGCAGCGACACCAGCGGGCGGTTATCCGTATGGCCACCCGAATCGGCTTCCGCAGTCACATCCTGAGCGACAGGAATGTAGGCCGCCAGACGTCCCTGTTCTTCAGTCAGAACTCCCGTTGAGACCATGTGGGCCACGAGCTTAGGAGGTGCGGGGGACATGAATTTCGTAGCGACTTCCACGCGGGAAACTTTAGCAACGACACGGTTGGGGACCACGATTTCGTGTCCACGCTGATGCACACCAGAGAGCCGATATCGAATGATATTGGGTGTCAGATCCAGGAATGCAGAAGCCTCGACCAGCCGGACATTTCGCCGGAGATACAGATCTGTCACAGCCGCTTCGAGACGAGGTTCACTGGGGCTGTGAATCAAATTTGCGCCCCATGACTTCCCGGCACAATTCTGTTCCAGTCTGGTCAGGGCCTGCTCAACACGTTCAGGCGAAAGCCCGGCTGCGCCAAAAATCCCCAGCATGCCCGACTGAGCCATTTCTTCCACAATGGATTCGGAACCAATCCCTGCCGCCATGGCACCAGACATGTAGGCATATCTGACGCCGTGATATTGTCTGAAGGCGGCCGAGCCCAGTTGGTCAGGGTGCAGTGCCGGAATGATTCCGAGTAGATGTCCGTTTGCGGATCCTTGCCAGGGCTCGATGCGATAGTCCTGAGGTGCAGAATCGCGTTCATGGGCGCTTACTGACAATGGCCAGTTGAGCTGTCCCAGAAGCCGGGCCACGGCTTGAGGTTCACGAGGTGAGGCCCAGGCTGCAGAGGGATTTCCTGCCGAGGATCTTGGGCCAGCCGATGTTGTCGTCATGCTTCTCGTATCCACCGAACTCTGAGAAGTTTCAGAGTATCGCTCGATTACCAATCCAACGTCAGCCGTGACGAACATCTGGCGGCGTCATGACTGCCAGTGAAATTCGCAGAAGTCGAGCACCAGAGAGAGTGACTTTCTCTCAGTCAATCACTCTTTAACATCTCAGGAAGCTTTGAGCAGAGCGTTCCTGTCAGGTAATTGGCGTAGACTTTGCGGACGCCATTATACGACCTGAGTGGGACAACGCACCTCTCAGAATCCTCTGTGGGAAGCCTCTTTCTGGAATTCATCTGTCGATCAACTCCGGTTGTAGGAACCAACCGGGATTTTGTGAAGTTGGGCAGAGAATTCCCAATTTCCAAGCGATTGCGGACGAGTCTGCACTCGTCGTGACCGTCGCAATCTGGGATGATCGTCACGAACGCCTCCTGTAACCGTATGTGGGGGTATGCGTTTCTGTGGGATTGTGAACACTCCCGAGTACCGAAAGACATCGATCGGGGCCGATTGTGAACGCTGATGGTGCCATCTGATGACCTGGCGATCGTTCTGGGCGAATGCTTTCGCCATACCGCGAAAGCTTCCATTATCCGCAGAAGATCGGGCGCTATCGGCCTGGGTCGCTCAGGAACTCAGGCAGAGAAAACTCGATGTTCCCGCCATTCTGGTGGTTGAATCGTGCCAACCACTCGCGGGAATCGCCGCTCAGCTCATGATTTTTCTGGAGCCGAGCCTGTCTCTGTTCATGCGGCCAGTTGATATTGGCAGGTTTCGGGAATTCATCGAAAAAGAAGGAGCGCTGGATGATCTGGTCGGGCGACTGCAAGGCCAGCCTGCAGTCGAGGTTAGCAATTCAAAATCAAAAGATCAGACGGAAGCCAGTTCGGAACCTTCTCGACTGCCGGAGACCTCCAGCAATTCAGAGTCAGTCAACTCTTCGTGTGACTCGTCATCGGCCGTTTCTGACGAAACCACCGAGAGGCCATAACCCAGAGCCTGACGACCTTCGGGAGTCAGTTGATAGCGCAGACCATGCTGTGCTTCGGCAAGTTCGAATCGAATGAGCCCCCAGGCGATCAACTTCCCATGCCCGGCAGACAGAGCAGCAGGCTCCATGCATTCAAGGATGGAGATCCGCGGGATCCAGGTCTCGGTCACCCCGTTGGCAAGTTTTTGGGGTTGATAAGACTCAAGCAGCCTTCGTAACTCTGGCTGCTGGCCAATGAGTTGGGAAGGCATGCCCAAAAGATCCACGAGTTCGACAGAAACATGGGATTTCATGCCGTTCGTATCGACCGGGATCTGTCGATGGCAATGGTTTGCCTCATGACCGTGATTTAACAGTCATGAGGCATGCAACCGGCAAATTCGGATTGATCCGAGCAAGCCCACCTCAACCCCGACAGCACGAATGCTGATGGGATGGAAGGGGCAGGAATCGCCAGAGATCAGACGTTTTCAGCTTTCAGAAGCATGGCTTCGATCGCCAGTCCAGGGCCAAAACCGAGGGCGACAACCGGGCCATTGATTTTTTCTTCACGCATTCTGTCGAGTACAAACAGAATCGTTGAAGAGGACATGTTGCCGTGCTTTTCAAGGACTTCGCGGGCAGGGGCGACATGGCTGTTTGACAGCGAAAGTGCAGCCAGGCAGGAATCGAGAATTCGCGGACCGCCCGGATGAATGGCCCAGCCGGCGATATCCTTGATGGTGAGTCCTTCGCGAGCGAGGAAAGGAGTCAGCCAACCGACAAGGTGTTCTTCAATCAGTGCGGGAACTTTTTGTGAGAGAGTCATCTCGAAGCCATGATTTCCAATCCGCCAGCTCATCGCGAACTTGGTGTTGGGCACCAGGAACGAGCCACTGCGAATCAGTTGATAGGCTGGCTTTCGATCCTCAATCTTCGAGGATCGGCAAATGACGGCTCCAGAACCATCCGCAAAGAGTGCATTGGCAATCACCTTGTCGGTTGTCCAGCCGTAATGGTGGTGCAGACTGCAGAGTTCGACAGAGCACATCAGAACGACGGCATCAGGATCCGCAGCGGTGTATCCGTGAGCGACACGCAGACCGTTAAATGAGCCGTGGCAGCCCATGAAGCCGACATGAGTTCGTGAGGTATTACGGTTGAGGCCCAGTTCTTCAATCAGGCCCATGTCCACGCCAGGAGAGTTAAATCCGCTGCAGGAGACCGTCACAATGTGAGTAATCTCTCTGGCATCCTGGCCTGCATCCCGGAGTGCAGCGACTGAAGACTTGATGGCCAGTGGTAAGGCATGCTGCTCGTACTGCCGCATGCGTTCCTGTGTGGAGGGTCCGTGATCTTCTTCGTTTTCTCGTTCATAGAAAAAGAATTCATCGCGATCATCCGCTCGAATGAAATCGTCGGGTTCAGCGCCGACGAGAACCGAGCCGCGATGTTTGACGCCTGATCCCTGATAAATCATTTCCATGACACGACGATGTTCATCGGAGTCGCAACAGGTGTTGCTCATGGCAGAATAAGCATCCATTTGCGGGATTCGCGATGCGGGAGCAGCAGTCCCGATTCCAGAAATGAGCATTGCCATAGTCACTAACTCCGAAAAAAGCACACGAGAAACGAAAGCTTCGAGATTGTCTGGTGGGCGTTACCAGCTCGGTCGAGAGACTGATATCTGCCAGCCTGGCAAGGTGAAGACTGAGTCCTTACGACTTTTGAAAACCAGTCCCAGTGTAATCGCGATTTTCTTCGCAATCACTGCAAACATTCCAGATTCTCTCATTTGCCAGAAAATCTGATCTTTAACAACTATCGACTTGCCAAGTGTGAAGACCCGCAGAATTCGCGAGTCAAAACCACATCAACTGGCATGAAGGCTGCCTGCATGGCGTAACCGGCGTAATGCGAGTAACCAGCAAAGAGATAGATCCCTGTCGAACAGAGGTCAATGCAGCGACACAAGGTATTCAGGGGGGCATATGTGCATGTTCTTGAATGTGAAGGTTTGGAAGATGAATTTCCTGCACGGGTTACGGCGAAACAAAATCTTCGCCGAAATTTTAAAACAAGTGTTTGACATGTTAGGCCGATTGACTAGAATGAATCAAACGTTTGTTTATACTTGTTGGGAAAAGTGATGCCTCCCTCTTCGGATGACACCCGGACCCGGCTGGTGGAAGCCGCGGGTCTCATGTTTGCAGACAAAGGATTTGATGCGGCGGGTGTCCGGGAGATCTGTCACGAAGCCAAGGCCAATGTGGCGGCCATCAAGTACTACTTTGGTGATAAGCGCAGTCTTTACAAAGCCGTTCTGGAACACGTGCATGTCTGCAAGGAAAACCTGGGGCAGGTCATGGCGAGTGAGGAGTGGCAGGCCCAGGCACCACTGCATCAGTTGAAATACTTCATTCTCGAAATGGTCAAGGAGCATCTGGCTAGTCAGAAGCCGGCCTGGCATCTGGAAATCATGCTCTGGGAAATGACCAGGCCAACTCCAGAGGGCAAAGAAGTGATCGAGTTGCAACTCCGCCCGATGGCCACGTATCTCAAGAAAATTCTTATGCAGATTGTGGGAGATGATATCCCTGAAGAAACCATCTGGAAGTGCGGCTTCAGTATCGTAGGACAGGTCCTTTTTTACTACGTTCATCAGGCGATCGCCCGGCAATTGGCGGGGGAGACTATATACAATCAGCTCACAGTGGAGCAGATCGCCAGTCATATCTATAGATTCTCAGTCTCGGGATTAGCAACAGTTGCCAACCGACCGGAACTGGTTAGTCAAATCGATTCATAAATATCAGTTTTTAAAAGCGGATTGATTTTACAGGCAGTTTTCTACACACAAATAACGGAGCACCAGTTATGAACTGGGTGGCTTGGAAAATGCTCAATGGCGATCCCGTGAAATACCTCGGGACCGTTTTTGGTGTCGGCTTCGGCGTCCTGCTGATTGCCCAGCAATGCTCGATCTTTGTGGGCATTATTCTCCGCACGGCGAATCCAATTGCAGACGTTCGAGAAGCTCAAATCTGGGTCATGGATCCTTATCTGCAGAATGCAGACGAAATTAAGCCCCTTTCCGATAGTGATCTCTATCGGATCCGTGGCGTGGAGGGAGTTGACTGGGCCGTCAAAATCTATAAAGGGCTGGCTCGGGCCAAAATCGAAACGGGAAACTTTCGCCAGGTCATTCTGATGGGAGTTGACGATCAATCATTAATTGGTGCCCCTGTCAAAATGATTGAAGGAGATATTCGCGATCTCAAGCGGCCGGATGCCATCGTGATGGATCAGTATGGATACAAGTATCTATGGCCGAATGAGCCGTTTCAGGTCGGTCGTGAAGTCGAAATGAATGATCGCCGGGCTGTGATTGTCGGGATTTGCGATGTTTCCGCACCATTTCAATCATTTCCAGTCGTGTTCACGCGATACTCCCAGGCTGTTCAGTTTGTGGCGAGCGAACGCCAGCAGTTGTCATTTGTCGTGGCGGCTCCCCGGCAGGGGTATCAGGTTGATGAAGTGTGTCGCCTGATTAATGAGCAAACTCGCTCAATTGGCGAGAAGTCGGGTTTGATTGCCATGCCGTATCGTGAGTTTGTCTGGATCAATATCAAATACTATCTGGAGAATACCGGGATCCCTGTGAATTTCGGAATCACTATCACCTTGGGGTTTATTGTCGGAACGGCGATTGCAGGGCAGACATTCTACTTATTTACCATTGAGAATCTGAAGCAGTTTGGAGCGCTCAAAGCCATGGGAGTCACGAACTGGGGAATTGTCGGAATGATTTGCCTTCAGGCGTCTGTTGTCGGGGTAATTGGTCTTTCGATTGGTTTAGGCTTAACGGCACTCTTTTTTGTAGCGACGACCAGGCTTCTGCCTGATTTGCGTGGTCTGCATCTGATGTGGGAAATTGCCGGGGGGACGTGCCTGGCTGTGACTTTGATTATCTGTCTGGCAAGTGCATTAAGTCTGCGAAAGGTGTTAACGCTCGAGCCGGCCGTGGTTTTCCGATAACAAGGCATCGGACTGGTGGCGATAAAATTGTTAGTACATGGAACCTAAGTCAGCTGTGTGGTTTATCATTGTCAGATTCTGCCTTCCGAATCGATTGTTGTAGGTTAGATAGATACAAATCAGTGTAAGATCTTTATCTGCGTGTTTGTTTGAGGGGTGTCGATGAATACATTGCTCATGCCAGAATCCTCGATCAACACGCAGTCCCCATTGAAGGTGGGTGTGGCTTGTGTGAAGCTGGTGAAAGAGTTTGGTGACGGCGCGAATCGCAATCGCGTGCTGCACGAATTGGATATTGATTTTTACTCGAATCAGTTGACCTTGCTGGTAGGGCCCAGTGGTTGCGGCAAGACAACGCTGATTTCGATTATTGCCGGCCTTTTGTTTCCCACGAGTGGTGATGTCGAACTGTTTGGAACGCCTCAATCACGGTTGAAGGGTGGCAAGCTGGTTCGTTTTCGAGCTCAGAATGTGGGCTTTGTGTTTCAGCAATACAATCTGCTGCCGGCTCTGACAGCGACGGAAAATGTCTGTGTTCCGCTGCTGATACAGGGAGTTCCCAGATCCAAAGCGTTGATTAAGGCCAAAGAAATGCTGGATCGCGTCGGACTTGCGACGCGGGCGGGGGCTTATCCCCGTGAGCTGTCAGGGGGGCAGCAACAGCGAGTAGCGATTGCTCGCGCTCTTGTGCACGAACCTCGTTTACTCGTTTGTGATGAACCGACAGCTGCACTGGATGGAAATTCAGGCCGGACAGTGATGCAACTGATCCGGGAAGTGTCAGTTCAGCCGGGGCGCGTGGTGATTGTCGTCACGCATGACTCGCGGGTCTATTCCTATGGTGATCGCATGATTGAAATGAGTGATGGTCGAGTAACGAATATCAGTAATTCTCCGTCATCGTCGATGACCGATTCTCAAGTGATCAGTCAGTTCAAGTCAAAGGAAACTCACTGATGCGCCGCTGGATATTGCCCGTTCTTGCTGCCGTGGCCCTGGCGTTTTCGCTGGTCCATATGAGTCTGGAAAATGTGCGCCCACCGGCACAATTCCCGCCTGTCGAACCGGCGAGGTCACCCTATCGACAGGTGGTGGCCGGGTCAGGTCTGATTGAAGCGAAGTCGGAAAACATCTCGGTGGCTGCTGAGACGGCCGGAGTCGTTGCGGAAATTGCCGTTCGAGTGGGCCAGCCGGTCGAAAAGGGCCAGGTTTTGTTTCGTCTGGATGATCGAAAGCAACGTTCCGAGTTGGGAGTTCAGACGGCAGCACTTCTGTCGGCCAGAGCCGAGTTGGAGCGATTGAAAGCACTGCCTCGGCCCGAAGATCTGCCTCCCAGTGCTGCAAAACTGGCAGAAGCCCGTGAGGATCTGGAGTTGCAGAGAGACCAGCTCAACCGTGCCGAAGAATTGCTGACGAAACGAGTGATTCAGCAGGAAGAACTCGTCCAGAGAAAGCAGGCTTACTCGATGGCCCGGGCACGGTTGGAGAATGCCGAGGCGCAGGATCAGAAACTTCGGGCCGGTGCCTGGAGTTATGAAATTGATGTGCAGAAGGCGGCTGTTCTGAGGGCCGAACAGCAGGTGGCTCAGGCCCAGACAGAAATTGACCGGCTGGTGGTGAAATCTCCGATCAATGGCGTGGTGCTGAAGGTCGATTTGCGGCCTGGAGAATTCGTCGGAACGCCACCTGGACAACCGCTGATCATCATGGGTGATCTATCGACCCTCCATGTGCGCGTCGATATCGACGAGCAGGACATCCCGAGATTTCGTCCCGGATTGCCGGCCAAGGGCTTTTTGCGTGGAGATGCCAAGTTTCCCATCAATCTTTCGTTTGTGCGAGTTGAGCCCTATACACAGCCTAAAAAGTCGTTGACTGGTGATAGTAAAGAGCGTGTGGACACCCGCGTCCTGCAGGTAATCTATGCCATTGACCCCAACTGGAGAACCAAAGGCACGTCGCCATCACAAACCCAGAATTCCGCTCCAGTGGCAGCAGAAGGTTCGTCGGACTCACGCCCACTGGAAATTGAGAGCCTGACAGATGATGAACCGGTTGAGATTTACGTCGGGCAGCAGATCGATGTCTTTATTGACCTCGAAGAGAAGCCCTCGACGGCTCAACCGGAAAAAACTTCGCAGGCCAGGCGTAAGCCAGCGTCTCCTGAGAAAATGGTGGCGTTTTCAGAGGTGGCCCCCTGAACCAGGTGGCGTTTTGTTGTGGGTCAACGAAATAAAGAGAGTTCTTTCAAGAGACGCAAGGTGTTTGCCTGTATGGCATTGCGATGTTATTAATTGACCTGCGGCTGATTACTGCTGGCCAGCGATCGGAACACGTCAGCGGTCATGCCTCTGCGTCCCTGGGGGTTGGGTCTCCTCAATTCGCTTTCTTGCGAACCTGTCAATAAGAAAATTCTCAAGTTTGTTGCAGGTTGAGGCGGGATCATGTTAGTCTTACCGGTTGCTGCGCAGACTGCGCCGAAACCGATTCGCACAAGGAGTGTTGGGTGAGCACCGGCGAAACATCGTACGATCGCGTCAATGAGTTTTCCTCGATTAAGATCAATCTGGCCAGCCCTCACGATATCCGGAGCTGGTCCTTCGGTGAGGTGAAAAAGCCGGAGACTATCAACTACCGAACATATCGTCCCGAGCGGGATGGTTTGTTCTGTGAACGTATTTTCGGTCCGGAAAAAGACTGGGAATGCGCCTGCGGCAAGTACCGCGGGATGAAGTACAAGGGGATGATCTGCGACCGTTGCGGCGTTAAGGTCACGCATAGTCGTGTTCGCCGTAAGCGAATGGGGCACATTGAGTTAGCAGCCCCTGTCGTGCACATCTGGTTCTTCAAGAGTATGCCCAGTCGATTGGGTGCTCTGCTGAGTGTGAAGACGACGTCACTGGAGAAGGTGATCTACTTCCAGGACTACCTGGTGATTGATCCCGGTGACACGACTCTGAAGAAGGGGCAACTGCTCACCGAAGAGGAGTATCGTCAGGCAAAAACCAAGTTCGGCGAAGGCAGCTTCGACGCCGACATGGGTGCCGATGCCATTAAGAAGATGCTGCTCGATCTGAATCTCGTCGAGATTTCCCAGCAGCTTCGTGTTGAGCTCAAGAAGACGAACAGCCAGCAGAAGAAGAAAGAGCTCATCAAGCGTCTGAAGATTGTGGAGTCACTCCGCGACAGCGACAACCGCCCTGAGTGGATGGTGCTCGACTGTGTGCCGGTAATTCCACCTGATCTGCGGCCGCTGGTTCTGCTCGACTCGGGCAACTTCGCAACGAGCGATCTGAACGATCTCTACCGCCGCATCATCAATCGAAACAATCGGTTGAAGAAGCTGGTTGATCTCAATGCACCGGAAGTGATTGTACGCAACGAAAAACGCATGTTGCAGCAGTCGGTCGATGCGTTGTTTGACAACAATCGCTGCAAGCGGCCAGTGCTGGGCTCGTCGAATCGTCCCCTCAAGTCCTTGACAGATATGATCAAGGGCAAGCAGGGTCGTTTCCGCGAAAACCTGTTGGGTAAGCGCGTTGATTACTCGGCTCGTTCGGTTATCGTGGTGGGTCCGACACTCAAGTTGCACCAGTGCGGTTTGCCGAAGAAGATTGCTCTGGAGTTGTACCAGCCGTTCATCATTCGTCGTCTGAAGGAACTTGGCCACGCCGACACGATCAAGTCGGCCAAGCGTATGCTGGAGCGTCGCGATGAAGAGGTGTGGGATATTCTTGAAGAGGTGATCACAAATCACCCGGTGTTGCTCAACCGCGCACCCACGCTGCACCGTATTGGTATTCAGGCGTTTGAGCCACAACTGGTGGAAGGGAATGCGATTCGTATTCACCCGCTGGTTTGCCGTGGTTTTAACGCTGACTTCGACGGTGACCAGATGGCCGTTCACCTGCCGCTCTCGATTGAGGCACAGGTTGAGGCTCATACGCTGATGATGTCGACACACAACATCTTCAGCCCGTCGAACGGGGCACCGATCATCAGTCCGTCACAGGACATTGTGATGGGTTGCTACTACGTGACCATGAAGAAGCCAGGCCTGATTGGCGATGGCATGACATTCTCCTCAACGCAGGAAGTCTACACCGCTTTCCAGCATGGCAAGGTGCGCCTGCATACTTCGATCCGCGTTCGCCTGCCGAAAGACAAGCGAGTTAAGGGTGAAGGGGCTGACACCTACAAGAAGGGTGGCCTGGTTGAGACGAGCGTCGGGCGAGTGGTCTTTAACGACATGATCTCGCCGAAGATGGCTTTCTATAATTACACCATGAAAGGCCGCGATCTGGCGGGTGTGATTTCCGATTGCTATCTCGAAATGGGACGTCGCGAAACGATTGCTCTCCTGGATCGCATGAAGGAGACTGGTTTCCGCGAATCAACACGCTCGGGCCTTTCTTTTGCCGCCAGCGATCTGAAGACTCCTCCCAATAAGGATAAGGTGATTTCGGAAGCTGAAGCTCACGTTCTCAAGTTCCAGAAGAACTATGAGAAGGGTGTGATTACGGCTAAAGAGCGCTATGAACAGACGCTGGACCGCTGGACTCAGGCCCGCGAAGCAATCACCGTTTCGATGATGGATGAGTTCAAGAACGACGTTCGCGATGAAGGTCGTTATGTGAACCCGATCTTCCTCATGGCAGATTCTGGTGCACGCGGTGGTGTCGAACAGATTCGGCAGTTGGCTGGTATGCGTGGTTTGATGGCTAAGCCAAGCGGCGAAATCATCGAAACGCCGATTAAGGCCAACTTCCGCGAAGGCCTGACAGTGCTGGAGTATTTCAGCTCCACGCACGGTGCTCGTAAGGGTCTGGCTGATACCGCACTCAAGACAGCCGATTCGGGATACCTGACTCGTAAGCTGGCAGATATCTGTCAGAACCTTGTCATCACCATGCGTGATTGCGGTACGACCAAGGGGATTACCCGCGGCGTGATTTACCGTGGTGAAAAGGTCGAAGTTGGTCTGGCAGACGCCATTCGTGGACGTGTCAGCCGGACGAACATCGTCAATCCTGTGACAGATGAAGTGGTCGTTCGTGAGGATGAACTGATCACTATCGAGATTGCCCGCAAGATTGAGGCGATGGGCCTGGAGAAAATTCAGGTGCGCAGCCCCATGACCTGTGAGGCAGGTCTGGGGATCTGTCAGCTTTGCTACGGGATGGATCTCTCCACGGGTGCACTGGTTGAAGAAGGCCTGGCAGTCGGAACGATTGCTGCCCAGTCGATTGGTGAGCCTGGAACCCAGTTGACGATGCGTACCTTCCACGTGGGTGGAACGGCATCTCGTGACGTGGAAGACAGCGAAATTAAGTGCCGCAAGGGTGGTCGAGTTCGCTTTGCCCGCGTTCGCAGCGTTGTCAATGCAGATGGTAAAGCCGTGGTGCTGGGGCGCAATGGTGAAGTCACCGTTGTGGACAGCAAAGATCGTGAACTCGAGAAGTACACGATTCCAAACGGGGCGACTCTGCAGGTTGCTGAAAACGAAGTGATTGAAGCGGGCCAGATTCTCTGCTCGTGGGATCCGCACTCGGTACCTATCCTCTGCGAAGTGGGTGGTAAGGTGCGGTTCGAAGATTTGATCGAGGGTCAGACAGTTCGCTCTGAAACCGATCGGATGGGTAACATTCGTAAGACGATCATCGAGCATAAGGGTGATCGCCATCCGCAGATTGTGCTGGAAGACAGTGCTGGTAAAATTCTGGACTTCTACTACCTGCCTGAACGGGCCACGGTGGAAGTTCTCGAAGGCCAGCAGGTGGCTGCCGGTTCGATTCTGGCGAAGAATCCCCGCGAATCGATGGGTACGCAGGACATCACCGGTGGTCTGCCCCGAGTCACTGAACTGTTCGAGGCCCGTAAGCCTAAAGAACCTGCCATTATCTCTGAGATTGATGGTGAAGTGGAACTGGTGGCCGAGAAGAAGCGCGGCAAGCGAATCATCAAGGTCAAGGGTGTTGACGGGACCGAACGCGAGCACATTATTCCTCATGGTAAACAACTGCTGGTTCACTCAGGTGAGCAGGTGAAAGCCGGGGATGCTCTCGTTCGTGGACCGCTGGTGCCTCACGACATTCTGGCAGTCAGCGGTGAAGAAGCAGTCCATGCCTATTTACTGCATGAAATCCAGAACGTGTACCGCTCTCAGCGTGTGGTCATCGACGACAAGCACATTGAACTTGTCGTGGCCCAGATGTTGCGAAAGGTTCGTGTCGATGATGTCGGCGATACGACATTGCTGCCAGGCGTGCTGATTGACCGGTTTGAATTCCGCAAGATTAATCAGAAGCTTCAGCAGTGCGGCCGTGTGACCGATCCTGGTGACTCGGAATTCCATAAGGACGACATTGTCCCGCTGGAAACGATTGCTCAAGTCAACGAAGAAATTGAAGCTTCCGGCGGACAGCCCATTGCGACAGCCAAGCCGCGACCAGCTTCTGCCAGTACGCAATTGCTGGGGATTACGAAGGCCGCTGTGCAGAGCGAAAGCTTCCTGTCGGCAGCCAGTTTCCAGGAAACGACCAAGGTGCTCACCGAGGCTGCCATTGCCGGCAAGTCCGATTACCTTGTGGGTTTGAAGGAAAACGTGATTCTTGGCCACCTGATTCCTGCAGGAACTGGCTTCAAGCTCCATCAGAAGTCTGAGGTTCGAATTCGGCCGGAAGCTCTCGCGGAGCTGACTGCCGAAAGAGACAGGATTTTGGCCGCCCGGGCCAACCTGCTCAACGAGCCAGAGATTTCGCCCAACAGTGGTTTGGGGCGACTCGAATAAGTTCCTGAGAAGACGCAGATACAGTTTTAGTGAATTAAAGCAGAGAGAATCGATGTGTCGGCTCTCTCTGCTTTAATTCTGGTTCATGTGCACTGGCACAGAGCCAGGCGTGAGAACCAACTGAAAGTCGGGTTCGTGACTCGGTTAGGTTGAACTCTCAACAGCCGTACGTTATCCTTTTCGACTTTCCAGAGAGACTTATCCGCTCGCAGACAAGCTTTTTTGGTCTTTTGAGTCTGTAAGTTCTTATCTGGTAAGCACATACAAATAGTTCTTGTTGATGCGGCAGATGTCTGCAGCCTGATGGACAGATTGATTTATGCCTACGATTAACCAGCTCGTTCGCAAACCACGCGTGAAACAACCTAACCGGACCAAGTCACCGGTGCTTGAGGCTTGTCCGCAAAAGCGTGGTGTGTGTCTGATGGTGAAAACGATGACTCCCAAGAAGCCAAACTCGGCTTTGCGGAAGATTGCTCGTGTTCGCCTCTCCAATGGAAAAGAAATTACAGCCTATATCCCTGGTGAAGGGCACAACCTGCAGGAGCACTCGATTGTGCTCGTGCGCGGTGGTCGTGTTCGCGATTTGCCGGGTGTTCGCTACAAGATCATCCGTGGTGTGCTTGATACTCTGGGTGTCAACAATCGTAAGCAGGCTCGCAGCCGTTATGGTACCAAGCGGCCTAAGTAGGCAATCATTGGGGCGGATGTCGGCATCGCAGTTTTCTGTGAGAGGTATCTGTCTTGTCGTGGTGGCCAGAAATTTCTTGGTGATCAGAGATCGCAGTCGGTAAATATCAGCTTGTTTTCGTCTTGCTAAACGTTTGAGAGATTTATGGCCAGCAAATTTACAGCCAGTGCTGATCAGCTTAAGCCCGATACCCGTTATGGTTCCCGTCTGGCTTCCAAGTTCATCAATTGCCTGATGCACGATGGTAAGAAGAGTGTGGCAGAGGGCGTCTTTTATGATGCTCTGGACATCATTGCCGAGAAGATTCCCGATCGCAGCCCGATCGAGATCTTCACGACGGCTGTTGATAACTGCCGACCCAACGTTGAAGTTCGCTCCCGTCGCGTGGGTGGTGCCAATTACCAGGTGCCAACTCAGGTGAAGCCTAAGCGGCAGCAGACATTGGCAATTCGCTGGATTCTGGCTGCTTGCCGTGGCAAGAAGGGCCGCCCCATGCATCGTAAGCTTGCTGAGGAGTTTATGGCTGCCTTCCGTCGCGAGGGTGCTGCTGTAACTTATCGTGAAAACGTGCACCGCATGGCCGATGCCAACAAGGCTTTCGCTCACTTTGCTAACTAATTTCCGACTGTGACTGGTTGGAAGCTGAGTCCAAGTGTTGCACTCTGTCTGTCCAGCCGGCTGCTGACTTTGAAGTGCGGCGTGATAATCGATCACGCCGCACTTTTTTTTCGGATCCATCGTCTTCACTCAGTGAGTTGTTCGAGAGCGTCTGTCAGATCAAACTAAGCAGCTGACTGCTAGAGGTTCGTTTTGAACCTCGCGCTGGCTGCTGGAGAGAGGAAACCGGGTCATGATTCGCGACATTTCATCGATTCGCAACATTGGCATTATTGCTCATATCGATGCGGGCAAAACGACCACCACCGAGCGAATCCTGTTCTATGCGGGCGAAATTCATAACCCCGGAAATGTGGATGATGGAAATACCGTTACGGATTTCGATCCCGAGGAAGCTCAGCGGGGGATCACAATCTATTCGGCAGCCATCAGCTGCTCCTGGCGTGGTTGTTCCATCAACATCATCGATACACCCGGGCATGTGGACTTTACTGCAGAAGTCCAGCGCAGCCTGCGGGTCCTTGACGGTGGCGTGGTTGTCTTCAGTGCGGTGGAAGGTGTTGAGGCTCAAAGCGAGACAGTCTGGCGGCAAGCGGATGGATTTAAGGTTCCGCGTATCTGTTTTATCAACAAGCTGGATCGGATCGGGGCGAACTTCGAGCGTGTGGTTGGTCAGATTACCGATCGATTGCAGGGCGTTCCGCTGGTGCTCTCAATTCCTATCGGGAGCGGGCCAGCGACGAATTCGGACGGATTTACGGGGATCGTAGATTTGTTACGAATGGAGGCTGTCTACTTTGATAAAGAGTCGAAGGGGAGGGAGATTCGCCGTGAGCCAATCCCTGCCGCCTGCCAGGATCAGGCGGATGATTATCGGACTCAGCTCATCGAGAGTGTGGCCATGCTCGATGAGGCCGTTTTTGCGGTGTATGACGAAACCGGGGATATTCCACTCGCCGATTTGAATCGCCTGATTCGTGAGGGGACGATCACGGGTCAGTTTCAACCTCTGTTGTGCGGGGCTTCGCTGGACTACATCGGCGTGCAGCCGATTCTGGATGCTGTGGTGGATTATCTGCCCAGTCCACTGGATGTCCCGCCGGTGGAAGGTCGGCATCCGAAAAAAGAGAGCGTTGAAATTCGCAAGCCGAATGAAGATGAGCCTTTCGCTGGTCTGGTCTTCAAAGTGCAGGTCGACGAGCATTCGGAGTTGTACTTCGTACGAGTCTATTCGGGAGTGCTCAAGAGTCGCTCGCGAATGCTCAATCCTCGGACTGGCGAAAGAGAGCTGATCAGTCAATTGTGGAAAATGCAGGCCGATTCCCGGGTGAAGCTCGATGAGGCCGGTGCCGGCGATATCGTGGGGGTCGTGGGACCCAAGACTTCTGTCACAGGCGACACGCTGTGTGAAGCGAATCAGCCGATTCTTCTGGAATCAATCACATTCCCTGAGACTGTGATTTCGATGGCCATTGAGCCTGAAACGAGTGCGGATCGCAAAAAACTCGAAGAGACGCTCAAACTGCTCGCCAAGCAGGATCCCACATTCCGTGCAAAAATCAGTGAAGAGACAGGCCAGACAATTGTCAGCGGCATGGGGGAATTGCACCTCGAAATTATCAGCAAACGGATGGAGCGTGACTTCCATCTGAAAATGAGAATTCATAAGCCTCGGGTGACCTATCGCGAAACGATCTGTAAAGCGGTGGAGTTTGAAGAAGTCTTCGAGCGGCAGGCGGGCGCGACATCGCTCTATGCGATGATCAAGCTTCGGGCTGAGCCTCTGGAAAGTGCTCAATCGGTCGTGGTTGAGAATAAAATGAAACCCGGGGCATTCCCGGCCGAGTTGACGCAGGTTTTAATCCAGGCCATGAATGACGAATCCAAGAGTGGAGGAACCGTCGGTTATCCACTGATGAACATGAAATTGCAGGTACTGGGAGCCGGTTTTCGCGAAGGGGAAACCAACGAAATTGCAGTCCGGGCTGCAGCGGCCAGTGCCGTAAGAAGAGTTCTGGATGATGCGGGTGTGATGCTTCTGGAACCTGTGATGAAGCTGGAAGTCGTTACGCCAAATGACTTTGTCGGAAATGTCACGGCCGACTTGAACTCCCGACGTGCTTCGATTCTGAACACAGGGCTCCGAGGTAATCTCGTGGTGATTGAGGCGGAGGTTCCGCTCTCCGGAATGTTTGGCTATTCGACCCAGGTGCGAAGTCTTTCGCAGGGGCGAGCCTCCTATTCCATGGAGCCATTGCGATTTGCGCCCGCTCCTGATTCTGTCCTTAAGACGATGCTGGGTGAATGAAGTTTCTGTTCTATCTTTGCTGTTTGAGGGTTTGGAACCAAAGCAAAAGAACTGTCAATCCCGGTTGATTGACATTCGAGGGCGGCGAATTTAGAATCTTCGCTCCGTCCATGAGTTCGCTTCTTGGATCGCTCATTGAAAAACGCGTAAGTTGCTGGCTGAAGGGAAGTTCGAGTGGTTGGTCAGAAGCAGGAAAAGATTCGTATCCGAATGGAAGCCTACGATCATTCGGTTCTCGATCTGTCGGCAAGCGAAATCGTGGATACCGCAAAGCGAACCGGAGCCATCGTTCATGGACCGATTCCGCTTCCAACTCGAATTGAGCGATACACAGTGTTGCGGTCCCCGCACATTGACCGGAAGTCTCGAGAACAGTTCGAGATTCGTACGCACAAGCGTTTGATTGATATTATTCAGCCGACTGGCAAGACGATTGACGCGCTGAATAAGCTGTCTCTCCCTGCTGGTGTGGATGTGAAGATTAAAGCGACGGCCAGCTAGGTTTTGCTGTTGGCTGCTTTGCGATAGGTTTGGTTTGGTAGAATGATTTGTTCGGATGATGTCCGCATCCCCAGGCGCTGGTGGTGGCGATGAACAGTCCGCTAGGTTTTAAGGTGTTCGATATGTCGTGCGGGTTGTTGGGTCGCAAGGTCGGTATGACTCAGGTCTTTACCCCTCAGGGTGAAGCGATTCCAGTGACCGTCATTGAGTGTGGCCCCTGTGTCGTGCTCCAGATTCGCACTGTTGAGCGTGATGGCTACTCAGCTATTCAGTTGGGTTTTTCTGATAAGCCTCGTCGTCTGGCGTCCCGATCGGAGCGAGGGCATGTCGCTGCCATTGATAGCAAGAGGCGGAAGTCACTTGCTGCCGCTGGTGTGGCAGTCGCTGAAAAAGCCGATTGCGAACCGAAACGGTTTGTTCGAGAGTTTCGAGTTACTCCCGAAGAGGCCTCTGCTTTCACTGTGGGGCAGGTGCTGACGGTTTCTCAGATTTTCGGTGAAGTCAAGCACGTTGACGTGGTGGGGACTTCAAAGGGTCGCGGGTTCGCCGGTGTCATGAAGCGGCACAATTTTCATGGTACCTGCGCCAGTCACGGTGTTAAGAAGGTGCATCGCTCTGGTGGTTCAACTGGTCAGAGCACGGATCCGGGTAAAGTCTTCAAGGGGACGAAGATGCCCGGGCATTACGGTGATGCACAAGTCACTGTCCGTCGGCTCCAGGTTGTGAGAGCTGATGATGAAAATAATGTGCTGCTGGTCCGCGGCGCAGTTCCTGGTTATAGCGGCGGGTTTGTGCGAGTGCGGAAGACAAACTGCAAGTAGGTTCTTCCCTCGTGCCTTTGCCTGATTGAGTCAGTGTCTCCTTTGTTTTGCCTAGTAAAGACATTCAATTATGATCAGTCTTCCAATTCATACATCGACGGGTGAGGCGACGGGTCGCAACTACGAGTTTGATCCAGCGGAGCTGGCAGATAGTATCAACAAGCAGTTGCTTCACGATGCTGTGGTGATGTACCAGGCCAATTTACGGCAAGGGACTTTTAAGTCCAAGAGCCGTGCTGAAATTGCGGGAAGTAAGCAGAAGTTGTTCAAGCAGAAGGGGACCGGTCGGGCCCGCCAAGGCAATAAGCGGCAGCCAGTCCGTCGTGGCGGTGGACATGCTTTCGCAAAGCGTCCTACCGATTTCAGCTATCGATTGCCTCGCAAGGCTTTGCAATTGGCAACTCGCATGGCGTTGCTCGGTAAGTTTCAGGATAACGAAGTCACTATTATCGAATCGCTTGCTCTTGAGGCTCCTAAGACCAAGGTTGTGGCAAGTTTGCTGAATAAGCTGGGTCTGGAGTCGAAGAGTTGTCTTATCAGTATTCCCACACATGATTCGAATGTCTGGAAGTCGGCCCGCAATATTCCTAAGGTCGGCGTTTCACCCGCTAGTGGGCTGAATGCTTATCAGTTGCTGCTCCGTAAGCAGTTGGTTGTCACGACTGATGCGTTGGATTTGCTGAGGAAGCCAGCAGAGTAGTATTGAAGATCAGGTATCGGTTGAGTTGAGGCTGGTGGCGGTTCTGGCGGGTAAGGAAGTTTATTATGGCCATTGTTCCTAAGTCTGGCGTAGTGCTTGAATCCTATCAGGTGATCCTCAAGCCGCTCATTACAGAAAAGGGGACTTACCTTTCGTCTAAGCGGAATGCTTATACGTTTCAGGTGAATCCTCTGGCGACAAAGTTTGATATTAAGAAAGCTGTTGAAGAGCTTTTTTCAGTTAAGGTTGAGAAGGTTCGAACTCAGAATCGAGTTGGTAAGCCCCGTCGCCACCGCATGAAGCTGGGTTATACCTCCGCCTGGAAGAAGGCCATTGTGACTCTCAACGATGACGACCGAATTGCTTTCTTTTAGGTTCTAGTTATTGATTTTTGTGGTTGATTGAAATCGAGTCGATTTTGTCCCGCTGACTCACGTTCATTTGAGCTGTTGGAATTGAATTATGGGTGTCCGTTTCTACAAGCCCACAAGTGCCGGTCGACGCGGTGGCATGGTCAGCGATTTTTCCGAAATCACTGACCGTAAGAAGAAGCCAGAGAAGTCTCTTGTTGTTCCTTACAAGAAGACTGGTGGTCGCAACTTCCAGGGCAAGATCACCAGTCGTCATATCGGTGGCGGCCATAAGAAGATGTACCGCCTGATTGATTTCAAGCGGAACAAAGATAACGTCACGGGCGTGGTGACACACATCGAATACGATCCAAACAGGACCTGTCGTATTGCTCTCGTGCAGTATGAAGATGGGGAAAAGAGATATATTCTCGCACCCGAGGGTTTGGCGGCCGGTTCCAAGATTATGAGTGCCAACGACGGTTTGGAGCCGATTGTTGGTAACTGCATGCCTCTGGAGAAGATCCCTACGGGAACTTCAGTGCATAATATCGAATTGCAACCTGGTCGCGGTGGACAGCTCTGTCGCAGTGCGGGTGTTTCTGCCGTTGTGAATGCCCGTGAGTCAGGCTGGGCTCAGATTACATTGCCATCAGGCGAAGTTCGCCGAGTGCCATCATCGTGCCGGGCCACCATTGGTGTGCTGGGTAATGGTGAGCACATGAACATTGTGATCGGGAAGGCTGGTCGTGTTCGCTGGATGGGCAAGCGTCCCTATGTTCGCGGCAGTGCCATGAACCCGATCGCTCACCCGATGGGTGGTGGTGAAGGCCGTCGCTCTGGTGGTCGTCACCCCGTCAGTCCGACTGGGAAATTGGCCAAGGGTGGACGGACCCGTAATCCACGCAAGACAAGCCGTAACGCCATTGTTCGGCGTCGTAAGTCAGTGCGTTATGGCCAGTTGAAGCTTTGATTTTGATGATTTTGATCGGTTTGAGTTAATTGTTTGTGTTTGTGTGCAATAGGGTATACGTGAATGAGTCGTTCATCGAAAAAGGGCCCATACGTCGATGAGAAACTTCTCAAGAAGATTGAGAAGTTGGTCGTCGCCGGCAAGAAAGAACCCATTAAGACCTGGGCTCGTCGCTCCACAATCAGTCCTGAATTTGTGGGACATACCTTTCTTGTTCACAACGGGAAGCAACATCTTTCGGTCTACGTGACAGAAGAGATGGTCGGTCATAAGCTGGGTGAATTCTCCCTGACCCGTATTTTCCGTGGTCATGGTGGTAAAGGTAACAAGTAGAATTGTTGCTTTGAATTGTTGATGGTTTTCGTCTTTTAGGTGGATCATGCGTTACCAGGCTGTTCACAAATTTGCTCGTATTGCACCAACCAAGGTTCGTCATCTGGCGGATCTGATTCGTGGGCAGGTTGCTGGTCAGGGCCTGACAACCCTCAGGTACATGCCTCATCGTGGTGCAAGAATGCTTGAGAAGGTCTTGAGGAGCGCGATCGCCAACGCCGAAGACCGTGACGAAAGGTTTCCCGAATCGCTCAGGATCATTGAGTGCAAGGTGGATGGTGGTCCGATGTTTAAGCGGATCCAGCCTCATGCCCGTGGAATGGGGTTTGTGATTCGTAAGCGTTTCTCTCATATAACGATCGCTATTGGATCGATTGAAAGTCCAGTCGCTGGTCAGTAGTATTTCCGCCTCAGGCTTTAAGCTTTGTGGTGGCGAGCATTGTTTGTTTAAGAATCAATTGCAGGGTAATTTGCCGATTTGGTGAAGCATCAGGATGGTTTCCATCCATCAGAAGGGTAGACCAGCAATGGGTCAGAAGGTTCGGCCAACAGGCTTTCGAGTGGGGATCGTCGAAGACTGGCGAAGTCGTTGGTACGCGACCAAGAAGGAATTTGGTGATCTGCTCATCGAGGATCAGAAGATCCGTCGTTTCATCAAGACAAAGTATGAGTTTGCCGGGATTCCAAGAATTGAAATCGAACGAACCCGTGACCAGGTGATTGTCCACCTGCATACGGCTCGTCCTGGTATCATCATTGGTAAAAAGGGCCAGGAAGTCGATCGTTTGAAGGCTGAACTTGAAGATCTGACCGGTCGTCGGATGGAGCTCAAGATTGTTGAAATTCATCAGCCGCACCGCAGTGCGGTCCTGGTGGCTGAAGATATTGCACAGCAGCTTGTGAAGCGTGGTAGTTTTCGTCGCGTGATGAAGCGATCACTGGATCAGGTGATGGAGTCAGGTGTTGAGGGGATTAAGATCGAGATGAATGGCCGTCTTGGGGGGGCTGAAATGTCCCGTACCGAGAAGGCGATCCGAGGCTCGATTCCTCTCTCAACTCTGCAGAAGCACATTGATTATGGTTTAGCAGTAGCGAAGACCACGATGGGTGTGATTGGCGTTAAGGTGTGGATCGACTTGGGCGAATATCGTAACGAGGAAGAGAGCTATGGCGCTGATGCCCAAGCGGGTCAAGCACCGCAAAGAGCAAAGAGGTCGCGTAAAAGGTAATGCGACTCGTGGTATCCAGGTGTCGTTCGGCGACTGGGGCTTGCAGGTTCTTGAGCCTGGTCACATTCGCGGGACAACCATCGAGGCCTGTCGTATTGCTGCTACGCAGTATGTTCGTGGTGAAGGCAAGCTTTACATTCGAATTTTCCCGAACAAGCCTGTGACTGCGCGTCCTTTGGAGACTCGTATGGGTACAGGTAAGGGTGAGCCAGACCACTGGGTGGCTGTGGTTCGACCAGGGAAGATTCTGTTTGAGCTGGCAGGGGTTTCTGAGGAGGCTGCCCGTGAGTGTTTCGCTCGCGTGGCTTACAAGCTTCCTTTGAAGGTCAGGCTGGTCGGCCGCACGATTAAGGTTTGAGACTGTGTTTAGCTCGTAAGGCTGTGCTTTGCACAGAGGATTTCAGGCGCTGCTTCGCACAGTAGTGAGTTTGAGTGTTTCGTTTGAGGTGGAATGTAGATCATGACAAGTGCCCGTAATCTTCGTGGAATGTCTGCTGAACAATTACAGTTTCAGTTGGATGAGGCGCAGAAGGCATTGTTTGATCTGCGTTGCAAGGCAGCTTCAGAAAAGTTGGAAACTCCCAGTCTTGTTCGTCGAGCCCGGCGGGAGATTGCTCGTATTAAGACGGTTCTGCGTCTGCAGGAACTGGCAAAGGTCTAAATTTTTGTCCTGCAGATTCGCAGACGGAGTGATAGATGCGTAAGACAGTGATTGGTGTTGTGACAGGCGATAAGGCGAGTAAAACGCGCCGCGTCGAAGTTGAGAGGATTTTTAAGCATCCCAAGTATGGGAAAACTGTTCGTCGTCGAACTGTTTGCCATGCTCACGACGAGAACAATGTTTCCCGTCTCGGTGATACCGTTGAAATTATTGAGAGTCGACCTATGTCGGCCCTCAAAAGGTGGGCTCTCGTCTCGGTGGTCAAGACTGCATTGCCGACGTCGAGCGATGCTTCCTGAACACGTTGGATGGCTGTGCGATTTATCTTTGTGGCTGCCTGTGTGATTTAAGCGAGTTGATGTCATGATTCAAATGCAGACTATGCTGGATGTTGCTGACAACACCGGTGCAAAAACTGCACGCTGCATTAAAGTTCTCGGCAGCTCACGGAAGCGAACTGCGACTTTGGGTGATGTGATTGTTCTGGCAGTCCAGAAGGCCTTGCCAGGATCCTCGGTCAAGTCGGGCAGTGTCGTTAAGGGTGTGGTCGTGAGGGTTCGTCAGCCCTCTCGCCGAGTTGACGGCAGCTACGTGCGTTTCGACTCGAACGCTGTCGTAATTGTCGATAATGATGGAAATCCTAAGGGCTCACGCATTTTTGGTGCAGTGGCTCGTGAGCTTCGTGAGAAGCGATATATGAAGATTATCAGTCTTGCGTCGGAGGTGGTTTAACATGCGAATTCGCAAGGGTGACATGGTTGTAGTTCTGACAGGTGATGATGCGAGTGCAACGCCTCGCAAAGTTCTGTCAGTCGTTCAGTCCGGCGACAAGGTGGTTGTTGAAGGTGTCAACCGTGTATTTAAGCACGTACGTCGTGGACATCCCAAGAGCCAGCAGGGTGGTCGTCTGTCCCGCGAGATGCCAGTTTCATCTTCCAACGTCGCTTACTTCTGCAGTGCCTGTGGCAAGCCAACTCGAATTGGAATGCGTTTGCTGGCAGACGGTCGAAAAGAGCGTTTTTGCAAGAAGTGTGACGCATCGATTGGTGTGATCAGTCCAGCTCCCAAGAGTGCAACGGTCCCTGGTTAATTGAAACTGGTACGTTTGAATCTGCAGTCGCAGTGATGTTTGTGTGGAAGGTAGGCTAGTTTCATGGCACGGTTGATGGAACGGTATCGTTCTGAGATTCTTCCCTCTCTCAAATCAGAGTTGGGTCGTGAGAACGAACTGTCATTGCCTAAATTGACCAAAGTTGTCGTCAGCATGGGTCTGGGTAAGGCTATTGGTGAGCGAAAACGATTGGAAGAGGCTGCGCAGCACCTTGCATCGATCACTGGCCAGAAGCCATTGATTACAAAATCCCGCAAAGCCGTCTCGGGTTTCCGTCTTCGTGAAGGGATGGAAATTGGTTGTATGGTGACTTTGCGTGGTCGTCGCATGTATGAGTTTCTGGATCGTCTGATTTCTCTTGCCCTCCCCAGAGTTCGTGACTTTCGTGGCGTGAATCCCAATGGATTTGATGGTCACGGGAATTACAGCATGGGGCTGACTGAGCAACTGGTGTTTCCTGAAGTCAATCCTGATAAGGTGAACTTTGTCCAGGGTATGAACATTACCATGGTGACTACCGCTCGTAATAATGATGAAGGAAGGCTCCTGCTGAAAAAGCTGGGTATTCCATTCCGCAAAGATTAGGTTTGAAGAGTCGTACTGCTTAGCTCCTTAAGTTGACCGAGATTGGAATATGGCCACATCAGCACACGTTGCCAAGGCAAAGCGAACCCCTAAGTTCTCGACGCGAAGTGAAAATCGCTGTCAGCTTTGTGGTCGTCCCCGCGCAGTTTATCGTAAGTTCAAGATCTGCCGTATTTGTTTCCGCAATCTGGCACTCGATGGTTTGATTCCCGGCTGCAAGAAGGCGAGCTGGTAAGTTCTTTGTCTGGAAGCTGTTAAGGTTTCTTCTGCTATGATGACCGATCCTGTGGCTGACATGTTGACTCGAATCCGCAATGCCGTGGCTTGCGAGCGTCCGTTCGTGGATATTCCTTATTCACGCGAGAAGGCCGCCATCGCTGCTGTGCTGCAGCGGGAGGGGTATGTTTGGGAATCGGAAGTCATCGAAGGGCAGCCTCGTTCGACATTGAGGATCAGTCTGAAGTACGGTCCAAGTGGTGAGCGGGTCGTTCAGCAGATCAAGCGAATCAGCAAACCAGGTTGCCGAGTTTATGCTGGCGTCGACGATCTCCCCAATGTGCTCCAGGGCCTGGGTATTGCGATTGTTTCCACAAGTAAGGGTGTGTTGAGTAACCGCGAAGCTCGCAAACAACGGCTTGGTGGCGAGGTGATTTGCACAGTCTGGTAGTGCCTTATTGCCCGCTTTCTGCTGGTTTTGACATATCGCTGGTATTGGCTTATTAGAGAGAGAATTTCCGACCGCTAAGGTTGGAACTCAGGGTGTACTATGTCTCGTATCGGTAAAAAGCCAGTAGCTATTCCCGCTGGCGTTACAGTTCAGGTTGCTGGCGATAAGCTTTCCGTCAAGGGGAAGGTTGGCGAACTTTCGCTCACCGTTCATCCTAAGATCACCGTCCGCGTGGACGCAGGTCAGGTGCTTGTCGAGCGTCCTGATGATACTCGAGAGAGTCGTGCTCTTCATGGTTTGACGAGAGCTCTCGTCAACAACATGGTTGTTGGCGTGGATAAGCCCTGGGAAAAGAAGCTTGAGATTCAGGGAGTGGGTTACCAGGCGGCACTCTCTGGTAAAGTGCTGACACTTCAGGTTGGTTTCGCCAATGCCATCAAGCTGGATGTCCCAACAGGTGTTTCCTGTGTACTCGCTGACCCCACACACATTACGGTGAGTGGGGCTGATCGGCAGGCTGTCGGGCAGTTTGCAGCGAACATTCGACGCGTCAGACCACCTGAGCCTTACAAGGGTAAGGGCGTTCGATACTCGGACGAACGAGTTCGACGCAAGAGTGGCAAGGCCATGAGTTAGTAATTTCCGGGTCTGCGTGTTACAACAGTACGCTTCCTTGTTGATTTTGTATCTGTCTGAAAAGTGAGTTTGTTATGAAGCTGATCAAGAGAGCTGCCAAGCAGAAGGAGCGACGTGGATTCCGCGTGCAGAATCGTGTGCGGTCTTCAGGACGCCTCCGGTTGACGGTTTTTCGCAGCAACAAACATATTTACGCTCAGATCGTGGATGATGTCGCAGGTCAGACGCTTGTCTCGGCTTCGACAGTCGAGAAGTCTGTTCTGCCTGAGGGGCATGGCAGCGACTGCGCGGCTGCGGCTGCTGTAGGCAAGGCCCTTGCGACACGTGCCAAGGAGAAAGGAATCGTTGAGATTGCCTTTGACCGTGGCAGCTATCGTTATCATGGTCGTCTTGCTGCATTGGCTGATGCTGCACGTGAAGCTGGACTGTCGTTTTAGCCGGCTGTGGTTTTGTGTCGTGTGACATCTCCTGATGGCCGCGTTAAGTCTCAATGCTCTGGTGAGTTGATAAGTCGGAGAAATAGGTGTGAGCTCGGAAAATCAGAATTCATCTCCAGAGCGAGTTGTCCAGATTCGTCGCTGTTCTTGCGTGGTCAAGGGTGGCCGTCGTTTCAGCTTCACCGCACTCGTCGTCGTTGGCGATGGGAATGGGCGTATTGGTTACGGTTACGGGAAGGCTGTTGAAGTTCCTCTGGCAGTCGAGAAGGCTGTCAAGCAGGCCAATAAGCGTATGGTCCGAGTCCCTCTGGTTGATGGAACAATTCCTCACCAGGTGATTGGGAATTATGGAACAAGTCAGGTGATGTTCATGCCGGCCAACCCTGGTACCGGGATCATTGCCGGTTCGAGTCTGCGAGCGATTGCTGAGTCACTGGGTATGAGAGACATTCTGACGAAGGTCAGGGGCTCAAGTAATCCGCTGAATGCCGTTAAGGCTGCCTTCGCTGCTCTTGAGAAATTGCGGACACGCGAAGATGTCGCTCGTCTGCGGGGAGTGAAGATTTAATTATGATGCTTCATGATGTGAACATCGGAATCAATGGCCACAAGACACGCAAGCGTGTTGGACGTGGTCCCGGCTCGGGACATGGTAAGACCTCTGGTCGAGGCCACAAAGGAGCTGGCAGCCGTAGTGGTACCAAGCGCCGTCTGGGATTCGAAGGTGGTCAGAAACCTTTGATGCGTCGAATCGCCAAGCGCGGCTTCAGCAATAACTTCTTTGCTCTGAAGATTGCGGAAGTCAATCTTTCCGCAATTGAGAAGGCTTTTGAAGTGGGCGAAGTCGTCACTCCTGAACAGCTTTCAGTTCGTGGATTGGCTAAGGGACGCTTCGATCAGGTTAAGATTTTGGGTGATGGCGATTTGACCAAATCGTTATCAGTGACAGCACATCGGTTTTCTGCCTCGGCTGAGGAGAAGATTCTGGCTGCCGGTGGATCGACAGTTAAGTTGGTATAGTGCCGTTTTTCGTCGTCGGAGTTCATCTGAGATTCTGTGATTTTCAGATTTCTGGCTGCC
Organism: Planctopirus hydrillae; assembly: GCF_001707835.1. GTDB lineage: Bacteria > Planctomycetota > Planctomycetia > Planctomycetales > Planctomycetaceae > Planctopirus > Planctopirus hydrillae. Next base: position 156,584 of record NZ_LYDR01000110.1, read on the forward strand.
AAATGTCACTTGTCTTAACTGTAGAGGCTCTGAAGTAGACTCTGACGCGTGACTTGGAAACAGGGCACGCGTCGCATCATTGTATGGAATCGCTCAGATGTTCTCACAACTCGCCATGATTTTTCGCATTCCTGAGTTGCGGCAGAAGATCCTGTTGACGCTCGTGTTGCTCGCCGTCTATCGCATGGGCGGTTTGATCCCCTTGCCATTTATCGATCAGATGAAACTGGCTGAGACCCTTCAGTCGCAAGGCAGCGACGGGATGGGTCGGGTTATGAGTATGATTTCCCTGTTCTCGGGGACGAGTATCGGCATGAGTACGATCTTCGGTCTGGGGATCATGCCGTACATTTCGGCTTCAATCATCTTTCAGTTGCTCGGGACGGTTTATCCACCTTTGGAAAAGCTCCAGAAGGAAGGTGAGGCCGGTCGCAAGAAAATCAATGAATACACTCGCATTGCGACAGTCTTTATCGCCTTCGGACAAAGCTTTTTCTGGATCCGACAACTTGCCGTCTCTGGCGGGATCATGGGGAATGAGGGAAGTCTCTTGATTGCCGCTTACAGCGGAGTCTTCTTCCAGTTGATCTGCACCTTGACCATGACTGCCGGTACGCTTCTCCTTATGTGGATTGGCGAACAGATTGATGAGTATGGTATCGGCAATGGTATCAGCTTGATCATTATGGCTGGTATTCTGGCGCGTATGCCCCAGGCAGGTCAGGCATTGCTTGAGCCTGCTTTCCAGAATGGGGTTAAGCTGGGAAGTCAAACCGGTATCGAAAAGTTTCTTCTCCTGGGGATTCTCTTCGTCGGCGTAATCGTGGGTGTCGTGGCGATCACGCAGGCTCAACGAAAGATTCCTGTACAATCTGCGAAGCATGTGCGTGGGCGATCCGTGGCGGGTGGCCAGCGGTCTTATCTGCCACTGAGACTCAATCAATCGGGTGTGATGCCGATTATCTTCGCGTCGAGCCTGCTGCTTTTCCCGATGTTTCTGTTTCAGATCCTGTCGCAGTTCTTCCCGACCATTGGTTTCTTCCGTTTGGCTGAGGCGACCATGCAGAATCATGGTGGCTTTATCTATAACATTCTGTACATCGGACTGATCTACTTTTTCTGTTACTTCTGGACAGCCATCACTTTCAACCCCAAAGACATGGCCAACAACCTGAAGGATTACGGCAGCTTTATCCCTGGCTACCGGCCTGGTGGGAGGACCGCAGCCTATCTCGAAGCGGTAATGGTTCGTGTGACATTTGTGGGTGCAGCCTTCCTGAGTCTGATCTCGATCATCCCGACTGTGATTTCCAACGCGCTGGGAATTGATCCACTTGTTGCCAGTTTCTACGGTGGTACAGGTTTGCTGATCTGTGTTTCCGTCGCACTTGACCTGGTCCAGAAAATCGACAGTCACCTTGTGATGAGAAATTACCGCGGTCTCCTGGAGTCAGATAACGCGGCCTGAGACGGTACCTGGTTATCTGTTCACATTTGACGTGGTGCTGGCAGAAAGTCGGCTTGAGTGCCGATCTTGCGGAATTGAGATTGACAAATTCCTGTATCGATTGCGAGTTGGGAATTTCAAAGATAGACTATGCCGCTTCCTCAACGGAAGTGGTCTTTGTGAAGGCAGATTATGAAGGTCAGGACAAGTGTTAAGCGGATTTGTGAGCATTGCAAGATGGTGCAGAGGAAGGGTCGCGTCTATGTGATCTGTTCGATGAATCCTCGACACAAGCAGCGCCAGGGTTAATGCGGTTCTTGCGGCTATTTCGGTGGAAGTGTCCGCAACATATGTGTTCGTCTAGTTTTTGATTGTCGCGATCGATTTCGCCAGTGATTGTCGGGGCTGGCTTGTGATTGCAGTACTTGCCGATTGTCACAGCTTGAGAGAGTAGCTCGTTATGCCGCGTATTCAGGGGGTTGATATCCCCAATGACAAGCCGACTTACATTTCGCTGCAATACCTTTACGGTGTGGGTGATTTCCGCGCATTTGAGATTTGCTTCAAGCTGGAGATCGATCCTCAGCGAAAAGCTCGTGAATTGAGCGATGACGAGCTGGCTCGTATCTCGGCAATGCTTGATAAGGATTACCTCGTGGAAGGGTCCTTGAGGCGAAGCATTCAGCAGAACATTTCGCGTTTGCGTGATATTCAGTCGTATCGCGGGTTGCGTCATCGTCGAGGCCTGCCTTGCCGAGGTCAGCGTACTCGTACCAACGCTCGTACCCGTAAGGGGATCAAGAAGACAGTCGCCGGTAAGAAGGGCGTCAAAGATATGAAGCACTAAGCCGCCACTTATCTGTGGTCTGTGCTGGTGCTGGGTATTCTTGGCTTATTCGCATTTCTGTAAGTTTTTTGATGGCGGTTGACGCCTGAGGGTTTGACAGTGGCAAAGACTAAGCGTCGTAAGATTCGTCGCAACGTGAATCGCGGTATTGCACACATCCGTGCGACTTTCAATAACACGACAGTGACTATCACTGACGCGAATGGCGATGTGCTCTGCTGGGCCACCGCTGGGACAGTGGGCTTTAAGGGGAGTCGCAAGAGTACTCCTTTTGCCGCTCAGCGTGCTGCTGAGACATGTGCCGAGCGTGCTGCCAAGTTCGGTGTTCGGGAAATGGAAATCCGCGTTAAGGGTCCTGGTTCTGGCCGCGAGAGCGCTATCACCGGCCTCCAGGGTGCTGGTATCTCCATCCGCTCGATCGAAGATGTCACGCCACTGCCGCACAACGGCTGCCGGCCACCAAAGAAGCGCCGCGTCTGATGCGTGACGGCTGGTCAAGCACTTTCTGAACGGTGATTTGTTGAAACTATGTAGTCTGCTGTCTTTCTACGAGATTGACCTGACGTACACGTTAAGTTTGAGTCCTGTGGCTTTTGGAGATTGACAGATGCGGATTCGCTGGCGTGGACTGGAATTGCCGAGCCGGGTTGTTCCTGAGCGCGAGACATTGAGTTCGACTTACGGCAAGTTTACCGTTGAGCCATTCGAGCGTGGTTTCGGTTCGACGATCGGTAACAGCTTGCGTCGCATTCTGCTTTCCAGTCTGGAAGGTAGCTCTGTGACTTCGGTCAAGATTCAAGGTGTCCAGCATGAATTCACGACGATCCCGGGGATTGTCGAGGATGTGACTGAGATCGTTCTGAATCTGAAGGCGATCGTTGTCAAGAATCACAGTCCTTCGACCAAAACTCTGCGGATCGAGAAGACGTCACGTGGAGTTGTGACGGCTGGTGATATTATTACCGATGATCAGGTGGAAATCCTGAATCGCGATCTCGTGATCGCCACGATGACGGATGATGTGCCCCTGTATCTGGAAATGACCGTCGAAAATGGTCGTGGGTATATCCCAGCGGCTGACCATCATGGTCCGGAGCAAGAGCTCGGAGTCATTCCGCTAGATGCGATTTTTTCACCTGTGGTTCGTGTCCGTTATCTGATCGAGGAGACTCGAGTTGGTCAGCGGACGAACTATGACCGTCTGATCCTCGAAATCTGGACGAACGGGACAGTCACTCCTGAGTCTGCACTTGTGGAGTCTGCGAAGATTCTGCGGAAGCATCTCAACCCGTTTATTACGTATCGCGAGCCTGGCCCGGAAATGTTCCCGGAAGGTGGGCTCCGAAATATGCTCGAAGCCACCGGGTATGCTCCTGTGGATCTTGAGCTGGAAGAGAAGCTGGGGCAGAGTCTGGCTGAACTGAACCTTTCAGTGCGTGCCACCAACTGTCTGGAATCTGAAGGAATCAATTTCGTTCGTGATCTTGTTACGCGAACTGAAGATCAACTCTTGCAGGTGCGAAATTTCGGTGAGACAACACTCACAGAAGTTCGAGAGCGCCTGGGATTGATTGGCCTGCGGTTAGGGATGAAGTTGCCTAACTCGGCACGTGTTTAGTTTTGGCTGTTGATCTGCCTCCAGGCAGTAAGTTTTGTTCGACATTACTGAATTGCCGGGCTCTGCCCGTGAGAGACATTAGGATTTATCATGCGACATAAAGTTGCCGGGCGTCAGCTCGGACGCAATGCATCACATCGTCATGCCATGTTTCGGAATATGTCTGTCAGTTTGATTTTGACAGTTCGTTCCGAGAAGAAGGACGGCGAGGCGAAAGTTCCCGGACGGATTGTGACAACTCTTGAGAAGGCCAAAGAGTTGCGTCCGCATGTGGAAAAGCTCATTACGCTTGCTAAGCGTGCTCAAGAGGCTGAAAAGGCGGCGGCTCCTTTTGCCACGACTGCTGAGAAGAACTCCGACGAGTGGCGAGCCTGGCGTAAGTCTGACCAGTGGCAGAAGTGGTCGAATGCCATTGCCCCCGCTGTCGCACTTCGCCGCAGGGCTTTTGCCGCTCTGCGTGATAAAGAAGCTTTAGAGATCCTGTTCGATGATCTGGGTCCTCGTTTCGCTGATCGACCCGGTGGTTATCTCCGGATTGTTCGACTCGCTGAATTCCGTCTGGGCGATGCCGGGCGACGTGCACTGATCGAATTCGTCGGTGAGAATGATCGCCTCAAACGACAGAGACGCGCAGCTCCAGTGGTCAAGCAAGAGGCACCTGCGACTGAAACTGCTTCTCCTGAAGCTCCCGCTGCTGATCCTGTCTAGGCTGGTTTGCTTCGCATTGAAATGTTCTGAAGACCTTGGCACCGTTGCCAAGGTCTTCTTGTTTTATCGGTTGTATCGAGAGTCGGGGCATTTCTGGATGTGCTGGTCAATGATGACGATGTTAGAAGTTGCCAAAGGTGAATTGACCAAGCAATTGTTGAGGTGCCGATGTGAACTCATCTAGTGCGGGTCCCGGAAAGCAACTACGCGTTGTTGATTGGGAAGATGTGTTTGCCCAGAACTGCAAGCATGGCACACACAACGCTGTTTTTCATGGATAGCACATAGGGTTCATTTTTGAGTCACTTCGGAACCTTTTGTTGTGTTCAAAGGGATCGAGCAGCCCGGGTTGCGGGAGTGTGGACAGTTCAGTCATCAAGTTTGAGTGGGTGCCATGATCTGATATGCCAGACCCATTTCTACGAACTTTGATGACTTTGGAGCTGGCGTCTGGAAATCAGAGGTTGGATCTTCTGGCCATTGGTCTGGGGTCTGGTGTCGATCGGATTGAAGATGCCTGCGCCCAGATGCTGCTGGCTGAGGGCTCTTTACCAGCTCAGGCCACACTGATTGCTGCGGCCGCTCGACCAACAGTTTGCCTGGGCGAAAAGATCAGGGCGAATGCCGACACACTCTCAGTGGCTTTCAGGCAGCTTCTGATTCACGGTACTCCCACACAGGCGATTGCAGCTCTGGATGCAATCGAGCTGACGGAAACATTTGAGCCTGTCCCTGTCGTTATTGAGCTACTTCGGGCTAATGTTCCTCAGCCAGTTCTGGATCGGGCCGAGAATCTCTTGCGGAGCATGGCCTGGAAGCTTCACGAGTTAACAGAACATGGCAGCGAAAAACGGTTACACCCGACGCTAGCGGCACTGGCTTCGCGCTATCGGCTGCCAATTATCGAAGCGTTGTCACGCTCTCTGGAACTGGAAGTTGACCATTTAGAACCCCAGAAGGCCAATGTTCGTGAGTTGTTTATTGAGTGTCTTATGATCATCGGCCCGGATGATGCTCCCGAAGTACGACGAGTCCTCTGGTCGTCAAATCCGAGTGTCCGGGAAATTGTGCGTCATCTGATGATGAGTGGCACACACCCCGGGATACTCCGGTCGATTATTGGATCTCTTGGCCACAATTATCCGCATCCCCGGGCACTCGATGCCGTTCAGGAGCGGGATGATCCTGAGTTTGTGGTTTCATTATTGATGACAATCTCGAAACCAATCTCTCAAAAGCTGATGCAGAATCTGAGACAGATCAGCTCGATCAACTGGCTGAGTCGAGAATCACTCGATTTATCATGGATCCCTGGAGAGTATCAGGCAGGGATTATTCACTTGATTAATCTGACCAGGCTATCACGAGATTGCCGGCGGAATGTGGAAGAATGGCTGTTAAGGTACGGTTGCTCGGAGGCCCGCGAAATCGCTGTTCAAAGTGCGTCCCAGCATGATGGCGATAAGGTCAAAGAGATCGTTCGCAGCAGTCTCAACTCGGCGGACAGTGCTGTCGCTGCCTGGGCCTGTTCGCAATTGAAAACGCAACAGTTTCCCGATGCTGCACGACTCCTGCTGGAGAAGCTCCGCTGTGCCGATCGAGAGGTTCGAGAAGTCGCCCGGGCTGAGTTACTCGAATGGTTTCATGCGGAACGTATGCTTGAAATGCAGGATGCAATGACTCCCGAGATCGGGCGTCATGCGGGTCGTTTACTGCTGGAAATTGACGATTCAGCGCTTGCGACCATTGAACTGGAGTTAAACCATGCGATTCGTCATCGCAGAATCCGGGCATTAATGGCGATTGACCGGATGGAACTGATTCACGAAACACAGTCCTTTCTGCTGAAGATGTTGACGGATATCGACCCGCTCGTCAGAAGGACACTGGTTGATATTCTTGCCAAGTTACCGAGTCTGGATTCCTTACTCGCACTGCAATACCTGACTCGTGATGAGAGTCTGCGAGTCAGAGAAGCGGCTGTCGCTGCTTTCCAACGGCTAAAAGGATCGATGGGAGAATTGAACCTCGCAAGTCAATTGTCGAGTCACTCAGAAACGGCCGAGCGTTCTATCTCGCCAACAGACGATTCGGGAATTCTGGCATGGGCTGATCCATCTGATGAAACCCGGTCAATCAATTGAATAAACCAGTCTTTAAATTCAGAGGCTCCGGTAAAGATGCTTGAAAGTCAGTACATGATCGAGAATGTGCTGAGACAGGGCTGGTTCACGCAGGCCGCGATGCCGCTGTACTGGTTTGGCGGAGCACTTGTTGCCATTTTGATTTTGTGGCTCATGCTGTACCTGGTTGATCAACTCAAACTGGTCAGAGAACATCGGGTTGAGCCGTCCCAGAGTTTGTTTACTCAGCTTTGCGAAGCACACACTTTGACAAAGACAGAGGCCGTCGAGCTTCGCAGTGTGGCTGATCTCGTCAGTCATGCAACTCCGGCGGGAATTTTTGTCCGTCCAGATCTGCTGGCGGAGGGATGTCAGAAACTTGGTCTCGACGAGGTTCGTCAACGTGAATGGCAGCATCGCCTGTTTGGCGAAGCCATCGCTGCCGAAGTCGAACTTTTGCATAGCCCAATACGCGAAAAAATAACCAGCTCATCATGATGAGCAACACGATCGCGATCATTCCGGCCAGAATCGGCAGTACTACTGCGAGTATTGAAAGCATTAACGCGACAAGGTCTTCAATCGCCGAAACGACAGTGGTTCCTGTTCCGGCCGTGGCTACGTTCACTGCAGGTCTGATCGCTGAGCGAGAAAGATGGACAGTGCTCCCGACGAGGCAACCGGCAGCGAGGAGAATCACGGGGTGAATCTGGATGACTGAGGATGTCTGGCTGGCAAAGAGAATGGCGCTGGCGATGGGAGCCAGAAACATGCCAACAGTGTGCAGCACGTGGTCAACTGCCGGAATCTTATCCCCAATCAGGTCGATGAGCCCCAATAAAGTGATCGCCAGCAGCAGATATTCGTTGCCGAGCCAGTCATAGGGCGCGGCTAAGGTGATCCAGCCATTTCGATGTGCCAGCCCCAGCGTGATTAAAGAAACGTAGGTGTTTAAACCACTGGCCGCCGAAAGCCCCAATCCACCCATGAGACCCGCAAGAGCTTCGGAAAGTGGTGGCATGATGGGCAGCTGTTACAAATGAGGATTGTTGTCAGCGTGATGTTCTGATCCTGCACTGGCGATGATGATCAGGCCGAGGGTGAGAGTTGATCAACTGGCTGTGGCTTCGCGTTCGATGGCCTCGGAGTTGAACTGGACATCGACCAGTGTCGTTACTGGGTACCCACTGCGGGGGTTCTGGCCTTTGCGGAACTGCAGACGCCAGATGAGATTGCCGTTGAGTTCATCGATACCTCCGGCCTCGGAAGGGAGAAACGTCTCGATCGATTCTCCCGGTGCGAGCGCGATCCCCAGAGGCATGTTGGCAATCGACACTTCATCTTGCAGAGGGAGTTCAAAAAGATTGATCACACCGGTATCTGACGCCAGTTGATCGGCCCATTTGATGAACTGATTGGCACGACTGCTAACTCGTCGATCACGAAAAAAAACCAGTTCTCGATCCAGAGGGATAATGGTCTGATCCCGGCTGACATTCTTGAATCGAACAAGCAGCTTCAGAACTGGTTCCGTTGTTTCTGATGAGGAGTTCGAGGCATTCTGCACAATGCTGATCGGGCCGCGAGTGACTTTCAGCGGAGTGAATTCAATGTTGCCGAAGCGACGTGTCTGATTCAGTTGGAGGGTATGCAGCGGGGCCACACGATTGTCGGGATTGATAAGTGTGACTGAGATACCAGTCGCTGGCGGTTTGATATCCGGCAGGCTTTCCAATTGATGGTAAGGTTGCCTCAGGTACTGCACGATGAAAAAGAGAAGTGCGAGAGTCGAGGCACTGGCATAGCCTGCAAGCAGGAGAAAGAGTTGCCGGGAGACGACGTCTTCTTTTCGCAGAGTTGCAGGATTCTCCTGGAAAGCATCCGCAGCTTGCGTGGATAAACTTCCGACTGCCACCGGCTGGCTCGAAAACTGAAAATCACCCTCCTGGACTTTGTCCGCTGATCGCTTTTCTGAAGGTGCTCCATGGGAAACCAGAGTGAGATCTTCACTGGTTGGAAAAGGTTGAGCCAGTTGGGAAAAGCTGGATAGCTGTTGGGCATCCAGATTTGTTTCAGGGGTTTGTGCACCCACCGACGGCTGATCAAGATTTGATAGAAAAGCGAGCGAATGATTTTCTGTGGAATTAATTTCGGTACCGGCCGAGATCGATGGCAGATTCGATGTGGCGATGGCTGAGAAATCGGGTGTTGCTGAATCTCCTTTACCTTGCGTCGTTACGTCAACAGGCATCGAAGGTTCTGTGAGATTCATGGCAGGCTCTGCCGTCATGAGCCCAACGCCGGCTGTCTGTCGAATGAGTTCGGCCAGTTGTGGTGATGACTGGGAAAAGTGATCTGTTTCCAGATCGCTGGCATGAAGATCGTTGCTGTGGGATGGATCGATCGTTGTGGCTATGGAATGACCTGGTAGACCAGCCGGGGTGGCTGGGCTGTCGTTGGTAAGTGTTGGATCCAGCGTCTCTGCAGTTATGGCAGGGAATGATTCATGGATGTCCTGCGGACTGAAGCTGGTGGCAGGTACTGTTTGTGAGTCTGGTATGAAGTCAAACACCACCTCTTCTTCCGGCTCGTCGGTCTCGGCATAGGCTGGTTCTATCGACGGCATGCCGGGAAGAGATTCTGCCGGGACTGTTCCCTCGATGATGGATCCCAGACCTGGATTTGGAAACTCATCCGCGCCAGGAAGCTGTGGGCTCGGAAATACAAAGGACTTCAAATCCTCGTGATGTTCGCCAGGGCCTGAGGCCGCTGTCGAGGAGGGAACCGTCTGCAGAAAATCGAAGTTGACGCCCGCTGCCGATGTTGAGCCTGTCGGGGTGTCGATGGCAGGTGTGAATGGAGGCAAGAACTCTTTTGAGGCGGCCCGGGCGGAAGACGCGTGGGTTGAAAAATCAGGCTGAGGCAGGGATGACAGAAAGTCGGGGATTGATGCTGATCCAGGGACATTCTTTGGAGGAGCTCCCAGTTGAGAAAAATCAAATGTCGAGTCAATGCTCTCAGCTTCGGGACTTAGCGGGGCGACAGGCTCGGTGTCCAGAGAGAGGTCTGATTGAACTTCGAGATGGGCGCCGCACTCAGGGCACTCCACAACCACATTTCCTTCGGCCTCCACCATCATCGGGTTTTGACAGGAGCCGCAGATAATCTCAAATGGCATGCAAGGAACTTTCCATCAGAGGGAAGACGGATTTCTCTGTACAGAATACGCATGTCGGCAGGCTGATGCGAGATCTACTCCCGGAAAGGGTCGTTTCGCTGTTGTACGAGTCTGACGGAGGCGCTTTTGGCGTGCAGTTTTCGGAATGAAGGCTGTCGTGTGGCTTCATCAGAACATCTGCAGAAATCGGTTCAAAGCAATTCGAGGTGTCCCGTCACCTGGTCGATCTTCGAACCTTCGTCTGGACCAATGGCGAGACAGGTACGTGTTGGCTGGCCATGAAACTCGGTTCGGCCGCTATCCGTAATGAGGTGAACCTCAAGTCCAGTTTCCATCGCTTTGTCGTGAATGGCCATCAATTCTGCTTCGCTATGGCAGCGAACGCAGACTTTCGCGAAGCCGCCGGCAATCCAGGCACGTGTATTGGGCGAAAAATCATCCAGACGCAGCATCGGGGAGCTCTGCAGCCGACGTGTCAGGAATGCCATCGACGCATGTGCTCCTTGTGCGATCTGCTTTCCACGGCGCATCTTCAGGTCATGTCGCATGACGATGACCTGTTTGATGTTTGGGGCTTCGGCTTCTTCCATTGATCGTCTCTCCCCATCAAAGAACAACACCCGCGAGCCGGAATTTCGACCCGCGGGTGCTGGCTAAAGTATACGGCCATTGGACCGGAGTCCAATTCGCGTTTACAGTTCGATCGCTTCCACTTCAGCGACGAATCGCTGGTTGTTGTCAGCGAGGAATGCACTGATCACGTTGAACACGGAGTCACTGAAGCCACCGATGTTCATGATGTCAGTTCGCTCACAAGCCTGAACTGTCTGGTACGGCTGCAAGTCGATGTTAATCAACTTCGGTGGGGCAGCTTTTCGGCTCAGCTTTCGCTGGTTCGATGAAAAAGCTTCCCAGGCCGTCATCACACCCGTTGAACCGTGCCGTCCTGTTCCGACCCAGCTCTGGTTATCGCTCACGAGAACCATGCCGGCGAACTTTCGTCTCGCGTACTTCTGGTTGGCAACAACCAGTGGCAGCGAACAATCCGTTCCACCACCACCGTACTTGGCCAGCCGCTGAGCAATGCTCAGGATCGAGTCGTTAGGATCAATCTTCGCATCGTAAGCCGACGTATCGAACGGAATCACAACGCTGGCCGGGTTACGTCTAAGGATTGCTGCGGCGAACAGTGCTGCCACGTCGATACAGCGCATCTTCGAAGTTGCACCTCGTCCGCGATGTCCAGTGACCGCACTGCTCATTGATCCAGACGTATCCAGACCAATCACCACCGGCCCCGGCAACTCCGGTACGTTTCCACAGGCGATCTCGGCGGCCTTGTGCAGCGCCGACTTGATCTTCTGGGGAACGTTGTCATCTGCATTCAAGTACGCAGCAAAGTACTGGTACGGGAACTGCTTCGATCGGCGAATCTCCGACTCGTCAGCGATCCGGTCAGCCACGTAGTCGACCATCTCACTTGTGGCGAGCACATCGTGTCGCAGCAACGTGTTCAAGTTCATACGCAGTGCCTGCGGACCCATCTTTCGAGCCAGTACTGTCCAAACCTTTGGTCCCTTCGCAGCATCGGACAATAAGTCCCAACGGACGTTGTCGAGTCCACCAGCGATCAAGGCCTGGGCTTCTTCGCTCTCGGACTTGCGGTATGCGATCAGCGACTGAACTTCAGCCGGCAAGTCGGCTTCTGTCGCCGGTGCCCACTTGTCGATGCTCTTATCGGTCAACCAACCGAACATCGCTCGGCGAGCGTTATCCTGCGGCGTTGGTCGAGCCATACGCAGGATATCCCGCAGGCTTGGATCGTTACCGATCGACGCGCTTAACAGCTTTCCGACCGAAGCCGTGTTCAACCATCGCTGGAATGCTCGCTGCACAGAGCTTGACAAGCCAACACGACTCTTACCGGCCTTGTTCTTGAACTGACCTGAGCGAATCATCTGGAACACAGTTCGCAGAACGCGACCGTTGTCGACCACACGATCGAAGACGCGATGCATCAACTCGGTGTCACGAACCGATAGCGCGACCAGCAATGCAGCCGGCATGTCTTTCATGAACGCCTTCTCACGAGCGTAGAGAGCCAGCTTCGCCAGGTACTGGTTGTCATCGACTGTGGCGATCAACTTCAGAACTTCATCGAACTGAGTTTCAGCCGTGCTATAGAACGCATTGTTAAACGTACCGGTAGCAGCCACCTGGGCCAGCGCGTGTTTAGGTTCGAGTTGATATGCGAGGCCACCGGCTTCGTTGACAGTGTTGGCCTTCGGGAGTCGTCCAAGCATGCTTGCGAAAAGAGACATGTTCACCATAGGAGTGATCTCCTCAACTAAAAACTGTTCGACGAAGGGTTGTTGAGAATAAGGCCAGTAGTCAGTAACTCTGTGCCTTCGTCTAGCAAACGATGTAATTCCAACTGGCAGTCGAACGAGAATCGCAAAGCAGAATGAAGCACACTGCTTGATCTGCTTCCCCTCATTCATTCTGTAAGTTCTTGATTGCGTTTAGAGACGCGGGTGCATTGTCTCAGGTTCGCAGAAAACAGCCGACGAGGTATGACCAGAGCGCCATGACGACGTGCGTCATTTGATAGCTCCCGCTATCGTGGCAAGGATTGAGGATGTACTCCGAATCGGCAGTCGACTGTTTGGAGTTGAAATGATTGCCGAAGTGTTCGATCAGAAATCTTTCGACGCTCTACCAATTGAGCTAAGTAGACTCGGGTGAGCCTGCGATGGGAATTGAACCCATAACCTTCGAAGCATGTACTCTGAATCAGCAGGCAATCATTGTCTCGACCGTAAAATTCTGGAACGAGGTGTGAACAAGAGTCGCCTTTCGGCAATACGGACGTCCGACTTCACGTCACATGGTGACTTGACCGTTGACAGGCATGTTTATCTTTGAAAAGACTCGCATGCCATTCACTAGCGGGTCACCCCGCAATCGCTACCTTAGGCCCGTCATGGACTCCTGTCCGTCAGTTCCAGTTCTTGTTGGACTCATTGATCAGACGAAAGGTTCATTTCACTATCAGCGATTTTGAAGAGATAAAGGCGGGAATACCGCTCAGGCTCGCATCGACGAGTTCCTAAATACTATTTTTTGAGTGGTTCTGTTACTAGAGTTGAAAGATGGATTCGCGTCAGGGTCGATACTTATTTTATGGACGTCTGGTCCTATCCGATCCATATCGACAAACTCTTTATTGAAGCGAATGGCGCCATCGATGTTTCTCACTCGTCATACTTCACAAGAAAGGCCGGGTTAATCGCTTTAAAGCTCAATCGTCCACCCGTATCCGGCTCGAATGTTTGCGATATGGGACGGAGAACGATGCCTTCGCGCAAGGTGGATGAGTTCAAAACACTTTTTCCTTCGGCGAGCTTAATCAGTTCGTCGATGGAATGGTTCAGTGTCACCTTTTCGAGGAATGGTACCGCCACGAGACCAAGCGACTTAATCACCTCTTGCATTTGATCGAAGTCCAACAGCATCCCGGTCGTTAAGTTCACGACATTAAAAATTCTCAGTGTCACAAATTCGAGCCGGTACTTATTGCCCTGGATTCCCGGGCCAATCATCTCTCCTTGAACTGCCAGGTCGAAGCCTAGTTGCTTTGACATCTCAGCCAGCTTTTCCTTTAAATGGAATGACTCGGCAATGGCGACATATTTCGATGTGCCATCCATTTCGTCGATCCACTGATTGCGGCTGCAGATGCCGAACTGAGACTGATAATGGAATGCCGTGAAGGAACTTCCATCGAGCTTTTCGGTGACAATTAACTCTTTTCCTTTGTGTCGCTCGAGTGCGTTTGCGAGCAACTGAACACGAGTTTCATCTGTTTTGGGCACAAAGCTAGGAAACGGACCTTTGATTTTTCCAACCATACCAGCAGGTATAGGGGGCTCCCATTTCACGATGCCGAGTTCGGCAGTGACTTCAGTGCCGATCGGAATGTGATCGCCGTTTGGCAGCAGGGAAACGGGAAAACAGATTCCTTGTGAATATTGTCCACGGAGTTTGATCGTGCGAATTCGGAAACCAGCTGGTACCGCAATGCGACCGGTCGCATCGATTTGTGCGGGCTTGAAGCAATTGCTGCGGAGAAACTCGAATTCTGGACGCTCGGGAAGGAGTGAGTCAATTTCACAATAGATGATTTTGTCCCCGACTCGATACTCTCCGCGCTTGACCACAACCGCCCAACCCAAAATCCTTGCCAGTTCAATCGAGTCGGCATTTGTGATTGGTTCGATGGCTGAAATTGTCTGTAGGGTTGCCAGTTTTCGCATGTTTTTTGAGATTTGGAGTAAAGGAAGATGAGCAGTCATTTTGGTTTACGAGCAGGAACGCAGTGATTCGAACACTGTCCATCGGTTTTGGAGGCCGAGTCCGCTCCCAGGCGAACATTCCTGTAGAATAAGGAATCAAGGGTCTATTGAAACAGATCAGCGGGACGACCGATATCCGAGACGATAGCAATCTGCAGGCGTCTCTACGGCTGAAGGGATCCGTCTGCATCGGCAACGCATCGATCCTGGCTAAGGCCATGACCTCGGAGATACGGATGTACTCGCCTGCCGACCCAATGAATGGCTTATCGCGATCCGGCACTTTTCGGCTACAATCACTTCAGTCATACAACTGGCAATCCATGAGATCGACGACTCTGCAATGTCGTTCCAGGGGATGATCCCAAGACGCGGAATCGTCGTCATAGGAAGCTCCAGCGCTGGCGGAGGTTCATGGAGAATCCTGACTTTGCGAAATCGGCTCGGGTCCATTCCTGCTCAGACGATCGACAAGTGCGAGAATCGTGGGAATCCTGTAACTTCCGTGCATCTCGCTCACGCACTTTGCCGCTTCGTTTTCGTTGGTTCCAACTGCTGTTACCCAAAGTGGTCTCAAACTTTTCCCCCGATAAACTTCAATAGCGTTCGTTGCTGTCGCAAAGGAAGTCTTAGCCACGCCGATCACCGGGACTTCGCCATGAAGTAACTCGAACAGGTGAGCACCCAACCCCTTTTTTCCGTGGGTATCGAGCCATACATATCCATCGACAACGATGAGGCTTGGTCGGACAATCAGTTGATTCAGCACTGCTTTTATGCATGGCAGTTCGCGTTTGTAAAATTCTCCAGGAACATAATCTTCGATGCTCGGGATCTCGACCGTGTGACTCCCCTGTGGCAATTCTGCCTTCCAGTCGGAGATTGTGACGCACGCCGCCAGCGCCGATTGCATGTGGTATCTAACGTCGACGCAAGCGATCACAATCTCCTCCTTTTACGAAAACACCTGACGAGGTTGTGGCCAGAGATATTCCCTCGACGGACGCCAGGCGACCTTCGAGGTTCCGGCCCATTGTGACAACAACGAGTGGACCGGGCGGGATTCGAACCTGCTAAACCATGTACTCCGAACCGGCAGTCAAGTGCTGTTTCAAAACGATCGACGAAATGATGTGTCAGAGGGTTTTCGGCGCTCTACCACTGAGCTACGGCGCAATGATTTGCATCAAAGTTGCGCCAGTGGGATTCGAACCCACGACTTCCGGCTTATCAGGCTGTACTCCAACTCGGCAGTCGATCGTTTGTCTTGGTGTTGATGAGGAATTTGAGGAGATTCATTTCCCCATAGGATGCGTACCTGCCACCTGTTGGATGCACTCATCCTCATCGAAGGGAAGTCAATGTGTTTCACTCCTGCAGCTGCTAGATTCTACAGCAGAAGATCGCTCAACAATACGACTCCTGCTATCCTTGAGCGGCTGATGCGAGGCTTATCTTGTCCATCCCGAGATACAGTCTTGCATTGCTGTTCTTTGCTAGATCACGCAAAGTTTCGAGTTCTGCAAGTCGCAGCAGTGCGGGATGTTTTTCAAGGGCTTCGGCGACTTTAACTCGTTCTGCATAAGCTTGCGTCTCGGCTTCCGCCTGGGTTCGCGTCGCTTCTGCATCGATCTGTTCACGCAAACGCCGCGCTTCGGCTTCCGCCTGCGCACCACGACGTGTGATCTCGGCACGAGAATTGGCTTCAATCAGTTCTACTTCGGCTCGAGTTCGTGCCTCGACAAGCTGCGCCTGACTATGACGCTCTGCTGCCAGTACACGATTCATGATCTCCTGCAGATTACCCGGGAAGATCAAGTCCTTCACATCGGCACGTCGGATCGTCACTCCATAACTGCCAGCTGATTCAGTAACATCCGACAGAATGTCTTCACTGAGTCGATTACGGTTCGTCAGGATTTCTTCCAGGTTCATCGAGGCAAGCGAACGGCGTGCGGCGAGTTGCACATCGCTATAAAGCCGATCCTCGAAGTTATCCACAGTATGGATCGCTGATTTCGGGTCAGTCACGCGAAACTGCACCAGAATGCTTACGCGGATTGCCACTTTGTCAGCCGTGAGAATTTCCTGGCCCTTGATTGTCAGTTCACGTTCACGCACATCGACCAGTACACATTCCACCACAGGGAGTTTTGTGAACAGCCGGCTGCGGGGAGGAATTTTGTAACGCCCGGCATCAAGCACTTTGGTGAGCTTACCATCCTCGTAATACAAACCGCGGTGGGTGTCCTTAATGATAAACTCTTGTCCTGCACCGCTAATTATCATGAGGCACCTCCTTTCGGTTGATATGCGAGTATAGAGAAGATCAGTTTAAAACGCCTCGTAGCGGAGTTGATCTGGAGAACGAGCTTTCAGATTTGGCAATTCTGAGCGTTCGCTCCGAAAGGTGAACGCAGGAACCATTTGGCCGCTCGCTCCTAACACCGCCGAGGCATGTCTCCCATCCAGGAGTCGAACCTGGTTCATCAGCACGAGTGCTAACTGTCGTCCATTACGCCACGGGATGAATTCTATTTTGCAAAGTAATGGTTGATCGACATTAAATCAAGTTGACAGCGCAGTAGCTCGACCAGGAGTTGAACCTGGAACTTCTCGTTAGAAGCGAGAGGTGATATCCACTTCACCATCGAGCTGTTTTCTTCCCCATGCGGAGTTTTTCGAGCGGAAGGAAAGGGATTCGAACCCATATAGCACGAATGCTGCACTGTTTAGCAAACAGGCCCGGCCAACCATATCCGGCTACCTTCCAGATCAGGTTTCTGACTTCGAGGTTCAGACTTCAGGTTTTGAAATTCCTGCAGCCTGGTCACTGACTCGTGAAACCTGAAAAGTGACGCAGGCGGGATTTGAACCCGCAATCACGAAGGTTTAAGCTTCGCCGCTATTCCGGTTCGCGTACCGCGTCGAGATGAGGCTCCAGACGGCAGGCTACAGTTGAAGAATTGAAACCTGGAGTCTGAAACGTGAGTTCTGAATCAATGGTGCCAGGGGGATTCGAACCCACAATCACTGAGGTTTGAGCTCAGTCGCTATTCCAATTTGCGCATAGCACCCGATGAACCAAATGGCCTGCCAAGGATTTGAACCTTGTCTGAAAGTTTCGAAGACGATCGTGCGAATCCATCACACTCGCAGGCCGTGTTTTTGAGATTGAATGCCCATGCCAGGAATCGAACCTGAGCTTCGACCTTCGCAAGGTCGCGTGCGTATCCACTACACCTCACAGGCAATGTTCATCGAGAGTTTCAGTGGTACAGGGGGGATTCGAACCCACAAACACTTGTTTCTAAAACAAGCCGCTCAGCCGTTGGCGTACTACACCGAAAGTAGTGTGCATTGAGAAGTCGGAAATGTGTATTAAGAAGTCTCAAACTTCAAACTTCTCAATTCAAACTTCCCAGCGACCCATACCGGATTTGAACCGGTGACCTCCGCCGTGACAGGGCGGCGTCCACTCCAGGCTGGACCAATGGGCCATAAACAAAGGAGACGCTACCGAGATTCGAACTCGCTATCCGTGTGTTTTGCAGACACACCCCGCACCAAGCGGATTAGCGTCGTGATCAAATCGTCCTGGACAGACTCGAACTGTCGATCGACTGTTTGTAAGACAGTTGCCTTCGCCGCTAGGCCACAGGACGATGCGCTTTAACAAAGCGGAAGACCAGGGACTCGAACCCCGAAGCGCCAGGCGCCAGCCGTTTTCAAGACGGTTTCCTCATCCAGCCGGATGTCTTCCAAATCAGGTTTCAGGTTTCGGGTTTCAGGTCTCAGGTTTCAGGAGTTAGGAGTCACTGAAGTCTGAAGTCTGTTCCAAAGGTGACCGATCGGAATTGAACCGACATCGACCTGGTTCACAGCCAGGTTCCTGAAACCAATACAGGACGGCCACATTGCCGGAGGCAGGAATCGAACCTGCGAGCTTCTGGTTCAGAGCCAGACGCAACGACCAACAGTTGCTACTCCGGAGTATTGATTTGTGTCTTAAGGCGCGGGCGGGAGGACTCGAACCTCCAATGAGCTGCTTCAAAGACAGCTGACTTACCATTAGTCAACACCCGAGAGTGCCATGTCGGAGTCGAACCGACCTGACCGGATTGGAAGTTTTTTCACGTTGTTTCATGATCGACTTCGTTGGGGAATTAATCGTTGCACAACGTGTGACTTTCCTGCCACCCTTAAAAACCTATACCGCTCGGCCAATGGCACGTTCGAAGTTTGAAGTGCGAAGATTCAAACTTCTCACTTCTGAATTCACACTTCGAAAAAGGCTCCGGCGGCAGGAATCGAACCTGCGTCGAGGCGATTAACAGTCGCCTTCCCGTACCAGCACAGGACCCACCGGAGTAAGATCAGGTTTCAGACTTCAGGAGTCAGGTTTCAGGAGAGAATCATGCGAGA
Organism: Planctopirus hydrillae; assembly: GCF_001707835.1. Classification (GTDB taxonomy): domain Bacteria; phylum Planctomycetota; class Planctomycetia; order Planctomycetales; family Planctomycetaceae; genus Planctopirus; species Planctopirus hydrillae. The sequence goes on from NZ_LYDR01000110.1 coordinate 175,285, forward strand.
CTATCACAAGCTGCGTGCATTCGAATTAGCCGATCAATTCGCACTGGAGATTTACAAATGTACAAGGTTATTTCCAAAAGAGGAGATGTTTGGGCTTACGTCACAAATTCGACGAGCGGCAGTTTCAGTACCATCAAATATCGTTGAGGGTTGTGCGAAATCGTCGCAAGCTGATTACTCACGTTTTCTGGAAATAGCGTATGGCTCAGTTTGCGAAGTAGAATATTAACTATCACTTGCAGATCGCCTTGGATATCTCGATTCATAATCCGCCAAAGAAACAGCCTCACTTGCCAGTGAAACAGGACGCGTGCTTAACGGATTACTTCGATCGCTGAGGACTGAAGCCTGAAGCCTGAAGCCTGAGCAAAGCGCCCAGCGAGAATCGAACTCGCAATTTCTCCTTGGCAAGGAGATGGGTTACCACTACACCATGGACGCCTTTTGTTGGCTCAACCAAATTGTCAATGAGCGATGAAGTGCGAATTGGGAAGTGTGAAAGTTTCAAACTTCAAACTTCTTACTCCAAACTTCTAGAGTGAGATCGGTGGGCATCGAACCCACATCGGCCGGTTTAAGAGACCGGTGCATGACCTTGTCTGCCACAATCCCGTTTGTGTCATGTCTTCCAAGTCGGCATGGAAGGAGTCGAACCTTCGACTCACGTCTTATAAGGACGCTGCTCTCACCACTGAGCTACATGCCGTGATGAGCGAGGCCGGTGGGGTGTGACCCCACGCTTTATGGATTAAAAGTCCGCTATGCGGCCGCTACACCACAACCTTATAAATGTTTATTTATATGTATATTGCGCGGCTATTTAATGGCATTGTGTTGGCCGTTGTTTTTTTATTCGTCAGTATCAGCTCTGAGGATCGAACTCAGCACGACTCAGTTATCAGCCGAATTGTCGCAACCAGCCCTCGACGACCATCTCTTTAAGTCGGGCATCTCGGTGTCGTATCGAGGTCCTTCTGCTCCTCAAGCCGGTGTGTTCACATCGGCAACTCTGCCCGACCCAGCAGTCGAGAAAGTAGAGAATGGAAAGTCGATCGCTCTCAACGGCCAAGTCGTTTCTACGCTCTAATTTCTCTTGTCTACTGCTCTGCGGCTTTGCCGCCAGTGGACCTGCAGGGAGTTGAACCCTGTGACCTGGATTGCAAATCCAAGTGCCGACCCTTCGGCAAGCCCGTCACTGATGGATTTCTATGACCAATCCACAGCGAGGTTAACCGGGTGTAGCTACGAAAAAACCCGATGTCACCTCAAGGTCACACCGGGTTACCAGTCTTGTGGGCTGGCCTGGTCTAGGGGGTCAACCCATAGAACCTATCGGTGTGTTTCCGACTTCGTTGATCGGAGACTTGACGGCAACTCGCTCTATTCTGATTGGGCAGCAAGGATGATAAATGACTTGCCGAGCCTTGACTGCCTGACGGATTCAGGCTTGCCTTGGAGGACTGTATGAACTGGAGATGGTTGGTATGTAAAAATGACATGCTCAATATCCAATCGATCTTGATCATCACTTCGATTCAAGACGAGTATTCCGTCACCTTGAAGATGTTATCGGGATCGCGCTCCTGACTGGCTCAGTAATAGACCTTTCTCAGGGAAATCTGGTTCGCAGAAAAACGGACAGAAAAATCTGTTTCTGACTTACGACAGATGATTTGTTTCAGTCATCAAGGCCATCTGTCTTGCACTGGTTGAGCTTGATTCAGATTCTGCCTGCTACGGTTCTTTTCTGAATAAGTTCTTGCCCGTTGAACCAGTATCTCGCGGAGTGAGCAGCATTTGTCACAAACATGATCGGCGTTGGGACTGCTCTTGTCATGCGCTGAAGAGCGCCAGCGGTTAATCGATGGCCGGCTAATCGATAACATTGGGTGGTTTTGCGGGTGTTTGAGGAGTGGTGGGAGGTGGTGCCGGTGGACGTGGTGGTCCAAGTTCAATACTTCCCGGGATCCAGGATTCGTAAACCCATTGATCAGGTCTGGGTTCCCAGCCGGCAGGAACGTTGGCCTGCATCAGGACTTGTCTTGCGGAGAGGTAGGCATCGAAACTGTTCGTCAACACATCAAAAACAACATAAAACTTTTGAGGATCAATACTTGCCAGCAGGCGTCTTCCTGCGGATTTCGCTGAGGCGAGTTGCTCGACAGTAATCCCTTTGTTCTCACGCGGGATCAGGCGGATGCGAGGCCAGCGTTTGTCGGCAACAAAGTATTCGACCTTAAAAAACTCATCGTTCGGAGAAGGCAGCTTGGTATAGAAGTTCTCAAATTTTTCGGGGTCAATACCAGCTTCGGGATTGGTATTGAGTTTATATCGCAGGATAATTCCCTTCGCTTTTTCTTCGGCATCTTTGCGGATGTCGTCGATACTGAGGGGGTAGATCTTGTTGTTAGCGCAGAGGATACTCAGGCGTTTGGCACCCTCAGGAGCTGGCCGTGGACTGGGAATGCTGACCACTTTTGGGGGTGGTGCTGGTTTGACGGGTGTTTTATCCAGCCGGGCCTGCAAGTCGGCTTTTTTTGCTAGCGTCTCGGCGATCTGGGTTTGAAGTTTGTCGCGTTCCTGCTGATTCTGCTCGATTTCCTTTTCGTTTTCGACTGCCATTTTTCGATCGTTCTCGATCCGCATCGAGAACTCGTTGGCTTGCTTGTTTTGTGTTTCCAGCAGCTTCTTGCGTGCCGCCAGTGTTTCCTGCATGCGGGCCAGCCGCTCTTTTTCGGAAGCGAGATTGAACTCATTCAGTCGGGAGTCGACCGATTGTTTTTTCTCCAGCAGCGCATCGAGTTCCTTTTTGGCGGAATTCAGATCGGCTTCTGTGACTGTGGATCGGGAGACGACGTCGCGAATCGTCTCCTGGACGTTGAGCTGTGTTAAGAGCAAGACGAGAATGAGGACGGCAACAACGTTCGTCATTGCGTCCATCAGGGAATCCAGGTCCAGTTCGTCGCCCTGTTCTTTAGGACGAGGTTTCATAAGGACAATCCTATTAGCTATTTATCGTTATCTGGTAATGACTTTTGTGATTCCAGCTTCTTTGTAAAGTAACTGAGATCAATTTTTCCTGCGCCAATGACAGGTAATCTCCCATTCGATATTTCGCGATCTGTACAGAATTTGCGTGCTATGTTGTAAGTGTTCAGCCCGTCGCTGCGAATGAGGAACACAACCGAATGCGAGACGTTGTTGGCAGCCTTTGAGAGAATATCGAGGAAGTCTTTATCAGCGGCAAGATTGGCTGTGCGAACGGTCTTGGGAGGGGAGAGGTCGTGCAATACGACGGCTCCATCCTGGCATTCGATGAAATGCGGGACAAAGTTGAGACCGGAACCACCGGGGAGAATGGATACATTGGCCGGCGGGGCATCTTTTCTACTTTTGAGGTCTTTCTCGAGTTGAGCAATCTGCTCTGCCAGAGCTTTGGATTCGGCCTGCATGGCAGCGAGTGTTTCGCGTTGGGAGGGATCAAGCTTCGGAACGACGATTTGTGCCTGCTTCAGCTTATCAAGCTCTGCCTGAACCGCTTCAATTTTTTTGGTGAGTGAAAGAATCTCTTCCTCAGTCGCGTCGATCTGCTGGCGGGTTAATGCCGCAGAGGGCCCGATTTTTTCATCGAGAAGCTTTTGCAGTTCCGCTTGACGTGCCTGCTCCTCTTGAATTTTGGCAACGGTTGCTTCGTAGGAAGTAATGACCGCGGCATCTCCGGCAGTCATCTGTTCAAGCGAGGCGGCAGCGATCATCAGCATGAGAATACCGACGACGCTGGTCACAATATCCATAAAGGGGAAAAGCGAGAAATCATCGGGTTCTGCTGCCCGCTTCTGAGCCATGTGAAAAAGCTCCTGCTATCCCCAGTAAGTCGAAAATCTTCAGGAAAAATGACTGCTTGGCGATTCGCCCAAGAAAGAGATACGCAATTACTTCCAGCCCAGGCTTCCCAGCCAGCCACCTCGTCGGCGTTTGGGAGTTTCAGTTGCGGCTGGCATCTGCTGAATGACAATACTTTGTTCGCCAAGCTTAACGAGCACATTGTTCAAGCTGCTCAGGCCATTTTCGAGGCCCTGGAATTGTGTTTGAAGGTGCGTCTGTGTGGTGCTGAAAGACTGGTTGACGTTGTTTTGCAACTGTTCCGTCTGTGTTGCCACCGAGGCAAGAGTCGATTGGATCGCTTGAGCAGCTTGTGCCATCTGCTGTAACTGATCGTGCAATTGCTGCTGATGCGCTGTTTGCTGCTCTCGAAGCTGTGCGGCGAAATCGAGTTGATGTTTCTGGAAGCGAGAGGCGACTTTCTCCCAGCTTTCCGACATTTGCGTGGTGAGTTTGCCGCCGATGGAATCGAGCTTCGCTAACCATTTTTCAAGCTCGGCGTGATGAGTTCCCATAGCTGCTTCGACGGCTTCCCGGAAGGCGGAGGTGCTGCCACCGGCGCCGCGTTCGGAGCCACCTTCTTTGCCATCGTTGAGACGCCTGAGAAAATTTTCGTTGCAATACTCGTCGACCGAAGTGATGAGATCTTCTTCGCTCTTTTGCAGGGCCGACATGGGGATCTTGATGACGACACTCATGATCAGTGCCAGCAGGGTCGTATCGAAGGCTGTTGCCAGGCCCGCGAAAACCGCATTCATCGCGCCCTTCAAAGCATTCATGTCGGAGGCTGCCGCGAGGCTGGCAGCCAGACTCGCCACAGCCACGCTCAAGCCAAGAACGGTACCGATAAAGCCCAGGATAGGAAGTGTCCACAGAAAGACTTTAACGTAGGAGTAACTCCCGGTGACGTTGTTAATATCGATGGATGACTGGGACTCCATCATGGTGACAGTTTCAGCGGCACTTTTTCGAACACGGAAATGTTCGATGCCCCGCAATACCCGGTTAATGAGATAGCTTTTCGAAGAAGAGCCGGGCAACTCGCGAATATGATGGACAAACCTATCTAATGACTTCGGATTGATTTCCTCAGAGATTTCTGTAGGAAGGACATCCAGAAGCATGGCCTCTTTCTGCCGTTTGATATGGAGCCATTTGAGGAACAGGATCGCTACGCCCCACGAGAAGACAATCGTCAGCCAGTAAGGAATCACACCGCGATCCCAGAAAATCTGGCCCAACATATTCGAGCGGAAGGGGAGCATCGCCACGAAAATGGCAACACTCAGCCCGAGGGCAATGAGGCCGGACAAGATGAGGCTGACATCGCTGGAGGCAGAGTCGGCTTCATCCCCCAGGAGGGTTGCCGACGTGCTTTTGTCGGCGGGAGCACCGCTTGGAAGGTCGCCAGTATCGCTGGGGAAGTTTGTCAGACCCAGGGTACTGAGTGAGTTACCAGGGATGCGGATGCTTTCACGGCAGTAGGGGCATGTTCGAGTTTTGCCTGCTAACTCTTCGGGAACCTTAAGAGTCTTGCTGCAGTGAGGGCATAAAAACTTGGAAAAGGTGGGCATTCTGTCTGAATATTCCTGTGCAGGTCAGCCGCTGCATCCGAGCGACTGGGAGATTGTTTCCATGGGAGGGTCGTCAGGCAGTCCTCAAGAATAGAACTGTTATGTGGTCACCTGTGAACGTTGTCAAAGGTTGATCAGGAATTCAGTTTGAAACTGATGACAAAAAGATTTTGTCTGCAAGATTCGTTGATGCAGCAACGATGGAGGAGGGGTGGTTGAGGCTAGGATGGCAAGACGTGCCGATGTGGTTCGTGCCTGTCAATGAAGGGGTTGTGTGAGCATCCGGATTGAGCGAACGAGAAAAGATGTTCAACTCAGATCAGGCTGAGCGGATCAAAATCCGTATGCCAGTTCACGGCGAAGTGTGCGAAGTTACGTTACTTGGATGACTGGTGTTCGGCTGGGTCGCATTAACCTCTCACGAGGGCATCGGTTGAGCGGGGATGCCTGTCGGGCGAGATGAGCAGTCGATTATTGATTTTCAGGGCAGGGACTTTCTTTCTCAGAGCTTCCTGGATCTGCTGCTTCTGAAAGAAAGTGGACGTGCTGCCAGTGATCGTCAGTGAGTCCTCTGAGAAAACGAGCTGTATGCGTGCCGTGAAAAGCGTTGGGTCGCTTTTTCGCAGTGCTCTGAGGAACTCTGGTGGAACTGTAGAGTTTTTGTGGGGCGAGTGGAAGAAAAGTTCGCGTGGCATGAGAGGCTCCGGGCGGAATCGTTGAACCCCTCCTGTAGGTACAAGCGAAATCATCGGGGATCTGACCGCCCTCCCGGCTCAATCTAGAATTCGTCATATTTTTCGCTCATGCAGGACTGAAGACGCAAATTTCTGGAAGTGAGATCAGGAGTACAGTCATGGAGCAGGCAAATCCGTTAGATCCGCTCCTTTGGTGCTGAGGGAAAACCGGTGGTGCTGAGGGAAAACTGGCAATCGAAGCGAGAGCGAATGAATTCCAGTAATTGCCATGAGTGGCTGTAAGGGAGGGGGTATTCCGCGGTTCAAGCGGCATGGAGCCAAAATTCTGACTCAGCCTGGGCTGCAGATTCAGAAAATGGAGAAAATGAACATCTTCATCGAGTCCACAAAATTTATCCCCCGGTTGGTTGACGACAAACTTCTTCCCGTTAAGATTCAGCCACGCCAGTAGTGACAGCGATTAATGATTGCAGTTTCTGCTTTGCTCTTTGACAATTTGGATGGGAAGAGATTTGAGAATCAGCTTTGCGCAGATTCGTTAAGCGGTTGCTGGGACGT
>NZ_LYDR01000111.1 GCF_001707835.1 Planctopirus hydrillae
GTTGCTGTTGTTCTACGCGGACCAATGCGCTCCGTAACATTACGGGAAAAGCAGAAAATTGCTGGCATCTGGGTCAACGCCGACAGCACCGATTTTCGGTCCGTTCCCGCATATTATGCCATTGCGTCGTCACGGCCGCTGAATCAAATCGTCAACAGCAAAACAGCCGCGATTTACGAGCTTGGCCTTGATCGCCTACAATTATCCCCCAGTGGGGAGGTCAACGCCACCGAACAACGACGTTTTGTCGATGGATTAGTCGATTTAAATCGCCGTAACGGCCTTTTCCGCCAAGAGGCCGGCACA
>NZ_LYDR01000112.1 GCF_001707835.1 Planctopirus hydrillae
AAGTCGCCCACAACCTTGAGATAATTGCTGCGGGGAGCAATACCAGCCGAGTTGCCTGGCGAGAATGTTCTGGGTGAACCGGCGGTTCTGCTGTTGGATGAACCTTGGGCGCAACTGGATGATGCCGGTGTCGATGAATTGCTGGCAGTGATCCGTAATCTGCGGGCTGAAGGTATGGCCGTCGTGCTGGTGGAGCATAATCCCCTGGCTTTTGCTTCGGTTGTTGAGCACTTCTGGTACTTGCACCAAGGGCGGCTATTGCCAGGTTGTTACCGGGCTGAATCCGGTAGTCATATGCAGCGACTG
>NZ_LYDR01000113.1 GCF_001707835.1 Planctopirus hydrillae
GAGGGCAGGGTGAGGGTCTTCTCCATTCTTCCAACCGTAGGGTGCCATGCAGCGCCAGCGAAATGCACCAACTCTTCCCCCTTCGCGCCGTCGCGAGAGACCTCCGAATTTCAAACCCTCCTCACGCGAAGCCGCGAAGTTCACCAAAAAGATCAGGCAGGACACATTCCCGCATGCCACTCACAACTGATCTCTGAATTCCCTTCGTGTTCTTCGTGTCCTTCGTGGTGAACCAATCACATGCCCTGCTCACACCCTGGAACCATCATCCTCTGAAACCCTCGCCCGCGTCTTCGTGGGAGAGGGCAGGGTGAGGGTCTTCCCGATCGATATGCATGCTTCACAAAGGCTTTCGCAGGGGTGCCGATTGTCTGACATTGGCGAGAGGCCAAGAGCGTCCTGCGATGAGGCCGCTTGTGAAATGCCCACCCCATACGTTCGAACTCGCCCTCATCCCGGCCTTCTCCACTTCTGAATCGGCTGAGGAATTCAAGGTGCCAAGCTGCCGTTTGCGAGCCTCTTCCATCATTGTGAGAAGAGGTGGAACAGGCATCTATTTGTTTTTACGTAAGAATTGATCTTGTAAATCTTTATCAAGGACTGCCGGAGCCTTTTTTATCTCCATATCACCTGCGGCTCGATTGTTCACAAACCTGTCTATCTTCCCGACTAATTTGAAACCAACAACCAGAATCAGGGCCACGACTCCCAAGGCTGTCGCAACTCCAATAGCTCCCGACTTTTCTTCAGCTTCTACGAGTTGAGCAGTGCTTGAAGGCTCGACTGAAGGATCTTCGTCCAATTTGGCGTTTGCTTTGGCTTTCTTCTCCTCTTCAATGACCTTTGAGGAGGATATTAGGAGAATGATGGAAGCCCAACCGGTGAGGCCGCATATCAAAGCTGGAACCAAAGTCCACCAGTACAAGTCTGTAAAAAAGACGAATGCACAAATTCCGGAAAGAATGGAGATGAATAGCAATGGCATGGCAACCGTCTGCTTATAGGCTGCGTAAAGATATCCGTCCTGATTTTGACCCATCATTAAAGACCTTATTTGAATGACAAATGTACAAACAGAAAACCTGGCCTTAAGGGCGGGCTATAAGATGAAATGTGTAGATGTATGCTTATGAATAACTAGATGTTATCAAGTTCGAATTGATGCATATGGTGAATACGGCTTGTACTTCTCACGCAAACATCTAAGTCATATTTCAGACCAGATCAGCGTGATTCATGAGGTCATTGAGAATGCTCTGCATGTAACACACCCCAGATGGTATTTCAGTCTGATGCCCAGATCTTCGCCACAAGGTTACCGTACAAAATTGCATTATCAAGACTGATTCGTGAAGGTTGCTTTCTTTCAACCCGTCTCACACCACTGTTGTCTTGTCTTCAGCCCCCCCCATGATCTCCTTGGCTGCGATCCTCATTGCTGGCCTTGGGCCTCAAAAAGCCTTCTTCCAGATTCTCGCCTTTAATCTTCTAGCTCTTCGTGATGCATTAAATGCATTTCCTGCCAACATCTTCGAACAAGCAAACGCCTCGCACCTGACAGGTCAACTCGCCCTCTGGAACCCTCGCCCGCGTCTTCGTGGGAGAGGGCAGGGTGAGGGTCTTCTCCATTCTTCCAACCGTAGGGTGCCATGCAGCGCCAGCGAAATGCACCAACTCTTCACCCCTCGCGCCTTCGCGGGTGGCCCGGCCAACTTGTGGCGTCTCTCCTGTCCCAAACAACGCCCAAACTCTTTCGCTTCCCCCTTCGCGCCGTCGCGAGAGACCTCCGAATTTCAAACCCTCCTCACGCGAAGCCGCGAAGTTCACCAGGAAGATCAGGCAGGACACATTCCCGCTGCCACTCGCAATTTATCCCTGAATTCCCCTTCGTGTTCTTCGTGCCCTTCGTGGTGTACTAATTTCATGCCCTGCTCACACCCTGGAACCATCATCCTCTGAAACCCTCGCCCGCGTCTTCGTGGGAGAGGGCCGGGTGAGGGTCTTCCCGATCGATATGCATGCTTCACAAAGGCTTTCGCAGGGGTGCCGATTGACTGTCAGTGTCCAGAGATGAAAAGCATTCCGCGTTGAGGCCGCTGGTTAATAGAACGCCAACAACGTTCGAGCTCGCCCTCATCCCAACCTTCTCCCGTCAGAACGGGAGAAGGAGCAAGAGACCCTCGCTCCCCGGTGCTTACAACAGCATTTCCAGAATAAGGATCGCAGTGCTGAAGTAGATGACGACACCCAGAATATCACTCAACGAAGAGATCAGCGGGTTGGACATCAACGCCGGGTCCATCCCCAGGCGATCAAAGATCAGTGGGAGCGCCGAACCGAGCAACGTGCCCATCGTCACCACCAGTCCAATGGTACCGGCAACCACCATCGCTTCCTGCAGATTGCGGCCAAACAGAAACATCACTGCCAGAAAACTGAAGGCCGACATCGCACTGGCCAGCAGAAAACCAGTCATTAACTCATGACTGGCAATACGCACTTTCTGTCGCGTCGCCGATCGATCGACTGTAATCGCGCGAATCACGAGCGTGGCCGATTGTGAACCCGTATTACCACCACTGGCCAGCACCAGCGGCAAAAACCAGCTCAGCCAGTCATGCCGACTGCTCACCCCTTCAAAACCTTCATTCACCTTGGCTGTGATAAACCCCACAGCAGCCAGCAACAACAGCCAGACGCCGCGCTTCTTCGCCATCGTAACGACTGGCGTCTCCAGATAGTCGTTCTCCAGTGGTTCGATAGCCGACTGAAGATACGCATCTTCATTGGCTTCTTCCTGCACCAGATCGAGCACATCATCGTGGGTAATAATTCCCACCAGACGGTTCTCTTCATCGACGACCGGAATGGCAATCAGGTCAAACAGAGCCAGTTGGCGAGCCACCTCTTCCGCGTCGTCACTCACCTTGACAGCCACCACATCCCGACGCATCAGATCGGCCAGTCGCAGGCCCGGCCTGGCCAGAATCAGTTGTCGTAATGTAATCACACCATGTAAAGCGCGATTGGAATCGGTGATGTAGATATAGTAAATCGTCTCACTATCCGGTGCCTGTTGCCGCAGACGATCCAGTGCTTCCCGGACAGTGATATCCTCAGGTAACGACGCATACTCCGTCGTCATAATCGCACCGGCACAATCCTCCGGATAGCTGAGCATCTTGCGAATTTCTTCGCGTTCCGCCTTGGCCACCAGTGGGAGAAGACTCTCCACATGGTCTTCATCCATACGCCCCAGCAGATCGACACGGTCATCGGCCGACATCACTTCAATCAGCTTGGAAAGATGCTCACGCTCGACATTATCGACGAGTTCCAATTGCTGTGGCGGATCGATGAACGCAAAAATCTCGGCTTGCCGCTCGACATCACTCGCCTTGAGCACTCGCCAGACGTCCGCCGGCTCCAGCCCATGCAACACCTCGGCTGCCACCGCCGGGTAAAGTGCCAGGCAAAACTCATGGAGCCCGTATTGATCATCCTCCAAAAGCATCAGTCGCAGATCAGGTTGCAGGAGTTCGCTGAACATGATCGACCTCCTCTTCTGCTCGACGTGTTCTTGCTTTCTTCTGCGCACCGAACATTCACTGTCAGGTCATTCAGATCCCGCAGATGGACGACTTCACCAGCTGGAATCGACTGTCAGAACCGAGTTCGATAGTCGCATATCACCTTAACATGTGGGACCATCATCCAGAACAGCGACAGATTGAAAGAAAAAGCCCTGGCGATCAAAGATCCTCCAGGGCTGCGAATTTCTCTCTTCAAAGTGGCAAAGCCAGGCTTCGAAACTCTCTGATTAACGCTTCGAGAACTGGAAGCTGCGACGAGCTTTCTTGAAGCCGTATTTCTTACGTTCCACCATGCGGCTGTCTCGTGTCAGGAAACCACCATCAGCGAGTGTCTGATGCAGGTTCGGGAACATCACGTCCAGAGCACGGGCAATACCCAGAATCACAGCACCCGTCTGACCGGTCGAACCACCACCTTCAGCACGCACCCAGATATCGACCTGGCCATACTTTTCGCAAGCGCGAAGAGGAGCTTCAATCTTCAGGCGGTCACGTTCAATCGGGAAGTAGTTTTCAAAGGTTCGGTCGTTGATGGTAATCGAACCCGAACCTGGCTTCAGTCGCACACGGGCAACCGAGGTCTTGCGACGACCAGTCCCCATCGCCACGCCAAACCGGTCGATACGACCACGGCGGTGAACAACCTTTTCTTCCTGAACTTCCGCAACAGGAGCGACAACTTCGCTTCCGAGCGTCAATTCAGAACCAGTGGTGACACCGGCAGGTGAGGCGGGAGCAGTGGGATCGGCAAGTGTGATTTCGTCTGACATATCAGAAACGTTCTCAAAAATTTCGAGATCAGAAATGGTAACTTGTGGAATTCGTCAAGGCGATCAGCAGCATGAACCGCCTCATCACCAAGGGTTGAGATCACGAGGCGATGAGATCTACGAGACAACCTTGGCCGGCATCAGGTGAGGTGGAAAAGCCTCTGGCTTCTGAGCCTGATGAGGATGGACATCCCCTTCAACAAGCTTGAGCTTGTCGAGCATGTGGCGTCCCAGTGCAGTCTTGGGAAGCATACGCTTAACAGCCAGTCGCAGAATCTCTTCGGGCTTCTTTTCCCAGAGATTAATGGCGGGAATGTTTCGCAAACCCGAAGGCCAGCCTGTGACCCACCAGTATTTCTTCTTGGCCATCTTGGTGGTGAACGCAGGGTGTTCGGGATGGACCATCCCACCACCGGTGAACTGCACCTTACCAGCATTCAGGACAATCACATAATCGCCGGTATCCACATGCGGTGTGTACTCAGGCTTGTGCTTGCCCATCAATACTGTGGCAATCTGGGTTGCCAGACGCCCGACAATTTGACCTTCCGCATCCACGACAAACCACTTAGGGGCCACGTCAGCGGGCTTGACAAATGATGTCCGGTCGGGAGCAGACTTGATAGCCGTCGTCACAACTCTTATCCTCAACTGCATTTACGCAAATAACATCGAATACCACGATAAACGTCGTACACCCAGTGAGGGAGTTGGTTCTTCCGTGGCTTCTTCGCGGAACTCTATAAGGTAACGACGGCAATGAGATTCATCAACTGAGCGGAACGAAATGAGGCCCGATAAGTTTTTCGCTCGCGGATCACTGATCGCCACACCACTTCCAAATCGTTCGCAGCGGCTGGAAAAAGAGTAAAACTCCCGAACAATCTCGTGTTCACGAAATTGTGGGAGTCTCTGGTCAAACCATGCAAATCAATGCGACCGCCCGTCTGGATACAGCCCAGAATTCCGTCGAGCGGAAAGAGATCTCGAAGGTGATTTTAGGGCTTCGTCAATCCTTCGCGAATGGCAAACCGCGCCAGTTCTACCCGGTCATGAATTCCCAACTTGTGCATAATTCGGTACTTGTGGCTATCCACCGACTTTTGTGAAAGATGCATCAGGCGGGCAATTTCTTTCACGCTGGCTCCATTCGCCAGATGTCGCAGAACTTCCAGTTGACGCCCCGTCAAGCCCGTCAGCGGCGTATCTGCCGGGAGGGAAAACCGGCGGGACACCGGATCCTGTGCCAGCCTTTGCCGGATCTCCGGAGAAAAGCTCATCTCACCATCAATGGCCCGGAGAATCGCCTGGCGGATGGCACTGACTGGCTCTCCCTTGAGCAGATACCCATAGCATCCTGGCTTAAGGGCTCTCGAAAGGAGCACATCGCTGGCATAACCCGAAAGGTAAATCACGCGCACTCCATGAGCTTTCGTGCGCAAGGTTTCAGCCACATCGAAGACGCTTCGACCTGGCAGCTCCACATCCATGACCACCACATCAGGCTGTATCTGCGCAATTTCTATGATTGCCTGTTCAGTGTTGGTGGCTTTCCCGACGACTTCAAACTGACTGTCAGCCGTCAGATAGGCGGAAAGACAATCGAGAATCATCTGATGATCATCCACCAGATAGACACGCACCAGGCGATTCCCCACTCCCTGGGGCCTGGCGGAAGTTCGGGTTTCCTGCTTCTCGGTGGCATCCTTGAGGGCTGTCTCTGTGACCGTCCCTCCGGATTCGACATGATCCGTCACCGCGTGGACGCCAGCGACGGTTGAGGAAGCAGAATGACTTGTCGGACGAAGTGGTATTCCCGGGAAAGACAGCGGTGTGTGAGGCAACATCACCATAATTAAGTCTCGCGAAAGTTAGACATGTGGCCCGTCATGATTCCCCGGCGGGCTGCGAGATGGTTAGCTCCGCCCGGGAAACAATTTCAAACAACTGCATGAACGCATTGAGCATGCGGCAGACAAAACTCCTCGTGAAGTGGAAGTGAGCAATCCCCACAACCCACCTTCAGGAAATGATCTCATCACCGTTGACTCAATCCCGGAGAAACCAGTGAGTCATGATCATTTCCAGGCTTGTGAAGCAATTGCGTGCACTACTGGTAGAAACACCTAGGAATGGAGGCTCATTCACAAAACTTCAGTTCAAAGCCAAAACATCATCGCCGGTAATCTATCAACTTCCGCATAAGTTCCAGTCGATATTTTCGCTCCCATAGAAAATTGAGGCTAACACCTCATGCCGTGGGGAGATTGACGAACACTCGTCGTATTTGCACCACATGTGCGGCCTTGCAGACGTCACTGTTCTGTCCTCTCCAATAGGTGGCTTTCGAGCATTTCTCGGGACAAACAGCGTGGAACTGAAAATCATGCGTTCCCCACCCAACCTCTGACAACGCCATGCCGCTCGAGTGGTTCGAAACCCCCTCTCGATGAGGCAAAACCCTTCTTGCTTCGGTGATAAACCTCGATACCTCTCTCGCGAGCTTCAGGAAAACTCCTCGTTCTCTCGCAAAAAAGCGATCCCTCGTTGCATTTTTGCAGCACCTCCAAAATTCCTGAACTAAGTTTGCATTGTCGTATCTGTCGGGGCGAGGCCCCATCTACGAGGAGACTTTGCATGTCTGCAGTCGTCACTGCTTCCGCCACATCCCGTATGACTGCCGAATACGTCAATCCAGTGATTGCCGCTACGCGCACGGTCTTTTCGACCATGCTCAACGCGACAGCCACACGCACCGGTCTCTCGCTCAGGTCAGACCCGGCAGAAGTCAGCCAACCCTCCAGTGGTGTCAGCGCTGTCATTGGACTCTCTGGTCAGGCCGCAGGAACTCTGGTGCTCAATCTCACCAGTTCCACAGCCATCGAAATTCTGCATCGACTCGTCGGAGCAGAAGTCACTCAGGTCAACGCCGAAGTCTGTGATGCTGTCGGTGAAGTCACCAACATGATTGCCGGCCACGCCAAAGCCCAGCTCGCCAAGTATTCGTTACTGATCAGCATTCCGAATGTTGTCTCAGGCGATGACCATACCGTTCATTTTCCGTCCAACGTCATCCCGATGGTCCTCTCATTCGATTCCGATCTGGGGCCATTCACCATCGAAGTTGGTTTCTCAAATCTTCCTGTTCAATAGACCTTGAATTCGACAACAGGCCCCGGCCCGCTGGCTCATTCATCAATAAAATTGACGTTATTAAACATCCATCGAAACTCTGCCCCTGCAAGATTTAACCACGAGACAGTTTGCCCGTAAAACAGACTCCTCTAAGGATCATCTGATGAAAGTTTTGCTCGTTGACGACTCAGGCACCATGCGGACTATCCAGAAGCGCTGCCTCAATAAGCTCAATGTAAACGACATTGTCGAAGCCGAAGATGGTGTGCAGGCTCTGGCCGCCTTCGAGGCGCACACTTTCGACATCGTGCTCAGCGACTGGAATATGCCCAATATGGATGGTCTCACTCTTCTGAAAGAGATCCGCCAGCGAAACACGACGATCCCGATCATCATGATCACCACCGAAGCCGAACGTGCTCGCGTGGTGCTCGCCATTCAAGCCGGTGTTTCTGATTATCTCGTCAAGCCGTTCACCCCGGATGGTCTGCGCGACAAACTCGAACGCTGGGTTGGCTGCCACGTCTAGCTCGACTGAATTTTGTGAGGCGAGGAGACTTCCCGCCGCAGGTTAGCTCCTCAACAAATGATCTTTACGATCTGCCAGATTCGTTTCCTGATCAATCATCAGGATCTGCCACTGGCGGGCTTTCACTTCGTCCCGGTTCTCGATTTGCCACAGGTCCCAACATGATTCCCGTTGAACGTATCTGGAATTCTGCTCAACTTCCCACTCTCCCGGCTGTCGCTGTCCGATTGCTCGAAATCGTGCGTGATCCTGAGTCAGAAATTCGAGATGTCGTCGAAACCATCAAACTCGATCCCGCCATCAGTGCCAAACTGGTGAAAGCGGCCAACGCCAGCTATTTCGGCGTGCGCAGCGAAGTCAAAGCCATGGATCGCGCTGTTTCCATCCTGGGAACAACCGTCGCCACCTCTTTAGCACTCAGCTTCTCTCTCACAGATGAATCGCTCCAGACTGGCCCCAAAGCCGAGCATTATCGCAACTTCTGGGTTCACTCCGTCGTTCAGGCTGCCACTGCCGAACTGATTGGCCAGAAACTTGAACCCGCACAACGTGGAGAATACTTCCTTACTGGCCTGCTGCTCGAACTGGGCCGGCTCGCCATGCTCAAAACTATTCCCAACGAGTACATTGCTGTTCTGGAAGAAGCCAAACTTCCCGGAAACACTTTATCGCAACTCGAAGAAGCTCATCTGGGATTCACACACGTCCAGATCGCTCAGCAGATGATGACACTCTGGAAACTGCCCGAAGGCATTATCCATGCGGCTGCCTTTCATCATGCCCCCCTCGAAAAAGTCCTCGAACTCGGCACCGATCCTAACGCCCGGCTGCTCAATGCCATGGCCTTCAGTGCCGCCGCCGCCGATTATTTCTGCACGGCCAACAAAGGTCTCGCACTCCACAGCCTGCGCGAAATCTCCAGCCATTGCCTCGAGATGACTGAAGACGATCTGGTTGTCTTCCTGGGCAATATCGAAGAGCGCTGCCGACAGGCGGCTGAACTCTTTAACGTCAGTCTCTCTCATCTGCAAAGTTCGGCCGACCTGATGATTCAGGCCAACGAACAACTCGTACAACTCGCTTTGCGCGAACATGTCGCCAGCACCCAGGCTTCCATCCGGCAGCATGTCGCCGAACAGGAGAAGCGGGAACTCGAAACGCGCAATCGCGAATTGCAGCAACAGGCGCTGCACGATCCGCTCACGGGAGTCCATAACCGCAAATTCTTCGATGAGGTTCTTCTTCGAGAAGTCCATCGTTGTGTGCGGGCTGCCCAGCCTCTGGCTGTCATCTTTATTGATGTCGATCACTTCAAGAACGTGAACGACACTTTTGGTCACCAGTTCGGTGATCAGGTTCTTAAACGCGTAGCCCAGATCTTCTCCGAAACCGTTCGCGTCGCCGATACACTCGCTCGCTTTGGTGGCGAAGAGTTTGTTGTCCTCGTCAGCCAGCCTTCCGAAAAAGGTGTCGAACGACTGGCCGAACGTATTCGCGAGAACGTCGAAAAAGAAGCGTTCCGCTTCGGCTCCACCCCGGTCAAAATCACAGTCAGTGTGGGTGCTGCCATTGCCATTCCTCGTCGAGGCGAAACCGGGATTGGTGACCGCCTGATTGCCGTCGCCGACGAATGTCTCTACGAAGCCAAACGTAACGGACGCAATCGCACGATTGTTCGCCACGTCATGGATGAACGTGACCGTCAGCTCCAGCAACTCATCACGCAGACACGTTTCAGCCGCTGGCTCGTCCAGCAGAGACTCCTCGATGTTCCGTCAATCTCTCGTGTTCTGCTCGATTGCCAGACTCCACACGTCCAGTGCGGTGAACTCGCCGTGCGGATGGGCTATCTCGACATTGCCGAACTGCACAGCATTCTCAAACATCAGGAAGTGACGGGCGATCGGTTCTGTGCTGTCGCCGTAAGACTTGGCTTGATGACCGCGACAGAAACCGTCTTCGTACTGGCGACGCAGCAGGAAGATCCACGAACTGTCATGGGGGCTCTGGTTCGCACAGGCCTCCTGGCACCCGACGCCGCGTCTGGTGCTCTGGAAGATTACACACGCATGATTGCCCCACCCGCCAAACATCGAGTGATGGCCTTCGCCTGAATCTCGCCCAATCCCACCTCAATACCACTATGAACTCGTCGTGTGCTACGACGAGTTCATAGCGTGCCACTGCTGGCTGATTGGGTCCTACTACCGGTTCATCGGGTGCCACTGCTGGCTTGCCAGCAGTGCTCTTCCCACATGTCCTCGACACCAAACCACTCTTTGGCTCGGGTGCCGGGTGGCCCGGCCAACTCGTGGCCGGGTTGTCGTGTTCAACACGACAACAAGATGCCGCGCCATCCGCCCCACCTCATCACAAAACTCTCTTCTGACCCGGATGGCATTCTTCCGCAGGCTCAAGAGTCCCCGTCGTGCACAAGCCATTGGCATTCATAACGTTCACTCCATGTGCCACTTCTGGCTCATCAAGTGCAACTGCTGGTTTCTCGGGAGCACTGCTGGCTTGCCAGCAGTGCTCCCGACTGCAACTCCCCAGCGTCAAACCACGTCACTGGCTCCCACCCCTCCAACATCTTCTTCGCAACCTTCGACTCACCTTCAATCATCCCCCAGCGACCACCACACTTTTGAGCAGCATATCGACCCTCAGATCTGCTATGATCTCCAGAGCTTTCAAAAGAACCAGCCATTATTCGGATCAGTCGCCATGCGTAACCTGTGGATCGGTTCAACAACCAACAGTTCGAATCCGACATTCGCTCATTTCCCTGAGTTGTATTCTCTCCCGCACCACATGGCAGCCTGGGTGTTCATCGCCACTCTCACATCGTTTGGCTGCCAGCCCATGGCTCCCTTGCCCTCAGGGAAGGCGACCAAAGGGGATGCAACGACGACAGCGGATGCCGTCTCCACTGCGACAGCATCCAGTCCGTCCTCCACAGCTCCTGATGTCGGATTAACAGACCAATCCGCACCGGCCAGCGAGATGAAGCCTGCACCCACAACTCCGGCCAACGACCAGTCTCCCTCTTTGGGCGCATCCGCAACTTCTCCCGCTCCCGCAGCTTCTTCGACGACTCCTGCAGAGCCAACCACACCTCCCGCAGTCCCTGATCTCGTCGGTGACGATGCCACTTCCAAGCCGGAACCAGCTCCCAAAGAGGCGTTACTCAACGAAACCAGTTGCGAGGAAAAGCCCGCACCGCCAGCCAACGCCAAAGCTCCTCAGTTAATCGCTCTCTTCGATGGAAAAACGCTCAAAAACTGGAAATCCACTGAGTTCGGCGGCGAAGGAGAAGTCTCCGTCGCTGATGGAAAACTCATGCTGGGTGTCGGTTCACCACTCACTGGCGTCACCTGGCATGGCCCCAAACTCCCCACTTCCAACTACGAAATTCAGATCGAAGCCATGCGGGTCGACGGCAGCGACTTCTTTTGTGGCCTTACGTTCCCCGTTAAAGACGATCCATGCAGCCTGATCATCGGTGGCTGGGGCGGCGGTCTCGTCGGCCTCTCCAGCATCGACGGCATGGATGCTTCGGAGAACCAGACCGGCACTCACCGCTCGTTCGAAAACAATAAATGGTACGCGATCAAGCTGCGCGTCACTGATGACAACATCGTCGTCTGGATCGATGGCGAACAGGTCATTGAGCAGCCTCTCAAGGATGTCAAACTCTCGATTCGCATCGAGGTTGCACCTTCCAAACCCCTCGGCATCTGCTCATTTACATCTACAGCCGCCATTCGCAAACTCGAACTCAAAGAACTGGAAAAACCCAAACCCGCCACCGCTCCTTAATCACTCGTCGAGATTGACGTGGGACAACCATGGCAGGAGGCCATAAAACGTCCCCAAATAACGAACTTGAACCGGCTTGTTCTGCTCACCTGAAGGATCGCCCGATGGCCCAAACCAGACTTCACCAGGTCTTTGAGTCATCATCGCTCGACAAGATTCACCATGTGCCCAAAGTCGTCGGTGCTGTGCCATGCTTGCAGCTTTGGGCAAGCATGTTTCTTCAAACGGGTTGGTATCATCGTCACCCAAGGGTGGCCCGGCCAACTTGTGGCCGGGTTGTTGTGCAGTTGCACGACAACAAGAAGCCGCGCCATGTGCGTCCTGTTGATAAGTCACGCCGGTGGGTGGTTGCGGGCGGATCTCTTCATGCGCCCACAGTTCGATAGCAATGTAAGCATGAATGCGTCTGCCACATGCCTTCAGGAGTGTCAAGCATGTTCGCCATAAAGGATCAGCGCCAAATCTCCTGGAGGCAAACCACGACATTTGATCCCAAAACTGTGCCATGCTTGCAGCTTTGGGCAAGCATGTTTCTTCATATGTTAGCGCAACCATTTCAGGTTCAATTTGTATCACGATTTCGCATCGCTTTGATCACAGGCATGGTTCTATCTTCCGTATGGCTCAACGCTCGATCAATTGATGCTGACGATGCCGACGCTCGTTATTTCGCAGGATTGAGAGAACGTCGTCTCTTCTCGACGGCCGAAGAAGTCTTACTCAGACGCCTGGAGCAGAGACGCGAAGGAGTTGAATCCGAAAGTCGTACAACCATCGAACTGGCTCAAACCTTCGTGGCGCACGCCCGATGGGTCTTGAATCCCGAACGTGACGAACTGCTCGAGCGTGCCCGCCGCCTGCTGGATGATCAGATCCGCAAACAGCCCACACCGGCCATGCAATCGCTGCTCAATGCCGAACAGGCTTTCATTGTCGCGACCAAAGCCGAGTTAACTGACGCCGATGCACGGGCCGCTTCCCGAGATGACAGCAGTTCCTTACAGGCCCGCGAACAATTGCATACAGCGGCTGGCGCCTTGCGCGAGGCTCGCGAACGTCTGCAACCACTCTTCAAATCACGACAACCGATCCCTGAACAGACTGGTGATCGAAATGCCGCCCCCTCACTGGCCGAGCTTCGACACATTGACAGCCTGTTGACGATTCGCCAGGCGCAGATGTATCTGGCAGCCTCTTCTCTGGTCGATCCCAAACGATCTGAACGGATCGATGATTTGCTCGAAGCCGAGAGTCTGACACGTCAACTTTCGACGCAAAACATCTCTGAAGTCCTCCAGTGGGAAGGGCGACTGATACTTGCCAAAGCCGTTCTGCTTCGCGGTGAAACCACACGGGCCATGGCGATGCTCACGGCTTTAAAGCCCGCCCCATCTCCCTTTCACGAGCAGCAGCGTACCTCGGGGCTGATGGAGTTGGCCTTACTTCAGAAGAATTACGACCAGGCACTGGAACTCTTCCGTCAACTCAAGGCTTCCAACAACAAACCGTCTGGCCCAGTCTGGCAACTGCAGATCGAAGCGCTGGTAAGTGCCCGCGATCTCGCCGCATCACAAGGCCAGACCATGCTGGCTGATGAACTTGAAGCCGAGATTCAACTTTCCTTGACGCGAATCCGCGAGCAGTTGGGAACCGTCTGGTGGGATCGTGCCGACCGCTGGTTGCATCAGGCCGACATCATCAAGGAACTCGGCCCCGAACTCGCTCAAGCCACACAACAGGCCAGGTCTGCCTATCTCGACGGACGAAAAGCCGAAGCACTCGCCCAATACCAACAGGCCTTTAAAACCTCGATCTCCCAAAAACGCCTCAATGCAGCCGCTGAACTTGGCTTTATTGCTGGCTCGATCGCTGTCGAACTCCAGGACTACTCTCTGGCGGCGACCCTGCTCGAACAAGTTGCCGGCATGGAAAAGTCGAATAAGTACACCAGTCAGGCTGCCATCTTATGGGCCTGGTCATTAGGACAAATTGCCCGCACAGAACCCACACCCGCACATCAAGCGGCCGCTCAGGCAGCACTCCTCCAGAATGCCAGGCAGTTCGCGGGTCAGCCCGCCGGCGACGAAGCGCTCAAATCCTTAGGTTTACTCGCGATCGAACAACACAACTGGACAGCAGCGAAAAACTGGCTCAGGCAGATCGCTCCCACCAGTCCTCTTTCAACCACAGCCAGGCTCACGCTGCTCGATGTCTTCGAGAAAGACCAATTTGATCTGGCCCCGAAGGATCCTGCCCAGACCGCACAAGTCTGGAACGACGTGCAGCAACTCGTCAAAGATCGTCCCGTTCATCAACCCCTTCCCGCGGGAGAAATTGAACTCCTTGTCAGAGCAGCCTGGCTTGCTGTCCGGCAATCACCACCCGCAATCTCGAATGCCGAAGAGTTTCTGCAGCTTGCCGATGACGAATTGGCCCGGCTCAATCACGAACCCACCACCCAGAAACTCCAGGCCCTGCAAACACAGGCCCGCATTCTCCTCATCGCCAGTGGCCCGGATGTCCTCGCCGCCGAAAAGCTGATAACTCCTGCCAACCTTCCTTCATCAACAATTGCTGCCGCAGTTCTCGAAGGACTTCTACAACTCGTTGCGACACCCGATCTCACCCGCCAGCGACAATTGCAGGTGCTCATTCAAAAGGCAGCCGAACAACTCGAATCCTTCTCCAAAGACTGGACTCCCGAGGAATCAGGGCGAGCCGGCTTGTTGTTAACCCGCGCCTGGAAGGTCTGCAGCGATTCCAAACGATTGAGCCAGTGGGCTTTACTCACGATTCCACAAGTGGCAGATCGTCCAGCCGAACGACGGGAACTGCTGCAAGCCATCGGCACCACAATCGATCCAGCCCAGTTAGCTCAGGTCGTCAAAGGATTGCAGGCCGCCGAAGCGAGGCTTGAAAAAGGCTCTGCCCCTTTTCTCGCACTTCGTATCGATACTGTGCAATTGCTTGTCGCCGCCAATGATCGCACCGTGGCACGAAAACTCCTGACGGCCACACAACTCATCTACCGGCAACAGATCAAACAGGCCCCCGCAGAGATCCAGGAAAGCCTGCAAAAACTCGTCCGAGAACTCGCCACCGATAAGTAAGCGGGCAGCATTCACCTCTCACTCCTTCTCCCGTTCCGATGGGAGAAGGCCGGGATGAGGGCGAACTCGATCGTATTCGGCCATGAATCGCTCAGGGGGCAGCCGGCTTGTCCTGGACCACTTCCAGCTTATGCTCGGCCACGTTGTATTCGTACTTCCAGCCGCCCGGCAGCACAGGCAACCGAATGCCGTTCTTTTTGATGATCTGCTCCATGAACTCTTCGTAGGTCGCTGGGTACTTCCCATTCTCCGCTTCATAAAGCCGGAGTGCCTGATCGATCTGGGCAATCACCACGCGCTCCACCATCGGCCGATAAGCCTCCAGCGGCCCAGTCACAGGATTGGTGACATTCAGCTTCTGATCGCTGACTTCTTTCTTCTCCTCGGGCTTGAACTCACCAATATCCTGAGTCGTTTTCCCAATAATCGAGTTCGGCGATTTCTGCATCGGCTCTGTAAAACCAGGCCCGCAAGCAGAAAGACTCAATACACCGCCACAGATCAGGGCACGTACAGGCATGGCCTTGTCGAACCGAAAGGGGCGATCAACCTGCATATCGAACGAGAAAAAATAGCTCATCGTCTCGCGACTCCAGAAGTTCGCCGTGTTGATCCGGCAGTTCACATCAGAAGATCATCTCGCATGATGATACACGGCTTTCTGCCACTCCATCATCGAAAATCGAGTGAACGATATTTCCAGCCCAACTATTTCTCAGGCTTGGTCGCCGCTTCAAAAAACTGCGTCGTATACGCCTTCTCAGGAGCCGACTGGTTGGCTTCGAGTGCTCCGATCTCCACCAGTTGCTGCGAGAGCTTTGTCCATTCGGCAGGATCCATCTTTCCTAACTGGCCGGCTGGCAAACGGGCCGGTTCGCACAGTGGCTTCAATGTCTCCACACCAAAGTCGAGAATATCCATCCCCATTTCTTTATTCAGCGAATTGATGTACGTATTCGTCCCATGAGGATCATCCAGATACTTGCGCCAACCCTTGAGTGAAGCCCGCACCACCTTTTGGACCAGCTCCGGATTCTTCTCAATCAACTCGCGGCTGGTAATCAGCAGGCTGGTATAAGGATTAAAGCCCAGTTCCGACACCATCAGATTCACCGGATTGGCATTCTGCTTCCTGGCATTGAAGGGCTCACTGAAGTTGTACGCCTGCGTGCCAAAGTCCTTCTCCGTCAGAAATGGCACCAGACTCCCCCCATAAGGCACAACGGTCACCTTTGAAAGATCCAGCTTCTTCTGCAGATACATCGCAAATGGCTGACCCGGATTCATTGCCAGCGTGAACTTCGGTTTAGCGGCCAGATCGTCAAACGTCTTAATCCCCGATTCCGCCTGCACCATGATGCAGCGCGGGCTATCCTGCAGTGGAGCCAGTATTGCTACAGCATCTGCTTCCTGAGCTCTCACCAGCAGCAGTTTATCGGCATTATCCACACCAAACTGCGTCTGGCCGGCAGCCACATATTGCACGACAGGAATATCGGGCCCGCCCGGCTTGATCGTGACCGCCAGTCCTTCCTCTTCAAAATAACCGTTCACGAGAGCCGCATAAAAACCACCATGCTCAGCTTCAGGAAACCAGTTCAAGGTGATTTCCACGGGTGTCAATGTCTTGCCGTCAGTGGTTTTGACTGCCCCTTCTCCTGCCTGATTCGCAGGATTCATTGGGCAACCCGCCAGCAACAAAGCACAACACAGCATCCACCCCAGTCCCAGCCGCGATGACATCATTTGCAATCTCCCTCTCCCGCAATTCTCAGCCGAACAGTTTTCCGCCAGACAATTCATTTTCAGCCACCTGTGCGCCCGGACCAACTCGCAGAAATCCCGGGTTCTGCTCAGGCCCTTTCACCCACTTCAGGTGGTGCCCAGCGGGCCAGAACCGTCAGACTGATTAAACTTACCACGCCAAAAATCAGTATCCCTAACAACGTCGAGACCATGACCGCCGCAAACAGGGCATCGGTTTTCGCCTGGTCAGTCGTCAATCGGATAATGTACCCCAAACCAAAATGTTTCGAGCCGTATCCCGCGTAAAATTCGCCGACAATCGCACCCACCACAGCCAGCCCACTCGAAGTCCTCGCTCCAGTGCATAACGAGGGCACACTGTTCGGCAATCGCAGCTTAAACAAAATCTGCCATCTCGAGGCATCATTCAGTTTGAAAAGATCAAACAGATCAGGATCAATCTGCACCATTCCCGCAGTTGCATTGGCGATCATCGGAAACAGGCTGATGACAAACGCTACTGCCACCACCCCCCCAAATCCTCGTCCAAACCACAAAATGATCAGTGGAGCGACAGCAATAATGGGAACTGTCTGTAAAAAGATCGCATAAGGGTAGCCACTGCTCCGAATAATCGTCGACTGCGAGAACAGGCAACCCACCAGCGTTCCCACCAGCACACTCAATGTGAACCCCACCACAGCGGACCCACCGGTCAGCAGGAAGGCTTTTGTCAACTCGTCCCGGCTCGAAGTAATCGCACTCAGCACGCGCCAGGGCCCCGGCAGAATATAAGGCTTGATTCCCCAGAAGCGCACAGCCCCATCCCACGCCATCAGCACAATCACAAAGAGAACCAGCGGAGGCACGATCGTCCGCAAAACGTACAACCCCCATTGCGAAGCCGTTGTGGAAACAACCGTGGTCGGCCCGGTCACCATGACATGACCTCCCGCAGTTCCCGACTCACCTGACCTGCGAACTGCGCGAACTCAGCCGATTCCCGCAATGCGGCAGTTCGTGGATGAGCAAATGGCACATCGATCACGCGAGCAATCGAACCAGGCTTCGACCGCATCACCAGCACTCGGTCAGCCATAAAGGCCGCTTCCGCCACATTATGTGTCACAAACACACAGGTCCACTGCTTCTGCCGGCTCAAAGCCAGCACTTCTTCATTCAGTTGCTGCCGCAGCACATCATCCAGAGCGGCAAAAGGCTCATCCATAAACAGAATGTGCGGATTCGTCACAAGTGCCCGGGCCAGCGAAACCCGCATGCGCATACCACCCGATAAACTGCGTGGCCGCTTGGTTGCATCTGCTGGCGTCAGTCCGATCAGAGGCAGACTTGCCTCAACGGCCTTCATCTGCTCGGCATAAGACACCCCTTGCAGTTCCAGTGGCAGCCGGATGTTATCCCGCACAGTTCTCCAGGGCAGGAGCGTCGGATCTTGGAACACAAAGGCAAGGGGATGCCTGTTTTTGCGGGCGTTGGCAGGCTCCAGACCATCAATGGTCACAACTCCACCTGTGCTGTGGATCAGCCCCGCCATGACACGCAAGAGCGTCGACTTCCCACAGCCTGAAGGGCCCAGGAGGGCCACAAACTCTCCCCGCTTCACCTCCAGATTCACAGCCGCAAGAATCTCACTCCCAGTGGAGAACCGGAGACTCAAATCCCGCACATCAATGAGTGGGCCAGAAGCAGCATTAGCTTTTGTCGCAGCAACTTTGGCCACATCGATCAGCGGCGTCTCATGGCCGGCCGATGACGTGGAATCTGGCGTGATTGCCGACATGGGGATGCTGGAACTTCTTTGAATGATCTCCATCGATTTCCCGTCAAGATTCCCTGCCAGAGACCGAAGAAGTCATCATTAATTCCAGATTCACTGCGTACTTCTCATTACGAAGAATACCCTCCACAGGGCAAATGGCCAGTCCTTGCATGGAGAATCTGTTATTTCGTGGCATTTTTAATGTGCTCTGGAAAGTCACGTTCGTAACGTTTCAGCAGTCGTTGCATGTCGTTCGAGCCGAGATAGATTTTTCCTCGAATCGACTGGCTTTCGCCAGGTGCGAGACCTCCAATGCGAAAATCACTATGCAGGCAACGGGCCACTCCCTGAAAAAGTTCCTGATAGGGTTCAAATGCCACGGCAAACAACAGTTCTTCATCATGGCTGAAGCAACCAATCAACCCATGGCTGGGAACCAAAGGGCTCAGTGGCCGAGGATTAACATCCTTCCGCGAGACACCCGGAGGACACCACACTTGCCCCGGCGTGTAACGTGCTTCCTTCGCCCAGGGCCGCACCTCCGAAAGCCGGGTCAATTTTCCGTCGAGAAAGATGAAGCATTGAGGCAGGTAATCATCCAGATCACCTCCCTCATTCGCGAAACCAGTAAAATCTCCCAGGCGAATGCAAGGCTGAGCCCAGGTCGCAGCCGAGGCCACTTTGGTGGGATTCGTTGCCTTGATCTGAAATGACACTTCACCATCACTCGCCACAATCTCGTGGTCAACGACAACACCATCATTCACCGTACATCGCAGACGCATCGTCTGGCGATCGTCACTCAGCGAGACGAGCTCCGTTTTGTGCCCGATCGTCGTCTCGTGCCAGTCCGCTGTGGTTGAGCCTGGCCGACAATAAGCCTCCAGGTAGTTGATGCGAATCTCTCCTCGAGGCAATCGTGGAGACTGAATGATCAGCCAGTTTTTCTCGCGAGCGAGCGTGAGCGGAAAGGACGAGACTTCTTGAGCTCCGGCCATCGGCACTGGCGCCAGAAACAGCACGCAGAGGGCAGCCGCAAACCAGAAGAGACCAGTCGAGAGGCTCTGCATCATTGACTCCTCTTTCATAAGCTTTCCCTGTAGTAAGAGTGATCTGAGTGCCATGCTTGCAGCTCTGGGCAAGCATGTTTTTCAACCAATAACCCCAAGGGTGGCCCGGCCAACTCGTGCCCAACTTGCTGACACAGGTTGTCGTGAAAAGTCACGACAACAAGAAGCCGCGCCATGCGCATTCCCTGCCACCACACTAGAATTTGTCTTGGGTGGCACGCCCTGAAGGCCTTGCGCAAGGGCGTGGTCTTCACGCTTTTCGACTTCATGCTTTCAAACTGCCAGGTACCTGAAGTCGATCGTATTCATCCGCCCTCAACCTGCAATCACTCTCAACAGAAATATTGCAGCAATTCGATTCCTTCGAGTCATCCCACCACCTGCGGATTTGCTGAACTTCTCAGCCCATTCTAAACTCTGCGACCAGTCCCCATGGTCAGTCGCTTGATACGACCCACGGCTCAAAAAACACTCGGCTCGCACCTTCCCAGCTTCGCACCGAACCCCATTTCATCCACTGGATCCAGAATGAACCTGCTCTCAGCAACCATTCTCCTGTTTCTCATTATGGATCCCATGGGGAATGTCCCTTTATTTCTCTCGGTCCTCAAGCATGTTTCCCCTGAGCGACGCCTGCCCATTGTGATCCGTGAGCTCTGCCTGGCACTGGGAGTCTTACTCCTCATGCTCTTCTTCGGCCGTTATCTGCTGATTGCACTCGATTTGCGACAGGAGTCCATCAGCATGGCCGGAGGCATTGTGCTCTTTCTCATCGGAATCAAAATGATCTTCCCGCCACGCGACGGCATTTTTGGTTCTTCGATCTCTGGTGAACCCTTCATCGTGCCTCTGGCCATCCCCAGCGTCGCCGGGCCGTCGATGCTGGCGGCCTTGCTGCTTCTGGTCAATCGCGAACCCGACCGCATGGGGACGTGGCTCATGGCACTGCTGATCGCGTGGGCCACATCCGCAGCGATCCTCTGTGCTTCGACCTGGCTCTACCGTTTCCTCGGTGAAAACATACTGACAGCTCTCGAACGACTCATGGGGATGATTCTTGTCGCCATCTCCGTCCAGATGTTCATGGATGGCGTGCGAACTTCCATCACACCACCTGTCGAACATTCTGCTTCAAGCTCGATCCGCATGGATGCCGACCGCCCGTGAATTGCTTTTGCATGCATTCATTTCCAGCCCGCTTGCCTGCACAAGCGGGTATCCTTTCGATTAGCCTCAAGCATGCTGAATGAACCATGATCAGCAGCTCACAGTCACGCTTGAAGCCATCATCAGACGCCCATTCGATCAGACAAGGCGGGAGGACTATACGATGCAACGACGAGATTTTCTCAAAAACCTTGCCGCTCTTGGCACAGCCTGCACACTGGCTCGACCCGATCGAAATCTGACGGCTGGTGCCTGGGCAGCACCTGCAAAAAACTCTCGTCCGAAAATCCTGTTGCGATCTTCCTGGCAGACGGTGAACATCGGCGATATTGCTCACACGCCCGGCGTACTCCATCTCCTGGAACAGCATTATCCCGAAGCCGAAGTTGGTTTATGGCCCAGCAGTGTCAAAGATGGTGTCCACGAACTCCTCATGGCTCGCTTCCCGCAACTCAAGATCGTGCAGTCACGCGATGACGTCTCCGCCGCACTCACCGAATACGATTTTCTGTTGCATGGCTCCGGGCCATCCATTGTTGGTGTGAAAGAAATCGACCGGTGGGTCAACGAAACTCAAAAGCCTTATGGCATCTTTGGCGTCACTTTAGGAACCTTCGACGAAGCGACTCTCAAGCGGGTGAACAATGCCAGGTTCACTTACTTTCGCGATCCAGTCTCGCTCGATCGAGCCCGCGCGAATGGCGCTACTTGTCCCATCATGGATTTCGGTCCCGATGGAGCCTTTGCTGTCGATCTGGCCAATAAACCAGCCGCCGACGCATTTCTAGCCACCCAGGAACTCACTCCCGGCGAGTTTGTCTGCTGTATCCCCAGGCTTCGCTATACCCCTTACTGGCTCATCAAAAATCAGCCCTTCGATGAGAAAAAACATGCCCGCAACGAAAGCATGGCCGAACATGATCACGCCCCGCTGCGTGACGCCATCACTCAAGTCGTGCGTCAAACGAAGGCCAAGGTTCTTCTTTGTCCCGAAGATCGTTCACAGATGAAGGTGGGCAAAGAACTGATCTTCGACAAACTTCCCGAAGATGTCCGCCCACGCATCGTCTGGCGTGAGAACTACTGGCTCACCGATGAAGCACTGAGTGTCTATCGGCAATCGCTGGGCTTATTCGGTCTCGAAATGCACTCGCCGATTATGTGTATTGGCAATGGGATTCCCGCTCTTGTGGGCCGGTTTGAGGAACAGACCAGTAAAGGGACGATGTGGAATGCCATTGGTCTCAAGGACTGGCTCTTCGACTTCGATCAACCCGCTCAACTCGCCCGGCTTTCCGAAACTGTCGTCTCTCTGGTCAAAGACCCACAAGCAGCACAGGAAAAAGCGGCTCAAGCCCGGAAGCTGGTCGCCGCCAGACAACAGGCGATGGTCGAACAACTGAAAACCACCGTCGCTTCATCCACCTGATTCTCTCACTCTCCTCCAGCCTCGTATGGCACGCCCTGAAGGCTTTGCGAAAGGGCGTGGCATTCGAGCCTGATGTCAAAAGTAGCAAGGGATGGCCCGGCCAACTCGTGGCCGGGTCGTCGTGCATTTGCACGACGACAAGCAGCCGCGCCATCCGTTTGTCCTGCTATTACTTCACTTCACTCTCCAACTCACCACGCCCAACTCTTCTCCGCATTTCTTCGTGCTCTCTGTGGTCTTCGTGGTAAACCAATCCCCTCTCCCGCATCACAGACCTACACATATCTCTGGCGAAGAAGCTCGGCAGCCGATTCATCGAGCAGATCCATCCGGCGGACTTCCTCAAACTTGCTCAAGATCGCCTCGGGCGTCAGTCGCTTTTTGGCAGCTCCTTGAAAGTCGTAGCGAATCTGGCCACGCACCATCATGATCAACCGGTCGCCCAGCGTGGCCGCCTGTTGCATCGAGTGGGTCACCATCAAAGTGGTCAGCTTCTGTTTGCGGACAAGATTCTCCGTCAGTTGAATCACCTGATCAGCCGACTTGGGGTCCAGCGCAGCCGTATGTTCATCGAGCAGCAACAGATCAGGACGCTTCAGGCTCGCCATCAGCAAAGTCAGCGATTGCCTCTGCCCTCCTGAAAGACTGCCAATCAGGTTTGTTAGGCGATTCTCCATCCCCAGGCCCATCTCGCGCACCTGCTGCTGGAGTTCCTCAAGTTGTCGTCGCTTCAGAGCCCAGTTCAACCCACGAAATTCACCGCGTCTTGCCGACAACGCCAGGTTCTCGGCAATCGAAAGATGCGGTGCCGACCCCATATAAGGATTCTGAAACACCCGGCCGATAAACTTCGCTCGGCGATGTTCCGGCCAGCCCGTCACATCCTGACCCGCCAGTTCAATCTTTCCCTGATCGACAAGAAACGTCCCTGCGACCGCGTTGAGTAATGTCGACTTCCCCGAACCATTCGTGCCTATCACCACCACGAATGAACCTTCTTCAATCGTGAGGCTCACTCCCTGCAGAGCACGGACTTCATTCGGAGTGCCCGGATGAAATGTCTTCTTCAGATCGACCAGCTTAAGCATCCGGAGCGACCTCCAAAGTTTGAGTTTTGCCAGGTCGCGAGATGCGGGCCAGAACCATGGGCATCACCAGAGCGGCCAGAACAAACAAAGCCGTCACCAGCTTCAGGTCATTGGGATTGAGCCCCCATCTCAGAGCAATCGCCACCAGCAGTCGAAACAGGAGCGACCCCATGATCGCTCCAATCAGCAGCAAACCAAGACTTCTGCTGCGAACCAGCGATTCGCCGATGATCACACTCGCAAACCCCAGCACGACCATACCAATCCCCATCTGCACATCGGCAAAGCCCAGATATTGCACCAGCAGTGCTCCCGAAAGTGCCACCAATCCATTCGAGAGTCCCAGACCCGCCACCGTCATCCAGTCCACATTCACTCCCAGAGCACGAATCATGTCCGGGTTATCGCCCGTGGCCCTCATGCTCAGGCCATGCTCGGTCTGAAAGTAGGCCCACACAATCAAGGCGACCACGGGAATCATGACGCATAACTGGAGCAGCACGAAGACGTCCTGCAGCGGTGCCTGCCAGATCAGAAACGTCCAGCGATCTTCGCTCTTCGCCCAGCCTTGAACCATCGAGAAGAGAGTCGTCTCATTCATGAGAGGAATATTGCTTTTGCCCATCACCCGCAGGTTGACCGAATACAGTGCGGTCATCACCAGAATTCCTGATAACAACCCGTTGATCTTGAGCCGGGTCGCAAGAATACCCGTAACGCACCCGGCCAGCGCCCCACAGAGCATTGCCGCGAACGTCGAAAGGATCGGGGAATGACCCTGAGCAATCAACATCCCGGCGACAGCCCCACCCAGCGTGATCGAGCCATCAACCGTCAGATCTCGAAACGCCAGAATGCGGAAACTGATCAACACTCCCATCGCCAGAAGCGAAAGCATCAGCCCCATCGTCAATGCACCAATCAACAGGCTCATCGCGAGATCCCCCTCTCTGCCGCCAGAGGACCTACCCAGCAGGCACCGCGAATAAACTCGCTGTCGCCAGCTCCGATAATCGGACGGTCATCATTCACCAGATGCATCACCCCTTGCAAAGTCCCACTCTCAAACAATCCGGGAATAAATTGCCCCCAATCCAGCAATCGCTTCTTAAATGGCCTGAATGGGAAAATGGCAGCATGAAAATGCCCCCACAGATCGCTCTCATTCGCCAATGGCCTGAGAAACGGCTTAAGTGGCGAATCATTGGCCAATCGGCGGGCGCTCGCCACCACACCCACAGCCACCACCAGCGAATCCCCATGCTCGCGCTGTGGTGTCCATGCCAGCCAGTCGCGAACTCCCGGATGCTCAAAGCGCGAACTCCCCGCAACTGATACCGTTGGCGATTGCCGTAATGTGGCACCCACCAGGCCACTGGTTTCAGCCAGAACGAGTATCAAAGCCGACTCACTCCCGGCTGTCTCCAGGGCACTTTCAGCGAGCCGATGAAGTGGCAAAAACTCCTCTCTCTCATCCTGATCAAATCGCAAGAGCCACCGCGGCTCGCCAGCAAATCGAAGTCCGTACAGCAATTGAGGCTTGGGCGAATACCCACCTTGCAGGATCTGGTAATCAGGCCGTGCAGCCCCACCTGCCGTCTGAATCGCCGCCACACCCGCCGCAGCCAGGAGTTCACCAGCTTGCGGGCTTGATCCTGCTGAACTGGCTGTCGCTAGACCTTGCGAAAAAGCCCCCAGACCAATCGCAAAATCGTGAGCCGTCATTTCCCAGGAATTCGCCGGATTCGCCACGATAGGCTGGCTGTCAAAATCATCAGGGTTCCCGAGACATTCCCATTCGACCGGCCCCAGGGTTTCGAGGTCGTACACTTCGTAATCAGCCGCAGATGTCGACTTGATTCCCACGGGAAGATGGACTGTCGCCATGGCCCCCGCATGAGACTTCCGCACAGTTTCCGGATCACACAACAAAAGCTTCGACAGCCCTGTCAGTCGCACCACTTCTTCGACCGGGCCCGTGAGACCGCCAATACCGAAGAAACCTCGAATCTCCTGATACTTCTGATGGGCATTCACCAGCACAGAAAGTCCCGCTGAACTCACATAATGGACTTCCGTAAAATCCAGCAGCAGAGCATGCGAACCACGACGCAAAGCATCTTGAATCGCACCTTTCAACAGGTCGGCCCACTCGGCATCGAGCCGCCCGCTCAACTTCAGTTCCAGAAGATCGCCGTGTGGTTGTGGAGTAATCTGCATGATCGGGTTTTCTCCCTTAACCACAGACTTGATCGATGAACCCGACTCCGCAAACTGGTCGCGAATAACCTGGCCGGGTGGATGTTGTTTTAAGTGGTACTTGAGCTGCCGGATCAATAATCACATCAGCTTGATCCACGAGTTGCTTGGGAAACTTCCACTCTCCCTTCAAATTGCCAATCACCCCTTTATTCAAAAACAGCTTGGGAGGAATGGCGACCTCCCACGGAATCCCGGCAGGTTCCTCGCCAGCCAGCACGCGTGCTGCCAGCTTTCCCACCTGATGTCCCACCACACTATAGTTGGCTCCCACATCAAATAATGCCCCTTTCGCTGCATTACCGGGCATACACGTAAAGACGGGAATATGGGCCTGATTGGCCAGTTGAATCAATACATCTGCCGCGGACAGCGCGGTAATATCACCGCCAATCCACAGCGCGTCGATCTCCCGGGCAATGAGTGAAACTGCCGCTTCACGCACACTCGCCGTGTTCTCGGCATTGGCTTCGAGCAGTTCAATTCCCAATTTCTGACAGGTCGTTCGAGCAACCTTCGTCGCGATTTCCGAGTTCACTTCGGCAGGGTTCCAGACAACGCCCACCCTCTTGAGTGCCGGATTGATCTGCTTGGCAATCTCGAAGGATTTCTCAGCCGGTGGCAACGTCCCGATCCCGACCATATAGGGCGGATGATCCATGGGCCCGCTTCCGACTCCGACTCCCGCCACAGTGGGATCAGAGACTAATCCAAACACATGCCTGACCTGATCTCGTTTGTTGGCATTGGCCACGGCCTGCAGGCAAGGGGTCGACAACGTAATGATCAGATCATATCGGCCACCCACCACTTCCGTCGCCATCGCGTTCGCCGTCGCCATGTCATTTTCGGCATTAAGCCTCTTCAGCACGATCGCCTTATTTTTGCTTCCCTGATCTGCCGACTTCTGGTCTGTCACAAACCCGGCTTCCGCCAGCCCTGCAATCACCTGCACAGCGGCCTCATCCATAATCGACTGAGACGACATCTGCAGCATCACCACCTGCGGTGGCTGGCTCTTGCTCGTCTCGGAACTGCTCCTGCGCGGCAAGTCCGAGATCAGCAGCACAATTGCTGCCAGTCCGATAGCCGAGAGACCGGGAACAATATGCCTCCACAACCAGATCCCCATGTGCCAGCCTACTCCTGCAGATTTGTTCTCAAGCTCTCCACATCGATTCGCTTTTCGAGTGCGATCGATGGTTCGCATGAATCAGCACCATCCCACGATTCTATGACGCCGGAGAGATTATGGCTTTGAACCCGCAATCACAAGAGGGCACAACTCAGCTTCACGCATCCGCCACGTGGCCATGTGTGTCCACCCTCTAAACCCCACGCCCGCCTCTTGGTGGGAGACGGCAGGGTAAGGGGCCTTCCCATTCTTTCAACCGTAGGGTGCCATGCAGCGCCAGCGAAATGCACCAACTCTTCTCCCGTTCGCGCCTTCAAGGGTGGCCCGGCCATCTCGTGGCCGGGTTGTCGTGCAAAGCCACGACAACAAGACGCCGCGCCATGCGTCTCTATTGTCCCAAACAACGCCCAAACTCTTTCGCAGCCTTCGCGTCTTCGCGAGAGAAGTCCGAACGAAAAATCATCCTCACGCGAAGCCGCGAATTTCTCCAGGAAGATCTGCCTGATTCATCACTATTGTGAGTCTCCCGATCTCTAACTCATCCGGGTGGTTGGGGTCAGATGTCTTCATCTGGCCCCAGTTCTTGATCACAGCCAGCACAAATGCATCCTCCCATGTCTCTCTGACTTTCGATCATGTTCGCAATCAGCTTTGAGAGCCAAAACCTGAGGGAAAACGAAGACGTTTGACCCCAGCCACCGATCAAGCAACAAGCCCCGGACCCTCCGAAAAGGAACCGGGGCTTGAATTGACTTGATGAACGATTCATCGCTTCCAGCGAGGCTTTCGCCAAACTAGAACAGTTCCCAACCCTTGCGGTATTCGCGAGTCAGGAACTTGTTGGCTTCAGGAACGTTCGTGACCTTCATGTTCACGCCATCCCACTCAATTTCCTTACCCGCACGCAGAGCCACGTTGCCCAGCAGCACCGTTTCCGTCAGGCGGCAGGCGTAATCGAAGTTCGACACTGCCAGTTCAGGCTTGTTTTCCTTGATGGCGTCGGCGAATTCCTTGAAGTGGCCAGGCGAAACCTTGTACTCAGGCTTCGTGTAGTCTTTCCACTGCTCGGTTGGCAGCAGTGTATAGGTGCCGTGGTAATCGTTATCCGAGAAGATCAGGCCCTTCTCGCCAATCACCAGCGAACCACTCGCCCCCTGCTTGACACCGGGCATCAATGCAGGATCAGGGCGGTTGCCACCGTCATACCAGTAAAGCGTCACTGGCCCACGCTTGTCGTTGGCCTTGAACTTGTAGGTAATCTTCGAGTTCTTTGGATACGACTCGTTCTCGATAATCCCCGAAGATTCAGCCACGACTGAAACCGGGTCGAACAGATCGAGCGCCATCACCGACATATTCATGGTATGGCAAGCCATATCGCCCAGTGCACCTGTACCGAAGTCGAGCCAGCCGCGCCATTTGAAAGGAGCGTAAGCCGAGTTGTAAGGACGTTCTGGTGCAGGGCCGAGCCACAGATCCCAGTCGAGTGTCTTGGGGGGAGTTTCAGCCGCCGTTGGTCGCCCCAGGCCTTGTGGCCAGATGGGCCGGTTCGTCCAGATATGGACTTCCTTCACTGCACCCAGATCACCCTTGCGGATAATCTGCACGGCTTCACGCAATCCGCCAGAAGCTGTTCCCTGGTTACCCATCTGGGTGCACAGCTTCTTTTCGCTGGCCAGATCATGCAGCAGACGAGCTTCCTGAACGGTGTAGGTCAGTGGCTTCTGGCAGAAAACATGCTTCCCTTCCCGCAAAGCGCGAGCAGCCGAAACGGCATGTGTATGGTCAGGAGTACTGACTGTCACCGCGTCAATATCCTTCGACATCTCGTCGAACATCTTGCGGAAATCGGTGTACTTCTTGGCCTGAGGATACCGGGCAGCCGCCTTTTCCAGACGATCACTATCGACATCGCACAAAGCGACAATCTTGCCATGACGCCCGGCGTCATCGCGATCACTTGATCCCTTACCTTCGACGCCAATACAGGCAAACCGAATCTCGTTGTTCGCTGAACGCTCGGTTTCCTGAGCCTTCAAACTCTGGCTGCCCACATACAATGCGGCACCCAGGGCACCTGTCTGCTTCAAAAACTCTCGACGGCTGGAAGCGGAGGAATGTCGATTGGGCTGTCGCATGGGGATTTCCTCGGAGTGGTAGGTCAATGAGATCAAAAATCGAGAGTCTATCTCGAAACATCCAAACGGCGGGCAGAACCAGTTCAAGGCTGTGAGCAGAAGCCGGAACGGATCAAAATTTCACCGATTGATTACTGAATATATCAATTTCCTCCTGCGCGTAAAACTTCGCCTGCGAAATTTTCCTGACTTTTAAGACAACGACGACCTCTCTCCTTTTTCCATTTCTTCCCAGGCGGGAAGGCTTTCGCTTTTGTCGCCGGGGAAAAGATCGGCCATACTTTTCATTTCACCGCTGGTCTCACCCCACTCGCTGGCACACCCAGTCTTCGAAAGCCTCCTCCATGAACTCTCTTGTGATCAACTCATTGAAAACCTCCTTCCTGGCTTGGTGCCATTCCTGGGTGGGCACGATCACTGTCACTCCCTGCATCGTTTGGATACTTGCTCTCATCGCCTTAATCACCCCCGGCAGATTCTCCACCGCCCAGGAGAATCCCGCTCCCCTTCTAAAAGCCGACGAGCAACTCTTCCGCACCGTCATTCGCCGACAGGGAGACGACGGGATTCATACCTATCGAATTCCCGGCCTGGCGACATCGAATAAGGGTACGCTCCTCGCGGTCTTCGATAATCGCCACAAATCAGCCGTCGATCTCCCGGGCGATATCGACGTGGGACTTCTCCGCAGCACCGATGGTGGCCAAACCTGGGGGCCACTCCAGACCATCATGGATTACGACAAAACGGCCCCGAACTCCGCCGGCAATGGTGTCGGCGATCCGGCCATTCTCGTCGATCGAGAGACCGGCGAAATCTTCGTGACCGCACTCTGGTCGTTCGGCAAGCGAGCCTGGCATGGTTCCGGCCCCGGACTTTCCCCCGAAGAAACCGGACAGCTTGTCATCTCCTCCAGCAAAGACGATGGACTCACCTGGTCAACTCCCGTCTCCATGACTTCACAAGTTAAACAATCCGCGTGGCGACTGTTATTCCAGGGGCCAGGAGCCGGGATTCAATTGCAAAACGGGACACTCGTTTTTGCGGCTCAATACAAAGGGGCCGATAACGTGGTCCATGCCTGTTTATTGTGGAGTAACGATCACGGCCAGAACTGGCACCTCACGCCCCCCGCAGTCGCCAATCAGCCAGCCACATCCGAAGCTCAGGTGGCAGAAGCTGCCGATGGCACACTCCTTTTCACGATGCGGAATGAAAGCCAGCGTGGCCAAAGACTCTGGTCACGGTTCACACCGGGCAAAAACTCGCTGGCCGATGGCACATGGTCAGCCCCTTACAGCCAGTTGCCCGATCCAACCTGCATGGCCAGCATCGTAAGGCATCCCTCCGGAGCACTCCTCTTCGCCAACCCGGCCTCTTCCCAGAAACGGGCCAACATGACCGTTCGCATCAGTGAAGATCTGGGAAAATCGTGGTCCGAAGGCCGGCTCATCGACTCACGACCCAGTGCCTATTCCTGCCTCACAGTACTCGCCAACGGCGAAATTGGCCTGCTCTACGAGTGCGGCGACCGCCATGCCTACGAAACATTAACCTTCGCCCGCTTCCCCCTCGACTGGCTTAAAACCAGTGAGAATTCCACCAACCCCTGCCCTGAATGATTGATTCATCTCAAACGATGGGCTTCATACCATCATGCCACTGGAACCCTCGCCCGCGTCTGCGTGCGAGAAGGTGGCATGAAGTGCCGTGTGAGGGTCTTTTTCCATTCTTCCAACCGTAGGGTGCCATGCAGCGCCAGCGAAATGCACCAACTCGTCTCCTTTCGCAGCCTTCGCGCCTTCGCGCGAAAACATCGAACTTCCAATTCATCCTCACGCGAAGTCGCGAAGTTCTCCAAGAAGATCAGCCTAAGTAGGGCAGGCTCCCGCCTGCCATTCACAATTTATCTTTGAATTCCCCTTCGTGTTCTTCGTGCCCTTCGTGGTGAACCAATCACATGCCCTGCTCACATCCTGGAACCAGCAACACATCTAGAACCCTCGCCCGCGTCTGAGCAGGAGAGCTGAGGGTGAGGATCTTTTCCGTACCTAGTCTTTTCCGTACCTAACTGGGCAGGCAGGTGGCATGCCCTGAAGCTCCAAAAAATCAAAACAGCACGAAAGGGCGTGGTGCTTGCCCGACTGGCAGACGTCGGATGTCGTCATCCGCCTCAGGTTCCATGTCACTGCCACCACCAGTGCCGCCACGAAGTATGGCGTTGCTTCGATTCAAGTTCAGCGTCACTGAACTGTCCCTCAAATTCCGGCTGCAGATGCCTCACGAATACGATTCAGCCGGAAAACTTGAGCCCTTTCCGAATCATTTTCAATCCTTCAGTCCTGATGCTTCACGACTGAAGGAATTCTGTCACAGCAGCCTCTTCGCTGAGAATTCCTTGAGCCCTGAACTGTGCTGATAAATGGCGTATTTCACGCAAGCAGTACGGCCTGAAAACGCGCGAAAACTCGGCAACCAGCGACTTCGTCAAGAGTCAAAGACAGTCTTGACAAGAGAATTGAAGTCATCGTGCCAGGAAAGCCGAAAAGAACACGCAGACGGTTTGCATCGGAACGACACGACAAACGCCTTCGGACGGGAAATCGTGTTGTGGCGGAAACGCCGGTAAACCGACTGCCAGGGGGGCAGGATACAAGCGGGCAATTTGATTCATGCACAGAGCAGGGACGCTCTGCCAGTTTGGTTACGTCCCGCCCCTCACTCGAATTCGAAACTAAGGATCGGGTCGGATTCGATTTCCAGCGTTCGACATTTGAGAGATTGGTTGAGACTCCTGCGGGAGTCCCGGCACAGTTTCTCAAGAGGCGGAAAGCTGACAGAGATTTTCTCTGACAGCCATTTTGGTTGCGGCCATGAAAGCCACATTCGTCGTGCGAGGGTCAAGATCCGGAGGGTCGCGACACCCTTCTGTGTGTGAACAATAATAGGTGATTGGAGTGCCCGCGATGAGAACGATCTTTACGACTGGCCAGGTCGCCAAGATCTGCAAAGTTGCCCCTCGAACCGTCTCCAAATGGTTTGATTCAGGGCGTCTGCGCGGCTACCGCATTCCCGGATCGCAGGATCGCCGCATTCCCAGGGAGCATTTAATCCGCTTCCTCAAGGAGCACGGCATGCCTCTGGGTGAACTCGAAGACGAAGCGATGGGCAAACTGCTCCTCGTGGGTCTCGATTCCCAGGTCCGCCACAACCTGACTGAACTGATGCCAATCGAAGACTTCAAAATCGAAGCAGCAGCCAGCGGGTTCGAAGCAGGCATTCAG
This sequence comes from Planctopirus hydrillae, assembly GCF_001707835.1. Lineage (GTDB taxonomy): Bacteria > Planctomycetota > Planctomycetia > Planctomycetales > Planctomycetaceae > Planctopirus > Planctopirus hydrillae. The sequence continues at coordinate 32,053 of NZ_LYDR01000113.1, forward strand.
GCAGAATCGCTGCATCCAGATGCGGTAGTCATCGATTTCAGTATGGGACGGCATGAAGCAATGCTGATTGCCCAGAATCTGCGTAAAAACGGCGAATATGCCGATGCAGTTCTGGTGGCATTGCTGACCGATGAAGACACAGCGAGTGGTATCGACCGCTCACTCTTCAGCGAAACATTCCGTAAGCCATTCGATGCCGCGCTGCTTGCAGAACGAATTCGAACCCTGGTAGGCCGCAAAAAGCAACTGGCCTAGTTGGAAGTTCATTCTGTCATGGCAGGTTCTTGATCGCGCTGAAAGGCCCCTGTGCCTCCACGCTGTTCAAAGTATGACTTGCCACGACAGAGCGGAACATCCACAAAATCCAAATGCCCATGCCGCAGCCAACTTCAAGAGGCACCCGATTCTTTTGGGTGCCTCTTTTCGTTTTGTACCCATCAATAATTCATCTCTCGCTGACTTCAATTTCCTTACCCAAGGTCTTTGGCGCAGTGCATTCCCTCTGGAACCCTCGCCCGGTCTTCCGGGAGAGGGCAGGGTGAGGGTCTTCTATATTCTTCCAACCGTAGGGTGCCATGCAGCGCCAGCGAAATGCACCAACTCTTTCCCTTTCGCAGCCTTCGCGTCTTCGTGCGAAAACATCGAACTTCCAATTCATCCTCACACGAAGTCGCGAAGTTCTCCAAGAAGATCAGCATGATTCACTTTTTCGAGCCTAAGTCGGGCAGGCTCCCGCCTGCCTTCTTGCCTCTCTTACAACCTTCGTGCTCTTCGTGACCTTCGTGGTGAACTCCGTTTCCTGCTTGATTTAAATACCTCTCTCTAAAACCCTCGCCCCCATCTTCCTGGGAGAAAACAGGGTGAGGTTCTTTCGCACAGCACTTGCTTCGATACTCTCGCCGCATCCATTCCCCCATGCGCCAATCCTCGAGTGATCATCCTCAGCGCTCACCTGCTGCCACAATCAAGCTTAAAAGTTTGATAACTACTGCAGCTTATTGAACTGATTGCAGGTCGTTGATCATCGCCGATAGCCGGTTGGTCTTCACTCACTCAGCGACCTTGAAACGCTGCAAATCAGGCACAATTCACTCGGAATTCTCATGGCTCGCAGAGCACGCAGGTCTTTGATGACAAGCCCGATCGTGGCAGAGTTCCCTGACAATAGCGTGAGGTTCTCGTATCTGCTCGCCGACAGGTTCCCGAATGGGATAATCTCAATTCAGATAGGTGAGCAAACCTTCTCTGTGCGACAGGGAGTTTTCCCATACGGACCGGCTCTCAGATCAGACGCAAGATCGGCTGCATGGTTTGGAATCAGGCCTCTCTGTGGATTGGCGGAGTTTTTGTTCGCTCTTTGAATCGTGACTTGAGAACTGGGAAACTTACGAACGACTCTTGGATTTTCATCATACCGAGGCCCCGAAGACCTTGTTGCTCTGAACATTAGGTAAATAGCGGGGCTTCGCCAATCCTTACAATTTGAGAAAAAGGTATGCACGAAGTCTTCAATATGCCGAATTTCTTCTGTAAGGCGACTATGCGATTGAAATTGCTTAAATCGATTCTGATGGGAAGGCGTCCTCTCGATGGGCATGCCTCAATTTTCAAAAGTCGATTGTTCTGTTTGCCTGAAGTCAGGCAGTCGAATTGCCTGAAGGCCGTCACGATGCAGTCAATGTTTCATCAACGACAAGGGCAGTCCTCACCGGCATGTTTGCGAACGTGGCGGTTCTGGAGCCCGCTGGCTTTGGCTGTCGCATTGATGGTCATCTTTTCCGGCTGCGCAAAGCGTCCCGAAGCACATCACGCCGAGCATCATCTGGTGAAAGTCACCAGTGCTATCGCCAAAGACATGCAGATCACCGAGCAGTATGTCAGTCAGATTCACTCCTGCCGCCATATTGAACTGCGTGCCCTCGAAAGCGGCTACCTGGAAGAAATCAAAATCAAGGAAGGCCAGTTTGTTAAAAAGGGGGATGTCCTCTTTCGTGTCCTGGCAACCCTCTATCAAGCCCGCCTCGAGTCCGATATCGCTGAAGCACAACTCGTAGAGATCGAATATAAAAATACGAAGAAACTGTTTGAGCAAAAGGTCGTCTCCGAGCAGGAAGTGGCTCTGGCGCAGGCCAAACTTGCGAAAGCGAATGCCAAAGTGAAACTGGCTCAGGCCGAGCTGAATTTCACCGAAGTCAAAGCTCCTTTTGACGGGATTATTGATCGCCTTCGCCAACAGCAGGGCAGCCTTGTCGCCGAAGGGGATATCCTTACGACACTCTCTGATAACAATGTCATGTGGGCCTACTTCAATGTCCCGGAAGCCAGGTATCTGGCCTATCAGCAAGAGGTTAAAGAAGGTCAGGCCGACGTCAAAGTGGAGCTTGTACTGGCCAATCACACCACCTTTCCACTCCCCGGAAAGATCACTGCGATTGAGGCCGACTTCAATAATACAACGGGCAACATTGCCTTCCGTGCTGACTTTCCCAATCCGGAGCAACTTTTAAGGCATGGTCAGACCGGAACCATCCTGCTGCATAAAACATTGAAAGATGCCGTCGTCATCCCACAGCGGGCCACCTTTGAAATTCTGGCCAAGCGGTTTGTCTATGTTGTCGAGCCTGTGCCGGAAGGTGAAGGTAAAGACGAACCTGAAATGGCAGATTCGCATCAGGCCCAGGCTCACACGGAAGGCGAAGACGACGACGACGATGATGGCGACGACGAAAAAGATGACAAAAAGCCGTCAGCCAAGCCCGCCCCCAAGCGGCCACCATTGCCTCACGAAAAGAAACCGCACGATGACAAGCATCATGACGACCATTTGAAGAAACTTTCCCCCGAACACCATGCCGAGCATCACGCGAACACTCTCAGAGGCATCGTGCGTCAACGGGAGATCCAGATACGTAATGAAAAGGATGACATCTTTATTATCAGGAGTGGTTTAAAGGCAGGTGAAAAGATCGTTCTCGAAGGTGTGCGGCAGGTTCGAGATGGTGACGAGGTCGAGTACGAGTACATCGACCCCGCAGAAGTTCTCGGTCATCTCAAGAACAAAGCCGAATAGGGGCACACCAGTATGTTCGCAAAATTCCTACACAGGCCTGCACTCGCGATTGTCATCTCGCTGTTGATTCTCTTTATGGGGGGGCTGGCCATTAAGGCTTTGCCCATCTCTCAGTTCCCCTCCGTCGCACCACCCAGCGTGGTGGTTGCAGTCTCCTATCCCGGTGCCAGTGCCGAAGTGCTGGTCGATTCAGTCCTCGTGATCCTCGAACAGGCCATCAACGGCGTTCAGGATATGCGGTACATGACATCGGCTGCGACCAGTGCCGGTGAGGCGACCATCACCATTGTCTTTGAGCCCGGCACCGATCCCAACGTGGCGGTCCTCAATGTCAATAATCGCGTACAGAGCGTGAGAAGCCGCGTCCCGCCGATTGTAGATCGCGAGGGGATTGTGGTGCTGCAGAACATGTCCAGCATGCTGATGTATGTGAACGTTTACAGTACTGAGAAAAGTGATGATCAGAATTATCTCTATAACTACGTAACCGCTAAGGTTCTGCCAGAAATCAAGCGAATTCGCGGCGTGGGCACTGCCAATATTCTCGGCAACCGTGCCTACGCGATGCGTGTCGAATTGAACCTTGACCGCATGCGGGCTTACGACATCGCCGCCACAGACGTTATGAAGGCCATCGCCGAACAGAGTATGATCGGCTCACCAGGCCGTCTTGGTCAGGCCACAGGAAAGACCTCGCAAACCATCGAATATGTGCTGACCTGGGTAGGACGTTACACCAAGCCCGAACAGTACGAAAACATTATTCTGCGGGCCAATGAAGATGGACAGATCCTTAGATTGAAAGATGTCGCCAAAGTCGAACTGGCGTCCTCCTTCTACGACCTCTACTCCGATAAAGATGGCTATCCTTCAGCAGCCATTGTCTTGAAGCAGACGCCTGGCTCGAACGCCACGCAAGTCATCGAGGCGGTGAAAGAGCATCTGCATGAAATGAAGGAAAATCTCCCATTCCCTCCGGGCATGGACTACGAAGTCAGCTACGACGTTTCGAGCTTCCTGGAAGCCTCCATCGAGAAGGTCGTGCACACACTTTTCGAGGCGTTTGTGCTCGTGTCGCTGGTCGTCTTTCTCTTCCTGGGAGACTTCCGCAGTACACTCATTCCCACTCTGGCCGTTCCCGTCTCACTCATCGGGACATTCTTCTTCATGCTGATGTTCGGCATGTCAGTGAACCTGATCACTCTATTCGCTCTGGTGCTGGCCATCGGTGTCGTCGTTGACGATGCGATTGTGGTTGTCGAAGCCGTCCATGCCAAGATGCATGAAAAGCATCTTTCACCATACAACGCGACCAAAGAAGTGATTCATGAGATTGGCGGAGCGATTATCGCAATCACTCTCGTGATGACTGCGGTCTTTATCCCCGTCACCTTTATGACGGGCCCCGTCGGTGTCTTCTACCGCCAGTTTGCACTGACCATGGCGATGTCGATTGTCCTTTCTGGTGTCGTCGCTTTAACTTTGACGCCCGTACTCTGTGCGATGATTCTTAAACCGATGAATCACGGTCATAAGAAGAGATGGCGCGGCCCTATTGCCATTCTGCTGGAAATCTTCAATGCCTTCATTGAAAGAATCACGGGAGGCTATGTCGTCATTCTCAAGGGTGTGGTCACTCTTCGCATGCTCACCATGCTCGTCATTGCCGGCTTTGGAGCGGGCATCTTCTTCGTGAATACGATTCTTCCCTCGGGATTTATTCCTCTGGAAGATCAGGGGATCATCTACGGGATTATCCAGACTCCGCCTGGTTCGACCCTCGAATACACCAACTCCAAATCCCATGAATTGCAGGCGGTCTGTAAAGAGTTTGACGAGATCAGCTCCGTTTCGTCTCTGGCAGGCTATGAAGTGCTGACAGAAGGTCGCGGCTCAAATGCCGGGACATGTATTATCAACCTCAAGCCCTGGGAAGACCGGAAGCTGACTTCGAAACAGATCATTGAAGAACTCGAGAAGAAGACCAAATCGATTGCGAACGTCAAGCTCGAGTTCTTTGAACCTCCCGCAGTCCCGGGCTTCGGTGCCGCCGGTGGTTTCTCGCTGAATCTGCTCGATAAGTCAAATACGGGGAATTATAAGCGACTGGGTGAAGTGACTCAGAAGTTCATGGAAGCATTATCGAAAAGAAAAGAGTTAAAAGGACTCTTTACATTCTTTGCAGATAACTACCCGCAATACGAGATTGTCATCGATAACGACGTCGCTATGCAGAAAGGGGTCTCCATCGCCGACGCCCTTGAGAATCTCTCGATTGTCGTGGGAAGTACGTGGGAGCAGGGCTTTGTCCGCTTTGGCCAGTTCTACAAAGTCTACGTCCAGTCGGCTCCGGAGTTTCGGCGATTCCCCGAAGATTTGAACAACATGTTCGTCAAGAACGATAAAGGAGAGATGGTTCCCTATTCGGCCTTTATGCGCATCCAGAAGAAGCAGGGCTTGAATGAGATCAACCGTTATAACCTGTATCCCACAGCAGCCATCCAGGGGGCTCCTGCACCTGGTTACAGCAGTGGGGAAGCCATTCAGGCCATTCAGGAAGTTGCTAAACAAACTTTGCCGCCAGATTACGGAATCGATTGGCAGGGATTGTCCTACGATGAAGCCAATAAAGGAAATCTGGCTGTCTATATTTTCCTGATTGTGGTGGTGTTTGTTTATATGGTGCTGGTTGGCCAGTATGAGAGTTTCATTCTCCCATTGGCCGTGATTATTTCGCTACCTGTCGGGATTTTTGGTTCGTTCTTTGCACTTCAGGCCATGGGGTTGTCGAACGATGTCTTTGCCCAGATCGGGCTGGTGATGCTGGTTGGTCTGTTAGGAAAGAACGCAATTCTGATTATCGAGTTTGCGATCCAGCTCCGGCAGGCCGGGATGAGTATTCGGGATGCAGCCATTGAAGCCGGTAAAGTCCGTTTCCGGCCGATTCTGATGACTTCGTTTGCCTTTATTGCCGGTTTGATTCCGCTCGTTAGAGCCACCGGGCCGGGAGCTATTGGAAATCGTACGATTGGAACCACTGCCGTCGGCGGAATGCTGGTCGGGACAGTGATCGGAGTTCTGGTGATTCCAGGTCTCTACTATATATTCGCCAAGATGGCGGATGGGCGTTCATTGATCAGGGAGGAACATTTTGAACCACTTAGTGAGACCGTCGAAAGCTAAGAGTCGAGCACGTACTCTTCTGCCAACATTGATCGCCGGCCTGGCGCTGAGTGCCCCGTCGTGCCGCATTCCAGAACTGGAAGGCCCCTTACAGGGCCCATCCATGCCATCCAGCTTCAGTTGGTTCAAACGGAGCGTCCCTGATGTTCCCGTCGTTCCGCCCAGCCCGGAAGAGGCAGGCACCGCCACATTGGATGAGAAGTCCGATGTTGAGCAAGTCGGTTTCACACGCCTCGAAATGGCGGCGGATACTTACGAAAACTCGGCACTCATCAGTTGGCGAGATTTTTTCGACGATCCCAATCTCTTATGCCTCATTGAAGAGGCTATGGTGGGAAATCAGGAACTGAGAATCCTGAATCAGGATATTCAGATTGCCTATAACGAAGTCAGCGCCAGGCGGGGTGCGATTCTGCCATTCTTTACCTTAGGAGCGGGCGCTGGTGTCGATAAACCAGGTCTCTTTACTCGTGAAGGGGCCGTCGAGAGTCAACTGGATGTCAAACCCGGCGTCGCCTTTCCAGAACCACTACCTAACTTTCTGGTCGCCGCGAATATCTCGTGGGAAATCGATATCTGGCGAAAACTCCGCAATGCCCGCGATGCCGCCACACTTCGATATTTAGGGACTTGCGATGGTCAGGCCTACATGGTGACCAGGCTGGTTTCCGAAGTGGCCGAAAAATACTACGAGTTGATGTCTCTAGATAACCAGATGCAGATCCTCGATAAAACGATCGAAATTCAGGAGCAGAGTTTGGAGTTGGCCAAAGCGCGAAAAGCAGCCGGTCGCGATACCGAATTGGCCGTGCAGCGTTTTCAAGCGGAAGTTCGCAAAAATCAAAGTGAAAAACTGATTATTCTGCAGCAGATCGTGGAAGTCGAAAACCGGATCAATTTTCTGGTCGGTCGTTATCCGCAGCCGGTCATGCGTTCCACATCGAGCTTTCTGGATTTGAATCTGCAGCCTCTTTGTGCCGGCCTTCCCGCCCAAATACTGCAGAATCGACCCGATGTGCGGCAGGCAGAAAAAGAACTCTCGGCAGCCGGGCTGGATGTGAAAGTCGCCCGCGCCAGATTCTATCCTTCACTGATCGTTAATGCGGGTGTTGGCTATAACGCCTTCAATGCCAAGTATTTGTTTTCAACTCCAGATTCACTCATTTACAACGTCGCGGGCGATCTGGTGGCGCCTGTGATCAACAGAAGTGCCATTCAGGCCGACTATCTGACGGCAAACGCCCAGCAACTGCAGTGTGTCTACAATTACCAGCAAGTCATTTTGAATGCCTACACCGAGATTGTGAATCGACTCTCCAAGGTCGAGAACTATCAGGCCAGTATCGAGATCAAAAAGCAGCAACTGGCTGCTCTTGAAGCATCGGTCGATAGTGCGACCAAACTCTTCCAGAATGCCCGGGCCGAATATGTCGAAGTCTTGCTGGCTCAGCGCGATATGATGGAAGCCCGGATGGTCTTGATCGAAACCAAGCAGCAACAACTGGCTGCAGCCATTACCGCCTATCAGGCCCTGGGTGGCGGCAGCTTCTAAGCCTGACTGGTCGATTCCCTCAATCGGAAAGAGCGATTGGAATTCGTGAACTTGTGGAAAATGTTCATTCCGATGTGTCTATCCCCGGCATAAAAGTTTTCGTTTGCGTACAATAATGAAATCATTGTCGCGCAATTGGGCCGATCACCGGGGAAAGATCAAGAATGAACTGGCGGTTGACTGTTTTCACGGCCTTATGCGGATGGGCACTCTGTTTTGCTGGTTTTACACCAGTTGTTGCGGCAGATCTCTCAGAGAATGCAGCTCAGGCGAAAGCCGCCCGAGATCTGCTTGACCCCTGGGTCCAAAAGAATACCCAGCCAGTTCAGCGCTATCTGCACATCGTCTGCTTCACGCCCCAAGATCGGGAGTTTCCAGCAGATTTTCAGGCTCGCATGACTCGCATGCTCCTGCATATCCAGGCCTTCTACGCAGCCCAGATGGAGCGAAATGGCTTTGGGCCGAAATCTTTCGGCTTACAGTTGGGACAAAATGGCCAGGTGGTCATCCACGAAGTGCGTGGAGCCAAACCCTTTGCTGAATACGAAAAGAAATCGGGCGACGAGATTCGCAAGGAATGTCTGCCCATCCTTCAAAAGGCAGGAATCGATGCCAATCAGGAAACCATCGCCATCTTCTGTAATCTCGCCACCTGGGACGAAAAAAAGCTGACCTTCGAGCACAAATCACCCTACTACGCTGGCGGCACCTATCGCAGCGGGAGGGCATGGCAACTTGATTCTCCGGAACTCGACACGTTGAATCTTGCCAAAAAAGAACCCATGCTTCGCGACGGCGAATATGGTCGCATTTCCTTAGGCAGGCACAACTCGATCTTCATCGGCGGCATGGCACACGAACTCGGCCATGCCTTCGGATTACCTCATTGCACGGCCCGGCCCGATGAAGCCGTCCTTGGCTCTGCGTTAATGGGGGCAGGCAATCGCACCTACTTCGAAGAAGTCCGCGGGGAAGGCCGGGGCACATTTCTGACATTTGCTCATGCTCTCCGCCTGGCCTCACATCCTCTCTTCTGTGGTCGACAGGAACCGCGGGAATTCAAAACGAATCTGACGCTGAAAAACCTGCGGATTCGCGCCGAAGATCAATCGATTTTTGTCGAAGGAAACATTCAGGGAGAGCCTCCCGTTTACGGTGTCGTGGCGTACTTTGATCCCGAAGGAAACAGCGACTACAACGCCACATCGGCAACAGCCATTCCCACACGGGACGGAGCCTTTAAGCTGAGTTCCAGGGCCTTAACTGCCGGCCAGTGGGGAACTTTGCGTCTTGTCGCCTTGCATGCCAACGGTGCCACTTCGAGTCAGCACGCACAGGGAGAAATGGAGTACTCATACTTCGTGACGAAGGCGGGTGTTCCCGAGTTGAAAGCCATTCAAACCCGGCAGGTGCTGGGCCCGTTTCTAGCCGCCATCAACAGCCGGAATATGAAGCTCGCCAAGCAGGAAAAAGACAAACTGAAGGTTCGTGACGCTCAGACCATCGCCAACGTCCTCTTCAACACCACGCCACCCTCGCAAACACCCGCGGAAGAAGCCGGCAAGCGTAAAGAGTCCAGCCTCACCATTTATCGAGCCGACTCTGCCAAAGTGGGCTGGATGCAACCCGCCTTCAATCGCTTACCCAACGCCTCCATTCTGCTCGAGTGCCGGGGAGAAATCTTTGCTCGAGGAATCTATGCCCATGCACCGGCTGAGCATGTCTACTCTCTCGGCAAGAAATGGAAACAACTCGCAGGGAAGGTGGGATTGGCGACGGGTTCCGGTGGCTCCGTGATCTTCGAGATTCAGGGGGATGGCAAGACATTGTGGAAATCCCCAGTTGTCAAAGCTGATCAGCTCGTTTCCTTCCAGGTGGATGTGAGCGATGTCACTCAATTGCAACTCGTCACCTCTCCCTCAGAAGATGGAACCTTTCAGGATTGGGGGTTATGGCTGGATCCCGTCCTTTCCCGGTAGCCACCGCATTCTTGCCATACCGTGCAGCGAAAAAACAACACGGTTCGGCGAAGCGAAAAAACAACACGGTTCGGCGAAGCGAAAAAACAACACGGTTCGGCGAAGCGAAAAAACAACACTGTGCCAGAATCGGTACATTCAGCCGGGAGCCTTTCCCGGGTGCGGCCTCTCATAGAACAAGGGGTTGTTCCGGCTCCCTCCGCCAATTTAAGCTGGCGAGGGAAAGATTCTTCCGAAATGTGGGCCGGGCCGGGATTCGACAACAGGAGCATCTGATGGGAAAAGTTTCTTTTGCGTTAACATCGCTCGTCGCGGCCATTCCCGGAGGATTCCTCTGCTATTTGCTGGTCATGGCGTTTGTGAGCCATGCGGCCAATCTCCAGCTCATGTCGCAGATTTTTGTGGGACTCTCGCTGCTCTGTGCCGGGACAGTCGCCCTGATGCCTGTCGGGATTCTGATTTTCGGCGGCCGTTCAGCAGGCAAGAAGACTGCTGCCAAGTCACCTGCGGGGAAAAAATCGCAAGCTGTTGCCGACGAGGATGATGCGGAAGTTCTCGACGCAGATGAGGATCTCGAAATCGAAGAGGATCTCGAAGCTACTTCGTCCTTTGAACCTGTGGTCGATGGCGATGATGATTTTACCGATGCCATCGAACAGGATTCGAACGAGATGTTCCTTGAAAGTGCCGATGACCTCGAAACTGCCTCCGAGGAGATCTTCGATGACTTCGACGACGAAGAGGACAGCAAGAAGACTAAGAAGAAACGCAAATAGCCTGGGCTTACCGGACAGACCGAGCCGTTTTCCGTGAGTCGACACATAACGCAAATCGCTTTGGACTTGCTGCCAACCATGTCATGCCGGCATCCTTTGGGATCATGGTTTTCAAGCCCCTCCATACAAACCTGGGTTCAGATCACAGCATGATTGACTTGCCGAGTGAAGGCACAGGGTCTCCCACGATTTGTGAGAATTGAACCTTTCCCGCTATGATCCTTCGAGAGAGCATTCAGGAATCCTCGAACCAATGTGGGACTCGATGAGTATCGCAGAACTCCTGGCCAGGCCTTTGCCGACATCAGCAGATCAGGCCCGCCATCTTCTCGACAAATTGCGGAGTGAGATCCGTCGGCATGACCGTCTGTACTATGTGCTCGCCCAGAATGAGATCAGCGATCTCGAATACGACCGGCTGATGGCTCGCCTGCTCGAAGTGGAGGCGGCTTTTCCCGAGTTAGTGACCGCTGACAGCCCATCGCAAAAAGTGGGTGGCGAACCCATCGAAGGGTTTGTCCAGGTCGCACACTCCGTCCCCATGCTTTCGATTGATAACGTCTACGACGAGTCGGGCCTGCTGGAGTTTGGCCAGAAAGTTTCCCGGCGAGCCAGTGAAGTCGGCTGGAAAGGCCCCATGGAATGGCTGGCCGAGTTCAAAGTCGATGGCGTCGCTCTCTCGTTGATCTATGAGGACGGCCAACTCATCCGTGCTGTCACGCGTGGCGACGGCCGCGTCGGTGACGACGTCACCCACAACGCCCGAACAGTCAAAGGCGTGCCACTGTTTCTGGATGATGGCTCGTCCAAAAAGTCGCTCTTTGCCGAATCGAACATCCCGCGATTGCTCGAAGTTCGTGGTGAGGCCTATATCGGCAATCAGGATTTCGCCAAAGTTCGTGCTCATCAACTGGAGCGAGGTGAAGAACCCTTTAAAAACAGCCGTAATGCCACGGCAGGGTCACTCAAGCTGCTTGATCCGAAGTTGTGTGCTCAAAGGCAGCTTCGATTCTTTGCCCATTCCCTGGGAGCCATCGACGAGCAGGAGGCCACTCGATTCCAGACACATGCCGATTATCTGGAACTCTTTCATCAGGTGGGATTGCCGACTGTCCCCATGACGGCTTGCCATTCCTCCTTCGAAGCAGCGGTTGCTGCAGCGCCCGCCATGATGGAAGCGCTCTCGACGCTCGATTTCGAAGTCGATGGACTCGTCTTCAAAGTCAACAATCTGGCTCTACGGGCGGAACTGGGGATGACCAGCAAAAGCCCGCGCTGGATTGTCGCGTATAAATGGGAACGCTACGAAGCCGCGACCAAGGTCATCAACATCACCGTGCAGGTGGGGAAAACAGGCGTATTGACACCAGTGGCCGATCTCGAACCTGTTGAGATTGCCGGGACCACCGTTTCGCGGTCGAGTCTGCACAATCGCGATGAAATTGAACGGTTGGGCCTGTGCGTGGGCGATACGGTCGTTGTCGAAAAAGCAGGCAAGATCATTCCCCATATTGTGCGTGTCGAAGAACATCTGCGGCCCCCAAACACTGCACCCTATCAGTTTCCCGAGACTTGCCCCGAGTGTTCCACAATCGTCGAACAGGATGAAGGGGGCGTTTACATTCGCTGCCCGAACATCAATTGTCCGGCTCGTTTTCGCGAATCCCTCAGATACTTCGCTTCCCGCCAGGCGATGGATATTGAAGGCCTGGGGACAAAGCTGGTCGAGCAACTGGTTTCCAGTCGTTTGGTACAGAGTATCAGCGATCTCTATCGTCTTGTGGATAAACGAGCCGAACTGCTTGAGCTCGAAAGACTCGGCGAAAAATCTGTCGATTCACTCCTGGCAGGATTGGAAGCTTCTCGTCAACAACCCCTCTGGCGATTGCTGACTGCTCTCAATATCCGACATGTCGGGCAGCGGACAGCACAAATCCTGGCCGCACGATTTGGTTCAATGGATCGACTGCGTGCTCAATCGATCGAAGAGCTGT
>NZ_LYDR01000114.1 GCF_001707835.1 Planctopirus hydrillae
ATGTGCGCGGTTCAGACCCCGTCGATCAAGACCATGCGCATGACGGCAGCCCCTTCGCGGGCCTGGCGGGCGCGGGTGTACTCGGCGGAATCGTAGAAGGCCTGTGCCGCCTCGTGCGACGGGAACTTCAGCAGCACCACGCGCTCGGGCGTCCAGTCGCCCTCCAGCACCGTGACGGCACCGCCGCGCACGCAGACCTCGGCGCCGTGCACCTGCATGGCGATGCTGGAGAACTTGCGGTAGTCCTCGTACTGGGTCGGGTTGGTGACGGTGACGTTGGCGAGGATGTAGGCGCTGGGCATGGGCGTGCGGTGGGCTTGCCGAGTCCCAGGTCGTAAACGCC
>NZ_LYDR01000115.1 GCF_001707835.1 Planctopirus hydrillae
TGATTTCGCGGCCGGCCTTGTGGTTTACGCCGGTGCCTTCCACGTGCTGGATGAGCGAGCCGGTGCGCCAGACGTTGAGCATCTGCGTGCCGAAGCAGATGCCGAGCAGCGGCTTGTGCATGTTGTGCGCGTCCTGCAGAAGGAGTTCGTCGACGTTCTCGCGGAGAGGGTCTGCGTCGGCGGACATGGGGTCGCGTTGCTCGCCGTACTTCTGGGGGTTCACATCGGCTCCGCTGCCGGGAAGAAGGAAGGCCTGGCAGGAGTTGGCGATCTGCGCGATCTGGTCGTTGGTGCTTTCGAGCGGGACGGGGACGGGCTC
>NZ_LYDR01000116.1 GCF_001707835.1 Planctopirus hydrillae
TCGAGATTATTTCTCACGGACATCGCCTGCATGTGGTTTCCGATCTTTGCTCGACAGCTTCGCCCGGGTGGTTGTTTACACCACACACCGCACGGCCGGATCGATTCAACCGCGAACCGCCTTAGATTGGCATCCTGATGTTTGGCCCAGGGGAGCAGGCGATGAATCGATCCGGGCAAGTCGGCAATGAGCGCTGGTCGCACGACCATCCAGGCACATTCGCGAACACCAAAATGCTCATCCGCAGCAAATGGACGGACCGCTCTCAGCCTTTGGGAAAGGGTGAGCGTCGTCGGGCTTTGGATCGCGGTCATCGTCCAGATGCGGACAGCATCGGAAGGATGAGTCGTCAACTCTTCCAGAATGACCGGGTGTCTGGGGTGCTGAGTCATGAGCCGGGCGAGTAACGATCCCAATCCCCACGACTTTTGCATGACCCCGGCACTTCGCAGCGATTCGAGTTCCTGCTCAAGTTCAGGAGTGGTTTCAAGCTTAAGATCATCAATCAGGTGCGTGAACAAGCGCAATTGATCCATGGCGAGCCACTCGACGAGATTCCGCGTGGCGAGCTTTCCCGTTTCGAGGGCGGCGAGCGTTTCTGGCGAAACTTCCGAGCGGCGGCGGGCGGGCTTACTGGCAGCGACCAAGGAAGTGACGCTGGAACTCGACCTTTGAACTTTGGATTTCCTGGGCATGCTGGCGAACCGTCAACTGAGGTCAAAGGTGGAGTGTCAACAACTCATTGGTAAGCACATTGGTCAGCAGACGAGCAGGCGACTTGTGCGCCGTGTGGTGGCATGCGATATTAGGTCTAAGTTCGGACATAGCTCGTTCGCACACTGATTATGAAACATTATGCCACTGAAAATTGCCAATCTTCGTCTCCCTTTAGGCACTCCCGAAGCCGAACTTCCTGGTTATCTGGCTCGCGCCACAGGTTTACCGAAGGAAAATCTTTCCCGGTATCGGATCTTGAAGCGGAGTCTCGATGCGCGCAAGCGCGACGAACTCCACTTTGTTTATACGGCATCGGTCGATATCTCTTCCGAAATGGCGCAGTCGAAAGCTTTGCAAAAGCGACTGGGCCCGGAACTGATGTTCTTTGAGCCGCCAGTCTTTGATAATCCCGCACCTGGCGAAGGAGAGTTGCACGGTCGGCCACTGGTCATTGGTTCGGGGCCGGCTGGATTACTCGCTGCCCATTATCTGGCCATGAAGGGGTATTGCCCGATTGTCATCGAGCGTGGCAAAGCAGTGAAGGAGCGTGTCCCTGCCGTGCGGGAGTTCGACCGTGGTGGTGCGTTTGACCGCGAGAACAATTATCTCTTTGGTGAAGGTGGAGCCGGTTGCTTCAGTGACGGCAAGCTCACCTGCCGCATGGAAGGACCGGATGTTGACTGGGTGCTCGAGCGGTTTGTCGAGTGCGGCGGTCGAGAATCGATTGTGTATGAGAATCGTCCCCATCTGGGAAGTAACAAACTGCCCATGATCTGCCGGAACTTCCGCCGCAAGATTGAAGTTTTGGGTGGCGAGTATCGGTTCGATTGCCGCTTCGAAGGACTGATCCTGCGGGATGGACAGGTGATCGGGATTGAGACATCAAGTGGGCCGATGTACTCGAATGTGGTCATTTTAGGGATCGGCCACAGTGCGCGAGACACCTACGAAAAACTGCTGGAGCAAGGGGCACCGATTCAGCAGAAAGCCTTTCAACTCGGTGTACGGATCGAACAGCCACAGGAGCAGGTGAACAGGCACAAGTATGGCCGTCCCGAGTATCTGGAAATGCTGGGTGCGGCTGATTACACCCTGCAGGCCCGCTCGACTCGCGATGTCTTTACATTTTGCATGTGTGCGGGGGGGATCATCATTCCGAGTGTTTCCGAGCCGAACATGTTCTGTTCGAACGGAATGAGTAACAGTCGTCACGATACACCCTTTGCCAATAGTGGCATTGTCGTGACTCTAGAGACGAATGAGTTTGGATCGAATCATCCTTTGGCGGGAGTCTATTTACAGCGGCAATATGAATCCGCCGCCTTCGAGCTTCTGGGCGGGACATACGCGTGCCCCATTCAGAGGGGACTCGATTTCGTGAATGGCAAAGCCCCGCGTGCCGATGATCGCGTGGAATGTTCGTACGAGCGTGGGGTTAAGCCGCTGACTCTGGATCTGGTATTGCCACCGGTAATTGCCCAGGCGATCCGTAAGAGCCTGCCCTTGATGGATGCCAAGCTGCATGGAAACTTCTTGAAGAATGCCGTATTGGTCGGGCCTGAGATGCGCGGGAGTTCACCTGTCCGGATTGATCGCGATCGGCAGACGCGTGTGGCACCGGGAATGCCCGGGCTCTACCCGGTTGGTGAAGGAGCCGGCTACGCGGGCGGGATTGTGAGTGCAGCCGTCGATGGCTTACGCAGTGCCCGGGAAGTGGTGCGGCACTTCGCTCCCTTATTAAAGAGCTGATTCTCGCCGCCTCAGGCCACTTGCCACCACAACAGGCTGGTTTCCCACACTTCTCTGTATTGAGCGATAAGTATTGAGTGATGCGAAGTTTTGACTTTCGTGTGGCAAGGGTCGGATGTCTTCATCCGCCCCTTGGTCAATCGAGGTCACCAGCAAAAATGCATCCGTAGCTCTCCTCAGAACTTCCTGCCAACATTGAGATGATTCACCAACCTCAGATGACCTGGCGGCAAACGAAGACGTTTGACCCCAGCGACGCCGCCTGAATCCATCCATCACATGGGTTCACTGAGAAGGTGCGTATAGCAGTCAGCGCGAACAGGGAAAGTTCGTGAGTGATCGCTCGAGAGCAGTCTGTTCATTTCGATCGGTTCTGCGGCGTTACCCGCAAATGCGAAGATGTTGCCAAAAATCTTCAATACCGACCGACGTGTGGCGAAATGCGAACTAGGGTTTCTTCGTACTCACGCAAGGCTTTAACGATTTCGCTGAGTTTACCAAGGTATTCTTCACA
Organism: Planctopirus hydrillae; assembly: GCF_001707835.1. Classification (GTDB taxonomy): domain Bacteria; phylum Planctomycetota; class Planctomycetia; order Planctomycetales; family Planctomycetaceae; genus Planctopirus; species Planctopirus hydrillae. Next base: position 2,981 of record NZ_LYDR01000116.1, read on the forward strand.
CTGGTGGAACTACTGAGGTTCCGTCTGTGACGACGATGCCGATCGATCGCTTCTTCCCGACGATTTCGACGAATCTGGTTGTGAGAGGCGATCAATCATTCGTGAATTCGGCAGGAACTTCCGGACGAAGCCTGAGATGAGACTTTGTATTTCAAAGGACAACCGCGCAGGCGCAGCTTTACATCGCGCACGGCGGGCCAAGCATACGACGGAGCGCTCTCACCCCCCGAAAGGCTTAGTGCGATGACGAGAATTAACACAAACATTGATGCGCTCCGTGGGTTGCGCAACCTTCAGAAAGCCACCAGTCAGCAGAACTCGGCGCTGACTCGACTTTCGACAGGTGTGAAGGTCAACAGTGGCCGGGATAACCCCGCCGGTCTGTTCGCTGGTGAGCGACTGAAACTGCAGACCACCACCATCGAAAAATCGATTTCGAACAGCAATCGAGCCAACAACGTCCTCTCGACGGCTGATGCGGCTCTGGGCGAAATCAGCGGTCAGCTCAATAAGCTGCGCGGACTGGTTCAGGAAGGCCTCAACGTTGGTGCCCTTTCTTCCAGCGAAACAACTGCCAACCAGGGCGAAATCGACGAGATTCTCTCTGCCATCAACCGTATCTCGTCCAACACCACGTTTGCTGGTGACAAACTGATTGACGGCAGCAAAGGCTTCCAGACATCGGTTTCTGTTGGCGATTTGAACAAATTCAGTGATTTCCAGGTGAACCAGGCTGTCTTCGGCTCACGAACCAGCATTGCTTTGAATGCGACAGTGAACACTGCTGCCGAAAAAGCATCGCTGCGCTACAGCGGTGGGGCTTTGACTTCAGCCGCCACTGTGGAAATCGGCGGTTCCAATGGCAACCAGGCGATCTCGCTGGGTGGCAGCAGCACAGTGAGCAACATCGCTGACGCCATCAACGATGTCTCTGATACCACGGGCGTTGTGGCCACAGTCGTTGGTGGTTTTGAGCTGACAGTTGATGCTGTGGCCAACACCGCAACCAAGGGCTCAGGCGCCAACGGTGTGGTGACCTTCACCGACGCTCGACGAACCGCCGAGCTGGGAACCAATGCTTCGCTGGGTGGTACTGTTTCGGTCACTTATGTGGCCGGTTCAGGCAACAACGTGGCCACATCGGTCGCTGTTACTGGAACAACAAACCGCACTGTGACTGTGACTCTGGGAACAGACGCCAACGGTGCTGTGAGTGCCACCGCCGACGACGTGGTCGCCATTATTGCTGGTGACACGACTGCCAGTTCGCTTGTCACAGGTGTGGCCAGCGGCGACGGTTCGGGTGTGCAGGCTGCTGAAGCCGCCGATACACTGACCGGTGGTACTGATCAGGGCATCCTGCGGCTGGGAGATAACCGCACGGTAGGAACCAACGGCACGTTGAGTGTTGTTATTGATGCCACTGGCAACAGCCAGACGCTGGGTGTCAGCGTGGGTGCAGCCGATAACGATGGCAACCAGGTTATCACCATTACTGCTGGCACAGATGCTAACGGTGTCGTGACCTCGACTCTCGCAGATATTGCCACTCTGATCAATGATGATGAAGACGCTTCGGAAGTGCTGCTGGCTTCGACACGCGGCGACTCAACATCACTGGGTGATGATGTGGCGAGCACCGCACTGAGCTTGACCAATGGCGATATCATTCTTGAAAGTTCCGAGTACGGCTCGTCAGCCAAGGTTAACGTGACGGCCCTGTCTGGCAGCTTCCAGACGACAGGCAAGAACGACACGACCTACACGACTCGCGATTTCGGTGCTGATATCGGCGTGACAATCAACGGCCAGGCAGCCCGTGGAGATGGTCTCAAAGCCAGCTTCCGTACTGCCAGCGTCGCTGCTTCGCTCACCTTTGCAACCGATTCCAACGAAGCCAACGCCACAGCCACATTGAACATCGTCGGTGGTGGTGCACTCTTCCAGATTGGTGAGCAGGCCACTTCCGCCGGGCAGATTGGCCTGGGGATCGAAGCGGTCAACACCTCTCGCCTGGGTGGTATCACCGGCAAACTGTCCGAACTGGGTTCCGGTGGTGGCAAGAGCCTCGAAGATGTTCGCAAGAGCCTCGATGGTTCGGGCCCGAAGATCTCTTACGAAGACCTCGTGAGCATCATCGACGAATCACTCGAACGTGTGACGACTCTCCGGTCTCAGATTGGTGCCGTCCAGTCGAACGTGATCGATACCAACATCTCGACTTTGGGTGTGGCACTGGAAAACATTTCTGCTGCCCGCAGCGAGATTGTCGATACCGACTTTGCTGCTGAAACGGCCAACCTGCAGAAGGCTCAGGTTCTGGTACAGGCTGGTATCTCGGTCCTCTCGATCGCCAACCAGGGGCCCAGCACCATCGCCCAGCTCCTCCGATAATCGAAGTCGGTCTGAACCGACGGCGACGATGGAATATCAAGCACGTCTCTCGAAAGAGGGACGTGTTTTTTTTGGTGTTTGGTGTTTGAGGGTTGAGAGTTGGCCTGTGTGCCATGCTTGCAGTTCTGGGCAAGCATGACGGGTGGCCCGGCCAACTCGTGGCCGGGTTGTCGTGACTCTTCACGACAACAAGAAGCTGCGCCATGCGCGTGCCCAGCCATCAACCTTCTCTCGCTCTTGGGTAGCACGCCATTGGAGCCCCAAAAATCACGACAGTGCGGAAGGGCGTGGTTCTTGCCGGGGTGGTAGGGTTCAGATGTCTTCATCCGCCCCCTGGCCAACAAACTTCCCCTGCGCAAATGCAACCGGCACATAAATTCATGACTTTTCATGCTGTTCGTCAAGAAAGATCAGAGTCCAAAGAACTGGGGGCCAACGAGGATGTTTGACCCCATCCACCCAGTCTTCATCCATTCAGCCTCAAGTCACTCTTCCAATCAGAACTCCTGCAAATCTGTGCGTAAAGGACAGCAGATCTGGGCAAGCATGTCGTCGCGACGAACAACGCGCAGTGGTTTCCTGGAAGCCTTATCAGTTGGTGAGTTGATACAGGAAGATGCCGGCGGCGACAGCGACGTTGAGGCTGTCTACATCGGGAGGCATGGGGATCGTGACGAGATGATCGCATTGGTCCATCCACTCCGTCGTCAACCCCTCCGCTTCATTCCCGAGCAGCAGTGCGAGGCGATGAGGCCGCTGGACGTTCTTCAGGGAGACAGCTGAGTCCGAGAGGACTGCTCCCATCGTTTCAAATCCAAACTCTGTTCTAAGGCGCTGCAGATCACGTCCTAAATGGCGGCTTTCGCGAATCGTCAGACCAAAGATATTCCCCATCGAAACACGAATCACCCGCCGGGAAAACGGGTCACAGCAGGCGTTGCCCAATAAGAGACCTGTCGCTTGAAACGCACTGGCAATACGAATGATAGCACCGAGATTTTCCGGGTTGTCGCAATTCGGGCAGACGACCAGAAGCGGCTTGGGGACGGCAGTTCGCTCGTGAGACTTCTCCGCAGAAATGGTTGTGGCCAGTCGTTGATCTTTGGGAGGATCGGGAAGCCCCAGGAGCTGTTCCAGAGAAGCCGTTCTTCGCCTCAGACCACAAGCCATGACTCCCACATGCAGATGAAAGCCAATCAGTTGAGAGGCCATCTCTGTCGGCATGATATAAACGGGAATCTCGGGCGGAATCAGCCCTTCCCATGCGGCGACTTTATCCTGAGTGACGAGAATGGACGCTGTTTCGAACTCGCTGGCCAATAATCTTTCAACAGTACGCACACCCTCGACAATGAAGTACTTGCCATGTCGCATCGCGTTCTGAGCTTTCACATCGCGATAGACATCCAGGTCTTTGTCGAGCAGATCACTCACCGGAATGAGCGGCATGGGAGCAACTTCTGAGATAATGGCAAGTGACTGTTCAGGCGTGGAAGCTTTAAGAGGCCGCTGCTGGCGAGCCATTCAACTGGCACGACGCCACGCCCGCAAGTTCGCTGGATCTCGATGAAGATCCCGAAGATGACGCATTGCCAAGTGGCGATAACGCGACGAACTCTCCCAGAGGATGGCGAGTTCCAGACCCTGAATCAGCACTCGAAGGGGGTTCATCGAGTGGCGGCAGATTCTTTTGCCTCGGTCCAAAAAAGGTGCGGATGGCTGTGTGATACAAGCCGTTCCAGCTACCAAATGTCTGTGCGACGGCTGTGGGTTCGTAGCCGCAGTGAACCATGCAGTTGGCACACTTCGGGTTGCCACTGGCGCGGCCATAGTCGGGCCAGTGAGTTGTTTCCATGAGTTCTTTAAAGGTTTTGGTGTAGCCTTCATTCATCAGATAGCAGGGCTTCTGCCAGCCAAAGAGGTTGTACGTGGGGCTACCCCAGGGAGTGCATTCGAGATTCCAGGCACCTTGCAGAAACTCGATAAAGAGTGGTGAAAGGTTGAACTTCCACCGCTTTTTGGCGTTTGAAAAGAGCTTGCGGAAGAGTGAGACCGTCTGCTGTCGTTGCAGGAACAACGTTTGAATCGGGGCTTTTTCGTATTGGTACCCCGGGGAGAGCATCATCCCTTCGACACCAAGGTCAGCCAGAGTATCGAACATTTCCCGCAGGGCTTCGGGCTGGGCATTGTTATAGACCGTCGTATTCGTCGTCACCCGATAGCCCTGCGCGATGGCTGTTTTGATCGCACTGATCGCGACGTCGTACACACCTTCACGGCATACGGCAAAATCATGCTCTTCCTGCGGGCCATCGAGATGAATCGAGAAGGTCAGGTAGGGACTGGGCTTAAATTTGTGAAGATGTTTTTCGAGCAGAATGGCATTCGTGCACAAGTAGACAAACTTTTTGCGAGCTACCAGCCCGGCGACGATCTCACCGATTTGCGGGTGCAACAGTGGTTCGCCGCCGGGAATGGAAATGACCGGTGCACCACATTCATCAGCGGCAGCGAAGCATTCTTCGGGAGAAAGGTGCTTGCGCAAAATCTCGACGGGATGCTGGATTTTGCCACATCCAGCACAGGCCAGATTGCAGCGAAAAAGAGGTTCGAGCATCAGCACCAGCGGATATCGCTTGTTGCCCAGCATTCGCTGTTTGAGCACGTAGCTGGCGATCGTCCACATTTGACGGACAGGAACCGACATTCGAGGCGACCTCCATGTATTGGTGAATCAACGCTTGATCGAGCAGGCGTTTTGCGAAAACTTCTCTGGCGGGCCGAATGATCCCTAAGGCCCGGCTGTCGTCTCTAACGTCACTCATTCCCACAGGCTGGTCCGATGACCAGGGGATGACAGCGATTCCCCAAGACTAATAGATGTAACGGTGTGGCGAGAATCTGTCACCATGCCTTCGCAGAATTCTGCAATCCCGGGCGTAATTTGGCCACTGCAGGAGAAGATCAGCGAGAGAAGATCAGCACCAGCGGTGAGCGAGAAGTGTATCGCCTTGTTGAGGTGGTGGGGAATTCGCCGGGAAGTAAATCATGCCGTTCGCTGAGAGAGTGGCCTGCAGATCAGATGAGCCCTGCCAGGAGATAGTACGGGCCGTGATCGATGAACCCGTTGAGTCGATCACGGCAGGATGATAAGTGGGCCGATCGCTCGTGTACTTTTCGTCGACCGCAGCCAAAGCTTCGATCGCTGGAGCAATGGTAGGATTAATCCCCGACAGTTTTCGCAAGGCGGTTTTCACAAACAGTTCGAAGCAGACGAGACTGCTGACCGGATTGCCGGGAAGGCCGAAAACGAGGCAGGTTTTCGGCTGCCGCTTGATCCCGAACCAGATGGGTTTACCAGGCTTGATATCGACTTTGTGAAAGATCTTTTCCACACCTTCGGCAGCGAGTGCCTGTGGGACGAGATCGAGCATGCCCGCGGAGACACCGCCTGTTAAGAGGAGAAGATCGGCGGTTAAGCCCTGACGGATCTTGAGCGTGAGTTCGTCCAACGAATCGGAGGCGATGCCGAGTCTCTGCACATCACAGCCGGCTTGTCGCGCCAGGCTGGCGAGCAAAGTCTCATTCGAGTTTCGAATCTGGCCGGGGCCTGGCTTTTCGCTGGGAGGAACGAGTTCATCACCTGTGGCCAGAATGGCGAGTGTGGGCTGTTGTTTGACGGGAATCGTCACGATCCCCAGTTCAGCCAGACCTGCCAGATGCTGGGGAGCTAACCTTTGACCAGCACTCAAGACCAGTTGGCCGGGTTGCATGACGGCTCCACGCCGGATCAGGTTGGCTCCAACTGGTACCGATTCGTGAATGAAAACCAGATCCTCTTTCCGTGTGGTCGCTTCAATTTTGACGACTGCGGTTGTTCCAGATGGGAGCGGTGCCCCCGTCATGATCTGGATCGCTTCACCCGCGGCAAGACTTATTGAAGGTGTCTGGCCAGCACAGATGAGACCTGTCACGCGAAGTGATGGGCTGGGAGTGGAAGTTGATAGCCCGGCAGACTGAGCGAGGTCTTCGGCGCGGATGGCATAGCCATCCATCAGTGCTTTATCGAAGAGAGGCGCAGGTTCCGGGCTGAGAATGGCCTGGCTCGTCACTCGCCCGAGAGCTTCATGGAAAGGCACGGTCTCTTCCGCGAGTGCATGCGCCGAGGTACTAATCAGTTCTAAGGCGGAAGGAATATCCAGAAGTGGTGGCATGGCTCCGGTTCCGGATCTGATTCTTTATCAATGTGACATTCAGCGATGGCTGAACCACTCGTATGAAAGAGCTGGTGCATTCCGCTGGCGCTGCATGACACCCTACGGGGAAACCTGACTCCGTGCGGCATGCTTGCTCAGAGCCGCCATTCTTACACACAACTGTCTCTCAAGGGTAGCCCGGCCAACTCGTGCTCAACCTGCTTACACGGGTTGTCGTGGCTTTTCACGACAACATGAAGCCGCGCCATGCACATGCCCCTCTGGAACCCTCGCCCGCGTCCTCGTGGGAGAGGGCAGGGTGAGGGTCTTCTCCCTGACTTCTTGTATTGTGTGCCATGCTTGCAGCTCTGGGCAAGCATGCCTTCACGCCGGGGTGGCAGGGGTCGGATGTCTTCATCCGCCCCCTGGTCAATCGAATTCACCAGCGCAAATGCATCTGTCAAGTTTCTCACCATGAACATCGGGATGAACAACCAGCGTCAAACAAGCTGGGGGCAAACGAGGACGTTTGACCCCAGCCACACGCTTTTCCAGTCACCCAGTCTCCAGCCCAACCTTAAGCCCATACGCCTGCAGAGTTGTGTGTCATAGACAGCTCAGAGCCGCAAGCATGGCACAGAGAAAGCATGGCACTGAGCCGTTACACCGACCTGAGTTCAGGTTTAGAACTTGTGGACAAACAGATCGAGGCAGATGACAAAGAGCATCAGTCCCAGGACGAAGGCCATGCCGGCATAAGTGGCAGCAATCTGCACTTTCTCATTGGGTTTTTTGCGGGTGATCGCTTCGTAAGCCAGAAAGACCATGTGTCCACCATCGAGCATCGGAATCGGCAGGAAGTTAATCACCGCGAGGTTCGCACTCAAAAAGCCCAGGAAAATCAGCAGTGACGAAATCCCCAGCTTGGAAATCTCATAAGCAGCGCGCGCAATCCCTAAGGGGCCGTGCAATTCAAAGACACTCAAATGCCCGGTAAAGAGGCTGCGCAAAGTCATGTAAATATTCAGGACAGACTTCTCCATGTTGGCGTAGCCCATCTTGAAGGCTTCGCTGAAAGACTTCGCCTGCTGGGTCGTGCGAGCCGGATACATCGCGAATCCACGACGTGGATAAGGCCATTCTTTATCGGCCACAGGTTCAAGATCAATCGTTCGCGTTTCGGAATCTTCCTTGATGGTCAACGTCGCTTTGCGAAGTGGATATCTTTGCAGTTGCACGAAGGCGAAAGCCCAGTTGTTGACGTTCTTCTCTTTATCGCTCCCCAGATCGACTTCCACCGTTTTGGCATCCGGGCCTGATCCTTCATCGGGGTGAGGAAGCAGTGCCAGCTTGAGGATCCGCTGACCGGGTTTGATCCCCGCAGCTTCCGCAGGAGAACCGGGATCAACACTCAGGACGACGGGTACAACCTGAATGGCGACACCAATCGCAGGAATGGCCAGTGCATCGCCGGCACGCAAAGGCGCATCGAGCCAGCCGGGACTGGACTCGGGAGTGACCTTGAGAACCACTTCCTGATTACCACCGCCATCCTTCTGCCGGGCAACTGTGATTTCGATTTCTTTGCCAGCCATCTGGCTTAATTCGTCAGGCAGACGCAACGGATTGAGAGCCGTGCCAATCGCCCGGTCGCCCACTTTCACAATCTTATCTTTGGCCAGAAAACCGGCCTTCTGCGCCGGGGAGCCGAGTCGCACAGCAGTGATCGGGCCCGTATCCATCGAGAGCCCCAACGTGCGGAAGAAACCCGGGCCTACGCGTGATTTGATCTCTTCACCTTGAGCATCGAGATCGGGAACGCCGGCGGCATTCACAGGCGGGCGGCGAACTGTGAGTGTGACCGCTTCACCACCTTTAGAGACAAGTCGATCTTCCAGATCCTGGAACGATTTCACTTCCACATCATCGACGTGTGTGATCAGGTCGAGCCCCTGAAGTGGTGGCTCGGCCGATGCAGCGGGGGTGCCTGGCATCACCGTGGGATCACCATTCAGGAACTTCATCAATCGCAGAGAAGAACTGAAGCTCACCCCGATCGAAGGGCGATTGCCGCTGGTATCGGGGACGACAACAGTTTTGAACGGTGTGTCATCACGTCGGCGACCTTCGACATCAATCGGGCCCGTCGAAAGAGCAGCACTGATGGAAACTTCTTCGAACGAACGGATGGTTCGGCCACCCATTTTCTCGATCTTGTCGCCACGTTCGAGCCCAGCGACCCAGGCGGGATGACCAGGTTCGACACTGCCGACAATCGCAGGGACAGATTCCACGCCCATGGCAAAGGCAATGGCACAGAAGATCAGGCCCGTGATGAGATTCATGATCACACCAGCGGAGATAATCGCCATGCGCTGCCAGACGGGTTTGGACGAAAACGACCGCGGATCAGCCGCGATTTCTTCACTGGTCAGTTGGCTGGGATCCGCATCGTCCTGCCCCAGCATCTGCACATAACCACCAAAAGGAATGGCTCGGAGTGCATAGACAGTCTCGCCCCATTTCTTGGCCAGAATTGCCGGGCCAAAGCCAATGCTGAATTGCTCGACATGGACATCGCACCATTTGGCGACAGCAAAGTGGCCCAACTCGTGGAAGAAAATCACCATTCCGAGGCCAAGGGCGACGTACAGGATATTCTGAAGACTGCCCAGTGTGAGAGCCATCAGGCAGGGATTGAGCAAAAGGATCAAATCTAAGCTTTCCAACGTCGCGTCTCCTCGCGTGCCCAGGCATCCAGTGCCAACAATTCACTCAGTGAAGGATTGGTGGAGTGCGTGTGCGCGGCTAGTACTTCCCCACAAACCTGGGGAATCTCCATAAACTTCAAATCATTGTTTAAAAATCGTTCGACAGCGACCTCGTTTGCCGCATTCAGCACTGCTCCGCTGCCGCCACCGGCTGCAGCGACTTCAAAACCCAGCTTCAAGGCAGGAAACCGTTCAAAATCAGGAGGGAAAAACTCCATCGTCTGAGATTCGAACCAGTTCATCTTACGTGCGAAACCAGGTTTTCGCTGGGGCCATGATAACGCATATTGAATGGGCAGGCGCATATCGGGCGGAGAAAGCTGCGCCAAAATCGAACCATCCACATATTCTACCAGTGAATGAATGATCGATTGGGGGTGCACCACGACGTTTAACTCGTCCACGCTGGCATCGAAGAGCCAGCGGGCTTCAATCACTTCGAGAGCTTTGTTCATCATCGTCGCGCTGTCGATGGTGATCTTCGGACCCATCTTCCATGTGGGATGATCGAGAGCAGCAGCCACTGTCACCTGTGCAAGTTCTGCCAGCGAAGCTTTGCGAAAAGGCCCGCCACTGGCCGTTAAATGAATGCGGGCCACCTCGTGGCGATTCCCGGCAGCGAGGCACTGAAAGATCGCACTGTGCTCACTATCAACGGGCAGAATTTCACCGCCAGAAGCCTTCGCCGCATTGGTAACGAGTGCACCAGCGACCACCAGACTTTCTTTATTGGCCAAAGCCACCCGTTTGCCCGATTGAGCGGCGGCCCAAGTTCCCTTAAGCCCGGCGGCCCCGACAATCGCCGAAACAACGATCCCGACCTCAGGATCAGTTGCGACCTGCTCGATCCCTGCTTCGCCAATCAGCAGTTGAGTCTCAGGGGGAAACAGCGATCGATCGATCTCACGCGCCAGCGATGAATCGGCAATGACGGCATAGCGAGGATGAAATTCATGGCATTGCGAGGCGAGTTCCTGCACGCGACGATGGGCGGCAAGTGCAAAGAGTTGAAACGATGCGGGGTCACTGCGGACCACGTCGAGTGTGCTTAAGCCGATCGAACCAGTTGAACCCAGCAGGGCAATCTGCTTCATCAATGGGTACAACCTTTACGAAGACAAAAGGCCATAACTTCTCCGCTCACGATCTGCTGAAAAGGATCTTCGCCCGATCAGCTTGGAAAATGGCCTCTTCGGAATTAGCCAAAAACTGTAACTTCCATGTTCTGTAAAGTTTAGGAAACCTGAAAAAACTCGACAAGGCCGGATCGGCCTGTTCGATAAGTGTTGGGTTATCTATTCGAATTCAGGAGAATGACATTCACAGGGAGTTGCCCTGCGAGGCGGGGTGTTGTAGATCATCCCTGAGGAGTTTTCTTTTCAAACTACTGAATCTAAGGATGTCGCCTTGAATTCGGCTTTGCCTGAAAGATCCATGAATCACTCGGCCCAACGTTCTGCAGAAGTAAAACGGGTCTCCCCGTCGATGTTCTTCAGTCACGCAATTCTGGGCATGTTACTGTCGGGAATATTGTTCCTCAGTAACGAAAGTTCAGCCTTAGGACAGGAAACGTCACCTGTTCAGGAATCTGTATCGCAACCTGAGGCACCCTCCCCCAAAACGCCTGTCGATGCTGCGAAACCGTCGTCTGGGGTAACTGGTCAGCCCGAAGAAAAATCGACGGCGACAGACCACTCTCATGCGGCAGATCACACAAAATCGGATGAACACCATTCTCAAAAAGATTCTCATGCAGGTGAGGCACATGCCGGGCATGAACCGCTGGGGAAGCTGGTTTCGAAGTTCTCGACAGTTCCGTTTGCCCTGTTGCTGCTTTCGATTGCCGCCTTCCCGCTGATCAACCCGCACTGGTGGGAGCACAATTCGAACAAAGGGATTGTGGTCGCGATCCTGTCGATCCCGGTGGCGATTTATCTCACCACCTTCGGGGAGGCCGGTCTGCATACCCTCGAGCACAGTGGTAAAGAATATGTCTCCTTCCTGCTGCTGCTGGGGTCGTTGTTTGTCATCAGTGGCGGCATCTACGTGCGTGGATCATTGGCTGGTACGCCCGTGGTGAACAGTCTGCTCCTGGGTTTTGGAACCGCCATTGCCAGTTTCGTCGGAACAACGGGAGCATCGATGCTGCTGATTCGACCGCTGCTCAGGGCCAATAGTTCCCGCACACGTGTCACGCATACGGTGGTTTTCTTTATCTTCATGGTCTCCAACAGTGGCGGCCTGCTGACACCTTTGGGCGATCCCCCATTGTTTCTTGGATTCCTGAAGGGTGTTCCCTTTGAATGGACATTCAGACTCTGGCCTCAATGGCTCATGGTGAATCTCATTCTGCTGGTGGTCTATTTCCTGTGGGATCAGATCGCTTTTCGGAAAGAGTCTCATCTGCCAGGCACCACCAGCGAATCGCAACCCCCCAAAGAAGCTCTGGGGCTCGAAGGCTGGCACAATCTGGCCTTTCTGCTGGGAATTGTCGCCGTGATCTATGCCAGCGGCCAGGGCCTGGGGAATGGAGGCGAAGCCTGGCCCTGGGGAATTCAGGAACTGCTGATGCTGCTCCTGTTGCTGGGGAGTTACTTCATGACCAGCTCTGCTCTACGAACGAAAAATCATTTCGGATTCGGGCCAATTATTGAAGTGGCCGTGCTCTTTATCGGTATTTTCATCACAATGATCCCGGCTCTGGCCATTCTGAACTCCGAAGGCAAAAACCTGGGGCTCTCAACCGAGTGGCAATACTTCTGGGCCACGGGCATTCTTTCCAGCTTTCTGGATAACGCGCCGACGTACCTCACATTTGCCGCCACTGCCGCCGGGATTGCCAATGTCCCACTGGAGGGGCCTTACCTGAGGCTGTTTCTGGAGACCGGCCCCGAAGCTCACGCCATTCTGGCGGCCATCAGTTGTGGAGCCGTCCTCATGGGGGCAAACACATATATTGGCAATGGGCCTAACTTTATGGTCAAAGCGATTGCCGAGGAAAACAACATCCGCATGCCCTCGTTCTTTGGATATATGGCTTACTCGGGGCTGATTCTGCTGCCGATTTTTGTGTTGATGACGTTCGTCTTTTTCATCTGAATTTTTCGACTTCAGCACTTTCAATCACGTGGTGTTCAGGTCAGGAACTCTTTGCCAGACTTACTGTTAGGTTGAAAAAACTCGTGGAGCAGCCTGGATTGTCAGTGATCTTTTCAGGCAAAACAGCCGTTCTCTGGCCTGACAGAAGATTCTGAGACGCTGTCTGCTTATCATCTGGAAGCTTCCGTTCGCGGAAGAAAAGCTGTGGCTGACCAGAAGTTTGGGAAATTCCAGTTGTTCCGGCGTGGCCCGTGAGTAAATCAGGCCCTCTGGAAATTGGTGACCAGCCTGCTCCACGGCCTAAGGCGGATTGGCGGAATCCCGAATCAGTTCCATGGCTGATTTTGATACACATTGAGATACCTAAGATACTCTAAGCAGGATTTGTCATGACGGTTTTGGTCTGGGCTGGATTCATCATCCTCGTGCTGTTGATCCTCGCCTTCGACCTGGGGGCCTTCAGTCGCGGCTCGCATCGAGTCATCAGTGCCCGGCAAGCCCTCTTCCGCACAGGTGTCTATTTTGCACTTTCGTGCCTGTTTACAGTCTTCGTTTACTATGCGTACGAAAATCACTGGTTCGAATTGGGCCGCTGGGAAACTTCCACCCCAGCAGCCGCAGCCAACCCGGAATCTTCCAGCGAAAAGGCTGTTACGACCACTTCGACCGAAGCCACCGCCTCCGTCGAGAACAGCACAGCAGACAAAAATACGGCCGCCACTCCACCGGAAGCTGGTCAACTCACCGATGGTCAACCGGCTGGTGGGCAATCGACGGATGCTCATCCCACGGACGCTCATTCCACATCTGCCGAGTCCTCTCCTGCCCACTCCAACTCGTCAGGCCATGCGAAACATCACCGGTTTGAGATCGCGTTTCCCTTCGAGCCTTCGGCCAGCAGTGGCGACAGCGACGAAGAGCCGACAGGTTTGCCAGAAAATGGCAGTGAAGCAGCCATCATGTACTTCACAGGCTACCTGGTCGAACAGAGCCTGAGTATGGACAATATCTTTGTCATCGCGCTGATCCTGTCGTTCTTCCAGGTTCCCGCGGCCTATCAACACCGCGTCCTCTTCTGGGGAATCATTGGTGCACTGGTCATGCGTGGAGTGATGATTGCCCTGGGAGCAGCCATCATTCAGCGCTTCGACTGGGTCATTTACATCTTCGGCGCCCTGCTGATCTACACTGCCGTCAAGATGCTCTTTGCTCATGACGAAGAACTCGATCTTGAGCAGAATCGCCTTGTCAAATTCATTCGGCGGATCATCCCGGTTTACCCCGGATTTGTGGGGGATCATTTCTTCACAAAACTCGATGGCAAACTGGCTGTCACCCCACTCTTTGTCGCTTTGATGATGGTGGAAAGTACGGACCTGCTCTTTGCGGTGGATTCAATCCCGGCCGTCTTCGGCATCACCCAGGATCCATTCCTGGTCTTCAGCTCGAACGTGTTTGCGATTCTCGGATTGAGATCGCTCTACTTTGCTCTCGTCGATCTGCTGGATCGCTTCCGGTTTCTGAAGTACAGCCTCGTCGCCATTCTGTTCTTTGTCGGCTCCAAAATGCTGGCTCACCATTACATCGTCTTCTCGCCGTTTGTTTCGCTCTTTGTGATTGCGATCTTCCTGGGCCTGGGAATTGGAGCCTCATTTGTGGTCCCTGCTCCACCACACGAAGAAAAGGTCGAACCGGCCCAGGAACCCAGTTGATCATCCACTGGCCGGTGTGCCGTGCCGAACTTTTATCTGCCGAACCAGATCAACACCGGTTGGGTTCACTCACGACTGAGAGTCATCGAATTTCGATTGTCGATAGGACTGCAATTCGATTGTGAGCTGTGCCAATCCCTGATGAAGGGCTGGCAGCAACGCTGCCGCTTCATCGATATCGCCGTTCTGGGCAGCAAGTTCGATCTGCCGGGCCAGTTCCAGGACCTCTGGCGGACTGAATGTGGCTGCGAGTCCTCGCAAACTGTGGGCTTTCCGCTGCATATCAGCAGCACTTTGCCGTTCAGTCGCTGTTGCCAGATCTTGCAGCATGGGTGGCACAGATTCGATAAAAAAGCCCGCCAGCATCATGAGCAGTTTGCGATCAACTCCCAGATTCCTCATCACACGTTCCGCGTCGAAGAGCGGCTGACTGGTCGTTAAGGTCTCAGACTGAGATTGCCGATCCGACATTTTGGGCGACATTTCCGACGAGAAACGAGGTGCGAATTCCTGCAACTCCCGATTGAGCCACTCGGGATTCTCAGACCACTCTTCGCGGGATCGATTTTCTGAAGGGCTGGGTTCATGCGGCGGCTGATGCCTGGTTTGCTGCCGGAGTGAGTCCACATTGTTGTCGTAGAAGGATTTCTTTTCGATGAAGCGAGATGGATCGGCAGGCTCATGACGGGATGGCTGACGACCACCTAAAGATTCCGCAAACGCTTTCGCCTGAGGAATGTAATCCGGGTGCAGTAATCTCCACTGGTCCCGCTGACGTGACCGGACTGTGTTTCGTGCCACACATTCGAGAAGCACTTCGGCTGTCAGTGGCTTCAACAGGAGATCATCCATACCGGCATCAATACAGGAGACAGCCAGAGTCGGTTCGCTGTGTGCCGAGATCGCCACGATGGGAATCGATGCTCGCGTCTCATCAGGCATAAGTCGAATCGCGATGGCGGCCTGAAAGCCATTCATGACGGGCATCTGCAGATCCATGACGACGACGTCAAATGGCTTTCTGCGAATTTTGGCAATGGCTTCAATGCCATTCCCTGCAACTTCGACACGATCGCCATTCCGAACAAAGACTTCCCCCAGAAATCTTTGCATGGCGGGCGTGTCGTCGACGACCAGCACAGCACGCATGATCACACCTCAACATTAAACCCTTTAACTCAAGAGCCAGTGACCGCACAACTGCATGAGTCGTGCGTAAAACTGAATTGATTAAGTCCGCGAATCGCGCGCCATCCCGTTGGAAATCGACCAGTGACGCCGAGATCCACGAAAAAGTACTGCCGCTGGACCCCACGAAAAATCATTCAACAACTGCATAGGTAAGAAGTTACGCAATGCCGGATTGGCAGAGTCATCTTTACAGGGAAGTGCTACGCTCCATGAGCCCGCCCCATGAGCCCATCGTTCAGAGCTGGTTGCTCAGAATTCAGCACGACCTTGCGACAGCCAGCCACGTCTCATACAGCTCTGCCACAGCCCGCCCTGTTGCCCGACTCGATGCCATGCTGCAAAACCCAGTTCCATGCTTCGCGATCCAGTGCCATGCTTCGCGGTTTTGAGCATGCCCGCGCACACATCCTGGTTTCATCATCACCCCGGCAAAAGTGATTGCGGGTAACCCAGCCAACTCGTGGCCAGGCTGTCGTGACTTTTCACGACAACAAATACCCGCACGATGCACATACTCTTGCTATGCAACAATACTGCACGGGATGGTTGGCAGCAGAGTCATCATCCCGCCGTGACGAAGAGCCAGGAAACGATAGAAAGCGTGAGCTCGCTATCTGAAGTTTATGGAACTTCGATGGGGGCGTGATGGGGCAGTGTCTGCCAGTTGACACCGACATCAGTGCCATCAGTCGCGGCATTGAGCAGCGGGTTGGAATCACTGGTGGCATCGAGCTCCACATCTTCCGGGATGAGCGTATCGAAGGGCTTGAGCATCCAGCGACCACGCCATTCAATGGCCAGATTCTGTGAGGATGAGAGCTCTCCACCCACACTCCAGAATTGCTTCCATTTGTCGAACTTCATTTTGTAGGCCGCATTGGAAGTCTGCCAGATCGGCTCAATGGCATCATAGAAATTGCGTTCACCTGACCAGGACAGGAACCTGCGGAGATCGGTTTCCCCCGCCATTCCCTGCTGCAGAATGAGTGGCTTTCCATGCCCGACTGCC
Organism: Planctopirus hydrillae; assembly: GCF_001707835.1. Classification (GTDB taxonomy): domain Bacteria; phylum Planctomycetota; class Planctomycetia; order Planctomycetales; family Planctomycetaceae; genus Planctopirus; species Planctopirus hydrillae. The sequence goes on from NZ_LYDR01000116.1 coordinate 19,353, forward strand.
AGAATCGAATTGCGCAGTGTAACTGCCAGTGGCGTCAGACTCACCGAGAAATCATCACCACTCCCCAGCTTCAGGAAGTGCTGTCGGGTCAAGACAGTCACATGGTTAAAGTTGATTTCGACGCGATCCACTTCCGCCATGACATCCATGAGGCCCATCGAGCGAAAGATATCATCATCGACGGCAATCACTGAATTCTCGACAACGTACCGGGCGGGGGCAGGATCATCGAGTGTGCAGAACCTTGACGTGCCACGAATCAGGCAGCTGGACAATGTGGTTTCGGGAGTGCTGGCTGCTCCCGGGCCAGTCTTCATCCCGGAAATCATTGTCGGAGCCTGCCCGGCTGGTGCCGATTGCCTCAGGACAGTGGCAGCCGATTGACGAGGATTACGGACTGTGATCCGGACATTCTGCAATGAGAATTTATCAATTCGCTGCGTGCTGAACAGAGACCACAAATCAGCCGTGACCGTTTCCGGGAGATCCCACTCCAGATCGACATTGATCACTGCCAGAGCCCCGCCCGTCATGGTGATCATGCTGGGTTGAAGACTGTCTTGAGGAGCAAATCGGATTGTGGGACGAAACCCCTTCGCGGCCCGAATGGTGAGCGATTTTCCCGAAAGTCGAATCGGTTTCTCAGAGGGGAGCAGACGCCCCTGATACCGCAATTCAATGACATCCCCTGATCGAGCAGAGACACAGGCGGCTTCCAGGCTGTCAAAACTTTTGCCATCGACAATCCGTACTGGTGCTGCCACGAGACCGGAAGCCGCCGGCGAGCGATCGATCGGAGATCGTTCCGCCAGACTCTGATCCGGCCCCATACGCTCCGAACCAGTGCGCTCTGCGTTATTGCGATCCGGGCCAATGCGATCTGCGCTGCCATTCAGATCCGTCGCCGCAGAATTACCCATGATGGGTGCAGTGCTGGAAAAAGGTGCAGTGCTGGAAGACCCCGTTGTTGTCGCCACGGACTTCCCCGAATTCGTGCTTTCGGACTGCCCATTGAGAGAGCGAGGAAGAGAACTCTCAGGGAGACCGGTTCGATTTTCGGTCGGAGATCTCGACTGGCCAGTTCCTGCACTGGGAAGTGTTACACCGGGGAGTGCTGCACTGGGCAGTGCGACGCTGGGGAGTGATGCCCCTGAAGTGGCTGAACCTGTGCTGGAGGAAGGCTTGGTGGAAAAGATGTTCTCCAGCCAACTGGACGGACCAAACGAATCATCGAATGGAATCAACAGTGGCGAAATCGGGTTCATACGATTTGATGGATTGCCACGGGAATTCTCTGCGATGGCGGCCTCACGATTATTCGTCGAGTCAGTGGAAGTGATCCCCTCTGCGTTCGGTCGCTGCGATGTTGTCGGGAAACGTACGGCTCCAGATGCCATCTCCGCGGGAAAACGAATGGGATCAGCCGGAAGTTGAAGAGCAAGACCAGTGCCTGTTCCCCCCGGCCCTGTTCCCCCCGGCCCTGTCAGATCCACCGGTGCCGGAACTGGCGCACGCTCCTGGCCATGAGCCGGGTTGTTCCCCACGAGATTGCCATCTTGCGGGAAGGTCGCGCTGCGGGAACTGAGCCCCTCAGCGATTTGTAATGGAGCACGAGCGAGAGGCGCAGTACCACCCGTTGGGTTGTTTGCCAGCAGGGGACTTCGTGTGTCCGGAAGGGGACGTCGCTCCAGCGGGTTGATTGGGGTGGCTCCCACTTGCACAGGAGTCAAAGAATCGCTCTGCCCATCGTTTTGCCACGTGACGTTGCGAGCATCTTTCTTCACGGGGAAGAGCTGCGGAAAGCGATCCAGCAGCACAACGACCATCACCAGCAGGGCGACCGTGGCCAGCCAGCCAATGTTCTGTCGAATTCCATCCTGCAGTCGATTGCGAGGCGGCGCCATGACCACTGAACCCGAAGTGGGAAGACCCATCTGCCGGGCGAGGATTGTCAAATCACCCAGCAGTTCTTCGGCTGAGGCATAACGCTTGCGTCGATCACTCGCCATCATCTTGCGTACCAGCATCGAGAGTGCCGGTGAGACGAGGCGGTTCTTGACGGCAGGATCCGGAGATTCCCTGCCCTGATGATCCAGCAGCTTCTGCAGCACTGTCCCCTCAGGATAGGGCGGCTCACCCGTCAGCATATGATAGAGCGTGCACCCCAGTGAATAGATATCACTGCGGACATCGACGGTGCGGGGGTCCTTGGCCTGTTCTGGTGAGATGTAATCAAACGTGCCCAGTGTGGTTCCCGCCACCGTGAGTTCGACCGATTCCTCACTGAGCTGGCAGCGGGCCAATCCCAGGTCAACCAGTTTGACCCGACCATTTCGACCAATCAGGATATTCGAGGGCTTGATATCGCGATGGACGACATTCATGGCCGAAAGATGAACCAGTGCTTCCGCCAGTTGAATCGTATAGTAGACGGCCTCTGCCGGATCGATGCGGCCTGTCTGCCGGATGCGATCTCGCAGGTTGCGACCTTCGACATATTCGTAAGCGATGTAATGCAGACCACGGTCTTCACCACTCGAGAAGACACGGGCCACATTGGGATGATCGAGTGAAGCAGCCGCACGGGCTTCGTTCTGAAAGCGGGCGACGCTCGATTCATCGCGCGACTGTCCAGGGGATAAAATCTTCAGTGCCACCTGACGCCGCAGCACTTCGTCCTCAGCCAGAAAGACCGAACCCATCCCGCCAACACCCAGCCTCGAGATGAGTCGGAAGTGGGCCAGTGACATCTCTTCGAAAGACTGCTGATCAGAACTGGCATTGTTCTCTGCCGAGTTCGGGAAGAGTCGCTTGAGCAGATAGGAATCGGCATTAACAGTCCGCGTTCCCGAGAGCTCTCCCGGCTCATCCTGCAAACCGGTTTTAGCAGGCTCTCCGTCCGCTGATTCTCCGCCGGCTGATTGGCGATCAGAAGTTCTGGAACCAGAACGGGAAGTCACAGCAGAACTCTTCGAGTGGCTCCGAGAGAGTTGTTCGGGCTGAGGCAGCCGCACGACCGTTTCCGGCTCGGCCGTGGCCATCTCATGCTGCCAGGGGAACTGACCTGAAAACTGACCGGCCTGAGGATCAACACCAGATTCGGCATGAGGATCACGCTGCAGATCACCTGAGCCCGGTTGCGCGAAAGCAGGCGGCGCGAAAGCAGGTGAAGCGGAAGTGGGTGAAAATCCAGACGCAGCTTCGCCCGCCCGGTGAGGGAAGGTGAGTTGCGATTTGGAGCCACGATCCGCCATGCGAGAACCTGTTGCCTTTCGTTGATCGAGATGGTTTCGAGATCTCAAATTTGAGGGAGTTCAGTATCAGTCTTAATCAGTATCAGTCTTGATGAGTACCCACCCGAACGGCTGGGGGATTTCATCAATGTGAGATGCTGCGTTTCGCAGCATTTCGGGAATTGTAGTTGATCCTGCTTTATCAAGAACCCCCTCAGGCGAGTGGAAGCTCTCACGATTTCTGATTCTTAACGACAAATGGACGCGAAAGACCCGCAGAAAGTTCTCTTCAACCAGTGAAATTCTCAAGAGTGGAGATTCCGAACGATCGACGCGTTACTGCATGTTGATCTGTCGAACTGATTTTGCGAGCAAAGTTGCAATGAAAGGGACTGGCATCACCGGGAAACTCCCATCCATGAGCGATGTTCAGCCAGCCGACAGAACGGCCACACCATCATAATCTGCAATCTTTGCGCCAAACAAAGACTTAGTGAAGCCGAAGAGGAAATCGCTCAGGAATCATCGGTTTCTGCCCGAAGTGGCGGCCTTACAAATGGAAAAATTTGCAAAATCGAACATCAAGCCGCTTACAAACCGGCTTCCCCTTCAGATTGTGCAGCGATGGTTGCACACGGTGACAGCAGATCGAGCCAGAACAAACTTAAAGACCAAAAATTCAGAGAATTCACAGCCGCTGGTCAGGCCGACTGGTCACTTTCCAGAAGCGTATGTAGATCTTCCGCAATGAGAACAAGTCCATGTTCCAGCGTGGCATAGAGTTCACTGCTGTAGCGCTCGCTGGCCAGTACCTGCTGGATCTGATGTCGAATGGAGATATCAGGGATGCCCCCCAGATCAGATTCCTGGGGTTTGCAGAGCTTTCGCAGTTCGTGAACTTTGGGAGAAAAGCCCTGTTTGAGATGCTCTTCAAAGTCGCGTGACAGGCGCTCCGCCTCGCGAAGTTTTTCACGCAGAGTCATCTCCTCCAATCGATGAGCGCTGGATCGTGGAACATTCATTGGCATTACTCCCGCTGCTCACATCCGGCCGGTTCTCAGTACCGCAAAGATCTGTCCCGCGGTCTGGGTGTTTCAATCATCTGCAAACTTCTGTAAAAATTAGATCACTCTGTATGCAGGATTGCTAATTTATTTTTGGCGACTTCATCAAAACCTCGTCGAGTCCTATGGCCCATTGACATGAGAATCCTTCTCATCGCGGATATTCATGCCAACTTTGTGGCCCTCTCCGCCATTCAGGAATCGTTCGACGCCTGCCTGTTTCTTGGAGATGCCGTCGAGTACGGCACAGATCCAGCCCCCTGCCTCGATTGGATCAGAGGGCATGCGACAGCCGCCGTGCGGGGCAATCACGATCATTCAACGGCCCAGAGAGTGCAATCACAAGGGGCTTCTCCTCTACGCAGGCTCGCCGCCGCCACACGAGCGATCAACGAACGTGTGCTCACCGCTTCACACCGCAAGTTTCTCTCGCAGATGCCACTGACAAGAAGTCTCGAACTCGACGGCCAGAAGTTTTTCCTCGTGCATGCGACTCCCCGCGACCCCATGGATGAGTACCTGCCCGAAGATGCCCACGCCTGGCAACAGCGACTCTCCTTTATCGAAGCCGATTTTGTATGCGTCGGCCACACCCACAAGCCGATGCAACTGCATCTCGGCCAGACACAAGTGATCAATCCCGGCAGTGTGGGCCAGCCTCGCAATGGAGTTCCTGAGGCACATTACGCCATCATCGAGCAGGGAAAAGTTGCCTTTCGCACAGTCCCCTACGATATCAGCCAGGCTGTCGCCCAGATGCGCGAAGCGGGGCTGGACAATTCGCTCGTCGAACTCGCCGAGCATCTCTTACGAACCGGCGGATCACTTCCCACGAGTGTGTGATCTTCTTTGATGAAACTCCCGCGAACTTCTGATGGAGTTTTACTTTTCTCACTGGAAATTCACGCCCGGAGAAAATCCCCTGTTGCTCAATTGACGATTCTAGTCATACTGAAGCAAGCAGGCCGGATGGCCCGGCCGAAATGATGCGGCTCGACACACACAGGGGTAGTGCATGCGACTGGAGCACAGTTCGACGCAAGGCAAGCTCTTCGTTCTCGACACCAACGTCATCCTTCACGATGCGGGGTGTTTATTTAACTTCGAAGAGAATGACATCGCCATACCGATCACTGTGCTGGAGGAACTCGATCGATTCAAAAAAGGTAACGACGACATCAACTTTCAGGCCCGTGCGTTCCTCCGACGATTGGACGAACTCGCGGGCGATGTTCTTTCTGCAGATGGCGCCGCCCTGGGCGATGGCTTAGGCCGCATTCGCGTGGTACTCCGTGGGCACTTTACCGCCCGCATGCGCGAAACTTTTCTCTCCGATGGCCCGGATCATCGCATTCTCGATGCCGCACTCACTCTGCAGGAAACATCGGCACCCCGGCCCGTCATTCTGGTCTCCAAAGACACCAATCTGCGGATGAAGGCCAAATCCCTCGGGCTGCCCGCAGAAGATTACTCGACCGATAAAGTCGAAAGCTTCGACAAGCTTTACACTGGCAAACGGCTGGTCACGAACATGCCTTGCGAAAGTGTTTCCGCCTTCTATGCCGAGGGTGGCCGCGTCGCCGCAGAAAGCCTGCCGGAGGTGACGACACCGCGTGCCAATGAGAACTTCATTCTGCGGAATGGTTCGCGGTCCGTCCTCGCTATGTACAACGCGGAAGAAAATGCGTTTCACCGCGTGGAACGAACCACCGCACTGGGAGTGGTTCCTCGAAATGCCGAGCAGCACTTCGCCTTGCGGGCACTTCTGGATGACGAAATCAAGCTGGTCACAATCGCTGGCAAAGCCGGTTCGGGAAAAACGTTACTCGCCCTGGCAGCAGCTCTTGAATGCCGGAGCAACTACCGTCAGATCCTGCTCGCACGGCCTGTGGTCCCTCTTTCGAATAAAGATCTCGGCTATTTACCGGGGGATGTGCATGCCAAGCTCGACCCTTACATGCAGCCACTCTTTGATAACCTCTCGGTGATCAAGCATCAGAACCATGAAGGCGATACGGCCAAACTGGTGCAGCAGATGCAGGAAGATCATCGGCTCGAAATTACGCCTCTGGCGTATATCCGCGGCCGCAGTCTGCAGCGGGTCTTCTTCATTGTCGACGAAGCGCAGAACCTGACACCGCATGAAGTAAAGACCATTATCACGCGGGCAGGCGAAGGAACAAAGATCGTCCTGACGGGCGATATCCACCAGATCGACCATCCCTACCTCGATTCGCTCTCGAACGGGCTGTCGTACCTCATCAATCGCATGGTCGGCCAGAAGCTCTACGCCCACGTGACACTCGAAAAAGGCGAACGCTCCCAACTCGCCGAACTCGCCACCGACCTGCTTTAACCCACGCCCCTCTTCAATGCCCGGCGTCCACCCAAAACGCCGGGCATCTGCATTCCCCCCCTCGCCCAGTCATCTGAGAGGGCCGGGAAGAGGGTGAGTTTCGTCTTATCAACCTTGATACTACCGATCCTCCATTCCAATGTCCCAATTCGCTGCGGGACATTATATTTTCATAATTCCACCTCAAGGACTTCTCCTGAACTCCCGCCGGAATTATAAACGCTGAAAATGACTTTCGGCGAGTGGTTGCTTTACCTACACACCCTCGACGATCGACGATTTAATATCGCATGAGACCCTCTATGACTATGAGAATCCCACTTTCCCGCGAGATGCTCAAGCAACTGAACGCGGGGATTGAAGCCTTTCAATTGGAAGCCGCTGCCGACAAGATCCGTGAACATAGCTCGGCATGCTATAGCCTGATTGCCGATGGTCAGGATAAATACAAGGCGGTAGGGAACACCCGCTTCGGAGGTGAGCCAGATCTTCCTGCCAACATCGAATGGCCGACTGTCACAGACCAAGATGGGATCAAGCATTGCAACTTTATCTGCCAGATAAACTTTTCCGAACTGCCCCCACTCACGCGAAAGTCGGGACTGCCTTCGTCTGGAATTCTTTACCTGTTTATCCGATTCATGGGATCAGCGGCACAAGCCGTCCTACTTCATTCGATCTACTTGAAAAAAGTCCCTGCGGACTTGAAACGCCGAAAGGCCCCGAAGAAACCCATCTGGTGCGACGAATACTTCATCGATCTGGTAGCCACCCGAATACGCGCCGAAGCGACAATCTCCATCCAATGCGCCGATCAATCCCTTAATGAATACATCAGAGCCAACACTCCGGAAATCAATGATGAAACAGGAGACTTTCGACTTGATTATTTGAATCGATCATTCAGGCTCCCGAACCGAATCGCCAGCCTGCTTGGTTATTCCAACCCTTATGATCCACGCGACAACCTGGAACAGACTGTGGCGATGACCCACATCGGGAACAGAGAAGCGCAATGGGTCACCGGTTACAAGACGATGAAGGAGTTCGATGAATACGCACGGTTTCTAAAGGATCGTCGCCCGCAGGATCTCCCAGATCACGAAGTAAAGCGGGATCACCTGAAATGGCTCCTGGCACATCGCGAAGAGGTTGCCACCGAACAGATGCTCTGGCACCTCCTCTTGAAACTCCATTCCAACGATCATATGAAGCTCAATATCAATGATGCTGATCCTCTTTACGTCTATATCCGGGAGAACGACTTCACCTTGAAAAGCTTCGACAATCTTGCCGGTGAGATCACCCAAGGCTGATCGAATGGCTCTCCGCATCTTCTCCTCGCCAAGTCATCCTCTGTTCAAGCTCGAAAACAGTGTACGTCGAACCCCTTTTTGTGCTGGGCCAAGATTTTGATGAGATCGTGTCGCCGACATGAATCTCTGACATCGCAATGCTGCTCTTCTTTGAAATTCGAAAGCATGATGACTTTCCATACAAAAGAGTTTGAGGAATCGTCATTGGTGTTTTCGAATCAGAAAGATTCTGCCGCATTTCTTGTCACCGGCCATCTTCTGGCGGCATCTCACCTGCAGGAGGGTGCCAAATGACTGAACGACCACAGGACTCTGAGAATACAAACTCTTCGCGAAGAAGTTTTCTGGGCGGGGGAGTTGCGGGGCTGGTGGCAGGCTTACAGACCTCTGCCAGTCTGGCTGCGTCACCTCCTGAGGATAAAGTCACCACCCACGTTTCAGCGGTCGCCGAGAGCAAGGTGAAAGTTGTGAATGCCGTGAATTCGCGTCTGTTCAGCTTTTGCGGAGGGCTGACAGGTGACTGGATGGTGACTTCTATCCGGGCAATTTGTGGTGAAACGCTGCCCGATGCGGAAAGGCTGCACATTCATCAGGGACTTGGCAACGCCCATGAAGCTCTGTCATCAGACACAAAGTGGTTTCTTCGCGGGGTGACGAGTAACGACCGCTATGTAACGCGCCCTGAGAAAGAACTCCTGGTCGCCAGGCAGGCCCCACTTGGGCGAGCGACAGCCACACACGCAGCGCTGATTCCCATTCGAAAATCAGCCGCGTGGTGGGCGATGACTCAGGACGAGCGGCGTGCCCTGTTTGAGGAAGAATCACATCACATCAAGATCGGTATGGACTACCTGCCGGCTATTGCCCGCCGGCTGCATCATTGCCGGGATCTCGAAAGCAAAGAGCCCTTTGATTTCCTGACGTTTTTTGACTTCGCACCGGGCGATGAACCGTTATTCGATCGCATGCTGGAAAAGTTGCGTTCGACTCGCGAGTGGAGTTTTGTAGATCGAGAAGTCGACATCCGCCTGAAAAAGGTGACTCCGACCTGAGTCCCCAGTGTTTACCCTAAACTCCGGCCCACTTCATTGCCTCCATCGCCCAGTCATCTTGGCGAAGACCGAAGTGAAGGCGAGATGGATCGTCATGCTCTGCTCACCCCACGGAAATCAGCAACTCTTCGTTAATGCTATAGCACAAGAATGTTATGCTGCAGTCACCTAAATTCAACGCGCATGTGCGATATTCTCTGCGCAAGCGTCCAAAAACGACAAAAACATATCTAATATTGTATCGCCTGCCTGGCTACTCGGATCCATCTCAGTTAACAGAGATGTTACAGTCACATTGCTGCAACGCCTACCTAATAGTCGGCAAGCAGCAGCATCAAGCTTTGATGAAGTTGACGAGGACATGTGTGCGCACGCATTGCGGATCGTTCTTAAGTCAGACAGTACTAAACTAATCGAGTTTATATTAGTCTTGAATGGCTCACCATCTTCCAAATACACCGAAGCAAGCTTGACAACCGTCTCGTGGTTTGCCCAATCAACATACTTTTGAGCCCCGACAAGCATTCTTCCAGAATGGTCTCTATCCAGTGGAGAAATGTATTTTACAATACTACGCCCTGAGACCCCCGATACGCCGAGCGCATAATCACTAAGAGAGCTCTCGAGAAAAGACTCCCAAGCGACGAATATTCCAAGAAATGCAGATTGGACACAGAACTCTTGGAATTGCTGATTGAAAATTGCCCTGCCACTGCCATCCCGATGATAGCTATTATCAATAAAACCAATGTATTGAGCAACTGTCTTGCGAAACAAATCGAGATTATCCTGATGAGCCATACGCTACTCCGACATCATCTTTAAAATATAGCTTGATCTTCGAATGCGAACGGCGGCATCAGTGGTTGCCCTCTGACAATCAGTGAGAAAGGTCAATTGTTCCTTTGTGAGAACCGTTTTATCTTCCTCTCGTATGATCTCTTCAATTTTTTCAAGGCCATTTCGCAGCCGATCAAGATTACCCATGTTCACACTTCTGTATAATTCATTGAGATTCTTTACACCATACTTAATGTGATACACAGAAACAAACAAGCTGTAGAATAAATGTACTCGTCGGAACTCCGTATTCTTTAATGTTTCCGGAAAGAGACATGATATCAACTGTATACACTCATCGAAGCGGGACGCGAGCTCATCGGCGTCAAATGGGAAGCTTTCTTCATATCGAGTATAGTACTTGGAGATCTGCTTCTTCTCCCTAACTCCGTCAGTGATTGCGATCAGAATGTCTGCTACAAGCTGTGCGTCATTCATTCGAAGAACTTGCTGCTCAGTGACTATCCTATTCTGTATCCAAAAATTGTTGTAATTGAACGCGATTCGATCCGTGAGAATCTTGAAATCGCCAAAGTGATTCGCGTTTAGCTTTTCTTGCTCGTTTAACGTAATTGCGTATGAGTTTAGTCGGCTGAAGACATCAAGAATCTCAACATCATCCATGTTTACCAGTAGATCCACAGATATCTCGTAATTTAGGATGTTTGACGCGATGTCCGGGTCGACTGTATCTAGCTGGCTAAAGAACAGTCCGCCGTACTGCTTGTTATGCCGCTTGCTGATTACAAATCCATCCTTCACAAAGGATAGTATTGCCCGCAACCTCTGCTGCCCGTCCACGACCTCGCGTACAGATTTCTTTGTGCGGGGATTGATCTTCTGCCGAATAAAAACTTTTGGTATTGGCTTGCCACGAATAATGGTGTCAAGTAAATAAGACTTTGCACCCTCGCTCCAAACCGCCTTTCTTTGGTATCGTGGAGATAGTTCAAGCTGATCGTTTGCTTGCCATTCGACAAAATCGTTTATGCTGTAAGTTCTTGAGTCGAAATTCTTCATTGTGAGTCCAATTGTACGATAGTTTAGACTTGCAGCGTATGCTTTGTCTTAATTTGTTTCGGATGCACTTTTTCGAGCCTCGTGAGGTAGCCGTATTGGCGATGGTCGACCAATACGATAAGAGTCGCGAAAGACGCAGATTATGATATCTTACTGATAATTCAACGTTGAGGCCATCCCTCGAATTGTGTATCGTTTGGGCAACTGCGGTTTCGTCTAAGTCCCAAGCCGAAAGTCACCCTTGAAGATCATTCTCGCCGCCATTGAGCACGATCTCGCCGATGCCTGGGAGCGGCATTGTGGCGATCTCCCTGGCGTCGCTATTCATCGCGGATCGATTCTTGATCTTGCGGTTGATGCCGTGGTCAGTCCGGCCAACAGCTTCGGGTTTATGGATGGCGGGATCGATCTCCGCTACTCCGAGCATTTCGGCTGGGATCTTCAGCAGCGGCTGCAGGAGTTGATTCGCACCAGGCATCATGGAGAACTGCTCGTTGGTGCTGCCGAGATTGTCGAAACCAGGTGCAATCGTATTCCGTACGTTATCGCGGCCCCCACGATGCGGGTGCCGATGATTCTCCCCGAGACCGTTAATCCTTACCTCGCCGCCCGAGCAGTGCTGCTCCTCATCCGCAATGGCATCGTACCCACGGGGATTCTGGCAGGCGAACCGGTGGTCTCAGCCGTGCAAACCGTCGCATTTCCGGGGTTGGGAACCGGGATTGGTCGTGTCGGCCCCAATACCTGTGCCCGTCAAATGCGAGCCGCCATCGAAGAGGTGCTGCACGAACGCTGCGACTTCCCCCACACCTGGGCTGAAGCCCAACAGCGGCATCAACTCCTTTACACCGACCGCATTCGAAATCTCCAGCGGGACTAAACCCATCGACCCGCCACGCCCAAGCTCATTTGAGTAACGACTCGATGTTCCATACGCGGATTTCCTTGTCGTTCAATACAAGCACAACCTGTTTTCTGAAGTGGACAACCAGCGACCATCCGGGGAGTACGATGCCGCAAGCGTCCAAACCTCAATGGGCCGAACTTCAAATGGTTTATCAATGCTGGCGGCTTTGGTCGCCAGGATCTTGATGACGCCATCGTCTGCAACCTGCGACTCACCTGAGTTCGATGAGTGACCGACAGTACCGGAGGCAGGGTCAACGGAAACCGGCGTGGCTTGTTGGGCGCACCCCACAAGAAATCCGCCCACAAAACTGGCGATTAACATACGATAGAATTGAAGTGACATACCGAACCTTTGATTAAGAAAGCAACCTGAACACAAGTCGAATGAGATTACTCAATATGGATACGAAATGACATCCTGCGAGCAAGATAAAGCCATGTAGCCATACCCTAATTCCACAACGAGAACTCAATAGCGGAGATCATTATCAGACTACGGCTTCAAATTCGGAACCTTAATCTTTCGACCGAAGGCCTCGACCAACTCTTCGTCGTTCCATCCGTAGACATCCTGGAGGGCGACATTAAAATCCACTCCTTCCTTAATGGCGACGAACAACTCGCGGAAGGCATTGGCATCACGATCAACCAGAAGTTCCACCAACATCCCCGATACAGGTTGATAGTCGGTTGCATATTCGTTTTCGGAAACTAATCCACCCAGGTTCTTATTGTTGCGAATGTGGGGCAAGACATCCTTTAGAGACGTCTCTTGTGAATACAAGTCATAGAGCACCATGCGCCAGACAAAGTCGTTAGTCCCATAGAACAGCCACCTCGGGATGTTATTACAGTTTGAACGGATGCGGAATTGAAATATACTTGTCAAATGCCAGACAATGTTACCGACGGTGGAATCGAATTCCTGTTCACCGTTGGCTAACACGAAAAACTGGCCACCCGGATAGCCAATATCTGTAGCCTCAGCGCTTTGATCTTCCCATTGACACTGCTTTTTAGCATAGTCGATAAAATGTTGACGACTCTTGAAAATGAAGATATGGAGTTTTCCGCAAAAAACAGACTGATCTTCGGGAATGCCGTACATCTTCTTAAGAAACTGGCAACTTGAAAGTATTCTATCCTGAAAAACTTCCACATCCTTTGCCGGTAAGTCGCTATAAATCTGAAAGTCGCGGCTTTCGTACGATACAAAAGCGACGCCCGGGCAATGTGTCTCGAGCGCTTTGACATTCAGCGTATAGACAGACTGTTTTTTCTCCAGCTCTTCCGGAGTGTCGGGGCGATAAAGCTCGTAATCGCGGGATTTCAACCGTTCTGAAACCACTTCATCATGTTTCGCACGATCCAGAAGAGCCCACCCCTTGGATTTCGTATCGAAGACCATATCGTACAGCTTTCCGTCGATGGTCAGTGAGCGAATATCTCTGGTTGTGAATTTCGGTCGGTGCGACACCGGCTTGAATGTCAGGGTCTGCAGCACCGTCGGCTCCTTGCCGTACTTGATGATCGTGATGAGTGCCGATGATTGCGTCGATCCGTTCAGAAGCGTCACATCGACAGTCATGCCGGGTTTGAGCAGTGGCGTTTCGCCTCCGATCGTCGCGAGGTAATCCTTATCAAAACCATACAGCGACCTCTGGACCGGCTTGAAGTCCTTGGCTGCGGGCGCAACGCGAAATTGCGACGACGCGGTGGTCGGCACCAGACAAACCACCAGCACGATCAACGAACGGAGCGGACGCGTAAATTTCTGCAAATTTCGCGGAATGGTCGCCATCGCGATGTTCTCCAGCAAATGTGACGTACTGAAAAGACACCTTTTACCATTAATAATCCAAATACGATACAAAAGAATATCGCACTGACAACCAGGAGGCCATTTTCCCAGATTGTCAGCGGTGCTGCACGAATGCCGCGACTTCCCCCATACCTGGGCTGAAGCCCAACAGCGGCATCAACTCCTTGACACCGACCGCATTCGAAATCTCCAGCGGGACTAGACCTTGCGATTTCCGAAAAAGTAGCGAACCTTTCGTCTTGAAATGCCTCCACGTGGTCAATGAGTACCCACCATTCAACCGAACAACTACAACATCCACCCATGAACTATGCCGCTGCCTTGGAAGCCGTGAAGGCTGATGCGCGTTATCAGCGGAATCTGGATTGGGGGAAGCCGCGCGCGGGGCATCCGGAGGGGACGGTTCGTGCCCATATTGCCGAGATCGAGCCCAATCTGGATCGGCTCGCGCCAAAGCTCAGCCCCTTAGAGATCGACAAATTACGGCTGCTGATCCATACGCACGACTCCTTCAAAGCCGAAGCGGAAGCCGGGGTGCCAATTACTCACCCGGCGAGCCATGCCTCACTGGCCCGGTCGTTCCTCGCGGAGTTCTGTGACGATGCTGACCTGCTGGCCATGGTGCAGTATCACGATGAACCCTTTGCCCTCTGGCGGCAGGTGAGTTCCAAAGGAACCTACAACCAGGAGAGACTCCAGGCTCTCTTCGAGGCAATTGAAGACTGGAACCTGTTCCTGGCTTTCAACATCATCGATGGCTGCACAACAGGAAAAGGCCGCCAGCCTTTGCGCTGGTTCTTTCACGAGATTGCCGGAGTGAATCATCCCCGCCTGTGCGACTTGCGATGGACGGATCAGGATATCATCACTGACTGAGGTGGAAGGCACGACGATCTCAAGGTGGCGACGATGGTTCCATCCGTCGGAACCTCTAGCACCTTGTGCGTTTCCAATGCAACAGTTGCGCATTATTGGTTGCGAAGAGCATGCCTGCTCCAAGCCGCCGTTCTTCACGCGCACTGTTTCACGGGTTCTTGCTGATTTGAGGTGTGACCGGAGACTGTGTGACCAGCCCGGTGTGTCATTAGCCCGCTTTTTTGCGTTTGGCACTGGCAGGCTGTTTGATATCCAGATCTTTCACGCGAAAAATTTCGTCTTCCTTGGCCAGTGTGAAGACCAACGATTCTCCCGACGTATTCTGCAAGGTGACCGTGCGCGTCCCTCCCTTGGGTTTCACACTGAGCAGTCGAACTTCACCAAATCGCTTTTTCAGGCTCTGGATTTCATCTTCCGATACGGCACCGTCTCGAATCTGTGCCAGCAAGCCATCGGCCTTTTCGCTGATCACGCCATCCAGCCCCGTGTATTGACCTGCTGCCACGGAGAGACAGATTTTCTGTACGGCATATTCGGCTGTCCCCAGAGGAAAGGTGGGTGCCTGAGGAATGCCGTTGGCAGGATTCTGGCCGTCAACACCCGGAACTGCTCCACCCGGATTCGCGCCGCCGGGGTTGGCAGGATTATTTCCTTCACCAGCCGGTGGTAGGCCGGCTGGTGCATTAGCCATTTCGCCATGACCATTGGGAGTCTGTGGCCTGGGGATGTTATTCCCTCCCGGGGCCTGGCCTTCAGGAGTATGACCTGGCGGAGTGGCGGCCTGTTCCGGCAGTGGCATGGGAACCGGTGTCTCGCTTCCATGACCTGCCGGTGTTGAAGGAGGACTTGCCGCAGGAGCAGCATGTGGGGCTGGAGCTGCCGACTCATTGTGTCCGCCGGAAGGGGTGCCGGGCGTCGCTTGAGCGAGTTGCATCTCGGGAGCACCATGCTCGCCCTGAGGCGTTCCATGCGCAGGAGCTGAATTGGTAGACACGGCGACAGCCTGATTCCCCGAGACCGGGCCACGAGAGGCCAGGGTATCTGGTGTTGAAGGAACCTGTGCAATACGCCAGGTGCCTCCTTGCCGCACAAAATTCAGTGGTTCACGATACTTCTTGCCGTCGACGGTATAGCGGGCTTCAGCCGTACAACGATCACCATCGTATTTGATGTTGGCCAACGTCGTGTTCGGATCCTGGCCGATGCGGGAGAACGACGCCAGCGCAGCCGCTCCGCCAGGATTCTGTTTTTGCAGGCGGTAACTGAAACCCAGCACATCGACCAGGCACTGGTATCGATCGGTGAGTCGCTCGACAATCTGGGTATTGGAGGTTCCCGGATCTAACTTCTGGAGATCGACGCCGTACTTCTTGAAGATGTCGATAAACTCCCGGCCTGGGCCAGTCAAACCGAGAATCGCAATCTGTGGCCGGAGCGCTCGCAGCATGGTATCGAGCGTGTTGTTGACAGTTTCCGTCGACAGGCTATCCACGACCAGTTGGAAGTTTTCACTCCGGACACCGTTAACGAGCTTCTGATACGCTCCATTCGGTGACTCTCTCGTCGAGCAGCCTGACATCATCAATCCCGACATCAAGGCCAGGGACATTGCCAGACAGGTGCGGATTGAAGGCCTGATTCCCAGTTGGAATTGAAGTCTCTGGAGAGTGCGAATGCACATCATATCAGTGTTCCGAAATGATCAGACAGGGTTCGCGGAAGCCATGTCCTGTGGATGAATCCAAGTCGCAGGACCGGTGCAAAGAAAGGAGAATCGCAATGAAATGTTCCGCAAATATGCAGATTCCTTGATGTTAAAGCAAGAGGCAACTTTCCTCGATTTCGCGACGAGCCACCCGTGGTCTGGTTGTCAGACATCCTCGTTTGCCTCTGGTCATTGGACCTGAGTCGCGCGTGGCCATCCTGATGGGGAGTTGTTGAGGATCACTGCGGATGCATTCGTGCTGGTGAAGTTGCTGGACCCGGTGTGGGATGCAGACATCCGACCCCCATCACACAGTTTCGATCCATCAAGCCCAACATCACATCAGCACAGTTATGTGAAAAGAGAGCCAGAAACTGGCACAATGGCTGTATGCAGAACCTCAGCCGCTATCACCGTCAGATGCTGTTGCCACAATTTGGAACGACTGGGCAGGAGCGTCTCTCCCAGGCCGTGGTCGCCGTACTGGGTCTGGGGGCCCTCGGAAGCTGCGCTGCCGAACTCCTGGCTCGCGCTGGAGTCGGTACCCTACGCCTGATCGACCGCGATTTTGTCGATCTCACGAACCTCCAGCGGCAATCCCTCTACGACGAAGCCGACGCCCGCGAACGCATCCCCAAAGCCATAGCAGCGGCCCGCCACCTGGGCGAAATCAATCACGAAATCACACTCGAACCCATCGTGGCCGACATCCGCCCCGAGAACATTCTCGAATTACTGGCAGGCGTCGATCTGGTCATCGATGGAGCCGACAACTTCGAACTCCGTCTCCTCCTCAATGATGCCGCTCTCGAACGAAACCTCCCCTGGGTGCATGGCGGTTGCGTCGGCACCAGCGGCCAGGCCATGGCCATTCATCCGCCTCACACACCCTGCTTTCGCTGCCTCGTCAACCCGGTCGATGATGCCGACGCTTCCGGACAAACTTCCTCGTCTGCCACCACCCCCGCCACATGCGATGCCGTCGGCGTCGCCGGGCCGGCTGTCCATCTCGTCGCATCCCTGCAAGCCATGATGGCCATACAGATCCTTCTGGGCGAAAGAGAAGTTCTTGGCTCACAATTGAAACTGGTCGATGCCTGGAGTGGTCAGATCCGCGCGATGGATCTGTCACGTTTACGCGAAACGAGCGATTGCCGGGCCTGCCAGCAAGGCGAGCGATTGTGGCTCAGCGGCCAGCAGACGTCACAAACGACAGTCCTTTGCGGCCGCAACGCCGTACAAATCAGCCCTGCCCATCCCCGCCCACTCGATCTCCACCTGCTGGCCCATCAACTGGCTCCCCTGGGCGATGTTCGACCAAACCCCTATTTACTCCGCTTCAAGCCCACCGGCTACAACTGCGAACTGACGATCTTCAGAGACCGCCGCACCTACATCGAAGGAACCGAAGACCCCACCCTCGCCCGCACACTCTACACCCAGTTTCTGGGGGACTGAGCAGTGCTATCATTCTGTATATCTTGCCTGCCGTAACATGCAGGGCAGGCTCCCGCCTGCCTATGAAGCTCCGACCTTTACAACAAACCCAACGAGACGCTCTCAACCCCACTTGGGCATGCCCTGAAGGCCTTGCGCCCGGGAGTGGTCTTCGAGCATGGCATCCAAACACTCATACGGATCGTCGTCCTTTGATTCAGTAGCGTCGGCAGACAAGCACTTACCCTATAGTTAAAGGTACACCCGCCACTGAATCATCGATTCACTCGAGTGATGGAGTTATAGTTGCCAAACTCCGGATAACCTTCCCAGTTCCCGTCGACATTCACTTGTGTCTTCTTGGTAGAAACCACAGCGGTCGAAAAATCTTCCGTCTCTATAGTTAAGCCACCGTCCATTCGGAAGTAGTACGTCGTCCCTTCTATGGTATGGTCGCCCTCGCCTTCGAATTTTCGATAGTTTGCCATAGTGAGAAAAAGACGCCCGGCTTCAACCTCCTGAAACTGGTAGCTCAGAAACTCTCTCTTATGCTCATCCAAAAAGCCGACACCGACGTAATCCCTATCGATTTCTAAAAAACAGCGAAGAACGTATCCATCCTCAATCAAGACCGCATAAGGACGCTTCTCCAAATGAGCTCGCATCGCGTGTTCTTCGTCCCAAACTTCAGTCATCCGATGCTTCGCCCGAAACCAACGACTTCCATAGATCAACTTCATACCGCTTCCGTCCGTTCGAGTTGTCATTTTCGATAGCTATCGTAGGAATCGTGCATTGCCTCTTCCGCAATCCAGCCCGGCAACGTACCATCCTCTTCTAGCAGTTCAACGCATGCCCACGACATATCGCGCAGGGCGTGTGGCACGCGCATGAAGGCTATGTGAAAGGGCGTGGGCTTTAATGGTAACGCACAACACCCACGCCCTTCGGAAGACCTCAGGGCCGTGCCACACAATGCGGGTCAACGATTCCTCTTCCGGATGATGTTCGAGACAATCCTCTCTCTCACAAAATCGCTACCCAGGAAGATGGCCATCAGCAATAGAAAAAGAATTCCATTTCGGAATAGCGGACTCACCAGAGGGAGATGCTCCTCGTCGATATAAGACATTGTGAGAAGCATCCCGCAAACCAAAAATATATTCTCAATCAGAGCTGCGATAAACTGAATTTCCCGATCTGTCAGCTTTCGTTCTGGCATATTGAAGCCCTGACATCTGCAATTTTTGTTGATGTAGGGCAGGCTCCCGCCTGCCGGATCGACGCGACTTGTATAGAGCGGCGGTGGCTCTATGCAACTTTCCTCCAGTTCATAGCTTCATGCGGTGCCAATAACTCTCGACAGTTAGGCTGCTCGCTACTCAGTTTGGAACAGGCTTACAACTCCTCCAAAGGAGGTCCTAACGGTCGTTTTTTCTTTCTCTTCCTGGTGGGACCACGAGGTGAACCCTGTTGATCACGCTCGACAACGGTGATTCCCATCCGTTCGAGTATCCAGTAGCCTGCGGCATACACTGCGATTGCTCCCGCGATTGCTGCCAAAGCACCAACCATCTTCAGAAGTCGCGGGATCCTTTGAATCGCCGGATCATTCCAATCCACACCAAACAGCCATCGCCCAAGTTCCACCAGACTTATCACAGACAGTATTGAGACGAATCCGAGAATCCAGCCAATTCCGGTGATTTGCGACAATTGGACATTGAGATATTTCCTAGTCACGATTCCGGATTGGATTTCTCCCATTGAAACAGGCTTGGGTCGATTCCCCCGCATTTTTCGAGTCGCGAAGGTCATTTGCCAGGCGGCTGATAGCGGCCAGAGAGCCAGCAACCACAATCCGATCGCCATCAAACCACATAAGACGTTCAAGACGAGAGCGCCTTCAGATGACATTCCGGGAACTTGGTAACCCAGCATGGCTAGGCGAGGTCCTTGAGCCATCGTCCAGCCGAGGTAGAGGAGAATCCCCGCCGCGCAGTATGTCAGGAAAGCCTTAATAATGTCCATTTGATGTCCCGCGGTGGATCGCGTTAGGTCGCAAATTGCACAGCCAGAATCCTAGCATCAGCGGAAACGAAGAGAAAATAAATTAATCCCATTCCTGTACCCTATCAGAAGGATCAGCAGGCGGGAGCCTGCCCTACGTGACTCACACACTATACAAGCCGAAAGTGCTACGAGCCGGAAGCGTCAGCGACGGACATGACTTCTTCATCACTCCACAACCAGAAGCACTTCTTCACACCCCGCCGAACCAACGCCCCTCCGAACCAGAACATCTTTCTTGAATCCCTCCCGCTCGCAATGGCGAGATCACAAATGCGAGTGCCCGTCGCTGACGCTTCCGGCTCGTTGGTGAGGGAATCGGCAGGCGGGGGCCTGCCCTACGTGGGAACACTGATGTTGGTGCATTCCGGGGACTTCATGCACCCTACAAATGGCACTCCACAAACGGCTCAGCCGCCCTTCTTCTGGATCTTGGCCCATTCATCCTTCAAGGTGACAGTGCGGTTGAAGACCAGTTTCTCAATCGTGGTGTCGGGGTCGAGGCAGAAGTAGCCCAGGCGTTCAAACTGGCAGCGGTAGCCGGTGGCTTGTGTCTTCACCGACGGTTCCAGCTTGGCATCGGGAATCACCACCAGCGAAGTCGGGCTTAAGTAGTTCTTCCAATCTTCACCTTCCGGGATCGATGACACATCTTCCACGGTGAACAGCGGGCTGTAGAGCCGCACTTCGGTACTTAATGCATGCGGGGCCGAAACCCAGTGAATCGTCGATTTGATCTTCCTCCCGTCGGGTGTGTTTCCTCCCTTGGTCTCGGGATCATAAGTGCAGCGCAGCTCAACAATCTCGCCTGTTGCGGGATCTTTGACCGCCTCTTCGCACTTGATGACATAGGCCCAGCGCAGCCGCACTTCGCGCCCGGGAGCCAGGCGGAAGAACTGCTTGGGAGGATCTTCCATAAAGTCATCCCGCTCGATATACAGCTCCCGGCTGAATGGCACCTTCCGGCTGCCAGCCGCAGGATCTTCCGGGTTATTGATGCAGTCGAACTCTTCGACCTGACCTTCGGGATAGTTGGTCAGCACCACTTTCAATGGCTTGAGCACACCCATCACACGCGGGGCCGATTTGTTCAAATCATTCCGGACGGCATTCTCCAGCACCACGAGATCGGTCATCCCGTTAAATCGGGTGACCCCAATCGTTTCGCAGAAGTCGCGCATCGCAGCCGGTGTATAGCCACGCCGGCGAATACCAGCGATGGTCGGCATGCGGGGATCGTCCCAGCCGCTCACAATCTTCGCCTCGACCAGTTCGAGCAATTTTCGCTTGCTCATGACGGTGTAGGTGAGATTCAGTCGGGCAAACTCGATCTGCTGCGGGTGATAGATTCCAACGGCTTCAATCAGCCAGTCGTAAAGTGGCCGGTGGATTTCAAATTCGAGCGTGCAGATCGAATGAGTGATCCCTTCAATCGAATCGCTGTAACCATGTGCGAAGTCGTACATCGGGTATAGACACCAGGCATCGCCTGTGCGGTGATGATGAGCGTGCCGGATGCGATAGATGACCGGGTCGCGCAGCAGCATGTTCGTGTGGGCCATATCGATCTTCGCCCGCAGCACATGCGCACCATCCGGGAACTCACCAGCCCGCATCCGGCGGAAGAGATCCAGGTTCTCCTCAACCGACCGGCTGCGATACTGGTTCTCGATACCGGGCTGAGTCACTGTCCCGCGCTGTTCGCGAATCTCGTCGAGTGTCGAGCTGTCGACATACGCCTTCCCCTTTTCAATGAGCAGCTCGGCCCACTGGTAGATCTGCTCGAAGTAATCGCTCGCGTAGTAGAGGCCGTCCCATTCAAAGCCCAGCCAGCGGACGTCTTCCTGGATCGAGTTGACATACTCGATGTCCTCTTTCGTGGGGTTCGTGTCGTCGAAGCGGAGATTGCATTTGCCGCCGTACTTTTTGGCGATGCCGAAGTTGAGGCAGATCGACTTGGCGTGGCCAATGTGCAGGTAGCCATTGGGTTCTGGTGGAAAGCGGGTGTGCACTTTTCCGCCGAAGCGCCCGGTGGCGTTATGGCCATCGATGATCTCGTGGATGAAGTTGGTTGGTGCAACAGGAGGAGTCGTCGGATCCGTCGACATAGAAATACTTTCCGAGCAGGCAAGGGTGTACTGGCAAGGCATCGTACACCGAAAAGTCTAAGTTTACCGAAATGGCTCAACACAAAAAACGGCGATTCTTGAGCCGTTGTTGTGGCCGAATTGGCAGATCGAATCAAGCACGGCTGGTCGAGAGTACCGATTGCGCTCGATTTTCCTTCAGTTACGAAGGGTTGGGGGCCGAAATGTTAAGGGCTGAAGGGCATTGATCGCAGCGTACGGCAAAAACTGCCGAGGTGATCCATGCGCCTGCTCTGAAAATGGAAATTGTCCCGTGGAACATCTCCCGATCACTCCCATGCTCTCGGCAGACCAGGTGCTGGAGCTGCTCTTTCGCACATCGCATGTGTTGAAAATGGAGCTGGATTCTCAACTCGGCGAATGGAACATGACTGAGGCGCGCCACGGGCTGATGAAGCTGCTGGTGGATCGCCATCCCGATGGACTCCTGCAAACAGAACTGGCCCGGCTGCTCATGCAGTCGGAATCGAACATCTCGATGCTGGTCGATCGATTGCAGGCCGACGGCATTCTTGAACGCATTACACCCAAGGGTGATCGCCGCAAGCGATTACTCTGTTTGACACCGGCTGGTCTCGAACTGTGGAACGTGGTCGAGCATGTCCGTCAGCGGTGGGCCGAATCGTGCTTCCGCAGTCTGGGGGAAGATCGAAAAATCCAACTGGGAATCTGGCTGAAATCGATCTTGAGGGAAGTGCGTCCGGAAGAAGTTCCTGCACTCCCAGCAGCCAGATTCTGGCGACGGGAGGCTTCCTGATGTCGAACAAGTCGCGAGCAAAATACGGGCCTCGTCCCGCGCGAACAGCAGGGCTTTCAACACGCGCTGCCATTGTCGCTGTGCTCAGTTCCGCACTGCTGCTGAGCCTGTGCACAGGCTGCTCGCGGAACTATTGGCGGACTCAGGCTGATTTCGACACTTACAACGAAGTGCTCAAGAAGACGCGCGATCCGCGCTGGGATCTGCCGCGAGTGACCGTCGAAGCAGATCCTCGCAGTCGGTTCTTTGATCCCTTTGACCCGGATCATGAACCTTTGCCGCCGGATGATCCTGCTGCAGCACAGTACATGGTGCGCGCCAGCGGGTGGAATGGCTACAAAAGCTGGCACAAGCTGGGTGAATCGCTCACCGTCGAAAACCCGCAATGGCTGGCGAACTTTGGCTTCTCACCGGAGATGATTCCCGGGAAAAGCAATGAGTTTCTCGCCACGGAAAAACAGGCGGCCGACGTACTCGACGAAGAGACACCCGGCCCGCTTCCGATGAACACACCCAATGGCATGACGCCTGGTCAATCAGCCCAGGGCACGCCGGCGGCTGGTCAAATCGCAGCGCTGGGTGCAGGATCGAAAGCACCGGCACAAAAATCAGCCATTCAACTGGTGAACCATGAAGTGATGGAAGTGGCTCAGGGCGGGGCGGAATTGCCACCACCACCTGTCCCACCCGTTCCCAATGCTGACCCGTTCCCGGAAGTTCCTGGTGCTGCACCTGCAGCGAACGAGGGGAACATGCCCGCGATGTTGCCGGGAGCCAATGCCGATGCTCAGGTCGCTCAGACGACCGACGATCCCATCACGACAGGACGGCAGGTTCCGACCATTGATCGACTCACTCTGGAGCAGGCGATTGAACTGGCGAATCTGAATAACCGCACCTATCAGTCGATTATTGAAGATGTCTATCTCGCGGCACTGGATCTGACATTTCAGCAGTTCCAGTTCAGCGTGCGCTATCTGGGCTTCAGTGGTGAACCGAACGGCGGGCTGGAGTATCGCAATACTCCCGGCGGGCCCAACAACCTCGCCACGAACGGGCGCTTTGGAGTCAGCCAGTTGCTCCCCACCGGGGGCCAGTGGGTGGCTGAGTTAACGAACAATACCTTGTGGCTCTTCTCCGGGCCTAATCAGACAGCCAGCGTCTCGGTATTGAGTTATTCGCTGGTGCAGCCTCTGCTTCTGGGGGCGGGTCGAAAAGTGGTCATGGAAAACCTGACGCAGCAGGAGCGTCAGGTCCTCTACTCTGTCCGAACTCTGGCACGCTATCGGAAGATCTTCTTCAGCGATACCGTCATCAACGGGCCGGGTGGCGGCTTTCTGGGGCTCTTGCGTCAGTATCAGCAGGTGCGTAACCAGAAAGACAACATTCAGGCGTTGATTGTGCAGGTCGAACGATTGCGGGCTTTGAACTCGGCCAAGCCGCAGGTCTTCCTGCAGCGTGTTGAGCCATTCCCTGTCGATCTCAATCCCCCCGCTGAGTTTGCCGCACAACTCGTGTTGAACCCGGCTCGATTAGAAGTGGGCTGGCGCGGCCCGATGACTGCCGAAATGCGTGATCGGTTGATGGCACTCTCCACCAGCACTGCCTGGCGTGAAGCGATCAACAATGCGTACCGTCAGCTCGAGACAGAAACCATCAGCCTCGATATCGCACAGCTCGTCACGCGATTGGCGAACTCCGAAAACGCACTCCGTTCGGCCGAACGTTCCTTTCAGGACAATCTCGATCAGTTCAAACTGCAGCTCGGCGTTCCGACCGATTTTCAGATCTCGATCAAGACCGATATTCTCAAACAGTTCGAGTTGATTGATCCACTGCTGAATGCCCGCGAAAACGAAGTGATCGCTTTCGTGAATGATGTCAGCCTGCTGGATGATTCCGTCGTCGATGTGGCCACGCTGGAGCGTGTCACCAGCCTCTTCGATGAGATGATGGATCGCATTGAGAAAGACAGCCTGGAGACGGTTCGTATCGATTTTGAACGTGTGGCAGCGAACGAGGCTTATCGACTGGCCCATTTGCCGACGCCGAATCAACGGGAACAATACCGCAAGAACCTCGAGCGTGACGCACAGATTTTTGCCTCACAACTGAAAGATTTCGCCGGTATTCGAGAACGTATTGATATTGTCCGCAGCCGACCAGCCAATACTCCGTGGACACCTGCACAATGGCAGGATGCGGTTTTTGAAATTAAGAACTGCCGCGAAGATTTATTACAGGTGACACAGAGTCTGAAAGTGGTTCAACTGGGTTTAAGAGTCGAGCTGATCAAGCTGGCCGATTTCGATCTCGGTTTTGATCAGGTGGTCGAACTGGCGATGGAGAACCGGCTCGATCTCATGAACCAGCGGGCCTTTGTGGTCGACAGCCGGCGGCAGATGGAAGTGGCTGCCAACCGACTCCAGGCACAGGTCAATCTGGTGGCAGAAGGAGATATTGGAACATCGGGCGGGAATAAACCGTTCGATTTCCGCGGGACAAACAGCCAGTACCGTGCAGGCGTTCAGGTGACTGCGCCACTTGATCAAATTATTGAGCGGAACAATTATCGCGAATCGCAGATTAATTATCAGAGAGCCCGTCGTGCGTACATGGCTCTGGAAGACGATGTAAAAGCAGATGTTCGTGCCGAGTGGCGGCAACTGTCGGTTTTGAGGCAAAACTTCGAAACAGCCCGGCAAACGCTCCGTTTTTCGGCCATGCAGCTCGATCTTGCTATTGAGAACAATAACGCTCCGACGAATGCGGCTGCCGCCGGGAATGCCGGTCGTACCAATCAGGGCGGAAATACAGGTTTGAACCTGCTGAATGCCTTGAATGCGATTCTGGGTGCTCAGAACGACTTGATTGGAATCTGGGTCGATTACGAACGGAATCGCATTAACATTTACCGTGACATGGATATCATGCAGGTGGATGAACGGGGAATCTGGATTGACGAAATCTACCAGAACCGGACATCTCCTGCCGCATCTGATAACAACGAGCCCGCCTATGACACCGCCAGCCTCCCCCCAACAGCCGCACTCCTCGTCTCCGTGGGAACTGAAGAGCTCCTCCAGCGGGAGCGAAGTTCCCGGGTTCGAACTGGGCGAATCAGCCTCCCTGCACCCGGCGTCGTCGCCGCGGTCAGTGGATACGGAAACGGCTCCACAGCGAACAGCAGCTTCGACCAGCGAAACTCTGACACCATCCGGCAAGTCGCCTTCGAAGAGCCCGCCCACAGCGCCGGCAGCACCCATCCGGTCTTCGACGGTCGAAGCACCCAAACGGGAACTGGCCAAGAAGCGCAGAGGGGGCTGGGGCAAATGGATCGCACTGACACTCCTGCTGGCAGCCGGAGTGGGTGGCGCGCTCGCGTTCCCACAGTTCGGGATGATCAAAGCCGCCCCTGATGAAGCCGAAGACGGGGTGATGACCACTCCCGTTCGCAAAGGCGATCTGCAGGTCACCGTCACGGAAACGGGAACGCTCGACAGTGCCCGCAATGCCATCCTCACCTGTCAGGTGGAAGGCTCGACAACAATCATCAGCATTGTCCCCGAAGGAACCTTCGTGAAAGAAGGGGATATCGTCTGCGAACTCGATTCTTCGGCTCTGGTGGATCGCGAAACCACGCAAAAGATCAGTCTCACTCAGGCCGAAGCGCTCCTTTCACAAGCCCAGGAAAATGTCGAGATCCAGAAGACTCAAAATGAGAGCGATGTGGCGGCTGCCGAACTGAAGCTCTCGCTGGCACTTCTCGACTTGCGCAAGTTCGAAGAAGGCGAGTTTCTGCAACAGGTCAATGAACTCTCCGGAGCAGTCACTCTGGCCCGCGAAAACCTTTCTCGTGCGGAAGAGTCTCAGGCTTTCGTGCGGCGGATGGCCCAAAAAGGCTATCGCAGTCAGAACGATCTCGAAGCCGAACGGATTGCCGTGACAAAAGCCGAGATCGATTTAAAGGTGGCCGAAGAAAAGCTCAAGGTGCTCAAAGATTTCACCTATGTGCGCACGCTCGAAGAGTTGCAGGCCAATGCCAAAGAGTTCGAGCGGGAAATCCAGCGTGTCAAGCGGAAATCTGTCGCTGCTCTTTCTCAGAAGCAGGCCGAACTTTCCAAGTGCGAACTGACATTCAAGGTCGAGAAGGACAAGTACGAACGCATTGTCAAACAGATCGAAGCCTGCACAATCCGTGCACCTCAGGATGGTCAGGTCGTCTGGGCCAATGCCCGTGATCCCCGGCGCTCGGACGCTCCTGTCATTGAAGAAGGGGCTGTGGTTCGTGAACGTCAGGCGATTATCAATCTCCCCGATTACGATGCGATGAAGGTCAATGCCCGTATTCATGAAAGCCGTATCAGCCTCATTAAGACAGGTTTGCCCGTCCGCGTGCGCATCGATGCCTATGCGGGCGAAGTCTTTGGTGGTGTGGTCGATACTGTTTCTTCAGTACCACTGTCGAACAGTTCGTTCTCTCGCGGCGACGTGAAAGAATACGAAGCCAGTGTCCGGCTTACCGATGCCGTCGAGAAGGTGAACAAACTCCGGCCGGGTCTTTCCGCGAATATCGAGATCATTGTGGCTGAACTGAGCGATGTGCTATTGGCTCCCGTCCAGGCCATCGTGACGATCGGTCGCGATCAATACGCCTGGGTACGAAGTGGCGATAAGTACGAGCGGCGAACGGTGAAAATCGGTCGCACCAACGAACGTCAGATCGAGATTAAAGAAGGACTGACCGATGGCGAGAAAGTGGTCATGAATCCTCGAACGCTCTTCGCCAAAGAAGTGGGTCAGCTCGAAAACGAACTCGCGAAGAAGGAAGCAGAACAGTCGGCCGAAGGTGGCCCACGCCGTCCAGGTGGCCCGCGAGGTATGGGTGGTGAGCGTCGCGGCCCCGGTGGGCCAGAAGGTGCCGATGGTTCCAGCCCCATGATCCCGGGTGGGCCTGGTCTTCCTGGTCAGCGCGGCGCTGGTGAGCGAGGAAGTGGTCAGCCAGGCATGGGTCCAACGAGTGCTGGTGAATCTGGCCGACCACAAGGCGGGCGTCCGGATGCTTCCCAGTTCGATGCCGATCGGGCTCGTCCCCGGAATGAAGGGACTGCTGGTACCCGTGGCCCTGCCGATTTTCCAGTCGAGACAAAACCTGCGGAACCAGATGTGAAGTCATCAGAAAATCGCCAGGCACCCGCTCTGCCATTGCCCGCCGCCACGAAGTAACGCCCGGCATCGATCAGCGATTTGCATCCGCTGGAGAGAGTTCAATTCATCAACGATTTCCCCAAGCCATTACCACAATCTCAGCCCGCTGCTGGATCTCATCCCTGGCAACGATTTCGAAAAACATTTCCGCATGAAGTATGCCGCCCGATTAATTGACATTCACAAGACTTACCAACTGGGCGAGCACCTGGTGCGGGCCTTGCGCGGGGTCTCTGTCGATTTTCCAGAAGGCGATTATGTAGCCATCATGGGTTCCTCCGGAAGCGGCAAGAGCACTATGCTCAACCTGCTGGGGGCTCTCGATCGTCCCACCGATGGACATTACATTCTCGCTGGTCACGATGTCAGCGAACTCGATGACGATCAGCTTTCTGAAATTCGCAACAAGCTGATTGGCTTTATTTTTCAGTCGTACAATCTGATCCCGCAATACACGGTGCTGGAAAACATTCAGGTGCCTCTGCACTACCGCACCCATCAGCGCACTATCAGTTCGTCCGATATGAATCGTTGTCTGGATCTGGCAGGACGTGTGGGATTAGCCGAGCGTCTTGATCACCGACCATTCCAGCTTTCCGGTGGTCAGCAGCAGCGTGTCGCCATCGCGCGTGCACTCATTAACGATCCCGAAATCATTCTCGCTGACGAACCGACTGGAAATCTCGATTCCACGACCGAACAGGAAATCATGCAGCTTTTGGGCGAACTCAATGCCGAGGGCCGCACGATCATTATGGTGACGCACGAAAACTCCGTCGCCCGCAAAGCCAAGCAGCAGATCATCATGAAAGATGGCAAGATCGCCGGCTTCGGCCTCTTCTCAGATGATACCCACAGCAAATAGCCCGCCCGCCTGCCAGCGATCTCTGTGCCATGCCTGTGTTCTGTCATTACGCTTCACACGACCTTGGGTGGCACGACCCTGCAGGCTTTGCGGAAGGGCGTGGTCTTTGCGCTTTTCAAATTCATACTTTCATACCGCCGGGTGATTGAGGTCGAATATCTTCTTCCGCCCCCAACAACTTAGCGTTGCCAGCACGAATGCATCCGAAACATGCACGTATGAATTTCAAGGCTGTTTCTCAAAAGCGATCAGTGTCCAATCAACTGGCGGCAAACGAGGACGTTTGACAACAGCCACCCAGAATTCAAGCCTCGCCTCATGCCCGAATGCTTTATGCAACGGGTCGAGGTGATGGTTATGATCAATCAGATCTTCCGTGAGAATACCGACTGCAGGACGGGAACTTCATGAATCTCAAACAACGGCTCTTGACTCTATGTGCTCTGGCTTTATGCCTGGCATTCCACTGGGAAGATCCTTCAGTTCTGGCTGCTGAAACCACAGGAAAGCCCCAGGTTTCCAGACCCAACATCGTGCTCATCTATGTGGACGATCTGGGTTATGGCGACATCAGTTGCAATGGTGCCACGCTGGTCAAAACGCCGCATGTCGATCGACTGGCTCGCGAGGGACTCAACTTTTCCGATGGCCACTCACCGTCGGCGACCTGCACTCCCTCGCGCTATGCCATGCTCACAGGCGAATATGCCTGGCGGAAAAAAGGGACTGGAGTTCTTCCCGGCGACGCCCGGCTGATTATTGAACCGGGCCGCCGCACTCTCGCTTCGACACTTCAAAAAGCGGGCTATCGCACAGGCGTCGTCGGGAAATGGCATCTGGGATTAGGAGACGAAAAGCTCGACTGGAACGGCGTCATCAAGCCTGGTCCTCTCGAAGTCGGTTTTGATGAATCATTCATCATGGCCGCCACGGGAGATCGAGTCCCTTGTGTCTACGTCGAGCAGGATCGTGTCGTCAATCTTGACCCCCATGACCCAATTAAAGTCCAGTTCGGCAAACCGATTGATCCTGCCTTACCCACTGGGAAATCGCATCCGGAATTGCTCACGGTCATGAAACCGAGCCACGGTCACGACATGACGATTATTAATGGCGTCAGCCGGATTGGCTATATGACAGGTGGCAAGGCCGCTCTTTGGAACGATCAGGAGATGGCCGATGTCTTTACCTCAAAAGCACTCCAGTTCATGACGGATCATCGGGCTCGCCATGCGGATCAGCCGTTCTTTCTGTTCTTTTCGCTGCACGATATTCACGTTCCCCGCCTGCCTCACCCCCGCTTTGTGGGCAGCACCAGCATGGGCCCGCGCGGCGACGTGATCGTCGAAATGGATTGGTGTGTGGGTCAGGTGATCGAGAAGCTCGCAGCCTTAGGAATTGATGACGAGACGATGGTGATTTTCACCAGCGATAATGGCCCCGTCGTCGACGATGGTTACAAAGACGAAGCCGTCACAAAGCTGAGCCATCATCAACCGGCTGGCTGTTATCGAGGTGGTAAATATAGTGCCTATGAAGGGGGAACTCGCGTTCCCTTCATCGTGCGCTGGCCGGGCCGCATTCAACCAGGGACATCAAAAGCGTTGATGTGCCAGATCGATTTTATGGCCTCGCTGGGCAAGCTGGTGGGTCAACCGGTCCCACCCCAGGAAGCCTATGACAGTCTTGATGTCCTTCCCGCATTATTGGGGGAATCACAGGCAGGTCGTGAGCAACTGGTGGAGCACTCGGGAGTTCTGGGCTTACGCGCAGGCTCGTGGAAACTGATTGAGCCCGGCAAAGCCCCGCCTGTTTTTCAGCAGACCAATACCGAAACCGGCCAGCTCCCCAGACCTCGCCTGTTTCATCTCGAAGACGATCCCGGCGAAACCCGCGACCTCGCCGAAAACCAACCCGAAAAAGTCAAAGAACTCCAGGCCCTGCTCGAGAAAATCAAAGGTAATAACTAGTCAACGAGCAATCGACGTATAATTAACGAGCCGAAAGCGTCAGCGACGGGCATTTGTATTGTCATAATATTTAGTATATTTGCCACGAAGAAAAGTAAAGAGCACCCGTCGCTGACGCTTCCGGCTCGTTGACTATTGTGGCTCGCTTGGGTCGAGTCGTGGGGTGTAGACCGACATCTGCTCGCCTTGTGCGTTGACGACGTAGGCGATCGCCGCTTCCAGTGACTTGGTATCGTTGAGGTATCGCGTGCTGCCGTGTTGAGTCCAGCGTTCACGCTCTGCATCTTCGCCAAAGGTTTCCCGTAATCGACGGCTCGACCACGCCTTCAGATCGCTCATCACCTTCTCCGGCGGTCGTGACGCGGTCAGAAGAATATGTACATGGTTGCTGCGGACGTGAACGGCGTGAAGACTCCACGAACGATGTGCGCAGACCTCGCGAATCGTGTTCAGGACAACTTCACGGTGAGCGTGATCGAGCAGATAAGGTGCGTGGCGTAATGACTGGTGTCGACGAGCTTCCAGTTCTGCATCAGGAGCAACAAACGGAGTGCCAGGAAGATTGTGCTGACGATCCACCGATCCCGGATCCCGACCATGCAGCCATGTGCCATACGTCGTGAACGTGATGAAGTAAGCCAGCGGTGGAGTCAAGGCGCGATTTCCTTTGACATACGTTTGCTAATACGAGCCGGAAGCGTGAGCGACGGGTTTTCTTCTACTCTTCTTCGCGGCAAACTACACTAGATGTTATGACCATACAAATGCCCGTCGCTCACGCTTCCGGCTCGTGATTCTTTATATACCGATCAACTCTCGTGCGGTTTCGAGTTCTTTTCCCAGGCCCGCGATGATCGCTTCCGTCCGGGGTTGTCCCGGGAGGACGTTCCAGGTGTAGGTTTCCACTTCCAGATGTGGGGCGTAGGGAAGACCCTCAATGGCTTTAAGTGCCGCTTCAAGATCCGGCCTCGTCGTGAAGAGCGGGCCAATCGAAACTTCCGAAATCGGCACATGGTAATGCACGCGCCAGCTCTCAGCCTGCTGGAATTCGAGTGGTGGTGCTGCCAGAAATTCTTCCGTCAGATCGGTCTGGCGAATGAACCCGCTTTCCTGCCGGTCGCCCGAGATACAGCGGGCAATCGTCTGGTGCAGGTAGCGCGGCTCGACATAGCTTTTGAGAGCCGCCTGAACTTCGGGAGTGAGAGGTTGCCTTGCATCGATCGCACAGCTCAGATGAACCTTGTTGATGCGAATACCGGCTCGTTCAATGGCGTGAATGGCCTGATCGGCAGGTTCGAATTCAACCGCCTGATGACAGACGTCGTAGCACAACCCGAGATGCGTTCTGGCCTGTGAGAGCATCCCCTTCTCTTCCGCCTGACGAAACAACTGTTCGAAAAAGGCAATCGCTTCGTCCGTCGTTTCCAGCAGGCAGAGAGGTTCCGGTTCAATGGCCAGCCGGATCAAGCGGCCTGTGGAATCGTGCAGGTCATCGAGGGCCATGGCGAGATCGAGTAACTGACGGATGCAGAGACTTTGAAAATCTCCCGTAGGTTCATGCGGCTTGAACGCGAGTGGCAATGTCGACAGGCTGCCTTGCAGATCTTCGGGGAGCAGTGCCGCCAGAATGCGGGCACAATTCAAGGTGTAATCGTACCGCCGGGGAGACGACCAGTCGGGAAGATAGACCTGATCTTTGACTCGCTCGGAGTGAAAGTTTCCGTACGGGAAGGCATTGAGCGTATAGCAGGTGAGATTTCGTGAGGAAAGCGCCACGCGAAGTTCTTCGAGAGCCTGGGGCGAAGCGAGTAACTCGTCGATGATGGTGGCCTGCAGCCATAATCCGACGGCAAGTTCGCCACCGCTGGCCTGGCGAACAGGAAGGGCGAAGGTATCGAGACCTAGAATCACTTCAGCGAGAGTTTGAGCCGGATGAACGTTGGTGCAATAGCTGAGGGGCAAAAGTGGAAAGGTCATGAGATCTTCCGGCTGTAGGTTCGCAAGCTGAATGTGGGTCCTGTTCGGCACTCCTCATCATGCCAGCTTTTTCAGGCCAAGGCACTCCTGCGAAGCCAAGAAGCAGGTCGAAAATGGGATCATGGCCCATTCAGCCATTTTCGCCACCAGCCGCAAGCTGCTCCCGCGCGGGGGCCGGCATGCTGGTCGACACGCTGCGAACTGTGACCAGTTCTTTGGCTTCGTCTGTGACTTCGAGGGGAGGAATGGCCGAGGTCGCAACCGGAGCGTGAGCAGGTGACTTTGCACCGGCAGCGCGATACTGCACCACGAGAACCGAGGCCAGCACACCGACGACACAAACCAGTTGCAGTAAAGTGAGCGGTTCTCCATCAAGCCAGGCCCAATAAAATGCCCAGAGAGGTACGAGATTCGTCACCATCCCGGCAAACAGCGGGCCTTGATCGCGAATGAGAATGTTGAACCCATACATGGCTAATCCCGTTCCTGCCACACCGAGGATCGCCACAGCACCAATCGCGGTGATCCAGTCGATCCGGGTGGCATCCGGGGCCGCAGATTCGGTGAACCAGGCAAGTGGCAACAGGATGAGTGCAGCGGCAGCGAGTGCGACCAGTGTCAATTCGAGAGGATTCGCATCCTTCATCGTGCGGCGAATGATGACATTCGAGAAGGCGTAACCTAAGGGGACTGAAATCAGTACAGCCAGGTCGAGCAATGGCAGGTTCTTATGAATCTCGCCAGCGAAGAGCACAATGAGGAACGAAAGAGCAGCCAGCACACCCCAGAATTGCCTCTGGGTGGGCCAGACACCCAGAAGTGGTATGGCAATAAAGATGGTCATCAGTGGATTGAGGCTCACACTTCCACCCACGATAAAACTGCCATTCCGCTCGACCAGCCACGGCTGCACCACATAAGGCCAGGTGAATCCGAGTAAAGTGACGATGACCAGTGGCCCCAGATGTTTTCTCCGAAGAGTTCGAGATGGACCAAGCCACCAGAAAATCAGTCCCAGTGCGATGGCACCACCCGCCACACGCCAGCCGCCAATTGTGATGGCTTCGAGGACAGGATTGGCCTTCTTCATCAGGATGAAGCTGCCTCCCCAGACAGTACAGATCAGTAGAAACAGCAGATAAGGCACATCATCCTCAAGTCAAAATGCTCAGTCCATTCCGAGCGTACAGACAGTTGTTCATCAAAGCAGCCAGTGTATTGCTCGATCCACAGGCTGGGGGAAAATCTTCTAGCGGATCATAGCGGCTGATGATGGCCAGTCTTTCAGTCCTACAGCGATTCTGAACAGATTTCAGCCCAATGGCGGCTGATCCTCCCGACCTTCACACAATTCTGACAGGGAATCCGACATCGAAACTCAGAAAAAGTTCGCTGGGAGGGCATTGTGTAGAGACTAACTCATCAGTGGAGTTTATGGTCAATGATGATACCGCATTTGCCATTCAATGATGGGGCAGAAGTTTCCAACAATCTTGAAACCGACTTGATTGGTCGTGACTTATCGAAGTGAGCCTATCACGGTAATGTCGCAAACTGTCATGAGGTGACAAAAACTCTTTGGCAATGATCGGGTGGCGCAGTTATTGTCGCGGGCGTTGTGATGGAACATTCGCTGTTCCCGACTCCCTGGGTTCCCGTTGATGAAGGAGGTCTCCTGTGCGTCCAAATCCTGGCTGCTGGTTTGAAATTTATGTCGATGATCTCGACCGCGCGACGGCTTTTTATCAGACCGTCCTCGGAACAAAGCTCGATCAGTTGCCCAGCCCGGTCGACAATCTGCAGATGATGACCTTCCCCATGTCGATGGACGGCCCGGGAGCCTCGGGGGCTTTATGCAAAATGGAAGGCATGTCAGCCGGAGGAAACAGCACCATGATCTACTTCAGTTGCGAAGACTGCGCTGTCGAAGCTGGGCGCATTGAAGCGGCCGGTGGCAAGCTGATGATGCCCAAAACATCGATTGGCATGTACGGCTTCATCGCCACAGGGATCGATACAGAAGGAAACGCCTTCGGTCTGCATACGGCCCCCTCGTTTTGATCCCGCTGAACTCCTCAATATGACGAGAGGCCGATGGCGTGGGAATTTACCCATCGGCTGTCATAACCCGCCCTGTGGCAACACTCGTATTGGCCTCGTTCTGGAAAGTTCCTGCACAAAATGCCTGCACCCGCTCCTGCCCAAACTTTGCTCCCGGAAATCGCTGCGCTATTGCCCGCCTCGATCGATGACACATGGACTTACGGGCAAGTGAAAGCCGTGGAAGACTTGCTCATCGAGCAGGGAACCTTCCACTTCCCGAGGCTGGAGACAGGTCTCTTTGCAGCAGCGACATCGGCCGCCGATGACTTTCATCTGACGGGCTATCAGAACGTCTGGGTGCGGGACAACGTGCATGTGGCCCATGGCCATTTTCTCTGGGGTGAACAGACCATCGCCGTCCAGGATGTGCAGGCACTTCTGGCATTCTTTGCGACGCAGAAGCAGCGACTGGTGAATATGATCGAAGGGCGAACCACTCCCGATCAGATCCAGCAGCGGCCGCACATTCGCTTCAATGGGAGAACTTTGACCGAAAACAGCGAGTCGTGGTCTCACGCCCAGAACGATGCCCTGGGCTATTTTCTCTGGCTCACTTCCCGGCTCGCGACCACCGGGCAACTCGAGCTTTCCATCGAACAAGCCGCCTTGCTCAATGAGTTCCCGCATTACTTCCAAGCTATTGATTACACGACCGATGAAGACAGTGGCCACTGGGAAGAAGAACGCAAAGTCGAGGCTTCGAGCATCGGTGTTGTCGTGGCGGCTCTCAAGCAGTGGGCTGTCATTCTCGATGAACACCCTAAGTTCCGCACGGCTGGCCGGGGTGCGACGTCGGAGTTCTGCAGTCAATTAGTGCATCGTGGTGAAGACGCACTCGCCCGAATTTTGCCCTATGAATGTCGGCAGGAGAATTCGAGAAAAGCACGCGCTGTCGATGCGGCTCTGCTCTTCCTGATCTGGCCGCTGCAGGTGACAACAGAGCCCATGGCCCGCACCATTGTGGCCAATGTGAGTGACCAACTGGCGGGGCCTTATGGCATTCGACGCTACCTGGGAGATTCCTACTGGTGTGCCGACTATCGCACGCTGGTCAGTGCTGAAAAACGTTCGACCGATTACAGCGAAGATCAGTCGGCCCGCGACCAACTCTTGAAGAAAGGTTTCGAAGCGCAGTGGTGTCTGTTTGATCCGATCATTTCGA
Organism: Planctopirus hydrillae; assembly: GCF_001707835.1. Classification (GTDB taxonomy): domain Bacteria; phylum Planctomycetota; class Planctomycetia; order Planctomycetales; family Planctomycetaceae; genus Planctopirus; species Planctopirus hydrillae. Next base: position 55,242 of record NZ_LYDR01000116.1, read on the forward strand.
TCATTGCTGGCGAATGGTATCGCGCGCACGGCCAGCCGGAAGATCTGGCGCTGCAGAAGTTCCACCTGCTGCGGGGACTCACACAGCTCACTCCGCCAGAGAGCCGCTTTGGTCCCTATAAATGCCCCGAGTCCTACTTCTGCGAAGCGGGAACGTACATCCCCAACGACATCACGCCGCTGTTGTGGACTCAGGCCAATTTGCGCCTGGCACTGGTCGGCATGCTTCAATCGCTCTCGACGTAACGACAATTTTTTCAGCAGGTTGGGTCACTCCTGGCACGACACTCACCAGCGACATTTTCTACTCGATTAACCTTTTACAAACAAAATTCATTTTTCCTGTCCATCATCTTTTGCCAATTACGCATTGATCTCTGAGGGTCTGCGAAGAATGCAAGTTGAGAGGTTGATGGTATGCATCCGGATGACAAAAAGACGGGCACGCCCGATGAAGAATCGATCTTTCTGGCGGCCATTGACATCGAAGACTCTCAGCGGCGAAAGGCTTATCTCAACGAGGCTTGTCAAGCCGATCCTGTCTTACTCAAACGAGTAGAAGCACTGATCAAAGCGCATGAGGAATCGGGCGCTTATCTGAAGATTGCCGGCCTCACTAATTCTGCGGGCAATACGCGCGACGATACCGATGCTGAACCCCATGCTTCATCAGCTCCTGCAGGAGAAATCACCAGTATCGATTCGATCAGCAGTCAAGAACGCCTCGATTTATCGATTCTTACGCCCTCGACCAAGCCCGGCTCACTGGGGCGATTGCAGCATTATGAAATCGAAGAAGTTCTGGGAAGTGGCGGCTGCGGGACGGTCTTTCGCGCCTTCGATGAAAAGCTCCACCGCCGAGTGGCTCTCAAGTTGATGGCACCCGAATTGGCTGTCACATCGCCAGCCAGAAAGCGGTTTTTGCGCGAAGCACGAGCCGCAGCAGCCATTCGCCACGATAATGTTGTGCAGATTTATGCCGTCGAAGAGCAGCCGCTCCCTTTCATCGTGATGGAGTATATTGCTGGGAAAACGTTGCAGCAGATGCACGAAGAGAAAGGGCCGTTCTCCATTGATGAAGTCGCTGCCGTCGGTCAACAGATCGCCAGTGGCCTCGGCGCTGCTCATGCGACCGGGCTGATCCATCGGGATATCAAGCCAGGGAATATTCTGGTCGAAGATGGTACGCATCGCGTCAAAATTACCGACTTCGGGCTGGCACGCACGGCCGACGATGCGAGCATCACGCAAAGCGGCGTGATTGCCGGTACGCCGCTCTACATGTCTCCCGAGCAGGCACGCGGCGAGCCACTCGATTATCGTTCGGATCTGTTCAGCCTGGGGAGTGTGCTGTATGTCCTCTGCACGGGCAGGCCTCCCTTTCGTGCTGCCAATACGATGGCTGTCCTCAAGCGGGTCGTGGAAGATACGCCGCGGGAAATGCACGATATTGTTCCCGAGATCCCTGTCTGGCTGATTGATATTGTCGAAAAGCTCCATGCCAAAGACCGTGAAGCACGTTTTCAATCAGCCATCGAAGTGGCCGCCCGGCTGAATCTGCGCGACAAAGCTCCCCAACCCGCTGAGTCTGAACTCCCTCAGGGCGATGCGAAGCCTCTCAGTTCACAGAGCGAAAAACAGCCTTCTCAACAAGAACCTGCCACGACGGTTTTTCTCGCGGGTTCGCACAGTTTTTCGACCAGTTTTTCGAACTGGGCGACCAGACCATTGGGCATGGCGGCTCTTGTTCTGCTCGCCCTGCTGGTGGGCCTGGGGATGACAGAAGGGGCAGGCGTTACCTCGGTGACGAAAACCATCATCCGGCTCTTCACTCCCACGGGAACACTCGTTGTCGAAGTCGATGATCCGAACATCTCCCTGCGAATCGATGGGCAGGAGATTGTCGTGACGGGTGCCGGCGTGAAGGAACTGCGACTACAGCCTGGCCAGTACGAAGTCGAAGCAAAAGAGGGAGAAGCTCTGATCCTCAAGCAACTGGTCAACATCTCCAGCCATGGCCGGGAAGTACTCAAGATCAGCCAGGAGGCGACTCGAAAGCCCACTCAGGCAACAACCCCAATCGGCCAGTCCCCTCCCGCGAACGGGCTTTTCAAAGATCGTACAGCCACCATTCGCAAAGGTCACTGGACGGTCGAAGGGGATGAAGTCGTCCAGTCGGCGACGATTGAATCACATGTCAGTTTTGGGAACCCGGAATGGACGGACATCGATTTCAGCTATGAGACGATGACCACTTCGAATGCCGCCGACAGTCAGGGAGGCATCGGCCTGTTTCGCGTACTCGATTTCAATAATTTGCTGAGTTTCCCCTTGGGTGTGTATGGCGGACGAGCGATTGAACTCAATCGCGTCATCAAGGGAAAATGGAGCCGTGATAACGATGGCGGATATTTGAATTTCACCTTCGAGAAGCAGCGGTGGTATCAGGTCAAGCTGCAGCTTCGAGGCGATAAAACCACCTGTTTTCTCGATGGAACACAGGTGCTCACAATGACTGATCCTCATCGTCTGCAAGGAAAGGTGGGATTCGCCAGTTGGAACTCGGCTGTGCGCTTTCGCAACATTCGCGTCACCGATCCGCAGGGAAATCTGCTCTGGGAAGGCGCGCCTGATCTGCCGCAGGCTTCACCAGCAGCACCAATTCCACCCACGTCGAAAACGGAAGCTCCTGCACCCGTCCTGACTTTGCAGCATACCGACCCTGTGCGCTGGGTGGCTTTCAATAAAGATGGTTCGCGGATTGTCTCCGCCAGCAATGGGGATGATCACGAAATTCGCGGCGGGATTCGTTATCACGTGGCGGGGAAGGATAACACAGTTCGCGTGTGGGATTCCCGAACCGGGAACGAGTTGTGCCGCCTGCGCATGACGGAAGGGAGTCATTACGGGCCGCAGGGAATTGCCATCTCACCCGATGGAACAACGCTCGCAGCCTCTTCGGGCTGGGCAACAGCCAATGGCCCTTCGGAGCCGCGAGTCTACGTGTGGAACCTGGAAACCGGCGAGCGACTGCATCACTTCCCGCTGGCCGATAATCACTGCGTGCGGTGTGTGGCATTCTCGCCTCGGGGAAGTGTGGTAAAGCTCACCCGGAGTGGCAAAGGGGGCATTAACTCATGGACATTACCAGGCGGAAATGAACTGCCCCGGGTCGTTTTTCAAGAGACACCGCCCGGCGTGGAAGCACCGCGCATGTCATTTTCTCCGGATGCGAATTACCTCTTGAGTGCGGTCTGGAATGGGCCGGGTGATTGGCTTGCGTGGAATACCGAGAACGGAGAGATCGTCAAAACGTTCAAAGGCCATACCTCGCCACCAAGTCATGTGGTGCTTTCGCCCGATGCCCGCCTCGCACTCTCCTGCGCACCAGACTTCACCATTCGCCTGTGGGACTGGCAGACCGGCAAGCAGATTCTCTGCATCGGTGATGATGAAATTCTGGATGATCGCCCCGTTTGTGTGGCTTTCAGCCCAGAAACCTTTTGTCTAGCGGTGGGCTTTTCCTCGGGTGAAATCATCCTCTACGAGATTGGTAATGTTCGCGAGTTAACCCGGATGAAGGGCCATACCGGCTTAGTCCATGATCTGACCTTCTCGGCAGATGGCCAGCGACTAGCCACAGCAGGCGAGGATCGAATCGTCAAAGTCTGGAACTTACCGATGGAATTGTATCGGGCCGCTCAGATTGACGCGGATCGAAGAGCCGCCGAGTATGTCCTTTCGAAAAAATGTCGCATCTGGATCAATGATGAACAGGAGAGCCGCACCAGCCTGGATGGGGTTTCGACGAAAGAGCCATTCCGGCTGACCGGGGTGGAATTCTTTCCGATCTCCGCGATTGATCCCCAAGAGTTTGCCGTGTTTCGTCCCTGCAAACACATCAAGAAGCTGCACTTCCGGTCGGCGATTATCACCGACGAGCATCTGCAGGTCTTCGATCAAATGGAGTCGCTCAGAGAGATTATCCTGATCAGTACGCGCGTCACAAGAAAATCGCTGATTTCGTTTCGACCGAATCAATCCCTGAAAAAGCTGGAACTCTGGGGCATCGCATTGCAGGCGGGTGATTTGAAGCATTTTGCCGACAGCCCGTTCGAGTCTTTGGATTTGGCTCACACGGGGTTACCAGCGGGGGAAATCCGTACCTTCACCAATCTGAATCAGTTAAATAACCTGCGTTTGTCGGGAACAGGAGTCGATGTGGCCGACCTCGAATTCCTCAAGTCACTTCCCAACCTCTACGCTCTGGCAATCGACAGAACAAAGCTGGGAGATGAGGCGATCGCACCCATTTCGCAAATGCCGGCACTTGCATCTTTAGTGATTTACAACACGCAGATCACAGATCAATCACTTTTGAAAATGGCCGGGATGCCGAAACTGAAATATGTGTTGATCAGTGGCACAAAGGCCACAGCCGAAGGTGTGGCCCGGTATCGCCAGGAGCGGCCGGACTGCGCAGTGCTCTGGAATGACGGTTCGAAATCAGGGATGGCACCGACCTTGAAAATTCCAGAGGTGACGAAGCAGCCTCAGGATGACCGGGAGGCAATTCGCTATGTCTTGCAGAATGGTGGTGGTGTCTGGATTGAGGGACGAAACTCTTCGGTCTGGGTACTTGAAGAACTCGACTTCACCAAACCAATTGAACTGACCGGCATTCACCTGGTGGAACGTCATCAACTGAAGGCCAAGGATTTTTCGGTCTTTCAGCAGTCGCTTTCCATGAGACGGGCCGATTTTCAATTCTCTGAGATCGATGATGAACACCTGGAACATCTGAAGGATCTGCCGCAACTGGCCAAATTGAATATCACGCAGTGTTCTCAAGTGACGGGATCAAAAGTCCGTCAGTTCAAGCATCTGACAGACCTTGCTGCCTGGTTGGTACCTCTGCAGGATGGCGATCTGGAAGTGATCGGGAAGAATCGAGTTCAGGTTATGAATCTGGGTGGTACCGAAATCACCGGGAAAGCACTAGGTTTCTTGAAGGATCTCTCGGAACTCCGCGAATTGAATCTGGCCTACACGAAGATTCAGACTGCCGATCTGGAGCGTTTCAAAGAGGCTCTTCCACTCGAATCGCTCAATCTCGCAGCGACAAAGATTACCAACCGGGCAGTGATTCCCTTCAAAGCCTTGCCCAACTTGCAGAAAGTCGACCTGAGTGAAACGTTGGTTGATGATGACGTGTTGGCGATATTGGTAGAGATGCCCATGCTGTTTGAAGTGAATCTCACCAAAACCAAAGTCACGCGCGACGCGGTTCAGAAATTTCGGGAGCAGAAGCCACTTTGTGAAGTCACCTTCGAGGGAGAGGTACTGCCTCGCTTTGCCAAAGATGGTGACCAGCAGGTGAAACGTATCCGAGCCGACCGGAGTGCCGCGAGATTGGTTTTGAGACTTGGTGGTTCAGTGACCTTGAATGTGGCGAATGACCGACTTCAGGGCCCTCACGCAACAATTCCTGCTGGAATATTCCAGTTGCAGGGAATCAGTCTGGAGAGAGTTAAAAACCTTCGTGCTGAGGATTTCAAAGTGTTTGCGAACTGCCGAAATCTCCAGAGTTTAGATCTGTCGGATTGCGGGCTGAACGACGATTGCCTCAAGCCATTTGACGGCATTGAGACCATTACGGAATTGAAGCTGAATACGAACCAATTCTCTGAGGCTGGTTTCGAGTATTTTCGGAATTGCAAACAACTCTCGAGGTTGTCTGCCTGGGCTGTTCCAGTGACCGATCAGTTCGTCAAATCGGTGGCCAATCCACATTTCACCATGCTCAATCTCGGTGCGACCCGGATCACCGATGCCTCGCTGGAAGCTTTTGGCGGTTTTTCAAAATTGACATGGGCCACGTTAAATCTCACCGGGCTGACTGACAAAGGCGTCGCCTGCCTGAAGGACGCGAAACAACTTACCTACTTAGGACTCAACGCCAGCAAAATCACGAATCAATCGGCGCAGGTATTCGCCACCCTGGAAAGTCTGGAGGGACTCTACCTCAATGAGACCCGCTTTTCCGATGCTGGTCTTGATCAGTTGAACAAAGCTCTACCCAAACTCCGCATCCTGGAGCTCAAGAAGACTCCAGTGACCAAGGATGGCGTCCAACGATTTCAGAAAAATCATCCGAACTGTCGGATCATCTGGGATGGTGGTGAAGTTCCGCCTGCGGGATAAACGGAGTTATCCGGTCTGTTACTAATGTTCCGGAAAAAGTCTCCGCTCGCATTCATTGTCAATCATCGGCATGATCCATTCGTTTCCGGGATCCGTTCTTGTTTTGAACAGACCCACGATGAGTACAGACTCGATGACACAGCCAAGAGATTGACCATGGAAGACGAACTCCCACTCCCGATTGCGGGTGAAGCCGAAGAACACACGCTGATCTCTGAACAGGAACCAGAGATTGGTGGCAAGTCGGCATTCCTGGCCCAGATTCGCGAAGTGGCCGACAAGCTGGCACATGATCAGGCCACGCGCGGCGATATCAAAATTATTGCCCGGGCCATCAAAGAACTGCGTTACGCCTTCAAGGTCTTTACTCCCTATCGACTCCATCGCAAGGTGACTGTGTTTGGTTCGGCCCGCACTCCGGCCAATCATCCCGATTATCTCTCATCGGTCGAGTTTGGCCGCCTGATGGCCAAAAACAACTGGATGGTCTTAACCGGAGCCGGGGGCGGCATCATGGAAGGAGCTCATGTCGGTGCCGGTTTGCCCATGTCGATGGGTGTGAACATCCTGCTTCCCTTCGAGCAGCAGGCCAACTCGATCATTGATGGTGATCCGAAGCTGGTCACGTTTCGGTTTTTCTTTACCCGCAAACTGATGTTCGTCAAAGAAGTCCATGCCATCGTGGTCTATCCGGGTGGCTTCGGAACACTCGATGAACTCTTTGAAACACTCACGCTGATTCAGACCGGGAAGCGGGACATGCTGCCCATCGTGCTGGTCGATCAGCCCGATTGCAATTACTGGTGTGCCCTGCAGGATTTCATTCGCCATCAACTTCTGGAGCGTGGCCTGATCTCACCGGCTGATCTTTCGCTCTATCGAATCGTCCATTCGCCGGCAGCCGCTGTTTCTGAGGTGCTGGGCTTTTACCGTGTTTATAACAGCATGCGATTCGTCAAACAGAATCTGGTGCTCCGGCTGAACCACCCCATCAGCGATGAACTGCTGGATCAGTTGAATGTCGAGTTTGCCGATCTTCTTATTTCAGGCACGATCGAACGGACAGCCGCCCATCCCTTCGAAGCGGACGAGCCCCATTTGAAAGATCTCCCCCGCTTGCGTTTTCATTTCCAGCGGCGGGAAACCGGGCGTCTGCGGCAATTGATCGACGCCCTCAACCTTTCGCCAGAACTTCCGTCGCCAGAACTTTCCTCTCAGCAGCCATCGTTATCGTGAGGGAAGATGCTCAAAAGGTTTGACGATTGAACCGGCAGGGAGTGTCAACGGGCCTTCCAGAACGGCATGCGGGCCAATGTGGCTGTTCGGCCCGATTTCGACCGCACCGCGGATGACAACGAAAGGTTCGATGACGACATCGGCCGCGATCTTCGCCTGAGGATCAATCGACACCAGCCGGGGATCCACAATGGTCACACCTTCAGCCATCAAGTGCCGATCGGTTCGATCTTTGATGACCTGTGCCACCTCGGCCAGTTGAACACGCGTATTGACGCCCATCGCTTCTTCGATATCGAAGCAGTCGGCTGCAATCACTAATTCTCGATCGGCTTTAAGCAGAGCCGGTGCATCTGTGAGATAATACTCGCCCTGAGCATTGGTGGGCTGGAGTCGCTCAAGAGCACTGGCGAGCTTCTGACCATCAAAGGCGTAGCAGCCGGTGTTGATCTCCTGAATTCGCTTTTCGGCAGGTGTCGCATCGCGTTCTTCAACAATGCGCAAAAACTCACCTTCGGGAGAACGGACAATGCGGCCCAACCCTTCATTGGCCTGAGTCCTGGCTGTCCCAATCACAGCCGCCGCACCAGCCCCTTGCGCAGCGAGGAGTTTTTTGAGTGAATCGACTTTGAGCAGTGGAGTATCACCAGAAAGAATCAGCACTGGCCCCTGATGCGTCTGCAGGGCTGGCAGACACATTTTGACGGCGTGGCCCGTTCCCTTTTGCTCGGTCTGTAAAGCGAATTCGACATCTTTGTGATGTGCCAGAATCGCCTGGACTTCCTCGGCTCGATGGCCCACAACGACAACGAGTCGTTCAACACCAGCGGCGCGGGCAGCATCAAAGACATATTCGACCATGGGGCGACCGAAGAGTGGATGCACGACTTTCGGGAGTGCCGATTTCATGCGAGTGCTTTTGCCAGCCGCGAGAACAATTGCCAGTGGAGCCGCCATGTGAGCGTGAGACCTTGTGTTGAAAGAAGCCATGTGTAGGGTGCATGCCAATGCACCAATCTTTTGTGGCGTCAAAAACTTGTTGTGGATAGCAACGTCGAATGTGGTGCATTCCGTTGTCGCTGCATGCACCCTACCTGATTTGACACATGCCTGGGGGTGGCTGGAACGATTTCAGCGGGAAGTGTCTTTTCTATGTTTTCTGCTGCCTTGTGCCATGCTTGCGGCTCTGAGCAAGCATGCTCTGTTGTCTTTTGAGGATCGATTTCAAACGCAAGTCTGGCATGCTCACTCAAAGCCGTGAGCATGGCACGAAGCGACTTGCGGCAGGCGGGTGACTGCCCTACCTGCTCCCTGCATGCACCCTTCAAAGGCAACTGTAGGGTGCATGCCAATGCACCAATCTTCTGTGACTTCATGAGCTTCTTGTCGATAGCAACGTCGAATGTGGTGCATTCCGCTGGCGCTGCATGCACCCTACCTGATTTGACATTTGCCTGGGGGTGGCTGGGGTCAAACGTCTTCGTTTGCGCCCAGTTCCCGAGACGATTTCAGCGGGAAGTGTCAACGCCCACGCCCTTCGGCGGACCTCAGGGACGTGCCACCCGTTGTAATATGTTGTTTGACTGCGGCAGGCGGGAGCCTGCCCTACCTGCACCCTACGCAAAGACTCCATCTGGCAGCGATGTTTAGAAGCGAATACCAAAGCGGGCCATGAAGGTATCAGAGAGGTTGAAGTTTGGTGTGCCATACTTGAAATCGACATCACGTCCGAGGACAGCACCGACTTCGATAAACTTCTCGTAGTAACAGTGATCGCTCCGCACACCCAGCATGACGCGCCAATCAGTGAACTGAATCTGCTCGGCGATATCCGGTCCCTGCATCTGGATCTGGTAGCTTTCTGCATAGAAACCACCGGAGACATAAAGCCAGTGGCTCCCATTGAGGAAATTCCCCATGAAGTAACTGATCTTGCCTCGGGGGAAGAGTACCTGAAACTCCCAGCGATCATTGGGCAACCAGATCACACCGCCATAAGGCAACAGAAAGTTATCCACGCGATCCCAGTAGGTGACACCACCGACAATGGTGAATGTGGGAGATGCCTGATAGACCAGAGCAGCAGTACCATCCCAGTTGAACGCATCGGAATCGAGGCTGGCAGCCAGGTCCGTGTTGATCGAAGGATTGAAGCCCACCCGTACACCCCAGCCATTGACCGGGACGGTATCGAGCTGCATATCAAGGCCAAAACGATAGACCTCACCCGGCAGGTTGGGAGAAAGTGGGCCATCCCAGAATCGCATGCCGAATTGCGGGGCGATGGAGAACAAGCCGCCGCGTCCGATGATCGTGTTATAGCGCAGTTCACTATCGATTTCGAAGATTTCCATCCGGCCACTGGCATTACCACCGGTAGCGCTGGCGGGAGCGAGATAGCCCAGTTCAAGGCTGGGAATCCATCCGGTACGGAAAGGTTGCGGGCCATTGACTCCAAAGACCTGGGAACCTCCGAAGGCATTCATCGAATCAGGAACGGCGTTTCCTGGATATTGCAGAAAAGGATCCTGATAACCCCCTTGCGGGGCCAGATAAGGGGCCTGATCGGTCGGAACCTGATATTGAGGAGATGCTCCAGTTGGTGGAGCCCCCAACGAAGGATTGTAAGGTTGCTCAAATGTGGGGGAAGGAGATTGCGCTCGAATGGCCTGCTCGAATTCTTCCGAGCGATTGTAGCCAATCAGAGACGATGTCTGATCATTGGCATAAGTGAATCGTGGCCCTTGTGGCAGAAAACTCTGAGCCTGTGCCGGAACATTGTGGAGGAGGCAAAAGGTGCATGCCAAGACCACGCTGACCCATCTCCACGCGAATGAAGAGAGTTGGCGAGAGCCCGAAAGCTTGTAATAGTCAGGAGATCCATCCATGGCAAAGCTCCAGCAGCCACAATTCCTGCCCGTCAATTTCACTCGCATGATCCTCATGACGAGTGGACTGGCGATTGATCAATCATTCACGAACCATCGAGCGGGAACAGTTCGCACGAAGGCCCTTGAGAGCTGGTCAGTGGCCGCAGTGAGAATGTTGGGGAAATCGGCAATTTCGTCAACATCATTTCCGGCAAGGATTGCCGATGGCAGAATGTGTGAATTTCGATAAGGAGCAATGTGGAAGCGAGCCGGGCTGAGAATCCATCAGAGCAACCTGACAACCTGGCGGCGGAGGGAAAGAGTTCTCGTTCGTCGAGAGCCATCGCACTGCTGGTGGCCGCGTGTTTTTTTATGGAGCATCTGGACAGTACGGTGATTGCCACGGCGTTGCCTCAAATGGCCATCTCGTTCGGCGAAAACCCTGTCGATCTGAATATGGGGTTAACAGCTTACCTGTTTGCCCTGGCGATTTTTATTCCACTCAGTGGCTGGCTGGCAGAACGACTGGGAGCGCGACGGGTCTTTGCGACGGCAATCGTCGTCTTTACGCTGGCATCGGTGCTGTGCGGGTTCAGTCAGAGTTTATGGCAGTTTACCTGTGCGCGTGTCCTGCAGGGGCTGGGTGGAGCGATGATGGTCCCCGTCGGCCGCGCGGTGGTGCTGCAGGCGACATCGAAGCAGGATCTGTTACGCTCAATTGCCTATCTCACCTGGCCTGCGCTGTTTGGGCCATTAATCGGGCCTCCACTGGGGGGACTGATCACGACGTATGCTTCGTGGCCGTGGATTTTTTATTTGAATGTGCCTTTAGGAGTGATGGCCTTCACGCTGACGCTGCGGATGATCCCGCCCATTCCCAGTGAGCATCAGCACCCCTTTGATGTCATTGGCTTTTTCCTGTGCGGTCTGGCGTCGTCCTGTCTGTTGTATGGCATGGAGTTGATTGGCCAACCGGGCGAAAACTGGAGTCTGGCTGTTTCGTTGCTGATTGGCAGCCTGTTCGCGGGGAGTTTGATGATTGTCCATCTGCTGAGAACACCTCATCCCCTGTTTGATCTACGGGTCTTCTGGTATCCCACGTTTCAGGTCACGATGCTGGGGGGAGGATTGTTCCGCATGGTGGTGGGATCGACCAGTTTTCTGTTTCCACAACTGTTTCAAGTGGGGTTTGGTTACAGTGCAGCGAAGTCGGGGTTCTTGATGCTCGCCATTTTCGCGGGAAATCTGGGGATGAAACCTGCGACGACATTCATGCTCAGACGCTATGGGATCCGACGCGTCTTGATCGTGAACGGCTTGATTTGTGCAATCACGCTCTGGGCCTGTACCGCAATCCAGGCCCAGACCCCGATGCTGGTGATCATGGCAATTCTGTTTGCCGGCGGGCTTTCGCGTTCGATGCAGTTTACCTGCCTGAATACGCTGGCGTTCTCAGATATCCCGCCGACTTTAACCGGACAGGCCAATGTCATTTTCAGCCTCGGGCGGCAACTGAACATCGGCGTCGGGATCGCTGCCGCAGCTCTGTCACTCAGGCTTTCGTCACTCTGGACAGGATCGTCGATTGATCTGGCGACAGCCGTTCCCTCACTGATCGACTTCCAGATCACGCTTGGATTGATTGGCGGGATGGTGGTCATTTCCACCTTCGACAGCTGGCGACTCGCTCACGATGCTGCTTCCGAAGTGACCGGCCATCGGATCTGACTTGCTCATCCCAGCCTTCTCCCCTCGGAACGGGAGAAGGGGCAAAACCCTCGCCCACGTCCGCGTGGGAGAGGGTGGCCGAAGGCCGGGTGAGGGTCTGGCCGATGGGAATGCAAGAGTCACGAAGGCTTCCGCAGGAGCGCCGATTGATTGCCCATGGCCAGAGATGACAAGCATTCCGCGATGAAGCCGCTCGTGGATTGCACGCCCCAAACGTGCAAGCTCGCCCTCATCCCGGCCTTCTCCCGTCGGAACGGGAGAAGGGGCAAAACCCTCGCCCACGTCCGCGTGGGAGAGGGTGGCCGAAGGCCGGGTGAGGGTCTGGCCGATGGGAATGCAAGAGTCACGAAGGCTTCCGCAGGAGCGCCGATTGATTGCCCATAGCCAGAGATGACAAGCATTCCGCGATGAAGTCGCTCTTTAATTGCACGCCCCATACGTGCGAGCTCGCCCTCATCCCGGCCTTCTCCCGTCGGAACGGGAGAAGGGGCTAAAGTGCAATGAAAAACCAACGTCAGCCAAGCTGGCGGCAAAGGAGGACGTTTGACCCCGGCCTCACTTCGAATCAACATACTCAGTCAGGCCGTGTTAAAGAGCGTTGAATCGTGGATTCCTTATCTCTGTCAGGAAGAGCCTCCTTGTCTTCGAGCCTTGCAGAAATACCTGTCGATTTCGAGCCGCTGGACATCCTGTGTGTGGCACCGCATCCGGATGATGCGGAGATCAGTGTGGGTGGTTCGTTGCTCAAGTGGCATCGGCTGGGGCAGCGTGTGGGTGTTCTCGATTTGACTTCGGGTGAACCCACCCCCTTTGGAACACCTGAGATTCGACGCTCAGAAACCCAAGTGGCGACAAAACTTCTCGAGCTGGATTTTCGTCTGAACCTGGGTTTACCAAATCGCGCGCTCGAGGCCACACTGGATCATCGTCGGGCTGTCGCAGAGGTGTTTCGATTAACGAAGCCCAAAGTCATTCTGGCACCGTGGCCCGAGGATGCCCATCCCGATCATGTGGCTGCGACACAGATCATCGAGGCGGCACGGTTCTGGTCGAAACTGACGAAAACAACCATGGCGGGTGAGCCTTATCACCCTCCCCGAATTTTCTACTACTGGAGCATTCACCTCAAAATTCAGCCAGAGCCGGCATTTGTCGTCGATATCAGCGAGACGATCGATGAGAAGATGCGGGCCGTCGAGGCTTATGCCAGCCAGTTTGTCACGGGTCGCACACTCACCTTTCCCACAGCTCTGGATGATATCCGTGACCGGGCCCGCTACTGGGGCTGGGCCATCGGAAAAGCCTATGGCGAGCCGATCGGGAGTCGCGAGGCTTTGTGTGTCAATGATCTGGGAGCGGTGACCGGCCTGAAGCTGGGAACGTCGTGAGTCTTCAACTGTCGTGTTTCCTATGAAAGCATCGCGTGGTGTTGGTTACCAAGGCATGCTTGCCCAAAGCTGCAAGCATGGCACGAAGCACCAGGCACCTTTGTAGATGCATTCGTGCTGGTGACCTGAATTGACCAAGCGGTGGAGGAAGACATCCGACCATTGCCACCCGGCCATATGAAAACATGATGTTAAAGGATTTTTCGCCGCCCAGGACCGTGCCACCTATGACTAAGTCGAGAGTGAAATCGATGATCCATCTGGACGGGTTACCCAAACGCAGCATTCGTTGATAGCGCGGTTATGGTTTACGGTGGTTTTTGCTCAATTGTTTGGCGGCCCAGGGGGCGAGTTTCTCCCGGAAGATTTTGGAGTTGTGTCGGGTATCCACGGGGAACGCCGGGTGTTCGAGAAAGTGTTCAATCGCTGCTGTGACCCGGCTGCTGATGGCCAGAGAGCGAAGTTCTTCTTCGAGTTGGGCAAACGGTGTACGGTTGCCGGGATTTCTTTCGACACACAGGACCGGGATGATCCGCTGATCAACAAGAGCACCGACCAGAGCGGTTCTGGCGACTGCGGGATGCCCGTTGAAGACCGCTTCGCACTGATCGGCAAAGAGGGTTTGTGCAGGGACACCGGCTTCGGCCGGCAATTCGACCCGCTGTGATTTTCGGCCGCAGAACCATAAGTCGCCTTGTTCGTCAAAGTAGCCGGCATCTCCCATCCGATGCCAGAGTTCGCCCGTGTGTGGATCGACGATTTTTGCCAAGGCTGTCTGTTCGGGTCGGGCATCGTAAGACCTGGTCACGACTGGCCCGCAGACGGCAATTTCGCCGATCACACCTGGTAAACGGATCAGATCGTTTGACCACACGGGGATCGGCTCATCTGTCAGGCGAATGACACGGGCCTGCATGCCAGTCACCACTTGACCGACGCAGATCCCGGCTCCAGCGGTCGTTTTCTGCTGGGTTTCACCTAAAATCTGCTGGCTCGAAACAACAGCCACCGGGAGCGATTCGGTCGCACCATAAGGTGTGTAGATGGGTGTCTTTGGTGCCAAGAGGGGCTGGAACAGTTCCAGGATTTTCGGGTTCACTGGTGCGCCGGCAGATACCACACGCCGAAGTGTGGGGAAGGTCTTTCCCGCCTGTTGTGAAGCGATAGCCAGCCTGCGGATGAGAGCGGGAGAACCGAACAGATTCGTGACTTGAAAGAGTTCAACAGGTTGCCAGATTTCTTGAGGATCGACCTTCGCGGGGCGGGTGAAATCCATCCGCGGAATAATCGCAGACATCTTGAGAGCCGGGGCAAAGAGTGCGAACAAAGGAAAAGTGCAAAGATCGATTTCGCCCGACGAGATCTTCAGAGCCTCTTTCAAAAGTTCCACCTGGCTCAAGAAGATCTCATGAGTGTAAACGGCTCCTTTGGGAATTCCTGTGCTGCCACTGGTGAACAGGATGGCGGCTGTTTCCTCCTCGGGGAGATCGACCATAGGAGCCTGTGAGCTTTTCTGGCCCAGTCGTTGCAGTTCGTCATAAGTCCGCCCACTCCACCAGAGCTTACGGCCGACGGTAATCAACTGGCGGAGCGAGCCTTTCGCCCAGCCCAGCAAAGAGCGCGCGACATGCGCCTTGGTGATACCAATAAAGACTTCGGGACGGGCTTCGGTCAGGCATTGTGCGAGATTTTTGAGGCCCATGCCGGGATCGATGAGGACGGGGACGGCTCCCAGCCGGAACAGGGCAAAAGTCAGTACAAAGAATTCCGGTGAAGGGGGCACCATCAGCGCAATACGCGTCCCCCGGCGAATGCCGATCGCATTCAGCCCGGAGGCCAGTTCAACAGAAAATTGATGGAGCTGCTGAAAAGTGAGTGTTCGATAATTCTCAACCCGCAGTGGTGTTCGACCGGCTGGCGGAGCGTAAATGGCGACCTGATCTGGCCTGTCAGTAGCAGCAGTTTCCAGAGTTCGAGCAATGTTACTGGCTGTCATACGCGGCAGACTCATCAATGATTAAGCATGTGATTGTGTGATGCTGCGGAGTGAGATGACCTGCTTTTTGGTTGACACTCGCGGTGTGGAGGGGCAGGATATAGGTAATAAGGGACGTGATTCCAGTGTTTTGTCGCTGAATTTGGCAAGGAGCCAACTTCCAATAAGAACGCAGTTATCCGTATTGTGTGATTCTCCGGTCATGTTCTGAAATCAGTCCTACTCACCCAATTGAGCACAAGTCCTTGTGTCGTCTTGATCTGTCCCTCGATTCTAACGACTTTCCCATCCGGCTCCGACTTCTCACGACATCTTCTGGCAATCCTGAATGGGAATCTGTCGATAACATCGCCTGCCATATCAATACAGCACCAACCCACCTGCAACGAATCATTCACAACGAACCATTTCTATAGATCAACGTTCCGATATTTCGCCCTAGAGGCACTTTCAACTGCACCTCATCACCTGTGTGTCAAACATGGGCATCATTCCTTAATAACCTTGGATGAATTCATCGAACCCGTCGTCCGTCATCTCTCGCTGCAATTTCAACCACCTTCCTTAGTTAAGCACTGCTGGTAATCTTCCATGACATCGCAGTCTGCGATCAGCACTCGAAAAGTCCCTGTCGTCGGAATTCTGGGAGCGATTGGCTCCGGAAAGAGTTTCGTCGCGCGGAGTGCTGCCGTCGATGTGGAACCGCCCTGGCTGGTGCTGGACGCAGATCGTGTGGGACATGAGGTTCTGCGGGAAGCAACCGTTCGCACCCGGCTGGTGGAACTTTTCACCAGTCAGATTCTTGGTGCCGATGGTGAGATTGACCGTCGCCAACTGGCGGCCCAGGTGTTTGGAGAACTCCCCACTCAGCAGGCTGCGAGAAAACAACTCGAACAGGTGGTGCATCCGCAGATTCGATCGAGGCTACTCCGGCAGATTGAGCATGCTGCTCATTCCGGATACGCGGCTGTCATTCTTGATGCAGCAATCCTGCTGGAGACTGGCTGGCGGACTCTTTGTGATTTGCTGGTTTACATCGATACAGACGAAGTCGATCGTCATACACAGATCGCAGGGCGTGGCTGGTCGATGGAAGAACTGGCCCGAAGGGAAGCGAGCCAGTGGTCACTCGATGCCAAGCGATCCGTGGCCGATCTGGTCATTTTCAACGACCTCAAAACGAATGCGGCAACAACGGCTCTCCGAGACGCGATTCAAACGTGGTTAAAAAGACCACCTGTCACGTCGTCTCATGCGGAGAGTTCCGATGTCGAGACGATCGCGCAGGAACCGGGAAACGCTGTTGGTCAGAATGGTGTTTCATCTTTCGTAAAAAGTGCCGCCAGCCTGTGTGCTGTGAAGTGGCCTAATGACGAGCCTGGGCCGTTTTCCGGCATGGGCTGGCCACTCGTTCGTTCGTTGACAAATTTTGAAAGCGCGTGGTGGTGTGCCAACCTGTCAATCTGGCACCAGCCCCTTAAAATCACCTCTCAGTTAGTCAGGCAGCCCTCGCCATGACCATGAAACCTCGTGCCTCGATGAATCGTTCGACAGAAGCCTCTGCCACCGGAGAGGCCCCGCCGATCCCGTTAGGTTCCTTCCGCAGGGAATCTCAGTCAGGTCGTGCGACGTCTACGAGCGGCTCTGCTGCCGGTCGAGAACCTGTGCGTGAACAAGGTCAGGATCGAGTCGATCGCCAGACAGAAGAGTTCACTGCGCCACCACTCGCTCGATCTCAGGCCCTGCCACCTGATGATGACGACCAGCCGCTGCCCGGCGACGACAAGTATGAGCAGGCGAAAAATGGAG
This sequence comes from Planctopirus hydrillae, assembly GCF_001707835.1. GTDB lineage: Bacteria > Planctomycetota > Planctomycetia > Planctomycetales > Planctomycetaceae > Planctopirus > Planctopirus hydrillae. The sequence goes on from NZ_LYDR01000116.1 coordinate 72,472, forward strand.
AGAACGAAATCCATGTCGCTGAACTCCAGCGATTGACGATGAAAGAACTCATCGACATTGCCCGAGCAGAGAACATTACCGAGTACACCGGGCTCAAAAAGCAGGATTTGATTTTCAAGATTCTCAAAGAGCGCACCAAGCTGCATGGCCTGATGTTCGGTGAAGGCACACTGGAAATTCTTCCCGATGGTTTCGGGTTTCTGCGCAGTCCCGATTATCACTATCTGCCGTGCCCGGATGACATCTATGTGTCACCAAGCCAGATTCGCCGCTTCGGGCTGAGGAATGGAGCGACTGTCGCTGGCCAGATTCGTCCCCCGAAAGAAAACGAGCGCTACTTTGCTTTGTTGCGGGTCGAGGCCATCAACGGTGAAGATCCCAATCTGCTGACGGAGAAGGTTTTCTTCGACGACCTGACACCTTTACATCCCGAGCGTCGGCTCAAGCTCGCGGGAACATCTTCGGATTACAGTTCACGCGTGGTCGATATGATTGCCCCCATCGGAATGGGACAGCGAGGACTGATTGTTTCGCCTCCCAAAGCAGGCAAGACGATTCTGCTGCAGAATCTGGCGAAAGCTGTCCTTGCCAATGAACCTGATGTCTATGTGATTGTGCTGCTGATTGACGAGCGCCCCGAAGAAGTGACCGATATGGAACGGCAGGTCAAGGGACGTAATTGCGAAGTGATTTCGAGCACTTTTGATGAACCTCCCAGCCGGCATATTCAGGTTTCGGAGATGGTCATTGAGAAGGCCAAACGCATGGTCGAGTATGGTCAGCATGTGGTGATCTTTCTCGATTCGATCACCAGACTGGCCCGCGCGTGGAACTCGGAAGTTCCTCATTCGGGAAAGATTCTGACAGGTGGTGTCGATGCCAACGCTCTGCAGCATCCCAAGCGATTCTTTGGCGCAGCACGCAATGTCGAAGAAGGGGGCAGCCTGACCATTATCGCCACCGCTCTGGTTGATACCGGAAGCAAGATGGACGATGTGATCTTTGAAGAGTTCAAGGGGACGGGGAATACCGAACTGCACCTGGATCGCCGGATGGTTGAAAAGCGAGTCTGGCCGGCGATTGACATCAATCGCTCGGGGACACGCCGGGAAGAATTGCTGTTTAACGAAGAAGAGCTTCGCAAAATCTGGGTTTTGCGCCGGGTCGTGGGTGACATGAACCCTGTGGAAGCCATGGAACTGCTGACATCCAGGCTGCGGCGAACCAAGACGAACGAAGAGTTTCTGAATACAATGAACTTAAGTTGATGAATGCCTGAGTTGTTGAATACCTGAGCCGAATCATGTTCTGTTCAAGTCGATTGGCTCTCGATGGCTGTTTGTTGAATCCTGTCCTCTTTCCAATATCAAAGCTGATATGACGCGCACTATTGAAGCTCAACTGCTTGCTCCTCAAGAACCAGTGGCGATTGTCGTCTCCAGGTTCAATGAACTCGTGACCAACCGCCTGCTGGAGGGAGCCGTTTCGACGTATCGTCGGCATGGGTTGCCCGAAGATCAGATCACGGTGGTGTATGTCCCCGGGTCGTTCGAACTCCCTGTTGTGGCCCAGAGGCTGGCACAATCGAAGAAATATGGTGCAATTGTCTGCCTGGGGGCTGTGATTCAGGGAGAGACCACTCACCACGAATATATCAATCAGCAGGTGGCCGCTGGCCTGCAGAAGATTGCTCTGGAGTGTGGTATTCCGGTGGCTTTCGGTGTGCTGACCTGCCCCACGATGGATCATGCTCTGGATCGATCGGGCGGGAAAGCGGGGAACAAAGGTGTCGAGGCGGCACTGGCAGCGATTGAAACCCGCAACGTGCTCATCGAACTTTCCCGCCATGAGAAATAACTCAAACAACTGATAACTCGAACAAATACATCCTTCGCCCATCGTCTGCGGGGGATACGATCGATAGCCCGTTGATTCAGGCCAATCGACCCAGGCCTGTCATCTGATGTGACGATGAACAGCCTGTCTGTTCAGATCCATAGGGTTTCGTGGTCTGAACGAATCCTCCGCATCGCTGAGAGTTTCTTCCTGCTTGCAGGTTGTTATCATCATTTGTTTCCGCCCGTGATTTGTACCTCGGATGTTTCATGTCAATGTCCCGCCGCCACAAAGCCCGTGAAGTCGTCCTTCAGATGCTGTATCTGAAAGATCTCAATCCCGATGTGGGCTTCGAGCAGATTCGTCAGATGATTCAGGCCGAACTGCCGGATGAAACGCTCTCTCGTTTTGCCTGGGGACTCTTTTCCGGGGCGATGGAATTCCGCCCGGTGCTGGACAAAAGAATCGAAGAAGCAGCGGTCAACTGGTCGCTCAGTCGCATGGCACCCACAGATCGCAACGTGCTGAGATTAGGTGCCTATGAACTTCTGCAGACCGATACCCCTCACCGCGTGGTGATCGATGAGGCTCTCGAACTGGCCAAATCTTTTGGCGGTGCGAATAGCGGCTCATTTGTGAACGGCATTCTGGATCGATTACTGCCACCCGAGAAAAGAGCACGCGCTGCGAAGCCCGCTGAAGAAATGAACGCTATAGAAGTGCACGCCGCGACAGAGTCGGTACAGCCAGCCGATGGAGAAGAAGCTCCTGCGTGAGAAGCTGTCTATCAAGCATGCCAGATGGCGACATAATGAAGGGGATGACCACGACGTTTGATGTGTCATTCGTTTCCGGGGAGATAACAGAGTTGGGTTGGTAGCGAAAACATGCTTGCCTAGAGCTGCAAGCATGGCGCACAGGCCGTTCGTCAAAAGCGATCAGCGTCAAACAAACTGGGGGCAAACGACGACGTTTGACTCCACCCACCCCGTCGGCTTTTGTGTAAGATTTACTCTGCGTGATCGTGTGAGTGTGGTCTTGTGAGTGGCCGGCAGTTGCAGAGATTGTTCCATGGCACCGGCAGACGAGCCATCTGAAACATTTCCTCCGATCGATGCAGCGGCTGAGCCCATCGATTCCGTGGCCCCTGGCGCTGTACCGGGGGGAACCTATCGCTGTCCGGGGGAAACGTATTCGATCAGCCGCAGTGTGCATCTGGCGCGACTGGCGGCTCATTATCCCCTCTGTCGGAATTGCCCGGCTCGCGACGAACAAGGACTGCTGCCAGTCAGTTTCCCTGTGGCACCGATTCTTGAAAACCGTGAAGAAGAGATCCTATCGGAGGGCGGAGTCCGGGCGGTGTATCTGAATGTGATGCATCGCACTCGTGCGGTGGAGTGGGGCAGAGCGATTGGCAAGGCTTTGGGCGAAGGGGCTTTCGGGGAAGAAGCCGCGCCTGTCGGGATGACATCAACAGTGGTGATTGGTCATGATGAGCGAGTCAGTTCACCAGAGATTGCCGCAGGGCTGGTGAAAGGCCTCAGACAGCAGGGGATGGATATTGCTGACCTGGGCTTCTGCCGAAAACCCGATCTGACGCTGGCCATGTCATCATTCCAAAGTGTCCTGGCGATTTTCATTACTGGTTCGGGATATGGCCCTGCCTGGACAGGATTTGACCTGATCGGGCCGGATGGCCTGGCCTGGCTATCGATTGAGCCATTGCGTCTGCTTAGCGAGCAATCTCGCACGGGAACTTATGCCCATGCCAGACAGTTGGGTCGCTACTCACCTCTTCGCCATTTTGAGCAGGATCAAACCTTACAGGAGGAGTTTCATGCCCTGCGCCCGCTCACTGTGGTTTGCGGGAGTGAGAATGAACTCCTCTTTCAGCGATTGAAGCGACTGACGGAACATCATCCGTGTCGGTTGATTCCGCTCTCGCTGCCGGCTGTGCATCGGGATTTATCGAGTCATACTTCCGCCTCGCTGAAAGTTCTGGAAGAGACTGTTCGTCAGAAGCAGGCCCATCTGGGGTGCTATTTTGCACCGGATGGTGAAACGTTGACTGCGTTCGATGAACAGGGGACGTGGCTCTCGATGCAGGATGTGACGTTGCTATTGGCGATCGAACTGGCTCAGGAACGTCTGACGGCTCCCTCGCAACAACCATTAGAAATCTGTCTGACAACGACGGCCTGGGCTCATTGGCACACCGATTTCGAACGGTGGGGATTTGTGACTCTCGATGGCGGCGCATCGATCCAGACAATGACAAAAGCACTCACGAGTCGAAAGTGCTTAGTGGGCACCAACGGCTCTCCCCAATGGTGGCTTCTGCGCAAAGACCTGGCTGTCTGCGATGCTTTGCGTGTGTTTGGCACATTGCTGAGATCACTCAGTCGCTCGGATCGCCCCTGTTCACAACAACTGGCCGCTCACAAGGCGGGATTACCACGCGATCTGAGTTCATGAGGAGCATCTGACTCTCCCACGCAGACGCGGTTTCTTACCCCTTCTCCCGTTCCGACGGGAGAAGGCCGGGATGAGGGCGAGCTTGAACGTATTTGGCGAACAATTAAAGAGCGACTTCAACGCGAAATGCGATTCATCTCTGGCTGCTGACAGACAATCGGCGCCCTGATCTCGCTTGTGAGGATGAATCAATGGCTCAGCGGGTGTCCGTCGAGGGTGCGCTGGTCCCTGTGGCCGCTGTCTCCAGAGGCAAGAGTTCGCGTAGATTTTTGCCCAGTTCGAGGCGCTGCCTCTGGCCGTTGACGAGCAGAATGATCTGCTGAGGTGTGGCTTCCTGGATCACGAACTCCAGGTCACCGATTACTTGCGGAGTGCCCGGAAGCATAACGAGTTTGCGGCTCTGGAGGCGATCAAAGAACCAGACTTCCATCCCGGCAGAAGAGTTGTAACTGTTGGCAGGAGCGGTGTTGCCAGCGGTGGTTTCCGACGAGACCGGCCCTTCGATGACAGCAATCAGATAAGTGTACTGCGGGAGATCTTCGGAGAGTTCGAAGTTGAACACGCGTGTCGTTGCCAGAGGTGGGTTCGAATCATCGGTGACGCGCAGTTCCACCGATTTGGAACCTGGTTCCGCAGAGACAGACGGGATCCATTCGATCTTGCCGGTCTTGGAGTCGAACGACATCCCTTCGATCAGTGAAACCGCCGACCATTTGAGTTTTTCGCGAGGAGTTTCTCGATCCGTCGCCTGAGGTTCGAGCTTCCAGACACGGCCAGCAACGGCTGGTAACAGTTTGGAGGTGGCAGCGATTTCTGGGGGCGTGTTCGGGTCTTTGATCGTAAAGCGAATGGAACGTTCGACGGTGGGGAAAGCGTCTTTCTCGGGAAGGACATCGAACGTCAATGTGAGTTCATTTTTTGAGGTTTCTGCCGATGCTGATCCTTTCGGGAGTTCGCCCGTAATGCGACGGGACTGAGCATCGAACGAGAGACCTGCAGGCCAGGTCCCCGTCGGTTTGAGAGTGGGAGTGGAACCGGCAGTCCCTTTCAATTCAATGGTCTGGCGCAGCGGAGTCCCCGTCAGAAGCACGGCTTCGCCTTGAGCTTCGATGCGTGGATCGTATTTCGCGGGCGGGACGGGCTTGAGGAATCTCCAGCCACTTTGAATCTGACTGGCGAGAGCGGTAATCATCGCTTCGGGAGGTGCAGAAGGGACCTGCACGATCGTCCCCGCAGGAAAAGCTTTGTTAGAAGGAGATTTTTGCAGTTTCCAGACGCCCGTCGTGGTGTTGATCGCCTGCACCTGGCGGCGTTCATCGCCGACGAGAATCTCGAAGGGAGTGGGGAGGCGTATGGCGAGTGGATCGGCAACCGTTAACTCGGTACTGCCAGCAGCCATGGTCTCTTTGAGAGATGTTTCGGGGAAGAGGGTGTTGCGAGGGCGTGATTCGGGGAAGACGATCCCTTCGAGTTCGAGATCGATCTTGAAGGGAGGATTGCCAGTGACATCAGTCGATTCGATGCGGACGCGGTTCACGCGATGCAGGAGTGGTGCTAGTTCGAGCCGGGCGAGGAAATCGGAGATTTGTGCGGCAGTCCCTTCGCCCGTCAACGAAATGGCCACGCTGATATACAGGTTGGGTTTGGTTTGACGACGTTCGGGCGCTGTTTTTACCCGCTGAAGACGACTTTTTTCGGCGATGGACCCCAGCCAGTTGAGATAGAGTCTTTGGGCGTTGAGTGCATCAGGTCGTTTGGTCGTGGGAGGATCGGCTGGTAACGAGACAGCTTTCCATTGGCCGAGTTGTTTACGTTTTTGCAGAAGCTGAAGGATTTCGGCATCGCTTTTATCGACCTTATCGGTCACTTCAGCGAGCTTGTTCTGCCGATCGGTAATGGGTGCCATGACAGCCGGATAAATATAGCCGTAAGCAACGTAGAGGATGGCTGCTCCACCCAGTCCGATGAGGAGATTGCGTTCGCGGGTGTTCATACTTCACCCCCATCGGTTGCCGAGCCGAACGAGTCGAGAGTGGACTTCACAGAGGTGGTCGCTGTTTCTTTGGCCTGTTGTTCTTTGGAGGCTGGGAGCTTGTTATCAGCCTTGGGTGCCGTTTGTGGCTGCAGGGGCAGATTGGCATCTTTGGCCGACCCTGCCGGTTTGGCTGGTACAGCCGGTTTAGGTGGTGGGGCTGGTGGTAACAACGTGGCGTCAATTTCAAAACGTTGTTTGTAATCGGGATCCTTGCTGATTCCTGCCAGTTCGCGGGGCACGATGCGGTATTCTTTGGTTTCCGCCATGCGATTGCCCAGCTCGGTCACATCGCTATTCGTGCGGGCAAGACCTGACGCCTGCATCCGGCCATAGACTTCGCCCGCGCCAGCCGTGATTGACCAGTTGGTCCACAGGAGGCGTTCGGTATTCGGGAGCACTTTGGCCTGTCGGCTGAGTTCGACCGAGATTTTTGGGGCGTGGCGTTGCCAGTCATCAACAGCCACGAAGACTTTCTGATCGCCTTCGCCATTCTTCAATGTGGTCTTGGTATCGACATTGCGAACATTCATGGCCAGGAGCTGCTCATCGAGAGAGGCAATGACCGAAGCCTGCCAGGCGACTCCCAGGGCTGTGAGCATGAGTGCGGCTGTGGCTGCAGAAACAAGCTTCACCCGGCGGTAATCGGGCTTGGGAGCCGGTTTTCGCGGGTGGAGAAAATCAAGGCGACACTGATCGGGAAGAGGTGTGACGAACCCCAGGCAGCCAATCCAGTGGGAGAGTCCCTGTGTCGCGTTCTCTGGAGAGGAATGGCTTTTAGCGTCTGCGACCAGCTTGCTGGCTGTGGCGGCCAAGGCTGTGCGGGAAATCAGTTCCTGCGCTTCTTCGACCCGGCATTCAAACTGTGATGCCAGTGCTTCTTTCAGATCGGCATCGACTTCCGAGCCTGAGGCAATGATCAGGCGGCGGGGATGAAACTCGGGAGCGATGCGCCGGGCGGCAAACAATCCGCGGGAAATTTCGGCACCCACAGCGAGTGGTGTGGGTCGCCCCTGCTCATTGCGGGCTCCGTGAGGAACACGTGCTGAATGGGCGAAAAGGAGCTGGCCATCGGCAAAGGCCGTGGTTTCAACGCGGCCATCCCGCTCGCAGACAAAGGCCGCCTGATCGGCAGGATCGAGGGCTTGTCGCAGAAGAGTGGCGTAGCCACAACTTGAGAGTGCGACATGAACGACGGTGAATCCGACCGAATCGAGAAGCTGCTGAATGTTCCGCACAAAACTGGAAGAAATGGTGGCGACGAGCACGTGCAGAGTGCTGCTGGGAAGAGATTGTGCAGCCGCTTCTTCCGGAGAGATGGTGCGCATGTGGCCACTGGGAGTCAGTTCGTCGGCCAGTGGGAGTTTGACATTGAGAGGGAGGTAATCGAGCAATACCTGATCGAGTGCGACTGACGACCGCATGGTGGTCTGCAGCGTGACGACATCGAGCACTTCGTCTTCGGGAGTGGGAGGAAGTTCGAGGTGCCTGAGAATGGCGTCTTCACGAGGGAAGACGAGCGTGACTTTGCTTTCTTTGCCCAGGAATTCAGCAAGCTCACCTTTTAGCCAGGACGAATGTCCAGCATCGCTTTCCACGATCCGCTCGCCGTTGGGCCAGGCGAGAACCTTGGAAATGCGAGTGTCACTGGTGAGGGCTGTCAGTTGTGACTTGTCCCATTCAAGAATCAGCACGGCTCAGGCAACCTTTTCTGGAATCGAAGGTTTGTCGCAGGAGAGAATCCAGTCGGCGGAAATCAATTAATTGTTCAGCGTGAGTGTATACGTAGCAAGAGGTTATGTCTGTTGGGGATCGCTTTTCCCTGGTGATTGACGGCCGTTTAGCCGGTGATTCACGGTCGTTGAAAAAGTGAACAACAACATTCCCTGGCAGGAATGTAAACCCCACTCTGGTGAGAGTTGTACCGGAGGGACTGTGAGAAACTGGGAATTCGGCGTGAGTTTGTGGGGCACTTCAGGAGAGTTTCCGGGTTTGAGGAATGTGGCGATTGTGTGTGCATTTTGCAGGGTGATCGATTCGGCAGAGGCTTTTTGCTGCGGGGGAAGTTGTGGTTGTTCCGGGAGGTTGAGGACCAGATCTTCGAAAACTCTCAAGTGGTGTGAGACTGGTGGGCTGGCCGCGATCCTGACGGGAGTATCAGCGGACAGGGCCTCGAATCTGCTGTGGGAGAAATGCGGGCGTTGGAAAAGTCGCATCGTCGGAGGCTGTTGGAGGAGGAATCGACCGCGTATGCTTTGTTGAAGCGTTAAATTTAAAAGGCCTGCCCGAATCTGAACGATGATCCTGCCGGTTGCAGTTATTGCACGGGATGAGGTGTGATCGGGAGGAGATGGGAAAGCTGGAAACTGTCAGAAGCCTACCTCTTCGAGAAAGCGTTAGCTGTGCGTGCTCAGATTGCTTTGTTGCCTGGCGATGGAATTGGTGTGGAAGTTGTGGCTGAAGCAGAAAAGCTGCTTCAGGCTGTGGCGAAGAAGTTTGGCCACGAATTCTCGTTCGTGCGCGGTCTGATTGGCGGCTGCGCCATCGACGCGACGGGTGAAGCACTTCCTGATGAAACATTATCGATCTGCCGGGCCAGCCAGGCGATTCTGCTGGGGGCTGTGGGTGGGCCGAAGTGGGATAACCCGAGTGCCAAGACCCGGCCCGAAGCGGGTCTGCTCAAGATTCGTAAAGAGTTGGGATTGTTCGCGAATGTGCGACCCATCAAGGCTTCGCCATATCTGGTGCAGGCCTCGCCCTTGAAGACCGAGATTGTCGCAGGTGTGGATATCCTGTTCTTCCGCGAGTTGACCGGCGGGTTATATTTTGGCGAATCAGGCCGCAAGACCAATCCGGATGGCAGCGAAACCGCTTTCAACACGATGATCTACAGCACTCACGAGATCGAGCGGATTGTCCGTCTCGCGGGACAGGCAGCGCGGGGCCGTCGCAAGAAAGTGACCAGCGTCGATAAAGCCAACGTGCTTGAAGTTTCGCGACTTTGGCGGCAGACATTCGATCGTGTCATGCAGGCTGAGTTCCCGGATGTGCAGACGGAGCATGTGTTGATCGACGCCATGGCCATGCACCTGATCTCGAAGCCCAAGAACTTCGATGTCGTGGTGACTGAGAATCTCTTCGGTGACATCCTCACCGATGAAGGCTCAATGCTCCCCGGCTCGATGGGCCTGCTGCCTTCGGCCTCTCTGGGTGCCGATGGCCCGGGGCTGTATGAGCCGATTCATGGATCTGCACCGGATATTGCCGGTAAGGGAATTGCGAACCCGCTGGCGACCATTCTCGCAGCCGCCATGCTGCTTCGTCATTCGTTGCATCTGGAGACGGAAGCTGTGGCCATCGAGAAGGCGGTCGATCACGTTTTATCTCGTGGACACAGGACGGCTGACATTGCGGGGGGTGGCCCGGCTGTTTCGACAGTGCGCATGGGCGAACTGGTGCTGGAAGCATTTCTGGCCGTTTGAGAAAAAGGGCCGAGCCTTAAGAGCTCTTTGAGTTATGATTCTGGCTGCCAATTGATCTCTTGGCAGAGGTCACCATCGAAACCTCGCGTGAATTGTTCAAGAGAGTCTGTACCGCAGGAACTTCTGTCAGGACGGAATGGAATATGAAGAGTTTGTGCGTCTCTGGGCTGAATTCAGCGATGGTGCTTTCGGGATTGTGGGCATTACTGGCGGTGGTGTGCTCACCTGTTGAGGGTGTAGCATCCGAAGCGACCAAGCTGGCAGAGTCGAAAGTTCGCATTCAGCAGGATGTGGGCGTCCTGGCCAGTGATGAGATGGAAGGCCGGGGCGTTGGTACTGAAGGTTTGAACAAAGCGGCGGAGTTCATTCGCCAGGAGTTCCAGAAGGCGGGCCTCGATGTCACTCGGGTGAATGGGGGTGCCTTTCAGACATTCTCGCTGCCGACAGGGACGAAACTGGGTGAACCGAATTCACTTAAGCTGATTTCGCCCAAAGGTGAAGAACTGGTGCTCGAAAAGGGGCGCGACTTCGAAGTCGGTGCCTTTGGGACAAGTGGAAAATTTGCAGGAGAAGTTGCGTTTATTGGCTATGGACTGGAAGACAAAGAAGCTAAGTACGACGACTATGCCGGGATCGATGTGGCGGGCAAAGTGGTGGTTTGTTTTCGCAGAACTCCGGGCCAAGGCCAGAAGGATGGACCGTTTTCTCCAGCAAAAGGTGGCGGTCGGCAAGGTGATCTGCGGAGCAAGATTGTCGCAGCCATGGCTCACAAAGCGGTCGCCATTCTGTTTGTGAATGATCCTTACACATTGGCCGATAAAGAGCGGATTCGTGAAGCAGCGATCAAGAAAGCCGAAGGCAAAGTCGTGACCAGTGCCGAGCAACTGGCCGACGCCAGTCTTGAGGATCAATCGGCCAAACTGACGGCTTTGAAGGATGCGGTCACGCAATTCCGTCGCTCACGGGATGCAGCGACAAGTCCTGTGGATGAACTCATGCCTTTTGGTTATGCGGCTGCGAATGATGGCGAGAGCCTCCCCGCGTTCCATCTGCGAATCGACTTTCTCAACCAGATGCTGCGCAGTGTGGGTTCGGCCAATGCTGTGGAACTGGCTGAAGAGATTGATGCGACAATGACACCACGCAGCAGGGTTCTGACGGGCTGGAAGGCCCAGGGAGAAGCCACAGTCATCCGCCAGAGTGCAGATGTGCATAACGTGATTGGCGTGCTGGAAGGTGAAGGGCCTTTGGCGAATGAAACGGTGGTGATAGGTGCGCATTACGATCATGTGGGGCGTGGTGGTGCCGGTTCGCTGGCACCGGGCTCGACAGATATTCACAACGGGGCTGATGACAATGCTTCTGGGACAGCCGTTCTGATCGAAGTCGCCCGGTTATTGGCTTCACAGCCAAAAAAGCCTGCCCGTCGTGTGGTGTTTATGGCATTTACCGGTGAAGAGCTGGGGCTGTTAGGCTCGGCACGATATTGCAAAGAGCCGATCTTCCCGCTGGATGAGACCGTGGCCATGCTCAATATGGATATGGTCGGGCGGCTGCAGGAGAACAAGCTGACTGTGTTTGGTGTGAAGACCGCGAAGCAGTTCGAAGAGTGGCTGCGCGAGGGCAATAAGACAACAGGCTTTGAACTCATCGAGAAGCCCGAAGGTTTTGGCCCGAGTGATCATTCGTCGTTCTACACGAAGAAGATCCCTGTGTTGCACTTCTTTACCGGGTTACATCCCGATTATCACCGCCCTTCTGACGATACGGATAAGCTTGATGTCGATGGCATGACGCGCGTGGCGACTCTCGTCAATGAGATCGCCCAAGTGGTCATTAACACTCCTGCCCGGCCTGAATATGTCGAAGTGAAGGGATCAGCCAATGTGATGCGTTCCGGGAACAGGCCGTATGTGGGCACGATTCCGGATTTTGGCGTTCAGGAACCAGGCTATGCGATCAGTGGGACAGCACCTGGTTCTCCAGCCGATAAGGCCGGGCTGAAGCCTGGTGATCTGGTGATTGACGTGGGTGGCAATAAAGTGACCAACCTCGATGATTTCGATCTGGCATTGCGGAAGTTCAAGGCTGGCGACAAGGTCGATTTCACTGTGAAACGCAAGACCGAGACACTCAAGCTTCCATTAGAACTGGCACCACCCCGGTAATGGGTCGAAGTGTGGTTCTGGCATTAACATTCGCGAGCTGACATGAGTTCATAAACCATTTTGCATATTTTGTTCGTGTCAAGATTCGTGTTTTGTAGGAGCTGTTCGCTACTCCCCTGTGCAGATTTTACCGATATGATTAAAAATGTTTTCCGGTAGCTGATTTGTTGGAAATCGCGCCAGTTGTGAGTGTCGGATTGACTGAAGCAGATCATTCGCAAGAGACCAGGATTTGAAAAATGGCTGTCGTACATCAACCTGGACAAGTCGGTGGTATGCCACTTTCGATGGAGGCTTTCGAACGTCTAGCCAACTTGACCGATGGGCTTGATGACGTGGTTCGTCAGATTGCCGAAGGCTTTGCAGTCGAACGAGCGACACTTTCGAAAAGTCCGGAACATATTCGTATCGAAGACGTTGATGTCATTCATGCAGGGAAGATTGTTCAAAGTGCGATCGAACGACTGATCGTGGAAGGTCAGATCCCGGGTCGTGTGGATGTGCAACTGCATGTCATCGATGATTCGTTGTGTTCAAAATAGCGGGAAGGTGACTCGACGTGGCACTCAGGAGACCAGGTGTCGAGATGACCTCCAGTGGGAAAGATCGTCTCGATAAATTGCAGACCGCTTTCCGCGACGACATTGCCAAAATCGCTGAAACCTGTGTGAAGCATGAGGGCGGAACACAGATCGAAGTTCGGCATATCAATGCGGCCTTTGAAGTCCTCGGTCGATTGGCATTCAATCGGCAGCCTTGGTGGAAGCGACCTGAATTAGTCGTAGGACTTGGTGTCGGTATCGTCAGTCTGGCACTTCAGTTACCGGGATATGCAGGCAATCTGTTGGGTTCCCTTTCTGCACCTTACGTTCTGGCAGTTACCGTTTTTTCTTGGCTGTTGATCTTTTTTGGCGTGGGAATTGTGGTCTTTGGATGGGTCTATGCCCGTTATCTTCATTAAAGAAATCAATGTCGAATGAATGGATTCGGTTCGAACTTGTTTGAGCTGAACTCCTTTTCGCAACGTAAAGGCAGATCAATGTCGGTGGTGACGATGGCTTCCGGGCAACAGAGTGTTCCGAGACAACGACCTGAAGTCGAAGCTGTCTGCTTTGACCTGGATGGGACGATGTTCAATACCGAACATCTATTTTTTGAAGCTGGCGATACAGTGCTTCAAAAATTTGAGCGGCGGATGACCCGCGAAGTGATGGATGTGATTATTGGTCGCCGGCCGATGGAGTCGTTCACCCGGTTGGTCGAGTATCTGGCGATTGATGTTGATCCTGCTCATCTTTTAGAAATTTCTCGCGAGGCTCATCATGAGCTGATCCGTGAGAAGCTCGCACCCATGCCAGGAGTGGTCGAGCTGCTGGAGGCTTTGTCGAAGCGCGGAATTCCGTGTGCAGTAACGACATCTTCGCCACGGGATTATGCGCAGAGCCTGGTGGAGCAGGCGGGGCTGATGAGCCACTTTCAGTTTTTTCTCACCTCGGCAGATGTCACTCAAGGAAAGCCACACCCGGAGATCTATCTTAAGGCGGCCAGCACCTTTGGAGTTCGGCCCGAGCAGATGGCGGTCTTCGAAGACAGTGCCGCAGGAACGCGGGCGGCTGTGCTGGCCCGGGCAAGGACCATTGCGGTCCCTCATGAGTTCACAGCCAGCCATGACTTTACGGGTGCCGAGTTACGGGTCGAGACGTTGACTGACCGGCAGGTGTACGAGCTGCTGGCGGTGTGAGAACCACTATTTCTTGAGCCGTGGGACGCCTGGCGATTGTGAACGCAGGATGGCGTCGAAGATTGCCAGTTCGACGGGTCGATTCGAAGACGAACGTTTTTGGCCGTTGGACTCGGAGTCGTGATTCGTCAGATCATCGGACGAATCGTCCAGGAGGGCGTTTTGCTGGCGGCCAACCCATTCCTTGAGCCGACGATGCGCTTGCACCCAACGGTTGCGGAGGAGCTTCGGGAAGTCGAATTCCACAGGTTGCCGAACTGACCACGGAGCCAGTCGGTTGGCCACTTCCTCGGCTGTGGCTGGTCGATCATCCACATTTTTAGCAAGCATGGCGACCAGCGTTTCCTGCACAGAAGCAGGGAGTTCAGGAAGAAGTTCGTGCAGTGGAGGAGGTGCCTCCTGACGATGAGCCCGGACTTTCTCGGAGACGGTTTTTCGACTGAAAAGAGGCTGACCAGTCAGCAGAAAATAGAGCACACAACCCAGGCTGTAGACATCGGCCCGGCCATCAATTTGAGTGCTGTCGCGTGTCTGCTCGGGGGAAATATAGTCGGCAGTCCCGAGGATCTGACTTTTGCCATCGACTCGTTCATGGGAGAGATCTTCGCCTTGTAAGAGGGCGAGACCGAAGTCGATGATTTTGAGATTGCCATCGTAAGCGACGAGCAGATTGCCGGGCTTCAGGTCGCGATGAACAATACCGGCTCCATGCAGGTAATGAGCACCCAGAGCGGCTTGTCGAATCAAATGACACGCCAGTTGCCAGGGGAGCGGGCCGTGAAGCTCTACAAGTTCCGATAGGCTCGCTCCTTCAAAGAGTTCGAGCACAATAAACCAGTGGTTCTGCCACGAGACAATCCGTTCCGTACGAATGATCTGCGGATGAACGAGACCGACCCCGACTTTGGCCTCGCGCTGGAAATGATCGAACATCCGTTGCGAGTACTTGCTGGGGAGGAGTTTGATGGCTCGCTTGTAACCTGAGGTGGCATGTCGGGAGCCAAACAACCAGCTCATGCCGCCGGAACCCAGAAGTTCGACGAGGAGATAGTCTTCGAGTTTCCAGCCGGGCGGTGCGGGATCGGCCAGGTTGGATTCGACAATGAGTTCGAATCCACCGACCTGCAGATGGTCTCCGCCGCGCAGCCACATCTCGCGAATGGGCTGACCATTGAGCAGAGTCCCTGTGGAACTTCCGAGGTCGCGAACCATGAGTCCGTGCGGATCGCGGAAGATCAGGCAATGCTGCGGTGCGACATCATTGGATCGCAACCGCAGATTGCAGCCATGGGCCGAACCGACCAATAGAGAACCTCGCAAGAGATCGCGTTGAAGTTTCGTCCCCTGGTGGTCAATAAAGACAACCCTTCCGTAGGGTTCATCATCCGACGACCTGGCTTCGTCTGTGGGCCGCTCGGTGGATTGTGGAAGGATGGTCATGTTGAAGAGAACAGCTTTGGAACCGACAGTCTGGGATGTTCGTCAATGCATGGTCTGCGAAGATTTGAACGAACTGGCATATCAGCTTTTCCATGAAGATGCCAGAAGCCAAAAATTCACGAACTTAACATGAACTCACCATGGTGCTGGGATGCGTGAGGGCCGTATGGCTATCTTCTGTGAAGTACCTATGCGTGAGTACACCCCGAATGACGACTCTCAGCATGGGCTGGCCATGGTTGGCAGAGCCTCAATTTCCGATCCGGGGCATGAGTTCCCATTGGTAAGCTGGAATAATCGTGATATCCCGCTGCTGGAATACGCGAAATTACTCTTCCAGAACAAACGCACACTGGTTGATAGTGGGTGCAGAAGATTAACAGTGATCACACATTTCGGCGATGATTTTCCAGCAGGCCATCTCCCTGCGGGAAGCGCTCATCCAGGGAATTCGATTTCGCCCGGCTCATTCCATGGTTCTTAAAGGTGCCAGCACCCGGCGAAGCATGGCCGGTCCGTTCGATCATCCGACACACTCTTGAGAATGAATGTCTTCATCGCGCGTTCAGGCCGCCCGAGGAAGCTGGGGTTGTACCTATGGGGGCAGCGCGCCTTCCTCGACTACTCAGGCTGATTCAGGCACTGCAATCGGGCAGACTGTGCAATTCTGTCCAATTGGCAGAAGAGTGCGGTGTCAGCCGCCGGACGATCTTCCGGGATATCAGCATCCTGCAGGAAGCGGGCATTCATGTTCTCTACGACGAAGAGCGGCAAGGCTACTGCATGCCTTTGAGGCTGTCGTTACCTGCCAGTCAGCTCAGTTTAAGTGAGGCGATCTCGCTGCTGCTGTTTTGCAGTGAACTTTCTGATTCCACCACGGGGATCCCTTTTCAGCAGGATGCCCGGCAAGCGGCCATGAAGATTCTCGAAGGCTTGCCGCGGAGTGTGCGGGAGACAGTGGCAGAGATTACCGAATCAATGTCGATCCGTATCGATTCGCGAAATCAGTTGATTGGCAGCCAGTCGTTATACGAAGTGCTCCTCTCGGCACTGATCCGTCGGGAACAGATCCGCGTGCGGTATCACAGCCTCACGGAGGCATCGCCTCTATCGACGTTGCTGAGCCCTTATCGACTCCTTTTCAGCCGGAGGAGCTGGTATGTGATTGGGCGATCAAGCTGGCATCGTACCGTGCGGACATTCAATGTCGGCAGGCTGGAGCAGTTGGAACTGGCGGGAACTTTCTACAAGATTCCACCTCGCTTCAGCCTCGATCGTTATCTGGGAAATGCCTGGCATCTCATTCGAGGAACACCGACAGGCCAGACGGTCAAAGTGCAGTTCGATCAGCAGGTGGCCATGAATGTGGCTGAAGTGCGCTGGCATAAAACACAGACGGCGGAGTGGCTCGAAGATGGGTCAGTGGTCTTGAGTTTTAAAGTGGATGGTTTGAGCGAAATCGTCTGGTGGATTCTGGGCTATGGCCGCTATGCCCGGGTGCTGGAACCCGTGACGCTCAAGGCGATGATTCATGAGCATGCCCAGCAGATGCTGGCGACGTAACGAGTACAATCATCGATTGATGACGATTCATGATTCAAGATGAGGTTCTTCGTTAGTGATGAAGTTCTTGATCAGCAGCTCAATGATTTTTGTGTTGGCCGAAGGGAATTTGAGCTGGGCAAGTTCTACGATGGGCACCCAGTGAAATGCACCCGCCAGAGAAGATGTGAGCAGAGAAGATGTGAATAAGGATGATTCGCGTAGGTCGGTCGCGGGGCTCGCAGGTCGGCACAGCCAGAACTCGATCCGAAAAGTCTCTTCAATACCATCATCCGCGATTCGAGTGCTTTGCCACGCATCAAGCAGGCGTTCAGCAGTCACCGCCAGACCCGTCTCTTCAAGGCACTCGCGACAGGCCGCCGCTGCGAAGTCTTCTCCAGACTCAACTTTTCCACCCGGAAACTCAGCCAGCCCCGCGAACGATTGACCCGGTTGTCGCTGACCCACGATCACATGGCCGCAGGCGATGACAATCGCAACGCCGATCTTTTTAAGTCGTGGTTGATGCAGAGTGGAGTTCATCAATGTCTCATCCAGGGCTGGTCAATCCACGAAAAGTGTGGTCAGTCCGTTGGTCAGATTCTCCTTGTCCCGCTCGTCTCAAACAGGAGACGATGGAACAAAGGGTGCCTGCCATCAATACAGCAGGCACCCTTTGTTGAAAATCTGGCACAACAAAATGTTTAGCTGGATGACTTCGCAGGGAAGGCGTCGAGAGGTGGGGCACCCATCACATGATAGCCCGAATCGACGTGCAGCGTTTCGCCCGTCACACCGGTCGAGAGATCGCTGAGCAGGTAGACAGCCGATTTGCCCACGTCTTCGGCTGTGACGTTCTGCCGCATGGGCGACATGGTGTCATACATCGCCAGCATGAGGTCGATCCCCTTGACGGCTGATGAACTCAATGTGCGAATCGGCCCGGCACTGATGGCGTTGACGCGAATCTTGCGCTGGCCCAGTTCAGCGGCCAGATATTCCACAGCCGATTCCAGAGCCGACTTGCACAGGCCCATGATGTTGTAGCCGGGGATCACTTTTTCACCACCCAGATAAGTGAGAGTGATGATACTCCCCCCGTCATTCATGATTTTCTGAGCGCGATGCACAACGGCCAGCAGGCTGTAGACGCTGATATCCATCGACACCTTGAAGCCTTCACGGCTGCACGCGTGGACATCGCCTTTGAGATCGTCAATCGGGGCATAGGCAATCGAATGCACGACAAAATCGATATTGCCCATCCCTTCATGAATGGCAGCGAAGGCTTTGTCGAGGTCTTCGTCTTTTTGAACGTCACAGGGAATAATGTGCTTGGCACCCAGTGGCTCAACCAGTTTGCGAACCCGGCGTTCCATTTTTGGATTGGCAGGATCTTTGTCGGGCAGGAAGGTAAAAGCCAGTTCGGCACCTTCAGCGTGGAGCTTCTCAGTGATCCCCCAGGCAATCGAATAATCATTCACCAGCCCGAGAATTACCCCTTTTTTGCCCGTGAGCAAACCCATCATCGCATCCTTTGGACAGAAGATATAAACAGTGACATTCCGTGAATCTTGCGGCCACAGCCATCTGCCTTGTGGGCCGAGTCGCTATCGCCCGTCACCTTTTCACTCCTTACCTTATCGGCCGCCGGAAAATCGGGCAACTACCAGTCCATTTCATCTCTCGCGAACCGCTACCCGGCAAACTCTGTTTCTTCGGAAAATCTTGACGGTCAATCTCGCAGCCAACTGAAGAGCCACTGATCAAACCCGCCCGCAAAGTCTTCCACGCTTCACTGATCCGAAGGTGATTCGGTTGAAGTTCGCACGCAGGACGACATTCTCCCAGCATGTGAACGGGACTGGGGTAAATTACCAATCAGGATGGAGCCATGCCTTGCGGCACGGTGTGTGGGTGCCTGTGAAGTATCAAAGCTTGCAGTACCAAACCACGGCATCGATTGAATCTGGTTGATATGAGGACACCCGTGTTTTGTCTGAGATTTTGCAAACACCGGCCCGCTGACTGGTGGCGAAAGCTCGCTTCAAAGCCCGGCAGGCCAGTCGAGAATTGTCAGGTATTGGCAATTCACGCTGCAGCAAATCGAGTCGCACTCCCTTTAGCGATCTGGCTGGGTGTGATGATCGTCCCTGGATTGGCCCAGAGCTCACTGCTGGGCCTCTTCACTGGTGAGGGGACAGCTCAACCCCCTGTACCGACATCCATTGGACCACTGAATGATCCGGCTCAGCCCAGAGCCGGGACACAGTTTGCTCAATTGCCGCCAGGTCAGGTCGCACCAGTTCCCACGCAACCGTTTCCAGGACAGCAGGCTCCTGCGGCAGGGGTGTTTGTCAATCCACCGCAGGCCATCCAGCCATTCGATCCCGTGAAGGCCCGTTCAACCGCCGTCGCACTCAACTACAGTCGAGCCTCGCTGCATCGCATCCGCAAGAATCCTTCCGTGCGGGTGACACACGAAGAGCAGACGAAGATTCTCAACCATCTCGACTTCAACGGTGTGGCCGACGAAGAGGTGGTCAAACTGTATTCGTCGATTCTCGATGAAGTCGGTCAGCAGCGTCTGGCCGATCAGGAACGAACTGTTCTGACAGATAAGTATCAGGGGGCGATTGCTCAAAGTGTGACTCTCAGTGCGTTTACGGTGGCCGCCCAACTGGCCACTGCCAGCTATCCCGAAGCGATTCGTACGGGAGCAGCCAGTTGGTGGGATTACCGCACGACGACATTGAATCGTGATCTCGATTTGTGGCGGGTCGAAAAAGCCCGGCTGCAGGCCATCAATCAGAAGTCGATTCAGTTTCTCGAAACCAGTTGGCGCCTGGCTCGCACACGGCAGATTCCCGATACCTGGCTCGTTCGCAGCGACGATCTCGATCAACTCGAACTGGCATGGGCTGAACCCGATCTGGAAACCAGATTGCGGCGGCTCAAACGCACCGAACCTTTTATGGAGGCCTGGCCACCTTACCATTATTACGTAGCGCGAACAGAACAGGGGTTGGGCCGCCTCGCTGAGGCCAATGAAACCTACGAAAAGCTCGCCAAACTGCAGCAGGGGCATTTCCGTAAAGACGAAATGCTGGCGGCATCATTGGCTAATCAGTCGGCAATACAGACAGTGCTGGGCTTGCCCGAAGCTCCCGTCACCGCTCGCAAAGCACTGGCCGCTTCGAATGAATCGTGGGAGTCGCACCTGCTCGCCGCAGCCGTTCTACAGCGAGCCGGTGAGTTCGACGTTGCCGAAGAAGCGATTCTCAGAAATCTCGACAGCAAAGCCTTCGTATTGCCGAGTCAGGTCGCTTTGCTGTCGCTGTACTGTTCGAGTGGGGCGACGGAAAAGCTGCAGGCGAGATTAGCAGATGCCACGCTCCTCAAGCAGGTTCCTGTCCCTGTGCTTGTTGCGTGCAGTTCAGTGCTCGCCGATCAGACACCCCCCGGATTGCGGCGGCAGCTCATGGCGTCAATTCAAGGCATGCCCAAGCTCAACTTTGGAGCTGACGATTACGTGATCGCTGCTCAACCCAACTGGAATCTCGAAGGAGCGAAGATTTCCCTCGAAGTGAATGGCCAGCGATATGGTAAGCCGCAGGTCGCCATGCAACAGGGGTATGTGACCGCCAGCTTTGGTGGAGTGGCCGAATGGGGACACCCCCTTTCCGGAACAACCGAACGTTTGAACCGAGCGACGATTGTGCTGGAATATCCCCAGTTGCCACCCATCCGGCTGGCTCTCGATCCTCAACCACCTGCGGAAAATGCGATTGTCGCACAGCGCGGCCCGCGCTGGCAGTTGGCCCATATTGGAGCCGATGACTCTCTGGTGACAAAGTTCGCACCTCGCACCGAATCGATGCTTGCCAAACGACGAGGTAATCCCGTGCAGCTTGGTACTCCGGCCGGAGAAGAGTCGATCGCTAATGTGCAGCCAGCGATTGAGATTGTGGACATCATTGAAGATCGCTCGCAACGACCTGCGAATCCCTTCGAGGATGATCCCGCACCGGCAGTGACGGACGATGCCGCCGGACTGGCCTCTTCGGGTCAACGGATTGGCTCGCAGCCGGTCTCACAGTCACAGGCTGTCTCACAATCGCAACCGGTCTCTCAGACAGTCACCAAGCCGCCACTCATCCGCAAGCTGCCCGACTGGCCGCATACCCCCGCCAAGACCGGTACGCCGTAGGACGACTCAGACTGTTTGCCTGAGTTCGTGGAGTGTAGTTAACTGTTGGAATCCGTATCAGATCTTATAGCGATAAAGTCGAGGGTTGATTGATCCCCAAATACGTGCGGGCTCGCCCTCATCCCGGCCTTCTCCCGTCGGAACGGGAGAAGGAGAAAAGACTTCTTGCTCATGACTGCGTGGCAGGGGTCGGATGTCTGCATCCGCCCCCTGGTCAATTGGGTTCACGAGCACGAGTGCATCGGAAAAGATTCTTCATGACGGTTACGAGAGTTCACCAGGGACGATCAAAGTTGAATGAACTGGGGGCAAACCAAGACGTTTGACCCCAGCCACCCGCCGCTGGTGCATCACACGCCCAATGCGTTCGAGCTCGCCCTCATCCCGGCCTTCTCCCGTCGGAACGGGAGAAGGGGTAAGAAACCCAACGGCCTGGTCGTGGTGCGTCGAAGACCATCGGCTGGCCATCGATTACCGGCGTGAAGGACGATCGTCTTCGTCATCGTCGTCGTCGTACATGTCGTCATCATCGTCATCCAGATCATCATCTTCATCATCGTCGTCATGACGGTCGGGATGAAGGGGGTCGTTGGGGGAGAAGAAGAAATCTCCCAGGCCCATGGGCATCACATCTCCACCCAGCGTCTGCCGGTTTTTGGCGGCCAGACGATCGAGATCGAGAGCCTCTGAACCTAAACAGGCTTCGAGAGCCTGCCGCCAGGCTTCATCGTGGGCCAGGGGGTGCTCCGGGTCTTGAGCAGCCCGTTTCATGGCATACCGCAGGACGTTGATGCCATCGCGCGTGGAAAAGTCGAGCTTTAAGCCGTGCGATTGCTGCAAAAACTCAACGGTGAGGTTCAGAATGTCTTCGGCAGCAAAGGGGAGATGATAGCGCAGGATCGCCAGTTCATCTTCTCGAGCCGGATGACCAAGCGTCAACGTGGGCTGTAGGCGACTGAGAATGTAATCGGGAATCTCGAAGGTCGATTCGTCTTCATTCATGGTGACGGCACAACGAAAATCGCGATGGGCCTGAATGGTAATCCCGGCCACAATCGACTCCGCATACCGGCGATGATCGAGGAGCGGAGCCAGACTGGCCCACGACTTCTCATTCATGCGGTTCCCTTCATCGAGAATGCAGACTCCGCCTCGAATCATGGCTGTGACGAGGGCCGAAGCGTGGTAGCGAATCCTCCCGTCTTCGGCGAGGACAGGTGTGACCAGCAGATCTTCTGGGCGGGTGTCGGCCGTACATTGATAGATGTAGACTTCCTGTTTGCGCTGTCGTCCGGCAGCAATGGCCAGAGTGGTTTTGCCAATCCCGGGGGCACCAATCAGGCGGGGAGAGAGCGGCAGATCGCGATCGTCGACTACCAGCCAGCAGGCCAGAAGCTGCATCAGCACTTCGCGTTGACCAATCCACTGCTCCTGGGTGTGATCGGGCGAAGAGAGATGCAGCGAGACACCATCAATTTCCACTACGTCGGACATGTCGCATTTTCCATCGATTGAGCAACAGCGTATGAGTTATCAGTCGGCCATTTGTCAGAATTTGAACGGTTAACCCCGCACTGCGGGAGAAATCAATCCGGTTTCCGGGCTCGAAGCGGTCGCATACAGCTTACGGGGAATGCGCCCGGCCCGCGCTGCGAGATAGCCCGCCTGGCAGGCCAGCTTCATCGCGACGGCCATCTCCCGTGTCTGGGCAGCGCTGGCAATGGCTGTATTGAGCAGGACGGCATCGCAACCCAACTCCATGGCAAAGGCCACATCGCTCGCTGTGCCCACTCCTGCATCGACAATGACCGGGTAATCCGGGTCGTTCTCTTTCAGATACTCCAGGCAGATGCGGATATTATTCGGGTTCAGCACACCCTGCCCGCTGCCAATGGGTGAACCGGCCGGCATGACGGAAACAGCCCCTTCGTCTTTTAACCGTTTGGCGGTGATCGGGTCATCTGTCGTGTAGACCAGCACTTCAAAGCCATCTTTCACCAATTGGCGTGTGGCTTCCACGGTGGCGATGGGATCCGGGAGGAGCGTCTTTTTGTCTCCCAGAACTTCGAGTTTGACCCAGCTTGCACCGGGGTTTTCGAGCCCTTCGAGAATTTCTCGCCCCAGCCGGGCCGTGCGGACGGCATCTTCGGCGGTGAAGCAACCGGCGGTGTTGGGCAGAATGGTGGTTTTTTCGAGGTCGATGAAGTCGAGAATGTTGCGGCCTTCTTTATCGACCAGCCGCTCACGCCGGACTGCCACAGTGACCACATCGGCACCACTGAGAGCGAGGCAATCGCGCATTTCTTCAAAGGTGGTGTACTTGCCTGTGCCGACAATCAGTCGGGAAGAAAGCTCATGGCTTCCGACTTTGAAACGGGGAAGCGAAGTTCCGGGTTGATCTGCAGACATCGACAAGGACCATTATCTAAGGAAGAGCGTTGACAGTGTTATGACTCACAGCCTGTCAGCCAGCGGGAAAGAACGCAAGCCGACCGGGATCTTCGACCGTCGAGGGACTTGTTCCGAAGCTCGCTGATGGAGTCTGAACTTCGACAATCCAGAAAGCTGGTCTGGAAAAGTTCTCTCTGAATTCTGAGAGTCCCTGCATCAGACTGCAACAGAATCATTGCCGGCAAAGGCCTCGGTGCTGATACGCATCGAACAGCAAGACCATCACCCGGCACTCTCCCACGCCGACGCGGGCGAGGGTTTCTTGCTCCTTCTCCCGTTCTGACGGGAGAAGGTTGGGATGAGGGTGAGTTCGAACGTATTGGGCGAGCAATCAACAAGCGGTCTCAACGCAGGACGCTCTTGATTTCTAGCGACTTGCCAACAATCGGCGTCCCTGCGGAAGCCCTTGTGATTGAGGCATATCGATTGGAAAGACCCTCACCCGGCACTCCGTGCCACCCTCTCCCACGCAGACGCGGGCGAGGGTTCTTTGCTCCTTCTCCCGTTCTGACGGGAGAAGGTTGGGATGAGGGTGAGTTCGAACGTATTGGACGAGCAATCAACAAGCGGTCTCAACGCATGACGCTCTTGATTTCTAGCGACTTGCCAACAATCGGCACCCCTGCGGCAGCCTTCGTGAAACATACACATCCAGCGGAAAGACCCTCACCCGGCACTTCGTGCCACCCTCTCCCACGCAGACGCGGGCGAGGGTTATAGAGGGGATGCTGAACTGCTAGGTTTCCTGGGAAACCACATCGTTGTGTTGGTTGAAGAAGGCATGCTTGCCCAGAGCTGCAAGCATGGCACGAAATGCAAGGCAAACTGCAACGGGGGAGATGCGGGGGTACCACGAAGGACACGAAGAACACGAAGCGAATTCAAAGATAAGATTTGGGCGATTGGTCGGAATAGGGAGAAGGCCCTCACCCTGCCCTCTCCCGGCAGACGCGGGCGAGGGTTTTGGAGTTAGCTGGCCATCGTGGAAATGCCATGGCAACTGGTGGGATAAGCCGTGGATGAGCCGTGGCGAAAACTTCCCCGGGGAGACGCACTAGCCGATCTTGTGCGGGACTGATATTTTGACGGGGCGCTCAGGGAGGTTGGGGATTGATCAGTTTTGATGATCTAAGGAATCGTGAAAGATGACTGGTTTGCCTGCGACGACTGCACCCGCAAAGCCTGAGACATTCGACTTTGATGTCCTGGTGATTGGCTCCGGGCCGGGTGGCGAAGGAGCGGCCATGCAGGCCGCCAAGCATGGCAAACGGGTGGGAATGGTCGAAAAGTACCATCAGATTGGTGGCAACTGCACTCATCGCGGCACTATTCCTTCCAAGGCTTTGCGCTACGCGATCTTCCAGATGATGGAAGTGAATTCGAACAAGCTGTTTGCGGAACATGGTCTGTCGGCTCATTTGAGTTTTCAGAAACTCCGCCGGACAGCCCGGGCGGTGATTGAACGCCAGGTGCAGATGCGCAGCACATTTTATGAGCGGAACGACGTACCTGTCCTCAAGGGGACAGCCAAGTTCATCGATCAGCATACGATCCTGATCACCGAACATGATGAAGGTCATAAGCTGGTGACCGCTGAACATATTGTGGTGGCAACGGGTTCGCGGCCTTATCGTCCAGCCGAAGTCGATTTCAATCACCCGCGAGTCTTTGACAGCGATACGATTCTTGATCTGGCTTACGACGTACGCTCGGCCACGGTTTATGGTGCGGGGGTGATTGGCTGTGAATATGCCAGCATGTTCCGGAACCTGGATTGCAAGGTGAATCTCGTCAATACACGCGACAAGTTGCTGGAGTTTCTCGACGAGGAGATTGTCGATGCACTCAGCTATCACTTCCGCGATCGCGGCATGCTGATTCGCCATCATGAAACACTCGACTTTGTGGAACCTCGCGAAGATTGCGTGATTGTCCACTTGAAGTCGGGCAAACAGCTCAAGACCGATATTCTGCTCTATGCAGCAGGGCGAACGGGCAATACGGATGATATGAACCTGGAAGCCGTCGGAATTACGCCCGATCAGCGGGGGAATCTGAAGGTCAACGAGCATTATCAGACGGCTGTCCCTACAATTTACGCAGTGGGAGATGTGATTGGCTTCCCGGCTCTGGCGAGTGCGGCGTATTCGCAGGGCCGGCATGCCGCCTCGCACCTGCTGGGGGAAGATCAACTCGTGGGGATTGGCGAGATTCCTACCGGGATTTATACAAGCCCCGAGATCAGCTCGATTGGAAAAACCGAACGCGAGTTAACCGAGGCGAAAGTCCCTTACGAAGTGGGGCATTCACAGTTCAAGAGTCTCGCTCGTGCACAGATTACCGGCCAGACGACCGGGATGCTCAAGATCCTGTTCCACCGTGAGACGTTGGAGATTCTGGGGATCCACTGTTTTGGTGCCAATGCGAGTGAGATTATTCACATTGGTCAGGCCATCATGGCCCAGCCGGCCCCGAACAACACGCTGCTCTATTTCATCAACACGACGTTCAACTATCCGACGATGGCTGAGGCATATCGTGTGGCGGCATTGAATGGGTTTAATCGGGTGGCGTGAGGGTGAGTTGGGGGTTGATTGTTGTTGGTTGTCGATTGTTGGTTAGGAGAGGGAAAACGGCTCTGAAGATCGTGGCATGCTTGCGGCCCGGAGCAAGCATGTTGGCCGGCCCGTAGGGTGCGTGGAGTCCTCGGAATGCACCAGCCATGTCGAATTAAGCAGTGATTGGTGCATTGGCATGCACCCTACTTTTGAAGATGGTGTGGGTGGTGGTGGGCTGAACTTGGTCCGCAGAGCGGAGCTAAGTATCCTAAATCCGTTTTCATTTTAGAAACAGAGCCCGACTCATGGCTGAACGCATCCATAGCGGACCAATAGATGAAGCTGCAGTATTGGCTTGGGCGTACGATGAGGATCTATTGTTTTGCAGCCAAGATGAGGATCTCGTGCTCGGGGTGCACCATGAGCACTATCCGCTTTTAGCCAAATTGGCAAAGGACCCTGCGTGCCCAAAATCAAACTACTGCCTTTCCATCATGGATTTCAGCCTCATGTTCTGGGTTCTTCGTGGGCACGCTGACGCCGAGACGGAAATCCGAAGGACGATCGGGCATTTGCTTGGGTCAGACCGTCCTGAGGTAGTAAGCTTCATCAAGGTCAATGAACTTAGGCTTGTCTTATTGCGAGGAGGTTGCGTGGAAAGCCAAGAGCGTGCATTTGAGCTAGGTGCTGCTGCACTAAATGGCGTGTCACGTAATGCAGACATCTCCGTATCTGACACTGGTTCGGAATGGGTCATAGAACTGTCAGTTCCGCCTTTTCATAGACACAAAGAATGGCTGACCATATGCAAGGTATCAGGTCGATACACGTTCAAACGCTGAGGGATGGGCACCTTTGCGCAAGCATGTTGTCCGGCTTCCTCAGGAAGAATTTTCGACGCAAACCGGCATGCTCACTCCGAGCCGTGAGCATGGCACGACGATGCAGAAAGGTGCCCTCACTTGGCCCTCTCCCATGCAGACGCGGGTGAGGGTTCCAGAAGAAGATTTCATCGAGAAGGCTGGGGGAAGACTGAAGAAAAATCTGGTGCACTTCGTCGGAACTTCATCCACCCTTTGTCTTCAGGGCCGTAACGTCGCTGGATGGCCACCCGCTTTTTCAGTCGCCCTCCGAACAGTCGCCAGAGCGGTCGATTCACTTCACCAGCTCGCAGATCTAAGGCAAGGGCCTGGTCATCGTGTGTTTAATCGATGGCCTCGCCCACCCATTGCTGGAATGTTTTCGCGAGTTCATCGAGGGCGTTTTCACTGGCGAGAGGAATTCGCAATTGCCAGCGGCCTTGGGGATCGCGCTCCAGATAATGCTTCAACCGGTCGCGAATGGCGTGCACCTGGGCCGATGTCGCCTGATCAACGAGCGTTCCCGCAGAGGGAAGCGCGGACTGTCGTTCACCCGTCGAAGCAGGATCAGGCTCCAGCAGGCCTTGCAATTCGGCCCTCAAACTGTCGCTGCCACTGGTCAGCCAGACCTCCTTGATCTCGGCCCCCTCATCAAGCACAGCACGAGCGAGTTGTTCTTTCCCTTCCAGTGTCTTGAGCAGCCGCTCTTCAAAGGTTTCTTCCGTCACAAGAACATAGACCTGAACCGGTTTTTCCTGTCCCATGCGATGCGCCCGCGCGATGCGCTGCTCCAGAATTGCCGGATTCCAGGGGAGATCGACATTGATCACAATGCTGGCGGCCTGAAGATTGAGACCCGTCGCAGCCGCATTGCTGGCCAGCAGCACGCGGGTGCCGGGATCATCCTCAAACTGCGAGACCAATGCGGCCCGTTCACGCTGCGAGACCTGCCCATCGATCCGGACATACGGCAGATTGCGGCTGTCGAGCAACGGTTCAATGAGATCGAGCATGCGCGTCCATTCGGAAAAGACAATCGCCTTCTCGAAGTGTCCTTCAAACATCTCGTCGAACATCTCGCTCAGTCGGTCAAGCTTCGATGATTCCCCCACGATTTGATCATCGACGAGTTCCGGGCTGTTCGCCGCCAGTCGGCAATACAACAGCTCTTTCCGTAAGAGCATCAGGTCGAGTTCATGGAGGTGCGGCTTGCGGGCAATTCTCGAAACCTGGGCAAAATGCCGGGTATGCACCTGCCTTTGTGCCGATGTCGGGGCGATCAGCACCTGATGGACACTGCAGGGAGGCAACTGCTGCTGAACCTGAGATCGCGTGCGGCGGAGAAAGACCGGGGCCAGCCTCTCACGCAGTTCGTCAAGATTGCGATAACCGACAAACCGCCCCTTTTGATCGATCATGCGGTGCCTGGGAAAGAATCGAAAGGCGGGCGAAAGTCGGCGATCATCAATGAACTGCATGATCGAATAGAGGTCGTCGAGTTTGTTCTCCAGCGGTGTTCCCGTCAGGACAAACGCAAAGCGGGATCGCAAACTTTTGATGGCCTGTGCCGTGCGGGTTTCCCAATTACGAATGCGCTGCCCTTCATCGAGAATCACGACATCCCAGCGTTTGGCAGCAATACTGACATGATCCTTCAGCACCTGCTCGTAATTGCAGATGGTGAATGGAGCCGCCCCATATTGCTCGTGACGGGTTTCTATCGAGCCACCCACCAGTTGTACGGAATGCGTGGTGAACTTCAGAATTTCATTTCGCCACTGCGATTTGACAGAAGCGGGGCAAACCACGAGGACCTTCGAGATATCCAGCTCTCGAAAGAGAATCTCGATGGCGGCCAGGGCTTGGATTGTTTTCCCCAGCCCCATTTCGTCGGCGAGGATGGCGCGGCCCGCACAGGCGAGAAACGCTGCCCCTTCCAACTGATATCCCAGTAAAGGTGTGGTGAGCAGCTCCGTCCGCCAGGGGTGATGTTCCGCGTCATGACCTAATGATTCCGTCATCGCTTTCATCCGGCGGCGATCAAACTCCTGCTGCAGAAATTCTTCGGCATCCGGGTAAATCACCACGGGCACCTGAGCCATGCGAACCTTCGCGAGAGTATGCACCAGGTGGCTCAAATCGGTCACCGCGCGATCACGGTACAACTCCAGTAACGGGGCGATCTCGGCAGGTAAGTTTTCAGGGATCAGCAAGCGAACTTCGACCTGCTCGCCGTAGGTCAGATGGACAGCAATCTCTTCCGGCACAAACTTCTTCGACCGGGCTTCGGCTGTGTAGACGCGCTTGACGTGTTCCTGCACGCGCAGCAGATGCTTACACAGGCCTAACGTATTGGCCCG
Organism: Planctopirus hydrillae; assembly: GCF_001707835.1. GTDB lineage: Bacteria > Planctomycetota > Planctomycetia > Planctomycetales > Planctomycetaceae > Planctopirus > Planctopirus hydrillae. The sequence goes on from NZ_LYDR01000116.1 coordinate 101,627, forward strand.
AAAGTCGGGGCAACTGCAATACGACTCTCCCGGTTCCATCCCGCGTAAGGCGACGCGATAGTTCCGCCCACTTTTGCGGCTGGTCACCAGGTAATCACTCCAGACAACATCCGGGGCGAGGGGACGAATCTCCATCGATTCGAGCCGGGCTCGCTCGCGACGATCCGAAATCGCCTGATTCTGCAACTCTTCGGGACTTGGTTCCGGTGCCAGTTGCAGCAACGCTTCGTCAGACGGGGGCAAGAGCCCCAGTTCGACTTTGTAAGCCAGAAGATAGTGCAGTGCCAATGCCTGATGCGTACAACCATCACTGCACGCTGTACAGGAAAGTGCCAGGCCGGAAGGTTGTCTGCGATCAGGCCGGACAGCCACGACCACCTTGCGGCGGGACGCTTTGCCATCATTTTTTCGTTGAGGAATCATCACGCGGAACAATCCATCCGCGAGATAAGCCTGCTCACTGTCAAACGGCTCGGATTCAACGCTTTTCAGTAAAGCTTCGCCGGATGTTCCCAGCATCTGCCGGGCCTCATCCAGAGTCAGACTGGCCAGCCTGTGGATAAATTCCGGATTGGTTTCCGCCAGTCGTTGACCGCGCGTCATGACTTATTCCCTGCCTGATCCCACTCGTGTCCGCCCTGCCCGAATCAGAGTCTCCATTTTGAGCGGCTCGACTTCCGGCGTTTGAGCCGCAGTTCGACAGCTTATGCGATCTGTGTCGATTTCGCAGTGGCCAACGATTTGATGGATCGCGACGTATTTACCTGTTGAGCACGAGGGATCGATTCACCGGCAGTTGTTGTCATTCAGCAACATCGCGTTCCTGAAAAACAACATCAGACATTTTCGCAGATTTCCAGCACGCGGCAATTCCAGTGCTAAAGTTAAACATTGCCGCACGATTCGACGTGAAATCGCAGCTTGTGATGTGTCGGCCCAACGTTTGCTGTCAGGAATAACCATGATTGCTCGCTCGAACGATCGTTTACACAAGGCGATAAACGTGACGGAAGACGCCACCATGAAGGTTGAGCGATTCTTTAAGCGGATGCGAATTGAACCGCATGCCGGGCATACCTTATTGCATATCGGCGATATGGAAATCTGGGACGGTGCCGATCTGGCTCTCTTGCGCGAAGGCCTGACTCAGATTATCGAACGCGACCGCGATCGCGATATTGCTGTGGATATGACTTTTGTGAAGTACATTCCCAGCGGTTTCTTTGGCATGCTGTTCGACTGGTTCGAAAAACGCAAAGTGCAGTTCTATCTGCTCAATCCTCAGCCGAACGTGCAGAGCATGCTCTGGTTCCGGCAGTTTTTTGAACCATGTTCGGCTGGCCTGTGGCGGCTCGAACCCAAAGGTCTCCGCACGCTCCCGGTGATGGACGACGCCGAAATCTCGCTCAGCACACTGGAAGCCATGGGCTGATCGAATTGGCAGTCGCACAGGCGGAAATCCTGGTGTTTCCACGACCGATGTTGACTTTTCGGCACATGTCGGAAAAACCTGATCTTGCAGCTTTGGGGCATTCTCTGCTACAGCGAAGTACTTTCAGGCAAGAATGGCCTGAGTATTGGTAGTTCGCCCCGTATTGGCCAATAGTTTTTCATACGATCCGACTCAGCCGTCAAGGATGACCTGTGTCAAACTCCACCACGACCATTGTCATCCCCTGCTTCAATGAAGCGGTGCGACTGAAGCCTCTGGCGTTTTTCCAGTTTATTCGTAAATCGACGGATGTTCACCTTCTCATGGTGAACGACGGCAGTTCGGATGAAACCATCACGCTGCTGGAAGATATGGCTTCGGCCTCGAATGGCCGCATTTCGGTGCTGGATCTCCCTCAGAATCGAGGAAAGGCGGAAGCTGTCCGGCAAGGTGTGCTTGCCGCCTGTCGAACATCGGTCGATTTCGTCGGTTACTGGGATGCCGATCTGGCGACACCACTGGGGGCGATTCCCAGCTTTATCGATGTCCTTAACCGGCTTCCTCAGATTGAACTTGTGATTGGAACCCGCCTCAAGCTCCAGGGGCGGAACATCGATCGCAACCGCCAGCGTCGTATTCTCGGCCGGCTGTTCAGCACAGTTGCTTCTCAGGTGCTGGGAGTTGCGCTTCGAGACACCCAGTGTGGTGCCAAGCTCTTTCGAGTGACACCGGAAATGCAGATGGCGTTCAGCCGTCCGTTTCTTTCCCGCTGGATTTTCGATGTGGAAGTGATTTCGAGGCTGATCGATCTGAAGCCGCAAAGTCTGCATTCACTTTACGAATTCCCACTGGATTCGTGGCAGGAAGTGGCGGGATCGAAACTGAAACCGAGTGACTTTCTCAAAGCGATTGGCGAACTGGCGCGGATCTATCTGTCGCGCGGCAGTTTTACTCCCGCACCCGAATTTGCGATTGAGAAGGAATCGGGAGCCGCCAGGACCTTCGATTCTCCCCAGATTGCGGAAGCATCCGCCATCATCGAGCGAAGGGCCGCCTAGATGTTCGAGGGGAAATACTCCCGTATTCTCCTTGCCTTTTTGCTGGGGCATCTCGTTGTCTGGACTGCCATTCCCGCGATGATCCAGCCCAATCTGCCTCTCGACTGCATCGAAATGGCCATCTGGGGGCATGAATGGCAACTGGGCTATTACAAGCATCCCCCATTGCCAGCCTGGATTGCCAAGGCGTTCTCTTCTCTGAGCGATAACAGCGAGTGGCCCATTTACCTGGCCTCACAAATCTGCACCGTCATCACGATGTGGTGCGTCTGGTGCGTCGCTCGAGTCATTACCCCCCGGCCCATTGCAGCACTCGCGGTGGTCTCGCTGGAACTGTCTTACTACTTCACACTGACCACGCCTGAATTCAATAACAATATTGTCTCCCGCTGCTGCTGGGCGATCACTATCAGCAGTTTGTTTTTTGGCGTTCTCAGGCAACAACCCAGATACTGGATGCTCGCAGGGCTGGGCCTGGGTTTAGGCATGCTCAGCAAGTACGACACGGCACTTCTGGCAATGGCCATCCTTGGGTTTGCCCTGTTCACTCAAAAAGGACGATCGTGCTGGCGAACATCCGGCCCGTGGCTGTTGCTCGCGATCTCTCTGGTTGTCTTCCTGCCGCATCTCATCTGGGTGGCGGCCAACGATTTCCCCACGTTTCGATACTTCCTCGCGCGATCCGGAGGGAGCAAAAACTGGTTTGATCATCTCGAACATCCCTCCAAGTTTTTTATCGCTCAACTTCTGGCAATTGGCCCGTCGATTGCCTCCTGCTGGTGGTGGACTCGTCGGCACAATCAGCTCTCTGCTGTCACTCTGGCCACTTCCAACATCGATCCCGATCCCCACGATTCCACTGGCAGCCATGAGCTCTGGATTCGACAGTACCTGCTGCTCGTCACGCTTGTTCCCTGCGGATTTGTCCTGCTGCTGTCGTTGATCACCGGTGCCAAAATCCTCACCATGTGGGGAGCACCCATGTGGACGTTCGCACCTTTGACATTCCTGGTCGTGACCAGAGCCCATCATCTTTCCTGGAAGGAACAGCAGCTCTGGCCTTCGTTTACCGTCGTGAGTCTGATCTTTGTGGCCATCTTTACCACACAGCGGATGGCTTCTCCTTACGTCCTTGGTAAAGGCTCCCGCGTCAATTTTCCCGGCGAACAACTCGCACAGGAAATTGATCGCATCTGGGCACGCAATCACACAGGTTCACCGCCGATTATCGCCGGTCCGTGGTGGACGGCAGGGAATGTGGCCTTTTATCTGCCAGGTCAATCGCGCGTGTATGTCGATCTCGATCCTGAAAAGAGCCTCTGGCTCAACGATCAGGCCTTTCTTTCTGCGGGCGGCATGATTGTCTGGGAAGCGGGCGAGGACGCCGATGACTTTGCAGCGCAAATCAAGGCGCGCTTTCCCAATGCACAGTTCGAGCCCTCGGTGATTGTGAACTGGAGTTCGAGTTCCGATATCGCACCACTGCAGTTTCATATTGCGATGCTGGAAAGTCAGCCGGCAGAACTCCCGCTCTCAGATGCGTTTTCCAGAGCCTTTCAAGGGACGCTGGATCCTTTCGAACGACTATATCCCGATCCGGATCTGACCCCAGCCTCCTTTGCCATTCAACAGGCAACACCCACGTCAGATCTCAACAGGCCACGGCTCCTCGCCATCGATGCCTTACCTGATCAGACAGCGTCTGAAGAAAACTGGCTGCGGAATGTACAGTTACTTTTTGATCAACCGGTTCCCACAGATTTTGCTGGACCACCGTCCCAAGAAAGACCCTTGCGACAAGCCAGTCATCTGGTACCAGAAACACCTCGTTAGCTCACCGAACTCCCATCGCTGACATCATTTCCACTGTCTTCTCCTGTTTTGACGAAGTCATGCACCAGTCTCGCGAAAGATCCAGTTTTCCATTGTCAAAAGTGGGGTTGGCCGGTTTTGAAGTGCGCTGCTAAACTCACCGTTCTCTGGAGAGGCACCAGCTTGTGGTTCCTTTCTGGAGAATCAAATTCACCACAGACTGTCGGGCCGCAGGCAGTAGATTTCCGAATGGATTCGGTCAATTTCCTGCCTGGCTACGGAAGGATCCGCGCTCCGATGAATGCGCCAAAAAAATGGTCAGCCAAGTTCCTTGGTCTGGCACTCGCCGCCGCTTTACCAGGCATGATGCACCTTTCCGGCAGCGGAATTCGGGAGGCCACCGCACAGGTGCCCCCCGCCCCTGCTGGTGAAGTTCGACTGCAAAGACCTGCCCCCAATCCCATGGTGGTCGAAGAACTGCCCGAAGACCTGCTGAAGATCATGCAGGACTGGGAGTACAACTCGGCTCGGATTCAAACACTCACGGGCAAGCACAGCCGGATTGTTTACAACGTTGTCTTCGAAACCGAACGTCGCTCGACAGGCCAGTTCTTCTACGAACAGCCCGATCAGGGCCGTATCGATATGAAGGGTGTTGAACCCACGCGAGATGCGGTCTCACGCCGCATTGGTGCTTCGGGAAAGCCTTTTCGCATCGAAGCTGATAAGCAGGAACGCTGGATCTGCACTGGCCAGGAAGTTCTGCAGATCAACGACACCGAAAAGACCTACGAAATCTACCCTTTGCCACCCAATATGCAGGGGCAGAACATTATCAACGGGCCATTGCCTTTTCTGTTTGGCATGAAGGTCGATGAAGCTCGCCGCAGGTTTTCGCTGACGTTACTTGCTGCTAATGACAAACTGGCCAAGATCGAGGTCATTCCTCGCTTGCAGATGGATGCCAACAACTACAAACGGGCCGAGATCATGCTCGATCTCAAGTCGTTCCTGCCCAGTGCTGTCAAGCTGATCGATCCTGCCGGTACGCTCGAAACAGTCTACGTGTTCAGTGATCTTCAGCCGAACCAGGCGGGCATTCGAGCCGCCATGGCGAACCTTTGGGGTCGCGATCCGTTTAAGCCGGCTTTGAATGGCTACAAAATGGTTCAGGTGGCTCCCAAGGTTGATGCCGAGCTGGTCCCGGCTGGCAATCAGCAGCCCGCCCCTTCAGGCAATGCTCCCCGTCAAAGCAGCAACATGGCCCCTCCACGCAACTAGCCAGGCTGTTGCAGCATCGCCGATGATTTGGCAGTGGCAAAAGGTCAAGAGCATCCCGTTGGAACGGGTGGCAGGGGTCGGATGTCTTCATCCGCCCCCTGGTCAATCCGGGTCACCAGCCGAATTGCATCTGAAAAGATGCTTCATGGCGGTTGAGAAAGTTCGTCAGTGACGATCAGAGTCCAATGACCTGGGGGCAAACGAGGACGTTTGACCCCTACCACCCATCCAGGCGCATCCTCTTCTTGGAATCCTTCGCGTCTTCGCGTGAGCCGATTTCTTCCCAATTTGAAGCTAAAAGACAGGCTCTCGCAAAGAGCGCGAAGGAATTTTGTAGGGTGCATGGAGTCTTCGGAATGCACCATCTTCAGGTGTCGACTCTCCCGCAACAGGAATCGCACATTGAAGATCGCAGAAACATGCTTGCCCAGAGCTGCAAGCATGGCACCAGAGTGTGAGCGCCGTTGATAAGGTGAGTCCCATGATCTGGGGGCAAACGAGGACGTTTGACCCCAGCCACCCGACGCTTGTGAATCGGGTGAGTGGGGTGAGTGGCTGTTTTTAGAAGCCGCCCTTTTTCGTCAGTTCCTGGAAGCGCTTGAGCAGGTCGTTGGTGATGGGGCCGGGCTTGCCGGTGCCGATCGGGCGACCATCGAGGCTCACGACAGCCACCACTTCGGCGGCTGTCCCTGTGAGGAAGCATTCATCGGCCACGTAAAGATCGTGCCGGGTGAGTGGCTCTTCCCTGACGGGATAGCCCGCCTCGCGAGCCAGACGCATGACGGCATTGCGGGTAATCCCTTCGAGAATGCCGGCATCCTTGGGAGGAGTCAGCAGGACTCCCTTCTTGATGATAAAGATATTATCGCCCGTGCATTCGGCAACTTCGCCTTTATGGTTGAGCATTAACGCTTCGACCATACCAGCATCTGTCCCTTCAATACGGGCCATGATGTTGTTGAGATAATTGAGCGATTTGATCCGCGGGCTGAGAGCGCCGGGATGATTACGAATGGTGCTGGCAGTCACCAGCTTCATGCCGTTCGTGTAGGTCTCGGGAGGGTACATCGTGATCGTATCGGCAATGATGATCACCTGCGGATTCGAGGTCTTGCGAATATCGAGACCCAGGCTCCCGGCGCCACGGGTGACGACCAGACGGATGTATCCATCCGAAAGGTTGTTGGCGGCGACAGTCTCTTCGACCGCCTTCTTCAGGGCAGCCGCTTCCATGGGGATGACGAGACGAATGGCGCGAGCACTTTCGTAGAGTCGTTCGATGTGTTCGTCGTGCAGGAAGACTTTGCCGCCGTAAACTCGAATCCCTTCGAAGACGCCGTCGCCATAGAGCAGACCGTGATCGAACACACTGACTTTGGCATCGGCCTCGTCAACCAGGCGATCCGAAAGGAAGATTTTCAAAGGCATGACGAACAATCCTGGGGGCACTCGGGATGGTGAACTTGTCCTCTTGTTGTATCCGCAATGACGCTGGAGGGAAACTCCGGCGGATAGTCATGCGTGATGAAATCCTCTTCAAAAAGTTTCCCGGACAGCTTTTCGCCACGGACAGATGCAACTCTCGAAAGGTTCGCCCGATCACCCGACGGAATCGCCAGAAAGGAGACATTTCCGCCAGATTTTGCGCAACAACCGCTGCTAGGGTGAGAGGCCGGTTCACTCACACTTCTAACGGCGGAAAGCTCCATGCTCACATTTCTGGCAGATACACTGGCTCGCTGGCAGACACAGGCCCGTTACCGGCGCCGTGTGAGTGAACAACTGCTTCAACTGGTTGAGCGAAAAACCTCGCTGAAAGACGATGATGCGGCTGGCTGGCAACAGATCTCGGGTGCCACTCCGCAGAGTTCGCTTTCCGTCGGCCATGCGAGTGCCTGGCGGGCCTCCCGCAAGCTGCATCTGCGCGATCAGGCCCGTCAACTGGTGAGCGAAAATCCCCATGCTCGCAACCTGCTGAGGCTCATGGAGATTTATGTGGTCGGTGCCGGTCTGGAACTCACTTTTCAGGCCCATCGTCCGGAAGATCAGGAACTGGCCAATGCCGCCTCCCGGCTGTGGAAGGAGTTTCTCAGTCGGAATTCCCGCCACTTCTCGCCGCGAGAATATGCCCGGCGGGCGTGGCGGGATGGTGAAGTCTTCCTGCGACTTTTCCCCATGCCCGATGGTTCACTCGAAGTTCGGTTTATCGATCCCGAAGCGATTGCTCCTTTGCCTCATACGCCGGAAGACGAGGGGATTGTGACTCTGCCGGGCGATGTCGAATCGGTGGTGGCCTATCATCATGTCGATCCACTCACGGGCCAGTGGCAAGGAGATCTTCCCGCCGAAGAGGTGATTCACACGCGAATCGGAATCGATTCGAACGAACGACGCGGCATCAGTCTCTTCGCTCCGATCCTCGATTCCCTGTCCCGATTTGATCACTGGCTGGAGACCGAGCTGACAGCCCGCAAGCTGCAGGCTTCGCTGGTCTTATGGCGGAAGATTCAAGGTTCACCGGCCCAGCTCTCTCAAATGGCCGAGAGTGGCCATGCTCCCCGCGAACGTTATCTGCCGGGAAGTATCCTGACGACATCTCATACCACCGATCTGCAGTTTCTCTCGCCCAATACGAACTTTGGTGATGCCGTCCCCCTGGGTCGATTGCTGCTGCTATGTGTGGCGGCTGGTGCAGGTCTGCCGGAGTTCATGCTTTCGAGCGACGCCTCGAATGCCTCGTACTCGTCGACAATGGTGGCAGAAGGCCCGGCCGTCAAGCTCTTTGAGAGTGAGCAGCAGTTCTTCGCCCGTGAGTTCGAACATTTGAGCCGGGCGGTGTTGCGGGCGGCCGCGATGTCACGAGGCTGGCCCGAAGATCTGCTCGATCGGATCGTCCCTCACTGGTCATTTCCACAACTCGTCAATCGAGATCGTCCTCGCGAACGGCTGGCGGATGTGCAACTGGTTGAGCAGGGGATTCTCAGCCGGGCGGAAGTGGCCCGCCGCGATCACGCCGATCCACAGACCATGCGGCGTGAACTCAATGAAGAAGCCGCACCCATTGCATGATCCGTCTCATGATACCCGCCAGACGAGCTGGAAACTCTCCCACTCCCCTCCTCGCTTCTTTCCTTCTTCTCCTTCCCACCTTCTCTCCTTCTTCCCCTTCCACCACCTCACTTCCGGTCAAAAGTCTCCACATGCCCACACCACTTGTTGAACATCTGCACGACTGGCATTCGGCCAGCCTCCGTGTTGATCGCGATGCCCGCATGGTTTACGACGTCGCTTTGACGGCCGCTGAATCGGCCAATGGCTATCGCTATCTCCCCGAAGCTCTGGAGCGTGCCGTTTCGCTCTACGAGCGAAAACCTGTCTTTCTTGATCATGCTCCCGCCGCGAATCGTCCCCGTGATCGCAGTATGCGCGATCTGGTGGGGACAATTCGTCTGGCACGCTACGTCGAAGGCCGCATTCGTGGCGATATTGAAGTGGTCGATACCGAAGCGGGCCGCATTTTCTTAGGGCTCGTGGAAACTCAAAGCCCGGCTTTGGGAATGAGCCATGTCGTCCTGGCCCAGCAGGATCCGGCTGCCAAAACGATTACGGCGATTGTCGATGTCATCAGTGTCGATGCCGTCGCTTTTCCCGCCACGGCCGCCACCTTTGCCGAGCAAACGGAAAGTGCGATCCCGCCTGAGTCAACCACTTCCGGCGCCACATGTCACGCAAACCCGTCTTGTGCGAATTCGTGTGCCGCCTGCCAGCCGCAAATCAGTGAATTGACGCAATTGCAGCGCGAGAATGCCGAGTTGCGGCAGCAGATCCAGGGACTCCAGGAATCGCAACGCGAGCTGCTGCAAACTCAACAAGTCCAGACGCTGCTCGAAGCGGCCCAACTGCCACCCGACCTGCTTACTTCCGAGTTTCGTCAACTGCTGGAGAAAATACCTCCGGGCCTGAGGCCCGCTCTCATCCAGGAACGCATCACTCTCGCTCGACAATGGAGACCCACCCCGCACAGCCTATCACGCACTTCTCACAGCTCTGCCAACCCGACGGACGCGTCGATCATCGAGACCATCCGCAAACGCTTCTCCCGCTAGCCCTGCCCTCTTAGTCACTGCTCATCTCCTGATTCCTTTCTCTCACTCTTGAAGGCTCCTCATGCTTCCAGCACTCCGTTTCCGTTCTGGTCAGGTTCAACTTCAGCGCTGGCCCGTCGCCAGTGAAACCGTCATCGAACCGGGCGATCTCGTCTATTTCGATGGCACTTCGATCAAGCCCGCTTCGTCATTCCCCTGGACAACCAATCTCGTCACCACTCAGACAAACTTTGCCGCTGCCTTCGTGGGTGTGGCTCATCAGGCTTCGGCCGCGGGGCAAAATGCTCCCGTCTCCATCGATATCAGCCCGCTCGCCACTTACGAATACGCGGTCTCATCCGGCAACTACACCGTGGGCCAGACGATCGCAGTTCATGGGGCTCCCAGTGCCTTGTCGAAGCAGCAGTTAGCCCCTGCCGTCAGTACGGCTGCTATTGCCCGGGCGGCTGAATCGGTGAGCAGCGCGACGACACTGCGGGTCAATTTTGCGAGTGCCTATAGCGTCGCCAGCAGCAACGTTCACGCTCAGCTCGGTCCAATTCCGGAGTCAGAAGCGTAATCCACTCTCGCAGTTTCCTCTCAATCATCTGGTTCATCCCTCTGGCTTCTCCCCTTCTTACCTTCCCCTCTTTTCGCCTACCAAGAACCCCACACATGCCACACCTGCAACCACTCATCGCTTCACTCGGCCCCGAAGGCTTCTATCACAAGGTCTGTACGCTGCTCAATGAGAAGCAGCTCTCCGTCGATGATTTCAGTTATTACGAACTCGCCGAAGCCTGCGGTGTCCTCCCGGAGCTGCGCTCCACGCGACCACTCGCGACCGATCTACCCATTCCTGCACTGTTGCGAGAATCCAACCCGGGCGTGAACTCGTCGCTCTTTCAAGTCGTTACGGCCGAACTTATTGGCCGCAAAGTTCTCGAAGGCTACGAAGACGATTCCGGCTTCATTGGCGATCGCCTGGTGACTGTCCTTCCCAGCCGGGGAAGATCGCAGAAGCTCGCGGGCTTTCGCGCCTTGAGCGGCCCGACGGAAGTCTCGGAAGGTCATCCCTATGAAGAATCGACCTTCAGCGAAAAATTCATCACCACCGAAGAAGCCAAACGTGGCCGCATTCTCTCAATCAATGAAGAGCTGATTGCTTTTGACCAGACGGGCGAAATCAACCGCCGGGCACTGGCCCTGGGCTTCTATCTGCGTCAGGAGCGAGAGCGGACGATTGTGCGGGCCGTGACTGATGCCGACGCGGGCCAGCAGCGATTTGTCTATCGACCTTCGGGGCAGGGCCAGGTCCTCTACAAGGCGGATGGTTCGCATCAGAACGTTATCGGGCCAGACAACATCACCTCGATCGACTTTGCCGAAAGTCTCCCGCTCACCAACTGGGACGACATCGACAAAGTGCTCAATTACCGCGCCACACAGATCAAAGACGATCGCATCGATGGTGCCCCACGACCCATTCTCGTTCCCGCCCGGCAGATTCTTGTCCCCGAAAAACTGCGTGGTACCGCGCGCAGCCTCGTGCATGCCAGCGAGATCATCGTCACCACCGAAGACCGCGAAACCCGCCTCGCCAACCCCATTCGCGATCAGTTCGAAGTCCTCTCGTCCCCGTTCATTGATGAGCAGGGAGGCAGTGCTCTCTCTGCGTGGTACCTGGGCGATTTCAAGCGTCAGTTCGTCTGGACAGAAATCTGGCCGGTGCAAACCTTCCTCCAGCGGGAAACGAGCGAAGCGGCTTTCGATCGCGATGTCGTCCTGCGGGTGAAAGCCCGTTACTTCGGCGGAGTTTCCGCCGTCGATACGGTCTTTGTCACCAAAGTCGATGGCAGCGAAGAATAATCGTTCACTGAGCCTCTCAATCCCTCTGTTGCCGACTCTTCCACCATCCTCGTGCAGGTTTTCAGGCCATGCCTTTCTGCCTTCCTCGACCCCACAGTGATCCCGTCGTGCTCGATCTGAGACCCTTGCCGCTCGGCTTCCAGCAATTGCTCAAGCGGCATGGCATCATCGCCCCGGCTCCACCCATGCGTCTGGCTCGCGACAGCAACGGCAAACCTGTCAAAGATGGCCACGGTCAGCCTATCCGTCTGATCGATGAAGCCAACGAGACTTATCAGAACGAGTGTGAACTCTATCACCAGCGCATCGCGGTCCTGGCGGTGGCCTTTGCCTTAAGGCACGACCCCACATCACCTCTGGCAGGTTGCTGGCCAGTGCTGCAGCAACCGCCCGCCGGAGAATGGACGGCCTGGGCTGATCAACTCTTCGAGACGCTGGTCTCTGCGGGTTGGCTCGCGGGCGATCTCCTGGCCACCTGCACAGAGATCACACGCCTGAGCAATCTGATCAGCGACCGTCTGGTGGCAGCTCAAGCCTCTTTCTCGGACAGCGGGAGTTCGACCGGCTGAACCCCGCATCCACGACCCGCTCAATCAACTACTACATCCTCCGCTGTTGTGAACGACTCCATCTTGCAGAAGCCAGTTTCTACGAACTGAGTTTCGAAGAACAAATCCACCTCCTCGGCTACGAACTCCTCCGCCAGTCCGAAGAAGCAATCTGAACAGCCCCTCGAGAACCCTCGCCCACGTCTTCGTGGGAGAGGGCAGGGTGAGGGTCTTCTCCCCGTTTCTGCCAATCGCCCCAATCTTATCTCTGAATTCCCTTCGTGTTCTTCGTGCCCTTCGTGGTGAACCTCCGAACTTCCAAACCCTCCTCACTCGTAGCCGCGAAGTTCTCCAAGAAGATCATCATGAGTACCGCATATCCCCTCTGGAACCCTCGCCCACGTCTTCGTGGGAGAGGGCAGGGTGAGGGTCTTCTCCCCTCTTCCAACCGTAAGCTGCCATCCAGCGCGACTCGCCTGCACCAAATTTCCAACTTCCAACTTCCAACTTCCAACCCCCCTCACTTGGCCTCAGCATGACCGATCTCCCCGATCTCTCACAAACCACAGGCGAGCCACTCACCGAGTCGCAAATCTGCGGCATCCTCGCCCAGATCGATCTCGATATCCTCAATCTTCTCCGTGATGGAAAACTCGCCGCTCTCAAGTACTCTGCCCCAGGGGCCGGGCCGCAGACCGATCGTGCCGCCAACCTCCAGGCTCTCCTCCAGGCCCGCGAAAGCTATCAGAAACTCCTCTACAATCTGCCCCTCTGGCAAACCACTTCCGCCGATCTCACTCCTCCCTGATCGCCAGCTCACCCTCACATCCCTTCCCTTGAGGATCTCACTCCATGCCACCCCCACCAGCTCACGAACGACTCGACCGCCTGCTCGATACGTTGCAGTCCCTCGCCATTCAACTCGAACAGCTCAGGGTCTCTCTCGACGTCCTGGTGGAACTTTCCAAAGACCACGAAACGCGACTGCGCCTTGTGGAAACTCATCAGCACCGGCTGACACCACTCGTGGGTGGCCTTGTCTTTCTGATCACTTCGATGGCGACTGTCGCCATCACCCAGTGGTTCACCCGCATCTGAGCATTCTTTGATGCTTCCGATTCAAAGGTCATCATGCCCGCTCCTGCCCTGACAGATCTGGTCTCCACCGACCTGCACCTCATGTTTCGCGACTGGGGCCAACCGGCCCAATTGCTGGCTGTGCTCGAAACCTCGCCTCATGAGCCACCCAGCCGCACCTGGCTGACGTCTCACGACGTGCCACTCATCGTCCTGCCCGATCACACTCTGGCCAGACAACCCGCGTCATCTCTGCAAGGCACATTATCAGCAGCCACACAAGAAACCCGCTTCTTCGTCCGAGCCAGCACATGGCCTCTCCTTCCCACCGGTGCATTGCTTGAATTATCGACTCCCCAGGGAAGTTGGGCCGTCACCCACGTCCATCCACTCCCGGATTCCGAACTCCTGGTGATCTCAGCCCACGCTCTTTCCCCTGCCGATTGAAGATCTCTTCTTTCTCTTTTCCCATCGATCTCATCCAACCATGAACCAACCACTGGCACTCCGCATTGTGCTCCAACCTCCACCCGCTCACGGAATCTTTCCCGATTTTCAGCGCAATCAGCTCATTCCCTTCCGCCAGCGACTCATTCGCAAGACAGCCAGAAAACTGCTCCAGCGCATTGCCCAGTTGACTCCTGTGGATACCGGCCGGGCTCAATCGAGCTGGCTGCTCGCTGCCCAACAACTCCAGCCCGAAACAGCCGCCAACACCTCAACTCCCGACCTGCAGATCACGGAAGGAAGCATCGGTTCGCTGTCAACCATCACGATTGTTAATCAGGTTCCCTACATGCCATTTCTCGAACTGGGAACCAGCCAGATGTCTCCCTTCGCCATGATCCGGCGGGCACTTCTCGAACAGATCCGCTGATTTTTTACTGAAGGCAACTTCCCCTCATGCCCTCACCTGTCCAACTCCAGCACAGTCTCATCGACTATTGGCAATCGGTCTGCCCGAGTGAACTCCCCACTCTCTGGCCAGGCCGCCAGGCCGATCCTCAATCGTGGCAGCAATGGTGCGAACTCCGCGTCGATAGCTGGACACAGCCCATCCAGCGGCTCGGTCGCTCTCACATCGCCTGCGTCATCACGCTCCGGCTCTTTGTCAGACAGACCGCCTTTTCCCCAGAGGCAACTCTCCCTTCTCTCCACAGCCGCCTCGAACAACTTCAGACAGTCGTCACTCAGGCCTGGCACGAACAGACGATTCCCATCGTGGCCGATCTTCCCACAGATCACGCCAGCATCATTGGCTATCTGCGCGTGGCCGACCTCACCTCTCGATCAATCGAGACATCGGCTCCCACACTCCTGGGGCGCGAGTTCCTCATCACAGCTCGCACCTCCTGAAGTTCATCCCCTGAAGTCCACCTCCTGAAGATCGTTCGCGATCCTCGTCAATTCCCACCCCCAATATCTCTTCCTATTGAGGCACTCTATGCCCACCTCGGCTCTCGTTCGAAATCTTCGCGATGGGGAACTCCTCATTCGCGATGGCACGACTCCCACACCCAAATCGCTGATCGTCCTGCTCGATGATGGGGATCTCTCCTGGACAGAACGCTCACGCACCATCGAGATCAAAGATCGCGGTTCAATTGCACAAGGTCATCTCCGCAAAGGCGATGACGAATCGGTCTCGCTCTCGTTTACTGCCAAGTGGACACAACTGCTCAGTCAATCGATTGAACCAACCGATCCCCTGGCACTCTACGAGTTCCTCACCTTTCAGCCAGCAGCCAACATCACCAGCACGTCACCCGCCGGCCAGCAACAGACACTCGAACTCGTCTTCACCATCCACGATCCGGCCGGCGGCTCCAGTGAAGTCGTCACGTTTCTCAATGTCTACCGCGAAACTCTCACTCTGTCGGAAGGGGCTGAAGCCAACACCATCGCCTTCGCCGGCCGCGCCTTCCAGACAGCACCACAAATCACCCGCTCCACCCCGGAATAACGATCACGTCTCGCTCCACACCCCTCGTGAACCCTCGCCCGCGTCTTCGTGGGAGAGGGCAGGGTGAGGGTCTTCTTCCTATGTCTGCCACTCACCTCCAACTCCTCCCCTTCTTTCCTTCCCCCCTTCCCACCTTCCAACCTTCTTCCCTTCCCTCTTCGCACGAAACACCCTACTCCCAACCCTCTACCAACAACCCACCACTCCCCCATCGAGCCACCCCATGTACTCCGAATCCTTAACCCTCCGCATTCTCGCCGACAGCTCCGAGCTGGAATCGCGACTGGGAGACCTCGGGCGGCAACTCAGCTCTCTGCAATCCTCGACAGATCGGCTCTCTTCATCGGCTTCCCGCCTGACGGGCGCGTTTCAAATGACCACTGCCATGAACTCTGTCGAACGTCTCAGCCGCAGCCTGCAAGGCCTCCAGCGCCAGATTCAGCAGATCTCTGGAACACCCCTCAACCTCAATGTCAGCCCGGCACTGGCGGCCATTGCCTCCGTCAGCCGAGCACTCAGCCAACTGGCCCGGCAAGTCTCGACATTCCCTTCGAACACCGGCTCGGGTTATCTCCCTCTGGGCACAGGCTCATTTGTGCCCACTGGCACCGGTTCCTCGTATGGTGGTGCCTCGACGACGAACACACGCCGCTTTGCCACGGGTGGACTCGTCACGGGCCCACCCGGCATCGACCGCATCCCGGCTCTCCTCACGGCTGGTGAATTCGTCCTGAGTTCCGAAGTCGTCCAGCGGCTCGGGCTCGGAAGTCTGTCTCAACTTTCAGCCACCACTTCCGGCTCTTCAAGAGCCATCGCTCCGCCAGCCACCGTTCAGAATTCCCACCATCAATCGATTGGCGAACTGCACGTTCACATGGCCCAGACTCTCGATCTTGATTCGTTCACGCAAAACCTGGCCGCCGATGCCCAAAGACTCCGCCATCGCCGCGGCTAAGACCCCTCTGAAACCCTCGCCCGCGTCTTCGTGGGAGAGGGCAGGGTGAGGGTCTTCTGCCTATTTCTACCAATCGCCCAAATCTTATCTCTGAATTCCCTTCGTGTTCTTCGTGCCCTTCGTGGTGAACCTCCAAACGAAAAACTTTCCTCACGCGGGTGGCCCGGCCAACTTGTGGCCGGGTTGTCATGCAAGGCCATGACAACAAGAAGCCGCGCCATGCGTCTCTCCTATCTCCAAGAACGCCCTAACTCCTCCCCTTCTTCCCTTCCCTCCCTCCTCATCGGCTCACGACATCATGCCTCTCCAGTTCCACCCGGCGATCGCCCGGTCGACCACCTCATTCCCGCTCCCCAGGCCCATCGTTTCTCTTCGCGTGCAGGATGTCTGGGATGCCGAACGATTCAAGTCTCCACTGATTGACGGCCAGCGCACGGTCGGTCATTCTCAAGGTGGCTCGACGATTGTCATTCAAGGACAGGTCGCTGCCCAGGCGGGCGAAGTTCGCTTCACTGAAGCCGAGATGCTCGCCACACTTCTCTCGCTGCGCGAGGCCCTGCATGTGGGCGAGTCACAGCCCAAGTTCGACCTGGTGCTCTTTTTCGATCCCGTCACCCACGAGCGGCAATACTTCCGGGAGTGCTCGACCACCCGTTTGGAATGGGATCTCTCCGAAGCCAGCCTCTACACCTATTCCCTCACGATCCAGGCCGACGATCCGCAGATCCACACCGCATAACAAATATCGAAACTTCCAAACCCTCCTCACGCGAAGCCGCGAAGTTCTCCAGGAAGATCAGCATGAGCGCCTCATGTCCCTCTGGAACCCTCGCCCACGTCTTCGTGGGAGAGGGCAGGGTGAGGGTCTTTTCCCCATTTCTAACAATCGCCCAAATCTCATCTCTGAATTCCCTTCGTGTTCTTCGTGCCCTTCGTGGTGAAATTTGGAACGAAAGACCATCCTCACGCGAAGCCGCGAAGTTATCCAAAAAGATCAGCAGAATTCACATCTTCCATCACGCATGCTCCCGCATGCCACGCACTCTCTCTTGCAGCCTCCCATCTGGAACCCTCGCCCGGTCTACCGGGAGAGAACAGGGTGAGGGTCTTCTGCACTCTCTTATTGTGTTGTGTGCCATGCTTGCAGCTCTGGGCAAGCATGTCTTCGCGCCGGGTGGCAGGGGTCGGATGTCTTCATCCGCTCCCTGATCCATCGATGTCACCAGCACGAATACATCCAGTACGTTCCTCGCTACTCACACCAAAAGACTCGGGGGCAAACGAAGACGTTTGACCCCAGCCACGCTTCGTAATTACCACATCAATCCTATCCCCACACTCACCTCCAACTCCTCCCCTTCCTTCCCCCCTTCCTGCCTTCCCACCTTCTTCCCTTCGCAGCCTTCGCGCGAAACACCCCACTCCCAACCATCCACCAACAACCCACAACTCTCCCAACCCCGGCTCACTTCATGCGCAACATCTTTCTCCACGCCGGCAGCCCCTCAGCAGCACCTCTCCTCATCGACCAGCGGCTCGTCTCGAACTGCTGGTTCGAATGGCTCCGGCAAGGAGGCTGCGGCCCGGGCGAACTCGAATGCAATCTCCCCCTCGACAGCCCACTCTTCGCACCTGGCGATTTCGTCTCGATCGAAGATCAACTCGGCACCCGCTGGTATCTCGGACGCATTGAAGAACATCTCACCCGCTGGCCCAACCGCGCCATCATTCGTCTGGAAGGCCTCGCAATCGAACTGGGCGAGGTTTTCCCGGGCGGCTTCGCGAACAACGAAATCGATACTCCCGATCCTTATCGACTCGGCCTCACCGAAGGGGGGTTCTCCTTCGATCCTGATTATGGCAACGAATCCTTCGCCTTTGCGTCACGACCGGAAGACGTCGTCCGCAAACTGCTCGAACTCGAAGAGATCGCCGGCACCCAGATCGCTTTCCCACCCGAAGAAATCACCCACACCGCCACTCCCGTCCCTCTGGAAAGCTTCAAGTTTCATGGGGAAGAATCACTCCGCTCGATCTTCAAGGATCTCGCTCTGAGGGCCGGCAATGCTCCCTGGGGTGTCGATGAAATGGGCCGCTTCTTTTTTCGTGCTGGTCAGGAATTCACGACACAGGCCATTCCTCGAACTTCGATCATCCAGCTCGAACACTCCCGCAGTCTCGATCAGATCTTCAATCGCGTCCTGCTGACCGGGGCCTACCTCTATCTTGCCAATGGCCAGCCCTATCGCTGGCGCGGCAACTATACTGAACCCACCAGTCGAGCCTTGTATGGCGAACGCCGCATTCGCTTATGGGTACCCTGGATTCGTACGGCTCAGGATGCCCGTGGCTTCCTCAAGGAATTCTTTTCGCAATATGCCTTTCCCACAGGCCGCCTGCTGGTGGAATCCGTCGCTTCGAGCCCATGGCTGCCTCCCTGGAAAGCCCGCTATCAACTCGAAGGTTTCCCGGCATCGACCGGAGCCACCTGGCAGGCCGACAAACTGCGTATCGAATTCAATGAAACTCCTGTTTACAGGCTCGAACTCGGCCCTGTCGATCCGCGAACTCTCTGGCCAGAACCCGATCACGATGAACGCTGGCCCCTCGCACCCACCAGCGAACTCCCCTCCGGCTTTGGTGGCGAAGAAATCCCCCTCCCCTGGCCTCCCGGCGGCGGTGGTGGCGGCGGTCACTCCTCCAGCAACGATTCTCTCACCTCCGACGAACTCTCCTCCTCGATCATACTCTCTTCGAGTGAGGCCTCTTCCATTCTCGATCACTCCTCCGACTCCAGTTCGTGGCTCACCACCGACTCATCCGACCATCCAACCTTCACCAGCGGCGATTACAGTCAATCCTCTTCAGCCACATCCAGCACAGAAAGCTCAGCCAGTTGGCACTCCTCGTCGCTCTGGTCATCTTCACTCATGTCATCTTCAGAATCTCTCGAAGATTCATCATCGAACAGCGCTTCGTTCTCCAGCGATACACTCGCCAATACTTCGCTCTCCAGTGATCTCAATTCGCATGAAACGACATCCAGCACAGATTCAGCAGCCACCCCCACATCCTTCGAACTTCCGACAGACGAACCAACCTCGACCCTTTCTTCTCCGACCGAGTCACCCACATCCTTCGAACCCCCTCACTCATTCGATTCGACAGAGACCGCTCCCCTCTCGTTGAGCAGTGACGACTCCGAGTCTCCCGTCACCTCATCCTCGGCATCCACCCCCAGCGAATCGTTAGAACTCCCCGCCAGCGTCCCTGACGAAGATCTCCCTTAACTCTTCTTCCACCTCGAAAGCACCACGGGCATGTTCTATCGCTCGTCCACCGATCAGCAATGGTCGCCGCTCGATCTCGAAAACCTCTACGCAGGCCCAGAAGGTTCCGCCTGCTGGCTCTTAGGTGGTGGCCCTTCACTCACCACCCTTCCACTCGACAGAATCCGCTCCTCGCTGGCTCCCATCATGGCCATCAACCTCGCAGGTCACGGCCACATCATCCCCGACTTCTGGACTGCCTACGATCCCACCACACGCTTTCTCCCGGCCAACTATCGCACTCCCCGCACTCTCAAATTCATTCACAAAAGACGGGCCATGGATCTCCTCCCCGGCGACACCTTCAAACTCTGCGAATGCCCCGGCGTGGTCTTCTTCGAACACGAAAAACGCAACTTCTCAAACTCGTTCTCACCAGCCGCCACCCGCATTCTCGACTGGAATGATTCCTTCATCCAGGCCCTCGATCTGCTCCTGCATCTCGGCTTTCGCACTATCTATCTCGCAGGCTGCGAACTCTGTATCGCTCCCTCGACAGAACTCCAGCAACAGGCTCAGCAGCACGGCCTCATTTACCAGCCCGGCCAATCGCTCAGGCTCTTTCTCGAAGCCTGCCGCAGCCAGAACATCGCCCCGGAACTCACGGAAACCGCCATCACTGGCCCTCAGTATCACTTCGATGAAGCCAAACCTCTGGCGGCCGCCCTTCGCACAGACGACCACTACCAGCGCACCGTTCAACTCCTCAGACTCTCACGCCAGGCACTGACACAAACGGGCCTGAAGCTCATCTCCGTCACACCTCACAGTCGCCTCAACGACTTCTTCCCCTGTCAGACCATCGAACACGCCCTCGAAAATCTCGCCCACATCCAGGGCCCGCCAGCACATCAAAAGACCCGCGGCCTCTACACCGGCCAACCCATCATGGCCCCACAACTCACCTGCCCCATGCGCGACCTGAAAGCCCCCCTCGCCTGAACAGTCACCCACACATTTTTCGTGCCATGCTTGCAGCTCAGGGCAAGCATGCTCTTCACCTAGCCGACGCATGACGAGACATGGGGTGGTTGGAAGTTGGAAGTTGGGTGGCCCGGCCAACTCGTGGCCGGGTTGTCGTGACATTTTCACGACAACAAGAAGCCGCGCCATGCGCATACCCTGCCACAACCCTTCACTCGTCATTTGTGTGGCACGACCCTGAAGCCCCTAAAAAATCAAAACAGTGCGAAAGGGCGTGGTCTTAACCCTTTTTTTCTACGTAACATTTGATGTACCGCTCCGGGTGGCCCGGCCAACTCGTGCCCAACTGACCTGCACAGGTTGTCGTGCGAAGCCACGACAACAAGAAGCCACGCCATGCGTGTCCTCTATCCCGAACATCGCCCCCACTCACACCCAGCATTTTGCCTTTTCATCCATTCCCCTTCGCTGCCTTCGCGTCTTCGCGCGACCCCCCCCGAATTCCACTCTCCTCCTTTCTCCCTTTTTTCCTTCCTCCCTTCCTACCTTCCCTCCTTCTCACCCTCCCCCCAACCCCGGCCCCTGTTCATGCCCAACTCCCTCGCCCGCCAGGCGACCATCGTCATCCCGGTCTATGGCAGCCTCGATCATCTCCAGAAATGCCTCGCTTCACTACTCGCCTGGCATCACATCCCCATCCTCCTCGTCGATGACGGAAACCCACCCGGCACACTCCAGCACTTCGCCTCAATGCCGGGCCTCAAAATCATCCGCCAACCTCATCGAGGCATCACTCACGCCTGGAATACCGGGATTGCCGCCGTCCGCACCCCTTGCGTCATCCTGCTCAACAGCGATGTCATCACCACCGGCCCCTGGATCAACCAACTCCTCGCACCACTGCAAAAGCCAGCATCACCATCCTTGCCCCCCATTCAGCTCACCGGTGCTGCCTGGCAATCACCCACTGCCTCAGCCAGTGTGGGCATGCCCGCTCAAAGCCTGCTCGCCGGCTGGTGCCTCGCTTTCCGCAAGTCACTCTGGCATCACTTAGGACACTTCGACGAACGCTTCCGCCACTGGTTTTCCGATACCGATTTTCAACAACGCCTGCTGGCCGCCTCCTCTGCACATCACTCCTCCCCAGGCCCCATCCGCTGCCTCAACACACTCCCATTGAGTCACGCACTCCACGCCTCGACCCGACATCTCCCCGCTCGCTCACAACTCTACGCTCTTGATCGAACTGCTTACTTCCAGAAGTGGCAGCTTGAAGGCCATCGACCATGCACCTGATCCAAGTCATCAACGTCGGCCAGATCGTGGGTGGTACAGCCGCCTGTGCCTGGTCTGTCACGCGGGCACTTCCCGATGTTCAGCACAGCCTCTTTTCACTCAGTCCCATCACACGCGAAACTCAGGCAGCCTTTGCCCCCGTCCCCATCCGCTCACTCGCCGGTGGTCATCTCTCCCAGTTTCAAGCAGCACTGTACGAACAAGTCCGACAGATTCGAGATGCTGGCGAACAGCCCCAACTCCTGCTGCACAACACTCATGCCCGCTGGCAACTCGCACGCTGGCCATGCCCCACACTGGTTTACGCCCATTCGCACACTTCACTGGTCAAGGCCCATCAACTCGTCGTCTGTTCCCACTGGCTCAAACAACAGGCCCGGCTCGCAGGAACAGTCCTCTGGCAAGGTGTGCCCGATCCTCACGACATTCCATCACCAGTGGGCTCTTCCATCACCCCGCCAGCCGGTGCATTCCGCGTGGGCCGCCTCTGCACTCCCACACTGAAGAAATTTCCCGCAGAACTCATCCCGCTCTATGCCCACTGGGCGAAACAGTTCCCGCAGATCTGGTGGGAATTCGTCGGTTGCCCCACTCTTCGCCAGCCCGCCTTGAAGGATGCCTGCAGGGGACGCATCTCTTTCCATCCCGCCGGCTGGTCGGCCCGGCACTGGCTTTGTGAATGGGACGCCTGGCTCTACACCCAGCCCGCGATCCACGAGAGCTTTGGCCGCGTCCTGGCAGAAGCCATGCTCGCCGGAACATTCCCCATCTGCGATGCCCAGGGCGGCTTCTGCGAACAGTTCCCACTCTTGAACGATTTTCCGGCGACAGCCCGCATCTTACGGCAACGCGGCCAATGCCATTCCCTCGCCGACTTCTCCGCCGATCTCGACTGGATGATCACCCAGCCCACCCCCTGCCAATCCCTTCGCCAGACTCTGCAAAGCCACGCCAGACAACACTTCTCCCTCCCCGCCTTCGCCACCCGCCTCAAAAACCTCCTCCCTCCTTCTTGAACCCTCGTCCAGCTTCACCAACTGCCCCTCTGGAACCCTCGCCCGCATCTTCGTAGGAAAGGGCAGGGTGAGGGTCTTCTCGCGGGTGGCCCGGCCAACTCGTGGCCGGGTCGTTGTGTTCGACACAACGACAAGAAGCCGCGCCATGCGTCTCTTTTGTCCCAAACAACGCCCACACTCTTTCGCTTCACCCTTCGCGCCTTCGCGAGAGAACTCCGAACTTCAAACCCTCTTCACGCGAAGCCGCGAAGTTCACCAGGAAGATCAGCATGAGCGCCTCATGTCCCTCTGGAACCCTCGCCCGCGTCTTCGTGGGAGAGGGCAGGGTGAGGGTCTTTTGTATTCTTCCAACCGTAGGGTGCCATGCAGCGCCAGCGAAATGCACCAACTCTTCGCCCTTCGCAGCCTTCGCGAAAACCTCCGAATTTCAAACCCTCCTCACGCAAATGCGCGCAGTTCACCAGGAAGATCAGCCCCCGCTCTTCACAGCAGCACACGTTCCCGCATGCCACTCAACAAATCTTGATCTCTGAGTTCCCCTTCGTGCTCTTCGTGCCCTTCGTGGTGACCCCACATCTCCCCCGTTGCAGTTTGCCCTCCATTTCGTGCCATGCTTGCTCTTCGTGCCGTGCTTGCAGCTCTGGGCAAGCATGCCTTCTTCAACCAACACAACGATATGATTTCCCAGGAAACCTATCTGTTCAACTGCCTCTCCAAAACCCTCGCCCGCGTCCTCGCGGGAGAGGGTGGCACAAAGTGCCGGGTGAGGGTCTGACCAATCGATGTGCCTCACTCACAAGGGCTGCCGCAGGGGCGCCAATTCACAGCGGCCACCAAACTTCCAACTTCAAACTTCCACCCATCAACTTCGCCTGGAACAACCAGCGTCAAACCAGCGCTAGCCACAGAAGACGATGGCATCCAGCCACCCGGGTTGGCTGGAAAAAACTCTCGTAACTCGCCTCCCGCTTGACGCATGGGATTGTGGCTCATAGCTTCCAGTGCAGGATTTGCTGAGCTGCCGGGAAACGATATGCGGGTTGTGATCAGGATTCTCGAAGGAATGGAACGTGGTGAGGTCTTTCACGACCTGGCCCTGCCCTGCACTGTTGGTCGAGAAGAAGAAAATGCGGTTCAATTGAATGATGATCGCATCAGTCGTTTTCACTGCAAGCTGCAGGAAGATTCCGGACGCGTCATTTTGACCGATCTCGACAGTACCAATGGGACGCGAGTCAATGGCCGGGCTGTGCAGATGCATGTGCTCCAGCCGGGCGATCTGATTATGGTGGGCCGGTGTGTCCTGCTTTACGGCGATGTTCCACCACCGGCAGTCACTCTGGCAACCAGCAATCAGGGAGCCCCCGAAACCCGCATTGGCCTGACCGATCCGGGAGATTCCGGCGATCTGGAGTTTTCGATTGCGACCGATTTTGAAATGGGCCGCAAACCGATGTTCCCTCATGGGCGCCCCGAGTTACCACTCGATCTGAAGGGATTGCAGCGCGTTCAGCTCAACGATCTGATTGCCTGGATTCACGATGAACTCGGAAGTGTCCTTCAGAACGCGAGTGAACAATCATCGGCCATGACAGGGCTCAGGCAATTGCTCATTCCATGGGCTCAACGCGAGCGACTGATTGAACTGGAAGCATCGCTGGCCGAGATTCTCCGCCGACTCTCCAGTAACGACACCGTCTAGTATTGGCAGCACTGGACGCAGCCACGAGAAGCGCGCCCATTAGAACTCCGCGTGCCATGCTCGCCCCGCGTGTCCTACTTGCTCTTCGTGCCGTGCTTGCTCTTCGTGCCATGCTTGCAGCTCTGGGCAAGCATGTCTTCGCAACTCTGGGCCGCCCATCACACAACTGCCACCTCAGGGTGGCCCGGCCAACTCGTGCCCAACTCTTTGTCTATGAGTTGCCGTGAATTTTCACGGCAACAAGAAGCCGCGCCCTGCACATTCCCCTCGGGAACCCTCGCCCACATCCGCGTGGGAGAGGGCAGGGTGAGGGTCTTCTCCATTCTTCCAACCGTAGGGTGCCATGCAGCGCCAGCGAAATGCACCAACTCGTCTCCGCTTCGCAGCCTTCGCGCCTTCGCGCCAGACCTCCGAATTTCAAACCACCCTCACGCGAAGCCGCGAAGTTACCAAGAAGATCAGCCCAGGCAGAAAAGGCTCCCACCCGCCTTCCAGACTCTTCCTCCCATCTTCGTGCTCTTCGTGACCTTCGTGGTACCCCCACATCTCCTCAATTGCAGCTTGCCTCGCATTTCGTGCCATGCTTGCCGCTCTGCACAAGCATGGCTTCGCGCCGGGTGGCAAGGGTCGGATGTCTGCATCCGACACATGAATCCTCGACTTTTCACGCTGTTTGACAAAAACGACAAAAGCCCCACAAACTGGGGGGGGGCAAACGAAGACGTTTGACCCCACCCACGCAGTCTCCAGCCACACTTCAGATCCAAATGAATGCCAGGTTGTGTGTCATAGACATCAGCTCTGGGCAAGCATGTCTTCGCGACCAACAGCTCGCAGCCTTTTCCCGAGAACCTCAAAGATCTGCCCAAGAATCTCAACTCCTGCTGGATGTTGGTTACCGAATCCTGTTCAATAAATAACACCGCTCTCCGGATTAACAACATTCTTTGTGCCATTCCTGCGGCTCTAAGCATGCCCGACGTACAGCTTAAACGCCGCAGATTTCTCGAAAGCCTGTAGCAACTGTTCACTGGAAGGCATTCTTTGCAGAACTCTGGCAGCGATTGAGTGTTCATACCACCAGAACGCTCGACATTGGCAGCCAGTGAAAGAAGATATTCCGAGAAAACAGTGAAGTCTGATCACCACCGCAGGAGATCCCGGTCGGCATGAAATGCCCACGAAAAATCCGCAGTACCGAGAACAGTCATGCCCGCCCATGGCTGCAAGTGGCAGGGGTTTCTCCTGCACACCACTCACGTTCTGCCTACACGTTGCTGGAAATTCTTTTAGTGCTGGCTGTTCTGGGCGTACTGGCCGCGATTGTCGCACCATCGGCACTGCGTCGTCTGGCCGATTCGACGATGATTTCATCGGCTGATGAAATCTGTAAGCTGCTTTCCGAAGCACGGATGATGGCGATGGAAGCAGGTGAGCCTGCCGAGTTTCGCTATGAGCCGGGGGGGAATCATTTTCTCGTCACTACCCGCACAGGGATTGCTGATGCCGCACTGACCTCGGGAAATTCCTCATCCTCAGCGACTCCTGTCGATAATACAGGCCAGCCTGTCGCCACGGGCCCGCTCAATGCCTGGACACGCAGTCGCTCGATCGGAGGGCATCTGGCAAGTCCTGTTCGATTCGCGAATCCAACCCCCACTTTTCGAGACCAGTCCCTCGCTCAGACAGTCTCAGAAAACTTGATTGCCGACCTCGAAAATGCCAGCGAACTTTCTCAGGTCAAATGGTCCGACCCCCTCGTCTTCCAGCCGGATGGCACCACCATCGATCAACAATTCAAGATTTCCGATTCTTCCGGCCGCACCATTCGAATTCGAGTGCGAGGATTAACCGGCAGTGCCACCATGTCGGCCATGACCATTGAAGATCCATCAACCAGGGAGAATTCATCCCCCAGGTTTGAACCTTAATCCAAGGAATTCTCTCGATGCGATACAGACGCCATGATGAGCACCGAGTTCGAGGGAATCGGCCTCCCTGCGTAGGGTGTCGGACTGCCGGTTTCAGCCTCCTCGAAGTGGTGCTTGCCGGTACGATCTTTCTGGGCGCAACGGTGGCACTTTCTCAACTCGTATGGAATGGCAGCCGGGCGTCGATTCAGTCGCGGCTGCTGGCCGAAGCCACCTGGAGATGTGAATCCAAAATGCAGGAAGCAGTGGCCGGTGTGGTGGCACTTTCTCCCGTCTCGTCCACTCCGTTCGATGACGATCCCGCGTGGTCATGGAGCATGAATGTTTCCGAAGGCCCTTATGCTGAGCTATTAGCCGTTGAAGTCATGGTGACTCGCGAAGGATCCACACCTCTGGCCAGTGCCGGCTTTCGACTGAAACGCTGGATCCGGGATCCGCAATGGTTCATTGATGCTGCTGCCGAAGAAGCCGCAGCAGCCGCCGCTGAAGCCAGCACCTCATCGACCAGCACCTCATCCAGCAGTTCTGGTTCTTCTTCAGGATCTGGCAGTGGTGGATCACAGCAGGGTGGAGGCTCACGATGATCAGCCGCCGTTCATGCTCTCGCCGTACGATTGGGCAGCGAGCCTCCCGGCAAGGTTTTAATCTGCTGGAAGTGCTGCTCGCCGCCGCCTTAACCGCCGTCTTAGTGATGATCATTTCGCAGGCGTTGAACACCTATTATCGCAGTACGGTGACCAGCCGGGTCGAGCTGGAACGTTCGCGTCTGGTGCGGGCGATCCAGCGGCAGATTGCCAGCGATATTCGCAATGTCACCTTTGCCTTCCAGAAAGAAGCATCCGCCTCAAGCACTGTCTCCTCCAGCACATCCACCTCGACCAGTACCTCCTCAACAACTGGTACTTCATCCACAAGTGGTACAGGCACTTCTGGAACCAGTTCGGGCAGTTCATCGAGCACCACGACCGACGAAACCACCACAACCACGATTTCAGTCGTCGGTGCGGACGACCAGTTGGCTGCCGGGAGTGCCGGAGTTGTTGGCGATATCGCAAACCTGAAGCTGCACGTCAGTCTGCCGCGAATGGAAACGCAAATATTCAGTGATGCCGAGTACTACGCCGCCACCACTTCCAGTGATTTGCGACAGATCTGTTACTACTGGATGGCGGGCGGCAGTCTGGATAATCAGACGGGGGAAACTTCACAGTCTGGCCTCGCTCGCTATGAGGCCGATCGGCTCGAAGCCACCTTCGCGGAAACGAGTGGCAAGGCCCTGGCCATGCCAAAGATTCTGGCACCGGAGATCGCCTCAGTCAGCTTCCGCTACTTTGATGGGTTGACCTGGCTCGAAAGCTGGGACAGCCCCACCATGCAGGCTTTACCTCGCGCCATTGAAGTCACTTTGCAGTTTGTTCCCGCAGAGAATCGACTGGGAACCATCTTCAATACCGGGGTTTCACCCATGTCGAATCAGGCGACATTTGTGATCGCCGTCCCCCTGGCGGATCCGAAGCCACCGGAGGAAACATTATGAAACGAATTTCCCCACTGGCAGATTCACGCCAGCTCGCACCTCATACCAGAAAACCAAAACGAAGACTCTCCCCGCGGCAGAAATCATCCCCCCGGCAAGGCATGATTCTGATTCTCGTTCTCGTGGTGACTGTCTTTCTCACCTATGGAGTTGCCTCATTTTCCCGGCAGATGACTTCAGAACTTGAAGCCACCCGTTTCTATCAGACCGAAGTTCGTGTGCAGGCAGCCGTCGAATCCGGCATCGAATACCTCGCTACGACCGTCGCTCAGCAAGGCGAAACCGCTGCCGAAAGTCTCTGGCATGCCCCGGCTCTCTTTCAAGGTGTGCTCGTCGAAGAATCCGAACGCGCCCGGGGGAACATTCGCTTTTCTGTCGTTTCGCCGCTTCCTCAAGACATCGCCACTTACTCCATTCGTTACGGCGTCATGGATGAATCCGGAAAGCTCAATCTCAATCGACTCTCGGCTCTGAAGCTCACGGAAGAAGAAATGTCGGCTCTCCTGATGGGAATTCCCAACATGACAGAAGACATCGCCGCTGCCATTCGCGACTGGATCGACACCAACGACGAAGAGTTACCTGGTGGTGCTGAATCGAGCTATTACGAAACTCTTTCGCCACCATATCAGGCCAAAAACGGGCCACTCGAATCGCTGGATGAACTCCTGATGGTCAAGGGCGTCACTCCACAGTTGCTCTATGGCGAAGATGCCAATCGGAATGGTCTCTTGGATCAGAATGAGGTTGATGGCGACTCAAGCCCACCCTTTGATAACAACGACACTTTTCTTGATCAGGGCTGGAGTGCCTATTTCACGGTTCATAGCCGCGAAAAAAATAAGCGTCCCGATGGCACGAAGAAAATCTATCTCAACAACGATTTTCTGACCGATCTTTACGACGCCCTCGAACCCGAGTACGGCGAAGAGGTCGCCAAATTCATCATTGCCTATCGAGTCAACGGGCCGAACAGTACCACCGAAACACAACCCGCCAACAGCACCAGTGGCAATGACCGCATTCGCAACTTTGGCGGCTCACCCACAGGTTCCAGTTCTCAGCGTGGACGCCAGCAGCGCGAATCTCAGGCCATTCAATCGCTGGTTCGAGGCCTGGGTGAAGCCGCCAATAGCGAAACAGGAACAGTCACGCGTGGCGGTATCGACATCACCCGTGGTGGCCAGTTCAAAGTGAATTCAATCTTTGACCTCGTGGGTGTCTCTGTCACCGCCACGGTCAATGGGGCACAAACCACACTCGAAAGCCCCTGGAAAGACGAACCCAACGAACTGGCCGCCACCCTCCCGGCAATTCTGGAAAACCTGAGCACCATTGAAGACGACTTTATCGAAGGGCGCATCAACATCAACGAAGCACGTGTCGAGGTGCTCTCCGGCATCCCCGGCATGACCGAAGAACTCCTCGACGGCATCATGGCTTCACAACCTGTCGATTCCAACGGAATGCCCAATACCAGCATCCTGGCTCAACGGAAAAACATTGCCTGGCTCTATGCCGAAGGGATTGCCGATCTCGCGACCTTGCGCACACTCGACCCGTATATTACCTGCCAGGGAAGTGTCTTTCGTGCCCAGATTTTAGGTTTCACCGATGGTGGCGGGCCCATCAATCGCGCGGAAGTCATCGTCGATGCGACTGTCAATCCACCACAGGTCATCTATCGCCGCGATCTCACTTCACTAGGGAGAGGCTATCCCCGCAGCATGATCGCACCAGAACCAGCCCCCTTGTAACTCCTCGCCCTCATCCCAACCTTCTCCCTGTCTCATTGTGCTGTGTGCCATGCTTGCAGCTCTGGGCAAGCATGCCTTCTTCAACCAACACAACGATGTGATTTCCCGGGAAACCTATCTTTTCAACTGCCTCTCCAAAACCCTCGCCCGCGTCCTCGCGGGAAAGGGTGGCACGAAGTGCCGGGTGAGGGTCTTCTATCTTTCACTTCCCGTAGGGTGCCATGCAGCGCCAGCGAAATGCACCAACTCATCACCCTTCGCGCCTTCACGGGTGGCCTGGCCATCTCGTGCCCAACTTGCCTACACAGGTTGTCGTGCAAAGCCACGACAACAAGACGCCGCGCCATGCGTCTCTTTTTTTCCAAACAACGCCCAAACTCTTTCACTTCACCCTTCGCACGTTCGCGAGAGACCTCCGAATTTCAAATCGTCCTCACGCGAAGCCGCGAAGTTCACCAGGAAGATCAGCCCTAATCTTCAGCAGGACACGTTCCCGCATGCCACTCACAACTTAACTCTGAATTCCCCTTCGTGTTCTTCGTGCCCTTCGTGGTGTACCCCCATCTCCTCAGTTGCAGTTTTCCTTGCATTTCGTGCCATGCTTGCAGCTCTGGGCAAGCATGCCTTCTTCAACCAACACGACGATGTGATTTCCCAGGAAAGCTATCTGTTCAACTGCCTCTCCAAAACCCTCGCCCGCGTCCTCGCGGGAGAGGGTGGCACAAAGTGCCGGGTGAGGGTCTGACCAATCGATACGCCTCAATCATAAGGGCTACCGCAGGGGCGCCGATTGCTGGCTAGTGTCCAGAGATGACAAGCATCTCGCGTTGAAGCTGGTTGTTAATCGCACACCAAACATGTGCGAACTCGCCCTCATCCCGGCCTGTTCCCGTCGGCACGGGAAAAGGAGAAAAACCCTCGCCCGCGATGAAAGACTCACCCTTCCTGATTCGGTCCGTGAGACCCATTCTTTTCAGAACAAATCACACACAACACCACCCGGCAAACCTGAAACATGGTCTAGGAACTTCCCAACCGCTGCAAGGCCCGGAGTTCTTTGGGTAGCGGAAAAGAGACGTGTTCTTCGCGGATGGTGCGTTCATCCACCTGTGCACCAAAGTTGGTTCGCAGGTATTCAATGCAATCCTGAACAACAACCTCTGGAGCACTGGCACCCGCCGTGATCAACACGCATTCGACATTCTCAAACCAGGCGTGATTGAGTTCGTGAGCGCCATCCACCAGATAAGAGGGTTTGTTGCCGGCACTGCCAAGTTCCATCAACCGGCGGCTGTTCGAGCTGTTCTGGCTCCCCAGCACAATCACCAGGTCGGCCTCTGCCGCCAGTTGAGCCACAGCTTCCTGCCGGTTGGTCGTCGCGTAGCAGATATCTTCTTTGGGCGGAGATTTGATATGCGGATATCGCGCCTTCAAGGCAGCCACCACTCTCCCGGCTTCCTCGACCGAAAGTGTTGTCTGAGTCAGATAAACCAGCGGATCCTCCGCAGTGAAGGGCAAACGGGCCACATCTTCATCAGTCTCGACGAGGGTGATACTCTCAGGAGCTTCACCCATCGTGCCGATCACTTCGTCGTGACCTTCGTGGCCGATAAGAATGATATTGTATTTTTCCCGGGCGTACTTGATGGCTTCCAGATGCACTTTGGTCACCAGTGGGCACGTGGCATCAATTGTCTGCAGTTTTCGCTGACGGGCTGCCTGCCGAATGACTGGCGAAACACCATGGGCACTGTAGAGCAGCACTGAACCTTCGGGGACTTCTTCGACCGAATTCACAAAAGTGACACCCTGGCGCGTGAATCGATCGACAACATACTTGTTATGCACAATCTCGTGGTACACGAAGACATGCGGCCCGAACATGCGGATCACTTCATCCAGGCACTCAATGGCCATGTTCACACCAGCACAGAAGCCACGAGGATTTGCCAGGAGTATCCGCATCCGTTTTTCCCGCCAGGCCATAACATGGTTTCTTGAGGCCAAACGGGAACGCTTTTCATGCCCAGAGCCTGCAAGACTTTACTCCCAGTATTCTAGCAGGAAGGGCTCGTTTCCAGCAGAGATCCTGTCAGTCGGGATGAGATTTTTCGGGCCCAGGCATCACAAATCGAAGCCACTCCTGGCTTTCCAGGGCTGAATGGGCAGTTTCTCACTGGAGAAAGTCAAAACAGGAGAATGCTCTCTTGCGTTGCCTCCAGCAGATTGATTCGATGATAATCCAACAACAAACCGCTCCGTTCGCAGTGCGCCTTTCCCATTTGCCGAACGATTACGGTTGATCACATCAGACTTGACCCCTCGACGAAACAACCAGCCGGAGTGAACCGTGGCCATTGACGTTTATAAGGAATGGTTGGGAATTCCCGAAGGTGACCGTCCGCCCGATCATTATGCCCTGTTGCGGGTCATCCAATTCGAGGACGACCCTGACAAAATTCGCAAGAACTACAAAAAACTCAACGGCCATGTCCGCAAATACGCCACCGGCCAATACGCGACGGAATCGCAGGAACTGCTCAACGAACTCGCCAGAGCCATGCTCTGCCTTACCGATCTCGAACGCAAACTCGATTACGATCGCTCACTCGGAAGAGAAATCGACGACCGCGACCCCAGCACCGGCCGCCGGCCAGTCACAGCTTACCTGGTGGATCAAGGGGTCATCTCGCAGGATCAGGCCAAGGAAGTCAAGGCCTTCGCAGATCGCTCGGGCCTCACTCTCAAAGACGCTGTTGTTCAATTGAAATTGGCCGATGGTGAAACGGCGGCCCGGGCCTTAGCCAGCGAATTGGGGCGACCATTTGTCGACCTCAATGAAATGCTCCCCGACGATTCCATTCTCGATCTTCTTCCCCGGCAGGTCGTTCGCCGGCATACCTGTCTGCCATTATTTGAAGACGACGGACAGATTCTCGTGGCGTGCGCCGACGATCCCACCCAGGAACTCGAAGACGAAATTCGCCTCCGCTACGACAAACCCATGCGGCATGTCATCGCTTCCCAGCTCGGCATCAATCAGGGCATCTCCAAATACTATGCCAACGGCATGCGCAAGGAAGTTGCCGAACCCAATCGCAAAAAGGGGAGCAAATCATCAGCCAGCAAGCCCGGCGCTGCCGCACCTCGCAAACAGGCGGCTGAAAAGCTCACCGATGATGAATACACCGAACAGCGGAACATGGGGATTCTGATCATCTGCGGCACATTGATTGCCGGTTTCAACCTCGACACCTGGATCCTGTGGCCCTACGTTTATCAGAACCGTATTCCCGGCTGGGTCTTTTTCCCGCTGACATTCCTCGTCGCACCACCGGTGATCTTTTTCGCCTATATGAACTACATCAAACGAAAGTGATCTGGCTCACTCAGCATGTTCATGGGGCTGGACAACCATTTTTCAGCAGTGTTCCGGCCTGATGCCGCTGTTACTAAAATCCTACGAGTGGAATCAAATCGCGTAAGGCAGGAAATTAACGCCGGCTGCCGCGAGATCGACTCACGAGGCGCGTGGCTGCACAGATCTGCTGAGAGGAAGAGGTTTTCCATGACCAATGCACAAACTGACCGTTCGGTAGCGACTTTAGCAGGTGGCTGTTTCTGGTGCCTCGAAGCGGTCTTCGAGAATGTGATTGGTGTTGATCGTGTCGTTTCAGGCTATATGGGTGGAGCCACCGTCAATCCGACTTATGAGCAGGTTTGCACAGGACGAACCGGCCATGCAGAAGTTGTCCAGATCGAGTTTAATCCTCAGGTCATCAGCTACAGCGACCTCCTGGAGATTTTCTTCGCCATCCACGACCCGACCACAAAGGATCGCCAGGGAAACGATATTGGCACGCAGTATCGCTCGGCGATTTTTTTCCATGACAGCGATCAGCAGACGGTTGCTCAATCCAGGTTTACTGAACTCGAAGCGGCTGGGATCTGGCCTGGAAGATTTGTGACGCAGATCGTCCCCGCGGTCACTTTTTACCCGGCAGAAGACTACCATCAAGGCTACTTCCGCGCTCACCCGGCTCAGGCCTACTGTGCGGCTGTCGTCGCCCCGAAAGTCGCCAAGTTCCGCCAGAAATTCAGCCAGCGGCTCAAAAGCCGCTAGGCGGAATGGTTGCAAACGCTCCATCAATCGAGACGAATGATGTGAGGCGTTTGTTCGATATGGCCATTGATATCCTCAGAAATGGCCGTCAATTCCATGGGGCCACTGGCTGGAGCTTCCAGCACAATTTCCCATTCGGCAAAACTTCCCCGTAGCGAGCGGGCCTTTTGACCATTGACGAGCACATGCCGAATATCGCTGGTATCCGCGACAGAGCCGCAGACTTTCAATAACTGTCCCTGACGTACAATGGAAGTGATAACAGTTACGGGCGGTAATTGATCTTTAAAGCTTGAAACTGAAGCGGGCTGCAGCCGGGCTTCATAGGCATATCCTTCGTCATTTTCACTGGCTGTTGAAGCCGGGACTGCTCCCATGCTGATCGGGCCATGGATATCGTTCACACGCATTTCACGGGAAGTCATCCGGCGGAAACCTGATCGATCCATCACGGAACGCCAGATAGCGACATCGCAGCGATAGGAGTTGAGCCCGTCGATAAAGACACCTGTCGTTCCTAAATGAACGGACCAGTTGGCTTCCCAGGCTTTGAAATCTTTAATCCAAAAGGGTGCGCCATTGGGTGGTAGAGCTTCAGCGGCCTCGCGTGCAAGCGTTTGATTCTGCTCGACAAAGTTCAGGCGACCACCCTCCGGACGAGCGATTCCCCGCAGATTCAGACAGAAGAATCGCATCGTGTGGGCTTCGTTATCTTCAAAACGGATAAAGGGCAGAATTCGAGTATCAACACTCTTGACCGATCCATCCGGCTGACGGACAGAGAGGATCGGATCGAAGTCTGCCGTTTTCTTGTTTTCAAAGCGATAACCATACTCGGCACATTCTGCAGCCACATTCCGAGTAAACTGATTGTGGCAATTCGCCCACCAGAAGCCTGCACCTCGATTCAGATCGAATGGTACCACCTGATCCTTTTGAGTTTTGGCAGGGAGTACGAGAGCTGCCAGGTTATGATCCAGGATGTTGTTGACCTCTGTACCATCCTCCAGAAAATATCCATGTCCGACACTCTTGTAGCCCACGCAGTCACGGATCACGAGAGCATTCGTACCGTGAATCGTAATCCAACGGTTATGGCTGTCCCAGATCGATGCACCAATCACGGAACTGCCACGCATTGTTTCGCCGCAGAGATGGAAATGAATGCTATATCGACCCAGTTCATCTCGCTTACCGAGATGTCGGAACTCGGCATAGCTGATAGAACCCGCTGAGTACCTGTGGTACATCGTATGACCTCGAACTCCATCCGGCTCTGCGGATTCAATGACAACATTTCGAGTCAGATTCGCAACTTCGGCCTGAAAGTTCTCATCAGCGAAATGAGCATGCTGCAATGGTTTATCGAGAGTTAAGGGATATCCCCCCGTAAAGTCCTGGCTGCCTGTCCGCACGATCCGGCGAACTTCCGT
Organism: Planctopirus hydrillae; assembly: GCF_001707835.1. GTDB lineage: Bacteria > Planctomycetota > Planctomycetia > Planctomycetales > Planctomycetaceae > Planctopirus > Planctopirus hydrillae. The sequence goes on from NZ_LYDR01000116.1 coordinate 136,755, forward strand.
TTGTGCACTACTGAGAAAATCGCCATCTTCGCGATCGCGTTGACGATGTGTGCTGGTGACAATGACCTGGTCGCCTTCTTTCCAGCCTTCGACACTCTCCATTAAAGAGAGCGTCGTGGCACCACGTCCGGTCGATTCCGCTAGAGTCACAGAACGCTTCAGCTTGACCCAGGTGCGCGTCATTGGCTGACCGTGAATTTCCATACGTCCGCCGCAGCACACGAGAGCCGGGCAGGAGAGCTTATTCATACCTTCGAAATATCGCAGTCGAATTTTTGCCGTATACTCGGCTGGAAGAGGAGCGCCCGGTCGACCGATATACAACGCTGGACGCTTGCGACCTTCTCCCACGGGAGGAGGAGTTGCGTGACAGTCAAAACCTTCTTCGGAGGGGTCTTCGCTGGCAATAATCGTAATGAGTCCTGCTTCGAGCAGGGTATTCTGATCCGTAGCGAACTCGAGCTCTCCTGCAATCTGAACCAATCGAAAGCTGGGAGTTCGGCCCTGGTGGCCAATATCATAAATCACATGGTGGCCTGCGCGGATTACAACCCGATCTCCCGTTTCCGGGAGGTTCCCTGAACTCCAGGTTTCTTTGGAAGACCACTTTCCCGATTGTGTGGAAAAGATCGTTTTCGACTCATTGCTGAATGCTGCTTCTCCGGAAAGCATGATGACTATAAAAGCGAACAAGGAATATATGGTATATCGATTCGTTATCATTGAAAGATCCTTAAAAGACTATTCTATTGCTATCGGGAGGAGATATTGATCGCAGGTGGATAGTTCTCGCCGTTGGAAACAGTGATAAACGTCAACGGGTTCAAAGAATCGCGGTACTTTCCGCCCAGGCGATCTTCACCCTCAATCGTTTCTTCAGCATTCCGGATGACCCTGGGCCAAAACGCTGTCACAGCATAGCGCCCCGCGACAGGCAGCTTCGCGAGGTAATGACCCGAAGGATCAGTGCGGGCTGTTCCCACGACATCGCTGGAATGCTCCTGATGAAAGAGCAGATAAACTCCATCAACGAGTTGACTGTCGATTGTCACCTGGCCGGAAACGAGACATTTCTGATCACTCAGAGAACATCCCGAAATGATCATCAGCAGGTTCAATGAGACGAGGGCTGCAACGAAAAGGCGACATTTCATTCAGAAATCACCTCGCCACCGTCGCGGGTCACCATCCCCATCAGAATCACGTTTGATAGGCTCTCGGGCAGGAACCGTACGCTTCCATCACCCATGGCGACAGTGGCGCCGCCGGCATGAAAACCAAAGATCCCCTGTGAATTATTGCAATTCACAGTGCAGCCTGTTCCCGACGGGATGTTGGATAGATTCGTCGGATAGGTATCGACTGTATAAACTGGATATGTCTGAATCATATAGGCACACCAGCCGAGCCATGTTCCCCATGCGCCGGGCTGATCAAGCGTCAAGTCTGTGGCAGGCATGGGCATGCCAACTCCACGTACATAATGAACATCATAGCCTGCATGCTCACTGACGAGTATTGTATTCGACAGGCCGTCCGTGACGTCACGCATGCGAGGGCTTGTCCCCTTGAGGATCGGGCTGGGAGAGATCCCCGTCGAATAGGCCAGTGTGTAGCTGGAACTGTTAATTCCATGATTGACCCAATAGTCATTGGCCCAGCCTGTCATAATCGACGGGTCGTTGGGATCTGTCGTAGAGCCTGTGCTGGTAATGAAGGATCCGTAGCTTGTCCCTGTGGAGCTGCTGTTCCTCATCTTGATCAGGCCCGGGACGGGATTTGATGGACAGCGAATCATTGAAACCGGTGTATTCGCGACCTTCTGGTTCACTGGGTCTGCGAACCCCCCTGTTGCCGTCACATCGAACAGGCGAGAGAGATTCCCCCCTTCGAGATAGGGGAGTAGCGCCACCATCTGACCGTACTTGGGGGTGCTCGAAAGCCGAGCCGCCGGAAAGCAGTTATTGACATCATGATAATTGTGCATAGCCAGCGCAATCTGTTTGAGATTGTTCCGGCATTGGGTTCTACGGGCTGCTTCCCGCGCCTGCTGGACCGCCGGCAAGAGCAGGGCAATCAGCACGGCGATAATCGCAATGACAACCAGCAACTCGATCAGTGTGAAACCTGTCTTTTTCTTCATCGAGACGATATCCAATATTCAGGACCTTAATTCAGGAGTTCGAGTGATGGCTTATGAGCCTTCGTCGAACAAATTGTCGCTCGCTGTACCTCGCCTGTCGTAAATTCTGACAGGCTGAGCCCCTCAAACACTCGGGAAGTGTTTGAGAGTGAACCCCCGACAGACAAAGCAACTTTCAGACCTTGAACCGGAGGTCTGGATAACAATCTCGTGATCCGGGTATGGCGACGAGTGATCGACATGAGCGGGTTGTCGATGAAGCTCATGCAGAGATCGCAGTGTCCATCTCCCATTCTTTCAGGCCAGTGGATGGTTGACTTTGAAAGGCCCTGCGTTCGCACAAGCTCGATGAGAATCATGACTCGTACAGAGAGAGTCAGACCCTTCACGCATCGCGACTTGTCAATGCGATCTGTCAGGAAAAGCCGCAACATCCACAGCCTGGGGGCTTTGCAACCGTTTTCGGCTTGCAGTCAGGTCGGGAAACTTCAATACTCTTGCGGTTGCAAAGTTTGAGCGGGCGAAGATTTGTGCTCCCTTTTCCTGCGGATTGAAAGCCGCCTGTCTTCTTACAGGCTTTTTGATCGTTGATGCGGAGGTTTTGGGTGGGTTGGCTGCCCAGGCCTGTTGAAAAGGCTCCATGAAGGGGATGTGTCAGTGCTGATTGCGTGCGTGATTGCATACATGGTGGGCACACTGGCTTTAGGCGCCTATGGCGCCCGTATGGTGGGAAACGCCAAAGACTTCATGGTGGCTGGTCGATCTCTTCCTTTGGGAATGAACTTTGCCTGCGTATTTGCCACCTGGTTTGGTGCCGAAACTGTGCTTTCGGTTTCTGCACGTTTTGCTGATCAGGGCCTGGGATTTGTCTCGGGGGATCCCTTTGGCGCATCGGTCTGCCTGGTGCTGGTGGCGATCTTCTTTGCTCGCACGTTTTACAGTCTCGAGCTGTTAACGATTGGCGACTATTACCATGTGCGATATGGCCGTTTTGTGGAAATCCTCACCTCGCTGGGGATTGCGGCATCTTACATGGGTTGGACGACAGCACAGCTCTCGGCCTTCGGGCTGGTCATTAATGTGCTGTTCCCCGAATATGTCACCTTGAATCAGGCCATCATCATCGGTGCAGTCATCGTCACGCTCTACACCTTCTTCGGCGGGATGTGGTCGATCGCTCTCACAGATGTCGTGCAGACGGTCGCCATTGTGATTGGTCTACTTCTCGTCGCATATATTCTGGGTGAAAAGGCGGGGGGATTTCAGCCCGTCGTGGCAGCGGCTGCTCAGGCGGGAAAGCTGAATCTGTTTCCTCATGTGACAACCGCCGCCTGGCTGATTTTTATTGGCGAATTTCTCACGATGGCCCTGGGTTCGATTCCCCAGCAGGATGTCTTCCAGCGGGTCACCAGTGCCCGCAATGAAGCCACCGCCCGAGCGGGGACACTTTTGGGCGGCCTGTTCTATTTCGGCTTTGCCTTTGTGCCGATGTTCATCGCCTTTTCCGCCACCATGATCGACCCGGCCGCGGCTGGTCATTTTGCCTCTGAAGACGCTCGCGAAGTCCAGAAAGTTTTGCCAGCACTGATCCTCAATCAGACTCCACTCTGGGTGCAGATTCTGTTCTTTGGCGCTGTGCTTTCGGCCATTCTATCGACGGCGAGTGGTACCTTGCTGGCACCAGCCAGTATTCTCACAGAAAACGTGTTGCGGCAGTTTACTCTCAAAATGAGCGACAACACGCTGCTCTGGCTCGTGCGTACGATGCTGGTGCTGGTTTCCATCACAGCCACCACATTAGCCGTGAACTCGGAAAGCACCATGTATGAGATGGTCGAGAGTGGCTACAAAGTCACTCTGGTGATCGCCTTTGTCCCTCTGGCGTTTGGCATTTACTGGTCCAAAGCGACCACTCAAGGAGCCGTCTTTTCGATCATCCTGGCTCTGCCCGTCTGGCTGGGAACCGAGTTCATTCATGATGAAGAGAGTGCCAACCTGTGGCAGGTTGTGCCGCCACAGATCTATGGACTGATGGCATCGATTCTTGGAATGGTCATTGGCTCTTCGATGCCTAACTGGATCAAGCACGTTCCTCGACATCCCGCCGATCTCGCACAAGAACGCCGCAGCGTCATGAACCACTGATCCTGTCACGACGTCGATCTTTGCCTGCGCATTGACTTGAAGCGTGGTTGGGGTCAAACGTCTTCGTTTGGCCTTCAGGTCATGGGACTCTGACATTGATCACAAGGTCCACTCCACACGGACTCCCATCCGGCACATCAGTCTTTCAAATCTGCCTGTGGGTGGGACTGGGCGGCGGCTGGCAAAGGCAAAGTCGCCCTCGCAGCCTGAACCCCGGACAAGGGATCTGCTGATATCACCGGAGCGACCAGAAAATCCTCCATCGAGAAGCGAACTTCCCGATAGGCAGCCGCGGGAGCCCATAACGTCTCCCAGCGGGACGACCGCACTTTCACCTGCCGCTCGTAATCTTCCATCCAGACATCATGAAAAATGTAGTCGCGACCTTGATGCGTAAAGCACGGTTCAGTGGCCAGATTCGGTGCGTCAACCGCTGCGTGCGACGGAGTATCAGCCAGTCGCTGCAGTGCTGGCGTTCTTTCCGTCACATCGTAGGCGAAGACCATCACGGCTCGAAAACTCTTCCCAAAAACCTCTTCCCACCGCCTCAGGCTGATCAGATCGTCAGCAGTCACCCAGTTCTCAGAAAGCTGGCTGGTTCGCGCTTTGCGACCTTTGACTTCGACCAGCAGGTTCTGGCCCCGCGCACCATACACGATGTAATCCATCGATTTCAGACTGGCCTGTGCCAGCAGTGCCCGGCGGGTTTCATCGACAGCAATGTACGGAATCCCTCTGTCTCTGAGATACATCTCGAATGACAGATCGTAATGATTCCAGCGACGAGCCATAACAAATCCACTTGCCTCGAAAAATCGACAGCCGAGACCTTATTGGTCACCCGTTCGAGACAGCCGCATTATTGCGGATCCAGATCGTCGGGTGTCACCAGTTGCACCAGTTTCCCACGGACAGCCAGCGTCATTTCCGGCCAGTCCGAAATCGGCAGTTCCACGACAGCCAGCGTACAGGTGGGAACCGCCCGGCCCGTTCCCGTCAGACGCGTGAGGTACTCCTGCAACCCTTCATTATGCCCCACAACCAGGAGCAGTTCGCAATCGGAGGGTGCTTCCTGCAGAAGTGGTGGATAGTCTGTTTCGTGGCACATGTAGAGCCGGCGCCGGATCATCACTAACGGAGAATGTCCAAAGGCACTCCCCACCAGCCGTAAGGTATCGACAGTGCGGCGTGAACTGCTCGACATGATGAAGTGCGGGATCAGTCCCTGTCGAACAATCCATTCTCCCAACCGGGTTGCGTCTTCGCAGCCACGCGGTGCCAGGGCACGTTCATGGTCGAGTCTACTGGCATCTTCAGCGACGGCTTTAGCATGTCGTAACAGGAGCAGTCTTTTCATGGTCTCCTCCTCAGCCGAATGGCAGTCGCGAATGGGTTCAAGTGGATGGGGTCGTTACATTATCAACCGCAAGACATCTTGCCGCATTTCCAGATCATGCACCAGCAGATTCTTTCAAGGCTGCGAAGAACCTGCCCGCAAGGATCGCCAGGACTCTTCAGGTTCTAAAATCCTGACTCTCTAGTATTCACGATTCACGGGTGATGTCCCAGATCAGGCTGGTGAGTTGATCTCGACGGACAAAACTGCGCAGACGCGATTTGACGCTGCGCATCCCTAATGCCGGTGAATAGCCATGATTATGATCGACGCGGGCCAGAGCCGCTTCCAGATCGACGGTTTGAATCGCGCAGGGTTCCGACGTGCTGCCTGGCCCGGCGTTGTATCGTCTGGCGAGAGCATGCCAGCGGGCCAGCCAGATCGTCACAGGAATTGTCAGCAAGAGGCTCCACAACCCTTCGATGACTGGTTCGTGATAATAAGCCGGCCCGAAGAAGGCCCGGCTCTGCAGCTTGGTGACCAGATATCTCGTCAGCAGTTCGTCGGCGGCAGGAGTCTTCCAGGGTAATGCCTGTTCGACATCTCGAATGGGAATTCCCTTCCAGTCAGTGGCCAGATCAGGCAGGCGACCTCTGCGAAAGGTAAAGACCAGAATATCCTGCAACAGTTTCCAGCGACCGGCCCAGCCCTTCGACTGGTCCACAATGGTATCTTCGCGCGTGTAGTAGGCCACCAGTTGTGTAAAGCCCACCAGCGTCAGACGATCCGCCGGAGGAACCACGACTGTCGGTTCTTCCGGGAGCAACTGAGCCACGGTTTCACGAACCACGCGGATTGTTTCCCGCAATTGAGCGACCGTCAGATCGGTCAGATTGGTCGTTGAAATCAACTCCGTCCATGCCGCCAAGCGAACCAGGCGCAAACGCAAAGAGACGTCGCGCTGCTGCAGTTCGTCCAGCAGCGCAGCCATCAGCACATCGGCCAGTGGCCAGGCTCCCGGTGAGCGATCGGAAAGCCTGGGTGCAGGGATCTCTTCAGGCCAATCGGCGATCGTTTCCTGGGCCAGTTGCTTGAGTTCATCCTGTTGAGACACGAGATCACGACCGGCATTGCGAATGACCGAAGGACAACTGTAGCGCAAGCCGACAACCAGCCCTTTCCCTGTCGGATGAAACACATACGGATAGAGCCGGCAGGGTAAAGGCTTGGCCGGTTCTCCAAATCTGGCATGGATCTGGCAGAGACCTTCGTCTGTCAAAAACACACACGCTCCATCGGCTCGCTGCGATAATCGGTAACGTCCTTCGGAAGTTCGGCCCAAAGGAACATAAGGAGGCAAGCCTTCCGGAAGTTCGGCTGCACTCCAGCCCTGGCTGTCAATGCGTTGGCGCTCCGCTTCCGTGATTTCAATGAGATGTTTTTTGCAGCAGCCGCCGCAATTGTGGCAGCTCCAGTTCTGCAGAAGAGGCAGTTCCAGAAGTCGAGTATTCGGTCGCTTGGCCATCAGAGAAAACCATTCCAGTGGCGTCAGATCATGCCGCCGATTATTCTGCGCAAGGATTTATTGATATGTTCTCACGAACAGCGTTTTACAGCATACCGACTGGCCCGATCTCCGGGATGATTGAACTGCAGAAAGCCATCGCGACTTTGTCCAGTCCACGGTCTGAAGTTGTGGCTGCTTTCGGATTCAAGGATTTTCTCCATGCGACGTCCATTGATTGATCTGCGGTTTTCGGAAGCGGGACTGTTTTTGAGCCGCGGGCTGATGGCCGTGTGGGTGCTGACTTTTGGTCTGTGGTCCACAAGTCAGGCGCAGCACAACTGGCCCCAGTTTCTCGGGCCGGAAGGAAATGCCCATGCTCAAAGTACGAAACTTCCCGTCACAATCGGCGAGGAGAACATCTTCTGGCAAACCGCCATTCATGGAAAAGGCTGGTCATCGCCTGTCATCTGGAACAATGACCTGTGGATGACGACGGCGACTCCCGATGGACACAAGCTCTCGGTGATCTGCGTTGATAAGCCCTCGGGGAAGATTGTGCTCGACAAACTGCTGTTCGAAGTCGAGAAGCCCAGCGAGATCCACGATTTCAACAGCTATGCCTCACCCACGCCTGTTTTGGAAGACGGGAAGGCGTGGATCAGTTTTGGCAGCTATGGCACGGCCTGCCTGGCGGGCCGCTCGGGTGAAGTGCTCTGGCAAAGGCGCGATCTCCCTTGTGAGCATTTTCGCGGCCCCGGAAGTTCACCCATCCTGTTCGAGAATCTGCTGATTCTGCACATGGACGGTTTTGATTTTCAGTATGTGGTCGCTCTTGATAAGGACACAGGTCAGACCGTCTGGAAAGTCGATCGTCAGGTCGAATATGGCTCTGAAAATGGCGACTTCAAGAAAGCTTTCTGTACTCCCACCATCATTCAGGTCAATGGCCAGCCACAACTGATCAGCCCCACATCCAAAGCGAGTCTGGCCCTGGATCCTCGCACAGGGAAAGAGATCTGGCGAATTCGCTTTAAGGAATTCTCAGCCACTGTGAGGCCGGTCTATGGGAATGGACTGGTCTTTATCAACACCGGCTTCGGCAAGGCTGCACTGCATGCGGTCGATCCGACAGGAACAGGCGATGTGACCGAGACCCATGTCCGCTGGAGTGCTGCCAAAGGGATCCCTTCCAAGCCCACGCATGTGCTGGTTGGTGATCTGCTCTTTATGGTCCACGATGGGGGTGCCGCCACCTGTTTTGAAGCCACCACGGGTAAACAGCTCTGGCAGGAGCGACTCGGTGGCAACTATACCGCGACACCACTGTATGCCGATGGAAAACTCTGGTTCTTCAGCCAGGAGGGAAAGATCAAGGTCCTCAAGGCGTCTCGCGAGTTTGAAGAACTGGGAGAAAGCCAGTTGGGCGACGGGTTCATGGCCTCGCCCGCAGTGAGTGATGACCTGATGTATCTCCGCTCGCGAACAAACCTCTATCAGGTGGGCAGGAAACCTTCAGCCAATTGAGACCGTGCTTTGCAGTGAATCCGTCGAAGAGAATCAGGGTGAAGGCAAAACGGGTTGAAGGTCTTTCCGTTCGATGTGGAGGAGTCTCTTGCACTTCCACCGTGTGCCACTGCTGGCTTGCCAGCAGTGCTCCTCCCATGATGTTTTCAGCATGAGACCTTATCAAAGGCCCTACTGCGTTGGAGCCCCTTGTTCATCACATACCAAATACGTTCGAGCTCGCCCTCATCCCAGCCTTCTCCCGTCAGAACGGGAGAAGGAGAAAAAACCCTCGCCCGCGTCCTCGTGGGAGAGGGTGGCACGAAGTGCCGGGTGAGGGTCTGACCAATCGATATGTATCGGTCACCGAGGTATCCGCAGGAGCGCCGATAAACTGCCAGTAGCCAGAGATGAAATGCATCGCGCGATGAAATCTCTAATGGATTGTTCGCTCCATACGTTCGAACTCGCCCTCATCCCGGCCTTCTCCCGTCAGAACGGGAGAAGGAGAAAAAACCCTCGCCCGCGTCCTCGTGGGAGAGGGTGGCACGAAGTGCCGGGTGAGGGTCTGACCAATCGATATGTATCGGTCACCGAGGTATCCGCAGGAGCGCCGATAGACTGCCAGTAGCCAGAGATGACAAGCATCACGCGATAACGCTGCTCGTGCATTGCACGCCAAACCTGTTCGAGCTCGCCCTCATCCCGGCCTTCTCCCGTCAGAACGGGAGAAGGAGCAAAAGCTTTGGCTGGCAGGCGAGCTGCCTGCTTCTATGAAGTGGTGACTCTTACGGAATCATGTAAATAAAGCCCACCACGGCTCCAGCCTGCACAGCGGCGGCGTGAGCATTCCAGGGGATTTGATAGGTGAGCCGGGGAGCCACTTCGCCAGGTCGGTAGTAACCCAGTGCGTACTGTTTCGATGCGGGGGGATGGATAACCGCCTGATAAGGGAAGCCAATCAGTTGCACACCAAATTTCCCGAGTGACACGGCGGATTGAATCCCGGGGGGATAGTGGTGGCCATATCGTTCGAGGGCCACATCTTCAAAGTAAAGTGGCTGGTGATAAAGGTTGGGTGGTTCCCACAAAGCGAGGAGGTCAGGATAGTTCCGTGGAGGTACGGGACTGTTGTCGATATGGATGCCTACCTTATTCTGCTGCTCAAGGGCATATCGACGAATATCTTCATCGGCAACGGGATCACCGAAAGGAACAATCTGGTAGATGCGCCGAATCCCGAGGTTGGGGAGCGCTGGTGCCAGATGCTCATCGGCAATGATGGCCCGTTCGGATTCTTTGGGCAGCGGTGGAACGGGCGGCAAGCTGGCTGACGGCGCAACGGCTTGTGTCTCGACTGGTGTCGGAGCAATCGCACCGTTAGCCGTTCCGCCATTGCTGTTCGAGTTCACTTCAATCGGTGTCGGGCCAGTAGGATCGCCAGTGGGGACTGGAGCCTGAGAATTCTGGCTCACAGCAGCGACGATCTGCTCTGCTGAAGGTGCTGGCAAGATCCACTGATGATCACCTTGCACGAGAACCTCGGGCTGATCCAGAAATGGATAGGCCGGAGGAGTGGTGGCGGCTTGTGGAGGAGTGTTTGATTCAGGGAACGCCACGACAGCTTTGGAGTTTGCTGTGGGAGCCGCATCGATAATCGAGGCTGGCATGTCGGGCGCAGCCGATTTGCCTTCCTGGATTCGATCGACAGGGAGGCGCTCTGGAGCAGTGCCGGAACCTGACGAACCGACGTTTGTGAAGGCTTGTGTCTCGCTGGAGATGACGGTCTGCCGGGACAATTTCTGCTCGGCGTCTTCTTCGCGAACTTTGGTCCAGCGCTGTTCCGGAGAACGTTCGCGCAAGGTATCGAGCGGACTGCGGGAGGTATCACTGGCTGGTGACTGAGCGATCAGCACACCGGCCAGTGCGACTGCCAGAGCCGGCTGATACCAGGCCTGATTACGAGCCTTCGCGATGTGCGTGCTCGACGGTGTAATTTGGAGATTCTTCGACAATCGTAATGTCATGGGGATGGTTCTCCCTCACTGTGGCAGCCGAGACCTGAATGAACCGCGTGTTTGTCCGCAGATCTTCAATCGTGGGCACACCGCAGTATCCCATGCCGGCCCGCAGGCCACCGATCAACTGGTAAACCAGATTGTGGAGCGAGCCTTTATGAGCCACTCGCCCTTCAACGCCTTCGGGAACGAGCTTCCCTGCTCCACGCCCTGGACTGCTTTCGTCAACCTTCCCTTGCCGGTAGCGTTCGCTGCTCCCTTTGACCATGGCCCCCATCGAGCCCATGCCCCGGTAGCGTTTGTAACTGCGGCCCTGGAAAAGAATCACTTCTCCGGGGCTTTCATCCACACCCGCCAGCAAACTTCCCAGCATCACGCAATGACCACCTGCGGCCAGAGCCTTGGTGATATCACCGCTATACCTGATGCCACCATCGGCAATGATCGGAACATCTGTCCCGGCCACTGCCAATGAGGCATTGTGTATCGCTGTTAACTGAGGAACACCCACTCCGGCAATAATTCGCGTTGTGCAGATCGAGCCTGGGCCAATGCCCACCTTGATTGCATCCGCCCCCGCCATCAGCAGATCGCGGGCTCCTGCCGTTGTTGCAATATTCCCAGCTATGACATCGATTTCTGGCCAGCGTTTCTTCACCCCCCTAACGGTCTCAATCACGTTTTGACTATGTCCGTGTGCGCTGTCGACACAAAGCACATCAACCCCCCTGTCGATAAGGGCCGCAGCACGCTCAAAGTCAAACACACCGACGGCGGCACCGACGCGCAAACGTCCACGTCGATCTTTGCTCGCTTTCGGGAAACGAAGGTTTTTATCGATATCCTTGATCGTAATCAGCCCCTTGAGCTGAAACTCGTCATCTACCAGCAGCAGTTTTTCAACCTTGTTTTCCAGCAGAATCCGCTCGGCTTCTTCGAGAGTCGTATTCTCTTTCGCCGTCACGAGATTCTCTTTGGTCATCACCTCGGAAATGGGGGTATCTTTCGACGCCAGAAACCGCAGGTCGCGACGGGTCAGAATCCCTTTGAGCCGACCGTTTTGAGTGACCGGAACACCACCAATGTTCCTTTGCTCCATGATTTCCCACGCTTCCAAAGCGGTGGCCTCGGGAGGTAACGTCACAGGGTCGACAATGACGCCGTGTTCACTGCGTTTGACCCGCTCGACGTGCAACGCCTGTTGTTCGATCGAGAGGTTTTTATGAATGATCCCCATGCCGCCTTCCTGCGCCATGGCAATGGCCATGTCGCTTTCTGTCACGGTATCCATGGGGCTGGAAACAATCGGCACATTCAGCCGGATATTGCGGGTGAGCCGGGAGGATGTTTCGACATCGGCAGGGACGAGTTCGCTGAAGCCAGGCTCGAGCAGAACATCGTCGAAGGTGATTCCCTGATAGGCAATTCGATCTTGCATGGTAATGAGCTTCTCCGACAAAGCCGGGGGCTGCCAGAATCTGGCAGCAGGCAGTTTTCAGTTCGCAGTTTTCAGTGAATCAAGACCCGTAGCGGGCGTTGGTGGATTGATTTCGTGGTAGAGCAGGTTGGCTAAGGCCACATGAATCTCCGTCGGCAGTTCCTCAGCCCGTGCCTGTGAGGCAATCCCTGCCTGCTGGAGCAGTTCATCAATGCGGGGTTTGGCGACCTGGGAATAGGTACTGCACAGGACACCACGCAATAGCTTGCGCCGGTGCATGAAGATGGCCCGCAGATAGTTATGGAAGAATTCCGGATCGGCAATGCGGTCTCTTCGGGCGGGTGCCGGTGTGACCAGGACGACAGCAGAATCGATTTTGGGCCTGGGCCAGAAGACATCCGGAGGGAGCTTACGCAGAATTTCAATATCGCATTGCGACTGTAACCAGATCGACAGCCCGCTGTAATCGCTGCTTCCCGGCGTCGCCTGCATCCGCACGGCCATTTCCCACTGGACCGTCACGACCATTCGCGACCAGGGCCAGTCGCTCCCCACAATCATGGAAATGACGGGAGTGGCGACGTTGTAAGGCAGATTTGCCACGAGCTTCAGGGTCGAGCCGGGCCGTCTGGCCAGGGCGGTGTTGACACTTTCGACCAACAGCGGATGGAGTTGATTTTTGTTCTTGAGAGCGTCGGTATTCACCCACTGCACATTCGACAAACCGGCATGCTGTTTCGACGCAATGGCATGCATGTTCGGGTCGTACTCGATCGAGACGACTTCGCCCGCTTCGGCAGCGAGGAAAATCGTGAGACCGCCGGTCCCGGTCCCCACTTCAAGAACCACATCATCTTTGGATAACTGGGCTTCGCGGGCCACCAGTTCCACCAGATTGATATCAATCAGAAAATTCTGACCCAGATCACCGCGCGGATTAATCCGGAGCTTATGAAACAGCTCCGTCAGATGTGTACGCGTTTGGCGGTGGTCTTCGCTCATAGGTTCTGGGGTAAGTACTCTGGCCACTCGCGGAGAGTGGCGAAGGATCAATCAGTCAAGAATACCCGCAGGAATCCTTTTTGGCGAATCGACCACTGGAAAATTTTTCTGTGAATCCCTTCATCCGGCGATCTGTTGTGGAAATCCACAGGAAAAACCTTCTCCCGGAATCCCCGGAACTGCGAAACAGCGGGTAGCGATCTGTCGGAATCGATGGTTAGGATGGAGAACGATTCCTTGAGATGGCATTCATCGAGCTGGCACCATCTTTTCAAGGTTTTAACAGCCGGGTATTGACAACTGGAAAGGGTATTTTTCATGAGCAAACAGCAGCTTTCCCGCCGGACTTTCCTGGCGGCTTCCGCCGTATTTGCGGCTCCACTGATCATTCCCGCGCGGGCATTTGGTGCCAATGAGCGAATTGTTACTGCACACATCGGGATTGGCGGTCAGGGCTCGGGAAATCTCAAGGCGTTTATGGGTCAGGGTGTCGCCCCGGCCGCGATTGTCGATGTCGATTCCAAGCGGTTGGCCAGCACGATCAAAATGGTCAGCGAAAAGGGCTTCAAGGTCGACGGTTACGACGATTACCGCAAAGTCCTCGAACGCAAAGATATCGATGCCATTGTCGTTTCCACGCCGGATCACTGGCACGCCTTGCCGACCGTGCATGGTTGCCAGGCGGGCAAAGATGTTTATTGCGAAAAGCCACTCACGCTGACGATTCCCGAAGGCCGGGCCATGGTGGAAGCGGCTCGTGCTCATAACCGCATTGTGCAGACGGGCTCACAGCAACGATCCGACGCCAAGTTCCGCAAGGCGTGTGAACTGGTGCGTAATGGAAAAATTGGCAAGGTGAACAAAGTTCTGGTGGGCCTGGCCAAGTCGAACTTTGGAGGCCCTCCTGTGGCTGATTCTGAACCGCCAGCCGAACTCAACTACGACATGTGGCTCGGGCCGGCACCACAAAGGCCCTATAACCAGAAGCGGGTGCATTACAACTTCCGCTTCTTCTGGGATTACTCGGGCGGGCAGATGACCAACTGGGGTGCCCATCACATTGATATTGCTCACTGGGCACTCGGTTTTGATCATACCGGGCCAGTCAGCACGGAAGGGACAGCCGAGTTCCATCCTGAGAAGTGGTTTGAAGTCTCGACGGCTTGCCGCATCACGCACAAGTATGGCAACGGCGTCGAAATCGTTGTGGGCCAGGAGCAGAAAGACATTCCTGGCGGCACCACATTCATTGGTGAGAAAGGGACGATTTTCGTCAACCGCGGCGTGCTGCGGGGAACACCTGCGGAACTCGTTGAGCAGGAACTTTCGAGCGGTGATGAATCGCTCTATGTTTCGAGCAATCATCACAAGAATTTTCTCGACTGCATCAAGTCGCGCGAGCTGCCGATCTGCGATGTCGAGATTGGCCACCGCACTGCCAGTGCCTGCCACCTGGGGAACATCGCGATTCGTTTGGGCCGCAAGATTGAATGGGATCCCGTCAATGAAAAGATCGTCGGAAATGATCCTGAAGCGATCGCTCTGGTGAATCGTCCGTATCGAGCCCCGTGGTCGCTGAAGTAATTGGTGTTTGTGTGTTGGGGGTTGTTAGTTGTTGGTTGAGCTGGCCGTTTCAGCGATGTTGACAGCATCTTTCCAGCAGACAAATACCAAACCCCAAATGTCCAATACCCACTAGCAACTACCCACCAACAACTACCTCCCTTACAAATGAAAACAGCCCCCGGTCTTGCGATCGGGGGCTGCTGTTCGTTGTAACACCGTCAGAAGTCTATTGCCGCTATCGATTCGCTGTTCAGCCGACACAAACTAGTTGTTGAAGCTGAAGAGCTGGCGATATTCGCTGTTCTTGCGAGCAGCGGGAGGAACTGGAGCTGGGACAGCTTCTGGAGCCATTGGGGCTGGAGCTGGAGCAACGGCTGGAGCAGTGCCTGGGCAGGTGCCTGGTGCACAGCTTGTCGAGCAGACAGCATCGCAGTTACCTTCAACAACTTCGTAGCCGCAGAGTTCCAGAGCCTGTGTGGCCTGACGAACGACTGGCTTGTGGCAATCACCCAGAGCGTGTGTCAGAGCAGCGACAACTTCTGGCGAGCAGCAGCAGTGCTTGCGGATCTGGTCACCGATTTCATCGGCAGCCTTCAGACGAACTCGTTCATCGGTATCGTTGAGGGCGTAGATGAAGGCGCACATGATTTCTGGGCTGCAGACGCAGTTGTACTTGTCACCCAGCTTGTGGATGGCATGACGACGATCCTTGGCGTAGCAAGCTGTCTGCGAGGTGTAGATCAGCTTGGCAACTTCGCAAGGGTCAACGTCACAGCACTTTGTGGTTGCACAGCTCGTTGGAGCTGGTGCAGCACAGCCTGGAGCACAGGCAGCGGGAGCAGCACAGCCTGCAGGAGCAGGTGCACATGTTGAACCGCATGATGGCTTGGCGCACTTAGCCTTCAAGCGAGCGAACAGACCACAGTGCTTGGCAGCTGGAGTGCAGCTGGGAGCACAGGTGGCTGGAGCGCAGGTGCTTGGGGCTGGAGCGGCACAAGCTGGAGCACAAGCGGCTGGAGCTGGAGCACAGGCTGCAGGAGCAGCACAGGCTGGAGCAGCAGCTGGAGCACAGGCAGCTGGAGCGGCACAGGCTGGTGCACAAGCTGCTGGGGCTGGAGCACAGGCTGCAGGAGCAGCACAAGCGGGAGCACAAGCAGCTGGAGCTGGAGCACAGGCTGCAGGAGCGGCACAAGCGGGAGCACAAGCAGCTGGAGCTGGAGCACAGGCTGCAGGAGCAGCACAGGCTGGAGCACAAGCGGCTGGAGCTGGAGCACAAGCTGCAGGAGCAGCACAAGCAGGAGCGGCGGCAGCAGGTGCACAGCAGGTCGCTGGAGCACATGTATCGCAGCAGGGGGGCTTAATGTCAGAGCACTTGCGCTGATAAACGTAAACGTTTGGCGAGCAAGGCTTGACAATAACGGGCTTACAGCAGGCAGGCTGACTGGTCGAAGCACAACCACAAGCCTTTTCAGTACCGCAGCCATGGCCGCGGAAAAGGCCGGCTTCAGCCAGCGAGGCCATGCTCATCGCAGCAAGCATGGTTCCACAAAACTTGATCCATCGCATGAGTCTCAATCTCCTTCCCTAGGGATTCGAAAACAGGGTCTTCCCAACCCGCGAGACAAGTGTCGGTCAGCAGTGGATTGGCAGGCGGTGCTCACCTAAGGCGCCGAGCTGTCAGCCCCGCCCCGCGACCCGTGTCGCGTCACACCAAACTGAATCCTTCACATGTCCGGCTGACCAGGCCCCGTACCACTGTTCGATCGTTGCGGGCGATCTCGAGTGGCAAGGTCGCTGTCTTCTTCCGATCAGTTCCTCGCATCACCACCCGGTGATACGGACTGCTCGGGCGAAGTTGCCTATTCCATCGGCCCCACTGGAACGATCGCTTGAGTTTCCCAAACCGCTAATTGAGCAAGGATTTGTGTCTTCCATCCATGGAAATGTGCCGGTTGTTCCGGTTCCGTAAAACAAGGGTGACTTTGCGGGCGGTTTTCGTCGTTAAAGCTTACCAACACTCCATTGACCTTAACGATTAACGAGACCAGGGCCCTTGTGTGTGACTGTTGCTGGTGTAGCGAATGCACCCACGGTGCGGGCTGTAACAGGGGTTAAAGGCCTACGCGCCACCCTTCGTCCAGAGTTCCTGTTGTACCTGCTGAGCAGGGTGGAAAGACCTTGCCAATCAGGGGGTCGAGACTCCGGCAGAACCTGCCAAAGCGTATGCCAATGGCCTCGAGCAGCTCAGATGGCAAGACCGTTGGCCTCGAATCATTTGAGGACTTTTTACGCCGGTCGATCCGGCAGCATCCTCGGCGACTGTTTTACATCGATTGGCCAGACCCTCACCCGGCACTTCGTGCCACCCTCTCCCACGCAGACGCAGGCGAGGGTCTTTTGCTCCTTCTCCCGTTCCGACGGGAGAAGGCCGGGATGAGGGCGAGTTCGAATGAATTGGACGTGCAATCAACAAACGACCTCATCGCGGGATGCTTGTCATCTCTGGCCACACGCCAACAATCGGCGCCCCTGCGGATGCCTTGATGGCTGAGGCATGTCGATTGGCCAGACCCTCACCCGGCACTTCGTGCCACCCTCTCCCACGCAGACGCGGGCGAGGGTTGAGAACTGGGGGAGGTTGCGCTGAGATTCAAAGAGGCAGGCCCGGCTGCAGATTTTGCAGCCGGGCCTGCCGGGACAGTTCAGCGGTCGTGATGACGGATCGCGTTCAGGTGACCTTGGTGCAGTGATAAAACATCATTGCATCCACACGATTTAACAACACGATCGCTTTCACAAGACAAACACTGGGTGAGAACATGAAATCTGGCTCACTCCACAGAACAAATCCTGTGGCCTAAAGATCTGCTGCCATGGCCAGGCGACGGCCCGGCTGTCTGGAGGCTCGCGAATGATGTTTGCGATGCAGTTTGGCCAGAGCCTGTTCCATGCGATCAACTGTCCGCGAAAGAACACGCTGCAGATCCGATCCTGTTTCCTCAATGAGAACTCGCGTGCGTTTGGTATTACCGACCCGCAAGCGACAGCGCTTATCCTGGCCGCCTCGAGGACCGTTAATATCTTCGAGGGTGATCTCGACATCAGCCGGCGAAAGCTGAAAACGGTCGAGTGCGAACTCCAGTTTGCGATCAACAAATTCTCTCAGACCTTGAGGAAGAACCAATCCACGCGTGATGAGATTCGTATGCATTCATCGCCTCTCTCTCGAAAACTCTGGAAGATAAACAGCCGCGAATTACGGAAGACTTCACAGAAAACCGACTCGAGTTCCTGCGGGCTGACGAAACGATCTGTTGTTCAACTCCCCCACTTCCAGAATTCCCACAACCTGTCACATGAAACAAGCATTGCGGATCGCGAAGACATGCTTGCCCAAAGCTGCAAGCATGACACGACAAGCACCGCGCATTAATCGCTACTGGAAATAGAAACGTTGAATCAGAGAT
Organism: Planctopirus hydrillae; assembly: GCF_001707835.1. Taxonomy (GTDB): domain Bacteria; phylum Planctomycetota; class Planctomycetia; order Planctomycetales; family Planctomycetaceae; genus Planctopirus; species Planctopirus hydrillae. Next base: position 154,880 of record NZ_LYDR01000116.1, read on the forward strand.
TGAAACGACACTGCCCGCTGATCAGAAAGCTGGCTGGCTTAGCCACATCTTCAATCGACATGCTCAATCAAAAGCATGTTTGTTGAGTGAGGCAGAGAACCTGCCAACTTGCACGATCACATCAAAGGCAGGCACAACACGGAAGGATGTCTTCGCTCGATGAATGATGCCGCAGAAATAATCCGGGGAACGTCATCCGGCCTGCCGGGTGTGTCGCATGGCGAGGCCTGGCGTTTCCTGTCGTGTTGTGTCTGCATGTTATTTTAACGCACAAAGACGCCGGGGTGGATGACGAAAATCAGGGAACCGATCAGAAATTTTTGATATCGACGGAACTCCCCAATTGGCATTGATTTGTGTATGACTGCTGGTCACATTTTCATTTTCAAAACCCTGAAGTTCTCGCAAGGCACGGATGCTCACCATGCATGTTCTCGTTACCGGTGGTTGTGGTTTCATTGGTTCTGCCCTTGTCCGTCATCTGGTGAGGAACACCGATTGGACGGTCGTGAATGTCGATTGTCTCACTTATGCAGGGCATCTTGAATCGTTGGAAGAAGTGGCGACTCATCCGCGACATCTCCTGATTCAGAAGCATATTGCTGACCGGGAGGCAATGGATGCGGCTTTTGCCGAGTATCAGCCTGCCGCTGTGATGCATCTGGCAGCCGAGAGCCATGTGGATCGATCGTTAACCGGGCCGGCAGAGTTCATCAACACCAACATTGTGGGAACTTACACATTGCTGGAAGCAGCCCGCACGCATTACGGGAAGCTCGCGGCCAGCGACAAAGCGAAGTTCCGCTTTCTGCACGTTTCGACCGATGAAGTGTTTGGTGCGCTGGGGGCCACCGGCCAGTTTACCGAAGAGACGCGCTACGACCCACATTCTCCTTATTCGGCCAGCAAGGCCTCGGCCGATCATCTGGCGCGGGCCTGGAATCATTCCTATGGGTTGCCAGTGCTGGTCACCAACTGCAGCAACAACTATGGGCCCTTTCAGTTTCCTGAAAAGCTGATTCCTGTCGTTATTCGCAAGGCGCTGGCCGAAGAGCCGATCCCTGTTTATGCCAGGGGAGAGAACGTGCGCGACTGGCTGCATGTCCAGGACCATGTATCGGCTCTGCTGCGAGTTCTCGAAACCGGAGTGATTGGGGAAACGTATGCGATTGGTGGCCGGGCGGAAGTTCGCAACATCGACCTGGTCCATGTGATCTGCAAAGTGCTGGATGAGTTGCGTCCGAGGCCACAAGGTGGCACACATGCCGACCTGATTACGTTTGTCTCTGATCGTCCCGGTCACGACTTCCGCTATGCGATTGATTGTTCGAAGATCGAGCGGGAGCTGGGCTGGAAACAATCCGTCACGTTCGAACAGGGGATGCGGGCGACAGTCGAGTGGTATCTGGGCAATCAGGCCTGGGTGAACGCTGTGCTCAAATAAGCTCCTGGGGAATTTCGCAGACCGACAGGGTTTAAAGATGTCGCATGAAATTGCAAGTTCGCCGGGTGCGGGCGAACGGTGTGCCGGAGCAGAGGAGGTTTGGGTGATGGAACAACTGCCATGCGGAATTTGAAAACGCGGATGAGATACTGCTGAAGCTGCGGTTGGCCAGAGACCTCTTGTGGTTTGGCTATCTTGCTAGAAGACAGGGTGTAGGTTGAGGTGCCCCTGTGATGTCGTATCGGTCGCAAAGAGAATATTCGATATGGCAATTGATTTATGTAAGGAAAGCAAAAAGAGCCGCGACCTGACATTCACCCCAGTTTGCACTGCCAATACGTTTGTCACCTATTGGTTGCCGCCCGCAAAGGAACTTGGGCTACAGATGATAGAATGTCTTCCGGCGTTAGTCATAAGGCAGGAGTTTAAGGATCAGTTTATCGAGGAGCTCTATCAGCTTCGCAATTGGATTGAATTATACGCTCCTGCCGATCTTCGAGAGTCCATATTGGAATCCATCGAACAGCTAGTGGATATTGTCACTTCCACCTCGCTTGATGAATATGAACTTTCGACGGGGTAGAGGTAGTGGTGCCGACAAAATCAATGAGTTCTGACCCCTTCGTGTCGTCTCAATCCAATGAGTCCTCCCTACCCCTGAAATAGTTGCTGATGGGCTTGGAGTCTTCTGAGTTGGCGGGTTGCACAAAACCTTAAACAATCCTATTTGTGCTATCCGCGAGATCATATGCCAATACACCTCAGCCCTGAACCGTAACCCATACCGCACGCGAGTCGCACTGGCGTGGACATGCAAATATGTAGACCTCATTTCCTAGGAACAGGCAATATTGATTAGCGGAAAAGGAGTCTGGTTGCTCGGGGGCTCCGGGCTGCTTGTCAAAGCCATAATTCTCAGCAATCTGTGAAATCAACACCATGTTTGAACCACAGCTGCAAATTACAGGCTCGGGTTCTTGAAGCCAAAAAGGCTCACCGCCCAGGCGGATAGTGTCAGGCAAGTGTTCGGCAACGTCCTTTAGGGGCTCAAAGAAAAGTTCTTTCGCTATCAGAATTGCCTCCGCCAGCCGAATAGACTCTGAAGATCCGGCCTTACTCAGGCAAGCGAAGTAGTGCCCCTCTGTCCTACTCCAATAATCGCCTGAAAGCTGACCGCCAGAATACGCCGCAAATGACGGGATTTCATTGCATAGAGGACACATGAACAAGAGGAAATGGCTTCCGTCTTCGAATGGCATTGACCACCTTGGGTCAATGTCAAACTGGAGAAACAATAGCATTTGTCTTTCACACTTTTGGCAGCATGGAATCCGATACTCAGATGGAGTTATTGCATCACCACCGATAGAATCGCGAGGAGTAACACCTTGCTCTACACTTCTTGCAATCGCCCTGAAGGCACCCACGGGTCTCCTCCTTATTCATGCTCAGCACGATTCAAATACCAATCTGGCTCGAACGGCTCATTAGACAACGGGTTGTATGTCATATCGATGTTTCTCGATAAAACTCTAGTCACATAGGGTGGGTTAAGGCTTTGCGCAACCCACCAGCTTGTCTCGTACCGTAATTCAAGGTCATTAACTTCGTTGCCACTCCATGGATTCAAGCGGCCCCGGCTCAGTGGGTATTCGCCAGCCCTTGCGGAACGATGGAACGAACTCCAGGGCCAATCGGTGAGACGGTTCAGCAAGCTGTGCATGAGTAGATTGGACATTTCGATAGAAGACAGAATATCAGCCGGGGTGTTCCACAGGAATTGTACTGTTCTGTTTTGCATAAACGTTTCTTGTGACTGGTGCCACCCGGATGTGCAAAGGCACCTCTGGGCCATTCGGATGGGTAAGAATCAGGTGTACCACGAAGGTCGCGAAAAGCACGAAGGTTGGAGCAGCGTCAGGCAGGCAGGCGAGAGCCTGCCCTACTTGGGCTAACCTAGCCCGAGCTCAGAATCTCCAGTCTAATAGCAAATATGTATCGATAGGTCACAATTCCAGGAAGCAATGTATTCCAAAAAAGAAACCGGGAAAATGAATGATTTCACGAAATCTCGTTGATCATCGTGCTCCAGAAAGACAGTAAGGATTGTTTTTGCTGCCTCACACTCCTGGTGCTCTACACCTGCGAAAACACACTCAAGTAATGATTTGGCTATTATTAAATGGGGCTCTAAGCAATGTCCGCATGTTATTGTGACAGAAACACCTTCTTCTGACAAACCCGCAACTACAATATCCTCGCACTCATATTCTACCAACTGCTTCCTTATGCGTTCTGAATCAAGTTGTGTTGATCTGGGGAATATTTTTATTTCAATTAGCATTGCAATCGCCTATAAGTCGTCTTTTCTGTAAACTGATACCGTCAAATCAATCTTGTTGGCTGCCAATAATCTCAAGTAGCCACGGGGAAGTTCTATCGTGTCTACCCCTTGAAGATCGCCGGGTATGCCCACCCCCCAATCGATTTCAATCATGACGGAATGTGTATTACACCAGTCGAACAATGATTTACATTTATGCAACTTATGAAAAACTTCTTGCCCATGTGTTTCATTGCAAGAAGCCTCGCTTAAGTCGCACGATATGCGATCGTGGCCACCCAAGCCAGCCTCAGGGTGCATAAGAACCTCAGTCATTCTTATCCTGCTTATTAAATCGTCTACTATGAAATTTCTGGATGGTATATAAAACCGAATAACAGAATACATAAAATGTCCTTAGACTAGTAGGGTGGGTTAAGGCTTTGCGCAACCCACCAGCTTGTCTCGTACCGTAATTCAAGGTCATTAACTTCGTTGCCACTCCATGGATTCAAGCGGCCCCGGCTCAGTGGGTATTCGCCAGCCCTTGCGGAACGATGGAACGAACTCCAGGGCCAATCGGTGAGACGGTTCAGCAAGCTGTGCATGAGTAGATTGGACATTTCGATAGAAGACAGAATATCAGCCGGGGTGTTCCACAGGAATTGTACTGTTCTGTTTTGCATAAACGTTTCTTGTGACTGGTGCCACCCGGATGTGCAAAGGCGCCTCTGGGCCATTCGGATGAGTAAGAATCGGGTGTACCACGAAGGTCGCGAAGAGCACGAAGGTTGGAGCAGCGTCAGGCAGGCAGGCGGGAGCCTGCCCTACTTGGGCTGGGCCACACGGAGATAATTGCACATGGGATAGGAGTCTTCTGGATTGGTGGGTTGCGCAAGGCCTTAATCCACCATACGGGACTCAACTTTTCTTGGCGAACTTCGCGGCTTCGCGTGTGTATGAATTGGAAGTTCGGGGAGCTCGCGCGAAAGGGGCAGCGAAAGAGTTTGAGCGTTGTTTGGGACAGGAGAGGCCACATGGCGCGGCATCTTGTTGTCGTGCCGATGCACAACGACCTGTGTACGCAAGTTGGGCACAAGTTGGCCGGGCCACCCGCCCATTGGTCAAACCCCGCTACTTCGGCAGTGCTTTGCGCTGTTTGCCTTTGGCGGTACTGGGGGCACTCATGGTGGGTTCGGCGGCACCGTCGAGGGGATCGCCTGGTGCGATCGATTCGAGTCGTTTGAGGCCGTGAGTCACGTACTGCTCGCTGATATCGAAGCCGAGATAGTTGCGGCCCAGTTTCTTAGCCACGGCCAATGTGGTGGCACTCCCTGAGAAAGGGTCGAGCACCAGTTCTCCGGGATTTGAGCACATGCGGATGATGCGTCCGAGAAGCTGTTCGGGCATCTGGCAACCATGAAAACCTTCGCGCTCTTTGAAGGTGCCCGCCACACGCGGGAAGTACCAGGTATCTTCTGCAGGAGTAAAGCGATCGGCCAGATCCTGTGGCCTGAGCACCCAGGTGGCACTGGTCTGGCGGGCCATCTCTTCGACAGTGGGGGGGATGATCCAGGTATCGTCTGGCAGGCGACCTTTCGGATTGGCCCGCTTATCGGCATAAACGAGCTGCCGGGCGGAAGGGATGCGGTTGGCAGGATCTTCGCTGTTGAAGGTGAACTTCTCGCGATCCTTCACAAAGTAAAAGATATGTGCATGCGAGCGGGTGAATTTGAATTTGCAGTTCACCCCGAAGGTGTAATACCACACGACCCAACTGCGCGTATGAAAGCCAATTTTCTGGGCCGCAACTTTCAGCTCGGCCGCATACTCATCGCCGATTGCCAGCCAGAATGTGCCATCAGGCTTGAGCGCCCGGTAGACGGCAGCGATCCACTCTTCGCACCATGAAAGGTACTGCTGGCTTTCTTTGGAATCGGCATAAACGTCGTAAGAGTAGCCAATGTTGAAGGGAGGATCGGCAAACGCCAGATCGACCGATCCTGCAGGCTGTTGAGCCAGACCCGAGATGCAGTCTTCCAGCAGCAATTGATTCAAGGGAGACTCCTGCAAGTGCACATCGACCTGCGACAAAAAGGCCCGTTGGTTCTGAGCAGGTACCGATGGTGGCCGCACGTGGTGTGAAAATCAACGAGCTGCGCCACTGGACATTTAATCACATCTGGCGGCTTGGGTAAGCCGGGTGGGTCTGGAGGAGCTTTCCGAAATGAGGCAAAGTCGGTCAGTTTCTGGCGGTTTTCCGGTTGCTCGTGGCATTGACAATTTTTTTTCGCTAGCATTTCTGGGGCCAGTCTATATCCCGATATGTGGCGGCTGAAGACTGGATGACAGCCCACCACAACGAACGATCGATATTGGTAAATTACGATGAGCGGTGACGGTGAAAACAAACCTGTGGATGCCAGCCTTTCGCCTGAGGCATCTTCCCCTGTAGAGCCTGTCTCTCAGGCAGAACCTGTCTCTCAGGTTGAGCCTGTCTCTTCTGGCGAGGCAGTTGCTCCTACAGAGCTTTCGAGTGCTCCCCAGGTTGTTCCCGGCGACAGCCCGGTCGCTTCTGCTCCAGCGGCAGAAACTGTTTCACCAGAAACTGCGCCAGCGTCTGAAGAGCCTGCTGAGGCACCTCGCAAGCGCGTGGAACTCAATCCGACGCTCTCGGCCAAAGATGGACTGGCAATTCCCACTTACGCTGCTGATGGACAGACGCCGGGCGTACCCCAGGCGGTGACGATTCCTCAAGCGGGCCCGGTGGAAATTCCCCGGACGGAAGAACTCGACCCCGCATTGGAAGCGGAACTGGCTGCTGCCATGTCGGGTGGAGCGCCCACGGTGGCGGGTGCCAGCGAGATTGTGGGTGCGGGCGATAGTGCTTCTGTCGCTGCACAGATTACATCCGAAGACCAACTGGCGCCGGGCATGAAGCTCAAGGCCAAAGTGCAGTCGGTCTCGCCAGAAAATACGTTTGTCGATCTGGGCTTCCGCTCGCCCGGCATGCTCCCTACGCGAAACTTTCCCCAGGGAAAGCCCCCGCATCCTGGCGAAGAGCATCTGGTCATCGTGGAAAAATACGATGCCGAGCAGGGGCTGATCTACGTCAATCTGACCAAGTCGACCCGTCGGGCGCGTGGCAACTGGGATGAACTCCAGAAGGGCCAGATTGTTGAAGCTTATGTAACCGCTGTGAACAAGGGTGGGCTGGAAGTGGCTGTGGGCCAGATTCGTGCCTTCCTGCCAGCGAGCCAGGTGGAACTTGGTTTTGTCTCCTCGATGGATGCTTTTGTAGGCAAGAAGTTCCCGGTGGAAGTCACAGAAGTGAATCCCGCCAAGCGGAATCTCGTGGTCAGCCGCAAGGCGATTCTGATTGCCGAGCGTAAAGAAGCCGCTGCCAGCTTCTGGGATAAGGTTGAAGTCGGCCAGAAGTTCACCGGGACCATCAAGACGATCAAGGATTATGGTGCTTTTGTTGATCTGGGTGGGGTCGATGGATTCCTGCATGTGGGCGAGATGAGCTGGACGCGTATCAAACACCCCTCGGATTGTGTGCGTGAACAGCAGACTGTCGATGTGGTGGTGCTGTCACTCGATCGTGAAAAGCAGAAGATCGGTCTGGGCATGAGGCAACTCGTGCAGAATCCGTGGAACTCGGCTCCTGAGACCTATGCCGTTGGCAAGACAGTCTCTGGCAAGGTGACACGCATTACCGATTTTGGTGCGTTTATTGAGCTGGAGCCGGGTGTGGAAGGGATGATCCACATCAGCGAACTGGACTACAAGCGAGTCAAGCGGGTGGCTGATGTCCTTAAGGAAGGTCAGCAGGTCGATGCTCAAGTGCTGGAGATTCAGCCTGAGCGTCAACGGATCAGCCTGTCAGTCAAAGCCCTCAAGCCGAAACCTGAAGTGGTGGCTCCACCAAAGGATGAAGACCTCGCCCCAGGTAAAGGCCAGCAGTACGAACGCAAACGTAAAGAGCCGCTGCGTGGTGGTACGACCGGGAATACGGGATCAGGCGGCCTGTTTGGCGACCCCAACTCCTTCCGCTAAACATTTCTGCATCGCTTGAAAATGCGCACACCCTGAGCTGAACATTGTTTGGCTCAGGGTGTGGCTGTTTGCGGAGGCTGTGAATTGGCGCCCCGGCGGCAGCCCTTGTGATTGAGGCACATCGATTGGTCAGACCCTCACCCGGCACTTCGTGCCACCCTCTCCCACGCAGACGCGGGCGAGGTTTTTTTCCTTAACGCGCTTGGCACAAAGAGCGCTGTGTTTTCGTGGAAGCGCACTAATTTCCAAGTGACGGGGAATCGTTGACTGTGCCGGGAGGACGAACTCCGCTTCCTTTGCGATTGGTCAGAGCGTCACCCAGTTCACGACGGGCTTCTTCGGCGAAGGTTTCGAGCTGCTGGACGATCTCAGGGTGCTGGCTGGCCAGATTCGTCGTTTCGCCAATATCAGAATCCAGATTGTAAAGTGCTGACTCGTTGAACTTCTGGTTGACGAGCTTGCCGCGCTGGCCATCGTTTCCCCGCTCCACGGGATGAACATAAGTGTGCGGGAAGACGAGCTTCCATGGGCCGGAACGCACAGCAATCAGATCGCGGCCATAGTAGAACCACAGCGCTTTGTGGGGTTGTGCTTTCGAGGCACCGGTCAATTGGGGCCAGATTTCCACACCATCAATGGGATGAGCGGGAAGTTCAGCACCGAGCATCTTCGCGAAGGTGGGAAAGAGGTCGTAGGTGGCCATGGGAAGATCGACCGTCGTATCGGGCGGTATGACACCGGGCCAGCAGGCCACAAACGGAACGCGGGCACCACCATCCCACATGGTCCCCTTCCCTTCGCGGAGTGGCCCTGTGCTGCCGGCATGATTTCCAAAGACGAGCCACGGGCCGTTATCGGAGGTAAAAATCACGAGTGTTTTGCGCGTGAGCTGATGCTTTTCCAGCGTCTGCCGAATTGTACCGACTGACCAGTCAATCTCACCGATCACATCTCGGTAAAGCTGGGCTCTCTCACCGCTGTTGCGCTCTTCGCTGACAAAAATCGGTGTGTGGGGCATGGGATGAGCCAGGTAGATAAAAAAGGGGTTGTCGGCGTGCCGGTCGATGAAGGACACCGCTGCCATCGTGAAGTCCGTCGTGAAGCGGGATTGATCGGTGTCATGGCCCATGATCTCAGCAGGTGCATCCCCTTTTTGACGGAAAAGTGGCAGCGGAGGGAACTTGCCATAAGGGTTCTTCGACCACATATCATTCGAGTAAGGAATCCCAAAGGCTTCGTCAAACCCATGACGACCAGGCAGGAACTGAGCCTGACAGCCCAGGTGCCATTTGCCATACATGGCGGTGGAATACCCTTGCGACTGAAAAAGTTCGCCCAGAGTCACTTCGCTGTCAGCAATGCCGTTCTTCGAGACATGACTGAGTGCCCCGAGAATTCCGATACGATTCGGCAGGCAGCCTGTGAGCAGAGCGGTCCGAGAAGCCGAGCAAACCGCTTGAGCGACGTAAAACGAAGTGGCTTTCACTCCTTCTCTGGCCATCCGGTCAATCTGGGGCGTCTTGCAGATTGTCGCACCAAATGCACCCACATCGGCATAGCCGAGGTCATCGCAATTGATGATAATTACATTCGGTTTTTCAGGCCGAGTCTCGGCTGCCATCACTTTTGTGATCGAGCCAACCTGCCAGAGACACAACGACAGGCTGATCGCCAGATGACACAGGAGCCAGGAGGTGGGATACGCGGCCCGGTGATCCCGAGCTTTTACAGGCTGGATGGCCATCAATTCATGACGCATGGAAGTCTCCAGGTCTAAAATCTGTAGAGGTGCAAGTTTTCGAAAGTCCAGTCATCTCAGTCGGTGAAATTGCCCTCGTTCACAACATCTCTGGCACCCACTCAAGTTCTCGATACTGATCGGATTTCCTGAGTGGTTGAGACCTCCTCGACATCATGAGTGATTTTTGCATGCATATCTACACGACCGAGCGATTTGTCCTCCCCTTGCCACCTGGCCATCGCTTCCCGATGAGCAAATATTCAGCATTGAGAGAACGGATCGATCTGGCCTTGCGAAGTGGTGAAATTGATCCGCATACCATCGAGCTTTTGGAACCACCCGCTGCCAGCGATGCTCAGATTCTCCTGGCGCACAATGCCGACTACTTACACAAGGTGTCGGCAGGTGAGATGACTCGCGACGACATCAAGCGGCTGGGGTTTCCCTGGTCGCCCGAGTTGATTGAGCGATCGCGGCGGTCTTCGGGTGCCACCATCGAAGCCGCCCGTTCGGCTCTGGTCACAGGGTTTGGCGCGAATCTGGCCGGTGGAACTCATCATGCCTATGCCGACCGGGCCGAAGGTTTTTGCATCTTTAACGACAGTGTGATTGCCGCCCGAGTCCTGCAGCAGGAACAACTGGTTCAGCGTGTGTTGATTGTCGATGGCGATGTCCATCAGGGGAATGGGACAGCCGCCATCACCCGGCAGGATCCCTCGATTTTCACCTTCTCGATTCACAGCGAACGCAACTATCCGTTTGTGAAAGAAACCAGTGATCTGGATTGTGGCCTGCCCGATGAAACCGGCGATGACGCCTATCTGGCGGCTCTCGATGAGGGATTAGCCGCATGTGCCCGGCGATTTCCGCAACCCGATCTGGTGTTGTTTCTGGCGGGTGCGGATCCCTTCGAGGGAGATAAAATGGGACGGCTGGCGTTAACGAAAGCCGGGTTACAGGCTCGCGACAGACTGGTGTACCGATTTTGTGAGCAATACGACCTCCCGGTGGCCATCAGCATGGCGGGAGGGTATTCGCCTCGAGTGGAAGATATTGTCGAGATTCACTTTGCGACTGTTCTTGAGGGAATTCGCTGGAATCTGCAGCGACGTGACAGACGCTGACCGGTTTGTGAGAATTGAGATCCCGGGCCCGAGGGATGACCAGCAAAATCGTTCTCAGGAGTTGGAAACGTGACGTCGCTCCCAATTCTGACGTGCAGTGCGGTTGTTTTTTCAGTCATAATTGAGGCATGCAAGAAAATACAATCCAGACTGATGCACTGCTGAAGAACCTCCGGGAAGGGAATGACAAAGCTGTCAATGAACTTCTGGAGAGACACCGTACACCCCTGCGCCGGATGATTGAATTGCGACTGGATCGGCAGATGGCCCGCCGGGTCGATGCCAGTGACGTGGTCCAGGATGTCTTTATGGAAGCCTCCGGGCGACTGCGGGAATATCTGGAAAATCCCCGTTTGCCATTTCATGTCTGGCTGAGACATCTGGCGCGCGACCGCATGATCGATCTGCATCGCCGGCATCGCGGTGCCCTCCGGCGGAGCATGGATCGAGAACAGGCCTTGCCCGTCAGCCAGGAGAATTCCGGCGATCAACTGATGGATCAGTTCAAAGATGATGAACTGACACCGGCGGCTGAGAACATTCGCCGCGAGTTCGAGGAGCGATTTCTGCTGGCACTCGAACAACTTGAGGCAGATGATCGCGAAATGATCCTGATGCGTCATTTTGAGCAACTGGGAAATAACGAAGTGGCCGAGATTCTGGGGCTCACACCACCAGCCGCCGGCATGCGCCATTTAAGAGCCCTGCGCAAATTGAGAAATGTTCTGGGAGAAGACGGGCTCAGCCTCCCGGGAACCTGATCTTCGTGTGCAGCGGGCTGCCCGAAAGTTATCTGTTTTGTGGTATTGGCCTGTGTGCCATGCTTGCGGCTCTGAGCAAGCATGCTTTTGTGACGATCAACGCGCCAATAAATTTGTGATTCGTTTTACCTGCTTTGCGGTATTGGCCCGTAGCTCTGGTCGAGAATGTCCATGACATGCATGACGGGGATGCTGGAATTGGCTTCCGAGAGGCAGGCCGCCATTTGCAGCGCACAACCGGCATTCCCTGTCAGCACCGCCTGCACGCCCTCGACATCGAGAATATGACCGACTTTCCGTTGTCCGAGTCGATCGGCCATTTCCGGCTGAGTCAGATTATAACTTCCTGCTGCGCCGCAGCAGATTTCGGCCTCTTCAATCGGGGCGATCGTTAATCCGGGAATCATGCTCAAGAGTTGTCGAGGCTGCTGCTTGACCTTTTGAGCATGGCAGAGATGGCAGGCATCGTGATAAACCGCTTTCAGGTGGACCGGATGCTGCGGTTCGATCGGCCCCAGATCGACAAGAAACTCGGAAACATCTTTGATCTTATGGGCGAATGAAGTCAGTTCTTCCAGCAACACAGGATCAATCTGCGGATCTTCCTCGCCAATGTGGCCATAGTCTTTGAGCATCGCACCGCAGCCAGCGACATTGGCAATCACGGCATCAATATTCCGCCATGGAAAAGCCCCCAGATTCTGACGTGCCAGACGCAGAGCCTCGGAGCGATCGCCATTGTGATAATGAATCGCACCACAGCAGGCCTGCGTCTTTGGGATCAGAACTTCACAACCGTTGTGCTGCAGGACGCGAATCGTGGCTCTGTTGGTTTGCGAGAACATCGCTTCAGCGACACAACCTGTCAGCAGAGCGACTGTTGCCCGCCGGGGGCCCACCGGGGCGAAACGATCCGGCAGCGCTCCGGCAGGAGGTGACAACTTCGGCAACAGGCGATGCATCCGCTGCAGAATTTGCGGCGTCAATGCTCGTGCCGGCCAGCTCTTCGCCAATCCATCGACACCCAGTGCCTGCATCCAGCGGGCAGGCCACAACGCCCATTGTGTGAGCCCGGCAGAAGGAAAGAGTTTCGTCAGTAACGTACTGGTCAGCCATTGGCTGGCCTGACTGGCCAACCCCGGCTGCACCTCTGTTCGTGTGGTTTCCATCGCCACGCGGAAAGGCTCGATGAGCCGACCGTATTGGACTCCTGAAGGACAGGCCGTTTCACAGGCCCGGCAATCGAGGCAGGCTTCGAGATGGGAGGCGATTTCATTGGTCAGGCCGGTCCGACCTTCGGCCACAGCACGCATGAGATAAATGCGCCCTCTCGGGCTGTCGTTTTCATCGCCGGTTTCGAGATATGTCGGACAGGCCGAAAGACACAGCCCGCAATGCACACAATCAAGAAATCGCTTCTGCGGGATCGAGGCCTGCAACTGAGTCTGCAAACCGGCGGGCAAGCTGCTGTTTTCTGGACTCTGACCCGATGCCGGCACAGCCTGATTGGGACTCATGTGAGAAACTCTTTCGCTGCATCAGGACGTTTTTTCAAGTTCGCTCAAGTCATGATGACGATGTTTCATGGCTCAATGCAAACTCCCGGCACTCTTGCGAGTCCCGGGAGTTCTTTCGGATCACGAATCGGAGTTTCAAGCCGATGGGCCTGCTGTCTGCCATGCTTGCGGGCCTGAGCAAGTATGTTTCGGTACATTGTCAACTCGCTCAGTGCCATGCTTGCAGCTCTGGGCAAGCATGTCTTCTCACTCGCCAGAACAACGGGTGGCGGGGGTCGGATGTCTTCTATCCGCCCCCTGGTCAATCAAGGTCACCCGCTCAAATGCATCTGTGACATGCATTCCTGTCTTTTGCGCAGATGGTTCCTCAACGATCTGAGTCATAAAACCTGGGGGCAAACGAGGACGTTTGACCCCCGCGCCATCCGCAACAAACGACGCGACTACTTGCCACCAGCGGCAGCAAATCGCTTCGAGACTTCAGGCCAGTTCACAATGTTCCAGAATGAAGCAATGTAATCCGGGCGGCGGTTCTGATACTTCAGGTAGTAAGCGTGTTCCCACACATCGAGCCCCAGGATCGGTGTGCGGCCTTCCATCAGGGGGCTGTCCTGATTGGGTGTGCTCTCCACCACCAGACCACCCTTGGAATCAACACTCAACCAGGCCCAGCCGCTGCCAAAACGCGTCGTGGCGGCAGCGTTGAACTTTTCCTTGAAGGCGTCGAATGTCCCGAACGTGTGGTTAATTGCTGCTTCGAGTGCCCCTGTTGGTGTACCACCAGCATTCGGTGCCAGGACTGTCCAGAAGAGCGAATGATTGGCATGACCACCTGCATTGTTGCGGATGACTGTGCGAATCCCTTCAGGAACCTTGGAAAGATCGGAAATGAGCTGCTCTGCGGTGAGCGCAGCCAGTTCGGGATGACCTTCCAAAGCCTTGTTGGCATTGTTGATGTAGGCCTGATGATGCTTGCCGTGGTGGATTTCCATCGTCTGGGCATCGATGTGCGGCTCAAGAGCTGTGGGGGCATAGGGCAAAGCAGGCAATGTGAAAGGCATAATCGATTCTCCTTCAATTTCGTTTCGATGGCTCAAGCGGGTGCATCTCTTCAGACGGCAGGCCACCCTCAGGTTAATAACTGGCGGGAATCTGCCCTGAACCCTCACCCTTTCAGGAAACCTGTGGGCGTTTGTCAGGCAAATGTCTGGTCGTTCCGCGATGGTTCCAAAGGCCATATCACGCGACAGATGCCCTTTTTGCCACACTCGCGACTTGTGTTCTATTCTAGGGAATCCCACCTTGTGAACAACACTCTCAAGAGGCATATCTCATAAAGCTCTCCAAGTTCTGCCGAGTCTCGCTGGCATGAAAATGCCCTTTTCAGCAGATTGACAGGTGCTGGAAACCTCACCAGAAAAGCGATCAAAGGAGATTTTCACGCGAGGTACCGCAGGCGGCAATGAGGATGAAACTCGCCTGAAACGGTCTGATCGTTCGCCAGCACAGGTAACTGGCGATATATTCAATGTGTCAGCCGGTTTCCGGAAGGTTGACGGTGCGTCGATCGTCCGTCAGCCTGAGAGAAGCTCTGGCTGCGCGCCAGAGATTGGCCATCCACCTGTCTGTCGATGTCACTGCGGTTACCATTACTTTCATCGTGAATTTTTCATCAGGAGACAATCAAGCATGCGACAAGTCAGGGCGTGCGGAGTCATCCTGTTTCGTAAAACTCCACATCTGACCTATCTTCTGCTGAAGCATCGGCATCGTTTTGACCTTCCCAAGGGGCATCTGGAAGAGGGTGAGAACGATCTCGAATGTGCCCTGCGCGAGATGGAAGAGGAAACCGGGATTCCCCGGACAGATGTCGTGCTTGACCCCACTTTCAGTTACTCCGAAACCTACCATCCCGTCGAAGCGCGTTTTGGTCCCGAGCCTGTTGAAAAAACCCTGATGATTTATCTGGGCTGGCTGAATCGCGACCGGCCACTGAAGCTCACGGAGCATGTCGGTTACGAGTGGCGACTCTGGACGCCGCCTCATCATATTCAGCGGTACACAATCAATCCGCTCCTGGCAAAAATTGAAGAACATTTTGCCTCCAATCCGGAAGTGCTGCGAGTCGATCCTCCAGCGGCCTCGTGAATTGTCACCTGAGGCCAGATGTCCCTGATGATCGACGTTGATCGATCGAACTCTGGAAAAGTGATCATGTCATCTCCTCCGAAGATTGATCCGCTGTCGATGCTCCAGCCGGGCCGAACCATTCGTGGAGCGTCGGCCATCCTGCTCCCCATGAGCGACCAGACCACCATCGACTGGGAAGCGTGGGAAGCTCATTTGATCCGTACAGTTGAGGCGGGTCTCACTCCTGCAGTGAATATGGATACGGGGTATATCAACCTGCTGGGAGTTCCACTCGAAGACGAGATCCTGCAGCGAACGCAATCGATTCTGGGCGGGAAGCTATTCATTGCGGGTGCGTTTGTGCGTGATGAGCCGGGTGCAGCATTTCATGGTGCTCATTATGCATCGCGCATGGAAGCAATTGCCCGAGCTGGTGGGTTGCCGATTGTCTTTCAATCGTTCGGGCTCACCACAGGAAGCAGCGATGAAATCCTGAGTCGCTATGAGCAACTGGCCCGTGGCTGCGATCGCTTTCTCGGGTTTGAACTGACGACCGACTTAGCCCGTTTTGGCAAAGTTTACGATCTGGAAACATTCCGTGGCCTGCTGAAGATCCGCCAATGCGTCGGTGCCAAGCATTCATCGTTTCACAGGCTGCCTGAGTTCGAACGACTCGTGATTCGTAATCGCGAGCGACCCGATTTCATCCTCTACACCGGGAACGACCTCGCCATCGATATGGTGATGTATGGCAGTGATTATCTCCTGGGCCTGAGCACATTTGCCCCCGATCTGTTTGCTTTGCGCGATCGTTACTGGGCCGGGAATGACGCCCGGTTCTTTGAACTCAACGATCAGCTTCAATATTTGGGAGCGTTTGCCTTTCGTCACCCCGGGGCCGCTTACAAGCATACGGCTGCGCAATTCCTGAAACTGCGTGGCTGGGCCCGAACAGATTTCACTTATCCCGGCAGCCCGACACGACCCGCAACCGATCTGCCTGTGCTCGAGGAAATTGCGAAATCGATGGGGCTTGAAATCCCCTCGACCGCTCATTCAGCACATGCTGGCGGAATCGCATGAATCTCTCTCCTTGCCCGATCCCAATGGGCCCGATAAATGACCGGAGAATCGACGCTTTTTGCTTCCAATCGGTCTTGAATCGATACAATGAATGTCATGTTCAAGCGAGCCTCCCTGCTGAAAACCAGTGAGTTGGCTGCACGAACCCTGGAATTGTGAGCTACGCGATGACTGAAGAACTCCCACTCGAAACGAACTGTTCCCTCGTGAAGCAGTGGCTTGACGAAGGAAAGCCATTTTTACTGATCGATTGCCGCGAACCGGATGAACACCTGATTGTGCATCTCGAAGCCGCATTGCTTCTGCCGATGAGCCAGATGCAGGATCGCCTGAGTGAGTTGGCCGGGCAGAAGGAAAACGACATCGTCGTGCATTGCCACCATGGTGGCCGAAGCCTGCGAGTGGCGCAGTGGCTCAGACAGCAGGGTTTTCCGAAGGCGGTGAGTATGGCGGGTGGCATCGATCACTGGGCAACCGCCATCGATCCGACACTCCCCCGCTATTAAAAACTTCCGCAAGATGTATTGAAGAGGATACCGCCACTCAACTGAAAACAGCCTGGGTCTCTTGCGAGATCCAGGCTGTCGTGGAGACGGTGATCTGCCAGCCACTACCCCTGTCCGCAGCCAACTTCTTGAACGTTGACCACGAGAGTCGGGCCTAGTGGAAGCGATCCATTTCGCAGTACTCGCCACCGGCAGCAGGAATGTAGCCCTTCATCACGTAATCCATCACCTGACGATCACTGTTGAATCGCCAGCCGAGTGTACGGACTGACCGCTTCATGTGCTTGATCCAGTTGTGTGGCTGGCCATGCTCGTCGCGGTCGTAGAAGAGTGGAATCACTTCTTCCTGAAGAACCTTCATCAGCGCCTTCGCGTCGCGCTCATCCTGAATTTCCTGATTCGAGTGAATACGACCATTCCCAATCGCGAAACCATTGAGACCATCGTAAGCCTCTGCCCACCAGCCATCGAGAATCGAGCAGTTGAGGCCACCATTGAGGACCACCTTCTGACCACTCGTTCCCGAAGCTTCCAGAGGACGCCGTGGGTTGTTGAGCCACACATCCACACCCTGAACAAGGTGCCGGGCCAGGTTCATATCGTAGTTCTCGACGAGAACCACTTTCCCCTTGAATGCCGGGTCTTGCGACATCTTGAAAATCCGCTGCAAGATCCCCTTGCCGAAATCGTCAGCAGGGTGGCTCTTACCAGCGAAAATCAATTGCACAGGACGCTCAGAATCTGCCACGATCCCCGCGAGCTGGGCCACGTCTTTCAGCACCAGATCGGCTCGCTTGTAAGGAGCAAACCGGCGGGCAAAACCAATCGTTAATGCTTCCGGATTCAGCAGCGACTCCAGCTCGACCAGCTCTTTCTTATCGTGATTGAGCCTTTGAGCACGAGTGATCATCCGGCGGCGAACCATCGCAATCAGACGCTGTTTAAGGGCTTCGTGAGCTTCCCAGAATTCTCCGCTCGAAATGCTCTCAAAGTTCTTCCACGTGTCCGCTTCACCGCTGCGATGCTTCCAATCCGGTGGCAGCACGCGGTTGTAAACTTCGGCGAGCTGCGGCGCAAGCCACGTCCCCAGGTGCACACCGTTCGTAATATGACCAATCGGGATTTCGTGCTCGGCTTTGTTCGGCCACAAACCCGTCCACATGCGACGACTCACCATGCCATGCAATGCCGAAACGCCGTTCGCCCGGCGACTGCATTTGAATGCCAGCACGGTCATGGTGAAAGGCTCATTCGGATCAGCCACATTCACGCGGCCCAAACCAATCAGACCCACTGTGCCAATGCCCAGTTGATCCGCCGTCGGCCCCAGGTGCTCGTCAATCATGTCGTAACCGAAACGGTCATGACCTGCGGGGACAGGTGTATGTGTGGTGAAGACACACATTTCCGTTGTCTCACGCATGGCATCTGTAAAGGACATGCCATCATCATTCATCCGCTGGCGAATGAGTTCGAGTGTGGCAAAAGCCGAGTGGCCTTCGTTCATATGGACAACATTGGGAACAATCCCCATCTGTGCCAAAGCACGCACGCCACCAATCCCGAGGATGACTTCCTGACGGATGCGAATCCGCACGTCACCGCCGTAAAGACGGGCTGTCAGGCGGCGATCTTCCGGTGTGTTCTGCTCGATATTCGTATCCAGCAGGAACAGACGCACGCGACCCACATTGACCTGCCAGGCCTGCGCGTAGATTGAACCCGTGCGGGTATCGACTTTGACGATGACATCCTTGCCATCCAGACCTTTGGCTTTCTGGATGGGGAGCCGGTGATTACTGACCGGATCATAAATTTCACGCTGCCAGCCATCTTCATCGATCTGCTGCGAGAAATAACCCTCATTATAGAGCAGACCCACCGCCACCAGAGGAACACCCAGGTCAGATGCACTCTTGAGATGATCCCCGGCCAGCACACCCAGACCACCCGAGTAGTTCGGCAACGATTCGTGAATCCCGAACTCAGCCGAGAAATAAGCCACCGGCTTCTGACCCAGAATACCGGCATTGAGTGCCCCCCACGTGTTCTTATCGTGCAGGTATTCTTCGCACCGGCGGTAAGCGTAGTTGACGCGTGAATGCAGTACAGACTCGCGAGCCCGCTGTTCGAGCTGATCTTCCGTCAGACTTTCCAGCAGCAAGACCGGGTTGTGATCAAGTTCGCGCCACTTGGCAGCGTCGAGATCACGAAAGATCGAGGTCACATCTGGTTGCCAGCACCACCAGTAATTGCGTGCCAATGCGTAGAGCTTATCCCGAAATGACTTGGCCATGTACAGCTCGTCCTCTTTTGCAGGGGTGTCTTGTTTCCAAATGTCTCTTGCTGAGCCAACTGCTGTTCACAGGATCTCCGGGAGACTGCCAGATCGAATGCTCACCGTCGAATTTCCACAGTCGAATGCCCACAGTCGATTCTGTGACGGCAGTCTAACGGCAGGAGAACAGGATTTCTCCCGGAAGATTGGGAAATCGACGTGAAAAGTCGTCAGTCGCAAACGGAATGCCTATTCGTCCAGCAGTCATCGCTCCATCAGGTCACCATCCGCCCTGATAGCCAAGAATTCAGCCAAATCAATCCCCATAAAAACCGGGCTCAAAGAAAAGTGGTCGAGAGATTCGCACAAAACATAGGCACAGGTGCGGAGATGAGTTGCAGCTTCGAAACCCGAGGATTTCCCGTAAGGAAACTCAATTGGGGAGACCGAAAAACACAAGTTTTCGAAAAAGTTCCGCGCAAATTCAGGGTTTAAAGATTTTTTTACAAAAAAAATCGGGATGTGGCTGCCAACAAATTGACGCATAGATCACTATCGATACGATAAAGAGGTGCTTTATTGGTGATTCCACCATCTTCCATTCGGAAATGTCTTCTCTCCCTACTTTTCTTCGGAGTCTCACATGTCCCATTTCCCCCGTCTTAACCGCAGAGGGTTCACACTGATTGAACTCCTCGTCGTGATCGCGATTATTGCGATCCTGATTGCTCTGCTGCTGCCCGCCGTTCAGCAGGCTCGTGAAGCGGCTCGCCGCACGCAGTGCCGCAACAACCTCAAACAGTTGGGTCTTGCCCTCCACAACTACCACGACACTTTTGGTGTGTTCGCCCCCAGACAAACCGGTTCCGGAACTCCCGTGAACACAACTCCTGGTGCAGAGTTAAGAACTCGCATCAGCGGGATTGTGAGCCTGCTGCCTTACCTCGATCAGACACCTCTGTTCAATCAGATTCAAACGGGTGGCCAGGTTCCCTGGGCTGGTGGTACTTACTGGGTGCGTGATCTGCCTGCTTTGATGTGTCCTTCCGATACACTCTCGGCCCCACCCGCGGGCGGGTTGATTGGTCGCTACAACTACATGTTCTCCAGTGGTGACAGCATCACTTCCTCTGGTGGTAATGGAAGTTCCACAACTCCAATTGTGGTTCAATCCCGCGGCATGTTCGGCTCCCTCGTCTGCTATGGCGTTCGCGATGCCCTTGATGGGACCAGTAACACCATTGCTATGGCCGAAGGCGTCCGCCCCACAGGCACCAACACTCGCGGCATGCTTTCAGCCACTGCTGGTATTGCCAACCCCGCAGCCTGTACGGCTCTCTTCGACCGCAGCACAGGCACTTTTCCTGGTGGTGGTTGGACAGGCGATACTTCGTGGGGCTATCGCTGGGGTGATGGTGCCGGCTTCTTCAATGGCTTTACAACAGCCATTGCTCCCAACGGCCCAGCCTGCTCACAAAACGGATCGGCTGGACACTGGAACGGCACTGTGAACACCGCTGGCAGTCGGCACACAGGGGGCGTCCATGCCCTCATGACTGATGGTGCCGTCCGGTTCATCAGCGAAAACATCAACACTGGCGATCAGTCCGCTGCCTGGATGGGTGCGACCGCTGGCGGCCCATCACCTTACGGCGTCTGGGGCGCCTTGGGCTCTCGCGCCGGTGGCGAAACCACAGCCGACTTCTAATCTTGCTCTTTAACTGATGGAAGTATCTTCCGCGCCATGCTTGCAGTCCAGTGCCATGCTTGCGGCCCCGTGCCATGCTTGCAGCTCTGGGCAAGTATGAATGAGCAACTTTTTCCAACGATGCGTATCAACCCGCGATGACCTTCAGGCGAAATGACATCAGCGATTGATACGTACTAGCTTCTCGACCCATCTCACCTCGAACGTTAAGGCATGTCCCCTTGTCTCATCGAGGGGTATGTGCCTTAACGTCTTTTTGACTTTTCTTTACGAACAACACCGATGGCTATCGATCGATCCATTGGCAGCTCAAGGATCACCTGATGCGAAACCTTGCTTTACTCGTCTGTCCTCTCGCTATCGTTCTCACCCTGGGTTGCGGCGGTGGTAGTGATAAGTTCAAAGCCCAAAGACCAAAAACAGTTCCCGCCCAGGGTGTCGTCACCTATAACGGCGAGCCACTGGCCGGCGCGATTGTGATCTTTGTACCACCCACTGGCGGTACAGCCGCTTCAAGTGCCACCAACGCCTCGGGTCAATTTGATGCGAAGGCTTTCCCACCTGATCCTGGTGCAGTTCCAGGGACATACAAGGTGACTGTCACCAAGAATGCCCCCATGCCGGAAGCCCCTTCCACACCCGCCAGCCACGACTCACCAGCGATCCCCGAGGCCAAGCCGGTCTCACTTGTGCCAGCAAAATACACCGACGCCAAGAAAACCCCATTAACCGTCACCCTCGACGAAAAAGGGAACACAGACATCAAGCTCGAATTAAAAGCCGACTGATCGCCAGCTTTGTAGGGCCGGCTCCCGCCTGCCGATAAAACTGTTACCAAACGTAGCAAAACTCCTCAACACCACGTGTGGAACGCCTCGAAGGCCTTTCGTCAGGGCGTGGCCTTCGAGTATGGCATCCAAACGCTAAAACTTCCTATATGCCGGAAGCATCTGCAGGCGGGAGCCTGCCTGCACGACTTACACACAATACGAGCCGGAAGTGCTACGAGCCGGAATCGTCAGCGACGGACATGGCTTATTAATCTCTCCACTGCCACAAGCTCTTCTTCAACGCCCCTCCGAACCAGAACATTTCTGCTAAATCCCTCTCGCTTCCGATTGTGAGATCACCAATGCGAGTCCCCGTCGCTGATGCTTCCGGCTCGTAGTTATGTAGGGCAGGCTCCCGCCTGCCGATTCGAAGCTCATCGAGAATCGCTTGACTCCCACCATACGAATCGTGCCTTGCTTATTGCGCCATCCAGCAGCGGCAAGGTGCCGTCCTCTTCAAGCAGTTCAATCGCAGCATGACGACATATCACGCGGAGCGCGTGGCACATGATCAATGGCATGCGCCTCACCTGCTGTTCATCAGCAGATCAGCGGCGCGCTGGACGCCGTTCTCTTGCTCGATGAACTCCGCGCAGGCTTGTGTTCGATGCTGGTAATCGGGATTGTTCAGCAGCAATTGCATGGCCTGCGCCAACTGATGGCTGGTGACAGTGGTTCGCGAACCCAGGGAGATGCCAAGCTGTTTTTCCTGGAGACGTGCGGCCCAGAAGTACTGATCTGCGCCGAACGGGATGACGATCGATGGCAGTCCGGCGCGCAGAGCTGCCCCTGTCGTACCAGCGCCACCATGATGGACCGCGAGCGAGCACCGGGGGAACAGCCAGTCATGTGGGCGGGAGTCGAGTGCATAAGCCCATTCCGGTAGTGAAGTCACTGGCAGGCCCCCCCAGCCTGAAAGCAGGACAACACGCTGCCCAGCCCATTGCACCGCCTCCAGCACCAGCCTGGTCATCACTCCGGCATCACGACTCGACATACTTCCAAAGCCAATCGCCACGGGTGGTGGCCCGGCTTCAAGAAAACGCACCAGTTCCACCGGTGGCTGCCAATCCGCCCGGCGATCAAGAAACCAGTAACCCGTGACATGGGCGCCTTGTGGCCAATCGGTCGGTTGTGGAACAAGTGCTGCCGAATATCCGTAAAGCAAGAGTTCTCCCGGGGATTTCTGTCTTCCCACATTTCCCCAGAAACGGATGGGCGCCAGATCGAGAATGGTTTTTCGGGCAGTATTCAGAGCAGGTCGCATCGCCTGCCAGAAGATCTGTCGCGATGCGGCATGAGTCCATCGATTCAGTAACCTCATCGATCGCGGCAACCAGGTCGGAGCCAGCAATCCCGGGTACTCTCCCGTCATTGTCAATGGCTGCAAATGAGCCTGAATGAAGGGAATCTTCAGCTTCTCGGCGATTGATTCGCCCACCAGCATGCCACCAAAACCGCCAATCAATCGGTCCGACTGCTCAGCGGCTGCCAGGCCTGTTCGCATCGAATCGCACATCGCACTCGTCGCATGTTGAATCATTAATCGATGAGTTGCCCAGAACCCCTTCTCCATTTGCTGCGCGACTTCCGGATTTCGCAGCACCGCTTCGACATCCCCCGGGAGCCCGCAAAAGGAAATGCCATGGGGTTGCAGCACTTCTTCCGCCAGACGCGTATACCCCTCGGGTGCGATGACTTTCACATGATCGCCTCGACTCTTCAGCTCAATCGCCAGAGCCAGATAGGGCTGAATTCCGCCGCGAGTATCATTGCAGATCAAAGCAGTTCGCATCGGTGATGACTTGCCCGCAGACATGGAAATTGCCGGGTCGCTACGTTTCCCGAGAGTCAACGATCGTCATGTGGTCGTGAGACGATTTGAGGTTCAAAACGTCACCAGAATTGACCATCACGAGCTCAATCAAACCATTTGTGCACCTTGATTGACGAGGGGTTACAACCATCCACCACAATTTCCTTATGTCGATCGGCCGACATAACGGGCCTCCGAGGGGTTCCTTATTCCAAAAAAATGGCAGTATTTTGGAACAAGGAGGTCATCAAGCACCTCTTATTCCAGTCTGCCGACATCAGGGAGAACTCCAGGTGTCATTCCGAGCCGGTCGTTTTGTTCAGCAGCCGACGTCTTGAACGCAATATCTGTCAATCTTTCTGAGCGTCGCCATCGTACCAGAGGATTCAAGGAAGACGTGGCGTTGTTTTTTCAAACGTTAAACCATCGACATACGCGTTGGTCTTAAAGAACGAAGCGTCGAGTATCGGTTGGCCTGAGACGGTCAGGTTTTCAAATCGCAAATTTCGAATCCGGGCGTTCGCTGCGCCCCACAACAACTGCGGTTCACCCAGAACGCTGGGGGCGGCAATCGAGATGTTCTGAAACAATACTCCCGCAAGATCACCCTCCGAACGGTCTTCTCCGTGCCGCGAATAGGGCTCGGGCATCGTCATACACACGAAGAATTGCTGTAACGTCGGCCGGGGATCTTCAATATTGATATTGCGAAAGATCACACCGCGACCAGCCGCTCCGCCACCTTCACCGCGCATGTTAAAGACACGCCCACCACTCCAATGATGCCATTTCGCCCGACTGTAAATGACATCGCAATCCTCCACGATCAATTGCCGGTCTGTTAACTCCGGCAGACTGCTGAGCACAAAGGAGGATCCGTTGGCATCATTCCATAGTACAGTCCGGCGTATCCCCAAGCCGCTCACATAGAGCGAGTCATCCTGTGTCCTGATAAAACAATCTTCTATCAGCGTGTTACCAAACGGATTAATACCATCTCCATTCGCCCGCCAGGTGAATATCTTCGTCCAGCGAACTGCGTTCGGGTGGTCTTTTTTATAAGGATGAATCAGCATCAAGGAGTGTGTCGCTGAGTCCGCGATCGTAATCCCTTCGACCTGAGTATCTGTCGTTCCTACGATCTCAATCGGTCGATACTGTTTTTGTTGAGCCTGAGATAGCTCTGGAGAGACATATTCAGGATGCTTCAATTTCGCTCCCGATAACGTCCCCATCCCGAAGATTCGTATATGGTGCCCAGCCCCCCACGTCTGATTGGAAAATGTACCATACACGATCGCATTGCCCGGTAGATAGTATTGGCAATGTGCACGAAGTGGATAGCCTGGGCCAATCTCATGGACACCGGGCAGAAAGTAGAGTGTCTTCCAATCTCCGTCCGTCGGAGGCTGCTGCCCCGGCTGGACACAATAAACACCCGCCTCATCCGCCCGCGGTTTATTGAGCAAGGGCGGATTCGCAAAGATCGAGATCGTATGAATGGGTGGGCCCTTGTAGCCTTTACCGGTGTCCTGTTCATCCATCTGGCCATCGATGTCCACCGCCACGAGACAAGGTTTTTCCAAAGTGACGATGGCCTTTCCATTGGCAATCACGCATGCAGACGCCTTGCGCTGCGGATGAACAGCGGCTGTCCGTAGGGGCTGGCCATCCACGCGCGAGATTTCCACTTCGACAGCAACACTCGTTTCAAAATTAACATAGCTATGCGACCAGCCAGCCAGCGTATCGAAGTAGGCATCGGTCTTACGCTCAATCGGCTTACAGGCCGTCTCCCAGACAAACGCCTCCTGCCACGGACGATCTGAACCGGCAGGTCGCACTCGCACCACATAATGCGACGAAGGTGCCAGCCCCGGCACAGCCGATTCTACAATCAGCGATTCTTCACCCAACACGATCATGCACTGCAGCAGCATGATCGAAAACGTCGCAAATCGCAGGGTTTGAGAGATCATCGTGGTGGCTTCCCGACGGAGAATCTTTGAAGTGTTCATCATGGAGAAAGTGCCGCAAGTGTGAGCCACACGCAAGGTTGTTTCGAGGAATTCGAAGTTCTGAAATTCGCTCGCCTGCTTGCGCTACTCTTGCTATTCGCAAAAAAGTGCCCTGCTTGCGGCTCGGAGCAAGCATGCCTTCAGCAGGTCGCCCGGACAACTTGTGCCCATCTGCTGATAAGCTTGTTGTCGTACTTTTGCACCATAACAAGCAGCCGCGCCCTTATCTTTTTTGGGGGAAAGGCCAGAGTGAGGGTCTTTTCGATCGACGTGCATTCAGGACGAAGACTTCGACCGGAGCGATTCTCATCAAGAAGTGTTTTGCGATAAAGCTGGTTGTGAATCGATCCCCAAATACGTGCGAGCTCACCCTCATCCCGGCCTTCTCCCGTCGGAACGGGAGAAGGAGTAAAAAGCCCTCGCCCGCGTCTGCGTGGGAGAGGGTGGCACGGAGTGCCGGGTGAGGGTCTTTCCGTTCGATGTGAATCAGGCAAAGAGGCTACCGCAGGAGCGCCAATGGACTATCAGAGAGGGGAGATGGAGAGCATCGTGCGATGAAGCCGCTTGTTGATTGTTCGGCAAATACGTTCGAGCTCGCCCTCATCCCGGCCTTCTCCCGTCGGAACGGGAGAAGGAGTAAAAAGCCCTCGCCCGCGTGAGAGAAGGAGAAAAGGATGGCTGGCGTCGGATGTCTTCATCCGCCCATAGCCACAGGTCGCTCACAGCGTCAACAATCAGTGTCCAATGATCTGCGGGCAAACGAAGACGTTTGACCGTAGCCACACATCGAGCATCACGCCGGCAGAGTGGTGTGTGAAAGACAACACTTTATCGCGAGTTATCGAGCAGACTTTGGGCCTGTTCGACCCATTGTGTGGCCGTCGGGTCATCCTGGTAGAGAGTGATGATCCCTTGCCAGATCTGGCGGGCATTGTCGAGTTGACCCGAGGTATGGAACTTTTCGGCTCGCTCGAAGGATGTCTGTATGAATGCATCCCGTTCGGCTCGTGAGACCTGCTGCCTTTCGAGAGCTTCGATCTGATTATTGACAATCGTCTTGAGCACCTGGTACTGGCCATTCCCTTCGAGCAGCACGCGCAAAGATTCAAAGGTCTTTTTGGCGGCAGGGACATCTCCGGCATCGAGTTGAGCGCGGGCCAGGCGTAAAAGCCGCTCGGGCTCAGAAGCCGGAGGATCGACTCGATCCCTTCGCCTCGAGGGGAGAATGGTCGACTCGATCTGGTAGACCTCGATCTTTTGCAGGTAAGGCTCGACCTGATCGCGCCAGCGGACGGGATCGGATTGCAACAGAGGAATGAGATACTGGTCGCGGGCACGGAACCAGGCGGGGCCCGGCGGGCCTTCGAGCAGATCTTTGGCAATCTCGAACTGTTCTTCGGGCTCAATACCGGTGTTGAGGAACAGATAGACGCCACCTCCTGTCACTAAAGCAAACAGTATCACGAGGACGTATGTGTTGTTGAGAATTCGTGAAAAGAGACTCTGGCGATTCTGCAGATCGATTTCAGCGCGAACGAGATCGCGAACGAACGTGGGGCCGAGTTCGATGGGTGGGAAATCGCTGGAGGGACTTCCTGCGGGTTGACGTGAGGTGGTTTCTCCCCCTTCGAGCCGGGAGTGATATGTCCCTTGAGCCGCTTCGATCTGGAAGTCGACACGCCTTTGGATTTCCTGCAGTTTTTTCCCGAGGACGTAGGCATCCGGCGGACGTTTTGAGGGATCTTTTTCAAGTAGCTGACAAACGATTTCATCCACGAGGCTGGGGAGCTCGGGGAGGAAGGATTTGGGCTTATCGAACTGGCCGAAGCGGTGTTTATTGAGAATTTCGGCGGCACTGCTCCCCTGAAAAGGGGGTTTGCCCACGAGCATGACATAGAGGACAGAGCCCAGCGAATAAAGATCGCTGCGGCGGGATGATCTGGCCCCCTGAGCCTGTTCGGGGGACATATACTCGGCTGTGCCAATGACGCCACCGGTGGCTGTGAGTTTGCCACTGGCAAAGACTTGAGCGACGCCGAAATCGGTGAGTTTGACCTTCCCATCGGGGGTGAGGAGGAGGTTCGACGGTTTGAGATCGCGATGGATGACGCCGATATCGTGGGCGGCTTTGAGAGCACCGCAAATGAGAATGCCGAGGGAAACCACTTCGCGCCAGGGGATGCGTTTTTCGCGTTTCAGGCGTTGGGTGAGTGTTTCGCCTTCGACGTACTCCATGGCGTAGTAGTGGGTATCGCGATCAGTTCCGCAGCCGTAAAGGCGAACAATCTGCGGATGATTGAGTGAGCGGAGGACTTCAATCTCGCGATGGAACCTGGCGACGAAACCTTCTTCGCGTGCCAATGAAGCGGGCAATTCTTTAATGGCGGCGAAGGCTCCGGTGGCATCGTCACGTCCGAGATAGACGTTCCCCATGCCTCCTGAGCCGAGTTGTCGCTCGATGATGTAATTGCCAATGCGATCAGGGAGCATGCGACAGATTTGCTTATGAGAGGGTGGAGGAAATTTTATGAGAAGTGACTGAAAACGATCGCTCAAGAATCTATTTTAAGGAATGGATGAGATTTTTGTGGTTTGGAGTCGTTTGCCGCAGGAAATCTCTGATCTGAGGATAATCATCCGCGAGCAGCTCTGTCATGGGTGAAATTGGTGACTGTCTCAAGGATGGAAATTCTTGAAACTGTGAGCAGACCCATCGTGCACTGCCGTTCTCTGTGCGGTAGACTTCTGGTGTGTGCTCGCAGTTGAATTGCGGCTCCCTTTCCGAATCGTTTGTAGAAACAGCTAACAGGAGCTGCGTGAATGACTCACGCCTGGCATGACGTAACACCTGGTGAAGATCTTCCTTCAGAGTTCACCGCAATTATTGAGATCCCCCGGGGTTCCAGCGTCAAGTACGAGCTGGACAAGCAGACCGGTATGCTGCGACTGGATCGCATGCTGCACTCGGCTGTCTACTACCCGGCCAACTATGGTTTTATTCCGCAGACGATGGCTGAGGATGACGACCCGCTGGATGTGCTGGTGCTGTGTCAGGAGCCGGTCGATCCGCTGACGCTGGTGGAAGCACGGGCGATTGGTCTGATGACGATGATCGACTGCGGCAAGCGGGATCATAAGATTCTGGCTGTGGCAACGCATGACCCGGAATTCAACTCGTTTCATGAAGCGAGTGAGTTACCACCTCATCGACTGGCGATGATTCGCCGCTTCTTTCAGGATTATAAAATGCTGGAAGGAAAGCAGGTCGAAGTTGATGATCTGACCAGTGCCGAAACCTGCTTCCCGATTATTCGCGAAGCACTGGAAAGGTACAGTCTGGAACGTCGACGTGGTTTTCGTGAAGCCAAGTAGAACGAAGCCGAATAGAACGAAACCAGGTAGAACAAAACCAGGTAGAACAAAACCAGGTCCAAGGACGATTGATCGGCCCCGGTCGATTTCTGCGTCGTCTGGCTGAGTTTGCACTCTCACTGAGGGGAGGGTCTGTGTCTGCAAGTCGAAATTCGGGGCTGGTGCTGTTGGCTCTGGTCTGGTTTTGTGGTGCCAGTTTCTACGGGGCAAATCTGCAGAGTGAGGAAACTCGCACCATGCGAAGAGTGGAAATTGTGGCTCATCGCGGTGCCTCGCACGATGCTCCGGAAAACACGATGCCGGCTGTACTGCTCGGGTGGGAACAAGGTGCTGATCTGGTCGAGATCGATGTTTACTTGAGCAAAGATCGAGAAGTTGTGCTGTTGCATGACAAGACGACCAAACGGACAACTGGTGTTGATCGACCAGTGGCGGAGCAGACGTGGGCAGAGCTTTCGACGCAGGATGCCGGTGCCTGGAAATCTCCGAAGTATGCCGGGACGAAGATTCCTCGACTGGCTGAAGCGTTGGCGAGCATTCCGCAAGGCAAACGCATGCTGGTGGAGGTGAAGTGCGGGCCGGAGATTGTGCCTTATTTGAAAGAGGAGTTTGCGAAATCGGGGCAGCCACCCGAAGCGATCGTGGTGATCTGTTTTCAGGCCGCTGTGTGTCAGGCTGTCCGCGAGCAGATTCCTGAACATAGGGTGTATTATCTCGCCGACATCAAGAAGCCGAAAAGTGGCGACAAAACGCCACCGACTGCTGAAGAACTTGTGCAGACCGCCAGACGTCTGGGTGTTCATGGTGTCGATCTTTCGGCGACCACCGATATCGACCGGAAGTTTGTCGAGACCATTCGTCAGGCGGGTCTCGAAATGCATGTCTGGACAGTTGATGATCCTGAGTTGGCTCGGGCCATGTGCGAAGCGGGCGTGGACAGCATTACGACCAATCGACCGGCATTTCTGCGTGCAGAACTGGCCAAACCTGCTGCGAAGTGATCACTGGGGTGTCGTAAGATAAAGCTGGTGCATGCCGTAAGAACTCCATGCACCCGACACAACGAAATGCAGCAAAGACCGACATGTCACGTTCCTGATTCCCGAGTGCATCATGAGTATTGCCGAAGATGATGACGACTGGTGGAAGAAGGGAAAAAAGCCCAAGGACTGGTCTTACGAAGATGACACCTATGATCAGGTGGATGACGAAGAACCTGAGTACATGGAGTGCCCGCATTGCCACGCGGATGTTTATGAGGATGCGGTTCGTTGCCCGTTCTGTGGTGAATACATCAGCCGATCCGGTAGTGCAATTTCGAAAAGCTGGTGGGTCTATGCCATTGTCGGGCTGTTGCTGTTCACAATGTTGCTCTTGAGCTTAAGGTGGTAACGGCTGATGGCCTGAGTGTGTGCTGAGAACATGTGGAATTATCCAGCCTGAGCGGAGCATCCATGAAATCCTTGCTGTTCTATCTGTTTAGCCTTTTGGTGTGCACGAACGCTTTGTTTTCGACAGCCATTCAGGCCGAGACGTTGCCGCCTCTTGTGAATGGTCGAGTGCCCGCCAATCTGGATGAACTTTGGGCAGACTTCGATCCTCGCCAAGAGCCCTTGGAAGTCGAGGTCCTCAAGGAATGGGAGCAGGATGGCGCTGTGTGTCGTCTGGTGCGATTTCAGGTTGGTGTTTTCAAAGGTGCACCGGCGAAAGTGGCGGCGTTTTATGCATTTCCTCAAGGAGGGCAGAAGTTACCAGCACTGCTCTCGATCCATGGCGGGGGACAATCGGCCGGCTTTGACAGCGTGCTGAGAGATACAGTGCGCGGTTACGCGAGCATGTCGATTAACTGGGGAGGCAACCCCTTGAACTTTGGTCGAGCCGTCGTGAAGTACGAGGGGCCTCAAACCGATTGGGGTCGACTTGATGCCACACACCCGCCTCAGCGGAACAAAGCAAATCACTTTGTGAGTGAGTTGACGCCTGACGAATACACGCTGGATGCAGTCGTTTCGCCACGGAATAGTAACTGGTTCCTGGTGTTGATGGCTGCCAGGCGTGCGATCACATTCCTTGAATCACAACCAGAAATCGATGGTTCGCTGATTGGCGTTTGCGGACATTCCATGGGCGGCAAGCTCACGACGAATCTTGCGGCAATCGACAAGCGGGTGCGGGTGGCTGTCCCCTCTTGTGGTGGTGCGGGCGATCTCACTGAGTTGCAGGCCGACCTGCCGGGAGGTCTGAAAACAAAAATCTCTGCAATGAAACTCGCATGCATTTCGGACAACGCGTATATCCCGCGGCTCACATGCCCTGTGCTGTGGCTTTCGCCAACCAACGACTTCCATGCGCATATTGACAACATGGCCTGGAACTGGCGAGAGGTACCCGATGAGCGGTTCCGCCTGAGCATCTCGCCACATTTCAATCATCGTCATACACCAGAACATGAAGTGACACAGTTCCTGTGGTTTGAGGAGCACTTGAAAGGTGCCTTCAAAATGCCGGAGACACCCCGAATCGAACTGCAGTTGAAGACCGAGGATGGCGTACCGCTGGTTACAGTTGTGCCCGATGGATCGCAAGGGGTGCAGAATGTCGCCATCTACTATGCTCTCGATCCGCACGAACTGACACGGTTCTGGCGAGATGCCAGGGCCGAGAAAAATGGCGGGCAATGGCAGGCCAGATGTCCGGTGATGAGTCTCGACCAGCCCCTCTTCGTCTATGCGGATGTGACGTATGAGATGCCGGATCGTTATCGCACAGTCTCGAGGAGTTACCACCTGCCTGATACCTACAAGCTCAGTTCGCGGGTCCTTTCTGCGGGGCCTGTTGAGCTGAAAGCGGCTGGTGTGATGGTGACGGACTCTCCGCAGCGGCTGATTGATGATGGAGCACGCGGGTGGCACGACTGGTATTTGATCAACAGGGATCATCCCCACCTCTGGAGCGCCTCGACACGTAAGGTGAAGGATGTTAAGTGGCGTGGGCCGAATGGTGCCAGACTGTTGTTCGACATTCGTTGTCACACAGATAACTCGCTGGTCGTGAGTGTTCACTGCAACGAGTGGGGCGCTTATGAGCCGGGCAAGCCAGCGGTAAGTTACAGCGTGATCAAGCCGTTGAAGGGTTCGACCGATTGGCAGACCGTTGTGGTAAGTCTGGAGGAACTGGCTGTCACTGACCCAAAATTCTCCATGCCAATTCATGACTGGCAGACGGTTTGCGAGTTGAGCATCAGTCCTGCCGGACAGACGACCAGATCCGGGCAATTGGTCAAAGTCGACGCTAAGGCCTGGGAGGGGCCGCGCGAGATCCGCAATTTGCGCTGGGAAGGTGGCGAGTACTCAAAAAGCCAGATGTCAAATTCCCCACTTACGCCTACTGAGCATGAGAAAGCTTTCAACGAAGCGATCCGGAAATCACTGCAACAGGAGGAAGCGGCTCGCAAAGGGAAATGAGGGATGGTTGTCATCCATCGACTCGCCCGGGCGGCTGGCCATTGAAAACCCACCTTGCTGAAAAAGTCTGTTCAGAGCTACAGTTCCTCCCATGAAGTCTGTCTTCAGGGAAGGGATGGCAAGCATGGGTCTGGGCACTTTATGGAATCGGCTGGCAGGTTCGCAGGGTTCTGCCAGATCATGGGGATCTGCGGCGGGATCGACCCGGCTGTTTGGCCGGCGGGGAGTGGCCGAAGAGTACCTGTGTGGCGAAGGGATCGAGATTGGTGCTTTGCACAATCCTCTCAAGGTGCCAGCCGCTGCCCGCGTGACTTATGTGGATCGAATGTCGTATGACGATCTGATTCGCGCCTATCCGACCATGGCTAAAAAAGGGATCGTGCGCCCGGCGATCATCGACAATGGCGAGACATTGGCGACGTTGGCGAATGAATCGCAGGATTTCGTGATTGCCAACCATATGATTGAGCATGCCGAAAACCCGATCTCGGTGATCGAAAACTTCCTGCGTGTCGTCAAGCCAGGGGGCGTGATTTATCTG
Organism: Planctopirus hydrillae; assembly: GCF_001707835.1. GTDB lineage: Bacteria > Planctomycetota > Planctomycetia > Planctomycetales > Planctomycetaceae > Planctopirus > Planctopirus hydrillae. The sequence continues at coordinate 187,595 of NZ_LYDR01000116.1, forward strand.
ACGATCCCGGATATGCGGGGTACGTTTGATCGGCATCGGCCAGAGACAACTGTCGAGCATCTGTTGCGAGACTATCGGGAAGGTCCGGCCTGGTCACGACGAGATCACTTTGTCGAGTATGCCCGGCTCGTCGATCAGGTGACGGAACCAGCGGCACTTGAGGCGCATGTCGAACATCTGATTCGAACTGAGTGCAACATTCATTATCACTGCTGGTCACAGGCTGGGATGTGGGCGTGGCTGAGTGCCTTGCAGATGGAACTCAAGTTCCCTTTTGATGTCGAGTTCTATCTGCATCGAAAGTCGACCAAAGGTGAGGGCGAGGGGATCTTTATTCTGAAGAAACATCTCTCAAGAGTGTGCCAGTAATCGATTGCGAGTTAAGCATCGTTCCCGCCGGCTTTGTATCCAAAGGGACATTGAAAAACGGCTGGTTGGCTGGGGCACCGTTGGACTGCTCATCGCGAAAGATGAAAAGCATCCCGCGATAGGATCGCTCGTGGATTGTGCGACCAAAACGTGCGGACTCGCCCTCATTCCGGCCTTCTCCCGTCGGAACGGGAGAAGGGGTCAGGGCGTGAATTACAGATCGAACATCGGTCGTTGAGTGGGTAGCTGGTTGAGCTGCTCGACGAGCTGGCGGATCTTGAGTTCGCTGGAAAGTTTTTCCTGCAGCCAGCGCTGCCGCTCGTTTTCACGAATGGCGTCGGCCTCGGCCTGTGCAATCGCTTTGGTCGCGAGTTCACTTTCTCTCAGACGGATCGACTCGTCGCGTTCGGTGATCCAGCGCATGAGCTGTTGACGCTCCTGCTGGAATTCGAGCCTTTGCTGTTCAAACCGCTCGAAGGCGGCCCGCATTTCCATACGCTGTTCTTCGAGTGAGTTCTGCAGCATCTCATAGTGCTGAGCAATCGATAATCGGGAACGTTCAACGCGTTCTTTCGTGCGCTGCTCGCCCAGGCTTTCCGAGAGCTGCATCCAGGTCTCTTCCAGAGCCAGGCGCAATTCGAGTGTCGAGCGATGAGTCACTTCCAGCTCAGCCCTTAATGCCTCCAGACGCACCCGGCGTGTTTCAAGACTTTCCGCATGGACCGTGAGCAACTCCTGCTGACGGCGAACTTCGGCCTGCTGGAGTGAGCGCTCCTGTTCCCACGCCTGCTTCTCCATCAGGAAGCTCTGGCGGTCTTTATGGACGCTGTTCTCAATCGAACCCCGCTGTTGTGCCAGCAGTTCGCGTTCTCGAGCCAGCGAACCAGCTTTTTCGTCGAGCGCTTCCCGATAAGCCGCAAGTTGCCGCGAACGCCGTTCGAGCTGCATCGTGTCATCTTCGAGCCGCTGACGTTCACGCTGGCGCGTCTCGCGGAACTGATTTTGTGCAGCTTCCAGCTCCTGTTTGACTTTTTCGAGATGATCCTGCTGAAACTTCAATCGATTGTCGAGCAGTGCCCGCTCGCGATGATAGTTCTGTTCATCCAGCGCGAGCTTTTGCTCCCACGCGAGCTGTTCTTCGCGCAGTCGAGCCGTTTGCTCTTCCCGCAACGCGGCGAATTCCTGCAACTGAGCCTGACGGGCTGCACTCAGTTCGTTATCAATCTCGCCTAACGCGCGATCATAGATCTCTTTCTGCCGGTCGAGCCGCTCGCGTTCGGCATCCCGTTCGGAACACCATTCGGCCTGCTGCCGCTCGAATTTGATGCGTTGCTCTTCCCATTCATCGGCGAGCTTTTTCCAGAGATCTTCCCGCTCCTTGCGGAAGTCCTTTTCGAGCTTTTCAGCGCGCTCCGCCAGTTGCAGCTCGTGAATCTCGATCAACTGATTGAGTTGCTGCTGACCACGCGCGAGTTTTTCTTCCCCTTGAGCCAGTTCTTGACGCCGGGTTTCTAACTCGGCCTGCATCTGCTGCCGCAATTGCGAGCGTTGACGTTCGACCTCTCCGGCAGCAGCTTCCAGTTCCCGGCGTCGCTTCTCGAGCTGGCCGATCTGTGCTTCAAAACTTCCCCAGCGAATGGCCACTTCTCGTTCCCGCTCGCGCAGTTCGAGTTCGCGTTCATGAAGGCTCGCCTGCTGACTGGCCATGAGTAATCGGAAGTGCCGCTGATCTTCTTCGAATTGCTGGATCTGCGAGGCCACCAGTTCTTCGCGGCGGGCGATATCAGCAATCTGCTGCTGTAACGTTTCGACAAGCTGCCCGGCCTGCCACAAAAGCTGTGAATCCGGTCTCTGTGGAAATTCTGGAGTGGGAGATTCCGGAAATGGGGTGGCATCGGGAGGGTTTGTTTCGCGGTGTTGACGCGTGGCCAGACTATCCGTTGAAGATGCACTGGCATGGCGTGCGCCGCGCATCGAAAAGTGCGGGCCGTCAAAACGTGGGGTCAATTGACCATCCACAGCGCGTGTCCCCACTCGCTGCGAGCCCGCAGGGAAGGCACCTTCCTGGGAAGACGTTGAATCAGAAACAGACATGAGGGAATCCTTTCCCTGAAAAGATCGGTCGGCCTGCCCAGGCTTTTTCATTGGGCCTGGCCGAAAAGAAATTCGTCAAAATGGGGCGTTGTAGACCGTAGTATGGCCCAGATGAGTATGAATCGACAATGAGAGTTTCTTTCAGAGGGGCGTAGATTCCGCCTCGCGTGCAGAATCAGGCCCTTCACCGGCGATTTCTGCCGAATTCCCATCAGGTTCCTTCGGGAATTTTCGCATCCACAGGGGTATTCGGCAGCAGTGCTCCATCCTTCTGCAGAACGCTGTACCACTTCTGGAGTGCCGCTTCCCGCCGGCTGGGATTATCGAGTGGACGGTAATCGAGGCGTTTTCCCGTGAGCTTCTGGATGTAGTAAAACGCCATCTCACGGATCTCGACGCGGCCATTCCCCAGGTAATCCACTAATTCCTGAGATGTGAGGCGATTACGGGCATCGGCTGGAGAATAACCCCACAAGAGCCGGTAGACAGAATTCGCCTCGGCTTCGGCATATTCGCTGGAAAGTTCTTCGCGAATCACGCTCCCTGCGGCTGGCAAATGCCCCAGCCATTCCCGCAGCATGATGAAGGCACTCATGCGGGCTTCTTCATGTTCGGATTTTGCCAGAGCTTCCACCAAGCCATCCATCCGCCCCATGAGCCCTAACGTCTGCACACCAAGTTCGGCCATTTTAGGACGGGGATCAACGACCAGAGCCAGCATATTCAGATCGATCGCGGCACCAACGGCGAACTCCTTTTCAAACAATGATGCGAATCGCTTAATCGCGGGAGAAAGAGGTCGCGAGTCGACAGTCAGCCATTCGGGCAATGCCGGTGAGATGGGAGGTGTGGCTGAGAGATGTTCCGGCTGCTGGCTGATATTCGTCAGCGTGGTGAACATCCCCTGGGAGACTTGACGAGCTTCACCTTGCCCGACGATCACATTGGCACTTCCCCGGGCAATGTACAACCCGCCGGTGAGTCGATTCAGCCCCAGATCCTGCTCAAACCGCGTGGGCTCACGCCATTGAACTTCTACACCCGCGATGAGATCGGCTGATGTCGGGATAACTTTCACGACCGTCGAACCGACCTGAAAGGCCCACTCGATTTTGCCCAAGGCAGCTTCCTGCCCGGAGATCCCTTTGAGGCTCACACGTCCTCGCTCCACCAGCAGAGAAGCAGGAGCATTGCCGACGGCTCCGCCCCATCGAATGACAGAACCCGGAAGGACATCCAACTGCAAGACTGCAGCCGGGCGAGCTTCTGGGGAAACAGCCGCCCCGGCACGTTGATTGACTGCCACTTCAAAGCGGGCTTCAAAGGGTTCTGGCACGACGAGCACAGTCCCCACAGTCATCTGTTGTTGAGGAACGACCCGCTTCCAGGTTGCGGTCTCTTCATCTCGCGTAATCGCCACACTCTCGGTTGAAGCGTAGGCGATAGTGGTGCCAGGAAGGAACGATTCCCCGGGAATTTCCGGCCGGCCTGTACTCGTGGATTTTGTCGCATTCCCGGAATCCGGGGCTGTGGTGGCAGGCAGAACTGCCGCAGGTAAAGCTGCACTCTGCGCCGCTGCCGGGAGATTGGCAGATGCTGTCGCGGCATTCCCTGTATTGGCGGCTACCGGAGTTGCATTGGCTGGAGAATTGGCAGTCGATGTCTTTCCGGCCTCCGGGTTGGAAGTCCCGGGAGCCATCGCCACGACATTCGCTGATTCTGGAGTTACTGTGGCAGGATTGGCCGCAGGATTGACCGATGAATTGCCAGCGACAGCCGGTGCTGTGCCACCCTCGGCTTGAGGAGTCGCCGCTCCTGCTGGCCCATTCCCACTGGCTGCCGCAACGGCAGGAGGATTGCTCTCAGGAGTATTCGCTGGAGCAGCCGCATTGGCAGCCAATTCACCTCCCGAGTTTGCGCCTGGGGCAGAAATTGCCGTGGTGGCAGAGATCGCTGTGGGGGCCTGAGTTCCTGCGGGCTTGCGTCCGGTGACACCCTCTTTAAGTCCTGGATCACGCAGCAGGATCGCCAGCCAGGCCACCCCGACTGCGACAACAGCCACCATCGGAAGGACCCGGCGTGACCATCGGGATTCTTCGACTGGCCGAGAGAAATCCAGTTCAGCCTGAACACTCAACTTTTCCCGCTGAGGCTGTTTGCCTTCGCTCCCTGTTGTAGCAGGCGACATCTGCCGCGAAGTGGCAGCCACACCCGCCGAACGACCTGCGTTCGTCCCCAGCTTTTCCAGATCGATTCCTGTGGTTTTGCGGGAATCGCCAATCTTGAAGCCATCACCCTCACCATTTTGTGGAGCATCCGCCTGGGCTGCATCCGTGGCCTCGCCTGTCGCAGGACGACCAGCAGTGGATGCACTGGCTGTGGAAGCATTTTCAACTTCGATGGGTGTCCCATCCATCAGGGCGTATAGACGTTCGCGGGCCGCCGCGGTGAATGTCACAGGTTCAGCCGCAGCGAGTGTGAGAATCTGGTGGCAGGCTGCCACTTCTGCCAGATGGACATCTGACTCAAGACAAAGGCTCTCGATGGCCACAACCTGTTCAGGCGTCAGAAGATCGTTCAGATATTCGGCCACAAAATTTGCATCGACATGATTCTGACCCGAACCATCCGGAAAGATCGCGGGAGCGTTCAGACGCCGTTTGCGGATCACTTCTCGAATGCGGCTGACGAGTTGCTGGACATCGTCACTTTCGCGAATCCGCTCTCCAAGGGCTTTCGCTGCGGCGGGTGGCAACACGTCATCCAGATAGGCCAGAAGTGTCCGTAAAGTCAGTCGCATCATTGCGCCCCGCAAAATCGTTGTCATCGACAGAATTTGAACTGGCATGCTCTTCCGCCAGGCTCCACACTATAGAAGTGGGGATCGACCAGCCGATCCGTTCAAAAATCCGTAGAGACAGCACCGATTTTCAGGAAATCCAGCTACGACCGGTTCCACAGCCGCAGGAACTCTGCAATTCGAGAGGAGTTGCGACGATCGCGGCTTGACCCCCTCTGGCTGACGTTTCTATATCTAGGAAGATTGTCCACATGGAAACTGAGTGAGCCTGGTTGACTCTTCTGCTCAGGTCAGAAGGCAGGTCAATCGGGGTTCGCAGAGATTTCCTCGCTATGACTGATTGTGAGACAGCCAGAACCGCACAGGATCTGCTGATCGGAGCTTTGCATGACACGCTTGAATAACGACCAGACAGCAATCTGCCGGGCGAACTCTCTCGTGAACACAATTGTTGGTTCGGCCCCATGGGCTGGAAAAGCTGTGAGAAGCCTGCTGGCTGTGACTGCACTCAGCACAGGCCTGCTTTTCACGCAGGAGGCATCAGCCCAGGTGCTGCTGGGTGGCGAGCAGCTTGTCAAAGGTGTTTCGACAGCCGAAGAACGTGTGGCCCAGAGTGATCTGTGGGTCATGGATATCGCTTTCAAACCCATGCGGCAGATCGTGGTCGAAGTGACAGATCCGAAAACGGGCGAAAAGAAGCCCGAATATATCTGGTACATGACGTATCGCGCCTTCAATCGCCCGATTGCACAACGGGAAGTCGACAACCAGCCCGTCAATGAGTTTGATCCGCCCGTTCTGCCACCCATGTTCGTTCCCGAATTCACACTGGTGACACAATCGGAAACTCCCGAAGTGATCCAGGACACGATTTGCCCCGAAGCACTGGCGGCCATCAACAAACGCGAAAAGTTTACCTTCCAGAATTCTGTGGAAGCTGTGGCTCCCATTCCTCCCGCCGCAGAACCCAAATCACCCGATGAGCAGGCGATCTCCGGCGTGGCGATTTTTCGCAATGTGAATCCGAAGGCCAAACGCTACACCGTCTATCTCACCGGTTTTTCCAATGGGATTCGTACCATTGAAGGGCCCGATGGACAGCCACTGGTGCAGCACAAAACGCTGATGCAAAAGTACTGGCGTCCCGGCGACGAATTCGATCAGAAAGAATTCGAAATCCGCCTCGATGGCGAACCTGAGTGGATCTACCGCTGAACCCTGGCTCACGCTGATCCAAAGCGCTGACCCATTTTTCTTCGGCTGTGTGCCATGCTTGCAGCTCTGGGCTGTCGATGCCACACCACTGCCACCCAAGGGTGGCCCGGCCAACTTGTGGCCGGGTTGTCGTGCAAAGGCACGACAACAAGAAGCCGCGCCATCAGCATGCCCTCCCACCACTTTCGATTTTGTCTTGGGTGGTAAGCTGTGTGCCATGCTTGCAGCTCTGGGCAAGCATGTGTTCGCGACTAACAGCTCGCAGTTGCTTCCCGGGAAACGTATTCCTTTCAAACTTCCTTGACAAGTGTCGCGAACTCTCGCCAATGTCGCAGAGAATTCGGTCGTAGAGGATTCTCCGACCATCTCTTTTCCGACCCATTGCTATTGAGGTTTCGAGCAGATGACACTTCGACAGACGATCACCTGGATTCTGACGATCTGCGCCCTGGCAGTGATGGATGGCATTGAACCTCTTGTTGCTCAGCAGACAGTCAAACCCGGGCTGACTGGTCGCTGGGATGTGACGGTGAAATCGGCCGATGGTGCCACTTTCCCTTCGTGGCTGGAGTTCGAGAAATCGGGACGCAAAACCATTGTGGGTCGATATGTCGGGCAATTTGGCTCGGCTCGTCCGATTTCAGAGGTTGTCGTCAATGGCGACAACTTCCAGTTCGTGGTTCCTCCTCAGTGGGAAGGGGGTTCGCAGAACATTCAGATCAAAGGTTCGCTGCAAGGAAATCTTCTACAGGGCGAACTCACGGGGAGCCAGGGCGAAGTCCTGAGTTGGACAGCCGAGAGAGCACCGGCCCTCGATCATGCTTCTCCAACCGCCTGGGGCACACCGATCAATCTGATTCCCAAAGAAGGTCTTGCCGGCTGGAAGCCACAGTTTCCCAAGGCCAACAATGGGTGGCAGGTCATTGACGGCATCCTCACCAATGCCAAGCCGGGGAATAACCTGTTGACCGAACAGACGTTTGAAGATTTCCAACTGCTTGCCGAGTTTCGTTACCCCAAAGGGAGCAACAGTGGAATCTACCTTCGTGGCCGCTACGAAGTGCAGATTGAAGACCATTCGGGAAAGGCCATCGACAGCCATAACATCGGCGGGGTCTATGGCTTTCTTACACCTTCCGACAATGCGGCCCTGGGCCCTGACCAGTGGCAGAAACTGGAGGTCACACTGGTGGGCCGCCGGGTGACTGTGGTGTTGAATGGCACACGAGTCATCGATCGCCAACTGATCCCGGGGATTACTGGTGGAGCACTCGATAGCCACGAAAGCGAGCCCGGCCCACTGATGCTTCAGGGAGATCATGGCCCCGTCGAATTTCGTCAGCTTCTGATCACGCCGGCCGCCAGATAGCTCGATGTGATGAGCCTCAGGCAGACAGCGACATTCGAGGTTCAGGACGCATCGCGAAAGCATCAATGATTCGTTATGCTTACCGGGATTTCCTGTCGATTTCTCGATGATTACGAACTCTTGGATGTTCAGCGAGTGGCTATGTCTGAAGAACTTGCGGCTTACGATCCTTATGCACTCCCGCCGGAAGATGTGCAGGAACCGCCCAGGTCACTCGCGGCAGCACTGCTGAAGATTGGCCCGGGAATCATTCTGGCTGGAACAATCGTCGGCTCTGGCGAGTTGATTCTCACCACCTCTCTCGGCGCAAAAAACGGCTTTGTCTTCTTGTGGTTGATCCTGTTCAGCTGTGTGATCAAGGTCTTTGTGCAGGTGGAATTAGGCCGATATGCCATTTCGTCGGGAAAGCCGACACTGGGGGCGCTCAACGAATTGCCGGGGCGGATCTTTCCGACGCATTGGCTCGTCTGGTGGTGGTTCGGGATGATGCTCTGCACCGTCATGCAGTTAGGTGGCATGACAGGAGGTGTCGGACAGGTTTTACAACTGGCGTTCCCGGGATTTTCTGAACAGATCACAGCCGGCATTGTGCAGCTCGTGCCTGCGACAAAAGGCCTGTTTGCCGCTCGTCCTGAACTTGTCTGGGCGATTGTCACCTGCCTGGCAGCCATGCTGCTGATTTATCAGGGTGGTTATCGGCGGATCGAGTGGCTCACCACGATCATTGTGGTGAGTGTGACAACGATCACCATGTTGGCTGTCGCAGCTCTGGCGTGGACCGACTACTCGATCTCCTGGAATCAACTGGCGAGCGGCTTTCAGTTCCAAACACCCCCGGCGGGCATGATGACTGCCTTTGCAGTCTTTGGCATTACCGGCGTAGGTGCGACCGAGCTGTTTTATTATCCCTACTGGTGCCTGGAGAAAGGCTATGCCCGCTTTGTGGGTCGGTACGATGGCTCGCCGGAATGGGAGGCCCGGGCCAAAGGCTGGATCAAAGTCATGCAGCTCGATGCGTGGGTCAGTATGGTGGTCTTCACCATTTCGACTGTGGCGTTTTATCTGCTGGGTGCGGCTGTGCTGCATCCCCAGGGCCTGCATCCCGAAGGAAGCCAGCTCATTAATACGCTGGCGAATATGTATGCAGGGCCATTCGGGCAGTGGACGCGGATTTTGTTTCTCGTGGGAGCAGGGGCCGTCCTTTTCAAGACGCTCTACCTGGCCTGTGCAGCGAACAGTCGACTGGCGGCGGACTTTGTGATTCTGGCAGGTGCAGCTCCTGCAGGAGTCGCACAAGTGCGGCTCAAGATCATTCAGCGGTTCTGTCTCTTCTTTCCCATACTGGCGCTGTTTTTCTACCTCGTGCTGCATGATCCGAAGCTGCTGGTGCAACTGGGAGGGATCGCTCAGGCGATCACACTGCCGATGATTGCTGCCGCGACGATTTACTTCCGCTATCAGAAAATCCACGCCGCACTTCAGCCCAGCCGGTTAACCGATGGACTGCTGTGGGTGGCGACGATCGCCATCTTTTTCGTGGCCTCGATGATGATTCCCCAGCAATTCCGCGAGCTCTCGAGGCTGGTCGTCAATCTTTTCTGAGAAATCAGCGACCGATGGAAATGATCGCATCTCATTTTTTGGTAAGTAGTTGCGACGCTTTTCTGCCCTGATTCTGTCTGTCGGATTTTTGACAACAATTGCTGTTTTTTTTCGTAAAAGTGTTGACGATCCTTCGGAGAACCCCAATACTCAATTGTAACTTCTGACACTGAGTCTCAATTGCAGTCTCCAGCCTGATTCTCCCGCCTGAGTTGGACTGAATTTGTTCATGACGATTTCTTTCTCCATTGATGATGGTCATGTGCCACTCGCCCAGGCGGTCGCCACAGGGGTGCAGTGTGACTCTTCACAGGTTTTGGAGTCATCTTCCGCTCCCTTCGTTGCGGCCCAATCGTCCGAGTGTCCCAGTCCACAGTACTGTCAGATGGAAGGTTCCTGTGGAGCCAGCACACCCTGTGGTTCGAGCACACCTTGTGGTGCCAGCTCTCTCTGTGGTTCAGACACTGGCTGCCTGACTGATTCGGCGTACGGGAGAGAGTCGGCTTGCCGGGTTTCTCAGGTGAGCCAGAGGCGGTACTTGTGCCATTGCCTGCGAGTCTCGGAAGATCAGGTGCGGGAATCCGTTCAGATCGGTGAGCTGCAGACGGTACGGCAAGTGATTTCGGCTTGCGGTGCAGGGGGTGGCTGTATGGCCTGCCACCGGCATATCAAGCGAGTCATCTCGGAAGAGTCAGCCCAGCGTTCGGTGGCCATGGCTGACGGCTACGCGTTACAAACGTCGTCGCTGTCCATCAGCCAGTAATGGCCTACGCTCGCACTGACCTTGCTGGCCCGAGGTCATTCGGACGTCGCCCCTCAAGAGTGTTTGACAAGGCAACTGCGCCTTAAGTGCCATGCTCGCAGCTCTGCGCTGTTTATTACACATCTTTTGCCGAGAGGCTTTTTGAAGTGTGGCTGGGGTCAAACGTCCTCGTTTGCCCCCAGTTCTTTAGACTTTGATCGTTTATAACGAACAACATGAAAAGATATGAATCTATGTTTCGGATGCAATTGCGCTGGGGAAATCGATTGACTAGGGGGCGGATGAAGACATCCGACGCCTGCCACCCGGGCAAGAACCTCACCCTTCCGCACTGTTTTGATTTTTGGGGCTCCAGGGTCGTGCTACCCATGGGTGGGTGAAAAGTTGCGTGTCATAGACAGCGGCTCTGAGCAAGCATGCCACTCAGAACGACAACTCGCCATGGATCTCGATCCGGGTGGCACGGCCAACTCGTGGCTGGGTTGTCGTGCAAAGCCACGACAACAAGAAGCCGCGCCATGCGTTTCCCAAATGAACCCTCGCCCGCATCTTCGTGGGAGAGGGTGGCACGGAGTGCCGGGTGAGGGTCTTTCCGTTCGATGTATATCAGTCAGTGAGGTATCCGCAGGAGCGCAGATTGACTGTCAGAGAGCGAAGATAAAAAGCAGCTCGCGATAAAGCTGGTTGTGAATAGATCCCCAAATACGCTCGAACTCGCCCTCATCCCGGCCTTCTCCCGTCGGAACGGGAGAAGGGGTAAAGAACTCTCGTCTGCGTGGAAGAGCACAAATGCATCTGAGAACATGCTTCGCGGCTTGAGCATATGTTCGCCATCAACATTCAGAGTCCCATGATCTGGGGGCAAACGAAGACGTTTGACCCCAGCCACACAGTCTCCACGCATAATTAAGGTCTATATGCATACAAAGTTGAGTCTAAAAGACATCTCCACGACAACAAGAAGCCGCGCCATGCGTTTCCCATTTGACTGGCAACTCTTCAGCGTTGCAGGCATGAAATATCATGCCGCCTTACCCTGCAAAGGCAGAGCGGAGCATCTCAAGGCTTTGTGGTATGGCGACCGAAGCGTTGGCTTTGCCCTCGAATTCCAGCGAGACAAAGCCGCGATATCCTGAGGCCTTGATTAACTGTGCATAACGGGCGTAATCAAGGTCGAGTGTGTACCAGTTCCCGCCGCCGTAATAAGTCTTGGCCTGAATGAGCACGGCGTGAGGCAACAGCTTTTCGAATTGCGTGTACTGCTCTTCCAGAAAATTGCCCGTATCGACCGTCGCCTCCAGCCACGGCGATTTGACGGCATCAATCACCCGCAGCACTCCATCGGCAGTGCGGCCCAGCCCCCAGTGATTTTCCAGCCCCATCACCACACCCAGCTTTTCCGCAGCTCGGGCACATTCACCAAACGCGTCGATCACCCACGCAAACCCCTGATCGACGGTGTAGCCTTCCAGAACCTCCTCGATCCCTTTGTGAGCCATCAGATCGTCGAAGTTTTTGCGTGTTCCCCATGTGCCGGTATTGACGCGAATGGTGGGAATGCCCAGATCGTGTGCCAGTTCGAGGCAATGAATCGTGTGCTCGATATTCTTGGTGCGCACCTCAGGCTTGGGAGAGACAAACGTCTGATGAGTCGAAAGTCCAATCAACGGCATGCCTTCTCGCAGGGCCACCTGCTTGATGGAGCGCAAGCCTGCGGTTGTTTCATCAGTCATCTGCCGGTGCAGAATCTCGACGCCATCAAAGCCGTAGGCGGAAGATTTCTGAATGCACTCTTCAATCGAAAGTTTCTGATCTGGCTTGAACTGCCAGAAGGAATAGGTCGAAACGCCAATCGGCTGACGGCGCGCAACTTTTGGAGGGGCATCTGGCACTTGCCAGTCAGCTCCGGCGGCATGAGCTGGCTGTGAAGTGAATGCCGCTCCTGCAGTCATAGCCGTCGCTGCCGTGGTGGCGATCCATTCCCGTCGTGAAAGAGGTGCAGGCATTTCGAAAGAGCTTTCTTTGAACTGGAGTGACCTGGTCAAAAAAATCTGGCGGCTCCCTCATGTGGTAGCCGCCAGGATTTTCTCAGCCAGCGATGAAAACGTATCGAGGCAAGCCATTAGAAGTTGTCGCCAACATTCTCGCGGCCATTGCGTGTCTGCAAAGCGCGAAACACTGTGCTGTCGATCGCTTTCGAGATCGACTTACCAGAGCCATCGGCCATCGCAAAGTTCGCAATCTGGCCATGGTTGCTGCCGAAGGAGAAGAGATTGATTGTTCCATTGGCGGCATGGAAATCAAACAATTGCTGCTGACCATCCGGGTAAGAAACACAGCAACTATAACCATCCGACCAGAAGCCGAAGAGCGAATCCCCCACGACAATCGTCTGGCCCAGGCCATCCGTCACGTCGCGCTTGCCCACGGCACTGTTGCGATAGAGCATGCCGTTGTAGCGGGGGCCATTGGAATCTGAGGTGCCGGCAGCACCACGGTAAGTGGAGTAACCGTAGTTGTTCGGGCGGGCATTGGGCAATGTCGCACTGGGGCAGATAAAGATATCAATCTTGGTCTGTGCGGCCTGCAGATTCTGGGGGACTGGCGCGCAACTGTTGTTGGAATCGAGCTTGGGGATGCCAAAGTTGATGTTGATGGTCGATTGGTCGAGCTGTGCCAGGACCAGAGCATTCCAGGCCCAGAAATCGGGCATGGTCCAGTTGGTCAAAGTAAGCACCTGATTGCCAGCCAGGGGAATTTGAGCAGGTTCAGGAAAGGAAAGTGCTTCGGTACAGACATTACCAGAATCGAGCCATCCGGAAGGATAGGAGCGATGCGCACTCTCGTAGTTCTCGAAGGCCAGAATCAGGTTATGCAGAGCACTCAGGCATTGAGTACGTCGAGCGGCTTCGCGTGCCTGTTGAACAGCGGGCAATAGCAGGGCAATCAGCAGGGCGATAATGGCAATCACCACCAGCAGTTCAATGAGAGTGAAGCCACTGCGACTGCGGGACAGGCCACGTTGTGCCAGAGCCGAAGGGAAATGGGGATGATCCGCAACGGGTGAGCCATTCATAGAAGATTCTCCGCAGTGAAGATGAGCTGGTGACTGTTGAATTTTTGAAGAGCATCGAACAATCGATGTGGGTTGATCAATCATGTGCAATTATGAATTCTGGTCAAAGTTTAGCGGTAAATCAAAAACAAACCTAATCTGAATTTCATTCTCATCATCCTCTGACTCTTCAGGGAAGTTTTTGTTCGAGGATGAGTCAGGCGATTGACTCTAAAAACCGGGATTGGTTTTGGTATTCGACTTCTCTGGGTTGGTGGCGGAGGGCTTCCCTTTCTTGAGCGGGCCAAGTTCGTCCAACGCCTCGATTGTGACACCCAGGGGGAGTTCTCCCTCGCCCGCTTTGGCGGCTTTGGCTGCAGCAGAAAGCTGGAATTGGCTGGCGAGCAACTCCTTCCATTCTCGCGGCTGCGAGGGCCAGTTTTTCGCAAACGCCACGAACCCGGGTGACATGATCAAATTGGTGTTCGAGGGGTTTGTCCACGCTTTTTGCCACGCAGTCGATTCCAGAGGAATCTGCCGTCTGGCTGAGCGAATCAGCAGATCCGGGAGTGGCCCGATCGCTGTTTCACGACTATGCCATTCGGCCCAGCGGGTGAGATCGGCCAGTTCGGGAACTTCGATCAGTGCCGCCGGCTGGCCCGAGCGGCCAAAGCCACTGAGTTTCCCCAGGATACTGGTATCCGTCACGATGCGAACACTGCCCTGGGGCTTTGATTTCCGCTGATCATCCGGTGCCATCACCGGTGGATAGCGAAAATCCTCTGCGGTGCCAAACAGGCGGAAGACACCTTCTCCTGCCAATAACGTTGCATGCCGGAGATCGATCTGATGCCAGTCTGTACCACTGGAGAGACCCGGCTCCACATGAAAATTGGCGACACCATTAACAACTCCGGCTTGCAGCAGCAGGGCCGAAGATTGCACACCCTGCAAAGTTGCGAATCGACCGGGCGATTGAGCCACAGATTCGACAAAGCCCAGATTGAGTTCGCCTTTGCCACTGCCGGTCAAATGGAAGATATCTTTCGGTTGCCAGTCTTCGGTCATCCCGCCTTCGATTTTCACATGGCGGCAAATGATGGTGCCACCTCGACTGACGAAGAAGTTCTCGGGTGCCGGCTTTCCACCGCCAACCCCTCTTAGAACGGCATGACGAATTTCGAGCGAGCCTCCCTCGACTTCAAAGAGGCCTTTTTTATCACCAGCAGGTTTGGGTTGGATGACCAGCGGGGCTTTATCCGGTGGAGAGTTAAACGTGAGGATCAGCCGTCGATTCTTGAGAATGACAGGGGTCATCGTCCGTATGCCGAATCCGGTGATTTCCAGATGCCCGTTCTGAGGAATATCGGATCGCGAAAGGAGCTGGCCCAGATCGTTCCCGTAAGTGGCAAGATCGAGTGCTGTCGTCTCTTTGGGGTTTGCCGGATCCAGTTGCTGCCTGAGTTTGAGCAGTGGTGTCGAAACTTTCGACCAACTTTGATCAGTCAATGCCGGGGTCGATAATAGAGTGACATCACAGCCCAGTATGGCTGAGGTTTTCGAGAGCGGAGCTTCAGGGATCGCCGATGTATCGACGAGAGCGGGCGACCATTTTTCGATTTCAGCAGGATTCACCGGGAGTGAATTCCCAGGCCATAATGCTGGTCGAGCCTGCCCGTCAAAATCGGTGGCAAAGAATCTTCTCCAGGTCAGAGGGTCTGTCACCTGCAGCCCTGTGCTTTCACCCGAGTCGTATAATCTCGATAATCCACAACACAGGTTGCGTTCGCTGGCAATCGAAAAATCGACGAGGCGCGATTCATCGGCCTGACGATTCGGATTCTGCGGCCAACCAGCCGCTCGAATCAGGGATGAATTCTTCTTACCTGTCGACATCGCAGCAAACACGCTTTCCGACAGACCCAGCCACAAACCATCGACCGGTTGACCTTCGGCAGGTGGCGTAATCTCAACGATCGAATCACTCGTCAAGGCGGTGACATGCTGGAGAAGCAATGCCCGGCGAACTTCTGACGCATTGGTGCTGACATTCGGGCTGCCGTTCGAACTGGTCGAATTCAGACGCACCAGGGGAACAGCACCACCCAGAAACAAAGATTGCCTGAGCACGCTCTGGCTGGCACCGCCAGAAATGGAGACTGCCCCCAGTTGTGCACCACGAGTGAACAACGTATCGATCAGCAACTGCCCGCCACGGTCGAACGTGGCACCGTTGGCTGTGTTCTGCCAGTCAACCGCAGTGAGCAGACTCTCCGGCGCACGCTCTTGATCGGCATTGGATCCGAGGAGTGCCGTCATTGAGGATTCACGGATTGTCAGCCGGGGGGATTCGACACGAACCAGTGCATTCAGGCTTGCCGAGACATCAGCTTCTGCCAGCCAGTGCAATTTTTCCAACTGCACCTGTTTAGAAACAATGGTCAGTCCCGGGACGAGTGTCTTTGCGCCATTTCCTGCGGCAGCTTCGCCAGCGGTGCTTTTCTTTCCTGCCGTCTCGGATGATCCATCGGCTTCGGGGAGCAATTGAATTGTGGCAAAGCCTTGATCGGCTGTAATCAGCAGCCGTTCGGTGCGAATGGTTAAGCCTGTGGGGAGATCGTGACGCTCTTTTGAGGAGAGCTTCAGGATCGCGCCTGCCGGAGGAATTCGTTTGATCGCTTCCGTGATGGTTTTGGCTGTCCCCGGGCCGGATGCCGAAGTGGAGACAGTAATCACTGGCAAACCGGTTTGTGAGAAAGGTTCGAGTGTCCAGCGGGGAAGTTCTGTCAGCGAGGGTTTGGGGACTTCCGGGAGCTTTGCCTGCTCAGCGACAATCGGCGGAGCCGTCGTTGCTGGAGACATGTTGTTGCTCGCTGGGGCCTGTTGAGCTTGAGCGGAATTCTGTCCAGGAGATGGGTTCGTCCCTGTTGCGGACTGGTCTGTTCCGGCTGCTGCTTCGGCAGGTGTCGCCTGAGTGGGAGTGGTGACTTCTGTCTCTGATCCATTGTTTTCAAAGAATGAACCCTGCACAGGTGCCGGTACGGGTGTACTGCCAAGTCCAAAGACATTGCCAAAATCGGCCAATGTCTTTCCGAACCAGATGAGTGCTCCCACACCTGCAATCGCCACCAGTGGGATGACGAGCTTGCGGAAGTCAAAAGAAATCGGGGTGGAAGGATCGCCCCCAGCCGGTGCCCGCCGTGGTGGCAAGGTCGAGGGCTTATGACCTTCTTCGCGACTTTCGGCAGGTCGCGAGTTCCCCCCGGAGAGCGATGATTGTCCTCCAGAAGTGGCGAGTTTTTGTCGACCGGAACTGGAAACGTTTTCCCTGGCAGGCGTCAGAGCCTCATCGGACTCCAGTTCTCGCGCCACTTCTCGGGCAATCTCATCGGCTGCACTGACTCGTTTCAGCGAAGGGGCATCGAGATCTTTGAGAAGTTCAGCCGGTGTCTGATATCGATCGGCTGGCTTCTTTGCCATCATCCGCTGCAGAACAGCAACAAATCCTTCAGGGACTTCGGGATTGATATCGCGTGGATCGGGAATGGGTTTGACCGCATGCGCATGCAATTTGTTGGTGACAGCACCTTCGGCATAAGGAGCTGTCCCTGTGAGCATGTGATACCAGGTACACCCCAGTGAATAGATATCACTGCGGATATCGGCCAGCTTGCTGTTGCGGGCTTGCTCGGGAGACATGTAATCGACTGTGCCGACAGTGGTACCGGCACGCGTGATATTTGTTTCAAGTGTCTCATCGATCGAACGGGCCAGACCCAGATCGGTGATTTTGACGACACCATCCCGCCGGATCATCAGGTTCGAGGGTTTGATATCTCGATGAACAATATTCTTCTCGTAAGCATGCTGCAGAGCCAGTGTGGTCTGGCGGATGATGTCCAACGACCGGCGGGGTGCAATTCGTCCGCGCTTTTGAATCAGGTCAAAGACATCCGGGCCATCGACATATTCCATGGCGATATAAAGCAACCCATCCTGCTCACCGCTGTCGTAGACCGTCACAATGTTGTCGTGGCGTAGCTGAGCCGCTGCCTGTGCTTCGGCACGGAAGCGTTTGACGAGAATCGGATTCTGGGCTTTGTCTTCGGGAAGAATCTTGATCGCAGCCAGACGTTTCAGTTCCGTATCCCTGGCCAGGAAAACCGTTCCCATGCCTCCCTGACCAAGCTTGCGCTCAATCTTGTAGCGTCCCAGTTCTTTGAGAGCGTCCAGACGTTCACGGGCTGAAATGACAGGAATCGAGACCGGCGTGGCATCTTTGGGCACGCTCTCGGGAGATTTCGGTGATGCCGGTCTATTCTCGGCGGGCATTTCTCGTCCTGACGAGTCGGAACAGGGGACTTCATTGATGATGGGGAGTCAATGAACCCCGAAACCAGATTTTCACTTTGAAACAGAAGGCCAGATCGACAGGAACAATCAAAGCATGGACGACAGAAGCCTGGGCAGAGGAAGCTTCCTCTGCCAGTCATTCATCAAACTGAAAAGTGACGTCCCTGCAAATCAGTCTCCAAAACTGCGCACTCCGATACAAGCGCCTGAGTTCACGAAGTTGCTGGAGCTGCAAGAATTGACAGCCTTTGTGGCAATTCTGCTCCGGAGAAGAGGCCGTTTCGATGAAATTTCGCGGGAATGTGATGGACGAAGGGCTTTACGGAGTTTCCGCATCGCGATGGAGCATCTGTCGAGATCCAGGAGATCATCCCCGGCTCACTGGATTGGCAGATCCCCTGAAATGGCTTGATCCCAAGAGATGGCCTGATCACTCGCCCCTGAAAAAGTTGTTATGGAGGCGATTTTCGGGGAGCGAACAGCCGTTACAGGCCGTTTCTTCGGTAAAGTGTCAAGAGAACTGCACAAATCTGTTCAGTCGTGCAGACACAAGACTGTGACAATTGCGCAATTTTGTAAAGATTCGCTGACTTTGACGCCGCGTGGTGTTTTGGCAACATATCCCATGAGACGCTTTCCGTGAAGTTTCAGCGGACGTGGTGCCATGCTTGCAGCTTTGGGCAAGCATGTCTTCGCAACCAACACCGTGCTGTGATTTCCCAGGAAGCGTACAAAAGAGGGCCTGTGCATCTGAGCCAAGGGCACAAACTCCCCGAAGTTTGTGAGTCGATCCAGCTCATCGTCAGAAGGTCAGAAATCGAGTTTCTAAACAATCTGTGGCACTGCGAGAGCAATGTCTCAGTTGTTAGTGGTGTAAAGGTTGTGGGATGAGATCGGTATTTCCCCCTAGAATGCATTTTGCCAGAGAAGGCTCTTTGCCAGTTCGGGAGATGATTTCTGAACAGGCCGGCAATTGAATCGTTCGCCCGATTTATTCGAGCCGGGGGAAAAGACACGTTGGAATGACCTGAAGACTCTGAAATCTGGCACCTCTGAACACATAGCGAAACCCTGACACACAGCGAAAACATGCACCCAGCGGAACACCTGCACATCAGGAAAGATATCATGAGACAACTCTGGATCTCCTTGAGTCTGACAATCAGCCTGCTGGGCTTTTCCGGTAGCCGCGAGGCCTGTGCACAACCATTCCCGGCTGATCCGGGTCTGCCGCTGACCATTGAGCAATTGGCCGTCGCACAGGTTCCTGCCGGGCTGGCGGCCAGTGGTCAGTTCTACACACGTGAACTCAAAGACGATTTGGGCACTCATAAGTACACGGTCTTTCTTCCCAAAGGCTACGACTCCACCAAACGATACCCGACAGTCCTCTTCCTCCATGGGGCCGGTGAGATTGGGAAAGATGGTCTGAAGCCGCTTTCTGTCGGTCTGGGGCCAGCCGTAACAGCCCGGCGAGAGACCTTCCCGATGATTGTGGTCTTCCCGCAAAGTGAAGATGAAACCGGTCGATTAACCGGTGGCTGGCTGGCAGGAACACCCAGCGGTGAACGGGCGATTGCCATACTCGATGCAGCTTCCAAAGACTTTGCCATCGATCCGAAAAAGATCACACTGGCCGGCTGGTCGATGGGTGGCTTTGGAGCCTGGTCACTGGGTGAAAAATATGCGGATCGTTTCCAGAGTGTGTTGATCGCTTCCGGTGGTGGAAATCCGGCAGACGTCGGCCCGCTGAAAAACAGACCTGTCTGGGCACTGCACGGTGCCAAAGATAAGCTGGTGCCTCTGGCCAGCGGTAAAGCCATGGCCGATGCTCTGGCTGCCGATGGCGGATCGGTGACATTCACTGAGTTCCCGGAATCTGGCCACGATCTGACGAACGAAGTCTTCAATAATGATTCGGTCATTGAATGGCTGAAGAGCCCCACTGCTCAACCCGCCTATCAACCCACGACAGCAGCTGCCAAGGCGAAGCTGGCCGCATCACAAGCCGCTCGTCCCTTTACACCGGCGATCGAGATTCCCCGAGCGATGGCAGTGCGATTAGGTAACCGCGTGCTCGACAGCGTCGCAGCTTCCGCACCACAAATGGTCGGTAACAACGGCGTCATCTATGGCCGCATTGCCGATATCTTTGATTCGACAACCGCCTCAGGCCGACAGTTCAGCGTCCAGTTCTCGAACATCAGTTATAGCGCTCAATTGGAACGCGTCGTGGTTCAGGGGGTCGCTCCCGAACGACTGCGGATTCAACTGGGACTGCGGAACGCCACCCTCACAATTGGCGGCACTTATATTAACGGTGCCCGACATGCCGCCCAGACCAGTGCCATTGGGATTTACATGGGCTTTAACCGTCCCGAGTGGCTGACTGTCGATGTGCGGCCCTATCTGGAAAATGGACGCCTGCGATTTCAGACATTGAATGTCTTTTTCAGCATTGCTCCCGATAACTGGTCAATCTCTCAGCCAGGCTATGTTTCCGCCCAGGGATTCGGTCTGACGCAGGAGATGGTGCGTGAAAACCTGATGAGTGGTCTTTACAGCCGCAAAGGACGCATTGAAAGCGAAGTCCGGAATGCCGCACCCACCATTGTGGCTCAACTGGAAAATCAGTTGAATCTCAACGCGTTTGGCGATGCCAGTGCGCTGGTCTCAGCCGTCTGGCCATTGCCCACCAGCACTCCGCAGGTGCGATTGATTCCCCAGGAGATTGTGACCGACGCTCAGGGGGTTTCCATGGTGATGGCACTTCAGGCCGCATCACTGGATCCTTTGGCGAAGCCAGCTCGTCCCGAAGTCGTCAAAGGGGGTGAGTTATCGGTGAAAAAGATCGATCCAGGTCTGGATCTGCGTGTGGCGGTTTCTCCAGAGGTTCTGGGGCCTCTCACACAGTTGGCGATCGACAGCGGTCTTTCGCGGGTCAACGTGATGGATGCACCGGAACCATCGTTTGCCAAACTGGCTGATCCCGAGTTCCTGAAGACGATCCTTCCAGGGCTTCGTCAACTCCCCGCAGGTTGGGAAGCGAACACAGTGTTTGTTCTGACAGAACCGATTCAACTGGCCACTGCGAGTGATCTGGCGGGAGCTTTGCCAGCCTCAGAAAAGGTTTCGGCTCCACTGGTTCTCAAGGTCAACCGGGCTTTACTGAAAGTAGGGACACGCACCGATGCGACCGCTGCCTTTAAGCCCACAGCCGAGTTCGAATTGTCGATTGCCATGCCGGTACAGGTCGTTTTGAAGGACCTGCCCAATGGCACCACCACTTTGCAACTGGTCTATCCTGCAGAGACTCAGGTCACTGCGAATGGCAAGTATGCACCCGACTTCAAGACGGATGAACAGACCATTGAGAATCAGTTGCTGGCCGACCAGCTCTCTTCATCCTGGACCAAATGGATTTCCACAGGAGAGGCAGCGGCCTCGGCACTTCCTCCGGTCCAACTGGGGCAGGCGAGTTACCAGATCAGTCAGATTCAGGCGACGAACGAGGAACTGGCAGCAACTCTCGAAACACCCAGCATTCGCATTACCAACAAGTCCGAGGAAGCCTTTACCTATGAAACGAAAGGCCTTGGTGTCGCCTGGGGTGGGCCATACACACTCAAACCTGGTGAGACACACCGTTATCGCATTGCCTCACCTTTGACCTACCGCCGGCTGGTGGGCTCAACCTACGAAACCTACACACTGATGCCCGGCTCACGCTCCGAATTCCGCGTTCCCAGGGAAGGTGGCGCGCCCCGGTTGTTTGAAGCCAAAAACTAAGCCCGCATGACTTCGAAGGATTACTCTGTGCCATGCTTGCGGCTCAGAGCTGTCTATGACACACATCTTTTGCCGAAAGGCTTTTTGAAGTGTGGCTGGGGTCAAACGTCTTCGTTTGCCCCCAGTTCCATGGCGATCCCAACTCAAATGTATCCACAACATGTTTTCACGACTTGAGAGTATGTTCGCCACGAACAATCGAAGTCCTAAAGACTGGCCGTACGCCAGACCTTCCCAATGAAAGGTTGAACGTAAGACGACTCAATCGAGGGGTGCTGGCTCATAATCGGTGGGATTCACCCAGCCGGTATTCAGCTTCTCCCCCTTGATAAATCGTTCGTAGAAGCCGCGATGGATTTTGTTCGAGTGCGGGTATTCATCAAAAAGATAACCCTTGCCATCCATGCGAGGATCCTGCTCCTCCTTCAATTGGGCAAAGAGACGGCTTTTGAGTGCTTCCATGCGCGCTGTCTGCGTTGGATCATCCGCCAGATTCTGCAGGCAATCACGGTCCCGCTGGAGATCATAAAACTCTTCCCGTGGCCGCTTGCCAAAACAGAGTGACCAGTAAGGATCGGTTCCAGCTTTCCGCCGGGCATTTAGAATGTACGTTTTCGTCGCACCGGCATCGCAATTGAGATAGCCCGTTTCCGGATTGCACGCGGGCCAGCGATCAGGCTCAAAATTGTGGAGATAGAGCCCTTCCCTGGTGATGATGCCGCGAATGGGGTAGCCGACATCGAGCGGGCGACCAATATCGTGCCGCTCCATGCCAATCAGCACATGATCGCGCGCTGCATCGACCCGGCCTGATTGTGTCGATTCCATGATGTTTCTGAGTGACCGACCGGTCGCCGGTGCCATCCCGGTTTCATTCCATGGGATCGCTGCCACATCAAGAATCGTTGGCGCCAGATCGATAAAGCTCACAAAGTCGTCGATGGAGCGCCCCGGTGCTCGAATTCCTTTGGGCCACATCATCGCAAGTGGAACATGATTGGACGCCTCGTACGCGCCTCCCTTGCACCTGGGAAATGGCATGCCGTGATCAGAAGTCACAATCACCAGTGTGTTTTCCAGCAGGCCTTTCTCTTCAAGAGCCTTCAGCATCCGCCCCAGATGTTGATCGAAATGTTCCACCTCGTAGGCATAATCAAGCAGATCCGTGCGAACGGTTTCGTTATCGGGCCAGTAACCCGGCACATGATCGATTTCACTCAGCTTTTTGCCCGCTTTTTTGATCCCCGAACCAAACTCATAATCGCGATGGGGCTCAATACTTCCATACCAGAAACACCACGGCTGACCAGCAGGTGCACTCGCCAGAAAATCCCCAAAATTCGCGGCATAATCATTAGGCCCAATTCCCTGGGCAGGCGGTGTGAGCTTCTGCTTGTTGAAGGGTTGCCCTGTCATGGCGCGGGGCTTGCCAGTCTCGTCTTTCGCTTCGCCAGGCCCCCAGCCTTTGGTCGTATAGCCCACATGCCAACCCTTCTCGGTCAATGCCTCACCCCACGTTTTGAACTCCGTGGGGAAGTAGCACAAATGGTTAGCCGCCTCTTTGAGTTGCCACGAGTTTCGCCCGGTAAGAATACAGGCTCTCGAAGGTGCGCACTTGGCATTAGGCGTATAGGCCTGCTGAAAGAGCAACCCCTCGCGGGCGACGCGATCAAAAGCGGGTGTCTTCACCCATGGACAACCATAGGCACTCGCATGCCCATAGCCCCAATCGTCGGCAATGGCGAACAGAATATTAGGTGGCGTCGGATCCGCAGCCATAGCGATCCTGCAAGTCAACAGGAACAATATCGCCACAATCAGTCGATGAATTCTCATGTAGATATCTCCTCAACCCCGTAGGGTCCGCTGTGCGGACCATATTCCGCCCCTATGTTTTTTCAATATCGAGCTGTATTTACGCAATGGCGAGTATTAAACAAAAAACACCTAATATGGTCCGCACAGCGGACCCTACGATCATGGCTTCGATCCGGGTGGGTGGAGTCGATAGAGCTCAAAGATCGCTGTTTCATCGCGCGACTCATCGTCTCTCCGCACGATATCGCTCACGTGCACGGATAACTCGTTTTCTTTGGTGAACAGCATCCCCGACTGCTTCCACGCTTCAAGAAATTGCGAGTTTCTTCTGGCGTGCGGCCCCACGACCAGCCAGACCTCAGCCGGTGAGTCGCGTTCAATGAATCGTAAATCCTGCACCGGGCCTGTGAGTACAAATCCTTGCGCTCGCAATTGCCAGAAAATGGCGGGCTCACCGTAGACGTAGATGATCGCTGGCTTGCCGGAAGGTGTCTGCCTGCGAACCGTCTGCAGGAATGTGCGACTTGTTTCCAGCATGGAAGTCCGATTCTGCCACGCATGGAACGGAAACTCTTGCTTCTTCAAAAGTGGTGAAAAGCTTCCCAGCAAGAGCAGGGGTGCCAGGACCAGAAGCTGCTTAGTGCGAACGAGCATCTTCCCAATCAGCACTCCCTGATTCAGATAAATATTGGTTCTCGTAACGATGTAGCGATGGTACCCGTAGGAAAACAGGAGAAACGCTGGCGGCAAGATCGGTGTCAGCAGTCGTGGATAGGATCGATACATCGGGATCGAGAGCAACAGCCCGGTCATCCAGGTCAGTAAAAACAAAACGGCGATCCTCTGAACTTCGATGGGTGCGACGACTTGTGTCATGCGAATTTCAGGGATTTCTGACTCGACTGCCGCAAACTTCGGCTGCATCAGTCCCCAGTAAGCACCGATGAAGCCGCCAATCATCCAGATGGTGAGATCACCTGTTCCCAAGGCCAACACGCAAAACAGCATCAGCCAGTTGCAGTGTAAGAGCGTGAGCCCACCCACTCGAAAATAACCCGCAGCGACAATGCTCGATCCGAGTAGAGCCAGCGAGAAGTAGGTCGAGTAGTGCCGAATCGTCTCCCATTGATTCTGGAATTGCGTGAACCAATGCCCCTGACCCGTCACATATTGGGCATGATTGGCCGAGACGGCTGCGTATCCACCGGTGGCTTGCAGTCCCCAGAGCACAGGGAGCCACAGCACGGCGGCAATCGCACAGATGCTGACGGTCATCTTCTGCACGCGCGCAGCCGGCAGGACATGGCATTTGAGGATCCAGCCGGCAAACTCAGCCGCCAGTAGAATCGCCAGTGGCAGCCAGCCGGAGTACTTGATGCTCCATCCGAGAGCAGTCCAGCCTCCCGCAGCGAAGATTGATCCCCAGGGGAAGTTCGTCTGAGCCGAAGCTGTGAGCGAGCGGATCATGGCGCGAACCGCCAGCAACATGCAAAGAGTCACGGGAATATCAGTCAGACCTGTGCGTGAGTAACTTGCCAGCAGATCCGAACAGGCAGCCATCAATCCCGCGATCAACCCCACCTGCTCACAGAAAAACTCTTTGCCAAAAGAGTAAATGACTCCACACAGGGCAATACCGCAAAGAATGCCCGGAAGCATGACCAACCAACCGGGATGTCCCAGGCCCAGCATCGCACCGATCAGTTGTGTCCATTCGAGTACCAGCGGCCAGAGTGGGGGGGCATAGAAGAACCGGGCCGGATATTCGTAACCTTGATCGGGTCCAAACCAGATATTCGAGGCGTAAACTCCTTCATCGAAGTGTTCGACGCTTTGATTCCAGATCCCCCAACAGCGGATCAAGGTTGCCAGACCAATCACCAGCCAGAAAGCCGGCGTGAGCTGTGCCAGCTTCGACAGCACACCAGGTGCGGGTTTGTCGCCCGCTGAGCGGACGGGGCGTTTTGCAGGCTTGCTGTCTTGACGCGGATTCACAGGTCTCGCCACTCAATCAGTCGTTATCGCACACGCCACACCGCGAGTTTCATGCTGTCCATGACACATCATCTGGCGTCATCGTACTTTGTACGATGAAAAAAAGCCGGGCCATGCGCTTGTCCTGTTCGGTGAACCATGAATTCCAGCTCCCCTTTGGAGAGCTTACCTAACAAAAAAGCCCTCTGCCATTACCTGACAGAGGGCTTGTAGAGTTCTTACCATCCGGGTGGTAAGCAGAACTCAGTCTGAACTACTTAGGATCGGCTTCCTTGAGAGTGAACTGCACGCTGAGTGAGCCACTGTCGTCATTGGTCGAGTAACCTGCGGAAGATCGCAGATACTTGGCCAGTTTTTCAAAAGGTGGCAACTTCTTGAAGTCGAGCCCTTCTGCTTCGGCAGCAATCCCTTCACCGGCTCGGAGTTGCTCATAGATCGTCTTGAGCTGTGCATCACCCTTCTGGAAGGTAATGGCCGAGACTTTCGCCGGGAAGAACTTCGAGAGCTTGCTGTAAGTTGGCGAGGTTGTCAAAGGAGTGCGAGTGCCGCGAACAATCCCCTCGATCACTTTGACGTCGGCTGTGATCACAATCGCGTTCGCAGTGACTGCCAGAGCAGGAGTAATCCCATCCTGAGGAGTTTCGAATTCGTAAATCTTCTGACCTTCGAAATCACGGGTTTCGTGTGGTGCCACACCCAGATCGAGCAGCTTCGCAATCAGCTTGGAAGCGGCACTGGTATCCTTGACTTCGATTGCGAGCGTCAGGTCACCCACAGGATTCTCTTCCGAGATTCCGGTTCCAGTCGATGTGAAGTGCAGCTTTCCACTCAGAAGATCAATCACATCCTTCTTCAGGTGGATATTCGGTGGCTGCTGGGCCACTGAATCCATGAAACGGGCACAGGCACCACCACCGGCAAATGAGTCGTACAAGGCTTCGCCAGCAGCATAAGCAGCCTGGAAATCCCAGTTCAGACCGGTATACATCGCGGCATTGGCACCCACCCACTTGGGTGGTGTCATCGCAATGGCAGGGAACTTGAAGAAGTTGATCACGCCAGAGGTTGGCTGTTCGACATGGACGTAAGTCTTGACGATCGAATCGAAGTCGTCTTCATCGATGATCATCGAACCACCCACACCCTTGAGCTTGTCAAGGCCCAGCACTGGGAGCATACCAATGACTGACTGAGCCTGTGGCTGCTGTTCCTGAACAGCCGTGGCAATCTGCTCGGTCAGCAGAACGGGGTTCACGAACCACTTGAAGTCGGGCTCGATGCTGTCGTCCTTACGACCAACCTTCTCCATCACCAGAGTGAAGGCTTCGTTCTTGGCAAACACATCTTCGTTCTCACCATCCCAGCGATCCAGAATGGCCGCAGCGCCATCCTTCGAAGTGGCGAAAACAAAGGTGCCTTCGCTGAGGAAGTAAGCCAACTGCTTGACAGGGCTGTCCGCCACTTTCTCTTCTGGCAAAGTGACAATCGTCACGCTGACATCGTCCATCTTCTCGGCAGTAATCTCAGCACCCTCTTCTTTGAGGGCTGCTTCCATCTTGCCGATGAGTGTCTTAATGGTCTCTTCCGAGTCACCATAATCTGCCATCAGAATCCCCGAGATTTCACCACTTTCCGTGGGAAACACGGCAATCGCCACCTGACCTTGAGGGACGGAAAGGAGATCTTCCAGCGTCAGTCCCAATTCTTCCTTCAGCTTGCTCGAACCTTCTTCAATCTTCGCCTTCACATCATTGAGGAAAGGCTGAAAATCAGGATCTGCCAGCAGCTTGCCAAAGGTTGAAGCCTTGACACCTTCGACGAGGCCGGGAACATCAGGGAACGCCACGAAAAATGATGTCTGGGGCGGCACGAGAAACTCGGCGGCCAAATAATCATCCTCTTCTTCGGCTGCAGCGGCTGCAGCAGCTTTGGTGGCTGTCCCCTTGGTTGCTGTCCCCTGGGCCATTGCCTCAGGAACACTCCAGAAACCCGTGGTAGCCAGCATCAGGCTAAGTGCAGACATCCAGAACAGTTGTCTCATGAAACCCATTCTTTCGAATCTTCAGGAATCGTGTGGAATTCAAACCATTTGCTGCATGATGGCAAACATCTGCCGCCCAGAGAGAACTCTGCAGGAAGCTTTGTGTGCCTGTCAGCGAAATCACCAGTAGCATGGCGTGTTCAGAATGTGAACACAATTGAGAAATTGTTGAGACATTCGGTCGTCGCAAAATCTCTCGGTTTGTTCACATTTTGTTGACGCACAACAACAACTCGCGACTTCGCGTGATCAACTCGATCATGCAAGCCACAATTTCTGTTTACCCGTAAATCACAGCTTCGGTTTCATGAAATACGATCTCAAGCGGGTTCAACAACACAGGACTCTTTCCGCAGCGATACCGGCTGACTGACATCCATCGGAGCTGGCTTATCCATTGACCTGGGCGTGTTGAACATTCCATTCGCGCCCCATGCAGTCATCTTCCCGACTTCGATCAGAAGTCACTCGGCAACAACCGCCCGTCCTGGCGATCCATCAACATGCGGAACGTCTTCATATCGATGTTCTCGTTTATAAATCGCACACTCCCGTCACCTATGGCGAAATGGCAGCCCCCTATGTGAGCACTCGAAAAGCCACCCGTGGCAGGTCCCATTTTGGCCACAACCCTGTCGATCTGAGCCTGTGCAATCTCCTCAGGTGTCAAATTCGCTGCGGGTTCACCGTTGGATTCTCCGGCTGGAGCCGCTGGATCGCTCGTTGTCTCGCCAGGCGTCTCTTCGCTGGTCGATTCGTCCATCCAGCCCGGAAGCATTTCACCGGCATTCTCTTCGCCTCCCAGTGGATTCATCGGCCCCTGGAACTGACTCAATACTTGTGATCTCAACGCGTTAATTCTCAAACCACCATTCCGGAGGGAGGCCCGAGTCCCCGACATCCAGCTCAAATTGACCAGGGTAGGCCCCACCCTGTAGTCCCGAGGCTCGTCATACTCACCAATAAATAAAGTATTCGAACTTCCGTCTTCAATTTCTTCATAGCGGATTGAGCTATTTAAAAAGAGAACTCCCAGTTGGCTAGAATTGACATAGGCACCGACGGGGTGATGCACTCCTGCATACGAAGTACTTCCTCCCCAGCTTGCCGGCAGGTTTTCGCCAGAAAATGAATTTACAGAGCTGGGGCACTGCATGACGCTAAAGTGCTTTCCCCGGACTGGCTGATTCGCCTGTGAATAGACGGAACTGGTGAAGTCGATATGCCGAAAGGCTGCAGGCTGCTCAATATAGGGCAGAATCTGTGTCATCCAGCCCATGTGATAGCCATCCGGCAAGTTATGCACCGGGCCAGTGGCATTCTGACTTCCGGGCGGCAAAACTTCATGAGCCGCCATATAGTTGTGGATGGCCAGCACCAGTTGCTGAAGATTATTACGACATTGAGTTCTTCGAGCCGCCTCACGAGCCTGCTGCACCGCCGGCAACAACAGCGCAATGAGTATGGCGATAATCGCAATCACCACCAGTAACTCAATCAAGGTAAAGCCCGCGCGGACAATTTGCCTCTGCCGAGCTGTGACGCGCGTTCTACAAAATAAGAGTCCTCTCTGTTCCATGCTTGCAGCCCCGGGCAAGCATGTCTTCGTCAACTGATGTCTGGTCAACTTATGTCTGGTGAACATCGACTGCATCCATAATCTGATCATGAGAGACGCCTTGATAGGTAAACTATTGTTTCATGTGGATCTGTTTTTAACGTCTATTGATTCACAAACTAATGACTCGGGGATAACCATAAGTAAGAGCGCCGCGAAACAATCTTTTGCTCACGAATCATGAGTTCAACCTGGATTTCACAAAGTTGGCTCTCAGCCTTCTCTTGCGGAGTCAGGTGCTCCTCCCGGATCAGGCGGTAGGTAATACGCGCCCGTTCCTGCTCGCGTCCTGTCATGAGTTCCAGAACCTGCAGTGGTTGACTCAACACGCCATCTTGCTGCTGGCTTTCCGTAGAGAACACCCGCCCAAGATTTTGCCTGAGCAGCTCTTCGGCTCCCCGTTCAAGATAATCCATTTGGAGCGTCCGGCGTGTACTCTCACCCTGCTGTAATAACATCACTGCGGAAATCACCAGAGCAGTGGATGTCAACCCAAAGAGCACCAGTGCAGCGACGACAAACGTCGTCACTAACCCACGTCGCGACCGCGTATCAATTCGTACTTGACCCTCTGAGAAAGACTTCATGGCTTGACTCCCTGAAGATTCTGCGCTGGCGGAGCCTTTTGGCCCCGGTTCTCGGGTGTCGTGGCGTCGGCTGGCTGCTGCTCCTCGTGACCCTTCGTTTGATCACCCAGCCATTGCCGTTTAATCGGAGCACGAATCATCTGAGATTGCCCGGCTGTCGCGGAGATCCGCGTCTTCCACACTTTCGGAGCTTCCGCACTGCCGCTCGATCCCGTGCGAGTTGTGACCAATGGAGGTGGCAAGGAGATTTCCAGAGTGACGAATGCCAAATCCGATGCTTTACCGGCGCGCACCTTTTCATCAGAATCAATCCATTCCGCAGTCGCATAGGGGAAAATATATCGATCGGAAGTTGCCGTACTGCGAGCATCCGTGGGCGAGTCATTTTCCGACGGGCTTCCTGAAACTTCTCGATGAACCACCAGTTCGTGGGGACGTTGTTCAATGCGGTAGGTAATCGGGAGATCGGCTTTTCGCGTCATTTCGGGATGAGTGATGGCCGGAGTCTGGAGCTGAAGGGTCCTGGCTTCAGCCGAGATCTTGAGTTGTGAGGCGCTCCAGACATCCCGCCGGAAATCTGTCGCCAGCCGACGCAGGCTGATCATGCTCATCATGCGATCTGCCTGCCCTGCCTGGGCCTGCAACATCGTCACCATCATCGTGAAGACGAGTGGAATAATCATCCCGATCACCGAGATCGCCACCAGCATCTCAATCAAGGAATGCCCACGCCGGGGCGAAGTTCGCGTACGACTCGCTGCTACATCGGCACACACCGGCCTGCCAGTCACTTTCCGCTGCCGTAATAAAGTTGTCTTCAGTGTGCTCATTGAACACCCTCCTCAACAGACTCCTGGCTGTCTGCGGCTGGCTGCTGGACCGCTGGCTCTAGGGTCGCTGGCGGCTGAGATTTCAGCTCTGCCGATGTGGCTGGAATCCAGCCACTCAGCCTGAGTGGAGCATGCCTCTCATGCGCAGTTTCTGCTCCTTGCGTGATCTGCCAGTCAATGGCGACCTCCCATTCCTCAAGTGACCCTGGATCGAATGGAGCCGCCTGAGCATCGTGCTGCCACTCGATCTGACTTCGGCGCCGGGTCAACTGCAGCTTTGCGACTGGCAGTCTTTCGCCAACCAGAAGACTGGCGAGCAGCCGCTCGCGAAACGAGTCACTCAATCCGGCCTCGGGTTGGAGAAGCTGAGCCGGCAATTCCTCCAGATGGCGTCCTTTTTCCAATAGCCGATACAAGGCATCGCGGTCGGCTGCTGAGGCAGCGATGATGTCATCGAGACAATTCGCTGCGATCTGACAGGCGAGCTGTTCCTGATACGCCAGCCGCCGCGAACGGGCGACAAACGAAAACATCGGCACGAGGCAGCCCACCATCACGCTGAACAAGATGATCGCGATGAACAGATCCTGCAGAAACAGACCCGCTCTTGCTCCTCGATCAAGGTTTCGAGAAACCATCACGGACTGACCTGCGCTACGACGATCCAGAGAACGATGGAATCGGGACCGCCTGTCGTGATTATGCAAGAGGTCGTGATTCATGACAGGCCTCTCATCATGGCCGTTAAACTGCTGATAATTCCGTAACCTAAAACCAATCCACAAAGACCAATCATGATCACAAAGATCGGACCGACAAACTCCGCGTACCAACTCCAGATGCGACTTTGTTGACGCAATTGCATCTCGGCGATTTCCCGCAATGTAAATGCCACCTGCCCCGCTTCCCGTGCCGTCAATATCAGCGGTAATTCATGTCGTTTCAGAAATCGATACTTAACCAGCGCCTCCGGCCAGTCGTACCCCTGACGGATCGCCTGTGCCACCATGCGCAATCGATTTGCCAGCCGCGTAGAAACCTCGACATTGGCCAGACGATCAAGGTCATCTTCAATACTTCGTCCACCCTGAATCGTCGCAGCCAAACCCCGCAAAATTAAAGGCCGCTTCAGTTGATAAAAGATCTGCCCAAACACACCCAGCACCCACGGTTGCTCGCCGGTAAAACCGCGGTGCAGAATCCCCAGGACAAGGATCGTCGCCAGTAACGACGAAACCATAGCCCCCGCGAACAAGAGGAGGTGACCTTTCACAGAGATTAACATCTGCAATGACCACGGGGTCTCGATATCAAAGTCGTTAAAGATCCTGATTAACTTCGGAATGATAAATATGCCAATAAATCCATAAACTCCCGCAGCCACCAGGAGCGTCATGAGAAAGATTTCATAAAGCTTATGAGACGATTGGCGCAATTCACTCTGGAATTCATTGAGACTCTGCTGCACATCCTGCCGCAGCGACTTGGCTAAGGCTTGAGGTGAAGCATTTGCTGCGAGAAATGTATCTGGCGAATCGAGAATCTCTGTACTGGCTGCCAGCGCAGGCACCCATTCAATCCCGTAATCCATATCTCTCGAGATCGCACTCATCTGCCGACGGACTCCCCGCGAAGGGAAATCATCCCAGCCCACAAGTTCATCGCGAACATCCTGCCCACCGCTGAACACGCTGACCAATGCCCAGCGAGTACCCAGTTGTTCCACCCGATTCTGGAACCCATACCAGGTGATGACACCCATCAGAACGGTCATCAACAGAATCCAGAACATAAACGCCCCCAGTCCCAGCACGGGAACGATACTCAGGCAGATGACCAGCAGGCAGATTTGATTGACCGCCAGAAACCGCAATTTAAGCCGGGCACTTTTCAGAGTGCGGTGGTGGAGTAAATCGTAGCGGAGTGCGGGATCCCGCTCGACGTTCCAGCGGATACAGGCGGCACGCCAGCCAATAATCCCGATGGCGATCCCAGGAATCGATAAAAACACCGCCAGCAACAACTTGA
Source organism: Planctopirus hydrillae (assembly GCF_001707835.1). Classification (GTDB taxonomy): domain Bacteria; phylum Planctomycetota; class Planctomycetia; order Planctomycetales; family Planctomycetaceae; genus Planctopirus; species Planctopirus hydrillae. Next base: position 219,921 of record NZ_LYDR01000116.1, read on the forward strand.
GGAGCAGCCAGACATCGACCAGCATCCAGGGAGTCATGAAAGCCAGCATTCCCAAGATAAAGACAATCGCACTCCCTGCAAACAACAGGATGGAGTTAATGATCGGCCAATGGGAGCCCTGGATCGTTAATGATCTTCCCGCTGCAGGGAGTCTTAAACCTGCGATCAATAAAAAGGTAATCAATAATAGCGGCACGTTGAGTAATACCAACATCGCTAAAAGTTCAAACAGATTTCGAGGACTCAGTCCCGTCGAAAAGCTGATCAGTTCCATAATGATTGATCCGTAACTTCAATACTCATGACGATCTCCTCGATAAAGCCCCACGAACTCCAGCATGTACGCTGTGATCGATGCTCCATTACGCCAGACTGTTGAGCAGCATGAATAACGGAGAAAACATGGCGAACAATACAAACCCGACAGTCAGCACGCAGGTCAGTACCATCAGTTGGGGCATACAGAAGACGCCGATCTTGACATGGGCAATGGCCCGGATGACAAACGAGGCTGCTAATAACTTGCAGGCATCCTGCAAACCATGAGGCGAAGTCTTGAGGCGGAACAAACTGGCAATCGATGCGGGCAGAAAGGTCTTTTCACCAAACGCATCCTGAGGAGCTTTTCCCTGTTCCATCTGTTCAATCCACTCTTCGGTGGACTCTCGAAAAAGAGGCTCTTCGGCAATCAAAGCCGCAAGCCGGGCCACGACGGGGAGCGGTAATGACCAGGGCAAAGTCAGGCTGAAGACTTCTGTATAGGTCGCTGACTTTAAGTGATATATCGGGCGGCCTATTAGAGGAACATAGATCATCAACCGGCGGTATAAACGCCCGAAGGTTGTGAATCGCGTCAGGATCACGCAACTGCCGATTGCCAGTGCGACCAGGAAAAGCAGTATCAGCGAATAGCCGGCCAGAAAATCATAAAACCCGATCACCAGGCTGGTAAATATCGGGAGGCGAGTTCCAAAATCATCAAACATCATTTTGAATCGAGGAACAATTATTGTCCCTGCAGCCACGAGAATCATGACGGTGACGACATACCATAAAAACGGGGTTCCAATCTGGAAGAAAATTCGCTGGCGAAACAATTTTTCTCTGGCCCGTGCCAGCATCAATTCGCGTAAGAGGGCTGTTGTCAGACGACCATCTTGTAAATGGTTAAGGTAGGCCCCCAGATCTGCTGGTAATGCGGTACCGGCAAACTGGATCGTGGCAGCGAGATCCTGATCATGTCGATAACGTTTCCAGGCATGCAGCAGTTTTTTGCGGTCTTTGCGGGACGGGCTTTCTTCTGCCAGCAGGCGCAAACAGAGTTCTGGCGGGATCTCCGTCTGTGCCGGATGATCGGTCGTGACTTCAGGGAAAATCGGGAGCACTGCGAGCCCGAACGACTCCTGGCGGTCGGCACGCTCAAAACTGATCAGTTCCAATCCCTCTTCACGCAGCAAGTCCCCCAGCAGATTGTCGCTGGCCGCTTTCATCCTCCCGCGGATGATTTCGCGTGTTGCCGTTCTCGACAATGCTCCCGGCGAAGGATCGCTCGCCTTGATCGCTTGATAGAGATATTCAGGCATCTCACATCCTCTATAAAACTACACCCGCAAGATCGCCGATGATAATTATTGACTCAACATTTGATGGGCATCTGCATACATGCTTAAGGGTTACATATCTGGCTTATTTAGCGATAACGCTTAAATACCTTTTTACGATTGGAGTGATAGCCCTGACCAGAAGACCATGAGTGGCCCGAAGACCGCCACCACATAGAGCAATCCACAACCTCCCCCGATCAGCAAGGTTAACACCAGCGGAATCAATCCCGATAACCATTCGAGGCGGGACTGCAACTGACGAAACATCACACCGGTCGACAACTCCAGAGCCACCGGGAGTGAATTGGTACGAATGCCGATCTCAATCGCATCGGCCACAAAGGGGGGTAAATCACGAATTCGCAACAGCGCTGCCTCCGGGCTGATACCGGCGGAAATGGCCTGCAACGCTTCCCGCGAATCTTGCTGCATACGCCCGGTTCCCAAGAGATAATTCGATGATTTCAAACATTCTTCAATGGGCAAACCTTCTTTTGTCAACAGGCCGCAGATATGCAGCCATTGCACCCACCGCACTGCATCCGGAAGTCCGATCAGCCATGACAGAGCACCACTCACCACCTGCAAACCAGGCCAGACACTGGCTCTCGTTTCCAGGAGACCTGCCCGGACAATTGATGTTCTTCCTGCCGCCCAGAGGACAATTATGGCTACGATTGGTATCGCAGGCATCCAGTAGCTGGCGTAGTCATGAATCGAGCGCAGAGCCACCTCGATCCAGCCCCCCTGAATACGAAACATTTCCAACGTGAGGAGCCAGCGGGGTATAAACCAGATCGCCAGACCGCAGATCAACAGATACGTCAATGCGACAACGATCGTCGGGTAAATTGCGACTCTGTGAAACTCTTCGCGAACGGCCGACATCTGATCACCCAGATGTGCCATCGACTCCAGCATTTCCGGAAGCCGACCACTGCGAATCCCGAGTTGGACAATCGTGGCGTAGAGCCGAGCCTCCGGCGTGTTTTCTGAAGCAATTGCGAGATCGAGGGCCTGTCCCTGCTGCAATCGCTCGCCAATCCGTTCTGCCAGGCGGGCAAGATCGCTCGATGAACCCCGCCCCAGTTGCTGAAACCCGATTTCCAGAGGAATTCCTGCTCGAATCAGCAGGGCCAGCTCTTGATTCAGAGCCCTGAGTGCCGCAGAAGAGATAACAACAGCCGGTGTGGCAGACATGATTCGCCCGCAGATGTTCTAATGGGTCACTATGTATTTGTTAAATATGTATTGAATCTGCTCGGAATATAAAATCGAAGGAACTCATTCGATCAGAGTCTACAGATGAATAAACTGCTTGTGAACAGGCAATACTCCAGTCATCAACAACGACAGTCCTGTTCTTGACCCATGATCTGAATCCATGATCTCTCAAGTCACATCCCGGCGCTCATCGACTGGTCGAGTCCCGAGAATTCGATAAACTTCCTGCCAGTCGGTCTTCCCGGCACGGACAGCCTCTTCGAGTGCCTCCCGTAAGGGAACGAAACCATGCCGGGCTGCCAGTTCCTCAAGACGCTTGCCATTCACTTTACGCATGATGGGTCGAGCCAGGTGATGCAATTCCGGCTCCATCAGTTCCGCAGCGACAAAACGACCGTCGTACCTCCTCGTTGACAAGGGAGTCTCTCGATCTTTGGCGAGTCGTTTGACGAGTCGCTGGCACAACACAGCAATCAAGCCGGTGCGGAGGAGAAAAGGTTCGACCCCCAGATCTGTCAGCCGGCAAATCGCATCTCCTGCTGAGCCTGCATGAAATGTGGAAATCACCAGATGACCCGCCAGTGAGGCCTGAAAGGCCGTCTGAGCCGTCTCGGCATCGCGAATTTCCCCTACAAAAATCACATCCGGATCCTGCCTCAACAGAGATCGCAATCCGAGGGCATAATTGAATTCCGTGCCCCTGCGAACCTGTGTCTGCGAAACTCCCGGAAGAAATGCTTCGACGGGATCCTCCAGCGAGACCAGACTGCATTGCCCCTTGCGATACTCCTGCAGCCATCTCAAACAGGCGTATGCACTCGTCGTTTTTCCACTCCCGGCTGGCCCGGTCAATAGCAGCATCCCGCTGGTCTGCAACAGTGCCTGCTCCAACCCGAGTTGCACCCTGGGTGTATAGCCCAGCTCATCCAGCACTCGATACTGGCCTGAACCAATAAAGAGGCGCACAACCACCTTCTCGCCATGAATGGTCGGGAAAGTACTGGCCCGCAATTCCCCCGGAAACTCCGGCAGCCTGAGGCGGCCTTCCTGAGGCAGGTCTGTCCGATAGGTCAGCAGTTGAGCGAGAACTTTGATGCGATTGATGATCAGAGGCGAAACCTCAGGGGGAAAGCTCCCCATCGACTCCAGCAATCCATCTTGCCGGAAGGCAATCTGCAATCCTGCAGGGGAGGGAACCAGGTGCACATCACTTGCACGCTCATCAATCGCCAGGCGAAGCAATTGTTCGACGGCTCGCACAGCAAAGTCGGCGTCCTGCAGATTCAGGTTCTCCCAGGGGAGCCGACTTCCAGCCAGCGAGCCGTCAATCTTCAATTCGGTTTTGGTCAATGGATGGAGAGAAATCGACATGCACATACCCGGCAACGGTTCAACACATCACACACAAAGACTACGGCCCAACTCTCTAGAGATCTCTGCAGAAGTCAAAATTGTTTACCAATCCCTCCAAAACTGATCATTATTGCCAAAATGAATTTTTTCGTTCTTCGTTCATTAACACCTCTCCCTTCTCCCCGGTGGCAGGAAATGTGGTTTTCAGCCAGCATGTTCTGCAGAATTCCAGCAAAGTCTGGCAATTGGTCGCCTCGCTGGAAGGTTTCCTCAGATTGAGACCACGATACACTCAGGAGCGGCCGATGGGCTGGCACGATACAACTCTGAGAACCCGACTTTAAGCGAACTCGACTTAAGGCTAACACAGGCAACAGGCTAGGAAGCAGAGTGACGAACACCACACAGGAGCGAGAAACGACACCTTCACGAACGCATCTTTCACTGGCGGATGGTGTCAATCTCATTGTGGCGATTGTGATTGGCAGTGCGATTTACTTTACCTCGCCCACAGTTCTCTTCCTGAGTGGCAGCCCACTGATGATGATGGGCCTGTGGGTTGCCGGCGCTCTCATTTCCCTCATGGGCGCATTCTGTTACGCCGAGCTGGCCACCACTTATCCGCGAACAGGGGGCGAATACTGGTATCTCACGCGCGCGTATGGGCCGGTCGCAGGTTTTCTGTTTGGCTGGTTGCAGCTCACCGTCGTGCAGACTGGCAGCATCGGGGCTCTGGCGTGGATTTTCTCCGAATTCGCCAATCGCATGTTCTTAACAGATCTCGCTGCCACCCCGGCTGCTTCGCAAGTCGCCTGGGGCGCCATGCTGGCTGTCGCCCTCTTGACGGTGATCAACCTCATCGGGATTCAAGCCGGTGCTCTCGTGCAATGGATTCTCGTCTCACTCAAAATCCTGGGGCTGAGTGCCTTGATCGTGGCTGGCCTCTGTTTTGGCAGTGCCGATCCCGGATTCAGCCAGCCGGTGGTGATCAATGAGATTCCCAATCTGGGAGTCGCTTTACTGCTGGTGATGTACGCCTACGGTGGCTGGAACGATGCGGGTTTTGTGGCAGCCGAAATTCATCGCCCGGGGAAGAACATTCCTCGTGCGCTATGGATTGGTCTGGGGCTGGTGGCGATCCTCTACCTGCTGATCAATCTGGCCTATTTACGAGGGTTGGGGGCTGCTGGTTTGGCCGCTTCCAAAACACCACCCAGTGATCTTTTTCGACTGATGCTGGGGGACTACGCTGCCCGGGCCATGCATGTCGTGGTGGCGATCTCCGCCTTCAGTGGATTGAACAGCCTGATTCTGGCCGTCGCACGTGTCCATCATGCCGTTGGTCAGGAACATCGGCTCCTCGCACCGCTGGGTTGGCTTTCACGACACCGGCAATCGCCCTATGTCTCGTTGATTGTGCAGGGGATCGTCAGTAGCGGGCTGATTCTGCTCTTCGGCACAAAAACCGGTCAAGAAGCACTCAACCGACTGCTCGAGGCCTGTTATCTTCCCACCATCACGTGGAGCAACTTTGACAGTGGTTTTTCGACGCTATTCGCGATGTCGGCCCCACTTTTCTGGCTGTTTCTGGGCCTGACGGGTCTGAGTGTTCTGATCCTCCGGCAAGTCGATCCGCACCGTGAACGTCCCTTTCAAGTTCCAGGCTACCCGATTGTGCCGATCCTCTTCGTCGCGGTCTGCATGGCCATGCATCATCTGGCTGTCAATTATGCCGATCGACTGCTGCTGATTGTCCTTCCTGCTGTTGGCCTGGGACTGATTCTCTCCATTTTCAGTGGCTATCACCCCACAGATGACACCATAGAGAATCCCTCATGAGAAGACGTGGTGAACCTCACCAGGTTTTGCGCTGTCCACTGACTTCGAATCGGCTGGCCATCAGCGACTGATGGATCAATACCAACGGAACATCGACAACAACTTCACAGCAATCCATGCCTGCTGAGGGCGCGTCCAACAGAATTCGGATGATCGAGATGAACACTTCTCAACTGCATAAAATCGGTGTTCCCGATCATGCGATTGTGCCTGCTATTCAGACCATTCAGCAGATCAAGGCCAGCGAACATGGTCGCGAAATCAATGTTAAAACTCTGCTGGCTGAAGTCGTGGCGAATCCGGCGGCTTTTGTCGAACACGAGTTCTGTGGAGCTTTGGCCCAACTGCTGATCAGCGAACCTGTTACCAGTAAGCGAGAAGTTCCTGCTGCTTACAAGACCTGGGGCGAGGAGATCGACCCGGCTGCACATGCCCAGATGCGTACGGCCTGTCTGCTGCCGATGGCTCATGGTGCGGCCCTGATGCCAGATGCTCATGTCGGTTATGGGCTGCCCATTGGAGGTGTGCTGGCTCTGGAAAATGCCGTCGCGCCTTATGCCGTGGGTGTGGATATTGCCTGCCGCATGAAGCTCTCTGTACTCGATGTTCCACCATCGGAATTGTCGACGAATTTCGAACGCTTTCGCCATGCGATTGAAGCTGGTACGCGGTTTGGTGTGGGTGCAGTCCACGAAAAGCCGCAGGATCATGCGGTGCTGGATGCCGACTGGAACATCACGCGGATTACCCGCGAGCATAAAGACAAAGCCCGTCGCCAACTGGGAACGAGCGGTTCAGGCAATCACTTCGTCGAGTTTGGCGAATTGACTCTCGCAGCAGCCAGTCCGGAACTGGGCCTGGAGGCTGGAACTTATACGGCTCTATTGAGCCACAGTGGCAGTCGTGGCCCGGGAGCCGCGGTGTGTGATACTTACAGCCGGATGGCACAAGCCCGTTTGCCGCGAGGCTGCGAAGATTTTGGCCGCCTGGCCTGGCTGTCGCTCGATAGCGAAGCTGGCCAGGAGTACTGGGCTGCCATGAATCTGATGGGAGATTTTGCTGCTGCCAATCACGATGTGATTCATCGTCTGGTGAGTAAAAAGCTTGGTGGACGCATTATTGCTGGTGTCGAAAATCACCACAATTTTGCCTGGAAAGAAGTCCATTTCGGTCGCGAGCTGATTGTCCATCGCAAAGGAGCCACTCCTGCAGGTCAAGGTGTTCTCGGAGTGATTCCCGGCTCCATGGCCGACCCGGCGTTCATCGTGAAAGGCAAAGGGGTCGCTGACAGCTACGAGTCAGCTTCTCATGGGGCTGGCCGGGTGATGAGCCGCACCAAAGCCCGGGATCAATTCAACTTTTCCAAAGTTCGCAAAGAACTCGAAGCGAAAGGTGTTCGTGTCATTTCGGCAGGGTCTGATGAAGTGCCGGGCGTTTACAAGAACATTCTCAGCGTGATGCAGGCACAGTCTGATCTCGTCGAAATTCTCGCTCGCTTTGATCCCCGAATTGTGAAAATGAGCGACGACGGCAAAGCCGAAGATTGATGAATTCCCCATCGACAACTTCCATCCCACGACCATTCCACTCCGTCAACAATTGGGAAGTCGTCCTCTCAGTGGATATACTCCGTAACGAGTTCGATGCGAAAACATACGTTTCGTGGGCCTGCAAACCGCCGGTGCACCAGAAGTATGTTCCCAGTCTCTCAGTGGAAACGACTTCTCATTCGAAGCGACTTCTCAGGGGAAACGACCCATGATCCGGCCCACCACCTGCCCGATTTGTCAGCATGTCGCGCCGCAAGCCAGTGTGAATGCCTATTTCCCCTTCTGCAGCGAACGGTGCAAGCTCGTCGATTTTTCCCGCTGGTGGGATGGCAAGTACCAGATTGTCGATCACCTCGACGAAGACCGCCTCCTGGAGCTTCAGGAACGGACGGATTCGAATTCCCGGCATGACTCCAGCGACGCCGAAGAGTACTGATCACATCCTCAGGTGTTTTGTGCCAGTAACAGGGCTTTGGAACACTTTTCCTTAGGGAAACTTGCTGGCGCAGATCGTCAAACCCTCTCGTCTTCCTGTCCTGCTGGTACAATATCGTTAAGAAGCTTGCGTCTGATCCAGGCCGAGCACGAATTTTTGAATTTGTATTCACCAGCCAGATTTTTCCATGCCCACCCCGCCCCCGAATTGGAGCCAGATTGCGAGATCGTCGTCAGCGCTCCACTTCCATCTGTTGGGAATGGTCGATTTCGATTCGGGTCAAAGGCTGCAGGAACAACTCCTCGAAGAGCTTCTCGCGCGTGACGACACGAAAGGCTATGCCCTCTTCTGCGAACACCCCGCCACGGTCACGATTGGCAGACAGGGCAGCCGGGCGGATCTGCTCGCCGAGCCGGTGGATTTCACCGCCCGCGAAATGCCCACACAGTGGATCAATCGACCGGGTGGAACCTGGGTGCACACTCCCGGCCAGCTCGCTGCCTACGTGCTCCTTCCCATCGATCGTAAAGGCTGGTCACTTCTCGAGCACCGAACCAGACTTGAAACCGCTCTGGTGAGCCTGGCGACCGAATTCAAAGCCCCCGCTCTATCACACCCTGAATCACCTGGACTGGCTGGCCGCTGTGGACAGTTTGCCTTTATTGGCACAGGCTGCCGCAGGGGCATTACTCATCAAGGTATGTTTATTAACGTCTCTATTCCCCCGCCAGCCTTGCGACTGGTGGATTGGGGAACCCATGATGGACGTGTTTCCACGCTGGCCGCTCATCGACGGGCACCGACAGCTCTCTCGAGTGTTCGTGAAGCTTTTGTGCGTCACTTGGCTGCCGCTCTCGATTATCCCCGCTATCATTTGACGACCGGGCATCCTTCACTCCGGCGTACTGTCAGGAAAGTTTATGTCTTCACCCAACCTGCTGCCCATTCTGCCTAACGGTTTTGAAGCCAGTGGTTCTGCCGCCAATCAATGTGGAAGTGGTGGCTGCGACAGATCCGCCACTCCGGCTTCTGCCGCTCAACCCAGTTCCTGCGGGTCAGCAGCCAGTCCGCATCTCGAAGCCGTCACCACAACGCGTCTGAGGCTTCCCAAGTGGCTCAAACGCCCGCTGCCGCAAGCCGGCATGCAGTACACCTCGGATGTGATCGCCGACCTCAAACTTGAAACGGTCTGCGAAAGTGCCAAGTGCCCCAACCGCACCGAATGCTGGTCAGCCAAGACCGCCACATTCATGGTGCTGGGGAATGTCTGCACGAGGCCTTGCGGCTTCTGCTCCGTCCCTCGCGGTAAGACCGAAGTCGTCCAGCTCGATGAACCAGGTCGCGTGGCTGAAGCCGCCGCTCGTCTGGGACTCAAATATGTCGTCATCACCTCGGTCACCCGCGACGATTTGCCTGATGGTGGTGCGAACCACTTTTATGAATGCATTCTGGCTGTCCGCGAACGAACCGGGGCCCAGGTCGAAGTGCTCACTCCCGACTTCAAAGGGAACCGCGCTGCGATCTCGAGAGTCATCGAAGCCCGGCCCGATGTCTTTAATCACAATACCGAGACTGTCCCCCGGCTGTATCACCGCGTTCGCCGCAATGCGGAGTACCAGCGGACACTGAACCTGCTGGCACAAATCAAAGAAGAAGCTCCCGATATGCTCACTAAGACGGGCCTGATGCTTGGTCTGGGCGAGACCCGGGACGAACTCCTGGAAGTTCTGGCCGATCTCCGGGCGGTCAATTGCGATATGCTCACTTTGGGCCAATACCTGCAACCCACCCCCGACATGCTGCCGGTCGAGCGGTATGTCCCTCCCGAAGAATTCGACGAACTGGGTGAACTGGCCCGGGGCCTCGGCTTCTCCATGGTCGCCTCCGGCCCCTTTGTGCGCTCCAGCTACCACGCTGGAGAAATGGCTCACGTCGCGGGTCAGGCATAACTTGACTAGCCTTGCCAGGACTTTCACACACTTACGGGGTGGCACGGCCCTGAAGCCCCTAAAAAATCAAAACAGTGCGAAAGGGCGTCGTTCTTGCTCGGGTGGCAGGGGTCGGATGTCTTCATCCGCCCCCTGGTCAACAAAGTTCCCCTGCGCAAATGCATCCGAGACACAATTTCATGACTTTCAAGAATGTTTGCCATGAGTGATGAGAGTCAAAGACCTGGGGGCAAACGAAGACGTTTGACCCATACGCATCAAGTTAAGGGCTGAAGGCGTAGTTGAGCAGTTCGGGATTGCGGAGGAGTTCGAAGGTGCCGGGCT